>CBIHOV010000001.1:0-495372 GCA_966211765.1 uncultured Paraflavitalea sp.
CGGTACAGCCGGTGACGTTTCAAAGATCATCGCTTTGCAGGGCTTCGTACGGTAAGGTTTGCCATCAACCGATATGGTTACGCCCGACTCCAGGCGCTTTACTGCTACCTCATCAATTGTCCCTTCCACCTGCACCCAGTATTCCCGCTCGTGCGCATATTGTGGATCCAGTAACTGGTGATTGAGTTGTTTATCATTGGTAAGAAGCAACAATCCCTCACTGTCAAAGTCCAATCTGCCTACAGGGTATACATCAGCGGGAACAGTGAAATGATCTTTCAATGATTGCTTGCCGCCTTCCGACGTGAATTGTGAGAGTACCTGGAATGGTTTATAGACGATAAAATAACGAAGCATAGTAAAAGAAAATCTCCCGGTGAACCGGGAGATTTATTATGTGGATGGGTTAGTAAGTACCGGGAAATAAATTTCCCTACACAATATTAAAAATAATTTTTTCTATCTGGAAAAATTTTCTAATAAATTTTATTCACATTTTTTTTAATGCTGTGGAAATCCTTACCCCCAAACCAACCTTTATAGCTCATTTGAGTAGCATTCATTGTTGCATGTTACCTTTGCGCAAACGATAAACAATGAAATTTCCCTCTCCGATAGCTGTACAGGAAATCGCTCAACTGATAGGTGCAAAACTGGTAGGTAATGTAAACGGGCTGGTAACCGGCATTAACGAAATACACAAGGTCGAACCCGGAGACCTGGTATTTGTGGACCATCCCAAGTATTATGACAAGTGTATCCATTCAGCCGCCACCTTTATCATCATCAATAAAGAGACCAGCTTCCCCGAAGGCAAGGCCCTCCTCATCGTTGAACACCCTTTTGAAGCTTACCAAACCATCGTCCGCCGCTTCCGTCCCTTTGAACCTGCTGCTAAGATGATCAGCGATACCGCTGTGATAGGTGAAGGTTGCTATATAGCCCCCAACGTATTCATAGGGCACCACGTGACCATTGGGAAGAACTGCCGGCTATTCCCCAATGTTACCATAATGGATCATTGCGTAATAGGCGATAACGTTGTTATACAGGCCGGTACCGTAATAGGATCCGATGCCTTTTATTACAACACCAAAAAAGACCGTGAGGTATGGTACAAACGTATGGAAAGCGGTGGCCGGGTTATCATTGAAGATGATGTAGAGATCGGCGCCGGTTGTACCATCGACCGTGGCGTAAGCCATGATACCCTGATTGGCCGGGGCACCAAAATGGACAACCTCATCCAGATCGGTCATGATACCGTGATAGGCAAAAACTGCCTCTTTGCTTCACAGGTTGGTATTGCCGGAGCTACCACCATTGAGGATGGGGTAGTATTATGGGGCCAGGTTGGTGTGTCCAAAACACTCACCATTGGCGCCAATGCCGTAGTGATGGCCCAAAGTGGTGTTCCCTTTTCCCTGGAAGGTGGAAAAATGTACTTCGGTTCCCCTGTTGAGGATGCCGTGACTAAAAAAAGGGAACTGATTTGGATCAAACGCATACCAGAAATATGGGAAAAGCTAAAAGCCCTCAAATAGATACTTCCCTTTAACTGAACTTGGCAAGGAACTCATCCCTTTTCCGGATCGACACTTCAATCGTCGTTCCATCCTCCATTTCAATATATCCACCTCGGCCCCGGTGGTATTTTTTAACAAAATAATGGTTGATGATATGTGAGTGGTGAATACGGGAAAACTGTTCCTTGCTAAGTATGTCTTCAAACTCCTTCAGGGTTTTCGATATGGTGACCGTGGATCCATTCTTAAAATGAATGACCGTATAATTGCTTTTCGCCTCCAGGCTTATACAATCCTCCGTATTTACAAACACCAGTCCGTCCAGAGTTGGCAATGCCAGCCGCTGAAAAGTGTTTTTAGGTGTATAAAGATTGTAAAACAGCGTATCGATCCGCTTATGAATATTTTTCGTATCCAGCAAGTTGGCTGCTTTTTGCACGGCGGCCTGTAAGTCCCTGATATTGACAGGCTTTAATAAATAGTCCAATGCCGAGTACTTGATAGCATTAATAGCATAATTATCAAATGCAGTTACAAAGACTACCTCGAAAGTAATTGGAGATACACTGTTCAGCAGGTCAAAGGCATTTCCATAAGGCATTTCAATGTCCAGGAATACCAGGTCAGGCTGGGTAGCGGCAATCACCTCTCCACCCATTTTGGCACTATTGGCCGTACCCACTATGTCAACAATCGGGCAATACCTCAACAGTAATTGCTGTAAAGTATTAATATTATTGGGTTCATCGTCAATAAGAACAGTCCTGATCATATTAACTGAGTTTAGATAGCATTTTAATTGGAAAATAGATAACGACCCTGGTGCCGGTTGGCTTTAGTTCCGGATCGACCTTGTCAATTATTTCAATGGCAACCGATTCCGCATATTGCCGGTTTAAAGCTTTTACCCTTTCTGCCGCCAGCGTCATGCCCTTTGATTGGTATTCCACATGTACCTGCGACCGGTATTGACGGGCTCCTTCTCTACCGATGCCATTGTCTTCTACTATACATAAAAGCTGGTCTCCCGATTGCCGGAATATTATCTCCAACAGGCCTTGCCCATCCCCTTTATACCGGATGCCGTGCCGGATACTGTTTTCCACGTAAGGCTGTAGCAACATACTCGGTAGATTCGTATTCACGTGGTCAATTTGTTCATCCATCTCTATTCTATATTCAAAGGAATGCCCAAACCGCATTTTTTCCAGTTCGATATAACGTGTCAGGTACTTGATCTCCTTGCCAATTGGGATAACGCCTTTTTCTGCACTGTCCATTGTTTGGCGGATGAGATGTGCAAACTCCGTTAGGTATTGATTGGTCTTTTCCAGGTCATTGTTGATAATAAAGGCTTGTATGGAATTCAGGCAATTGAAAATAAAGTGAGGGTTCATCTGCGACAATAAAGCCAGTTGTTCCAGCTCATTGATCTTTTGCTTCAAACTTACCTTCTCTTTTTCCCTCCGCCGTACTATGCTGAAACGCCATGCCACCAACGCAGCAGTTAACCCAATCGTAAAGCCCACAACGAGTATTTTGAACCACCAGGCTTGCCAATAAGGCGTATCGATTAAGAAAGGGATGATCACAGGATTGCTTACCACCCCAAATTTGTTGATGGCCAGTAGCTCCAATTGGTAATTGCCCGATGGAAGCGAAGGGTACTCCAATTGGTTTTGCCTCGTTGAATCCCAGCTATCTTTCAACCCCTTTAAACGATAGCGATATAAAATGTCTCCGCCCGATTTGAACGAAATGCCCACAAATTCAATCCTGAGGTTATTATCATTATAATCCAATTCATAAGCTGGTTGCAGGCGTAGGGAATGACCCGATACAGATATGTCCTGCAGCCGTAAGTCGCAACGGGAATAATCAGATACCTGCTTTTCATCAAAAGTGGTGAGGCCGGCCGGCGATCCAACATATACCTTGCTGCTGTCCACATAAATGGCATTGATTATATTGGAAGGAAGTCCGTCGGAGATTGAATAACGGTGAACAGGGTAGGTGGCCTTACTGATATCTACCTTATTGATGCCCTTATCAGTACCCACCCAAAGGAAATTTTGATAAACAAACAGGCTACGGCATATATCACTGGAAAGACCTTGTTGGATGGTCAAATGACCAATGATCCGGTTCCCTTTCATGCCCACGATGCCCCCTCCATAGGTAGCTATCCATAAAGCCCCGTCAGCAGTTTTGGCAAAACAGGCAATTCGGTAACGCAAAAAAGGCAGGTCCTTGCCTGGATAACGGGAACTGCGATCTTTTGATACAATATATAACCCATCTACTGTTCCAACATAAAAATCACCATTATAGTAGTTTACAGCCGTAGACCGGTAAGGCCATAGGGTATCCAGTATTTTCAGGTCTTTCTCCATCACCCTTATCACGTTTCTGCCGGTACCTACCAGCAACGTTTTTGCATCTATTTCGTCAATAGATTTTATAGGGAAGGCATAGTTAACATAGGTTCCCGATGAATTTCTTTTATATAGGAAAAGGTCAAATCCCAGTATCAGGTCACCGCTGGCTGCTTTTTTAATGCTAACAAGCCTGTTGCTGGAAGTCTGATTTACCGAGCGGGTAAATGACTTGTAAAAACTAATAGAATCAACACCTGAATGACTGATAGAATACATCTTGTTAAAACCTGTACCTGCTATCAAGGCCTGATCATGCCTGGCAAGGGAAAATATTTCAGAGGTCTTGCTGCCCTTGAATGAATACGTTTTGAAATTACGGGATACCAGTTTATATACACCTTCCCCACCTGTTCCAAACCATATGTTTTTTTCATAGTCGATGAGTGCACTGTTAACTTGTTTCTCTTTGAGAAAGATCTCATCAAAGCGATCAAAATGGAGCGTGTCTATCATCCAGGCGCCGTGATTGGTAAGCGCAAAATAACTTTGGGACTGTTTTTTTTCTGCATCAAAATGGTAGTATATATTAATCGATTCTACTGGTAGTTTAATAAATTTTACAGCATGCTCATGGGTATGGAGTGAAACAACCGTTTTTGGAGGAAGTTTGCCGCTTGACCAAAATCGTAGCTTGCCATTAGCCAGTATAAATGCGGAATCCGTTGTGGAAATGATAAACCCCTCGCGATCAAAAAAATTGGCTTGCCCATACCAGAATAGCCTGCCATAGGTCCTTAGGTCGATAAAATCTTCATGCCCCTTCTTGGTGAGAAGAAGGTACGAATCATGGCCTACTGAACTAAGGAATATATTGTCATCTTTATCTCCGGCGATATGGGTAATAACCGATTTTAGTTTTATTTTTTTAAGCAAGCTGTCATTGGCCGGCGTATGGATCTTACCTTGATAATAGTAACAAATAGTGTTTTTAAAAGGAGCTATCCATACCCTGCCCTGATGGTCTGCATACAACCTTAGGATTTCTACCTCGGGCAAGCCATCTGCAGTCGTGAAATTCTTAAAACGGGTACCATCAAAACGGCTTAACCCAGATTCGGTGGCAAACCAAATAAATCCGTCTTTGTCCTGGCAAATATCATAGATCGTAGAACCCGCCAGCCCATCCTTGGTATTATAATGTACATAACTGTATTCCTGCGCTGCCAATGCGGGGGGTAAGCATAAAGAAACCAATAAAAAGAGAAGCTGGATTTGTCGGCCTCCAAAGGAAATGGCCTTCTTGATTGTAGTGGATGTATTGTTTACAATCAAAAAGCAGAGGCAAAAAGGATTAGGTCTGAGTTCAGCAGCCGGCATTAAATTAACGCAAAATTTTGGTCAGGTTAGGCTGGCTGAAGATAAATAAAAAACCTATTGAAGCGAGTTATGCGTTCTTAAGATTTTATTAATGTGGAAATTTAATCTACTCATACTCGTAATTATACGGTAGCAATTCAGCCAGCCTTTTCCAGGCCCAGTAACCCGTATTAACTACATCATACTGCTCATAGAAGTATCCATTTTCCTCAATCACAAAACCATCCGCAATGTCCAGTAGCGTCACCTGCATACGGGTATTGGCTGGCAGCTTGAATTCCTGCAGGAACCGTTTATCGGGAAACACCATCTTATAGCTGATACGGTAACGTCCCTGCCAGTTAAGCGTTACCTCATTGCTGTCTGCCACATATTGTTCGCCGTCATATAACTTATGAATGATTGTTCCTTTGATGCTTGAAGGGTCTTCATCCATCTTTTCTACAATAAATCCTTCTTCAATGGCCGTACTGTCATAGAGCGTCCGCATAAAATGCAGCCTGGAACCCAGGTAGGTCCTGGAGCGGTTTTTCTTCCATGTCTCGGCCGCCGCTGTAGTACTGTCTATTTCCTGGAAGAATGGATAACCTGTGTATTGGCTGATATTGGTATTGTAATCATAGCTAAAAGAGTCAAGCTGGTAACGGATGGTGTATCCCAGGGCATAATTGGTGATGATCAGGTCTTCTTTGGCCGTTACCTTCAGGCGGTTCCGCTTTTTTGTATAAAAAAAACGCAAGGCCTCGGGATTGCGGATAATACACTGACTCGCATTGGGAGTGGTTCCTATAAAATGATCTGTAAAAAAAGAACCATATTTGGCAAGGCCGTCTGCTACCTCATTACTGGCCACTACCGCCACTTCGGTCATCGTTTTGTCGTCTTTCACCAACTCAAAAACCAGCGTATCTGCCATAGTTTGGTTACTGCTAATGCGTAATACATTCTTATTATAACCCGTATAAGAAATAACCAGGTCATACCCCCCGTTCGGTAGCCGCATAAAGAATAAACCCTCTGCGTTGGTGATCGTGCCGTGGGTGGTGTTTTGGCAAAAAGCTGAAGCGCCATTCAATGGCAACCGGGTAGCTGAGTCAATTACCTTTCCAAGCACTACAAAATCCTTTTGCTGTGCAAGGGCAACTGTACAAATAATTGTTAAAAAAAGAGCGGCAATGGTCTTCTTCATGCGGAAACTATTGGTACTATATATTAACGATTTTAGAGCCAGGCAAGTATACTGTTGCAACTACTTTGCCAGTTATAGAGCCTGAGGATATTGCAGGTAATGATCGCATGCTTTTGTAATGCTCTGAGTCAGTGGCGTAAAGGCAAACCCAGGCAATGCTTTCAATAATTTATGATGCTCAAAGTAAGTTTTGCTTTGAGCCACCCGGGCGCTTTGCTGCGTAAGTAACGGCTTTTTGCCGGAAAACATTGATTTGAACTTTTCCAGCCGCCAGGCCACTTCTCCTAAGAAAGGTGTTGCTTCCCGGGTAGGTAGGTTTTTATGAAACCCTTCCGCAATCGTATTGAGCAATTGGCGGAATGTCCAGTTTTCTGCATTCACAATGAAACGTTCGGCAGTGATCCCACTCTTCAATAACATTACCGCGGCCCTGGCCACATCCTTCACATCCACAAAACCATTCACGCCATTCGTATACCAGGGAAATTCCCTGAAACTGTTTTTGAAGATCGCACAACTTGAGGTATTCCAATCTCCATACCCCAGTATCGTGCTTGGATTAAGTACTACCACATCCAGGCCTTCTCCCATTCCACGCCACACCTCCCGTTCAGCATGGTATTTACTGATAGCATACTGTGTATTCAACTTGCTGTGCTGCCACTTCTTTTCTTCCGTTACCCGGTCTCCGCTGGCTGTTCTGCCAAGCGCGGCTACCGAGCTGATGTGCACAAAGCGCTGTACTTTTTTTTCCAGCGCCATATTCACCATATTAGCCGTCCCGTCTATATTGATATTAAACAATTCTCTTTTTTCTTTGGGGTCGAAGGAAACTTTGGCAGCCGAATGGATCACCGCATCAATACCCTCCATGGCTTCCTCCAGGGATACAATGTCAAGAATATCACCATCCACCCATTCTACTTGTTCCAACACACCAGCGGCTATATAAAAAGGAAGCTTATGACTGCGGCGCAGCGCCCGTACAGCGTATCCTTGTTCTATAAGCTCCTGGATGATATAGGCTCCCAGGAAACCCGTACCACCTGTTATGAGTATTTTTGCTGGTTTACTCATATCCATAATACCCTTTTTTAGTTTTCCTGCCCAATTCCTGCTTGTCCACCCGCTCTTTTTGTAGCAAAGATGGGCGTAAGCGCTCCGGACTTCCCAGTTGCTCGTATACCGAGCAGCTTACAGCATAATTCACGTCATTGCCGATGAGGTCCATTAACCGGAACGGTCCCATTTTGAATCCTGTTGCTTCCAGCAAAGCATCGATCGTTTCAAAGTCGCCAATGCCTTGCTCCACCAGCTTCAAGGCCTCGAGATAATAAGGCCGGGCTACATGATTCACGATAAACCCCGGCGAATCTTTGCACAACACCGGTGTTTTGCCCAATTGCCTGGCCAGCTCTATGATCGTTTGTATCGTTTGCTCATTACTAAAGGGAGTACTTACCACCTCCACCAGTTTCATAACCGGGGCAGGGTTAAAGAAATGCATTCCTGCAACCCGTTCAGGCCGCATTACCTGCCGGGCAATATCTGTAACTGCCAGCGAAGAAGTATTGGTGGCAAAAATTACCTCACTGTGGTTTACTTCAGCAAGTTGATTAAAGAGGGCTGTTTTGATGGAGGCTTTTTCTACAATAGCTTCAATGACAATATCTGCCAGACAATCATTTATATCATGGGTAAAACGCAGGCGACTAAGCGTATCTGCCTTCTCCCGGGCGGTTATTTTATTTTTCTCCAGCAGCAGCTGCAAGCTGCCCTCCTGGATTACTCCTGCCTTGTCGATCAACGCTTCATTGGCATCATACAAAATGGTATGAAACCCCTTTTGTGCCGCTATTTGCGCAATACCACTTCCCATGGTACCCGCACCGCAAACACACACAGTCTGAATTGTTTGACCCAAGAGTATTTTGATTTATTGGATTTCCGGGTTAAATCCCGCCCCTAGATCGCACTTGTAAACTGTCGCAAAAACCGCACATCATTCTCACTGAACAGGCGGATATCATTAATGCCATATTTCAGTAGTGCAGGACGTTCAATGCCCATGCCAAAGGCAAACCCTGTGTATTTATTGGAGTCGATCTTACAGTTTTCCAGCACCTTGGGATGCACCATTCCACAACCCAGGATCTCCAGCCAGCCAGTACGTTTACAAACTGCACAGCCTTCGCCACCGCAGATCTGGCATTGTATGTCCATTTCAGCACTTGGCTCCGTAAAAGGGAAATAACTGGGGCGGAAACGGACCTTGATATCCTTACCATACATTTCCTGTACAAAGAAATACAAGGTTTGCTTCAGGTCTGCAAAAGACACATTCTCATCAATATACAGCCCTTCGATCTGGTGGAAAAAACAGTGGCTGCGGGCGCTTACCGTTTCATTGCGGTACACCCTTCCCGGACAGATGATGCGGATAGGCAATGGATTTTGCTCCATAGCCCGTATCTGTGTATTGCTGGTATGCGTACGCAAAAGCACGTCAGGCTTTTGCTGAATGTAAAAAGTATCCTGCATATCCCGCGCCGGGTGATGCTCCGGCAGGTTCAACGCAGTGAAATTGTGCCAGTCGTCCTCAATTTCCGGCCCCTCCGCTACAGAAAATCCCAGTCGTTGGAATATACTGATCACATGGTTCAGGAACAGGTTAATGGGATGGCGTGTGCCCAACGGCAAAGGGTCGCCCGGAAGCGTTACATCAATCGTGGAAGCTGCAGTAGAGGTATTGCTCTCCAGGGTTTGCTTCCAGGTTTCGTATTTATTTTCCGCCAGTTGTTTGAATTCATTCAGTACCTGGCCAAACTCTTTTTTCTTATCCGCCGCCACATTCTTCATTTCCGTAAAAAGGTTCTTCACAATACCTTTTGTTCCAAGAAACTTAATACGGTAGGCCTCCATCGCCTCAGTCCCGTCATTAGCCATTTTCTCAATCTCATTCTTATAAGTGGCTATCTGTTGTAACAGTTGTTCCATACCCGCAAAGATAATGAACCAAGTCCGAAAAGTCCGGAACTTGGTAAAGTCCGGAATAGGGCATCTTTCAGCCTTTTGGACTTCCCGACTTTCGGACTTTTCCAACTTTCGGGCTATCTTGCGCCCATGTCGGATATGTTTAATATCGAGGATTTTCTGGAGCCTGTAAACAGGGCAGTACTTTCACAGGATGAATCATATAAGGATGGACAGATGGGCAAGATCCTTCAGGTATATGAAGAGGAAATGCCCGACCTGACCGGGGTTGATATCGTATTGGTAGGCTGTGGCGAAACCCGGGGCGCTGGGAAACCCCCGTCCCAGCAACTAGCCTCCGACTGGATCCGCTCCGAATTTTACCAGCTCTTTTACTGGCACCAGGACGTTTCCATCGCCGATATTGGCAACATTAAAAAGGGTGCCTCCCTCAAAGACACCTATGCCGCCCTCAAAACAGTGCTGGCCGAATTGACTGCTGCAGGCAAAATGGTTGTCATATTGGGTGGCTCGCACGATCTTACCCTGGCCCAATACGGCATGTATGCCGACCAAAAAAAGGTCATAGATGCCGTATGCATCGACGCCCTGATTGACCTTTCCATGGATTCCCTTCAGCGTGATCAGAATTTTCTCATGGAAATGCTCACCGGCGAACCCAACTTTATTCGTCATTACAACCATATCGGTTTCCAGAGCTATTATGTACATCCTCATATGCTCGAAACCATGGACAAACTACGCTTTGATTGCTTCCGTGTAGGAATGGTCAAAGAACAAATTGAAGAAATGGAGCCCGTTATCCGCAACAGCCAGCTCCTTAGTTTCGATATTTCCGCCATCGCCAATGCCTTTGCCCCCTCCAATACCATAACCCCCAATGGACTGAATGGTGAAGAAGCTTGCATCCTCATGCGGTATGCTGGCATGAGCACAAATATTAGCACCATTGGCATATATGGCTATATGCCTTCCAAAGACAAAGACGCCCTCACCGCCAAACAGATCAGCCACATGTTGTGGTACCTGATAGATGGCCGCAGCAGGGGTAAGCGCGAGGCGCGGGTAGAAGAAAAGGACTCCTTTAACGAGTTCCACATGGCTTTTGCTGAAATAGAATCCGTATTCCTCCAAAGCAAAAAAACAGGTCGCTGGTGGATGCAGTTGCCCGATAAAAAATTCATCCCTTGCTCCTATAAGGATTATCTACTGGCAGGCCGCAATGAAATACCCGAAAGATGGCTTCGTGCCCAGGAGAGAGAATAAAAAGTAAACCCGGGTTTATTGCACAGCGCGCTATGGAATAATTGTATTCCTGCATTTCATAATTCCACCAATCCGTCCCGCCTTGTGGGATTCACACATTGGTGTATATTGGGCTATGAAAAAAAGAACCGGGTATTTTCTCTTCACTATGCTGGTTTATGCGGCCTGTTCCCCGCAGAAGGCCATTAACAAACAAGTTCATCAATCTATCCTGCAGGATCCCTCTATCAGCAGGGCGCATATTGGCATCAGCCTCTTTGATGTTACCGGCAATAAGTACCTGTACAATTACCAGGGCGATAAATACTTTGTACCCGCTTCCAATACCAAGATCATTACCTGCTTTGCTGCATTGAAATACCTGGGCGATAGCCTCACCGGCTTGAGTTACCTGGAAAATGATACCGCTGTTTTCCTCCTGCCGGCTGCCGACCCCACACTGCTACATCCCGAATTCAAAAAACAACCCGTAATAGACTTCCTTCAAAAGACTACTAAAAACGTTTACATCACAGACCAGAACTGGAGAGACAGGTCCCTGGGCTCAGGGTGGGGGTGGAGCGATTACAATGAAAGCTATATGGCCGAACGTAGCGCCCTTCCCGTATTTGGCAACACCATTCGCTGGGTACAGGAAGCAGCGCAGGGAGTGCAAAACGAAGATCCTCTCTTTGCGCCCAGCCCTTCTGTTTATTCCATTCCCGAGGTAGACTGGAAAGTACGCTTTGATGGTGATACCGCCAGGAAGAGCTTCTATGTAGAGCGCGATCAGGCGGAAAATGTATTTCATATTTCACAGGGCACAGAAAAAAAGAAAGAACAGGAAGTACCCTTTGTTACACATGGTATTCAATCGGCGCTGGAACTATTGCCCGATACCCTTCACAAGGAGGTGAATTACAAAGCCTGGAAATCAACCCGCAACCTGCAGCCGATGCTCCGCAGTCAGCAACCCCGGGCCATACATTCCCAGCCTACCGATTCCTTGCTGAAGCCCATGATGTACCGCAGCGATAATTTCTATGCAGAACAAACCCTCCTCATGGTCAGCAACCAAAAACTGGGGCTCATGAGCGACCGGTTAATTATCGATACCATATTAAAGACCGACCTTGCCGATCTGCCACAAGCGCCCCGTTGGGTGGATGGCAGTGGATTAAGCCGGTACAACCTCTTCACTCCTCAAACTTTCGTGGCCATACTCAATAAAATGCGGGAGCAGTTCGGAATGGATCGCCTGAAAACTATCTTCCCTACCGGCGGCACCGGTACCCTCGGCAGCTTCTACAAAAAAGACAGCGGTTATATTTATGCCAAAACCGGCACCTTGTCCGGCGTAGTGGCCTTAAGCGGTTACCTGTATACCCATAAAAACAAGCTTGTCATTTTCTCTGTGCTCGTCAACAACCACAATGGCAATGCTGTAGCGGTGAGGCGCAGTGTGGAAGCCTTCATTACAAGTATTCGCAATAAATATTAATAAGACCTAATGAATAAAGAAAGCCCGCTATGCATCACAGCAAAGCGGGCTTTCTTAATATTATTCAGCGAGTTCAAATATCAACACTCCTAAATTCTGTATTCTGAATTCTATATTCTGTATTCTATTCTTGTCTTTCCTACTTCCAACCGTCTCCATCCAGCATATTCCCCAGTCCACCTAAAATGCTGCCTTCTTCCTTGCGCTTGTAAGTGCCATAGGCTAGGATGCGGCCCGCCAGGCGGCTGATCGGCAGCGTTTGTATCCATACTTTACCGGGTCCACGCAGCGTGGCAAAGAACAGGCCTTCTCCACCGAAGATGGTATTCTTAATACCACCTACAAACTGGATATCGTAATTAATATTTCTGGTATAAGCTACAAGGCAACCGGTATCGATCCTTAAAAATTCACCCGGCTGCAGGATCTTTTCAAACACGTGGCCGCCGGCATGTACAAAAGCCATTCCATCGCCTTCCAGCTTTTGCATGATGAAACCTTCTCCGCCAAACAAACCCGTACCCAGCTTCCGCTGCAATTCAATGCCGATGGAAACACCCTTGGCGGCACACAGGAAAGAGTCCTTTTGCGCTACTATTTTACCTTCATACTTTGAGAGGTCAAGCGGAATGATCTTACCAGGATAAGGAGAGGCAAAGCTTACACGCTTTTTGCCCTGGCCTACATTCGTAAAAGCTGTCATAAATAAACTTTCACCCGTGAGAATGCGTTTACCCGCCGACATCAGCTTACCCAGCAACCCTTGCTGCGGTTGCGAACCATCGCCAAACATCGTTTGCATCTGGATGCCATCATCCATCATCATAAAGGCGCCGCTTTCAGCTACCGCCGTTTCATTGGGATCCAGCTCCACTTCCACATACTGCATCTCTTCACCATAAATGCGATAATCTATTTCATGATTCGTTTTCATATTAATAGTCAATTATTTGTTTCAAAATTAAGAGAACAGGCTCATTTTCCTGGTACATAATAAGTAGTAAAAAACAGGAAATATTACAAACCTTCCAATAAAAAAAGAGGGCTTAGCCATTTTGCTAAACCCTCTCAGTATGCTGCAAACAGCTAATAGTTAGAACCAGCTGCCTATAAATGCTTCATTTACACGTTTATCAGAAAGTTTCCGCCTGCGCCTTGCTTTGTCAAAGCGATGCACGATCATCGTGATCAGCATCAGCGGCATAAATAAGAACGTGAGTGGCGGAATGCCCAGAAAGGAGATCCACTTGCCTCCATACATCCTCCGCATCGGCCGTTTCAGCCTTTCTGCGATCAGGTACATACTTGGTACGATCACCAGTGTCATAAAGAATGCAAAGGCAAGACCAAAGATGATCGTCCAGGACAAAGGCTTCCAGAACACCGCATTGTCGCCGCCAAAGAAGATATTCGGATCCAATTCACTGAACATCTTAACGAAATCAATATTGAACCCAATGGCCAACGGTATCAAACCAAGGATCGCAGCCACAGCAGTCAGCAACACAGGAATGATCCGCGTTTTCCCCGCCTGGATCACCGCCTCACGGGTTTTTACACCACGCGAGCGTAACTCATCCGCAAACTCAATCACCAGGATACCATTTTTTACCACAATACCGGCCAGCCCCACAATACCAATACCCGTCATCACCACCGATACCTCCATGCGTGTTATACCAAAACCAAACAATACCCCAATTACACTAAATATGATCTCCGTTAAAATGATCACCGACTTACTGATCGAGTTGAACTGTATCACCAGGATCAGCAATATCAGGAACAGTGCAATCACCAGCGCTTTTCCAAGGAAAGCCCCTGTTTCCGCTTGTTGCTCTCCTTCACCGGTTTGCCGTATCGTCACAGTAGGTGGCCGCTTCTTAAAGTCAGTAATATGTCCTTTAAGTTCTTCATTCACCGCAGTAGGCGTGTAGCCTTGCGTTAACAGTACGTTGGAGGTCAGCGTGATCATTCGTTTCTGGTTCTTACGTTTTACACTTCCCAACGTACTCGTATAATCCAGTTTTACCAGTGAGCTGATCGGTACGTGTTTTAACTTACCGCCCGATGACATGTCCTGGAATGTAATATTCATATTCATCAGATCGCCCAGGCTTTTGCGCTGAAGCTGTTCATTCCGCAGTTGGATCTTATACTCGTCCTCCCCATCTTTAATTTTGGATACTTCCCGGCCAAAAACCGCCGTCCTTATCTGCTGACCGATCTGCCCTGTAGACACGCCCTCCATCATAGCCCTTTCCCGGTCAACCGTGAGTGAAATTTCAGGATTCGTGAGGTCAATATCCATTTTCAATTCTTCCACACCGGGCGTCTGGATCGAGTCCAGGTAGTTTTTCAAGGCTACACCGGTTTTGATCAGGTCATCAAAATTCTCACTCGCTATTTCAATATTGATAGGCGGTTCAGTAGGAGGGCCGCCCTGTTCCTGGTTTACCGACAACTCTGCACCCGGAATGCCCTTTACCACTTTACGGA
Organism: uncultured Paraflavitalea sp.; assembly: GCA_966211765.1. Lineage (GTDB taxonomy): Bacteria > Bacteroidota > Bacteroidia > Chitinophagales > Chitinophagaceae > Paraflavitalea. The sequence goes on from CBIHOV010000001.1 coordinate 14,710, forward strand.
TCTCATCCAGGTAAGGCGCCGTTGCTTTGCCGTGGCGCTTCTCAAACTCTACAAAAGACACCTGTATACGTCCCAGTTCTGGCCTCGTACTCCGGTCTCCACTCATCGGATCACTGGCGCCTACCGCTATATTCGTGATAACACTCTCCACCACCGGGTTCTCTTTGCCATTTTCCATACCCAACACTTTGTACACACGCGTCTCCAGTGTTTTCGCCACCGAATCTGTATAATCCACATCCGTTCCTACCGGCAATTTCAGGTATACATATATCTGATTGGGGTCGCCCGTAGGAAAAAACACCACCGGAACGTTGCGTGCACCAAAGAACATAAAGGAAAATATCAACAACCCGAAAGTGGCCAGTAACAACCACACAGGTTTCCATCCGTTCAATGCCCATCTCAGCAAGGTCTCATAATGTCCCATGATCCAGGGCAACGCACGGTTTTGGAAACCATGAATCAGCCGGTCCAGTACGAAATGATTCAACAGGATCAACAATACAATGAAAATTAAAAGATTGCCAAGAAAGGTAAACCCCGTTAAATCCAGAATAATACCTACGCCCAGAGCGATCCATAAAAATGGTTTCCGGAAAATGGCCAGCTTCGACTTTTTATGATCCCCTTCCGGATGATTCATGAAATCCACAGCAAATACCGGGTTCATGATGAAGGCCACGATCAACGAGGCGGTCAAAGTAAAGATCAGCATCGTGGGTAGGTAGATCATGAACTTACCAATAATGCCCGGCCAGAAAAGCAAGGGCACGAAGGGGGCCAGCGTCGTCAAAGTACCGGCCAATACCGGAATAAATACTTCCCCTGCCGCCATCATGGCCGATCGCTCCGTATTGATCTTACCTTGAGCCTGCACAAATATCCGGTGCGTATTCTCGATCACCACAATCGCATCATCTACAATAATGCCCAGTCCAAATAGCAGCGCGAATAATACGATAAAGTTCAGCGTTACATGCGATCCCACGATCAGGTCAGCCGCAGGTAAGAAGATAAAGGCCACAAACATACTCAGCGGTACAGACAATGCCACGAAGAACGCATTCGTAACACCCATAAAGAACATCAGAATGATCAGTACCAGTAAGAAACCGATCACAATAGTATTCACCAATTCATTAAAAGAGGTGCGCGTAGCCTTACTCAGGTCGCCCGTGATCACTACATTCAGGTCCTTGGGAAACTGATCAGCCTTCAGCTCATCTACCACTTTCTTGATATCATCCGATGTCTCGATCAGGTTTTCCCCGGCACGTTTGATGATATTTAACGTAATTACATTCTTACCATTCAAACGAGCATAACTCTCTTTGTCTTTAATAGTATCTCTGATCGAGGCAATGTCTTTGAGGTAGATAGCCGCCCCCTTCGTATTCCTGATGATTACCTTCTCTATGTCAAAAGCTGTCTTAAACTGACCTTTTAATTGCAGGTTCCGTTTTGTTTCTCCTACATCCAGCATACCACCGGAGATGTCCATGTTTTCACGCGCTACTGCATTCGCAATATCGTCAAACGTCACCCCCGCATTTTGCATTCTGTAATTGTCCACGTTGATCTGGAACTCCCGCTCCGGGGCGCCTACCAGGTCTACCCGGTTGATCTGTGATAACTCCTCCAACCTATCCTGCAGTTCATCCGCATATTCTTTTAGCTTCACCACATCATAATTGCCACTCACATTCACATACATGATCGGTTGGTCCGAAAAACTTACTTCCATCGTAGATGGCTCTTCCGTAAGGTCTGTGGGCAGGTCGGGCTTCGCCTTATCCACGGCATCCTTTACTTTTTGCAGCGCTATATCCGTTTTTACATCAGTGCCAAATTCTACCGTGATCGCTGAATAATCCTGCACTGAAGTACTCGTTACTTTATTGATCTTGGCGCCTGTGATCCCTTTGATCTGTTTTTCAATAGGCTGCGTTACCAGGTTCTCAATATCCTTGGGCGAGTTACCTACATAGATCGTTTGAACATAAATAGTAGGGATCACAATGTCGGGGAACTGCTCTTTGGGCAGCGTGACAAACTGGTATAATCCGATCCCGCTCACGATCAGCATCAGCAGGTAGATCGAAGTCTTGTTTTTAATACTCCAGGTAGTTGGGCCGAAATTTTTGAACTTCCCCGTTATATTTTCCAGAACACTCATAAGATTGATTTAAGAATTGTTGAATCGTCTAGGCCATCTTCCATACTGTACCGTCTTTCTCCCGATGACTATCGGGACGAACTTCCGGACTTTATTTTACTTCCGTGGTGAGATATTGACCATCATACAATCCCTGGAATCCTTCTGTGATCAATTGATCGCCGGGTTGTAACCCACTCTTTACTTCCAGCTTATCGCCATAGGCCTCACCAATAATGATGGCTTTCTTCCTGGCCACCAACTTGTTGTTTTCCTTCACTGCTACCATCACAAACTTACCTTTCTCATCACTTTGGATAGTGGCTACCGGTATCGTAATAGCATTGGGAGAAGCATAATCCTGTATGCGTACCATGGCCAGCTGGTTGGGACGAAGCTGCCTGCCGGCTGGTATTTTTGCTTCCACATAGAAGGCACGTGTGTTCGGATCAATGATCTTGCCCGCTACACCCACACGTGTCCTTATCGTATCATTCGCCAGTTCAGGTAAGGTGATCAGTAAATTACTGCCTACACCTACCCGACCCAGGTAATTTTCCGGCACCTGCGTTACTATCTTCAGGTCATTCGTATTCACAATACGGATAGCTGGCCTGTTGGGGTCAGTGGCCGATTGGACACTGAAAAACTCACCCACCTTGATATTTACCTGATCAGCTACCCCGCTTATTTCAGCAAATACATTCGACAGTTCTTGTTGCTCTGTCAACAGCGATATTTGTTTTTGGATATTATCAACATTGGCCTTCGCATTCAGCAACTCTATTTCAGTACCGATCTTTTGGTCCCAAAGGTTCTTACGGCGTTCGTAAGTAGTTTGTGCCAGGTTGAGTGCTATCTTTTGCTGTTCGATCTGTTGCTGTGTCAACGGATCATCCAGTTTCATCACCAATTGCCCTTTGCGTACATTATCCCCTTGTTTCACATAAATGGCCTTTACCTGCCCTCCGGCCCCGCGCGGAGTTATATAGGCAGTATTTACCGCATCAATATTGCCCTTCAGGTCAATATAATGAACAAAATTGCCCGGCTTCAAGGGGCTCAGCGTTACCAGCTTGGTCTTATCTTCCTTCACGGCAGAAGTGTCAAGCCTTGATATCAGCGCTTCCAGTGAATCGATCTTTACGTTTAGATCCTTCTGTTCTTTTTTCAATCCATCCAGCTCCTTTTTTTTCTCCGCCAGGTCTTTATTGTCTCCCGACGTTGCACCACAGGCAGCCAGCACCAGTACCAGGGCCAAAGCGCTTAATCTATACATCGTTTTCATGATTCGTTTTTTAAATGCTAGTAATTAGGTTGTAATGGTTAAATTATAATCGCCCCGTTGCCCGCAGGTATTCTATTTTGGCTACTACTGCGTCATATAGCGAAGAGAAATAATTATTCTGTGCTGTTTTGAGATCCGCTTCAGCATTCGTTACCTCCAGGTTTGAACCCAGCCCCTGTTCATACTTCAACTTGGTTTGGTTGTATACCTGCTCCGCCAGCTCCATATTCGTTTTCTGGGCATCCATCGTTACCAATGCATTCTGCAGGCTGATACGGGCAGTGTCAATCTCGCTCGCTATATTATTCTTCAGGTCAGCAATGTTGGTTTGCGTCTTTTCCAGTTCAAAGCGGGCAGCCTTGATACGTGAGTCCTTGGCAAAACCATCAAAGATCGGCACGTCAATCCGCACGCCGATAGAGGTCGATTTAAACCAGGGCTCACCACTTTTGAAAAAGTCGAACTTATTCCGCTGTGCATTCTGACTATAGCCAGCAGTTAATGATACCGTAGGCAGATAACTCATTTTGTACCGCTTAATATTATAAGTGTTCAGCTTTTCAACAGACTTCAGCAACTGGTACTCCTTCCTGTTTTCAAATTGAAGGCTATCAGGGCTTATTAGATCTTCTTTGATAACCGCTTCATTCACCGTATCCGTCAAGATCAGGTTTTCCTTAATAGGCATTCCCATCAGGTATTTCAGCGCAACGTTGCCGGTCTTTAACCGGTTCTCGATCTTAAGCTTCTCCGTGCGGAGGTTCGATAGATTCACCGATACCTTATCCAAATCCAACTTTTCCTGAAATCCGTTCTTAAACAACTCACGCGTATCATGTAAAAGTTTCTCTGTCCGCGCGATATTAATATCAAAGACCTCGATCTGCTTTTTACCTACTACCAGCTGATAATAGATCTTATAAACATTGGCTTTGATCGCTTCTGTTGTGACCGCTACATTCAGGTTGGCATATTCAATAGAAGCATCACGCGCCTGCAGGCCAACAAACACCTGCCCGTCAAACAAAAGTTGCTTCAATTCCACGCCGTACAACACATTATACCTTGTACCAAACTGTACGGGTATATAGGTACCAGGCTGTTGAAAGAATTCGCCAGGGATCAATTGCGTAGGAATATCCATGTAATTCGTGCCCGAAACAAAGCCATCAAGCTTTGGCAACGCAGCCGATGTTACCTCCCGGTTTGTTTGTAGCTGTATTTTGATATCTGTCAAGGCATTTTTCACCCGGCTGCTGTTCTTTAAGGCATAGTCAACAGCTTGCCGTGCAGAAAATGCATGTTGCGTTTCCTGAGCCATGGCATATTGAACCGCCAGGCCCGCCAGAAACAGTAGCAGTAGGCTTTTACTTCGTCTTACCTGATAAGGTCTCATGTTTTGCTTGTTTTAAACGTTCTTCTTTATATTTTACAATCAGCTTGTATCCTTTTTGGGAAGCCAGGCCATACACAAAATGCTCGATGAGCTCTTTCGATACATCAGCCAGGCCATATTTAGCGGGGGGATAGAGGTCAATATTGAAGGCGAGCATCATCGATTCCAGGCGGAACTTCGCCAACACATCCACATTCAGGTCTTCACGGTATAAGCCTTCTGCAAGGCCCCGTTCAATATTCTTACGGATAATCTGTAATAAGAACTTATTCTTATGCTCCATGAACTTCTGGAACCCACGTACGTGGAATTTCTCCAGGTCATAGATCAACATCGGGTTCATATTCCGGAACTGCTCCAGCACCCGGTCGATAGAAAGAAACACTTCATCGACCGCATTCCGCGCATCAACGGCAATAGTCGTGCAATCCGTTTGCATTTGATGAATATCTGCTTCCAACACCGCCTCTACCAGTTCATCCTTGTCTACAAAATACTGGTAGATAGTCTTCTTGCTCATTCCCAGGGCATTGGCAATATCATCCATGCTTACACTCCGGATACCGTACTTCGTAAACAGCTCATCTGCTTTCTGCCGGATCCGCACTTTCGTATTTGGTTCTGCTGTCATAATTCAGTGCGTAAAACTAGGGAAACTTTTTTCGTTACGAAAGTTTCCATCCCTTTTTTTTGCCACTGATACTAAATAAATAGGCAAACAATTGTTCGTTCAAAACAGTAGAACAGCAGCCACAACAGGACATTGGTCAACTGAATAACGTTGTATAAAGGCATGAATGTTAAGAAAAAACGACTATTAAAAATAATATCGGGCTGGCTGCTCCCACACCTGTAATTTTGCCGTAAATCATTGTTGCAACATGAAGACTAAGCAGGTATTGAAAAAGTTTTTTCAATATTTTTTGCAGGGGCTTATTATCCTGGCGCCTATCGCCATTACTATATATGCCGTAACTGCCTTATTTAATTTCGTTGATGGCATCTTACCCAGCCTCATACAAACAGTATTTCCTCATTGGATAGGTACCGACAGCCAGGGCCAGCCCAATAAGATTCCCGGTTTGGGATTTGGGCTCGTGATCCTCATAGTAATTCTGGTGGGTTATATCTCTTCCTCCTTTATTGTGAGCCGCCTGGTCGACCTCTTTGATAAAATACTGGAACGCACACCCGGTATTAAACTCATATACAGTACCATCAAAGATTTCTTTGAGGCCTTTGCCGGTAATAAACGAAAATTTGACAAAGCCGTCCTCGTCAGTGTGGAATCAGCCGATGTATGGCAAATTGGGTTTATCACAGAAGAAGAACTCAGCGAATTCGGACTGCAGGAACATATGGCCGTATATATACCCCAATCTTATGCCTTTACCGGCCGCCTGTATTTCGTAACCCGCAATCGCGTCCGCCTCTTAACTGATATAAGCTCTACCGATGCCATGAAATTCGCGATCTCCGGCGGCGTTACCCATATCGAAGATGACCATGAAGTAAAAAGCTAACACCCTACCTGCCCGGACCGTGTAGATCAGTGAAAAACTGTGAACTGCTGTAAATCGGAAGACAGCGATTCATTTGCCATCGAAGCAAACGCATTGCCGATTGCCGAAGCAAACGCATTGCTGATTGTCGAAGCAAACGCATTGCCGATTGCCGATTGCCGATTGCCGACTGCCGATTCACCATTGCCGAAACTCCAATATTCCATATGAAAAAGATCATCCTCATTGCTGTTATTCTCTCCATGTCCCATCAATCCTTCTGCTGGGGCTTCTATGCTCACCGCAAGATCAATTTCCTGGCTGTATTCCTGCTCCCGCCCGAAATGCTGGTATTGTACAAGCCGCATATTCAATTCCTCAGCGAACATGCTGTTGATCCCGACAAGCGGCGTTATGCAATGTCCATCGAAGGCCCCCGTCATTACATCGACATTGATCATTACGGTTCCTGGCCCTATGATTCCCTGCCAAGACAATGGAAGGATGCCGTAGAAAAATATTCGCAGGATAGCCTGATGAAATACGGCATTGTTCCGTGGTGGATACAAACTATGCAGCAGCGGCTCACCCTGGCATTCAAAGAAAAAGACCAGGCCCGGATATTAAAACTATCAGCAGATATAGGTCATTATATCGGCGATGCACATGTCCCCCTGCACGCTTGCAGTAACCACAATGGCCAGCATACAGGACAGCAAGGTATTCACGGGTTTTGGGAATCCAGGATCCCCGAATTACTGGCCGATAAAGAGTGGGATTTCTTCCTTGGTAAAGCTGGTTATATTGCCGATCCGGGTAGCTTTATATGGAGCAGAGTGTTGGAAAGCGCGGCAGCAGCCGATACGGTACTGCAATTCGAGCAAAACTTAAACCAGGAGTTTCCACCCGATCAGAAGTTTGCCTTTGAGGATCGTAACGGTGTCATTACACGCCAATATGCACGCGCTTATTGTCGCCAGTACAACCAACGACTCAATAATATGGTAGAACGTAGAATGAAACAATCCGTATATGCAGTAGCTTCCTTTTGGTACACAGCCTGGGTTAATGCGGGTCAGCCCGATCTGAAGCACCTGATCAATAAAAATTTTTCAGAAGCGGAGCTGAAAGAATTTGAAACACTCAATCAGCAATGGAAGCACACACAGGCGCCCGCCAGAAGCTGCGATTGAGAACATCGATCATTTGTAGTCTATAAATATGCTGGGGAATTATAACTTGTCAGGCAATTAGCAAATGGCAACCAGAATCCCGCTACCAGAAACCAGAAACTATTCATACCTTTGCACTTCTTTTTTAATCAGTGAAATCAATAGAGTAGTGAAATCAGCGATCTATAACTTCAATGCAGGCCCCAGCATTCTGCCCCGCATAGTCTTTGAACAAGCAGCACAGGCAATCCTCAATTTCAACAATACAGGCTTATCCATACTGGAACTCGGTCACCGTACCGAAACCTTCCAGGCTGTCATGAATGAAGCCATTGCCCTGGTGAAGGAACTGATGCAACTCGATGCCGATCACGAAGTTCTCTTCCTCCATGGAGGCGCATCTACCCAGTTCTTCCAGGTTCCCATGAACCTCCTGAACGATAACGAGATAGCTGCGTATACAGATACCGATATTTGGGGCGCCAAAGCTATTAAGGAAGCCCGCTTATTCGGTCATGTGGAAGTAGTAGGTAGTTCCAAAGAAGCCAATTACTCCTACCTGCCAAAACAGCTGGTTGTTCCCAAAACAGCCAAATACCTGCACATCACTTCCAACAATACCATTTATGGCACCCAGTGGCAGGATATGAACCCGTTTTATGAATCAGGCGTTCCTATTGTGGCCGATATGAGCAGTGACATCCTCAGCCGTACACTCGATTTCAATAAATTCGACCTTATTTATGCAGGCGCACAGAAAAACGTAGGCGCTGCAGGTGTAAATCTCGTGGTCGTAAACAAAAATATATTGGGTAAGGTAGAGCGTAAGCTGCCCGTGATGATGGATTACCGCAATCATATTGAGAACGGATCCATGCTCAATACCCCGCCCGTGTTTGCCGTATTTGTATGTATGCTTACACTCCGCTGGTTGAAAGAGCAGGGAGGAGTGCCGGCTATTGAGAAGATCAACGACCAAAAAGCAGCACTACTATACAGTACCATCGATAAACTCCCCATCTTCAAAGGAACAGCAGCGGTAGAAGACCGCAGCAAAATGAATGTTACTTTTGTCATGGACGATGCGGCACTGGAAAAAGAATTCCTCGCACTATGCAAAGAAAATGGCATGGTAGGTATTAAAGGATACCGCACCATAGGAGGTTTCCGTGCTTCCCTGTACAATGCCATGCCTTTGGAAGGTGTACAGGCCCTTACCACCCTCATGAACGATTTTGCTCAACGAAAAGGATAAACACAACAATCTTTATGGCATCCATACAACCATTCAAAGCATTACGTCCGCAGCCCCAATTGGCCAGCCAGGTAGCTTCCCGTCCTTATGATGTATTGAACAGCAAAGAAGCCCGTGAGGAAGCGGCAGGCAATGTCCACTCCTTTCTGCATATTACCAAGTCCGAAATAGACCTTCCCGAAAATACCGACATCCATACCCAGGCAGTATACGACAAAGCCAAAGAAAACCTGGCAGCCTTTATACAACGTGGTTTCCTGTTTCGTGAAGAAAAGCCCTGCTACTATATTTACCAGCTCGTTATGAATGGCCGTAGCCAGACCGGTCTCGTTGCAGCCAGCTCTGTGGATGATTACGAAAAAGACATTATTAAGAAACACGAATTCACCCGTCCTGAAAAAGAACAGGACCGCATCAACCATATCAAGACTTCCGGCGCACAAACCGGCAACGTTTTCCTCGCATATAGGAACGTAGCCGAGCTGGATAAGCTCATTGAAGATTGGAAAACTGCACACCACCCGGTATACAATTTCACTGCCGATGACAACATCAGCCACACCATATGGGTTGTGAACAGCGATCAAACCATCAAAGCTATTACCGATATATTCGCTACCGTAGTTCCGGCCACTTATATTGCAGATGGTCACCACCGGGCAGCTTCGGCAGCCAAAGTACGCAAGGCCCTGGGTCAGCAGGCCACGCCGGAAGCCAATTATTTTCTTACTACCCTGTTTCCTTCCAACCAGTTATATATTATGGATTATAACCGTGTGGTAAAGGACCTGAATGGGTTGACAGAAGCTGAACTACTGCAAAAACTGGCCGCCGATTTCACGGTTGAAAAGATTGCAGCTCCCCTGGCCCCTGAAAACCTGCACGAGTTTGGTATGTATATCAAAGGGCAATGGTATAAACTCACTTCCAAAGAAGGAACTTACACTACCGATCCCATTGGCGTACTCGACGTATCTATACTTTCCAACAATGTGCTCGATAAATTACTGGGCATTAAAGACCAGCGTACCGATAAGCGCATAGACTTTATTGGTGGTATCCGCGGACTCGGTGAACTGGAAAAAAGGGTCAACAGCGGTGAAATGGCCGTTGCCTTCAGCCTGCACCCTGTTACCATCCAACAATTGTTTGATATTGCCGACAGTGGCAATGTAATGCCTCCAAAAAGCACCTGGTTTGAACCTAAGCTGCGCGATGGCTTGCTCACACACTTAATAGGATAAACATATTACACTCGCTCGCCTCTGGCTTGCAACTTCACGGACTTCAAAGGGGTGGATCGCCTTCCAAAGGCGGCTCACCCTTTGCCTTTTTAAGACCTACCCTTTTATGGCGTCGCTAATTTTTTCTGCCCCATCGGGGCTACCGCTTTGTAGAAAAAAACGCCACATATGTATTTTGCCCCTTTAGGGGCTGTCCCTTCTCCTCCCATCCTCCAAATCCAAAAAATCAAGGTTCAGACAATTAATCCTATGTTTGTTTAAACGATTCCGCTGCTATGGGCAAGACTAATTACTGCACTGCTTTCATTACCAGCTTTTCCTGCATCGTTATGCTCCTGGCTGGCTGCCGTTCCGGTGAGCCGGCAACACCACCCCTCTTCGAAGTGTTGGAAAATACCCGCACAGGCCTCAGCTTTTCCAACACCCTTATTCAAACCAGCCGTATCAATATGCTGAAGTATATGTACTTCTACAATGGGGCTGGAGTAGGGGCAGGCGATTTTAACAACGACGGTCTCATTGACCTCTTCTTTGCAGCCAATCAGCAACCCAATAAACTATACCTCAATACCGGAAACTTACAGTTTAAGGATGCCACAGCCGAAGCCCATATTCCCACCGATACCGCCTGGAGTACCGGCGTTTCCGTGGCAGACGTCAACAATGATGGCCTGCTCGATATCTATATCTGCCGCGTAGGCAATTATGAATCCCTCCAAAGCCACAACCAACTCCTGATCTGCGAACGGATCGATAAGGGTATTCCCGTATACAAAGAACAGGCGGAGTCCTGGGGACTTAACTTCTCAGGCTTCAGCACACAGGCCGCCTTCTTTGATTATGATCTTGATGGCGATCTCGACATGTACCTGTTAAATCATTCCCTCCGCTACAACAGCACTTTTGCGTCACGGGTTACCTATGCCGGCACCTATGACTCCCTTTCCGGTGATCGGATGTTCCGCAACGACATTGGCCATTTTACCAATGTTACCCGCCAGTCAGGCATCAATAGTTCAGTGATCGGTTATGGATTGGGAATTTCCGTAGCTGATATTAACCTCGATGGCTGGCCCGACCTCTACATTGGCAACGATTTCCATGAGAACGATTACCTCTACATCAACCAGAAAGACGGCACATTCCGCGATGAACTTATCGCCAGCACGATGCATACCAGCCAGTTTTCCATGGGCGTCGACGTGGCTGATATTAATAATGATGCTTATCCCGAGATCATCTCCATGGACATGCTGCCTTCCGATCCCTATATTCTCAAAAGATCATTGGGCGAAGATGCTTATGATATATTCTACACCAAGGTCAAACATGGTTATAACTACCAGTATGCCCGCAATACCCTCCAACTCAATAGGCGCAACGGGCAGTTTAGCGAGATAGGTCTATATGCTGGCGTCTATGCTACCGATTGGTCCTGGGCGCCCCTTTGGATGGATTTCGACAACGATGGCCTGAAAGACCTGTTTATATCCAATGGCATTCCCAAACGCCTTAATGATATCGACTATGTAAATTATGTTTCCAATGATGAGATCCAGCGCAAAATACGTGCTGGTGAAATGCAGGAAAATGACCTGTCATTGATCAATAAGTTTCCCGAGATCAAATTGCCCAACCGCTTTTTTCGCAACACAGGCAAACTGGCTTTTGAAGATGAAGGCAGTAAGATTAAGAATGACAGGCCCACCTACTCCAATGGAGCCGTGTATGCCGACTTCGATAACGATGGAGATCTCGACATTGTGGTCAATAACATTGACGAGCCCGCTTTGTTATACCGCAATACCGCCAATGATAAGAACAACAAACATTTTCTGTCTATACAATTGAAAGGACCCGCTAATAACCTAAATGCGATTGGTGCCAAAGCCATTGTGTTTGCGGATGGGGGTATTAGGACCTACGAAAAATTCCCTACCCGTGGCTTTCAGTCATCTATGGAGCTGCCCCTGCACATTGGATTGGATAGTACCGAAGTGGATTCCATGTTCATTGTATGGCCTGATAATACCTACCAGCCCATTCATTGGACAGATACCAGCCACATCACCCTCCAATACCTTCCCGGCAAATTGCCTAAGTTTGATTATACTACAATTACCGGCGCCTATAAGAACTCCCTCTTGCCGGCAACAGATATTACCAGTTCGGTAAACCTGGTGTACCGTCACGAGGAAAATCATTTTGTAGAGTTTGACCGCGAGCCCCTCATACCCCATATGGTCTCTACCGAAGGGCCTGCCCTGGCAGTGGGCGATCTGAATGGTGACGGCCTCGAAGATGTATTCCTGGGCGCTTCCAAAGGAAAGAAGAATGCCTTGTTCCTGCAAAACAGCTCCGGCCGCTTTGATAAATCTGTTCAGCCCGCTTTAGACAACGATAGCACCTGGGAGGATGTAGATGCCTGTTGGGTGGATGTGAACAACGACAAGCAGATGGACCTGGTGGTAGCCAGTGGGGGCAATGAATATTATGGGCACGACGACTTTCTCCTTCCCAGGGTATACATCAATGATGGGAAAGGTCGTCTTTATAAAAAGACAGATGCATTCACCGATATCTTCATGACTTCCTCCTGTGTGCAGCCGTATGATTTTAACAACGATGGATATGTAGACCTTTTTATTGGGGGCAAGGCCTTTCCTTATGAGTTCGGCCATATCCCCCGCTCTTACCTCCTTGAAAATGACAAAACAGGAAAGTTCAAAGATGTTACGGCAAAGTATGCACCCGACTTGGTGCAACCCGGTTTTGTTACCCAGGCAAAGTGGTTGGACATTGATAAGGATGGTGATCAGGATTTGCTGGTAGCCATGGAGTGGAATGGCATTGCTGCATATATCAATGATAAAGGGAAATTTACCCGGCAATGGATCACAGAAAAGAAAGGCTGGTGGAATTTTCTCCAGCCTTGCGATATTGACCAGGATGGAGACATGGATTTAATAGCTGGTAACCTGGGTCTAAACAGCCGGCTGAAGGCGTCCGAAAAGGAGCCGGTAAAAATGTACTATGCTGATTTTGACGACAATGGCCGGAAAGAAACAGTATTAACCTACTTTCTGCAGGGCCGTGAAATTCCTTTCGCCAATAAGGATGAACTTCAGCGCCAGATACCCGTATTGAAAAAGCGTTTCCTGTATGCGGCCGATTTTGCCAAAGCCTCCCTGGAGGAGATTTTAACCGGCGAGAAATTGAAGAAGGCGGATGTTTTCACAGCCGACTATTTTTCCAATGCCATATTTATTAACCAGGGCAATAAGCAATTCACCTTGCAGCCCATGCCCTGGCAGGCGCAGCTTACCCAGTTTAGGGACGCAGTGATGATCAATGCCAACAATGATTCCCTGCCCGATATATTATTGGGCGGTAACTTCTACGACAACAATATTCAGATGGGGCGTTACGATGCAGATATGGGTACTGTGCTCGTGAACAAAGGGAAGGGCATCATGGCTGCCGAAAGCATCAATGGCTCACCCATAAAAGGTCAGGTACGTCATATTCAGAAGATCACCATTGCCGGCCGCCCGGCCTATGTCCTCGCTCGCAACAACGACAGCGCCCTGGTCCTGCAATTCCCCAATCAATGATATTAGATCAAGGCCACCGCTTTGTAGAAATGATATATCAAAGATGTATTCCTGCCCAATCGGGGCTATCCGCTGAAAGAGCAAAATAATAGACGACCTTTAATGTCTTGTCTTATCAGGCATTCTTAATTTGACGTATTATGGAAATTAGACGCAGTGGCTCACAGCCTTCGGGAAAAGGTCCCGCAGAATATTTTACCGGATCAGTACGCATTGATCCCCTTATCAATCCGCCGGAGCCCTCCCGTGTTGCGATGGCGCTTGTCACCTTCGAACCCGGAGCGCGCACGGCCTGGCATACCCATCCCCTTGGACAAACACTGATTGTTACTGCAGGATCAGGCTGGGTGCAGCGTGAAGGAGAAGCAAAACAGGAAATTCATCAGGGAGATGTAGTCTATTTCTTTCCCGGCGAAAAGCATTGGCATGGCGCCACCACTACCACAGCTTTAACCCATATAGCCATCCAGGAAAAGCTCAACGGTTCACCCGTCGATTGGATGGAACAAGTTACGGACGAGCAATATAGCTAAGTTTAAAAAACGGGATAATAGATCCGTGTCACCCATTTGCTCGTATCAGGTTGTTGTATCCTGTCCGTCACCAATGACTCAAAATGTATGGCGGGCGATTCATAGCGATGATCCACCAGGTAGTTTTCCAATTGGAAGAGCGCATTTTTCACCGTGCCCGGTCCTCCCTGTACTTCCGTTGTAAGAAGATTACCCCGCACCATATTTTTAAAAGCAATATTGCCTGACGACTTCAACGTTTTGTTGATGGGCAGTGCTACCATAATTTCTGTATGCGTACTATCAATTTTTCTCCTGTTGAGCATAGGAGCGTTCGTCACCGTAGCCCCCTCCTGGGTGGCATATTGTTGCAACTGATTGATCAATCCATACACACTCGCGGCGTCGGGTTCATGATTCAACGTTGCTTTGGTGGTCAGGAGTAAAGTGTCAGTAACCGTTGTGCGGGTCACCTTGATGCCATAAGTGTTTTGTTCATCACTCAGGAAAGAGGCCAGCTGTTGCAGGATGGCGGCCATATCTATTTGTAATTGACGCGTATTACTTCGCTGCCTCATTCTTTTGATGGGGTTATTACTAGTTTCCAGTTCATATTCCCATACTATCTTAATAGAATCCTTTCCCATGGGAATAATAGTCCACAGGCATTTGGTGGGTTCTGTATTATAGTCTGTGATCAGGTCTAAACCTGATAGGTATTTTTTGCCTGCTTTGAAAGAATGACCATTGTAGTAATAAGCGCCTGCAACACTGTCTGGAGTGGCGGTGCTGCTGGCCGGCCACCATGCTGCCCACCGGTTCTCATTCAGCAAAAAGGATTGTGCTGCTTTTTGATTGGCGGGTATGATGGCAAGCATCGACTTGCGCACAGTGGAAGGTATG
This sequence comes from uncultured Paraflavitalea sp., assembly GCA_966211765.1. Taxonomy (GTDB): domain Bacteria; phylum Bacteroidota; class Bacteroidia; order Chitinophagales; family Chitinophagaceae; genus Paraflavitalea. Next base: position 29,754 of record CBIHOV010000001.1, read on the forward strand.
TACAGGTAGGGGAGTACAAGAACGATAACAATGCCCATGATGAGCGCGATCAGTAGTCTGTTCATATCATTCGCTTAATCAACTTAATGGCCTGGCTGAGCTTGAATCAGGGTGGGTCGCCCTAAATGGGCGGCTCACCCTGATTCAAAGGAGGTTGGCATAACATCTTTACACCACTTCCTTCTGATGATCAATAATAAACTGGATGATCTCTTCCAGCGGCGTATTGATCCGGGAAAGCGCATCTGTAATATCATCTCTGTTTACCTGGGCTGCAAAATTGAGCGTCTTCAGCTTCTTCTGAATGCCTTTCACATCCATGCCTTCATAGCGGGTAGGGCGTATCAGCGCTGCCGCATGAATAAAGCCCGACAGCTCATCAAACATATAGATCATTTTATCCATAGTGTTTTCGGGCTCTACACCAAAGTACCGGGGACCGTGTGAGGCAATACAATGGATCACTTCGGGGTCAATATGGCGTCGTTCCAATTCTTCAATGATGATGCGGCAATGATCATCCGGCTGCTTTTCCCAATCGGCATCGTGTAGCAATCCTGCCAGTTCCCACTTGAGGGCCGTGGCGGCGTCGGCGCCTTCCCTTTCCAACGCCCAGGCTTTCATCACAGCTGCCACCTGTTTCATGTGCAGCCGCAGCCTTTCGTTGGGTACCCATTCTTCCAATAACTGATGCGCTTCTTCTATGGTCATTAGCTTACCCGCATCTGCCGGGTCGCCAAAAGTATTTCTGCCAAGCATATAAATAGCCATCCTGTAATATTAAGAAAGGCATGACAGTTTTCCAAAAAGCCGTATTAAGGATAAATTATTAACGCAAGCCTTGCTTTTTTTTAGTGGGAGTTCTTTTGCGGGCCTTGTTGAGTCTGGTTTCTTTGATCTTAATTTCAAGGCCAATAGCATCCAGAAATTTGAGAAGGTTTTTAAAACTAACACCTTTAAAATTGTCAGCCTCATATCGCTGTAGCTGCTGCTCCTTCAAACCGAGTTTTTCGGCAAACTCTTTTTGTGTCAGGCCGGAGATTATTTTGTATTCCGTAAGGATGCTGGGTAGTTCAGCGATGAATCGCTCTGCCAGCGTCTTCTTAGTAGTGTTTTTTAGCGATTCGTAAATAGCTATTTCATTTTCTAGCTCTTGCTTTACATTTTGTAAGGAAGCAAGGATAAGCTTATTTCTAAGCGGGTTCTGTTCACTCGCTTTTTTTACCTTTTCTATTTCGGTAACAATCTCATTAAATTTCTTCTTTGAGATTTTGTATTGTTTCTCGTTATTGATCATAACTGTCAATGTCTTTTAAGTTCAGTTTGATCAGTCCCTTGGGAAATCCTTCCCTGTCTGCTTTAAGCATATCAAATAAATAGGTACTTTCTTGATCAAAGAATAAAATATGGCAGGCTAAGTTCTTGCGTATTGCCCCAAGTTTATTGCAATCAAAAAAATCAGGGAACACCTTCTCTAATTTACCATAGTCTACTTTTCTTAGATCAAAGCATAAATCAATATCTGCTGGCCTTGCCTTTGTACTGGCAAAACTTCCCCCGATATAAGCGGTTGTGCATCCGCAGGAACTGAATAATTTCAAAAATAGGATAGCAGTATCAATTTTCTTCTTTCTGGAAGGGTTAGTTCCAAAATGCTCATACAATTCATCAATTGTCAGTTCGATCGTCTTGTGGAGATTCCCATTTGTGTTGAAGCCCACCTTCATAAAAAGTAAGTTTTGATTGTGGTATAGTACAGCATGTACTATAATTACAGTTAGTTAATCCTTTCATGACATAGGTTTTTTAAGCAATGACAAAAATGGGGAATCACATCAAATATAAGCCATATTTCAAACACAACAAAAAAGTTGTGTTTAGTTTGAAGCCTTCAGCAAAGTAGTTGAAGCATAAAACAATTTTACGAAACCGCATACTCCAGATTCTAGACTCTGAACTCCCCCTCACGCAATTCCCAATCCATCCATTGTCCATTCACCATCCTGCCCCTGTTCTCTCGGCACTTCCTCTTCCCCCGCTATTATTTTGATCAGCGCAACCGCTCCCGTAAATGGCACAAAAGCCCCCTCCTTTACTCCTTTGCTTATCTTTCGTCGCTTCCGTTGACTCGTGGCATTTTTCGGGATCTTGTCCAATTGAGCATAAAACAATACACCCAGCGCTATAAATAGCGTGTAGCCCGGTGGTAGCTTCATCGGGTAATTGAACCGCAAAGCGTCGATGGGTTCCTTATTGAGCGGCACCTTTTCAGTTTCCCAGAAGCCTTTCGTAAAATGCTTCGTCTCAAAATTCAAAGCCGCCGCTCCGCTGATCAGTTGGAAATATTCCACATAGTCTGGAGCGTGGATTGCCTTGGAGGGCGTAAATTCGGGAACGTCAACATGCATCTCATTGCTTTCCACATCATGGCTCACAAGGAAATTTGGTGTAAAAGCATCCTGCAGGCGCAGGTCTCTGTTGAAATCAAAGCCTTCCAAAGCTGTCAGGTTCCCGCAGCGGACGACCCGTTCTCCATAACCATTCCCATCATCCAATTGCACCACCTTTACCAGCGCCTGGTTCATGCGGCTGCTCAACTTACCGTCCGCCGCAGGAAAAAGGAGATTACTCAGGCCCTCCCGTAAAAGCGTTGCGCTGCGCAGGCTGGTCTTAAACTCCCTGGCATTCAGCATGGTCAGCCTGAATCCTGGATCAGTCTTTACTCGTTCTCCTGTTACCCGGGTTTTCTTTTTCACAAGGTGTCCGTCATCCGGGTGCTCATAAAAAGTAAGACCGTCGATCGTACCCTTTATCGGAATGATGCCTATTTGCCTGGCCATGTAATCTTGGTTTTAACCGTTATCCTGTTGCCTCGGTCCAATTACATCGCATGTACGGGAATCTCCCGATCTCGGTTTTAAAATAAAACTTAAAGCGCGAAAATGTGCCAGTTTGGCAGCAATAGGAGGTGGCTCTTTAATAATAGACGGGGAAATGTTCGGCCAAACCTGGCCTTTAATAAAGGGTTATTCTTGGGGTACTCCATGAATTAACCCAGGATCAAGTTACTGGTAAGTAAACTCAAAGCAAACCGAAAGTAAACTGAAAGTAAACCGCACATAAAGTGAAAGGCAGATTAGTCTGTTTTGCGGCCACCGGACCCATGCCGGAAAAGGAGGGAGAATGATATCGGTCTTTCGCGTGCATAGGAAAGCGGAATCAATTTTTCTTATACCAAGATACTGATAAAATGACATATACAGTATTCTCCAGGCATTAAACTAACTCATTATATACCTTGCATTTCAAACCCCGGCCTCCCGGACCTCTTATTTTCCCATCTTTCCAATTTTCCGTCTTCCAGACCTCTTTCAACCCCTCCCAGTCGCGGAGCAATCCGTAATTTCAAACCTCAAACCCGGAACCCACCTGTCTTTCAGCCCTCCTCTTAAATAATTATGCAAAATATTTATTGAAAATCAACATCTTACACGGGTGCGATAAAAAATAACTTCCTCCATTTATTGTTTATCGACTTACATCTCCCTACCTTTGCACCCCATTTCATTCCACCGGGTTGGCGGTGGCCCTCCACAAGAGGGTTAACATTTAAAAAGATAAACAAATGAGCAAATTACATTTCACTACAAAGCATGCGAATGCGGCTACCGTTAAACACAACTGGTATGTTGTGGACGGTACCAATCAAACCGTGGGACGCGTGTGTGCTAAAATAGCTGCTGTTCTTCGTGGAAAGAACAAGACCTATTATACGCCACATGTTGATTGCGGAGACTATGTTATCGTTATTAATGCCGAAAAGGTAAAATTTACCGGTAACAAAATGGAAGACAAGGAATACCTCACTTACTCAGGGTATCCCGGTGGCCAAAAAGCGGAAGCAGCACAAGACCTGCTGAAACGCAGGCCCGAATTAGTGGTTGAGCGCGCAGTTAAAGGCATGTTGCCTAAAAACCGCCTCGGTCGCAAGATGTATAAGAAATTGTTTGTGTATGTAGGCGAAAAGCACGAGCACGCTGCACAGAAACCTCAACCATTAACTTTCTAATTGTAAATATTACATGGAAAAGCAAAAAAACGCAGTAGGCCGTCGTAAAGAAGCTGTGACAAGGATTTTCCTTTCCAAAGGAACCGGTAAGATCACAGTCAACGACAAAGACTACAAAGAATATTTTTCTCTTGTATACCTGCAAAACCAGGTTGAACTGCCCTTGAAAACAGTTCAATCCCTCGACAAATTTGATGTAAAGATCAATGCAGCCGGTGGTGGTGTAAAAGGACAGGCTGAAGCCGCCAAGCTGGGTATTGCCCGTGCTTTGGTTGAAGTGAATGCTGAACTCCGTCCTTTACTGAAAGCAGCAGGCGTTCTGAAACGTGACCCACGTTCTGTTGAACGTAAGAAATTCGGTCATAAGAAAGCCCGTAGAAGCTACCAGTTCTCTAAACGTTAATATATACAAGCTGAAAGCTGCCAGTCAATGGCTGTTGGCTTTCAGTTTCTATAAGAAACACTATCTAAAATTGCTAACGGCTAACAGCTAATAGCTAAAAGCTAAAAATAAAAATGGAAAATAACACTTCATTGCAGCAGCAACTCCTGGAAGCCGGTGTACACTTTGGTCACCTGCGGAAGAAGTGGAACCCCAAGATGTTGCCTTACATCTTCGCTGAGAAGAAAGGTATTCACATCATTGACCTCAATAAAACTACTGAACACCTGCAGGAAACTGCTGCCGCCCTCAAGCAAATCGCTCGTAGCGGTAAAAAGATCATGTTCGTAGGTACTAAAAAACAGGCCAAGGAAATCGTTACCGAATGCGCCCGTAAGATCAACATGCCCTACGTTACAGAGCGTTGGTTAGGTGGTATGCTTACCAATTTCAACACCGTTCGTAAGAGCGTGAAGAAAATGCAAAGCATCGACAAAATGCTCGGCGACGGAAGCGCAGAGAGCCTCACCAAGAAAGAAAAGCTCACACTCGGCCGCGACCGTGATAAAATGGATAAAGTACTCGGTGGTATCTCCCAACTCGGTCGTGTACCAGCTGCTTTGTTCATCATCGACATCGGTCACGAACACATCGCACTCGCTGAAGCAAAGCGCCTCGGCATCCTCACCTTCGGTATGGTTGATACCAATTGCGACCCCAATAAGGTTGACTTTGCTATCCCATCCAACGATGATGCTACCAAGTCAATTGCAATCATTACCCAATACATCACTGCTGCTATCGCTGAAGGCCTCGCCGAGCGTCAGGCTGCTAAAGATGAAGAAGTAGAAGAAACAACAGACGACGAGAAAGAAAGGAAAGCAGCACGTATCCAGGCCGAAGCAGAAGCTGAAGCCGCACGTGGTGGTAGAGGTGGTGCTCCCCGTGGTCAGGGCGGTCAAGGTGGTCCTGGTGGTCACCAGGCCAAACGCCGTGTACCCGGTGGTGGTCAACGCAGAGGTGGTGGTAGATAATTAGAACGCAAAAAAGCTAAATAATGGATCCAGCATGCTGAATGAAATATTCTGAATGCTGGATTCTAAATTCTGGCTTCTTGCCTTCCACCCCGTCTTAATAATTTAGTAATTGAAGAGTCCCCTGTATCTGAAAGGAATACCCCATTTTACAGCCTCTTCAAATTTTCAAAAACCTGTCCCGCCTGGCGGGATCTTCAAATCTTCAAATTTTATGTCAACTGTTGCTATTACAGCCGCTGATATTAACAAGTTGCGTCAGATGACCGGTGCCGGTATGATGGACTGTCGCAAAGCTTTAACAGAAAACAATGGCGATTTTGAAGCTGCTATCGACTGGCTCCGCAAAAAAGGCGCTAAAGTAGCTGCTCTCCGTGGCGATCGCGAAGCAAAAGAAGGTGTTGTATTGGCTAAAACAACTGCCGATAACAAAACCGGTATCACCCTTTGCGTTTCCTGTGAGACCGACTTCGTATCCAAAAATGCCGACTTCGTAGCTTTTGCACAAACCATCATGGATGCTGCTGTAGCTGCCAACGTAAAGAGCATTGAGGAACTGAATGCTGTAGCCATCGGCGGTGCTAAAATTGCCGACCTGGTAAACGATAAACTCGCTTCTATCGGCGAAAAGATCGGCATCACCAAGCTCGAGCGTATTGATGCTGATTATGTAGCTTCTTATATCCACGGTGCTAACCGCATCGGCGTACTCGTAGGCTTCAACAAGCCTGCTGCTGAAGCTGGTAAAGACGTAGCCATGCAGATCGCTGCCATGAACCCCGTAGCCGTTGATGCTGACTCTGTACCCGCTTCTACCGTAGAAAGGGAAAGAGCCATCGTTACCGAGCAGATCAAGAACGATCCTAAAATGGCCGGAAAGCCCGACGAAATGATCGCTAAGATCGCAGAAGGCAAACTGAACGCTTTCTTCAAAGAAAGCACCCTCACCAGCCAGCCTTTTGTAAAAGACAATGGCAAAAGCGTAGGTGACTACCTGAAAAGTGTAGACAGCAGCCTGAAAATTACCGAATTCAAAAGGGTAGCTTTAGGTTAATACTTTCTCCACGAAGGTTTCATTACCAATACTATATACGAAAGGGCGCAACAGCGCCCTTTTTTAATGCCCGTACCAAACCCATTAAAGTCTCTAAATTTCTTTGCTAAATCGTTTTTCTCTTAATATTTAATTGCTAAATTTATATGCTGCTCATGCTACAGGATTTGCTTTAACTAACTGATTCAACTCAACTGCTGAATGAGCGAATATTGTTTGCCCCATATCATCAACGGTATCCGCAACAGGGACCGCGAACTGTTCTCCTGGCTCTTCGACAGGTACTCCCATACCATGTACCTGATCGCACTGGATATCCTCAACGACCACGAATTGGCCCGCGATACAGTTCAGGAAGCCTTTCTCAAACTCTGGGAAAAATCCGATACCATCGACATCCAAACCTCTATCAAAAGCTACCTCTTCCGCACCGCCGCCAACCTCGCTATTAATAAGTTTAAAAAGGAAAGCCGCATCGTTCACCCCCATGAACTACAAGCTATTGCAGAACCCAGCACCCGCACAGGGATCAGGGTGGAAGAAAAAGAATTCGAACAATACATTCACCATGCCATCGACTCCCTCCCGCCCCAATGCAGAAGGGTCTTTACACTCAGCCGTTTTAGCGACATGAGCCCGCCAGATATTGCACAACATCTTAATATCTCCATCAATACCGTGTATACCCATCTCACCATGGCTATCCGTATTATCAAGGAGCGGTTGAAAAAAGAAGAACTTTTTTTTAACAACCACTAATTGTATCCTTTCCGTTATTTGTCTTATATATATACAATGCACGAGCAGCACGAAAAATTGGAAGAAATACTGGCTTCATTCGAACAGCCGGATAACCACCTTTTGCAACAACGGATCAACCAATGGATGGCTGCCAGCGAAGAAAACAAAGCCTACTATGAAGAAGTGAAGCGTATTTGGTTTACCGGTAATGAACCAGGAGATATGGAATACGATATCGATTCAGAAAAACAACGGTTCTGGAACCGTATCGACAGCGAAGTGCCTGCAGCACCCGTCAAAAAAATAGCCTGGTTCCCCAGGATAGCAGTAGCCGCCCTGATATTCATAGCCGCTGGAATAGCCGTCTGGAAACTAGTATTGACCGACCGCAACCCTTACGGGATTGTACAGACCGACAGGCTCGGCAGAGACAGCATCGTGCTGGCAGATGGTACCAAAGTGTTTTTACACGGCAGCTCACGCGTTCGCTACACCATTCACATGAACGACGCACGGCGCGAAGTATGGCTGGAAAAAGGAGAAGCATTTTTCGATGTCGTCAAAGACAAAGCCCATCCCTTCATAGTACATATCGACAGCGCTACCGTAGAAGTATTGGGCACCAGCTTCGACGTGCGCATCACCGATACCACCGTATCAGTAGCTGTAGCAACCGGAAAAGTAGGCTTCACCGCCCTTAAGAATAAAGCAGCAGCATTGTTGACCCCCGGCCTCACAGGCGCGTATGTGAAAGCCGATTCAACCATCAGGATCATCGAAAGCAGCAACCAGCTGGCCTGGAGAACCGGAGATGTGAAGTTTTCCAATTCACCCCTGCGGGAAGTACTCGCCACCATGGAACATGTGTATGAAGTAGGAGTGAAACTTGATCCATCGTTGACCGACACAAGAGTAACAGCCACCATCAATAACCTGTCTCTCCAAAAAATAATCACACTACTGCAAGCCAGCCTTGATATCAGCATTACACAGCTTGACAGTATCACCTATAAAGTTCGTCCCGCCCGGTAGTACCCTCAGTCTGTAGCGGCAGCTCCCATTTCAATAATTACTTTCTTTTTAAAACTAAACTGCTATGAAGAGATTTGTACGCTTCGTACAGGGCATCCGTATGCCCGTACCCCAACGCGTCATTGTCCTTTCCGTATTCGCTTTCCTCGTCAATATTGGGTCGGCTGCCGCCATCGGCAACCAGGACCTCTTGGAAAGGCGCATCACCCTACAGCTTACCAAAGTATCCCTCACTGCCGCCATCAGGCAAATTGAGACTGCCGCCGCCACCAGCTTTTATTTCGATCAGAAAATACTGGATGGCCGTACCGACCTCATTTCACTCAGCGTTAAGAACACGCCACTCAAATCGGTATTATCACAGGTATTCCCAATTGCCAGGTACGAATTCTTTCAGCTCGAATCACAGATCGTAGTGAAGCTGCGGGCCATCAAGAAAAACACGCCGCCCGCACCCGAAAGAACACCAGCCGAAATATTAATTACCGGTACCGTAAAAAGCGAAGCCCTCAACCAACCATTGGCAGGCGTAACAGTTACATCCTTACCTGCAAATAAATCCGCAGCCACCGATGTCAATGGCTTTTTCAGGATCCAGGCCAACCAGGGCGACTCGATCGAATTCACCTATGTTGGCTACCAGCGCCAGGTCATCCCCATTCGCGATCGCATCGTACTCGATGTGGCCCTCCAGGCCACCCAGGGTGGTTTGGATGAAGTAGTAGTGGTAGGCTTTGGAAAGCAGAAAAAGATCAGCCTCGTAGGCGCCCAGTCCACCGTAGATGTGGAAGACCTGAAACAACCCGTTGCCAACCTCAGCACCACCCTCGCCGGCCGTATTGCCGGTGTAGTAGGCGTGCAGCGCTCCGGTGAACCCGGAAGAAATGGCGCCGATATCTGGATCCGCGGGATCTCCACTTTCAATGCCTCCAATGATGCCCGTCCACTGATCCTGATAGATGGTGTTCCCAGGGATATTAATAGCCTCGATCCCGAAGACGTTCAATCCGTTACCATTTTAAAAGACGCCTCCGCTACTGCCGTATATGGTGTGCAGGGCGCCAATGGCGTTATCCTCATCAAAACAAAAAGCGGAAAGCCCGGCAAAACCTCCTTCAATGTCAATTACAACGAAGGCTTCATGACCTTCACCAAAATTCCTGAACTCACCGATGGTGTTACCTACATGAACCTCACCAACGAGGCCATGAAAGCCAGTAATATCCAGCCCAAATATTCACAGGAATACATTGATAAAACAGCCTCCGGCGAAGACCCCTATGTATACCCCAACGTAGATTGGATGAATGCCCTCTTCGATAAATGGTCACACAACAGGAGGCTCAACGTAAGCGCCCGCGGAGGCTCTGAAAAAGCTAATTACTATGTGTCCCTCGCTTATTACGATGAAAAAGGATTCCTCAAAACCGATGGACTCGAAAGTTACAATACCGACACCCGTTTCAAACGCTACAACTTTACCAGCAACCTCAACCTGCAACTCACAAGCTCTACCCGTTTCGAGCTCGGCATACAAGGCTATATCACCAATGGCAATTACCCCGGTATAAGCTCTTCAGATGCCTTTGCACAGGCCATGCAGATTACCCCAGTGCTCTTCCCTGTGATGTACCCCGGCGACTATGTACCCGGTCAAAGCTCCAATGGCGATCAGCGCAACCCATACGCTGATATTACCAAGCGCGGATTCCAGTCTACCTATGGTAACCAGCTCTACACCAACGGCCGCGTAACACAGGAACTGGGCTTTTGGGTGCCCGGCCTCTCCGTTACCACCATGTATTCTTTTGATACCTATAATTCTCAAACCCTCAGCCGTACCAAAAGAGAAGATACCTATTATGTAGACCAGGTAACCCCACGCAAAGAAGATGGTTCTCTCAACCTTTTGCAAACCTGGCAGGGCAATAATTCACTCGCGTACAGCAATAGCACTTTCGGCAACCGCCGCTTTTATACAGAGACCAGCGTAAACTATGATCGTGAGTTTGGCGATCACCACGTCAGTGGCATGTTCCTCTACAACCAAAGCGATGCTTCCACCGCTACCGCCGGTGATCTCGTTGCTTCCATCCCCACCAGGTACCGTGGGCTGGCAGGCCGCGCCACCTATTCCTGGAGCGACCGTTATTTCGCAGAATTCAACTTCGGTTACAACGGTTCCGAAAACTTTGCACCCAATAGCCGTTATGGTTTCTTCCCTTCATTCGGCCTTGGCTGGATCGTATCATCTGAGAAATTCTTCAAACCCCTGCGTAATGCAGTCCAGTTCCTGAAGATCCGCTTTAGCGATGGTCTCGTAGGAGCAGGTAGTGGTGGCCGCCGATTCGGATACCTCACTTTTGTAAACGGTGGCGCAGCTGGCTATACCTATGGCACCAATCGCGGTGGCAGGGCAGGCGTGGAGATATCCGATTACGGAACAGAGATCACCTGGTCCGAAGCCCATAAAATGGACCTCGGTATTGAATTTAAAACATTCAATAGCCGCATTTCAGTCATCATCGATTTCTTTAAAGAACACAGAACAGGTGTCTTCCTCCAGCGCGGTAGCCTCGCCAACTTCGTAGGCCTTACCAACAGGCCCTGGGGCAACCTCGGTATCATCGACAACAAAGGGGTAGACATGACCGTCGAATCTTCACCCATGTACATAGGCAATATGTCTATATCCATGCGCGGCAACCTCACCTACAACAAAGATGAGGTCATCGAAAACGACAACCCCACCCCAAAATACCCCTGGATGGAACGCCGTGGTCTCAATTACCTCTCCCGCTTTGGCCTCATCGCCGAAGGGCTTTTCCAAAGCGATGATGAGATCAGTAAAAGCCCTAAGTCTTCTTATGGTCCCGTACGCAAGGGCGATATCAAATACAAAGACCTCAACGGCGATAACATCATCGACTCCTACGACCAGGCCCGCATTGGCCGTGGCGATGTACCCGCCATCGTATATGGCTTTGGCTTCAACCTCGAATGGGATAGAAAAATATACCTGAGTACTTTCTTCCAGGGCGTATCCCAGGCCGACAGGCTCATATCAGGTGATGGTATCGTACCATTTTCCAACAGCATCGGCGCCGACAGAAGCAACCTCTACGCCATTGCTACCGATCGCTGGACAGAAGCGAACCCCAATCCCAACGCATTTTATCCCCGACTCGGTTATGGCAACGCAGTTAATGCCAATAATATCCAGGCCAGTTCCTGGTGGGTAAAAGACATCGCTTTCCTGCGCTTGAAAACAGTGGAACTGGGTTACAGGCTCAACGTAAGTAAGCTTCAGTCCATTGGCCTTAAGACTGCTACCCTCTTTGCACAGGGCGTCAATCTGCTTACGTTCAGCAAATTCAAGTTGTGGGATCCTGAGTTGAATACCTCCAATGGTACTACCTATCCCAATGTGATGACCATTTCTGTTGGATTTCAGGCCACCTTCTAAAACTACACTGCATTATGAAAAAGCATTATTACCTATACATAGCCTTGGCAATCACACTTGCCATTGCCTCCTGTAAAAAAGGATTTCTCGACCAGGTGCCCGATGACCGCCTGACTACCGACGATATTTTTGAAAGCCAGAATACCACACTCGACTTCCTGGCCAATGTATACTCCTATATTCCCGATGAAGGCAACCAGCGCTTTGTCACCAGCGGTGGCGCAGGCCCCTGGATCGCTGCTGCCGATGAAGCCAAGTACACCTGGGATTTTGTGAGCAGCAACAACATGAACCTCGGCTCCTGGAATGCCACCACAGGCTTTGTAGGCTCCTTCTGGCAACGGTACTACCGGGGCATCCGCAATGCCTCTTATTTTATGAACAATGTGGCCAAATGCGTAGAACTAGGCCCCCAGCTCATCAAACAACATGGAGCAGAAGCAAGAGCATTGAGGGCCATCTATTATTTCTACCTCATACGCATTTATGGCCCTGTGCCCATTACCGGCGAAGATCCCATCTCCCCCGATGCCTCTTTTGCCGATGTACAACTGGCACGCAATACATTTGAAGAGTGCGTAAACTATATTGTTAGCGAGCTCGACAAAGCCGCGGCCGACCTGCCCATTAAAGCACAGGGCGACAATAAGGGTCGCATAGACCAGGCTACCGCACACCTGTTCAAACAACAAACCCTGCTGCTGGCCGCCAGCCCCTTATTCAATGGCAATCCCGATTATGCCAACCTCAAGAACGAAGATGGCAAAGCCCTCATGCCTGCTCAGTACAATGCCAACAAATGGAAACTGGCTGCTGACGCGGCCAAATCATTCATTGATAAATACGTGCCTACTTACTTTACTCTTTTTACTGATAAAGATGCCTCAGGCAAAGTAAGCCCCTACCTGTCTTGCCGCAATGTATTGCTCAACGACTGGAACGATGAATGGATCTTTGGCCGGCCATCCGCCTCCATCGGCACCATACAATACGACAGAACACCCTACCACGCCGGTGCCGCCAACGAAGCCAAAGGTGGCGGCGGCCTGGGCGCCACACAGAATATAGTTGATGCCTTCTTTATGGCCAACGGCCAAAGCCCTTACAACGATGATGGCACCATCAACCCCAATTCAGGTTACCTCGCCACAGGCTTCAGTAGTTTTAAAGCGCCCTATGATGTGCAGGCCCGCCAAACCCACAACATGTGGGTGAACCGCGAGCCCCGTTTTTATGTGGCCATTACCTACGACAATAGCCTATGGTTAAATACCAACACCGGCAACATTGTTACCACCGTACAATATTCCGGCAACTCCGGTGTCAAAAACACCGGTAGCGATCACAGCCCTACCGGTTATATCGTGCGCAAGAATGTGGCCCTGGGCAATTGGAGCAATGGCAACCGTGCCCTCGTGCTCATTCGCCTCGCCAATGTATTCCTGGATTATGCAGAAGCCCTCAATGAGTCTGATCCCGGCAATACCCTTGCCTTGTATTACCTCAATCAGATCAGGGAAAGGGCTGGTGTGCCCCAATATGGAGTAGGCGCCGATGCCCTGCCTGTACCTGCAGGTCAGGCAGCCTTGCGCATCGCCATCCGCAAAGAACGCCGTATAGAGCTCGCCTTTGAAAGCATACGCTACTTCGATACCCGCCGCTGGAAAATAGCCGAACAAACAGACAGGGGCCCCATGTATGGCCTCAACATAAATGGCGATGGAACTGCCTTCTATAATGTAGTGGCTTTCGAAACAAGGGTGTTTGAAAAGAAGCATTACCTGTTCCCCATACCACAGGGTGAAATTGATGTAGACAAAAAACTGGTACAAAATACCGGTTGGGAATAGGTGCTTTGGAGCACAGGTGTAAATACAATTTGAATGCATTAAACCCTTCAAACATGAACAGGAGAACATTCAGGATAATAACTTTCGGCATTTTGATATGCCTTTCCATACAGACCGATGCGCAGGATATCATTTCATACGGCGGTACCCTTACCGTTTCACAGGACAATCCCGGCGGATCGGGCGGGGGAGAAGGATCCTTAAAGCTCATTGATAACGACCCCAATTCAAAAATATATGTTGGTGGAGCAACCCTGCCCTGGTACATGCAGTGGCAATGTACCACGCCCGCCAGAGCCGCCCAATATGTACTTACCTCTGGTGGTGATGCTCCCACCCGCGATCCAAAGAACTGGCAATTGCTTGGCTCCAATGATGCCGCTGCCTGGACCACCCTCGATACGCGTACCAATGAGGTCTTCAGCGGACGCAACCAGGCCCGCATTTTTGATGTTCCCGCAGCTACCCAGGCTTTGTACAAATATTACAGGGTTACTATCTCTACCCTAAACGGAAGCGCTAATTTTCAGTTGTCCGAATGGCGCTTATTGGAAGGACTACCGCCCGCGGCTCCAACAGCACTGGCGGGATTACCTACTGCAGGCTCCGAAATATTGCTTACCTGGGAAGACAATGCCTCCAATGAAAGCGGTTTTGAAATAGAACGTTCTACCAATGGCATCGACTTTATCAAGGTAGCTACTGCACCTGCCAATCAATTGAATTATGGCGCTGCAGGTTTGCTGGTCAATACCCCTTACCAGTTCCGCGTGAGGGCCATCAACGTATATGGCAACTCTGCATACTCCAATACCATCGTGTTGTCTACCCTCAACCAAAGCGGTATCCTCACCGATGTTACCGATGATGGCGGTATACTGGCTGTTTCAAAAGACAACGACGGAGGCCCCACAGCAGGGGAAGGATCACTGAAGCTCATCGACAACAGCTATGGTACCAAGTTCCTCATCTTTGGAGCCATGCCCGCAGAAGGGTACTGGGCACGCTACCGCGCACAAAGCCCATGGGTGGTCACCAAGTACACCCTTACTACCGGTGGCGATGCTGCTGGTCGTGATCCCAAAACCTGGAAGTTCCAGGCCACCAATGATACCCTGGGCGCCTGGACAGATCTCGATACCCGCACCGGTGTTACATTCGCAGCACGTTCCACCAGCTATACCTTTGCTTTTCCCAATACCACAGCCTATACTTACTTCAGACTCCTGGTCACACAGAACAATGGTGATGGTGGTATCATGGGCCAGATCAGTGAGCTGGAAATATGGGGCATGAGCCCCAATGCACCCAAAGTGCCTGCCGATCTGGATGTAACTGCCGTCACCTTTACCACCGCTACCTTGAAGTGGACAGATAATTCATCCAACGAAACAGGCTTTGAAATAGAGAAGTCAGAAGACAGTGTAAACTTTGAAGCCGCGGGCACAGCACCTGCCAATAGCGCCACCCTTGAAGTACAAAACCTATTGGGCGGATTCAAATACTTTTTCCGCATACGCGCCGTGAATGCTGCTACCAAATCTATTTGGAGCAAAATAGTTGATACGATTACTGACTACGATCCCAACTTACCTTTAACACCGCGCAACCTCCAGGGCACTGCCTTATCGGAATCAGCAATTTCACTTACCTGGGATGATCGGTCAAACAACGAAACAGGTTTTGAAATAGAGCGCTCAGTCAATGGCATTAACTTCATTCCCCTCATTACCGTAGCCACCGATATAGAGACCCATACCGACAATGGCCTCAACCTCGCATCCCGTTATTATTACCGCGTAAAGGCTAAAAATACTTTTGGAAATTCTTACTACAGCAATGTGGTGACCGTGATCACGCAGGGAAAGAACACAGCTCCAACCCTCGATGCCATTACCAACAAGGATATCTGTACGACCGATTCCACTTTCACCTTCGATCTTACAGGCATCACCACCGGTGCCGAAGCCTGGCAACTCGTTACACTGGCAGTCACCAGTTCAGATGCCACTTTGTTTGATGAATTGTCTGTAACCCCGGTAGTGAATGGAAAAGCCCAGCTTTCCTACAATGCAGCCAAAGGCGGAACCGCCACCATCACCGTCAGGGCACAGGACAATGGCGCTACTTTCAATGGAGGTGCCGATACCTATACCCGCACCTTTACCATCCTGGTAAATCCATTGGTCGTGAACATTGCTTCTGATAAAGGCGCTGTCATACCAAGACTTGAAACGGCCCACCTCACCGCTTCCGGTGCCGATACCTATACCTGGACCAATTCCCACGGCATCGTTGATGGTTTGAAATTACCTGTACTGACAGTAAGGCCTACCATCAATACCCCGTACACCGTGTTGGGCGTGAACAACCGGGGCTGTAAAGACACCGCCACCATCACCATCCAGTTAAAGGGCAATTACAACCTCGATCCTGTAAATGTCTTAACACCCAATGGCGATGGTAAGAATGATCGCTGGGTAGTATGGAACATCAATGCATTTCCCAATAATGAAGTGCGTGTAATGGACCGCGCCGGCAGGGTAGTGTTCACTCAGAAGAATTACATGAATGATTGGGAGGGTACCTGGAACGGATCGCCTTTACCCGAAGGCGCTTATCTCTACATCATCAAACTGGGTCCCGGCATACCATCAGCACAAGGCGTATTAACCATCATTCGCAACCGTAAATAACAAATTAAGATGAAACAATTATATAACCTGCGGCAAGCAATCATCATCGTATCTCTGTCAACGGCAGCGCTCATGATGACCAATAAGAGTGTCGCACAGCAGGACCCTTTTGCCGCCAGCTATTTTCAAAACCAGTACCTGGCCAATCCTGCCATGGTAGGAGGAGACAACAAGATAAAAGCCGGGGTGGGTTATCGTCGCCAATGGGCGGGCATTTCCAATAGTCCCTATAGCCTCTATGCTACCGGCGAATACAGCAGCGGCGATAAAATGAACCTGGGCATCAGCGTGTACAACGACAAAGCTGGTATGCTCAATACCAGCATGGCCATGGCTACTTATGCTTATTACCTGCCGGTGACCAGCAATGGTGGGCGCGTACATTTAGGTATCTCAGCTGGTGCCGTCAACAGGCGTATTGACCTCAAGAACTTCAATGGCGATCCCGGTGATGTGCTCCTTACAGAGGGCAACAACATTCGCTTTGATGGAGGCATTGGTGTAGCCTATACCGATAAGCAGATTACCGTGCAGGCCGCTTTTCCCAATATGGTCACCTACTTCAAAAAGGAGAATGACAGCATCGTGAACAGGTCGACCTTCTTTGCGGCAGCCAGTTACAAGTTCGCTTTCAATGATGGCGATTTCACCATCGAGCCCAAAGTCGCTTTCCGTGGCATGAAGGGCTTCGACAATATCATTGATGCCGGCGCCAATATCACCCTGAAGCAGATCAATCTCTTTGGACTTTACCATACTTCCCAAAGCATCACAGCAGGAGCAGGGCTGAAGATCGCAGATAAACTCGTGATCAGTGCCATGTATACCTCTGCCGGCGCCGCCATGAAGGAATACGTAGATGGCAATTTTGAAGTGGGACTATCCTTCTCATTGGGAGGAAAAGAAAAGTAATTCTCAGGGTGGGTCGCCCTTCGGGGGCGGCTCACCCTGATCTGAAACATATGTCAGCCTGAGACTGTCGAAGGCATCTCGAAGGTGGGTCGCCCTGTGGTATGGCCCTTCGCAGCGCAGCAGGGCGGCTCACCTTCAATGTCAAAACCTTTAAACATAGAATTCAAATCACACAATGATCCTTATGAAAAGATACCTGAATCCTTTATTCCTTGCCCTGGTGATATTATCATCCCTGTCCGGCGCCTGTAAAAAAAGTGGCGGAGGCGGCACCCCTCCACCTCCCATCACGCCGCCGGTAGTTGATCCACCCGATGCGCCCATCAAAACCTGGCAGGAGCATTGGTTCGAACACAACCAACTCGTGAGCCGTGTCTATTACGACACCGTGTTGGCCGTGTATTACGACAATGAAGTATCAAGAACCATTAACTGGCCTTTCACTTTTCTGAAAGAAGTATGGTTGTACAGCAACGCTACTTATGGAAGATTGTACGGTACCGACAAAAGACTCTACGCCATTTATCATACGGGCAAATATGGGGGAGGCCATCCCGCATATTATTACGATGCCGGGCACGACAATAAGAATGTGATCGATTGCGGTTCCAATGCAGCCAATGCCTGGGCCAGTGGCACGGGCAACGATCTCGATCTTTCCACCCATGAAATAGGGCATATTGTGGAGAGCACCACCTTCGGCACCAAAGGCTCACCGGCCTTTAGCTTATGGAAAGACAGCAAGTGGATGGAGATCTACATCTACGATGTGTACAAAGGATTGAAGCGCGAGGCCGATGCCACCCGTTGGTTCAACCTGATGGCGAATACCACCGACAATTTTCCGGCGCCCAATACACAGTGGTTTAAGAACTGGTTCTATCCTGTGTACGATAAGTATGGCGGTAATAAAGTGCTGGCCAAATTCTTTTCCCTCCTGGCTGCCCATTTCCCCAAGAATGGAGATGGCCGTTACAGCAGGGATATGAACTGGGGTGAGTTTGTACACTTTTGGAGTGGGGCCGCAGGCGTCAGTCTAAAAGCACAGGCAACCATCGCTTTTGGCTGGCCTGCCGACTGGGAAACACAATTCAACAAAGCAAAGACCGATTTCCCGGGAATAACGTATTAAAGGGGCATTAATCCACGAAGCAGAAAACAATGCCAGCCATGAAGGATTTGTATTCCTTGTTGCCACGCTGCCTTGGTGCCTCCTTGCCTTTTTCATTCAGCAGTTAGTTTTAGTTTGTATTAAGAAAGGATCCGTAGCCAAAAAGAATGCGTTCCCCACCGGAGCGCATTTTTAATTAGATGCTTGTGCTGATGTCAGGGGCCTGTAGAAGGGTATTTAGGCCCTTTTAGGGGTTACCGCTTTGTAGGAATTAATATAAACAAATTCATTTGCCCTGTAGACCTTGTCCCGCAACAAGCGGGAGGCAATCCACTACTCCGGACTCCAAACTCCTGCCTTTCCATTCTGGATACTGTCTTCTGGATTCTGTCTCCTCGTTTTCCCACTACTTGTTTCTCATCCGTAAATCCCCTTTCTTTGCACAGCAATTTGCCAAAGCTGGCAGTTTTCATTGTTAATTATATATTATTTGCTCATGCTGCCCAAGTACAAACGCATCCTGTTAAAACTGAGTGGAGAATCATTGATGGGGGATAAAAGCTTCGGTATGGATCCCGCGGTGCTCGACCACTATGCCCGTGATATCAAAGAGATCGTTGACCTGGGCGTACAGGTAGCCATTGTAATTGGCGGCGGTAATATCTACCGCGGCATGAATGAGGCAGAAACAGGCATTGAGCGCGCTCATGGCGACTATATGGGCATGCTGGCGACCGTTATCAACGGAATGGCCATGCAGGCCATGCTGGAGAAAGTAGGCGTGTTTACCCGTCTCCAAAGCGCTATAAAGATGGAACAGATCGCGGAACCCTATATCCGCCGTCGCGCCATCCGCCACGTAGAAAAAGGCCGTGTTGTCATCTTCGGCGCCGGTACCGGTAACCCCTATTTTACCACTGATACCGCCGGTTCACTCAGGGCCATTGAAATTGAAGCAGATGTGATCCTGAAAGGTACCCGTGTAGACGGTATCTATACCGCCGACCCCGAAAAAGACCCCACTGCCAAAAAGTACGAAACCATCACCTTCCAGGAGTGCATTTCCAAAAACCTCCGTGTGATGGATATGACTGCGTTCACCCTCTGCATGGAAAACAACCTTCCCATCATTGTTTTTGACATGAATACTACCGGAAACCTGCGCAAAGTGGTCTGTGGTGAAAGAGTTGGAACGCTGGTAAAATCCTGATAACCAAGTTAACAAAATTATTAAGGCCCACAGGCTTGTATATGTGACTTTATCGCACTATTTTAACAGGGCAAAAGCGTCCCTAACCCCGGCGTTTTTTCAACTCTCCCCCCACTGTTCATGTCCCTTGAAAGATAAGTTATCCCGGAAGAACCCGTGCGTTAAGGATTTATTTTCCGAACTGCTATGAACCTATTACACATTTTCCTGGCTTCTAAAATATCTATTGGTCTTTTCGAGATCATCGTATTCATGTTGGTATCCCTCATCCTGGGATTTGCCATTCATTTCTACCTCACCCAGAAAAAAATAATGCCTTCCGTTACTGCAGAACCAGCCGTTCTGGCAGCAGAACCCATTGGTGGACTGGATGAATGGCGCCTGAAATTTTACGAAGAACTTGACCTCCGCGATCAGCTTAGCCGCGAACTGGAAGAAGCAAAAGAGAAAGAGGAGCTGCTGGAAATGGAAGTGGAAGACTATAAAAAAGAAATAGCCCGCCTGGAAGCTGCCATACCGGAAAAAAAGGAACCTGAGGAGAAGGAAGAGCCCGCCCACGGTGCAGGTAATTTCATGTCCCAACTGAAAAATGCGCAAGACCACCTGTCTACCCACAACCAGGATATTAGCCGGCTGCTCCGTCAGGTGGAAATGCTGAAGGAATCCGAGCAAAAGTATACAGAAGTACAGCAGCTCAACGAAATGCTGGGTGCCCAGCTGCGTGATGCCCGCCGCATGCTCATGGACAAGGAAGCAGAGCTGAAACAAATACGCCAGCAGCAGGTATTGAGCAATGAGGTAAAGGGCCGCCTGGATAAAGCCTACGAAGAGTTTGGTGTGCTGCAGGATCGCTTGCATAAGATAGAATCTTCTACCTCGCCACAGCACAAAGGATTTGAATACGAGGAATTACAGCAGGCCTACTTCAAGATCACCCGTGAGTTTGATGAGCTCAAGATGAAACAGGTCAATATGCTGGAAGAACACCAGCGCCTGGGGCGCCTCCTGGCCGATACCGAAGACAAACTGCGGGAATCCAACTTCCAGCGCCAGCAATTACTGAAGAAAGTAGGCTACCTCGAAGAGCTGAATACCGACCTCCAGCAAGTGGCCGAGCACAATAAAAAGCTCGAGATCCAATTAAAGCGCATTGCTGAGATTGAGACCCTCCTCACCCGTCTTTCCAGTGAAAAAGATAGCGACAGTAAGAAGATGTAACGATCTTCTTACGCGGTTACACATTTTAACTGATTAAGATCAGCTTTTCAACTTCTTTTCACCTGTCAACTATTCCCGCTACTGCCTTAATTTTGGTGTTCTAATCTCATATAGCCATGTCATCCATTGCAGATATCCGGAAGGATTACAAACTCAAAGACCTCACAGAAGAGCAGGCCCACAAGCATCCCATAGATCAATTCACCCAATGGTGGCAGGAAGCCATCACTGCCGAGATAGACGAAGTAAATGCCATGACCCTGGCTACCGCTTCCACAACAGGTCTCCCGGACGCACGTATTGTGCTGCTGAAGGAGTACGATAAACAAGGTTTTGTATTCTTTACCAATTATGGCAGCGCCAAAGGGCACCAATTGGAGGAGAATCCCCACGCCACCCTGGTATTCTTCTGGAAAGAACTGGAACGCCAGGTGCGCATCAGCGGCCAGGTGGAAAGAGTAAGCGAAGAAGAGAACGATCAATATTACAATAGCCGCCCCGAAGGATCCCGTATCGGCGCCTGGGCCTCTCCCCAAAGCCAGGTGATCGAAAGCCGTGAATGGCTGGATGAGCAAGATCTTAATTTCAGGGAGATTTTCCGCTCAAAACCCATTACACGCCCGCAGCATTGGGGAGGGTATCGCGTAAAACCCCTGCGTATTGAGTTCTGGCAGGGCCGTCCCAGCCGTCTCCACGACCGTTTGTATTACACCCTCAACCAGCAGGGAAGCTGGATTATGGAGCGCCTGGCGCCTTAACAGCGCCATACCCCCCTATAAAAGAAAAAAGCCCCTCAAAGGGCTATCAGGAAAGCTGATGAGTTGAAAGGTTGATAAGCCAAAACGGATTGCGTCCCAACTTATTAACCCATCAACGGATCAACTATTTGCCTTCTTTCTTGGGAGCAGCCTTCTTTGTAGCTCTTGCAGGCCTGCTTTTGCCAAAAGAACCCTTGAAAGTTTTTCCCTTTTTGGTTTTTTTATCACCTCTGCCCATGTTACAATGCTTTTAATTGAATAAAATAGAGTGCAAAAATACTACTTAGTGCAGGTCAAACAAAACCCTTTATTAAATGTATCGAATGACCGCATTTTAGTCCCCTTTCACGCCAGGGCGTAAAAAAAGCTCCGGTACCCTTTGCCCATACTCAATGAGCGTTGTATCGGAGCTTTCCATGCAGTGATGCAGCAATTATAATTTGGCTTGCAATTCTTTACCTGCCTTGAACCTGGCAACTTTTTTCGCTTTGATCTTGATAACAGCGCCGGTTTGTGGGTTGCGGCCGTTACGTGCAGCTCTTTTAGAAACTGAAAAAGTACCGAAACCAACCAAGGTTACTTTACCACCACCTTTCAGGGTCTTGGTAACTGCTTCTACAAAAGAATCCAAAGTGGCATTTGCCTGTGTCTTAGTAATACCAGCGTCATCTGCAATCTTTGCGATTAACTCAGCTTTGTTCATAGTGTAATGTTTTATAAATTTAAGCAGGACAAATTTAGAAGGTTTTTCATTGAAACAAAATTTTTATCTCCTAAAATTAACATTTGCTAAATAGCTATAATCCGCTTGGGGCAAGGATTATAGGTCATGTAAGCCGCTCTGCTGATACCTTCGTTTTTTGTGCTGCTTTGTGAAATACAGTACCAGCCTGTGTTTCACGCTGTGTGGGCTGAAATGCTGTACAGCACAGGGTTTGCGGGGAATATACAATAATTTCCTACTTAGGGTAATTAAAAAAATCTTATCCACACTCAGTGCACAACCTCCATAAGGCTACTAAATGAGATACAATGCTCTCCCCATTTGTTACGCCCCTCCTCTCGTAAACGAGGTTCATAGTTTTCGATATACCGTAGATAATCGTCTTTGCTATGGGAAAAATACTGCACTGCATAAGTCGGTCCTTCCGTTTCATCTGTTTCCAGCACACGCACCATTTGAAACCTGTCAAAACACCCCGTACCTATCATGGCCGGTAAGCGTTCAGCACGCATCCATTGTACCCATGCTTCATGAATACTCCAGTGAACATAGGTCGTAACATTGTATATAAACATCCTGTTCCCGTATTATTTTAGTTCGAGGTATACCGGACAATGATCACTGTGCAATACATCATGATAAATGTCCGCTCCTTTTACACGTTCACGCAAAGGCGCCGTAGCATTGATATAATCTATACGCCAGCCCTTATTTTGTAACCGTACAGAGGGAAAACGCTGGCTCCACCAGCTGTAGCGGTGTGGCTCCGGATGCAGTTCCCGAAAGGTATCTATCCACCCGCTATTGATAAACTTATCCATCCAGGCACGCTCTTCCGGAAGGAAACCAGAAGACTTCTTATTGCCTTTGGGATCATGAATGTCTATTTCCTTGTGTGCAATATTGTAATCCCCGCAAAGGATCAGTTTCGGGTGCTTTTTTCTGAGCTCTTCCAAATAGACATACATTTCATCCAGCCATTGGTATTTGTATTCCTGGCGTTCATCACCCGATGTACCCGATGGGAAATAAGCATTGATCAATCGGATATCGCCAAAATCTAGTTGGATCACCCTTCCCTCATCATCACTCACCTGGTGGCCCGTGCCATACACTACATTGTCGGGCTTTATTTTCGTAAATACTGCCACACCACTATAACCTTTCTTCTGGGCGCTGAACCAGTAATCATAATAATTCAGGTTGGTGAATTGCTTATGGTCTACATTGTCCTTGTGCGCTTTCGTTTCCTGGAGGCAAATAATATCGGCGGGATCTGTTTTCAGCCAGTCGATAAGCCCCTTATTCATGGCCGCGCGAATGCCATTAACATTATAGCTGAGGATACGCATGAGTATTTATTTTTACATTTGGCCAGCAATTTACAGTTTTGATATGGAAGGAACATCAGTTAAGACCAGTATTAAGCCAATCATTCCGCCCAAAGAACATGTGTACCTGGATGGCCCTAAGCCCCGTACCTATGAACTATCCTTTGCCTGGAAGGTATTTACCCAGTTTATCAAGGGGTTTCGCAACCTGCACTTCCTGGGGCCCTGCATTACCGTGTTTGGTTCTGCCCGCTTCCAGGAAGACCATCCCTACTATGAAAAAGCAAGGGAATTCGGCAGCCGGATCGCCGAATCAGGCTTCACCACCATGACCGGCGGCGGCCCCGGTATCATGGAAGCAGCCAACCGGGGCGCTTTTGAGCACAATGGCACCTCCATCGGCTGTAATATCCGCCTGCCCTTCGAACAGAAACCCAATCCCTGGGTCCATAAGTCCATCACTTTTGAACACTTCTTTGTGCGCAAAGTGATACTCGTAAAATATTCTTACGCGTTTATCATTATGCCAGGTGGGTTTGGTACCCTCGATGAGTTTTTTGAAACCCTCACCCTGGTGCAAACAAAGACCATCACCCAATTCCCCATCGTGCTCTATGGCATAGAATACCACAAGGATTTATGGGATTATATTCAGTACATGGCCGAACAGGGCACCATTGCCCGCGAAGACCTCAACCTCGTCTTATTGACCGATAGCGTTGATGAAGCCATGAACCATATTCACACCTATATTCAAAAGAATTACAAAATAAAACCCGCCCGGCGCAAGTGGTGGTTATTAGAGAAGAAGTAACACGGATCCTGTCATTTCGAACGCAGCGCAGCGAAGTGAGAAATCTGTGGTCGAAGCAAACGTCGAAGCAAAAGACTGCCGACTGCCGATTCACGATTGCCGCCATTCACCCTTTAATATTCAACCGCTGCTGAAACAGCTCCTGGTATGTTTCCCCGATCGGGATATAATTATCTGCAATAACAATTCGGTTGCGCTCAATGAACTGGATCTTATCCAGCGCTACCAGGTACGATTTGTGTACACGCATAAAATTGCCCTCCGGCAGCTGCTCCTGGAAGCTCTTCATGCTTTGTAAAGTGAGTATTTTACCTGCTGTAGTATAAATAGCTACATAATCACGCAGCCCTTCCATGTAAAGGATAGTGGCCAGGTCTATCTTTTGGATCTTGTATTCCGTCTTTACGAAAATATAGCTGGCAGGAATTGCAACAGCTACCACCGGTGCCTGGATCACCATGGCCGGCTCCGTAGACAATCTCTCCCTGGCTTTATGCGCAGCTACCAGGAAACGGTCGAAGGTTACCGGCTTCAGCAGGTAGTCAATCACATCAAATTCATAACCATCAAGCGCGTAATCAGTATAGGCTGTAGTGAGGATCACCTTACACTTGTGCCCAATGATCTTCATCAGCTGAAGCCCCGTCAAT
The DNA here is from genome assembly GCA_966211765.1 of uncultured Paraflavitalea sp. Lineage (GTDB taxonomy): Bacteria > Bacteroidota > Bacteroidia > Chitinophagales > Chitinophagaceae > Paraflavitalea. The sequence goes on from CBIHOV010000001.1 coordinate 54,806, forward strand.
TCGGGCATCTGTATATCGAGGAACAAGAGGTCTACTCCGCCTTCCTGCACCAGCTCGATGGCCCTCATGGGGTTGCTCGTTTGTTCCTTCAACACCAGGAAAGGTGTTTTTTGCACATAGTCCGCCATCAGCTTTAGCGCCAGTGGTTCATCATCTACTACTACACATGATATGGTTCTTGCAGTTGTCATTTCCTGATCTCCAGTTCTACTTCAAATATATCTGTTGTTTTCTTTATCTGCAGCGTGTACCGCCCGGGATACAACAACTCCATCCTCCGTTGCACATTTTCCAGCCCAATGCCGCCGCTCGTATCCTTTTGATGATTGCCTGTTACATTGGTGATCCCAAAGCGGATCACCGCTTCATCGGCATGCAGCCGTATCACTATCTCGTTCCCGTTTTTCGTGTCACCATGCTTAAAAGCATTTTCTACGAATGGGATCAACAGCAGGGGAGGAATACTGGCCTTGCCAGGATTGCCCGTCAACTCCAGCTTTACCGGCAATGGATGGTCAAACCGCATTTGCTGCAATTCCATGTACTTCTCAATATAATCCAACTCCTTTTGTAAGGGAACTTTCTCATTCGAATCATACAACATGTACCGCAGCAGGTCCGATAGCTTGGCTATAGCGGTGAGCGATTGGTCACTATGGTGATATACGAGCGAATAGATATTGTTGAGGCTGTTGAACAGGAAGTGCGGATTGATCTGCGAACGCAGGAACGACAATTCCGTTTGCTTGTTCACCAGTTGCAACTGTGATTCCCGTAGCCGGTGTTCCTGCTCCCGCTGTACAAAAAAGTATACGATCCCAAATGCCGAATACAATACGGCGAAGTAAGTATTGTCGAGGTAATAATACAGCAGCGATACACCTGCCCGGTAATTCCGGAAATTAAAGAGCGCAGGATACATCAATTCTTCTACAGCATACCGGATGGAGATAATAATAACCACGCTGATGATCCAAAACAATACAGCCCGCCTTTTGCTCCTTCGGAACAGCTTTTCAAATAGCACATAGGATACAATAGGATACAGGAGGAAAATAAAAAACCCTCCTATATTTAGTGTCCGGTCCTGGACACTTTCCAGCCAGGAAAAAAGCGCCTTCCCCCGCACCCAATTGGAAACACTTTCCGCACATTCACGCAGCAGCTCGAATACCGTATAAAATAGTATGATCTTCAACAAATGCTTACGCATACCCAAATCTATAGCAGGTAAACATATTATTTTTTCCTGATAAACCTACTCCCGCCTTTTATCTGCCAACCCCTGTTTTTCATCTTCCAGGACCGGAAGGGTCTGCTAAAGGCGCTTGCAGACAGAACCCCCTGGTTAGCAGATCAGCAACCTATGCGCCTAAGCAGGCAGCTTACTTTGTTGAAAATAATCGCCATGAAAATTTTACATGTACTGTTCTTCCTTATTATTTGCGGCTACCAGGCCAATACCCAAACCGTTAATTGGAAAAAACTGGACCAGCTAAACCCTGATAAAATACTCCTCGATCCGGCCAATCCTCCCACCAAGGCCCTCCTGCTGGGCTCATTCCATTTCGGCTATCCCAACCTCGATGGCCATAAGACCGATTCTTCCAAAATGTTGGATGTACTTTCTCCCAGCCGGCAGAAGGAGATCAGGCAATTGGTAGATGTGCTCGCCTCCTTTAAACCTACCCGTATTTATGTTGAATCCCGTAGCCAGCGTTATACCGATTCTATTTACAATGCTTACCGCGAAGGGAAATATACACTGGTCCGCGATGAAAGAGACCAGCTTGCCTTCCGCCTGGCCAAAGAGCTCAACCTGCCTAAAATATATGCGGTGGATGCCAGCGCCTTTGCCCAGGAAAACTATAAGAAATACCCTTTTATAGACAGTATGTGGAAGAATGATTTCCCGGTAGATTCTGTCCGTGACAAAATTCTCAACAAGAGATACATGCGCTTTTACAATGCCTCCGATTCAGTGGAATTAAACCTTACCATGCTCGAGAATTTCCTCCTTATGGCCGATCCACATACCCTGCGCCGCATGCACGGTCACTACATGACCGCTGGATTCAACACCACCAACAATACCGGTCCGGATATTCAGGCAATGGGCTGGTACGACCGCAACCTGCGCATCTTTAATAAGATACAGCAATCAACACCCGCATCAGGAGATCGCATACTGGTACTCTTTGGTAATGGTCATATACCCATCCTCAAACATTGCTTCCAGGCCTCTCCCGAGTTTGAAGTGGTAGAACTAAAGGAACTAACGTTGAAGATGCAGGCTGCTGGTAAATTAAAATAAGGGCTGCAAGGGGAAACTTATTGTTGGTCCAATCAAAAGAATATATATTGAGGACTACCTAATATTAGAACAATGGAACAACTCCCCCAACAACCCGAAAAAGCACCCGAATCAGTACCTGAGTCAGCTCCCCAACAGGAGAACCTGCTGGAAGATATGTATGATTACAATTCTATGGAGGGATACGACAAGCCTGTGCGCAATGCCCGTATCCTCTTGTTTGTGATGGCTGGCCTCCAACTGCTCGCCATATTCCTGATGCCGCCTATGGATGACCTTCAGAAATACATCACTATTGGTATTTATGTACTCTTTGCCGGCGTCTTTGCTGCATTGGCGCTTTGGACCAAAAGGAAACCCTACACTGCGATAATTACAGCGCTCATTATATATACAGCACTCATTTTATTAGCCGCCTATATCCAGCCTTCCAGCTTTTTCCAGGGCTGGCTGCTGAAGGCCGTTGTGTATGTGCTATTGATTGTAGGATTGAGGAATGCAAAGGATGTGCAGGAATGGCTCGATTCTAAAAATCAGAAATAGTAATATAGATCCTCCAATAAAAAAGCTGCCAACACTACAAGTGCTGGCAGCTTTTTATATAATAGAACGTCTTTATTGATCCTTTATTCCAATACCGGTCTCAGCCAGCGCTCTGCTTCGTCCAGATCCATGCCTTTACGTTTGGCATAATCCTCAAACTGGTCTTTTTCAATTCTGCCAATACCGAAGTATTTACTGTCCGGGTGGGCAAAATACCAGCCGCTAACGGAAGAAGCAGGGTACATAGCCAGTGATTCAGTAAGCGTGATACCCGTAGTTTCCTTACCGCCCAACAGATCAAACAGTTTGTATTTCTCTGTGTGGTCAGGACAGGCTGGATATCCCGGCGCCGGGCGGATACCCGAATACTGCTCACCGATCAGTTGCTCATTGGTTAAATGCTCGTCTGTAGCATAGCCCCAGAATTCCTTGCGTACGCGGGCATGCAGCAATTCTGCAAAAGCTTCCACGAACCTGTCGGCCAGTACCTGCAACATGATCTTATTATAATCATCCATGTTCTTGGCAAAGGCTTCCACATGCGGTTCAATACCCTGCATGGTAACCGTAAATGCGCCGATAAAGTCAGCAGGCGTAGCCACACCATTGGCGGGCTTGATAAAATCGGCCAGACTGATATTGGGTTGATCTGCTGCTTTCTTCACCTGCTGACGCAGGAAATCCAGCTGCACTTTTCCTTTGTCACTGAATACTTCCACGGTATCATCGGCAGTAGCCTCTGCAGGCCAGAAGCCGATCACACCACGGGGCGTAAGCCATTTTTCTTTGATGATCTTGTCCAGCAGTTCCTTCGCATCATGATACAACTTCGTAGCTTCTTTTCCTACCTTCTCATCTTTCAATATCTGGGGAAACTTGCCATGCAATTCCCAGGCAATGAAGAAGGGACCCCAGTCAATATATTCAGCGATCTCTGCCAGGTCATACGTTTCAAATACCTTGGTGCCAATGAAAGTTGGCTTAACTGGCGTAAAATTCGACCAGTCGATCTTCACCTTATTCTTTTGAGCCTGTGCAAAAGGCAGGTATTGCTTGGCCGACTTCTTGTTGGCAAAGTCTTCCTTCAGCTTCACGTATTCCTTCATGATCTTGCCAAGGAAGTCTGGTTTTTGTTCATTACTCAACAGCGAACCGGCTACCGTCACACTGCGGGAAGCATCCAGTACGTGTACCACACCCAGATCGTATTCCGGGGCTATTTTCACGGCTGTATGCATCCGGGAGGTAGTAGCGCCGCCAATGAGCAAGGGCTGCTTCATATTGCGGCGTTTCATCTCTTTGGCTACGTGTACCATTTCATCCAATGAAGGCGTGATCAGGCCGCTCAAACCGATAATGTCCACATTTTCCTTCACGGCCGTTTCCAGGATCTTATCTGCCGGTACCATCACACCCAGGTCAATGATATCATAACCATTACAACCCAGCACCACGCCCACAATGTTCTTTCCAATATCGTGCACATCGCCCTTTACAGTGGCCAGCAGGATGCGCGCAGCGCCTCCCTGTTGTGCCAGGGGATTGTTTCTTTTCTCTTCTTCAATGAACGGCGTCAATACAGCCACACTTTTCTTCATTACCCGCGCACTCTTTACCACCTGCGGCAGGAACATCTTTCCGCTGCCAAACAGGTCACCCACCACGTTCATCCCGTCCATCAGCGGGCCTTCGATCACCTCCAGCGGGCGGGCATATTGTTGACGTGCTTCTTCCGTATCCAGTTCAATATAATCCGTAATACCATTCACCAGGGCATGCGTCAAACGCTGCTGCACCGTACCATTACGCCAGGCTTCGTCTTTCACTTCTACCTTGCCCTTCGCTTTTACCGTTTCGGCAAAAGTGATCAGGCGGTCAGTAGCATCAGCACGACGGTTGAGGATCACATCTTCACACAATTCGCGCAGTTGCGGTTCTATCTGGTCATATACCACCAGTTGCCCGGCATTCACAATGCCCATATCCATACCAGCCTTAATGGCGTACAAAAGGAATACACTGTGCATCGCTTCCCGTACGTGATCATTACCCCGGAACGAGAAGGAGATATTACTTACCCCACCGCTGATCTTGGCCAGCGGCATCCGTTGCTTGATGATCTTGCAGGCCTCGATAAAATCAATAGCATAATTGTTATGCTCTTCAATACCTGTGGCGATGGCAAATATGTTGGGGTCGAAAATGATATCCTGTGGAGTGAAGCCTACCTCTTGCGTTAATATATTATAGGCCTGCGTACAAATGTCTACCCGGCGTTGTAAAGTATCAGCCTGTCCCTGCTCATCAAAAGCCATTACTACTACCGCAGCACCGAAGAGCTTACAGATACGCGCTTCCCGGATGAACTTGTCAACCCCTTCCTTCATGGAAATAGAGTTCACAATACATTTACCCTGCACGCATTTCAGGCCCGCCTCAATGATCTCAAACTTCGAGCTGTCGATCATGATGGGGATCTTGGCAATATCCGGCTCACTCTGTATCAGGTTCAGGAAGGTCGTCATGGCTTTCACGCCATCCAATAAGGCGTCATCCATGTTCACGTCCAGTACCTGGGCGCCGCTTTCTACCTGCTGGCGCGCCACACTGAGTGCTTCTTCGTATTTGTTATCCCTGATCAGGCGGGCAAATTTCTTGGAGCCCGTTACGTTGGTACGTTCACCCACGTTCACAAAGTTGGTCTCCGGACGCACCACCAGTGGCTCCAGGCCAGACAGCCGTAAGTAAGGCTTTATACTAATTTGTTCGGACATACTATTTATTTCCTTTTAGGAATCGAAACTGATAGTTCTTTATTTTACCTGCTCCCTTGATATCGCAAATTGCGGTATCAAAACTTTCTATTCCTTACAATGCTTCCTCCAGTATCGGCAACCTTCTCGGGGCCAGCTTCTTCACATTGTCTGCAATATGCCTGATATGATCGGGCGTAGTACCGCAGCAGCCCCCTACAATGTTCACAAAGCCCTGTTCAGCCCATTCTTCAATGAAGTGAGCCGTTTGTTCCGGCTGCTCATCGTATTCTCCCATCGCATTGGGCAAGCCCGCATTGGGATAGGCTGATGTGTAGCAAGCCGCAATTTGGCTCAGTTCTTCAATATGTGGGCGCATTTCAGCAGCACCCAGCGCACAGTTCAAACCGATGCTCAGGGGTTTGGCATGGTATACCGAGGTATAGAAAGCCTCCAGTGTTTGTCCGCTCAGCGTACGGCCAGAGGCATCCGTGATGGTACCACTGATCATGATCGGCAGTTCTGGTAATTGCGTATCCTGGAAGAACTTCTTCGTAGCATAGATGGCAGCCTTGGCATTCAGCGTATCAAAGATCGTTTCGATCAATATGATATCCACGCCACCTTCTACCAGTCCCTTCACCTGATCATAATAAGCAGTCATGGCCTCATCAAAAGTGAGGGCCCTGAAGCCGGGGTTATTAACGTCGGGCGAAAGGCTCAATGTTTTGTTGAGTGGGCCAATAGCGCCGGCTACAAACCGGGGTTTTGAAGGATCCAGTTGCGTATACTTATCAGCTGCACGGCGGGCGCACTGACCAGCTGCCACATTCATTTCATAAGCCAGCGCCTGCATCTCATAATCGGCCATAGCAATGGTAGTGCTGGAGAAGGTATTCGTTTCAATAATATCTGCTCCCGCTTCCAGGTATTGACCATGGATCTCTTCTATAATTTGAGGCTGTGTAAGGCACAACAGGTCATTGTTGCCTTTTACATCAAGGTGCCAGTCTTTGAATCGTTCGCCCCGGTAGTCTGCTTCCTCCAGCTTATAGCGCTGGATCATGGTGCCCATGGCGCCATCAATGATCAATATCCTTTTTTCTAATTCTTTCCTGATGTCCATATGCTTAAATTTTATTTCCCTGCCATAGCCCCTGATAATGGCCATGGACAGAACGGTGATTGCATAAGTGCATTAGATTGACAGGCAGTGGGTGAATACTGTTCGGTATCAGAACATCATAAACGTTGGGAAAATGGTATGAAGGTTTTCCTGGCGTTTATTAGTTCTGTTTTTAGCACTCCCGGATACTGCATGGAAGTGTGCCCCTTGATGAGCTACAGGCCGAACAATAAACAAATCCGCCTGCGATCAGACCGCAAAGCTACGTTATGTTCCATTAATATCAAAACAGGGCTGAAAGAGAGCTGCTTACCGGTTCGATACATAGCTTTCAACAGGCAGGCGGTTGGTAATTGACCGGGCCAGCGTCATTTCATCGGCATATTCCAGTTCGCCGCCAAAAGCTATACCACGGGCAATGGTGGTAACCCGTACAGGGTATGATTGCAGTTTTTTCTGTATATAATAGATCGTAGTATCTCCCTGGATATTGGGGTTGAGCGCAAAAATGATCTCTTCTATCTTTTCTTTCTGCACACGCTGTATAAGGGCCTCAATATGAAGCTGATCCGGGCCAATGCCATCCAGGGGCGATATAATGCCGCCCAGGATATGGTAGGTACCGCTGAACTGTTGGGTACTTTCAATGGCTATTACATCCCGGATGTTTTCCACCACACACACCATTTCCTGCCGGCGCAGCGAATTGGAACAAATAGAGCAGATATCTGCATCCGCCACATTGTAACAGCGCTGGCAAAACCTGATCTCCTGGCGCATCTTCGTAATAGCTTCCCCAAAAAGACCTACTTTTTCCGGTTCCTGCTTCAAAAGGTGCAGAACCAGCCTCAAAGCAGTCTTCTTGCCAATACCCGGAAGTTTGGCAAATTCATTCACAGCATTTTCCAGTAACGCAGAAGAGAATTGCATGCTGCAAAGATACGGAATACCATTGCCGGGCAATCGAAATCCTACACGCTGGATCCGTAATTTAAAGTGTAATATCTATCTCATTATCCCAATTGGCCTTAACCGTCAATTTGCGGGGTACCGGCATTACCTTTTCCGGCTGCAGGTGCTTGCCAAAGAATTCTCCGGGATCCCAGAGACCGTTTTTGTTGGCATCAAATAAAATACGCAGGTCATATTCTCCCGGTACAAAAAGCTTCGCATTGAAATTACGGTCGGTGAATACATGACTGAATTTTACCTGGTCACTCTGTACGAACTGTAATACGGGGTTTTTAGAAAGATCAAGATTGAGGAAGCGAAGGCGTACCAACCCATAGTCGCTTTCTTTTTTGGTGCGGAAATTCAAGGTATCTGTCCTTGAAAGTTTATGACCAAGTGTATCCTCCGCAAATTCTTTGTCCACTATGAGATTATAGGCCGTATTGGCTTGCCATTTGTGTTCCAGCGTAAGTTTCTTCTTGCTGGTATCCAAAGTAAACCGGTAACCGGTAACTGGCTCATACTTTTCGTTGGTGAACTGCACCTTGGAGGAGTCAAAGTATTTCAAAGGCGCCGCCTTAAAACTGATCTCCAGGTTGCCCAGCAGATCCAACTCCTGGTTTGCCAGATTGGTTTCGATCTTTAACCTTTTATCCTGCACCACAGCGCCTCCCTTGGTAGCCGAAGGCCGGTTGATCGCAGGCACGGCAGACTTGTTCTTATCCTCTTTTTTTTCTTCTTCCTTCTCCGTATAAGCGTACAAAGTGTGGGACTTATTCTCCGTTGTATTGACCAGTGAATCCGAAAAGGCAAATAACTGGCCTTTGTTCATGTATTTCCGTTGCCCGCCTTCATCCTTGAAAACATACAGGGCAAAGGTACCCGGTGGCAGGTTGCGGAAGGTAAAATTGCCATCCTTGTCGGTTTTCGCCACATACCTCGGCCGTTCCTTGATAACAGCCGAATCATCTGTATTCCGGTGTAGAACTGCAATAAGTGTCGAATCCGTTTTACCGGTCTCTGCTATGATCACTTTTCCCGATACCGTTAAGGAGTCAATGGTAGAACCCGTGGTAAAAACATAGGTAAAATCCTTGAGCACATTCCCCTCGTTGATATCTTTAATCGCATTGCCAAAGTTGATAGTATAGGTAGTATTCTCTTCCAGCGTGTCTCTGATCAATACCGTAAGCGTTCTTAGTTTACTGGAAATATTGGGCGCCGACTTGGGAGTAGGTGATACCAGCAGGTTTTCCTGAATGTTCTCCGGCTGCGCAATGAACTCATCAAATTCAAATACGATCTTCTTGCCCGTAAAGTTCCTGGTAGAGTCTCCGGGATTGGCCCTCATCAATAAAGGAGGCAATGAATCCCTCGGTCCGCCCAAAGGAGGAACGATATTGGCGCAGCCAACTGTGAGTACCTGGAATTGAGCTATAACTATTATTACGAAGAGAATAGATAATACCTGCTTCATGGAATATAAACTACTTCAATAAGCTGCAAACATAGCTTGTTTGCGTGGATTATTCATGTGAGGCCTTTGCCAGCTGATAGGTTTTAACAAAATGGCACCAATGGCAATCCGGCTTGCCGCAGCCCGTATAAAAAGCACGTTGCTGAATGCGTTGCCAGGCAGTAATGATCTGCCGGGTCACCATACCCACCTCTTCCGGTGTAATAAATAACTTTACTTTATGATAATGCCCATTTTTATCGGGCTCTATGAAATCAAACTCAGCACTCGTTACCTTCCACTCTTTTTGCGGGTAATTATCTACAAGGATCTTATAGAATACAGCCTGCCGCCAGTAATCTCCTCCATTGGGAATAGCCTCGCCTGGAGGCGCAAGCCTTGTCTTCGATTTGTCAGGATCACCAGTTTTATAATCTACCAGGTTGGCCGACCGGCCATCAAACTCCAGTTTGTCTATTTTGCCTTTGAGCGGAACTCCCTGCACCGTTACATTGCGGAAATTCCTTTCCACCGTTACGATGGTACTCCAGGTATCAATGTATTCATCATAATAATGACTTAACACTTCCAGGCCATATGCTAAACGGCGGTTGAACTGCTCGGGGGTAAAACTGGCGCGGCGCCGCCGCAGGTATCCTTCGAATTCTTTTATGAATACATCCTTCGCGGGAAATGTTTCCTGGTTGGATTGCATTTTACGGAAAAGCATTTCCAGGGCCCAGTGAACGGCTGATCCAAATTCCGTGGCTTCACTTCTTGGGAAAGGAATGCGGATAAGAATAGTGTAATAAAATTCCAGCGGGCATCGGAGGAAATTGTTAAGTGTGGTGGCACTCATCGCGAACTTTTGCAAAAGCTTATTCTCCAGGGAGGCTTCCAGCCTGGGTAGCTGCGGTCCCTCGGGTGCAGCCATTGACATAGGAGTAAAGACTGCTCCGCTAGTCCTGGTAAATGCAGGAACCGCTGTTGACTGGTAAAGAGGGGCAAGTACCTGCAAAGCATTTCCAGCGTGATCAATCTCTATCGATGACCACATGCTGGCTGATCTGCTCATGAGTGAGAGCAGCTTTACCAGCAGCGGCAGGTCCATGGCCGGATTGCGGCGTGCCTCTTCGGCTATATAAGCCGTGAAGCTGGTCACCGTTTGCTCCAGAATTTCCTTATCGGGGCTTTGGCCGATAAAATCCCTGATCCCGGTTTCGCCAAGCAGCTGGTCAAGCAACAAGGGCAGAGGCGTGCCGGGCGCCATACCAATCAATTTTTCAATAGCGCCGGAAGCACGTTTCAATCCCTCCTGAACGGGAGGCGTGAACAGGTTCCGGGGAGGCGCCGTCACTTTCTCATGCAATAGCCTGCGCAGCGATGTAATGTATTCCGTATACTGCCGGTCAGCTACCTCTATCACCAGGTTGATGATCTCCTGGGGCGGAATGTTGAACCATGCTCCATGCAGTAGCTCAAACAACATTTCATCACCGCTGTTGGGGATATCCTGCTCTGCAGCCAGGTAATTCAATAGGAGGATGATCTTTTCTATCAGCTGGTCTTCCAGCAGGCTATACGGATGCCTGTTGCCCTGGTGTTCGATCTGCGGGCCATCCATTTCCTGGCGGTTAAGCTGGCCCAGCAATACCTGGTAATTATCGAATTCATGGACCGCAGCCCGCAACTTATCCGTCCATTCAGTTACGGCAGGCGGAACGGGGGCTCCCAGGCTGATGAGGTGCTCGTCGATCTGCTGGTTAATGAGGACTGACGTCCACCCCTGCCGCTCCATGGCGCCAAAAAGCAGGTGAAAATGATCGATCTCAAAGTAAACATCGCCACGGTACCGTTTGAGCGGATGGCCCTTGGGGAAGGCGTCGATGAGCCTGGTAAACAAGGCTATCCGTTCCATATCTGATAAGGGGGTGTGCTGGCTGAACATCACCAAAGATAAGTAGCCAATAAGAAGCGCCAGAGGCCCTTTTTTAAGGTGAATTACCTACGCTATTGGCGATAAGAACCTTACGGCGGCTACTTGACTTTTCTCATTTGCGGAAAAAATCTTCAATTTGGGAATACTTTTTTGTGGTTCATACGTTTATATAGTAATATTTAGTCCTTTACAATGAAAAATCAGAACGCCCTCAGGATTTTTGTCCTGGAAGATGATGTTTGGTATGGTTCCATGCTTGAACATTACCTGTCTCTCAACCCGGATTACGAAGTCAAACGCTTCGAAAGCTCTACCGCCTTTTTTAACCAGCTTCATGAGCGGCCCGATGTGGTAACGCTCGACTACTCAATGCCCGACATGGATGGCAGTGCAGTACTGAAGAAAATACGGGAAGTTAACCCTGATATTCAGGTGATTATCATCTCCGGCCAGGAGGATGTGGGAACCGCCATCAGCCTGCTGAAAAACGGTGCATTCGACTACATTGTAAAAGACGATGATGTAAAAGACAGGTTGTGGAATAGCCTGCTGCACCTGAAAGAAATTGTGGGCCTGCGGCAGGAGGTGGAGCAACTAAAAGAGCAGGTGGGCAAGAAGTATGACTATTCCAAATTCCTGATCGGGAAGAGCGAGCCCATGGAAAAAGTATATGGTCTTATTGAAAAAGCCTGCAAAACCAATATCACCGTATCCATTGCCGGCGAAACCGGCACCGGAAAAGAGATGGTGGCCAAAGCCATCCATTATAATTCTGACCGCCAAAAGAAGCCTTTTGTAGCGGTGAATGTGGCTGCTATTCCCAAAGAGCTTATTGAAAGCGAACTGTTTGGTCATGAAAAAGGAGCTTTTACCGGCGCCGTTACCCGTCGCATTGGTAAGTTTGAAGAAGCCAATAGCGGCACCCTGTTCCTGGATGAGATCGGTGAGATGGATATCAGTCTCCAGGCAAAACTGCTGAGGGTATTGCAGGAGAGAGAAATCACCCGCATTGGCGGCAATGAAACAGTGACTGTGAATGCCCGTATTATTGTGGCCACCCACCGCAACCTGCTGGAAGAGGTACAACAGAAAACATTCCGCGAAGACCTTTATTACCGTCTGATCGGCTTGCCTTTGCAATTGCCTGCATTACGGGAGCGTGGCAACGATATAATTTTACTGGCAAGGAGTTTTATAGACCTTTTTTGTAAGGATAATAGTATTGAGAAGAAAACCCTGTCGCAGGAAGCACAGCAGAAATTATTACAATATACTTACCCTGGTAATGTACGTGAACTGAAATCAGTGATGGAGCTGGCGGCTGTAATGTCCGACGGGGAGACAGTAATGCCCGAGCATATCACCATCAATACAGCGGCTACAGTAAATGACCTGTTGAGTAAGGAAAGGACCCTCAAAGATTTTGAGATCCATATTATTCAACATTACCTGGACAAATACGACAAGGACGTATTGCTGGTAGCCAAGAAACTTGATATTGGCAAGTCTACTATTTATCGCATGATACAAGCCGGTGAATTAAGCACCAAATAACCGGTAGCATGACAGCACCCAACAACCATGACGGGGAGAAACGGCGGATACTGGTGGCCGATGATGTGGAGATGAACCAACACCTGGCTCGTCATATGATAGAGGCATGGGGTTTTGAAGTAGATATAGCTGGTAATGGCCGGGAAGCATTGGTGCTCGTACAAGAGAATAGTTATGCTCTGGTGTTGATGGATATACAAATGCCGGAAATGGATGGCCTGGAGGCAACCAGGCAGATACGGCAACTAACTGATACCCTTAAAGCCACGATCCCCATTGTGGCGCTTACAGCAAATGCCCTGAAAGGAGACAGGGAACGTTTTCTGGCTGCTGGTATGAATGACTACCTGTCCAAGCCTATTAACGAGTCCAATCTCCTCCGCATCATAACAGACAACCTAACCAACCAAAGGAACATGATCATTACTGACCAGGATCAACGGCAGGATATTCTGCCACCCAAAACAGACAGCCCTGATAAGTTGTACAACCTCTCCCTGGTGTATGGCATTGCCGGTGGCGACGAAGGCTTTGTGAAACGAATGTTGCAGCTATTCCTCGATACCATGCCATTGACATTGCAGGAAATGCAAAAAGAAACCGTCCTGCAGAACTGGGTGCAGGTGGGCAAGCTGGCCCATAAATTGAAATCCACTATTGACTCTATGGGCATCAGTTCCCTCAAGGATACCATACGGCAAATAGAACAAAACGGCAAGAAAGGAGAGTATACCGAACAATTACCGGTGCAGGTGAACCTGGTAGAGTCTGTTATGCATTCTTGTGCGGCGCAGGTAAAAAAAGATTTCTCTTTGTAAAACCAAACTGTATCATACCTGTTTAGGAAAGTATTTTTATGAGCGTGCACTCCTTCAAAGCGGTTCAGCATATTCCCCTATCTCTGCAGGAAGCATGGGCTTTCTTCTCCAGTCCGGCCAATTTACAAAAGATCACCCCACCAGATGTTCATTTTACCGTCACTTCTTCGCTCCATGGTGATAGGATATACCCGGGGCAGATCATTGAATACAAAATACGCCCCTTTTGGATGATTGAATGGTATTGGATGACCGAGATCACCCATGTAGAGCCGGGCAGCTACTTTGCGGATGAACAACGCTATGGTCCCTATAGCTTGTGGCATCATCAGCACCATTTTAAAGAAGTGCCTGGCGGTGTGGAGATGACAGATATTGTGCATTATAAAATACCTGGTCGCTGGCTGGGAGAGTTGGTGGCCGGAAGCCTGGTGGAAAAGAAGCTGCAACAGGTATTTGCTTTCCGTTTCAAGACGATAGAAGAACAGTTTGGCAAATGGAAGGGCCCGGCTTGACTTCTACCCAATAAAAAAGGCCGATAAGAATTTTACTCCTTATCAACCTTTCAATGAGGTCCCTTATAATTTATCCCGGTATACGGGAGATATACTTCTCTATTTCCTTTACCTGTTTTACAATTTCAGGACTGGTAGGTTTCAGTGCTTTTGTTTTACGGAAAAACTCTTTGGCGGCACGGAATTCCCTTTTGTTCATCATGATATTGCACATTTGCAGGTAAGCGGCTGCTTCATTTTCCTTATCGGGCAATCCTTCCCGGATAGCCTGGCGGATGTATTGCTCGCCTTGTTTGAAGTTGCCTTTTTGCAGCGAGATCATTCCCATTTGCAGCAGGTTTGCGCCTTTTACTTCTTTCATGGGCGTGCCCAGTGAAAGACCTTTTTTCATGTTTGTCTCCGCGCCATCAAAGTCCTGTTTCATCATAGCCAGCTGACCTTTGAAAGTATAGTAAGCTGAGCGGATGGGTTTATAAAGCAGGTTGGGAAATTTAACGGAGTTGAGTACGCCTTCAGCGCCATCCATGTCACCTTTTTCCATGTATTCCTGGATAAGTCGCAGGGGTCCAATGAAAAAATGACCTACGATCAGGATCAGGCCGATAAAATAAAGCGGAAAAGCAGGCCAAAAGCTGCTGTAAATATTCGCCACGATACCCAGTACCACCAGGGCCAAACCCAGGTAAAGGCGGTAACGGATAAGCCAGGTATAGATCTTCATATACGTACTTTTTTTTAGGGGAAGCAAAGATAGGTGGAATTACTGTGCAGCCCAGTAAATTTGTAATGATGCAGATTGGAAGGGAAGGAAGGTGAAAAAGGGGGCTGCTAAGGCTTGTTTTTGAGCAATTTGTCCTTTTTTAGGTCCGGCAACGAATACAATGGTTTGTTTTCTTATTTTTGCCGCCCGGAAATCTGAAGACAGCGGCTCCTAACAGCCTGTTTTTGTTCCTGGTCCCGTAGTTCAATGGATAGAATAGGAGTTTCCTAAACTCTAGATCCAAGTTCGATTCTTGGCGGGACCACACTCTTATAAGTGATTGATTTGGGATATACTTTTGATTCCATGTCTACTTTCGCTGCTCCTTGCTTGCCTCTTAATATTTGATTTATAGTATTTTATTATCCCGCCTGCAATTACCACTTCTACTACCAACCAGCAAACTGTCGTTCAACTGTGTTTGTGTAAGAAAATAATAGCTCCTGTCTGGGTTTTGCTTTGCCTTAGATAAACACCTAAAACCTCACTTACTCAATAAACACTCCCACTTTCTCATTGTCACTTTCCATAGCTTACTAGTGTCAATAACTTACAATGAGAAGATTCGGGTTGCAGAAAGCATCAGTTACGAGGGTTCAGTCAACTATTGACTATTTTAGAAAGCCTACACCAGGCGGTGAGTAATAAAGCTATAGGGTGTATTCCTTCTGCAAGCCCGTTTTTGGGAAATGAAGTAAATTTGATAGTCGCTTCTCATTTAAAAATTGTCTTATGCGTTGCCGGCTTTTTATTTTGGGGGTTCTTATTGCCAATGTTATACAAGCACAAACTCATAAGATAGATAGCATACGAAGAAACCTTAGCATTATTAATGGCAAGGAAGCAGTAAATTGTCTGAATGCATTAGGCTGGCAATTTTATTATTATTCGATCCAATCTGATTCTGCTCTTAAATATGCAAATCTTGCCTGGCAGCAAGCATCCGCTATTAACTATTATAGAGGAATGGCAGAAGCTTTGATCATTGAAGGTGGTGTGAAAGGGCGCCTTTTAGGGCACCCGGAAGTAATGGAACGGGATGTGAGAAAAGCTATTGAGCTTTTAAAAAATGAAACCAACTCTATAGCTTTTTCTATGGCCTATTATAGCCTGGCCATTTCATTAGCCATAGAGGGTAAATATGATGCGGCCAATGAAGCAGCAAGTAAAGCGATAGAATACGCAACGACAGCAAACGATCAATTATCACTTGGTTGGGCTAAACAAGCTGCTGGTTTCAGTTATTCAAAAAGCGGGGAATACTGGAAGTCTTTCGAGAATCTGATTGAAGCAGTTGAAATTGGAAAGCAGCAAAATGATACGCTGCTGATCTCGATTTCATTAGCTTTTATTGGAAGAGCGTTCAACAGGGTCGGTGATCCATCCAAAGCATTGCATTATTATTATCAGGCATTACAATATAAATGCCCGTTTGTCCTTATCTGGCCACACACTGAAGATATGGCCTATGCTCACCTGATATTGAAACAGTATGATTCCGTGATCTGGTATCAGCAGAAATACAGGGATGACATTAATTTATATACAACGGACCCCGCAGTCAGAAAAAAATTTGGCGCTTATGTTTATGGCTTTTCAACGGAGTTGCAGTTAGCAAGGAAAGAATACGACACTTTGTTAGTTCAGGTATTGCCCAGGCTTCCACTATTACGAAAAAGCAATGACGTCATCCCCCTGATGGTCAATTTATTGGTACTTGCAAAAGCTTACCTCGGCAAGTCAAATTATCAGACCGCCCTTGGTTATGCCAGGGAATTGAATCAAGTAGCAGGCCACTCAGGCAACAAACAGTTTCTGAAAGATACGTACGAACTGCTTGCATCAGTTTATGGTCATCTGAAAAAAACTGACAGCGCCTATCTTTATTTCAAACAGTTCGCATTTATCAAAGATTCAATGGAAACCGCACTATATGCTGGCAGAACTGCTCTTTATCTGGCAGCTTCTGAAGCAGAAAATAAAATCAGGTTGCTGAAAAAAGACAAAGAGCTGGGCGATCAACAATTAGAACTAAACAAAAAAGAATTACAAAAACAGGCACAATTAAAGAACCTGCTTGTTGCCGGCAGCATTGCCTTGTTATTGATCTTAGCACTGATTGTTAGAAATAATACCCTAAGAAGGAAAAATGAGCAGCTTCGCAATAAACATGAACAATCGGCTTTAAAACGAAAAGCAATGGAGCTTGAGATGCAAGCATTGCGTGCACAAATGAATCCGCATTTTATATTTAATTGTTTAAGCGCTATTGATAACCTTATTCAAACCAAACAGCCAGACAAGGCAACGTCTTATCTTGCCCGCTTTGCAAAATTGATACGGTCAGTATTGGATAGCTCCAAAAATAACCTTGTGCCATTTCAAATGGATCTGGAAACAATACAGCTATATCTCGAAATGGAAAAGTTTCGTTGTAATGATAAGTTTCTCTATGAAATAAATGTGCAACCTGTTTTATTGCATGGGGATTTTAAAGTGCCTCCACTTATCATACAACCTTTTATTGAAAATGCTATCCATCACGGCTTGTTGAATAAAAAAGAAAATGACAGGCTGTTACAGTTGAAAATAAATCTCTGTAATGAGTTTGTAGTTTACTCAATCACTGATAATGGCATTGGCAGACAAAAAGCTGCCGAATTCAAAGAAATAAATAAGCCCGAACACCAGTCGTATGGCATTGCTATTACCCAGGAGCGCATTCACTTGCATAATCAGAATGGTATTGATGATGACCTTGTGATCACAGACCTTGACAAAGAAGGCGTTCCTTCCGGAACCACCGCTGTTATACGAATCAATTGCTCAAAATCTTAAAACCAAATCATGTTGAGAGCTGTGTTAATTGATGATGATGATAGCAACCTTAGCTCGCTAAGTGAAAAGATTTCCAATCATTGTAAACAGATTCAGATCATTGACTGCTGCGATAATCCGGAGGAAGGGATTCGTGCCATCGATGAATTGAAACCTGATCTTGTCTTTCTTGACATTGAGATGCCTCAAATGAATGGATTTGTAATGTTACAGCAACTGACCTACAAAAATTTTGAACTCATCTTTGTTACAGCTTATGATCACTATGCCATAAAAGCTATTCGAAGTTGTGCTTTGGACTACCTGGTAAAGCCGGTTGAGATCGAAGAATTAAAAAGAGCAGTTGCCAGGGCAGATGAAAAGAAGAATCAACCACCCTCATCCTCACAATTAGAGCTCCTGATCGAGCATTTGCAGAAGAAGCAACCGAAGCTGTTGACAATACCAACAAGTGATGGGCTTCAATTCATCAATATTGAAAACATTATTTATCTTGAGGCAAGCGACAATTATTCTAACATCTATCTTTCTGATAAGCAGAAGTTTTTGGTAAGCCGTACCTTAAAAGATTTTGAAGAATTGCTTCCTGCAGATATTTTTATTCGCATTCATCACTCCACTATTGTAAATAAATTTTATGTGGATAAATACATACGTGGAGAAGGCGGACAGGTTGTAATGCGCAATGGAAATGTTCTTGATGTGTCTAAAAGAAGAAAAACAGATTTTCTGCAGGCAATTGGATATTAAAAGGGAAGGGACAAGACATACACTTCACTTCAGACCTCACTTACTCAATAAATACTCCCACTTTCTCATTGCCCCTTTTCACAGTGTATTGTCAACTGTAATTTGCATTAGGAAAGTAGAGGCATCCTACAGCATAATAAGGCAAGTTGCAAATTCGCCAGGATAAGCGAGTTTGTCTCTAACCTTTTGCCCACCATATAAATAAAATAACCATTATGCAACGCAAATCATTTTTAAGATTGGGCATAGCCATCGGTTCTCTTCTTACAGCGCCTTTTTACGTAATTGCCAGACCTGGTTCCAGGGCCAGAAATGACAAAGGCTTCAAGGTTGATGCAGGAAAAGACCGCTTCAATAAAAGCATTTCTCCCTTTGAAGGGGATACTTTTTACACTAAAGTGTCAACCAGTGACACTGACGGGAATATGTTTGTTTTTGAATCAACCCGCTTAAATGAAGGTGGACCCATACTTCATACTCACTATGACACGGATGAGTTTTGGTACGTTTTGCAGGGTGAGTTTCTCATCAGGGTAGGAGACAAGACCTATAATGCTAAGGCAGGAGACCTTGTATTTGGCCCGCGAATGGTACCGCACACTTTTGCAAAGATCGGACCAGGAGAAGCAAAAGTGATAATATGCCATCAACCTGCTGGTAAAATGGAAGAATATTTTAAGAAACTCAGTGAAGGTGTAGCTAAGAATATGTCTGAAGAAGAAAGAAACAATCTTAGAAAAGCACACGGCATTGAAAAAGTTGGCCCACCCCTCACATTTTTGAAACAATGAGCCTTCGCCTAAGTGTTGGCAGAACATATTCACTTGTAATTCACGTAAACAATGTTGAACTAAAGAATGGATGCTTTCATATTCATAACAACGGTCAGATTAATGGAAGGATAAGTTATGAGTTTTAACGATGCCTAAAGCTATAGAAGTCTACAGTTACGGGGTATGGATAGTATTAGGCCATAAGCTATTTGTCAAACACAAAAGCATGCAACCTGAAGAATCAAAATTTGGAACACTAAAAAATACTTCAATGCAAAACGAACTGCCTGTTTCCCCGGGAGCTATCATCCGCATCATTGGCGGCGTCCTTCTTTTATTAGTGTTGGTACATATAGGGTTCTATCAAACCTATATCCGGCACTTTCCCGGTTTTGCTGACTATACTACACCCGCCGGCCGAAAGGTTCATTTTAGCTGGGTCATGCACTTTCATGGCATGATGATGATAGGATGGCTGCTGATGTTATTGTTACAACCCATTCTTATTTTGAAGGGAAAAATAACCTGGCATAGGCGTGTAGGGTCCTTAAGTTATGTATTGGCGCCACTGGCATTATGGTCTATGTACCTGGTAACCCAGTCTCGTTTTTATGAAGTTTCACAACTGCAGGGACATACTGCTGGCGTGGCAAGGTTGTGGCTCAATATACCAAATCTGATTTTCTTTCCCTTGCTATATGGATTAGCTCTTTATTACAGAAAACGGAGGGCTCTGCATATTGCATTTATGTGCGGTACTGCTTTTTTGCTGATTGGTCCCGGGCTGGCCCGTTTACTGCGAACCAATTTCGGCCTTACCTCCGAGGAAAGCGCTGGGATCACCAAACTGATAGTAGTGGCGGTGGCGGCCGCAATAGCCATTGCCGATTCGGTACGAAAAAAAAGCATCAGCCCCTTTACATTGGTGCTGGTTATGACGGTTGCCCTTGCATTGTTTTGGTTTGGCAGGTACAGCACAGTTTTACTGACAATCGGTGGGTGGATAGCAAAAATATTTTGACAAATAGAGCAAAAAAAAACAACCACTCGACCTTCAAGCCAGCCACTCAAATGCGGTTTCCTGCTATGCTAACTAACAAAATTTACCTCGAACTTTTTGTTGTCTACCAGTTGGTGCAAACCCGGACGATGACAAATGATAATAAATGAAAAAGCGTTATGGCTTATCAGAACTCTGCAATCAGCGAAAACCACCTGGCTGCCGGCCCAATCCACAGTTCTTTATACGTGGCAGTATTAAATTGTGGCCAGTAGGGTGTGTCTTCATTAAACCTCGATTGCATACCAACAGGGATGCCTCCTACGGTTTCACCGGGTAATGCGGTGTACAATTGAGGGTAATTGCTTCCTTCACCCCAAATAATAGACTGTCCGAAAGGGTTTTTACCCACAATCCAGAACAATTGCTGTTCCGCAATATCCATCAGTTTCTTATCGCGCAAAAATCTTCCGGCAAGTGCTGCTGCCTTACCAGTGGAAAGCTGAACGGCAGCATTTCCTTTAAAAGAAAACCATACCGGGAAAACACGCAGGTAGTGTTCTTCATCCAGTTTAAAACCATTCTCCAGCTGTTCTTTGTAATCATCCGCAGCTCCTTTGTAAATGCCAACCTGTACTTTATAAAAGTTCACCGAGTCTTTTACTTCATCTACATGATAAACACCGCTGGGCACCAAACCATACGGCTGCACATACTGCATAATCGTTTTAAGGTAATCACCATACAACCGGATAGCAGCTTCCCATTTTTTATAATCCGGGCTTTTCGGTTGTGTTTCACAAAGGGCTGTCAATGCCTGCATATATGCCTGGTCACGCGACTGATGCGTGTAATGCACAATGGATCTTTTATTCAGGTCGCGATAGAAAAAGCCATGTATTTTGTTTTTATCATTCAGCGGTTCTGTGCGCTGGCATTGCAATGTGTATTGAATAGCCTTAGCCGCTTCGTCTGCATAAAATGTAGCGCCGGTTAATTTATATAACAGGCTGGCCGTAAACGAAATATTCGCCGAATACTGACTGTTGGAAGCCATAGCTGCATGGTCTCCACCACCACCAATGCTGCTTAGATCATTAAAACTTAGACTGTCGAAGCGCTTTTTGGCAAAAGCATAGTCTTCAATAGCCACCTTACGCAGGTATTCTTTCAGCATCGGGTCATTTTCAAGGCTCATGGAGGCATAGGCCTCTATACCGGCAAACATGAAATTTTCAAATGCCCTGCTATGTACACGCACCTGCCTTCGTCTTGAAGAATCATCCTTTGTACCGATAAAACCATCCGTCCACAAATTGGTGCCCCATGTTTGCGCACGATAACCATTGCCCAGGCGGGCTTTCAGTATGCAATCAATACCCCATTCCGCTTCCTCCTGGAGTCGTAGAAATAATTGACTATTGCCTTTTGCTTTGGCGCGGTTTGCCATCTCAAGCAAACCATAAATAATTTCGCCTGATTGTAAAACCTGTTGCGACATATCTGCTGCATCATGCCAGCCACCATTAAAAGGAAGAATTTTCCCCTCAAAGCTTGTATTTAAATCACTGTGGCAGGCCCCATGCTTGCCTGGGATCGGGTAGCCACAACGTTCGCAGAAAATATAATTCAACATACGCCATGCCGAATTCACCCAAATATCTTTGTTGATATAAAAGGACCTGGTAACAACATCGTCGATGCGGATAAAATACTGCCCTTCTTTCTTAAACTGACTAAAATCAATGGTTTCAAAATTTCCAATGGCTGTTTTTTGAGCGTTAATTCTTCCTTCATACACTACCTTCTTGCTGGTATTGTCTATCAGTTGAAATTTACCCTTATTGTTTTTCACGTTCACGATTGCCGTCTTTTCACTTTCAATACCATAACCGGTAGTGGAATGTATAATGCGGTTTTGCGCCGGCATCCAGCCGCTTGCTCTTTCAGGGTTTTCGATTGTTTGGAGTGACACTGCATCAATATCAAATTTTAAAGAATCACCCATTATACGCTCTTTGCCGAAAATTTCTATAGCGAAAGATAATTTGGACACTTTATCCCGCGGCAACTCCGGCATCTCAACAAAACATTCATTCCATTGACCGTTGATCAAATTAATTTCATGAATGCCTTCACGTTCGTATTTATCCGGAACTTTGATCTTGCCATCATTTTCAATATATAAATTGAGGTAGATGCTGCGGGCGCCTTCACAATGTGGGTAGATGTAGAAATGAATGCGGTTATATTTCTCCCAGTTGGCGCCGCCCACATCGTAGCTGGCCATGGAGGTACCAAGACCAATACCCCAATTTAGAAAAGTCGGATTGGTGGTTTGCCCAACCAGACGCAAACTATTCTTGCCTGAAATGCTTCTTTCATTTGCAAGCCGCATACCCCCGAATCCTTTGTGCGACCATTTATCCAGCGTCTCCATATCACACAACATGTCGGACGCCAAAACTTTCTTGGTTAACCCAAAGGATTCGAATGACTTACTGTAATCCAGTGGCAACGGGCTGTGCACGTAGCCCGTATTGAGAAGGTCCCGTTTTAATTGCGCATCAATTTGAGCGACCAGCAGGCCTGGGATCACTATTAATAAGATCAATGCAGGGATCTTCTTTATTCCTTTTAGAGTCATATATCGGTTTTAAGGATTGCGGTTTGTTTTCAGTCTTTTGGGTAGGTAGGCGCGGCAATCACCAGCATTTCAGCAAGGGTACTTCAGGCAACATTAGCCGTTATACTTAATGGCTAAGCATCCTTACACAGCCAGTGGCTTATAAATTTGAAATAATGCTGGTATAATCCGCGGTTTCTAAATATAGGGAAAAATTAGAATAGAAGCGAGCGGGATGTTATATTATGCAATAGGTTAGATAATTGTCCGGTTAGGACTACATCAGCGATCACTCATTTTGCAGGTATTTTGTAGGATTCACACGAGCAGCGTTCAATGTCTGAAAACCAATGGTGAGCCACGTCATTAGCAATGCACCCAATCCCGCAGCCGCAAAGAACCACCACTCCAGATCAATACGGTAAGCAAAGCTTTCCAGCCACTTCGATGCAACAAAATAACTGACAGGTATGGCTATGATGATAGCTATCAACACCAGTTTTGTGAAATCCGCTGACAAGAGATGAACAATATTTCCTCCTGTGGCGCCCAGAACCTTCCTTATGCCGATCTCCTTTTTTCTTGTTTGTATGGTAAACGCAGCCAGCCCCAGCAAACCCAGGCATGGGATAATAATAGCAATGGCAGCAAAGTATTTTGATAAAACAGCCATCTTATTTTCCGAAGCATAAAGCGCCTGGTAATCATCATCCAGAAATTGGAATTCAAGAGGGTATCCTGCATGAAATTTTGCATAAACTTCGCCAAGACTTTTGATGGCCGTCCTTTCTGACCCTGCCCGGATCTTTACCACCACATCTTTTTCACGCGAACCATACATAAAAAATACTGGCTTCAGCTCTCCATGGAGCGATCCAAAATGAAAATCTTTAACCACGCCAATAATCTGCTTTTCATTCGGATGATCCACCGAACCATAATAGATCGTTCTTCCTACAGGATCACGAAACCCCATCAATTTTGCGGCAGCTTCGTTTACAATAATCTTCGATTCTTCCTGCTCCGCATACTGACCTGAAAAGGTACGGCCCTCCTTGATTTCGATACCCATCGTTTCAATGAATTCATGACTGATCCTGGGACTGGGATACAGGCTTTGTCTTCCTTCCGGAGATTGACCTTCCCAGGAAAAACCCTTGTGCATCGCCTCTTCGGGGTTCAGGATACTCCCATTCATACAGGATGCACTTATTACTCCGGGTATGCTTCTTAGCGTTGACATAAAAGCCTCATGATTATTCCAGTTGATCCTTCCCTGGCGTCCAAATACCAGCACGTTGTCCTTGCTGTAGCCCAGGTTTTTGGTTTGTGTAAATTCAAGTTGCTGGTTAATAATTAAAAAGCCAACAATAAAAACAACTGAAACGACAAATTGCATCACCACTAATCCTTTCCGTATCCAGCGTTCACCAAAAGAAATAGTCAGTTTCCCTTTCAGGGATTGGGTGGGATCAAACCTTGATAAGTAAAACGCAGGATAGCAGCCGGCAATTATTCCAGTAAAAAATACAATACCGGCCACAGTCAAAGCCAGGTCAGCACTGAAGGCAAAATGTAGCTGCTTATTCGTAAGCTCATTAAATGGAGGAAGTAGCAAGAGAACCAGGATAACAGCAACTGTCAGCGATAAAAAAGCCATCAACGTTGATTCACTAAGAAATTGAATAATTAATGCATTCCGGTTTGCCCCCATTGTCTTTTTAACGCCAACTTCTTTCATTTTCCTCGATGCCTGTGCTGTAGACAGGTTAATGAAATTGATACACGCTATTGCGAGAATGAACACGGCTATAATGGAAAACAACCATACATATTCTATCCTGCCACCGGCCTGCACACCGTTTTCATAATGGCCATACAGATATTTGTCTGAATAACGATTAACGAACAGCGTCATTTTATTTTTCGGGTCTTTTGACGACATATAACCCGAGATCTTTTTATTGAATTCGCTTATATCGGTTCCTTTTTTGAGTATCAAATAGGTTTCCGCAGCGCCTGAATTCCAACGGCCTGTGTTCTTATCGGCTTCAATTATTTTTTCGAAATTGAAAACAATGTCAAATTGCCTGGTGGAATTGGCTGGAGGATCCTGAAAAATACCGGATATATGTGCCAGCCCTTCAAAACGCATCCGCTGGTTCCAGGCGAATGTTTTGCCAATAATGTTATCAGTGGTGTTGAATATTTTCCTTGCTAAACTTTCTGATATAACAACACCGTTCTTTTCGGCCAGTACCTGATCCTTATTCCCCTGAATAAGATGATAGGAAAAGACATTGAAATAATCCTTGCTGACGAATATTCCTTTTGCTTTAATGCGTTTCTCTTCATGAGAAATTACCCCTTCACCGTTAAACCAATCGTCGATAACTGAGTTGATGATTACGGTAGATTCAACTTCTGGCATTTCCTCCAGGAGTGATTTACCTAATAGAGCAGAGGTGTTCTCCCTTGTTTTAATGCCTTCGGGATGTTGGAAATTTGCCAGTACCTGGTAAAGCTGTTCATCTTTTTTATGGAATTTATCAACCGTCAATTCATCGGCTACCCACAGATAGATCAGCAATGCACAGGCAAGGCCCGTGGAAAGACCAGTAAGATTGATCAAAAAGGTACTCTTGTTGCGTAAAAAAGTTCGATATGTAATGAGGAAATTGTGACGGAACATGGCAGCAGGATTAGTATGGTAATTGAACTTGATTTTTTTTATGAACTCCGGTCTGAAATATTTTATAACACTCCAGGTGAATTTCCATTTCGCTTTCGCGGAAGAACGTTCATGCTGTTGTTCAAAGATCTCTGTCAGGTCACCTTCAATCTCTTCGATATAATCTTCCCGGCAGAACCAGCGAAGGAATTTCAGCGCATATTTTGGTGGCCTGGGTTGCATTATCTGAATGAGATTATGGGAATCTGTTTGTACATGTCTACCCGCAGTGCATACTGATAGTCGAGCATACGCTTGCCTAAAGCTGTGATCACATAAAACTTCTTCCTTCTTCCTCCCCGGTTGTCGGTAATTCCACCAAATCGTGATGTTACAAAACCTTTGTCTTCCATCCGTTTTAAGACTACGTGAATGGCGCTGATATTGAAGCTCTTCTTCGTTTTTTCTTCAAGGCTTTCCAGGATAACCACGCCATAAGCCTCGTCATGAAGTGCGGCCACCGTTAATAATACGAGTTCCTCAAAACCACCTAAGGATTGATCTTCCATGTGCGTTTATTTACTTAACAAAAGTGAAAGTAATTAATTATTTAGACTTTTGTTAAGTAAATAGGGATATTTATTTTGATCAGCCTTAACCAGGATATCAGGACCCAGGGAAATATTGCCGGATCCATTTTTCTTCTTCCTTTGTATCCTGGTTACTTTTTTTGCCCGCCTCTACAGCCTTTTTCATTATCTCCAGAGCCTGTTGTTTTTTGCCGGTTTTTAAAAGCAGGCGGGCATAAACCGCCAGGTTTTCATGATCCGCGTCCTTTGCAACAATCGCTTTCATCCATTTGGCCGATTTTTCAAGCACTGGTTTATCATCGCATTTATTGACAGCTGTCTCACAAAACCGGATGATATTTTCAGTGGATGCCCTCTTTTTCATTGTTTCCAGGTAGTTGTAGGCAGCACCCCACCGGCCTTCTGCCTGCAACATACGCGGCTCCATAATATCAATATATTTTTGTGCCTCCTCTCCACCCACATACAGTTTAACTATGTTCATCGCTGAATCAAAACGCGGACGATTGACGGACTGAAGTGCTTCATAAGATTTACTATTAATAATCATATAGGTGGCGAACTTAACATCTGTTTCACCATACAAAGTTTGAAACTCGGTTTTATGCTGCAGGAAATAATTATTCAGCTTTTCATTCCCCCCTCCGAAATAACAAAAGATCTTAAAGGGAATTTCCTGTAACAGGTTTGTGAGTGTGTCCCAATAGTGATTTACCTGAACATTACTATTCTTTAAATCAACCCGGTTCACATAATTGACATAAAAGCCAGGATAAGCCAGTTGAGTAGAAGGAGCAAGGCCTTTTATAAAGAAATTTGCCTTGTTAAGCTGTCTGGCCTGCTCAAGGAAGGCGAGGTAATTGATAACAATATCCTTATCTGGTCCGCCCGTTCCATATTGTTGACGAACGACACGTTGCTCCCCGTTTAATATGACAGCGGACGGGTACATCGCGATATGATGTTTGAGTGTCAATTGGTAAACACTATCCTTCTCGGCATTGTACCTCAGCACAATAAAATCTTTAGCGATACTGCTGCTGATCATTGTATCCCGGAAAACCAGTTTATCCAGCAGCTTGCAGGGCCCACACCAGGTGGTGTAAAAGTCAACCAATAACAACTTTTGTTCCTGCTGGGCCAATTGCTTTGCTTGTGCATAATTCTGTTCGATAATTGTTAACTGTTGTGCAAACAGGTGCTGGCTACATAATATTTGCGTGATAATGCAAAATGCTAAACAGTTTTTTTTCATGACCTATGTTTTAATTTAGAGTTATGGCAATTGGGGGCCTCCCCACTTTTATACCTAAAAATGGTTATAGATAGAGCATATAATTTGATTTTACCTGGAGGAGGCTGGTGTCGCTATAATTCCTGGTACCCTATATTCGTCCGACTGTTGATTTAGTTGCGCCTTTTTCCCAATCCAGCTTTGAATTGGTTAATGATCCCGGCAAGAATATTATCATAATGATGCCAGTTGGCTTGTGAAATTGGCTCGCCGTTCACCGTGAGATAAGTGATGCGGCTTTTGGCAACTCCGATTATGTAATGTGAATGATCATACATCGTATTAAATTCACCTGTCAGCATACTGAGCGTTACACTATCCATCGGAATATGCCTCTCTACGGGTTTTGGGGGTACTGTTTTCCTGACCTTGTTTTTCTTTATTGATAGGGAGGGTGTGTTCTTTTTCTCTGGAAGCTCCTCAGGCTGAATAGGCTGAACAACAGTCGTGGTTGCACTATTATCTTTTGCAACTGTATTGTTGATGGGTTGTCTCCTGGCGATGAAATGGATGGTGGCAAGAAAAAGAATACTTATTAAAACAGTGTAAATAAGGGAATAAATATGTACAGGCCATGTTTTGACATTGCCACCGAGCACCCGCATTACCCGCTTATGGAGTTGCGTTGAATGGCCGGGGAAACCTACTCCCGAAGATGTTCTTTTTAAAGTCAGTGATTTAAAATGGAGTAGCGCAAAGAGAAACTCCTCCTTATCGTCTGTTTGCTCCAAAGCAATATCATCACAGCAAAATTCTCGTTGTTCTCTAAGTTGGTTAGATATCCATAACAACCCCGGATTGAAGAAAAAAATTGATTCTGTTGCCAGTTGAAAAAGGTTAACGAAGTAATCGTTCCGGCGTATATGAGCGAGTTCATGGCGCAGAATTGCTTCAACCTGATCAGGAGGTAATGCACACAGCATTCCCAGCGGCATCAATATAACAGGTTTCAAAAATCCAAATGTGACGGGAAATTGCATTAAACCGGATTCCAGCAACCTTACTTCCTTTTTCAATCGCATTTGCCTTACCAGGATATTGAAACGTTCATTCCATTCGGAAGGAGGAGAGAAGACGTTCCGATGACAGAGGTGGCGGGCATATATCCACCCACCCAGACTTTTAGCCAGGCGGTAACAAAAGAAAAGGAACCAGAAAAGCACGAGCAGCGGTGCATTTGCTGTGATAAAGGATGTTATTAAATATAAAGGATCTGAAGTAACCAGTTGATGAGAATTACTGTTAATCCTTACAGTCAGTAATGTGCCTGTTGCGTCCAGGCCATGGTTGCCATAATTGTTCCAGTATAAAAAGAAAGTGTACGTACAAGCAACAATAAAAGAGATCAGCGACAGCAATAATACACGGTAATGAAAGGAAGAAGGCTTATGGGGGGTGAGGGACAACGTTAATGCGGCTAGAAAAGCCAACGCGCCACCCTGCCAAAGAGAGTGAAGCAACATCCACCCCAGCGCCTGTATCAATATATCCATCATTATACCCAACAATATTATTTACGTTTTTTTAAAGACGATCGCTGATTGATCAACTCTTTAAGTTTTTCGAGCTCTTCCTGGCTGGTGTTGTCGTTTCCCAATAATGCCATGAAAGCTTTACTGAGTGAACCATTGTAAATTGTATCTACAAAATGCTCAAGCATACCTTTTTTTGTCTTTTCTTCCTTAAGCGCTGCCGCATATACATGTTTCATTTCACTTTCATCCCTGGTAAGCATGGCTTTCTCTTTCATTCCCTGCATTAGTTTTAGGGTAGAGGTATAAATTACTGCCTCTTTATGTTCATTCAATTTGTCATGTACAAAGCGAACAGTGGAAGGGCCGTATTCCCACAGGATCTGTAGAACATCCAGTTCCGTTTTGGTGGGCAAAACATCAGGTTTGCGTTTCATAGACCAAAGGTATGCATTAAAAACGTACGTTTTAAATAATTACCTTTTATTTTTCTTAGTGCGATTACCTGGCCAGATTTTCAGGATCGCGGTCCCGGTCCTTTTTTACCTTTTATGAACTAAAGCGACCAAACAAGGCACCTTGTTCGGGTCTCGGTCGTACCTCGTTCGGGTCTTGTTCGGAACCCGCTTAGGCGAACTCAAGTCATATCAAAAAACAAAACAAGGCTCTCCTGATCCCAAATCGTTACAAAGTCATACCATAATTGGGGATAATGCGCTTTATCTCCGGTCTTGGTACGAACATGTCCCGAACAAGGCCCCTGCCAAACCCGGCTATGGGGCGGTACCGGCACCTATTAAAATGTGACTTTAAATGGCTGTTTTTATCTTTTTTCAACAACATGTAACAGAACCTACCCATTTGCGTTACCACGCTATTGTTGATCTGGGCCAGCGCTCTACCTTTGAGGAAAATATATGTTATGGCACGACTTATTTCCACACCTTCGTTTATAGGTACTTTCGGAACCATAACTATATACTACATGTTCGGGCGGTACTATATGCGCTCCCGCAGTTCACTTACCGGCAAGCGCGTGAAAACTGACCCCGCCTTTTACAATACCATGAAATACGCCGACCTGATGGCAACAGCCTCCCCCATTGCGTCGAAGGTGTATGCATTGGTTTCGCTACAGCATAGAATAAATAATCTCTGCCGTAAGATCACCGGAGAAGCTATTACCTGGCTAAAATATGGTTGGTCAGCAACGGACATCATCGAATACCTTACCAAAAAATATGTCCCGCAGTATGGCGGGATGCAACTGCTGCCTGTGGAAGCTCCTGTAACGGTATTGCGGCCATCTTATCGCCGGTCAAGGCCAATTACAGAACATACTGCCCCGGACTTAGTTAGGAATATCCCTTTCGCGGAGCCCTCTTTTGGATTGCGCCAATGGCGGACGAGAGATAAAGAATTCAGGCGGGAGCTTAATAAAGATACCGGGTGTAGACCTATACTACTTACATGAAGTGATAGGTGTGGCATTATCCAGATCACGGCTGGCAGGATAGGTGGCATCATACAGAATAAGCGCCAGCGCTTTCCTGGCCTTAGACCCGACAACCCGTCCCCGGTGTACGGTACTACCCGGAACGATAAAGGACTGCCCAACTCCTAAACGTTGACTGGCATCCGACATCTCTATGCATTGTTCACCATCGACAAGATAGAATACCTCCGGACCAGAATGCGTATGGATCGGCGTTGTGGATCCTGGTTTAAGGAGAGATGATAGTACCCGCATAAAATAACGGTCTGCCGGAGGAAGTGTAAGTGGCCCTACCCGGGCAACGTGCTGACCACTACGGCAATCTTCAGCCATCATCTCAACTGTGAGTAGCCAAAAAGATCCGTGCGCCTCCGTTGCCACACTATTGGGTCCCGCTACTTTCATGGCAGCTTCCAGTGAATCAAAACGGTCTATATGCCAATATACAGTCTTTCCCGGAGGGCCTGCCAGCGGCCGGTCGGTGAGGATCGTGCAACCCTCTTCTCCGCGTCGTTCTGGAGAATTTTCCATACACTTTACAGATGGGCGTACTGTTGCATTCTTTGCCTCTTTATTATTTCGTGTCGTTGAACAGGAAGAAACAAACAGAACGAAGGCCAGCAGAATAAGCGTTTTTAGTCTCATCTGATTATTCGTTTATGAATACCATAAAAAGTATTAGACATCCTGTCTGGGCCACCAAGCATTTTTACTTACGGACCTCATTGATGACAGCCCCAAGCAGATCGGCTAGTTCTTGTTGAATAACCCCAATCTGTTCAACTTCTTCTCCTGCTCTCCAATGCTCTCTTTCTTTTATGAGTGTAAGACGTTGCGTGCCTCTTCCCGATTGCAGCAATACATCGTAAGTTCCTGTAAGTCGACCATCCCAGGAAATAGTTTCGGCAAGGGCTGCTTTATAAAACACATTATTGTGTGTGAAGGTAGTTGTAAAAACCAGGTGGTCGGTTATATCTGGCCTACCAGTGACGAGGTGGAAGTCCATATCGGTTGATTTAGACTACTAAGGTAGGAAAAACTGTAGTCTACCATGCCTTCAATGATGGACGGGCGGTTTTAAACAGAATGACATTCCGCTAATGCCTGTAAATCAAATCATATCTCCTTGGATAATTGTCTTGTTGGGCCTGCAATCATTTCAATCCCGATGAAACTCTTTACAGTTACCGGGCTTCTGGTCCAATTTACGCTATTACTTTTTTATTTCCCCCTGGCCGCAAACACCCCCTGAATTTGTCTGTATCGCACAGTACCGGAGTGCGGTTTTGATAATAGGTTTGTGTTATCAAATAACAATTAAAGAAAGACGATGGCAGCAATTCTTGCATATTTAAAATTCGATGGCAATTGCCGGGAAGCAATGACTTTTTACAAAGAATGCTTTGGTGGTGAGCTTAGCTTTAACACCGTCAAAGGCTCAGCTTTGGAACAGCACATGAAGCCCGAAGAAGGTAATAAGATCCTTCACTCATCATTGATCAGTGACGACTTCAAACTTTTTGCATCAGAAATGACAGGTCCCACAACAATCGGTGATGCAATTTACCTCTGGCTGAATTGCAAAACCGAAGAAGAAATAAGATCAACTTTTGAAAAACTATCCGCAGGGGGCGATGTTTCTAATGAGCTGGTGCCTGCCTATTGGGGCTCAACCTTTGGTGCAGTAACAGACAAATTCGGAATTAAATGGTACATCTCTAAAATTTAAAACTATAAATATATGACCCGGATACCTCTAATAAATGTAGTCTTCCTTGCGCTGTTGAGTACCTGGCTGCACATCGGCTGCGACACACCAGTTAAACCCAATAAACCAATCCAGACATTTGAGCAGACATTGGCTATTCACCTACATGCCATTAAGACCAGTAACCTTACTGAGCTAGAACCTACCGTTGGGGAGAGCGTCGCTATGATCGCACCAACTGGCAGCAAAATGGATTCCAAAGCAGTATTCATGAAGTTCCATAAAAACTGGTTCAGCCAAAAGAACTGGGAATGGGACGGAGATATCGTAAGAACAGAAAGCACCGACTCGCTCGGCTACGCTTTAATTAAATATAAGTTTACTCAAAAGGATTCAGTGGGTAATATAAAGTTCCAGGACAATGAATACCTGGTACTGATCTTTAAGAACTCAGCCCAGGGTTGGCAGCTTGTTCATGATCAAAACACCCAAATTAAGTAAACCCTGCTCTATCTCAGCCAGCCTCTTGATTGCTTGTTGCCTATTCATGGAGTTTTATAAATAGTCCTTCCCTGCCACTCTGCGAGAATGACCTTGCCGTAAATTATTTTCGTCCACCCGTTTTCAAATCCGTGGTTATTGGCAATCAGGAACCCCTTGTTAGCATCCTTCTTTATAATTTTATGTGCATCAATATACCTGCCTTTTACCTTGCAAAATACAATGTCTCCGATCTCATAGCTATCTGCTTTTGTAAAAGTCAACAGGCTTCCGTCTTTTAATATCGGCAACATAGAGTTGCCAAATGCCTTCATTTTTCCTATACCGGCTAATGATAATTCATCTTTTAGCCGTAAATATTTGTTCATTTCGTTCTACTTAAATTTTAAAAGCACCCTGATAAATTCAGGGTGCTGTATTTGTTAATCTATCAGCAGCTTTGTGACGGCTGCCGTATTCTGTGCCCAGGTTGCTGTGTACACTTCGTCTGCGGCTGGGCTTTCCAGTATTTCCAGCTGTTGGGCTTCGGCTTTGATACGCAACAACTGCCCGATGCTCAATTTGCTATCCAGTTTCTTCAAAAGGGCGGATACATTCCGGGTATCCAGCTGCTGAGCGATCTGTCCTGAAAATTGCATTTCCAACCAGATTATTTCACCACCATCCACATCCAGTACACCAAATACTAAGCCTTTGCTAAGGCTATTCACTATCCGGACCTGGTGTTGTACACAGGACGGATCATAGGCAACCCCTGTTCTTTCTGAAATGGCCATTGGGTACTTACTGTTCATCCAGCCTACCACTAAATTGGGCGTAATGCTTCCGTTGCTATAGGCGTTACAGGTAAAGGTTACATATTTTGCCCCTGCTTTTTTCAAAACGCTCGTGTCCACCTCAATGTATTCTGCCGTTCCGATCTCATCAGGAATACTCCTGATATCCCCGCTATGTTTACAACCGGTAACTACCAGTGAGCTAAAGGAACAGCGTTCTGCCCGGCCTTCGTACGCAATAAGACAGCTCAGGTCCATATCCATATGCTGGGCAGGCAATCCCGCACCCCATTGCATAAACAACCTTACAGTGTCTCCATCTACCTGAAAACGTGTTCCCATCAATGCTGCTGGCAGATCCTGGATTGTGTCGCTTCTATCGCCTATCGAAACAGGGATTTTAAACAGCGTCGGGTCTATATACATGGTCTTACCAGTATTTTCGATGCTTGCGAAACGTTTCCTGACTGATAATATACATAAATCGGCCACCGCTGATTTCATAGCTTCCAATTGCTCGTCATTATAAAGAGATAACAGGGGGTTGGCGGGAATATTTTTATTTACGCCTCCCAATGGTTTTACTACCCGGTTATTTGTTTTGTCGAAATAGTTTTCCGCATACATATTTAGAGTAAACACCAGGCGTGCAGACACTTTATCAATTATTTCAGCAAAAGCGGCAATTGTTGTATCACTACCAAACCACAGCATATTTGCAAATAGGGAACGGGCAAATAAGCCTGGCCGCTGCTTCAATAGCCCAAAGGTTTTTTCAGCATCGTAGCGAAGACGGTAATGGTTTACATCCCCCTGCCATCCTTTGTATTCTTCGTTATAAAACACATCAAGTAAAGTGCGCAGCTTTTCAAACCCTGTACGTTTGCTGTACTCGGCCAATCTCAACGCCCTGATAAAACGAACCCACATGCTACGTTTTGAATGCATCATTTCACACATTTTAGATGCATCCAGGTTCATGTTGTTCAGCCAGCCCGCCACCATCAGGCAATCCTTCCGTGCGTATTTCAGTTTTAACACAGCTTTGGTATCCAGCAAGGCCCTTACACTCTTATCCAAAAGCGGGGAAATATGTTTGCTGTTTTTTGAACCACGGCTGATAATTGTCCGGGGCTCTACAATTTGCAAAAAACCAGTGTGCTTGTACCATAAATAGCGCATAATATCCGTTGGCGATGTAAACAGCGCCTGGGCTTTCTCCGGCTGGTTCTGATGGATGAAAATGTTGATCACGGCCATTAAGGTTTCCTTTATCCCAACCTTCACATCAGGCATGGGTAATTCGGCAAGCAATAGTTTAAGGCTATCCATTTGTGTAGCATCCAGGGCTGTTTTGGATGTCAGCAAGTCTCTCAAAAAAGCACTTGCATCCTCTAGTGTCCATAATTCTAATATTTTTTGTTCACTTCCCTGTTTGTTATTTTCAATAACCCCGAATTCAAAGGGAGTTCCACAAAAAGGACAGCCATTGTATCGGTGCAAAGGGAAGGTGTTGGCCGGGATGGTATGTCCACATGGCAACACGGTACCGCCCAACTTGAAAATATTGGCGAAGAAGGTAATAAAATGATCTGCAACTGTTTCTCCGGTAGGCACGTTCCAGCCTTTTACCAGTGGTGTCCAGTTTTTATTAACCCCTGTTACCTCACGCAGCGTATCCAGAACAGCAAGCTGAAATGATGGAATGGTATTGTTCAATGCTTTTAATAATGGTTCTGAAACACCGAAACCCAATTTGGATAAATTCGCTACCAGTAAACCGGTTGTTTCTGTAAGTCGACCGCGCTCGTTTATAAAGGCTGTTTCGGGAATAAATACTGCTTTTTGGCGAAGACTTACGCTTAATAATAATTGATTCATAATACTTGGTTTAGGCCTGGTAATTTTATTGCTGTAACAGTTGAAGTAAGCAACAATTGACCATGGTTTTTTGTGAAGCAGGTTGGATTCGAACCAACGACCCACGGAGTAATAGTCATTGACGTAAGGCTTAATTGACCGGGATAATGCTCAAACGCCTGGGTTCGAACCAGTCTGCTGCCGAAGCAGCATTACCAATTGAAGTATGTTTGAATTGATCCATGATAATTTTAATACTTTACGTTGCTCTACCAGCTGAGCTACTGCTTCAATGAACAAAAACGGTAATTGAATAAGTGATTCTTAGGTGTTGAAGTAACTTGACTCTTGACCTGTTTTTGGTACAGCAAATATGCACCTACTGCTGCGCAGCGTAATTGCGTAGAAGAATATTTATGCTGTTTGTTTTTTGGTTGCTTGTTTATCAGCACATTATCACTGAAAGTGAGGCTTCTTGCTAAAAAATACTTACTTACTGCGCACGTCTATTGCGTAGTAATAATCCAGGTATTATTTTTACCAACCGAAATATTGCAATGTCTATAAATAAATTAGCCCTTATTCGCTACAAAACAATTGATGACTGCCTGAGAAACAGGTACCGTAAATGGTGTCTGGACGATTTAATTGAAAAAGTGTCTGATGTGCTTTACGAATTAGAGGGTATTACAACCGGCGTAAGTAAACGAACAATACAAGCCGATATTCAGGTAATGCGTAGCGATAAATTAGGCTATAATGCACCTATTGTTGTTACCGATAAGAAATTTTATTCATATGCCGAGCCGGATTACAGTATTACCAATGCTCCTGTAAATCAGGCCGACGTGGAGAAAATGAAAGAGATTGTAGGCATCCTAAAGCAGTTTAATGGCTTTACGTATTTTGAAGAAATGAGTGATATGATTGCCCGACTGGAAAACAACCTCCATCGAACAACTCACCAGGGCCGCAATTGCATCCAGTTTGAAAATAACAGACTTCTTAAAGGGCTGGAACATATCAATCCCCTATATCAGGCCATCTTGCATAAGAAGCCATTGCTCATAGAATACAAATCTTTTAAGGCCGCCAAATCACAACAGCTTATTTGTTTTCCATATTTACTGAAAGAATATCGCAACCGCTGGTTCCTGATCGCCAAAGGTAAAAAGGGGAATCTATTG
This sequence comes from uncultured Paraflavitalea sp., assembly GCA_966211765.1. Lineage (GTDB taxonomy): Bacteria > Bacteroidota > Bacteroidia > Chitinophagales > Chitinophagaceae > Paraflavitalea. The sequence continues at coordinate 91,076 of CBIHOV010000001.1, forward strand.
TCAACAATGGCATTGGACAGGATTATAGAATTCCAGGAATTAAATAAGGAAAAGTTCATTGAACATGAAGGCATCGATTTTGACCTGTACTTTGATGACCTCATTGGTGTAACCAAAACTGAAAAAGACCGGGCAAATAAGGTGGTATTGTTCATAGATAAATACAATGCACCTTATGTACTTACCAAACCTATTCATCATTCCCAAAAGTTGATCAAAGAAGATGAAAGTGGTATTGTTATCCGGATTGATGTAGTGCTGAATTTTGAGCTGGAAAGGGAGATCCTGGGGTTTGGGGAGTCTATGAAAGTGTTGGCACCCCGTATACTGGCCTCCAAGATCAGGCAGCGGTTGGGCGCGGCGGCTCAGGGTTATAATTAGACGACGCTGGATTCCTGGAATGCAGGAATTACCATTACTGCTGCAGCTTCTCCATCGCTACTTGTTTATACAACCTGCCAATAGGGATCTCCAATTTGCCCAGGTGTACGGAAAGGCCATTGTAACCTGAGATCTTATCTACCGATACCATGTAGGAGCGATGCACCCGCATGAATTTATGCTCAGATAAAAGATTCTCCATCGCTGATATCGATTGTTTGACCAACAGGTATTTGCCATCACCCTGGAAAACCTTTACATAGTCCTTCCAGCTTTCTATATAGGTAATGTCATTGATAAAGACCTTTTTCATATCCTTATCCACCTTCAGGTAAACAAAGGGCGAAGGGTTGGGGGCTTCATTGAAGTCCGGCGCAATTGTTTCCTCTCCCATCAGGCGATTCAACTTCGTAATCGCTTTAAAAAAACGATCGAAAGAAACGGGTTTTATCAGGTAATCAACTGCATCCAGTTCAAATCCCTCTACCGCATATTCCCTGTATGCCGTAACGAATATGACCTTGGGCGGATGCGAGAGGTTTTTCAGAAAATCAGTTCCAATGATCCGGGGCATTTTAATATCCAGAAAGATCACATCGATCCTTTTTTGGTGTAGTACGCCCAGTGCCTCAATAACATTGCTACACTGACCAGCAATCTCCAGGCCGTCAATCGCAGCAATATACCTGGTCAGTACTTTTAATGCCGGCGGCTCATCATCTATTAACAGGCAACGCAATTTCATGCAGGTATCTTTTGGGTAATAAGGGATGGAACACCATACGCCGATGCGTCGGTTTCCAGTTTTATCAGCATCGAGACGACAAAGAAAGTCCCTTCGTCATTTATCTTCAGTTCGTGGTGCAGCGGGTAAATAAATTCAAGGCGCTTCTTTACATTATTGATACCAACGCCATTTTCCTGGAAAGTAACATATTCGTTCTTACTGTTGGCGATCTTGCAGCGCAGGGTATGGTGTTTTACTGAAAGGTCAATGCCCAGCCATGGTTTTTCTGTTTCCTCAACAGCGCAATGCTTGAAAGCATTCTCAAGGAATGGGAGCATTAGTAAAGGGGCGATTAACTGTTGACTTACATCTCCTTCTACGCTCCATGATATTTCAATCTTATTGCCGTACCGTTCATTTTCCAGGTCAATATAATTCTTCATGATCCCGATCTCTTTTTCCAGCCTCACCTCCTCACTTCTGCAGTCATACAGCATATAGCTAAGCAGAGAAGAAAGTTTCAGGATCATCTCAGGGGTCTTGGGCGATTTTTCCAGGGAAAAGGAATAGATATTGTTCAGTGTATTGATCAGGAAATGGGGATGCACCTGCGCTTTCAACAATTGAAGTTCAGCAGTGATCTTCTCCTGTTGAGCCTGCATCCAGGCGCGTTGCTTGATGGTCCACAACTTGAAAAACTTTATTGTCATAACGCTGGCAGCTGATGTGGTCATACACAGGTAGCTGTGCGGTTGTGAACCTTTTGTGGGTACATATTCGAATCCCATCGTCACCTGCAGAGGAACATAAAGATAGGTTCTGAAACCAGCGTTGATATACAATCCTACCACTCCCCACACCAGGATGAACAGGAAAAACTGCCACACTTTTCTTTTAAGCAACAAATGAGGAATAGCACCATATACCATCGGATAACTGAACAGGATAAACACCGGAATCCATAAAGACATATTGAACATTATTCTTCCAAATGAAGTGCGCGATCCCATAATGTACCAGAATAGTGCCCAGATGGTAATATGGAACGACCAATAGATGATCGGCCGCCAGATCCGGTAGCGGGGCGAAAAAATGAATTCATTGTACAAAAAAGAATTTATCCTTTTCATGCGTTAACCAGATTTGGGACGGGAGCTTTGTTTATAGCAACTGGCTCCGGATTCATGCGGGAACGGTTCGGGCAACGGCAGGTGCGCCAGGCGTTGCCATATAATCTGCTGTATAACCGGATAGTGTCACCATCATAGAAACCGTAAAGTAATCGCCTTCATCATGGATGCTCAATTCATGCAAGCCAGGGTAAATGAATGCGAGGCGCTGCCTTACATTGCTAATGCCAATACCAGAAGGACCTTTCGCCCTGTATTCATTCTTACTGTTGCTGATCCTGCAATACAGTATATGGTGTTTGATAGATATCTCTACACCCAGCCGGGGTTTTTCTATCTGTTCCGACGCCCCGTGTTTGAAAGCATTTTCCAGGAATGGAAGCATCAGCAAAGGAGCAATTAACTGCCCCTTGATCTCACCTTCTACATTCCATGATATTTCAATTTTATTACCATACCGTTCTTTTTCCAGGTCAATATAATTCTTCATGATCCCGATCTCTTTTTCCAGCCACACTTCCTTGCTGCTGCAATCATATAGCATATAGGTGAGCAGCGAGGAGAGTTTTAAGACCAGACCGGGTGTTTTAGGTGAATTCTCCAGCGAATAGGAATAGATATTATTCAAGGTATTAAACAGGAAATGCGGGTGTACCTGTGCTTTCAGCAATTGCAATTCTGCTGTAATTGTCTCTTGTTGCGCGTGGATCCAGTCGTTTTGTTTTAGGGTCCACATTTTAAAAAACCGGATGATCATCGGGCTTGCCGCTGAAGTGGTCATACATAAGTAACAGAAGGCCAGCGGACCGCGGGGAAGAATATTGTCCAATCCCATCGCTTCCTGTAAGGGGATCAATACATAGCTTCTGTACCCGGAGTCGATATAAAGACCCACCCCACCCCATGCCAGTACAAACAGAAAGAACTGAAACACTTTACCCTGCAGCAAAAGCCAGGGAACGGCGAAGTATACCAGCGGATAACTAAACATAATAAATGCCGGTATCCACATGGTCATGTTGAGCAAATGCCGCCCATAAGAACCTGGCGCGTCCATAACGATCCAAAATGTTGCCCAGATAGTTATATGAATGAACCAATACGATACATGCCGCCAGATACGATAGCGGGACGAAAAAATAAACTCGTTGTACAAAAATGAATTCATGGGATGCTGCCACCCCAAATTAGGCAATACGCCGTAATCATTACCCCCCTCAAATGAGTGATATAGACTAAAAACGGGTATCGGCGATAGAAAACCGATATTCCTCCCAGGCACCATTGAAAGGTATTTTCCTGCTTTATTTCAGACAATAAATGCGTTAGGCGATTGCACCTGTAATGCATCGCTGCAATTTCTAATTTGGTGCTGTTAGCAAAACTTTCTCATCATGCGTATTGCGTTCCTTGGGTTATTCCTGACAGCATCATCGACAGTTGCCGCCCAGTTCTATATTGGAACAGGAGCACAGGTACAGTTTACCGGCAACGTGCAGGTTACGCTCAACGATGCGGACCTGGTCAACCACGGTGCCCTGGCGCCAGGCAACAGTACGGTTTACTTTGCTGGCTTGGCCAATTCCACTATCGGCGGTACCGCGCCCGTTCAGCTTTATATCCTACACCTTAATAAAGGCGCCGGCCGTCGTGTCCTGTTACAGCGAACTGTTCGCATAAACAATTCTATACAGTTTATACAAGGACTGGCCGACCTCAATGGGAATGACCTTGACATGGGCAGCACAGGCCTGCTGCTGGGCGAATCGGATAACAGCCGTATTGTAGGATCCGCCGGAGGCGAAGTATTGTTTGTTGCTGCGCTCAATGCCCCTGCCGGAGTCAACCCGGGCAACCTGGGCGCATGGATCAGCAGTTCCAAAAACCTGGGGAGCGTAACGATCAAAAGAGGCCACAAGGCTTTAAGTCTTCCTGGGGGCAATAGTATTTTACGCTATTTCACCATTTCCCCCTCCAACAACAGTGGTCTCGCAGCTACCCTTCGGTTCGGGTATTTTGATCAGGAGTTGGCCGCTCTGCCTGAGCATAACCTGGTACTATGGCGCAGCCCGGACATTGCATCCTGGAGCAATGAGCGATTCGATACCCGTGATGGCACACAAAATTATATAGAGAAGACAGGCATCGATGCATTCTCCACCTGGACACTCGCTGCTCCTTCGGCTTCATTGCCGGTAACATTTGCAGGATTCCGGCTGGCATGCGACCAGGGTAGTGTAAAACTTCATTGGAAAACAACACAGGAATCAAACAGCAGCCATTTTGTAATGGAAAGAAACAACGGGGCCGGATGGATGGGCATAGGTCAACTGTCTGCAGCAGGAAATAGCAGCACGGAAAAAAATTATGTGTTTACAGACGATCATCCTATAGGAAACGACTATTACCGCATCGCACAATATGATCTGGACGGAAGGGTAAAATATACGGGACAATTGGCAGGCGCCTGCGCGGCTCCTGAAGAATTAAAAGCCTGGCCCAATCCCTTTGTGGAGGCATTTACCCTGCGTATTCAAAGCAGTGTAAGCAGTACTGCCTTATTGAAGGTGACAAACAGCGCCGGCGTTACGATCATCAATAAACAACTGAACCTGCAAAGAGGCCTCAACCAATTTGACCTGGATCTGCAGCAGGCCGCCGCCGGTATATACCAGCTTCGGGTGCAATGGGCTACAGGACGCCAGGAAAGGACGATCAGGCTGGTGAAGCAATAAACAATCGCTCAATAAAATCGAAACTGCGTATGAAGAATTTACTGTTATTCCTGCTGTTGGCAATCTTGTCGCTGCAAGGCATTACCCAAAATGTAGGTATTGGCACTACTACACCCGATGCGAGCGCGGCATTGGATATTAAAAGCACCAAAGGCGGTTTACTTATACCTGCCTTTTCGCAAGCCCAGCGCAACACAATCAGTACTCCGGCCACTGGCTTACTCATTTTTCAAACCGATGGCACTACAGGATTTTATTACAACAATGGTACCCCAACTACTCCGGCATGGGTAGGAGTGGGGGCTGGTAGCGGGTGGCAGCTCGGCGGTAACAGTGGCACCAACCCGGCCAACAATTTTATCGGCACGGTCGATAACCAGCCGCTGGTCTTTAAAGTAAACAGCATAAGGGCAGGATATACTGATTCACTTACCTACAATACTGGCTTTGGTTTCAGAACCATGGAGTCTGTTACGACCGCCACCTTCAATACAGCTTTTGGTTACAAGGCGATGGTAATGCTGACCGATGGGATAAGCAATACTGCAGTGGGGTCCAGTGCGCTTCGGTACAACACTTCCGGTAACCGGAATACGGCCATCGGAACGGCAAGTCTGAATGTGAACACTACCGGGCAGGCCAATACAGCCACCGGCAACTATGCCATGTCGGCCAACAGCAGCGGGGGAGGTAATACCGCCAGCGGTTATTACAGCATGGCTTCCAATACTACAGGCGGGGCCAATACCGCGAGCGGCATGCAATCGCTGCTGTACAATACCACCGGCTTTTACAATACAGCGATTGGCGACCACTCGATGTTTTACAATACCGGTAGCAATAATACGGCGCTTGGCGCAAATAGTTTGTATACCAACGAGACCGGCAATAACCTGGTGGCCATCGGCGATTCGTCATTGTTTAACAATGTGACAGGTTCTAACAATGTAGCTATCGGAGCTTGGGCCAATGTGGCTTCAGGCAACCTGAGCAATGCGGTGGCCATCGGTTACAAGGCCGTCGTCAATGCGAGCAATAAGATACGCCTGGGCAATAGCCAGATCACTGTTATAGAAGGTCAGGTGCCTTATACCTTTCCATCCGATGGCCGTTTCAAAACCAATGTAGATGAAGTGGTAAAAGGACTTGATTTCATTATGAAGCTGCGGCCTGTGGTATACAATTTCCAATCTAAAAAGTATGATGAGTTTACCGGCGACGCTGGCAGGCAGGACGCAAAGTTCGCTTCTATGCCCGATTATTCAGAAGCAGACAAGGTCCGCCACAACGGATTTATTGCACAGGAAGTGGAAGAGGCTGCCAGGAAAGCTAATTATGAATTTGATGGCGTGGTTGTGCCCAGGAGCAGCAGGGAAACCTATGGACTTTCCTACTCACAGTTTGTGGTGCCACTGGTGAAAGCGGTGCAGGAGCAACAACGCAACATCGAATTGCTGGAAAAAGAGAATGCGGACCTGAAGAAACGACTCGAAAAGCTGGAATCACTGATCACCAACAAATAACCAGTATGAAAACATTATCCAAACTATTTCTATTGATCATGAGCACACAACTTACTTCGCCAGATGATGCTCTGGCACAGGGCCCGAAGGGTAAAATGTATTTTTCCACCCAGCCTTTTGCCAACGGCCACGATGCCGGCAAGACCAGCTTTACTTCAGGAGATTTTATTTATGGACGCATAGAATCGGACAAGGGAGCATTGAAAGAAGCTTTCAATATGTCGACCATTAAAACCGATTACTACTACCTGCAGGCCACTTATCGAGTTACCCGTTCTGATGGCCGGGAGAAAGACCTCCAGCGGGGCCACTACATACGTATGGTGAATGGGGCTGAAAATGGCACTACACTCAATTTTGATATCCTGCCGTCGGCGGCTAAGGCTTCCACGATCATCAGTATTGTGGATGATTTCTCAACGGGCCAACTGGCTGGATTCTTTACTCCTTTCCTGGACAACAGCGATTATTATTGGAAAAACGGTGACTATAAAGTGGCCGTATCCTTATACCTGAAATCGTACAATGCCTACGGTTCGTTGGATGATATTGAAAAGTGGCCCGACATCACCGGTGAGTTTACCTTCCACTTCGATGAAAAAGATGTGACAGCAAAAATGAAGAACAGCGAAGACGCCAATGCTTCCGTGAAAGAAAACAGCCTGCGCCTGGATAAATTGCCCGATTATTTTAGCAACCCTGCCAGCATCAGCGATGCTGAACTGGCCCCTGCGAAGATCATGGCCATCTTAAAACGCGACCTGCCTTCTGTGAACATCATAAAACTGGTAATACCACCTTTTTCAGGCCTGTTGAAGGATATAGAAAAAAATGAGCTCGGAATAGTGCTCTATCGATACGTACGGCCTTACGTACGGGTGATATACCGTGAGAATGGAAAATGTTATCTCGGTTCTGTAAGTCTGAAGGAAGATTATACAGGTGGCGGAAAATTTGGCCCTTTAAAGTTCAATAAGTTTTGGGGTAGCGAAGGCCTGCTCGATTGCGCACTCGTGAAATAAATAATTAATCTATCAATTCCATTTTATGAAACAGACAATTGTTTGCGTTATGACAGCAATCATTTTTGCCGCATGCAGCGGCAAGCCGAAAGACGTACAAGCCGATCCCCGCCTGGTGGCGGAGGCCATTTTTGACGCAGCCAAAACTGGCAATTGCCAGGGACTTGCCGCGTTGGTTGATACAGAGGCTGACAGCGACAGTAAGAGAATTGCGCAAGCCTCGACGGATAAAGCCATGCAGGAAGATTTTCAAAAATACTTCTCCAAAGGCAAGGTGTCGGCTGACCCTGTCGTTAGCGGCGACAAGGCTTCTGTGAATATCCTTTTCGGACCAGACGGTTCACGGGAAGAGACATTTGAAATGGTACGCAAGGATGGTAAATGGTTTCTCACGTCGTTTTAGGATATGCGGGTAGTATATCTTTTGATAACAGCCATCGTGGTAGCACTATATCTATTACTCCGGGGATGGATCGATTCCGGTATAGAAAAAGCCAGGGATATTGAAATAGTACGGGAAGGGGAGGAGCACCTGGGCACCTGGGCCGGTAATTGGAGAAAAGGGCAGCTCCTTTTCCGCTTGCGCCGGGATGGGACATTCACGGCAAGAAATGCAGGGCCTCTCCGGGAGGATACGATCCAGGTAAAAGGCAGCTATGATATTGTAGGGGGCCACAACACGGCGTATTACCCCAGATTGGTGGCCATTGATGAAAAGCAGGATACCCTGTTCAACTGCTTTATCGCTTATATTACTCCTTATGATTCTAAGGTTGAAAAGGTAGATAAAATGGTGTTGAGTCCCACAGGTATCTATGATACCATAAGCTATACTTTCTATCGTATTGAACCTAAAACCCTGCAATGAACCCTGCGATAAACTATGGGATACTATTTGCCATCTGTGCCCTCTATGCCTGCAGCAACCCTTCCAATAGTCGGGCTATCAATATCAAGGACCTGGAAAAGGTGCAGGCAGCGGAAGCGCAAAGCGCGCCGGCAGCGCCGGTAAGGGATGCATTGACTGCTGCAGAATTGATTGCTTTGGCTGATTGCCGGGACCTTGCCTGTGTGCAGCTATTTATGAAAGACCACTCCTCCGATTTTGTGCATGCCACGAAAGGAGAGTTTGCTGCGCTTCATCGCTCCCTGGTGATCGATACAACCGGCAGAGAGTTGGTAATGCCCCTGTCTACCCTGTACGTTGACATCAACCCGCAGGCTGATTGGCGGCTGGCGCATAACTTACACAGAAAGGAGTTGGGCAACCGTCTGATGGACGAATTTCAACGACTCGGCTTTGCGCTGGTAGATTCGGGCTATAACCGGAACATCAAGGCCATGCAGGCCCGGTTTGTTTCGGAGCAATATCCAGGTAAGATGCTGTATGCCAGCCATACCTTCAGACCTTGGTATTGGAAAGGGCTGTATAAAAATGTCACTTGGCCCTGCTTTGTATTTGAAGTATATACTATCCAACAATAAAGAGCTATGGAGAACTTACGGCAAAGAGTCTTTTCATCGTAACGGCTAATCAGGTGCGGACCTGGTTTGCCAAAAAGAGAGCCGGCGATCAACCCGCCGGCTCTTGTAGTAAGTTGTCCTTGCTTGCAACTGCGATCATGGTTATGGTTCCAGGTAAATATAGAACTCTCCCAGCTTGCTCTCCTCATCACTCAACAGCAGAAAGATGAAAAAGTCTTCGAGCCTGAACAATTTCTTGTAGCCAATAATATTTTCCCGGAACAGGGTGGTGTAATTCTTAATGTTTTCATCCATGGGGCCTGCGGGAATATCAAATACCAGGTACCTGCCATTCTTTACCGGGCTAATAATATATTGTTGAAGATCGGTTGATGATATACTATCAATCGAATCTCCTGTTACGAACAGGCCATGGTGCATATTGAACCTGCCGGCCGGGGTGAAGTTGAGGGAGTCGAAGGGTTTGATCACTGATCGTCCGTTCCACTTCCTGTCAAAACCGTTCATTACCGTATCAAGATAGGTGTTATAACAAAACCCGTCTGTATAAGAAGCGGGCACCATGCGCAAAGATCTGCAAATGGTATAGTGATTGTGTAGCGCCTCGATCCGGTAATTGAAGGAGAAATCTTTCTTCAATAAAGAGAAATAGTCTTGTTCTGTATGAATGCCGTCCATGATGGCATTGGGAGAATCCTTTATGAATAGGGGCCTTTTCCTGAAATGGCCCGGACTGTGATTGAACTGCTGGCTAAATGCTTTTGAAAGCGAGTGCTTACCTGAGTATCCGGTCTTATCTGCAATGTCGGCCAGGGGAAGGCCGGTATAGGACAAGAGCGAGGCAGCTTTTTCCAGGCGGTACCTTTTAATATAAGCTCCTATTGTTTCCTGCTGTGTTTGTTCAAAAAGATCAGAAAGATGATAGTAAGAAACGAAGACATGGTCGGCCAGGCTCTGCAGGGAGATATCTGTATGAATATTCGTTTCCACATATTCATGGATCCTGTTAGCGATGGCCTGGTAATATTGTATGGTAGAGGGCTTATGCAAAGCGGTGGTCGCTGTATTGTCCCAAAAGTTATCCATTCCTGGGATTTTTATGAAGCAGGCGGCTCATAAATAAATGATAATTATTTTCATGCCTCAATCTGTTAGCATGAATTTCAGGAATATCCGGATAAGTGCGGCCATCATTGCTCTGGCCTATATTGCCATCCAATCCTTTCAATGGTATGTATTTGACCAGTTTACCGCTCCTGCTTCCCCGGCAGAAGAGCTGCAACAGGGGAATCATCCTTTGCACCTGATACGTTCCTCCCTGATGCTCGGGGCCATGTTTGGCCTGATGTATGTGCGATACGTGATTTGCTCGCTGGCTGCGGTGTCTTACCGGTTTTGGGCCTCCCTTGCCTTTATCTGCTATTTCATCTTTTTCATGCTGGAAGTGCTGCTACGTTCCACCGAACTGTTCTATGCACAGCTCCATCTTCCCCAATTGGCCCTGAAAGCCAATGCTACTGAGCTGCAAAGTATAGTGGGCCAATTTCAGACATTCCAGTCCATCCAGTCTGCCTTGTACTTTCCGTTGATCTTGGCAGGAACATTAAGCTATGCTATCCTTTTCTTTTTATTCCCTCCCGGAAAACAAAAGATCAACCGCCTGATCAAATTTGTGATGGGGGTGGATCTGCTAAGGTCTTTATGGAGGCTTTCGAGTGATTATTTCGGAATAGGCTGGCTCCAGGGTAATTTTTATGACCAGATCTACCTACCCCTTGTTTTCATCACCTTTGGGGCTATCTGCATCTGGCTGCTCAAAGTAAGGGATGAACGGCTCGCATAAGGGGCAGGCCAGCAAGCAGCCAAATACCAGCCCAGGATCACATACTCACTATGTAAATAGCTATTTTTGTGCATCTAACCTTTTAAACTGGCTTTATGAGGTACCTCTGCTTGCTATCCATCTTGTTGATTCCTGTTTTTTTGTCCGCGCAATCCACCTCTTTACCGTTGAATTTCAGTAGCTACGCTATCAAACTTTGCGTGGCGAAAGACCAGAGCCTGGCGCTTACCACCAGAGGGGGAGAGGTGGGACTGACAGGTTCTATAAAAGAGAAATGGGCCAGGGTGGATGTGAAAGGCGACTATGCCGGTTTTGACCCTACTTTTGACCAACCTAATTTTTTTAACAAGGACACCGGCTTTGTGTCTGGCTTTATCAGTACCCGAACCGGGAAGTATAATATTATTTATCATACTACTAATAGCGGTAAGCGATGGCAGGCAGTCAATTTCGGTCAGGATGGCTGGATAGATGATGCGATCAACCTGGATAATGGGGAAGCCTGGCTGAGTGTAGCGGGTAGCGGCATAGCCTATACAACGGATTATGGATTTACCTGGAAGAAGTTTAAGAATCCGGAAATAAAGCAAAGGTTTGCTGCTGTTTATTTTAATACGGCAAGGCAGGGCCTGATCGGTTCTCTTTGGAATATGATCGCTTATACCGATGATAATTGCAATACCTGGAAACTTCTTCCAACGCCATTGGATCAGCATAGATACAGCAAAACAAATAAAGAGAGCAGGCCTGAATTTAATCGCGTGGCTATTTATAAAGACTATTTTCTGGCTATGCAGGAGAATCTGGTTTTCTACAGCCACCGCGATTCCATCAACTGGGTATGGCTTCCGAAATACAGTGATTTCTATACGGATCCACAAAATTCAGCCCTGTTTTTCATGACCAATAAAGGAGGTTACATAAGAAGCGATAGCAATTTTATACCTATTCATGTTTTTGAAGACCTGCATGGTAGCTATGACGCCAAATGCAGGAATGGAAGCTTGTTTATTGTCGGTAATAACAAGATGATCCAGTTGACTGCCGGCAATGAAGTGGTAAGTATCCCGTTTTCAGTCACAGGCGAGGTGAAGCCTGTGTCTGTTGGCTATACTGAAGCCTACGAAGTAGGTCTGCTGGAAAAAAAGGTATATAGGCAAAAGGGTTTTAGCGGCGCCTGGGAATATATGTTCACACTTCCTTTTTCGTCGGAGAAAGGTACATTGTCTGTCATGGATGGTAACCTGTTGATATATGACCGGGGTGATGATTCATTATTTCATTTTAGCCTGCAGGGTAAAATGATCAAGGCGTTCTCCAAAGCAGCTATGATGACCAACTTTTCTAAAGCGGGCATCAATAAGCTGATCTTCAGTCAGGGGAGCCGAGGTTGTTTTCACAATTATTCAGACCAGATAGTCTATAACAACATGGGCAGGGAATTTGGCAATGCTGTAGAGACCAATCACAATACAAGCCCTAAAAGCCGTATGCCGGATAATGAAGAAGCAATAGAAGCGGATGCGGTAGCTGCATTCGCCGGTAAATTACCCTTGTTGTTTGATCCAACACCCAGGACTACCATCAAGGATCTTGCTTTTACAGAAAATGACTATGAACAATGCAGAAAGGATATACTTCTTTTTAAGGCTTCTTTACAAAAAGAAAAGGGGAAAGAAACATCCTTTAGGTTCCATCAAAATAACCTTGACTTCGACAGGCTGCTCCGACTGGTGGATTCAATAAAGTATATCGATGTAGAAAATCTCTATAAGTCGCTGATGGACCTTACAGAGTTTTGGAGCACTACAACCGATTGGAAAAAAATGGAACTGATCAACAATGATAAGACGGTACTGACTATTTCAAGTAACTACTATGCTCCCAATGCTTTCTATTTCCCCTGGTCTGTATCAATGAATGGATACACCATATTATCAACCAGTATGGAGATCAACCGGTTCATTCAACAAATATATCCTGCTTTTTTAGGTGGCCCGCAAAAGGTAGAGGTATTGCATAAATTGGTGAAAAGTCTTTATCAGGGCAATTGATTGCCCAAAAAGCAAGATTCGAGAAGTCAGTTGTCCTGGGTCCGCCTATCTTCATTTTATTAAATCAATAGTATGGTAACAAAATTCTCCCACACCACTCTTTTTGTCACAGACCAGCAAAAAGCGTATGATTTTTATGTAAACACATTGGGCTTTAAAATAAATACCGATGCTACCATGGAAAGCGGCTATCGCTGGCTCACAGTCAATCCCCCGGAGCAACCTGATCTGGAGATCGTACTAATGGATATCTTGCATGAAGGCATGAAGAAATCGGATGAAATGCCCGATGGGATGGATGAGGAAAGCCGCAATGCCTTCAGGGTATTATTGACAAAAGGGATCATGGGCGCCGGTGTTATGCATACCAATGATTGCCGCGCCACCTATGAAGAATTGAAAAAGAAGGGCGTTCAGTTTAAAAGCGAACCCAAAGAACAATTCTACGGAATAGAAGCCGTAATGTTTGATGGTTGCGGCAATTGGTTCAGTCTTACACAACCCAAACAAATGTAATCTCCAAAGGCAAGAAGGACTGCTTCAATCCTGCTTACGGTGCTGGTAGAATATTCCCGTATCAAAGGGCGTCCACCAGCAGGCTTTTTGACCGGAGACTTTCAATGCATTATTTGCCCAGGTATTACAGGTATGAAAAAGACTGTAGCTACCCCTGGCTTCATAAAAAGCATCATTCTTGCCATAACGTGCCTTTGTAGGAATAACAATGGGTGATCCTGCAGTATCGATTTGTAAACTGTTTTCAATGTAGGTAACCAGACGTTGGTATTGTTCTTTGGCAATCAACAGCCGCACACAGCGCTCTCCCTCCCGCAGGCTATTGTAAAAAGTGGCATGTACTGCCGAAGTGCTTAATCCGAAGCCTGCTTTGAAGGCTGTACTGACTTTCAGATCCGACCAGGTAGGCGTTTCGAGATAAAAGCCTTTGTCGCCCCAGCCAAATGCTACATAGTTGAAAGTGGTATCTCCACTGCGGGTGTTTTTGTACAGAATACCTTCACTCCAATCTTTGTGTGGCGTCTTTACCGGCAGTACCAGGTCTGTGTGAACGCCATTGGTCTTCAGGTATATGGTAATCTCTGCTTGCGTATTTTGCTCTGCCTTTACCGTAAGTCTTGATAAGGCCCAGGCGCAACCAATGTACAAAAGTACGAGGGCGATCAAACTCAATAAAGTATAGCCTGTATATTTCAGGAATTTCTTCATGACGGTGTAAGGTTAGTGGCTACCTGTTTATACCGGAAACCCACCAAAAGTAACCTGCTGCCTGAGCCAAAAAAAAGCTACCCTTTTCTGGGGTAGCTTTTTTAGGGGAAATATTGAATGGGCTTTGTTTAAGCCACTGGTTTAATTTTTCATGATCCTGATCACCGTAGCTGGTGCTCCACCATAGCCGGCGATGGTGATGAAATAAATACCGGCACTATAACCTGTAAGGTCAAGGGGTACCTGGTTCCAACCTTTCCGGAATTGCGCCTGCTTCTCAAACACATGTTGTCCGAAGGCGTTGGAAACAATGATCGATTGTTTTACATTATCCGTTAACAATACTTTCACTGTAATGAGGCCCGTAGTAGGATTGGGGTTGGCTTTCGTTGCCGTCACCAAACCTTTCTCTCCGCATAAGGACAGACTCGTTGTTTTGCTTACCGTAATGCTGCAACCTATGTTATTGGTGTATGCGTACTGAATGGTTTGCAAACCAGGTTTTAAGGTGTCGATATACCAGGTGCTGCCGGTAACACCTACACCGGAGAATACTCCACCCGGTAAGGAAGCACTGAGTGCGAATTTAGCCTCTGACAAACAAACTGAATTTGGCAGGTTGATCACTGGTTTTTCCAGCGGCTTCACTGCTAACTTTGCAGCTGCTGTATTGAGGGTTCTTCCCGGAGCTGTGAACACACAACGATAATACAGGTCATTGACTGCCGTAGCGGTATACTGGGCCTTATTGGCGCCTGCTACATTATTCCAGGAACTGCTATCGGAGCTGTATTGCCACTGATACGTAACAGGTACTGCGATGGTTGTGGTGGCATCAGCTGTAAAGGTGGCCGTTGAACCGGTACAAACGGATTGACCAGTTGGCTGTTGAGTAATGGTGATCGTGGCGCCTTCCACTGTAAGCAGGCCATGTACAAATTTAAGATCATAATTGACTGCGTCGCCATCCTTCAGAATGATGGGATAATCGCCAGGCGCACTGGTAATTGTCGCTGTAGTACTGATCGCCGGAGGAATGATCGATTGCACGTTGTCTGTGCCTACAAATCCTGCATAGCTAATTGTGAAGGCCGGATTGCTTTCTCCAAATCCCCTTGTTTTATTATCGGCGGTTACAATAAGGTCCTTACGGTTAACAAGAAGCAGGATCTCTACGTCCTCAGCGGGATCATAGGTTGCATCGCCACCCTGACTGATCGTGAGCGTTACTGCCCCTGCTTTTTTGAACTTTACTTTCCATTTGTCGTCGTCTTGTGTATCCTGGTAAAGCTCTATTATATCATTGGCTTGTACGGAATAGCTTACCGGCAGACCTGAACTGGCAACAGCTGTCAGTGTAAGATCACCATCACCATAAGTGGCGTTGATGTCGTCTGCTGTAATCGTTTGATCCTGGTTGCTTGATTCAAAAGCGCCCAGGTCGGGAGTGCTGCCGCTAATACGGGGCCTGCCACCCAGATCCATGGTAATGCCTGATAGATCGGGGGACTGTCCTGCCAGGTAATATAAAAAGCTTCCTGCATTAATAGCGGGACTGCCTGGCTTTAAGGTATAGTTTCCTGTACTTGCATTGTTGAACAGCGGGTCGAGGTTGCCATCCAGGTTGCTATTGTCCAGGTCCTCAGCCATTCCTTCTATTAAACTATAGGTAACAGATGGAAAGCTATTCTCGTTGTACAAGACACTGCTGTTGCCATACACAATACTATTGCGTATTACCGGGGTAGAGGAAAAGTTGGCAAATCCTCCTCCTTCAACAGATGCATTGTTATTACTTATAGTGACATTGGTAAGTGTAGGGGCCGACATGTTTGCGTTGACCATACCGCCACCCTGGAATTCCGACAGATTATCAACCACCAGCACATTCGTGAATACTGGTGATGCCTGATCGTTGTAGATACCGCCACCATGATATGATGACCTGTTTGCCTTAATTATTAAATTGCTGTAAGTGGGAGAAGAGAGGTAGTTATGCACTCCGCCACCACCCAGCCGGGTGATCCAGTTCCCATTCACTTCAATATCGCTTAGCATCTCAGCGTCACCACCACCACCGGAGATCGTAAACCCATCCAATACTGCATCGCCCGCATTGCCGGAGGCGAGTACTATGTGGTTGGCGTTCTCCATGGTTCCACTTATGCTTAAGTCGATCCCACTGCCCGTAACTGCATCATCATTGTAAAAGTCGCCGCTCAAAATACTTTTATTAACTGTATTTGAAAGATCCCTTTCTGATAAAGATGTTTCAGTACCCGCAAAACCACCATACACTTTTACATCCTTCACCAGCAGGAAACTGTTGTACATACTATCTACTTTTCCAAAACTATCATCTGCAGCATTGTATAAGGGATTGTAGGTGCCGCCTGCTACCCATATCTGTAAAGGTCCGTTAATGCTCCAGGCTGCTTCTTTTACCTTAGCCCAACGAAGGGCGTCGGCCAGCTCTGTCAGCGATTCGGACCAGCTGCTGCCATCTCCTGGTGTTGGATTGTTCTTATTGACATATATAATGCCATTACCGGGATAGATCTCTTTTACATCCATGGTGAAATTTCCAATGGGTGCAGAAGTACATCCGTTGCTATTGATCTCTACAAGTACTTCATCATTGTTTTCAGGGAAATAAGTAAATACATTATTAAAGGAAGACTGTTTACTGACCCCGTTTACTTTGAAATTATAATCCGAATAATCGATAGAGGCAGTAAAAGTTACCGGGCTGCCTGATGTGATCTGGCCTGTGGCCGAGCTGATCAAACTGGCATCCACATCAGCCAGCACACCGATCTTTAAACTGCCCAGCGTGGTATAGTGCGTTGCTGCTCCACCTTCAGCAGGGAAGGTAAAGTAGCGGTTGGCCGGGGTTACAGCAGGAAGCGCTGTTCCTACAGGGGCCTGATCTCCTTCATCCTGACGTATCCCCGCATAAAATTCAGCGTTGGGGTCGAGGGAGGCAGGCGAGTAAAAAACAAGCTGCACAGTCGTATTCAGGTCGCCGGCCGTTGCGTAGAAAGGTTCTGAGTCGGCTATTATATTCCCAACATCATCGAGCAATACCCCTGTTATGGACTTGCCGACGTTCGAAGGATCGTTTGACAGGTGTACCGTAACGCCTTTCACCTGTATGCGAATACCGGGGGCCTTGTACCGGGCAGAAACGATGCCCGTGCCTGCTCCAAAACCAAACCCATCGTAAATGGGCTCTGAAGCTGTATAACCGTAGGTATTACAGGTGATATCCTGTGCATGTTGCTTTACATTGTTGCTATTGTCATCATCATCGGGAACCTTTACTTCAATGACCTGTGCGCCTGTTGCAACCACAGAGGCAAGAAAGTTTACTGTTGTGCTGGTTCCTGCAGCAAGGTAGGTGATGACCTGTGTGAGGTTCTCCGCATTGGCTCCTGTTACAGTAAGCTCAACGGGTATATCCGTCTGGTCCTGCGTACCATTATTTTTTATTGTAACCGTGATCTGATTCTGATCAGTCCATAGCCTGCTCAGCGTTCCATAGGCAGGAGCGATCGCCGATACCTCAACATCGTTGGGTACCTTCACCGACCTGGCGATATGTTTTTTATGGAATGTGGGGCCAGGATTGGCATTTGCCGTGCAGATTGCCATCAATGAAACGGCAGTAACAAACGTCTTGACCTTAATCTTAGAAAATTGCTCTAATAAGAATGCGGGTACAGGTTTTATCATGGGAAAAAGGATTATAGCCCCGCCATTATGGATTGTCGGGGACATTGTAATGGCTAACGGATTCCAGTAGCTATATATTGTTCCTAAAATAGGAATCGGGGTAGAATATGACAGGTCGAATTATTCCGATGCTTAGGGAGTTGACGACTACTAAAGTTTATATAATTATTTATTTACATGCAGCAATGGCCTGGTATTGTATTACCAGGCCATTGCGCTGTGGGAAGGCCTCTTAGTGTTGCGCCACCAGATCACCCAATGCTCCGAATGCATGGTCGATCACAATTTTCCAGTCACCATTGGGTTGTTGCTGCATAACCTCAATACCCTTGGCGCTTACTTTTACGTCCTGGCCATCGGTGATATTCCATTCAGACCTGCCTACTGCAAGGTTGCCCGTTTGCAGGCAATACACTGTTTTGATCTCCATCTTTCCTTTAATGGATAAAATGGCTTTTATGGCTTCTTCAAATTGTTCCTTGCCGGATACAGGTTTTCCGGGTTCAGGCACAATGATGCCGTTGACATCATACATGCTCATCACAGTTGCTACATTGCCCGTATTGAAGGCGGCGGCGAGGGTTGCATGGGCATCTGCCGCCCTGGTAGGTAGATTCATCGTGTTGATTTTTATTGGTGATTAAGTAAAAGAAACTTAGGAGAGAATAGGTGCGAAGCTGTTGCTGTCAGTAATGGCCTGTGAAAGAGCGTCTATGCCGCCATATACTTTGTTGAATAAAAAAGGCCCCATACTCACGCGCTTTACGCCCAACTGCTGCAGGGTGTCAAACGCAGGCAGGCCGGGAATTGACATAACATTCAGGGGAAGTTTTGTGTGGCTGACCACCTGGGCAATATCCGCTTTGCTGGTAATGCAAGGCAGGAAAATACCATCTGCTCCGCTGGCTTCGTACAAGGCCAATCGCCTGATCGTCTCGGGCAGTTTGTTGTCAACATTCAGAAGAAAGGTATCACAGCGAACATTGATAAAAAGATGTTCATTTTGTACGGCCAACCCATTCTTGATATGTGCGATGGTCTGGGCAAATGCATCAGCATCTCCCAGCACCCGGCCTGATCCCTGCATGCGTGAGTCTTCGATATTAATACCCGCCACACCCAGGTCAATGAGTTGTTGGATGTTTTTATAGATGGCTTCATTCGACTTGCCATAACCCATTTCTATGTCTACAGATAAGGGAATTTTTACAGAAGCCAGTATACGCTTTATGATAAAGAGATAATCGCTAAAGGGCATATCTTCTCCATCCTGGTAGCCCAGGCTATTGGCTACAGCAGCACTGGAAGTGGCGATGGCCGGATAATGATTTTCCTGGAAGCGAATGGCGCTTTTGGCATTCCATACATTGGGTAATACAAACAGATCGGGCGATGCATGTAAATTGTTGAACTGACTAAATGATGAAGACATGACTTTATTGTTTACTGATGAATAGTAATAACCGGTAGTTATTGTATGTTATCAGTAACAAAATTAGAGGGCGTGTAAAAGCTGGAATTGTACAAAACGGAACAGGGTTCACTTAGTTGTTGACAAGGGCCAGTGTAACCGGAGAATTTTCTACTGAATAGCCGGAAGGAGTGAGGCCTGTAAAGGATTTGAATTCTCTGATGAAATGCGACTGGTCAAAATAACCACTGTCGTAAGCGATGGAAGTGAGTGAAGTGTCTTTTTGCGTAACAAGCCGGAGGCTGTGCTGGAAGCGGGTTATTTTGCTGTACAATTTCGGTGTAAGGCCCGTATACTGCAAGAATAGTTTTTGGAGATAACGGGAGGTAATGCCGTAACGGGAAGCCACGTTTTCAATATTGTCGAAAAAATCACTTTGCGTCATCTCATGCATAATATCATTGATCACCGCAATCTTGTTGAGCTTTCTTTCCGACAGGGTAAGCCTGTTGAGTAACCAGGCTTCCACCAGTTCGATCCGCTTATTCCAGTGAGCCGTTTCCAATAGTTTTGCATATAAAGTATCCACCGTGTCATCCGACAGATCGCGAAAATCAGCTACCTGGTTGGTAAACAGGTCTACCTTATCGTTCAGGAAGTAAGCGGCTGCATGAGGATAAAGACGGATGCCGAGCATCGTATTCTTTCCGATCGATTTGATGGGTAAGGGGCGCACGATCTGTCCCCATAATTCGATAGGCGGCGTGGTAACATAATCATCGCCTGCGGCCGTTTGCCATTTGCCGGTACCCAGATTGAAAATAATCTCCATATTCCCGCTGGGGAAAACAGAATCGGCGTAAGGGGTCGCTGATTCCGATTCGTAGGTATAGTAGCATTTGACATACTGTCTTAACCTGCTGCCCGGCTTGATCTCACGATAGGTCATTTTCATTAAAGAATTTAAAGCAATGATGCCTGGTCCTCATAAAGGTACAAAAGTACCCGATCGGGCAAAGGCGGAATTGTACAAAACGGAACAAAACCACTCATCCCTGTTTGCAGGCAGCAGGCACTAACAGAATACCAAAAATGCCCTATATTGGTACCTTTATTCGTTCCCGATAGTGGGGGTGTATCATTTTTATGAACGATAGTAATTATATCTTGTTTTTTCTGGGCATCCTGGGGGCCTTCAATGGCATTATCCTGGGCATCTATTTATTATTCCTCACCAGGAAGAAAAGCATTCCCAATTCCTTTTTAGGATGCCTGCTGCTGGCGCTGAGTATCCGCATTGGTAAATCTGTTTTTGTCCATTTTAACCCGGATTTGGCTAAGATCTACTTACAAATAGGGCTCTCGGCCTGCTTCATGATCGGCCCGATGCTTTATTATTTTGTTAAGTCTACCATTGAGCAGCCCAGCCAATTACCTAAAAAATGGAAGATACATATAGGTGTTTTATTGGGGATCATTCTCCTGGTGGGTATCCTGTATCCCTATTCCTCCAATATCGCACTGTGGGGATACATTATCAAGTTCATCTATCTCGTATGGCTGGTGTACATTGTTGCTTCGATCATAACTGCCAAACACCTGTTTGCAAAGCTGTTCAATAAAAGCGCTGTTGTGAGGCGCAGCCTGAAAGTCGCTGAAAAATGGCTGCTAACCATAGTGGGGGCCAATGTGGTAATTGCTTTATCCTTCTTCCTGGCAGCTATACTGCCCCATCCCTGCAATATTTATTTCAGCGGATCGCTTATCTTTTCTTTCATCCTGTATACGGTGATCATTGTACTCCTGAAAAGGAAAAAACCCGACGAGGTGCTGTACCCGGCCCAACCCAAAAGCACTTCTAATAAAGTGAGTGATGACAATGCGACTGCCGTATTGGGGAAACTTGAACAAGTGATGGCAGAGCAGGAGATATATAAAAATCCTAATCTTACCTTGAGCGAACTGGCGAAGGCCGTCAATATAACCGGCCATCAGCTGTCGCAATTGCTGAACGATAAGGTGGGCAAAAACTTTACCTCCTATATCAATGAATACAGGATCAATAAAGCCTGTTCCATGATTGCCGCCAACCACCCTTTCTCTCTGGAAGCTATTGGGTATGAGGTTGGCTTCAATTCCAAGTCTACTTTTTACACTTCTTTCCGGAAATTAAAAGCTACCACACCTTCCTTGTACAAGGAAAACCTGGAGAAAACGGGTTCCCTGTAATCGTCTCATTAACAAAACGTTGCAAACACTAGTAGCATGCTGATAGTCCGGATTTATAAATCCGGACATCTGGAATAATAGATCCAGACCCTGCGTGCGCGCCCTGCTTCTACATTTGGAGAGTTGCCTCAAAAGGCGGCCTAAATGTTTTGTATGCGTAGACCTTTCTTCGTTCTTTCTTTAGCCATTTTAGCCAATTTCTCCCTCCCTGCCCAGGTCAATATCAAGGGCCGGGCGATAGACAGCAGCAGCCGTACAGGTATCGGGTTTGTAAGTGTATCCTTGCTGAATGTGAGCGATTCCAGCCTGGTGAAAGCTGGATTGGCGGACGCCGTCGGTAATTTCGGGTTGACAGCTATTCAGGCTGGCCGGTACCGCCTATTGCTTTCTTCCCAGGAACACCAGCCTTATAGCCGGGAGCTGGTGATCGGTTCCCAGGCATCCAACCTTGATCTGGGGACAATAACCATGATGCGGGCGCAGAAAATGCTGGATGAGGTGGTGGTAAGGGGAGAGAAAAGAGCCATCCGGTACCAGGATGACCGGGTGGTTTTGAATATAGCGGGTAACAGCACTTTTAAAACCTCGGCCAACGTAATGGATATACTGGGCAAAGCGCCCGGGATAACGGTCAATGGAGATGGCACCCTGTTGATGTCGGGCAGGAATACGCCTGTTATTTTTATTGACGGGAAACCTACCACCATGAGCCCCGAAGAACAGCTCACCTGGTTGAATGGACTTTCGCCTGAACTGATTGAATCCATTGAACTCATCCACACGCCCTCCTCCAAATATGATGGCCAATACAAAGGGATCATCGATGTAAGACTTAAGAAAGAAGGCCTGGGCTGGAAAGGCAGTATTAGCTCCGCTTTTAGGCAAAGTCATTACCCCTCGCTGGATAATAACCTCAACCTTACACTCGGCACCAAAAAACTTACCTATGGATTAAGGTTGGGCTATGTGGACGGCATTGATGCTCACCTGTACCAGGCCCTGCAGCAACAGGCCAATACCAATTATATGGCTACCTGGACAAAAACAAGGACCAATATCAAAAACAGTAGTTTGTGGCTGGGCGTCGATTACCAGATCAACAAAGACCAAAGCGTTGGTGTTTCCTGGAAACGGTATGAATCCATCCGCGACCGCAGGACCATGAATACCCTTTCGTTCTCCGATTCAACGCGTGAAAACAAGATCGGTGCTTCGCAAACTAATACCCTGGCCGACCCGTCGCAGTACAACAGTACCTTCAATGCAAATTATGAGGCGGTAGTTGGAAAGAACCACTTCAGTGTGTTTGGTACGCTGACGGATATCAAAAACCGGCAAAGGGAGGATATACAAACCTCGAACAGTGTTACGAATCAATTGCTTGATTATTGGAAAACCGCTTCCGGCAATGATGTACGGATCAGGACGATCCAGGTAGATTACACCCGTGCAGTACCGAAAGGAACCCTGGAAGCGGGGATTAAATTTGCTTTGAGTACCACAGACAATGACCTGAAGTATGATACGCTTACGAAGGACAATACCTTTTCACGTGATGCCGGTCGCACCAACCGGTTCCAGTACGATGAAAACGTCAGTGCCGGGTATATTGCTTATAACCACAAAGCACAACAGTTTAGTTTCAAACTCAGTCTGCGTACAGAACATACCCATACCACGGCAAATGCTTTTACGCTCAACCAGGTGATCAAAAGAGATTATCTTACCTGGCTGCCTGCTGTTGGTTTTTCCTATAGCATCAGTACCAACGAATCGATCAACTTCTCCTTTACGCGGCGTATGACACGTCCCACCTTTCAGGCCCTCAACCCCTTTCGCTTTTACCTGAGCCCGCTCAACTATTGGGTGGGAAATCCTTATATGCAGCCTTCTGTCACCAATTTGCTTACCCTGTCGTATAATAATAAAAGTTTTAATGTAGCTGTGAACGTTGGCAAAGAGGTAGATTTTATGACGCGCTATCCGGAATACAACAGGGTGACCAACGAACTGCAGTACCTGGGCAGGAATTTACCTTATAACAACTTCGGCAATATAGAAGCCGGCTATACCCTGGCTATCACAAAATGGTGGAAAGCCATTCAGAATGCCGGTATTTATTATAACAATGAATTGACGCCTTATCTGGGCGTGAACTATTCAATTGGGGTGGTAGATTATTCATTAAGCGGCAGCCATGTTTTTACTTTGCCGCAGGGATTCACCACTGATCTGACCTACAGGTACAAATCCAAAACCGGCAACGGCCTTTATTTTATTAAGGCCAACGGCGCATTGGATATCGGTCTCCAAAAAAGCTGGTTGCAGGGTAAGTTGAACAGTAAACTGAATGCTTACGACTTGTTTAATACAAACCTGGCAAGACTTGTATTCCGTGAAAAAAGTATCATCAACAATCAATTGGCACACAGGTTTTGGACACAAAGAGTAGTCTTCGCCCTCACCTATAATTTTGGAAAGGCCAAACCCAGGGCCAGGCAGGCAAGATCGACGGAAGAGGAAGGCAGGGCTGGTAATTAGAGTCAGATCTTGCGTAATCACCCCCCTTGATTGTCGTTCCGGCCCCCAGCCGATGCCATGCTTCTGCTGTATTTTTATCATCAACGCTTAACAATCGTTGATAGCATATGGAAAATCTATTGAAAGATAAGGTGGCAGTTATTTATGGAGCGGGCTCCATTGGCAGTGCCATTGCCCGGGCTTTTGCCCGTGAGGGCGCCAAAGTATTCCTGGGCGCGCGTACGGAAAACAGAACGAAGAAACTGGCCGAAAGCATTATTAAGGAAGGAGGAATTGCTGATACGGGCATTGTGGATGTACTGGACAAAGCATCGGTAGATGCTTTTGTGGATGGGGTGGTTGCCAAAGCGGGGCGTATTGATATATCATTCAGCGCCACCAATGTTTCCGGCGGTGAACAGGGGGCTGCCCTGTCGGAGGTCAGCTATGAACAGTTTGCCCTTCCCATTATGCACTATACCAAAGCGCAGTTCCTTACGGCCACTGCTGCGTCGCGCTATATGGTAAAACAAGGCGCTGGTGTTATCCTCATGATCACCGCTACTCCCAGCCAGGTGCCGATCCCTTATACCACCGGCTTTGGACCCGCCTGGGCTGCTATGGAAGCGCTTTCACGCACCCTGGCGGCAGAACTGGGGCCGCAGGGTATCCGCACTGTTTACCTGCATTCATCCGGCTCCCCGGAATCACAGGAAAGCATAGACCATACATTTACCAGCAATCCACTGAAGGAACAGCGCATGAAGGAATGGAAATTCGTGCACAGGAACCTGGTGGGGGGTAAACACCCTACGCTGGAACAGGTGGGTAATATGGCGGCCTTTATGGCTTCAGATAAAGCAGGGGTAACTACTGCAGCGGTGGCCAATATCACCGGTGGTATCTCTAATCAATGATCCTGCAACAAAGTATCAACTCCACTTCCCTGACTACATAAGCGGCTACTTCCTATAGGAGGTAGCCCTTGCTTTTCTACCTCCTTTTCAACGACCGTTTTTGCCCACCTGCCGACTGCCCCCGGGGCGCTTTGTTAGTGTATGATAGTTTTGGTGTCATAAGCACTAACAAACAACCCTTATGAGTACTAACAAACAAGTCTTTCAAACCAGTTCCCGGTGGAGATGGAGAACCTTCCAGTGGACAGGGCGGTCTCTGCTCTTTCTGCTCCTGCTGATGGTGCCCGTGGTGATCATTACCCTGACAAGGGGCTTAAAACCCGGATTGCCCATATTGACCAATGAGGCCGATATACTGCATAAACTTTCCAACCCCACATTCCCTGCCGGGCTTAGCAAAAGGGAAATAAGAAAATACAAAGGGTTTCAGACCTTTCTCCGGGAAAAGGAGAAGAATACAAAGCTGCTAAACAGTACGCCCAACCTCAGTGATCGCCAGATAAGGGCGGCTTTCTATGTAGATTGGGATCCTCAGTCGTTCTTTTCACTCCAGCAGAACATCGATAAGCTCAATATGGTGATCCCCGAATGGTTTTTCATCGATCCCGCCACCGACACCTTACGGGTGGATATTGATAAGAATGCATTGCAGGTAATGAAGCAGAAGCATATCCGGATCGTACCACTTATTAACAACACCAATGAACAGTTGGGCGAAGGAGCATTTGACGGCGCCATGCTGCACCGCATCCTGCACAATCCGGCAAAAAGAGAAAGGCTGATCAACGATATGGTAAAATACCTTGAACAGTACCAGCTGCAGGGTATCAATATCGACTTTGAAGAATTCAAAGAGAAAAATGATGAACCCATCATTGCATTTCAAAAGGAAGTCTACGAAAAGCTCCATCCCAAAGGGTATATCGTTTCGCAGGAGATAATGCCGCACAATGAGGATTTTAATATTAAGTCCTTGCAAAAGTACAATGACTATATGTTCCTGATGGCCTATGATGAGCATTACGCTTCCAGTGTGCCGGGCAGCATCAGCAGTCAGCAATGGATAGAAAAAGTGTTGGATGAAACCGCCAAAGATGTACCCTCTCAAAAGCTGATCCTGTGTATTGCAGGTTATGGGTACGACTGGTCAAAGAACATGGAGGCTGTTACCGTCACCTATCAGCAGGCTTTGGCCAATGCGCAGCAATACCATGCGACTATTGACTTTGATAATGATAGCTACAATAACTATTATAATTACACAGACATTAACAACGTAAAACATGAAGTATACTTTAATGACGCCGCTTCTAACTTTAATACAGTCCGGTTTGCAGATGAGTATGGTACAGCTGGTACCGCTTTGTGGAGGCTGGGCAGTGAAGATGAACGGTTATGGAACTATTACAGTCGGGGGCTTAGCAATGAGGACCTCCGGCAACAGCCATTTGATTTTAACAGCTTACAATATGTAAATACACCGGTAGAGCGCCCTGATTATATTGGCGATGGGGAAGTGCTGAATGTGATCACCGATCCTCAGCCGGGCAAGATCAACCTTTCGATAGACAGTACTGAAGGACTGATCGGTGAGCAGGAGTATGTGCAATTGCCTACCAAATATGTTATAAAGAAGTATGGTGTTGTACACAAGCAGGTGGTGCTGACCTTTGATGATGGTCCCGATCCTCAATACACGCCCCAGGTGCTGGACATCCTGAAGAAGGAAAAAGTACCGGCTGCCTTTTTTGTAGTAGGTATGGAAGCCGAAAACAACCTGCCACTCTTAAGAAGGATCTATAAGGAGGGACATGAAATTGGCAATCACACTTTCACCCATCCCAATATTGCGGCAGTGAGCAGCGAGCGGGCAGCTACCGAAATGGAAAGTACGCGCCTCCTGATAGAGGCCATCACGGGCCACAGCACCGTATTGTTCAGGGCGCCATACAATGCGGATGCAGAACCTACTACCGATGTGGAATTAAAGCCCATTGCCTTAAGCAAGGAGAAGAACTATTACACAGTAGGCGAAAGCATTGATCCCAATGACTGGGAAAAAGGCATCACTGCTGATAGTGTGTATGCAAGAGTCATTCAGGAGTATGAAGCCAATCCTTCAAAAGGCATCATCCTGTTGCATGATGCAGGTGGCAACCGGCAGGCCACCGTAGATGCCTTGCCCCGTATTATTCATTATTTTAAGGACAGAGGCATACAATTTACCACCATCTCCCAATTGCTTAATAAAACAAAAGATGAGGTGATGCCCCGGGTGAGCAACGGCCTGGTGCAATTGAATGGTAAGATTGCCACCTTTGGTTATTGGCTGGAGCATTTCCTGACCGCTGCCTTTTGGGTAGCCATCATCCTGGGATTTTTGCGCATTGCCGCCATGGCTGTGATGGCGATCATGCAAAGGGTCAGGAGCAGCAGGAAGATGCCCGTGGGTGTTTTGCCGGGTAAGGATTGGCCGGCGGTAAGCATCATCGTTCCAGCTTACAATGAAGAAATTAATGCTGTTAAAACAATAGAAAACTTATTACAACAGGATTACCCCTCTTTTGATATCCTGTTTGTGGATGATGGTTCAAAAGATGGTACCTGGCAAAAAGTAGCGGATGCCTTTCGTGGGCATGACAAGGTAAAGGTCTTTACCAAGGTCAACGGAGGTAAGGCATCGGCCCTCAACTTTGGTATCGGTCAAACGAATAATGACTATGTTATTTGTATCGATGCAGATACCCAGTTGAAAGGCGATGCCGTAAGCAAGCTGATGAATAAGTTCATGACGGGGGAAAGTAATATAGGCGCCGTAGCAGGTAATGTGAAAGTAGGGAATGAGAACAATATGCTCACCAAATGGCAAAGCATAGAATATACCACGGCACAAAATTTCGACCGTCGTGCTTTCGACCTGGTGAATGGTATTACTGTGGTGCCGGGTGCCATTGGCGCATTCAGGAAAGAAGCGATCGAAAAGGCAGGCGGATTTACTACAGATACACTGGCCGAAGATTGTGACCTCACCATCCGGATATTACGCCATGGCTACCGCGTGGTAAACTGTCCTGAAGCCGTGGCCATCACCGAAGCACCGGAAACCTTCCGGCAGTTTATGAAACAACGCTTCCGTTGGAGCTATGGCATCATGCAAAGTTTTTGGAAGAACAGGGATGCCTGTTTCAATCCTAAGTACAAGGCGCTGGGTATGGTAGCCCTGCCCAATGTGTTGCTATTCCAGATAATATTGCCCATGCTGGCTCCGTTAGCAGACATTATGCTGCTGCTGAGCCTGGTCTGGAACCGGCATGATCCTGCTAGTATGCACAAGATCACCTTGTATTACCTTGTTTTCTTTGCCGTGGATGTGTTGGTGAGTATCGTGGCATTTGCTTTTGAGCGGGAGAAGTTCGGTAAACTGGTTTGGCTTATTCCCCAAAGGCTGGTGTACCGGCAGCTGATGTACTTTATTTTATTCAAAGCCCTCCGCAAGGCCATCAAAGGAGAAAGCCAGGGCTGGGGAATATTAAAACGTACAGGAAATGTAAAGCAGTTGGCAGGCAGTGCGGGCCAGTAGCCCCTTATTTTTCACCGATCGTATTTGCCTGTTCAACGACCGGCCCTAGGCGCGCCCTGGCTGGATATGTAAGTTTACCTAAACGATTAAATAACAAAACATGAAAAAATTACTGATGGCGGCCCTTGTCCTGATAGGGTTCAGTGCTGCTACCCTTGCACAGACAACGCCTGCCGTAAAAAAGACCGAGCCATCCAAAGTACAGGTAGCCAAAAAGACAACACCGGCGCCTGCCACGGTACCTGCAGCGAATAAAGCTACCTCCGCTACCACAAAGCCGGCTGCTGCGGTAAGTCCGGGCGCAGCAGTTCCTCTTAAGAAGGACGGTACACCGGATAAACGTTATAAAGCTAACCAGGGAAGTACAACAGGACCCGTGAAAAAAGATGGCACCCCCGATATGAGGTACAAGGCAAATAAGAAGAAGGGTTAAACGAGGCTCAGAGGTTCTGTATATTTCCTCTGGTTGTTCCACTCAGGCCCCGGGCAATAGCGCGGGGCTTTTTGTCTGAACTGGGATTGGTGGGATTTTTGGGATGGGTGGGATGGGGGGGCCTGTGCTCATTTGTCTGTGCTGGTATCAATATTCGAATCTTTTTACTGCAGGGTGGTTCATCATGACTTTGATAAACTGCTGGTGATTTTTGGCATAGCCCTGCGAAAACCAGGTGATGGACAGATCGTTTTCAGCCTTTGTTTCACTGACCGCTTTATATTTCAGGGCATGCTGCCGGAACAAGGTTTCAAACTGTTCTTTTGCATCTGTAGAAAAAGCGCAGTCTACAGTATATGTTTTGGATTGGTTGAGCCGGTCAATAATGGTCTCCAGGTGGGGTAACACAGCCAGCACGATCAGGATGAGCAAACTGGCAAAAGCTGCCGCCCAATAATACCCTGCGCCAATGCCCATACCTACTGCGGCTACTGCCCAGATAGAAGCGGCGGTGGTGATGCCGTTAACGCGGTTTTCGTCTTTGAATATCACACCGGCACCCAGGAAACCAATGCCCGTTACAATATTGGAGGCAATACGATCGGGCGAGCTGTTGGCGCCGATGCCCAGCGACATCATGGTGAAAAAGCAGGAGCCCATGGATATGGTGATCATGGTACGAAAGCCGGCCGATTTACCCCGGTATTCTCTTTCTGCGCCTACCATGCCGCCCCATAATACAGCAAGCAGGAGGCGAACAAGCATTTCGTAATTCATACTGTAAAGTTAGGTATTGAAATAGCCTGCTTCGTGGGCCTTGTAAAAGAGGGTATGATCTTTTGCCACCTGCTGGGCGTATTGTTCTGTCCATTGTACCAGGGGGCCTTCCCATTGCCTGTCTTCTGCAAAAGCTTTCAGGTCGTCGGCCGTAGCCGAGCCACGCCGGCCACTGCTGCGCAAGTGTGCAGAGGCAGTAAGCAGTGCCAGGTCGCTCAGGTATTGGCCTACAAGCTGCGGTTGCTTCCAGGTATCGTCGAGGTTGATCTTATCGGCAGTGGGCTGGATGGCCCTTGCTACATACCAGTCGCCCTGGTGCCGGAAGGCAGAAGTGAAGGCCGGGGTCACGTGCTGCATCATCTCCTGTACATGAATGATCCGTTCTGCCTCATTTTCCCAGGCTGGCTGCTGCAGGCCGGCAGGAGAAGGGATGGAAGAGGGTAAAGACATCTTTACATCGATCATTCTTTTCTGCCTTGGATTGAGCTCGTTTTCCAATAAGTAGATATAACGTTTTACCCCAATGCTGCCTGTGCCTGCGATCCTGAACCCTATATCGACTACTTTATAGCCAGCATGATATCCACGACTGTACCATTTTTTGAAAGAAGCTGCCATGGGTGCTCTTTCTTCTTTAGACACTTTTAGTAAGCGATCGTCTACAAGCAGTTTGGCATCTTTGGGTTTGTTGTTGGTACGCTTTGCCAATAGTTCGGCCTTCGTTCTTTCAGCTACTTTATTCACCAGCTTTTTGATCAGCCCGCTGGCTGTTTCTTTCTCAATATTCAGGGCTTTGTTCCTGATCAGGGCAAAGCGGTATTGCTGCAGCAGTTGCTGCACCAGTTTTTTCTTTTCTTTTTTGGGAAACTCAATATCTGTTAAAGCGATCTGAAGCGATACCAGCAGTCTTGATAAATCGTATAACAAGGGCGCCTGAATACCTTCATCAAAATCATTCATGTCGAAATATACCAGCTTGTTGCCTCCCTTGTAACTGCCAAAGTTTTCCAGGTGCAGGTCGCCACAGATCCAGGTAAAGGGAGAAGCTGCAAAGGGATAATCCGCCAGCAGGTCCTGGTAAAATAAATGGCAGGTGCCCCTAAAGAAGCGAAAGGGATCTTCCGACATAGCTTCATACTTAAGCGGCAAAATATGCTGCTCCCGGTTTGCATTGAAGCTTTTAATGATCGACAGTATATCCCTGTTCATTGTTTATCTGTAAGATAACAAATTATATTTTAATATACTGCATGTGCTGGAAGAGGTAACACGGTAATAAGGCAATAAAGTAACAACGCACACAGGCAACAAGGTAACAAGGCACACCCAACGAGAAAGACATCCCAGCGGCTTAGCGGGACTCATAAAAAGAGGGTGGGTCGCCCTTCAAGGGCGGCTCACCCTCTTCTGTTCATCTATACGATCTCTTTTACCGCCTCAATAAACTGGTCCAGTTCATCGGTGGTGTTGAAGTAGTGGGGAGAAGCGCGGAGCGCCCAATCTATCTTCTTCTCATCGAAATCTATGACGGCGAATTTCCTATAGCTTGGCACCACATTTATTTTCCGCTTCAGCAATTCCTGCGTTAGGTGCACCGGATCGCCACCTTGAACAGAGAAAGTAACGAGGCCACCCAATTCCGGACCCCGGTCGAGCACCCTTACTTTATTGATCTCAGTTAGTTGGGTGCGCAAGCGCGCTGATAGCTCCTTCACGCGTTGCCAGATCCTGTCTTCACCCACCTGCAGGAAATATTCAATGGAAGTTTTTGTTCCCAACACCAATGCATAGGCAAATTCCCAATCCTCAAAGCGTACAGCGTCTTCTCTTTGTTTGTACACATCCTTTTCTATCCATTCGGCTCCCCGCATGTCGATGAAGAGCGGTTCCAGACCGGCCTGCAGTGCCTTATCAGAGATGTAGAGCATGCCTGTTCCGCGTGGTCCCCGGAGGAATTTACGGTTGGTGACACTCAGGAAATCACAATGCAATGCCTCTACATCGAGTTTCATTTGTCCTACCGTCTGGCAGGCATCGAGTAGGTAAATCGTATCATACCGGGCTGCTATTTCGCCAATGGCATGCACCGGTTGCACCAGGCCCGAGTTGGTAGGTATATGGGTGATGGCCAGCAAGCGGGGGTGTAAGGTTTTAAGCTTGTACTCCAGGTCTTCCAGGTCTACTCCACCTTCGGGTGCATTCTTAACCCGTTCTATCCTGATACCAAATCTTTTTTGACAGGAAAGGAACTGGATCTGGTTGGAGATAAAATCATCATTGGAGGTGAGCACAATATCGCCGGCTTTGAAAGGGATGGACGATAAGGCACGGGTATAAGAATCCGTAGCGCTGGCTGTAAAAGCAATATTGGAAGGCTTGCAATTGAAGAGCCGGGCTGCCTGTACATAGAAATCACTGATGGCAGCCTGTTGAAATGCAGAAGCTTCATAACCACCAATAGCTGCTTCCAGTTTGATATGATCGAGGATGGACTTAGTAACCGGATTGGGCATCAGGCTGGCGCCTGCATTGTTGAGGTGAATGGTGTTGGCACATCCTTCTGTATCTTCCCTGAAGGCGGCGATCTCTTCCGGGGTAAAATCCTGGGCTACCGCCGTTGACGTGTTGTTGGGCATTTCCATAGTAGAATAGTTAGTTTGAATTAGTTGACATGGTTAAATTCTGCAATGCATTCGATCTCCACCAGGGCATTGTAAGGTAAGCCTTTCACGGCGACGGTAGAACGTGCAGGACGGTGTGTTCCAAATACCTCAGCATATACGGCATTCATTTTGGAAAACAGGTCCATATCCGTGAGGAATACATTCGTTTTGACAACGTTTGAGAAGCTGAGGCCCGCCGACTGTAAAACGGCTTCCAGGTTTTTCAGCGCCCTGCGTGTCTGACCTTCTATATCAACGGCTTCTATGGTCATGCTGGATGGTACGAGGGGTGTTTGACCGGCGCAATACAACAGGTTGCCTGTTCTGATGGCCTGAGCGTAAGGGCCGATGGCTTTGGGCGCCTGTTCTGAGAAGAATGTTTGCATGGTGATCTTTATTTTGTTTTGATAGAATTTGAAAGGCAAAGCTATACAGGTACGGGTAGAGGAAACCCGCAAATACATTCGTTTGATGGGTTTTTACGGTATTTTTGATTCCTTAAACGGGTAAAAGCTGCATGAAAACAGATCAGTTCGACCGGCACCTGCTCAGGTTATTACAACAGAACAACCGGCTCACTTCAGAAGAGTTGGCAGAGAAAGTAGGGCTTAGTGCCTCGGCTGTGCAAAGGAGACTGAAGCGGCTAAGGGATGAAAAAATGATCGAAGCAGACGTATCCATCGTTTCTCCTGGTGTGGCCGGTATTGATATCACCTGCATTGTAGATATTGCGTTGGAGCGGGGCAGTTCACAAGACCTTGAAAAATTCAAGGCGTCGATGCTTCAGCTGAGTGAGGTGATGCAATGTTATTACGTAACCGGCACTTATGACTTTATCATTATTGTGAATACTGCCACCATGCAGGAGTATGAATTATTTACCAGGAAATGGCTGATGGACAATTCCAATGTAAAACACTTTTATACACATGTTGTAATGGACAAAGTAAAAGTGGGTTATAGTATTGCAATTCCCGATTAGTGATTCTTTAACAAATAGTTTTTCTTTCCCTTACCATATAAATAGGCTGTTGCCAGCTACTATGCCGCCTGATGCTGCTTTTATCGGCCTTCGATAAAATGTACATCACTATCCCTTATATGTCACTTGCCTTCAGTGTCGCAGTGCGGTAGTTTTGTGTTATCAAATAATTGAAACAAAAGATACACAGCACAAAATTTAAAACTTAAGATCATGAAAGCGACAATTAGAACAGTGGCCTCTTTATTTGCAGCTACTATTTTGGGATTAACAACACAAGCGCAGAAACCTTCTCCTGAATTGCTGAACCCTACCAACCACGCACTGGTACTGATAGATTTCGAAGGTCAGATGGGATTTCCGGTAAAGAATATTTCCATTGAACAATTAAGGAACAACACGGCGATCGTAGCGGGGGCCTCCAGCATATTCAAAGTGCCTACAGTAGTGACCACTGTGGCCGAGAAGTCCTTCAGTGGACCGGTTTTCCCTGAGATCACTGAATTCTATCCTTCCAGCAAGACTTATATTGATAGAACCACAATGAATACCTGGGAGGATGCGAATGCGTATAAAGCGATCGTAGACAAAGGCAAGAAGAAGATCGTGTTGGCCGGACTTTGGACCAGCGTTTGTATCGTAGGTCCAGCCTTATCAGCCAAAGCAGATGGATATGATGTATATGTGATCACCGATGCCAGTGGTGATGTAAGTACTGAAGCACATGAAATGGCGATCACCCGTATGGTGCAGGCCGGTATAAAACCCATCACCTCCATACAATACCTGTTGGAGCTGCAACGCGACTGGGCAAGAAGTGAGACCTATGCACCAGTGAACAACCTAGTGAAAAAATATGGTGGCGCTTATGGACTGGGCATCCAGTATGCACAGGAAATGCTGAAACACTAACCTTATTCTGAATAACGGGGGCGGATTTTCCGCCCCTTAATTTTTTTATGATGAGAACGATGTATGCGCTCCTGCTGCTGTTGATCGTATTGCCCGGTAGTATGGTTCGCGCCCAAACAAAAGCCGATCTGATTATCACGAATGGTAAAATAACGACAGGCGATGGTAGCCAGGAAACCGAAGCTGTAGCGATTGCAGGCAACAAGATATTGTTTACCGGTACCAACCAACAGGTGCTTAAACTGAAAGCAAAACAAACGAGGGTGATAAATGCCGGTGGCAACCGCGTGATTCCCGGATTGTTTGACAGCCACCTGCACGTAATACGCGGCGGCAGGTTCTACAATACCGAATTGAGGTGGGATGGCGTGCGCACTTTGAAGCGCGCATTGGACATGTTGAAGGAACAGGCAGCAAGAACACCGGCCGGCCAATGGGTAAGGGTGGTAGGTGGATGGAATGAATACCAGTTTGAAGAAAAGCGACTGCCCACCCTGGCAGAGATCAATGCTGCAACAGGTGATGTGCCCGTTTTTATTTTATACCTCTATGGAAAAGCCTGGGTGAACAAAGCTGGCATCAAACAATTGAATATCCTGGGCGATATGCCCAATCCTGCCGGTGGATTGATTGAAAAAGACAATGAGGGCAATCCTACAGGGTTGCTGGTGGCAGAACCCAATGCGTTTTTACTTTATTCCACCCTGGCAAAATTGCCTGAGTTGTCGACTGCAGAAAAGATAAATTCTACACTGCAGTACATGACTGAGCTGAACCGCCTGGGTGTAACGGCCGTGATGGATGCGGGCGGCGGGTTTCAAAACTTCCCCGATGATTATGCCATTACCGACTCACTGAATAAACTGGGTAAGATCACCCTGCGCCTGCCTTACTTTTTATTTGCCCAGAAGAAGGGAACAGAATTGAATGATTATACCCGGTGGACGGGCATGGTGGAAATAGATCGCCATGAGCACAATGGCATTAATGAAATGGATTATTATGTAGAAGGAGCTGGGGAAAACCTGGTGGGCGATGCGGCAGACTTTGAGAACTTCCTGATTCCCAGGCCCGAACTACCAGCCAGTATGGAAGGCAACCTCAAAGCCGTTATTCAATTACTGGTAAAAAGGCGCTGGCCTTTCCGCCTGCATGCCACTTATAATGAAAGCATCAGCCGCGACCTGGCAGTGATAGAAGAAGTGAACAGGGAAACGCCCCTGAATGGACTGGTTTGGTTTTTTGATCATGCTGAGACCATCAATGAAGAAAATATGCAGCGCATCAAAGCGCTGGGGGGAGGCATTGCAGTGCAACATCGCATGGCTTACCAGGGCGAAAGTTTTATTCACCGGTATGGCAAGAAGGCTGCATTGGCTACGCCGCCGGTGAAGCGCATGTTGGAACTGGGACTGCCCGTAGGACTAGGAACTGATGGAACGAGGGTGGCCAGTTACAATCCATGGGTAGCTTTGTATTGGATCACCAGCGGTAAAACGCTTGGTGGTACGCCCGTGATGGCCAAAGAGAACACACTTGACCGGTTGACGGCTTTGCAATTATTAACTGCCGGTGGTTATTCGCTGATCAAAGAGAAAGGAAAAGGAAGCCTGCAGGCAGGCTATGCAGCAGACCTGGTTATCCTTAGTAAGGATTATTTTACAGTTCCTGAAGATGAGATCAAATCCATTACTTCCTTATTAACGATCGTGGATGGCAAGGTTGTATATGCTGGCCAGGCATTCAAGTCATGGGCGCCGGAAGCATTACCGGTGATCCCCTCCTGGAGCCCCGTACAATATTATGGCGGCTATCAGCAGTAAGCAATATACAGAACAAGAAAGCAACAAGAGGCGGCCTTCTTCTTTGGAAGCCGCCTCTTGTCTATTGTATGCACCATGAAAAGGGGGCTGAACTGAAACAGTAGTATCCTACAGTCGATTTATTGTATATGTTGCTGTTGGAATACGTACTGTATTAGACAGAGGCATTTGTATTGCGGTGATTTCATTCATTTTTAAATTAATGGTGTATGAAAAAGCTACGACTTACTATCAGATCATTTATTGCTTCATCCTTTACCGGTATGCTGATCCTGTTTTTAACCTCCTGCTCCGGCACCGGTAGTCCTGCTGCTCTCCAGGCAAAGATCGACTCCCTACAAAGTGAATTAAACAAATTCAATGCGGAAAAAGCATTGACGGAAATGCGCCTGGCAAGATTTGATTCGCTTGACTTTATCTTCTACAGTAACCAGCAATGGGCTGATCTTGCCATTAGTCATGCGGATAACATTAAAGTGTATTATCCGGACGGTACTATCACAGAAGGGTTGAGCCCTCAGCATATCGACAAGCTGAAGCCCATGTTTGTGTTTGCACCCGATACCAGGATCAAAACCCATCCTGTTAAATTCGGCAGCGGCGACTGGACAGCCGTGATTGGTGAAATGGAAGGCACCTTTTTACAGCCAATGCCCATTGGCAATGGAAAAACAATTCAACCTAACGGCAAGAAATTTAAATTGGGTATGTGTACCGTCGGCCACTGGAAAGATGGTAAAATGAGTGAAGAATATCTTTTCTGGGACAACCAGGAATTTATGAAACAAATAGGATTGGCTCAGTAAGAGGTAGCCGTTTGCCTGCTACAGGTAATACCCCTCCCCGGCGAACCGACATTCAAACCATCAAATAAATTAAGTACTATGAAAAGTTTAGCAAAGAAAGTTGCTATTGTTACCGGAGGCGGTTCAGGTATTGGTCATGCCATATCCTTGCTGTATGCAGCGGAAGGTGCCAAGGTGGTGGTGTCGGATATTGATGAAAAGGGGGCAATGCTGCTGTGGAGGAGATCAAAGCGAAGGGAGGAGAAGCCTTATTCGTGAAGGCCGATACTTCCATACCCGATGATAATAAGGCCCTGGTAGATAAAACAGTTGCTGCATTCGGCGGATTGCATATTGCCGTGAACAATGCAGGTATTGGCGGGCCACAGGCTACTACGGGTGAATATCCCATCGAAGGGTGGGACAAAGTAATTGGCATCAACCTGTCGGGTGTATTTTATGGCATGCGTTACCAACTGCCTGCGATGCTGGCTGCCGGTGGCGGCAGCATTGTGAACATGGCTTCCATACTGGGTAAGGTGGGTACGCGGCTTTCCTGTGCTTATGCCGCTGCCAAACATGGGGTGATCGGGTTGACGGAAGCGGCGGCGCTGGAATATGCCGATAAAAAGATACGGATCAATTCCATTGGACCGGGATACATTGTTACTCCTTTATTGACTAAAAATTTAAATGAGGCTGCTATGAAAGCATTGGTAAGCTTACATCCCATGGGCCGGCTGGGAACATCGGAAGAAGTGGCCGAGCTGGCGCTCTGGCTCAATTCGGATAAGGCCTCTTTCGTTACGGGCGCTTATTACAATGTGGATGGCGGATACCTGGCGCAATAAACTGCTAATGAAAATGCCCCCAAAAGTCGCTGACCTTTGGGGGCATTTTATATAAAATACGAACAACTGTTACAGATCAATAACTATCATTCTGCTTCAGGTAATCTTTGATATTCGCTGCGGCGTCGATAGCCGTTTGAGGAATTGGGAAGATTCTTTTCTTAACGTTGTTGTTGCTCTTCTCTGTCCAGGTGCCTTCATATTTACCAAAGCGTATCATGTCTGTTCTTCTGAGGCATTCCCAGTAGAACTCAAAACCACGCTCCCTGAAAAGGATGTCGAGCGTCATGGAGGTCAGTGCAGGTGGAACCTGGCGGGCCGTGCGGGAAGCTCTTACGGTATTGATGTCGGCCAATGCGGCAGCAGCGTCATTACTCTTCCGGAGTTTGGCTTCTGCACGCATATGGTAGATATCAGCAAGACGCAGCATCACGATATTGGCTTCGCCGAAGTTGCGGCCACTTTGTGATTTACGGCTGAACTCATATTTAGATACACGGTAGCCGGAAGGATAGTTGCTGCCTTCGGTAGTGAAATCTACTTTCTCCGTAAAGATCACTGGTAATGTAGGCTTGTTGCGGGTATCGTGAAAAAGTGGCCCTACTTTCATACTGCCGCTACCACATTTCACAAATACACCATTCTTCCTGATAAGACCGTATTGTTGACCGCGGAGGATACCCCGGTTGATATTGAACTGGGCAGCAGGTACACAGCTATCGGCAGGATTGGTATAAATACCCAGGTTTTGTTTGAAGAACCTTGGATCGGCAGTAGCTGGATCAACAGTGCCATATGCACCTACCCAGGATTGGTAAAAGTCAGAAGTAATGGCGGGGCCATCCGTACCATTGGCGCCTACATAATCAGGCAGGGGAAACTGGTCGCCCGACAGGGAGAAGTAGGCCATCCGGTTGTGACCGTTGAGGTCGGCGCGCTGGTCTACCGCAAAGATGATCTCCTTGTTGGTATCATTGTTATCATCAAAGATCGAGAAGTACTCGGGAGAGAACTGGTATTTGTTGGTAGCAATGATCTTGTCGCAATATTCTATCACCTTGTCCATATCTGCTGCAGCAAAGTTAAACTGGGTAGCATAGATGTCTTTGTACACAGCGCTGTTCAGGTAAAGCCGGGCGAGTATTCCCCAGCAGGCTTCTTTCGACATTCTGCCATGCGTAACATTGCTTTCGAGGTTGGGCTCGGCAGCCAGCAATTCTTTCTTGATGTATTCTACCGCATCGTTGCCCCTCAGAACGATGGACTGTTCCGTGGCATCTTCTTTTACGAAGATCAGACCGAAGAGGTCGAGGGTCATCATGCTGTAATAGGCGCGCATGGCCCTTGCTTCTGCCAGGAAAGTTTTAGCAGATGGATCTGCTAAACCCGGAAGGGTGGCGAGGGCAGTGATGGACCTTGAAATAGATTGGGCCAGGAAATTCCAGGTATTCCTGATATTGGGATCGGTAGTGGTGAAGTTGTGGCTGTGCATGCCAATGTAAATACCATTATCGCCCCAATCCGTGCCGCCGCGGTAAGGCAGGATGGCTTCGTCCGTTGAGATCTCCTGGAGGGTAAGGTAATTGGTGTGCAGATAGATATTGGGCAACTGTGCATATACAGGTGCAATGATGCCTTCTGCAATTTGCTTATCGTTAAGACCCACAGACGATGTTTCGTCCAGGATCTTTTCATTTAGTTTGGTACAACCCGTACCTGCTGTCAGTGCAGCTATGATGATTGGAACTATTAATAATTGCTTCTTCATGATAAATCGCTTTAGAATGTTACATTAAAACCAACGAGGAATGATCTTGCTTTAGGATAGCTGAGATAATCGATGCCGAAAGAGGATACGCCACCATCTTGCCGGTCGATATTAACTTCTGGATCATAACCGTCATAAGGTGTAATGACAAATAGGTTCTGGCCGGTAACCGAAAGGCGGATGGCCTGTACCCATTTGGAAAGATGCAATTTGGCAGGATCGAAATTGTATCCAATGGTGAGGTTATTGAAGCGGAAGAAGCTTCCGTCTTTTACAAACCTGGAAGAGATCTGCGCATTGTTGTTTTTATCTTCTTCAGGATATTTAATGGCTTCGGCAGTTGTATTTACGCCTTTAGACAACAACAGTTTATAGAAGTTGGAGTTGGCCGTATTGTCGTAGAGCTTATTGCCTGATACCCCATTAAAGTTGGCTGCCAGATCGAATCCTTTATAACCGAGTGTAAAATACAGGTTGTAGGTGCGGTTGGGCAATGCAGTACCTACTGCTACGCGATCATAGTCATTGATGATACCATCCTTGTTGACGTCGAGATAAGCGCTTTTTCCTGTGTTATCAAAGCCAATGAATTGTTTCAGGAAATAAGTACCAATAGGCTGTCCGTTCACATAACCGTTTACGGGTGAAGCAGTGAGGCCCGAACCTTGAGCATAACCGGAAGTGATCACTGAATAAGGCGAGTTCTTCACCTCATTGTCGATAAAGGTAATATTACCACCTATAGAATAAGTAAATCCGCCTGGCATGGTATGCCTGTAATTCAGGTCGGCTTCCACACCCTGGTTGATGATGTTCATATTCTTTTCGTTCGTCCAGGTAACCTCAGCCGGTTGGATGGGGTCAGCTGGATAAATCGTCAACAGGATATTATCAGACACTTTTCTGAAGTAATCCACACTACCACTCAATGCGCCTTTGAATAATTCAAAGTCCAGGCCTAAGTCTGTTTGAGCAGACACTTCCCACTGAATATCGGGATTGGCCAGGCGCCTGTAAGTAGTACCTGCAGGATAGGTGGTGCCGGAATTGAGCGGATAGCTGGTAGTACCCGATACCACAGAGTTGAAAAATGCATGGGTGATTTTGGCAGGGATTTCCTGATTACCCGTTTTGCCCCAACCTGCACGCAGCTTCAGGCTGTTGAAAATAGAGTTGTCCAAAAATGACTCTTTGGAAATGATCCATGCTGCGGAAAAAGAGGGGAATATGCCATACTTATTGTTCTCACCAAATTTGGAAGAACCATCAGCACGCAGGGTAGCCGTCAACAGGTACTTGTCGTTGTATTGATAGTTTACCCTTCCAAAATAAGACTGCAGTTCGTTGATATAGCCTGAACCAGAAGGTCTATTGTTGGTGAGGGTAAGTTCCTGTCCCAAACCTGGATTATAGATAGGCTCTATTTCAGAGATGGCGAAATTGTTGATACTGGAAGACCTTGTTTGAATAAAGATCTTTTGGTAGGAATATCCTGCCAAAGCATTGATCTTATGGCGGTCGATGGTCGTAGTATAAGTGAGATAATTTTCAACCAGGTGATTCCGATTGATATTATTGAACGATTCCAGTCTACCCAGGCGTAGGGGGACAGTGTTGGGCAGTGATTGGAGATCCCTGGTAGCCGTAGAATTGTCGATACCGAAGTTTAGTTTATATACCAGGCCTTTGAAAAGGGTCAATGAGCCACTGATATTGCCCAATATGCGGTTGGTAGTGGTCACGTCTTTTTCCAGCGCCAGCACCGTCAATGGATTGATGCCATTCTGGAAGACATAAGGTTTGCCATCAGCGCCATAGGCGGGGATGGTTGGATTGGTAGAAATAGCGCCACCGATCAAACCACCGATACTGGGGCGTTGGTTGACGATGTTGTTGGCGCTTAAGTTGACATCGATCACCAACTTGTCGTCCAGCAGTTTTTGGGTCATGTTCATACGACCCGTATAGCGTTTGATATCATTTCCTTTCAGGATACCTTCCTGTAATTGCATACCGAAGGAGCCGTAGTAAGTGAATTTATTGGTGCCACCGGACAGGGCCAGGTTGTGGTTTTGTGTGAAGGCCGTGCGCGTCACTTGATCCTGCCAGTCCGTACTTCCTTTAAAATCTTCCAGGGTGCCGCCGAGCGCAGTTACCTGTTGTTTGTATTCTTCAGTACCAAATACGGGCAGTTTGTTGGCGATTTTACTGATACCTGCACCGAAGGTATAATTGGTGGAGCTGAATCCTGCTTTACCTCTTTTGGTAGTAACGAGGATAACGCCATTAGCGCCTCTTGCACCATAGATAGCCGTTGCGGAGGCATCTTTCAATACGTCTATCGACTCAATGTCCTGGGGATTGATAAAAGCCAGGGGGTTCGTAGCGCCACCCGTGGGGTTGTTGTCGAGTGGCATACCATCCACTACAAGGAGGGGGGCGGCATCTGCCCTTAAGCTACCAGGACCACGGACAGTGATCTTTTGTGTGCCACCGGGTTCGCCTGTTGAGGAAGTTACGTTGACCCCGGATACCTTGCCCTGAAGGAGTTCTTCGGGCGAGTTGATGATACCGCGGTTGAAGTCGGCGCTTTTTAATGATTTTACAGAGCCCGTAACATCGCGTTTGGTGGATTTGCCATAACCTACCACCACTACTTCAGCGGCCGTATTGGTAGCAGATTGTTCGAGTTTTACTTCGAAGGTAATTGTGCCGGATGCATCAGGCTTATTGTTCCTGACCACTTGTTCGGCATAACCAACGTGCGAGAAAGTAAAAGCATACATGCCGGAGGCATCCAGGTTTTTAAATTCAAATGAACCTTTCGAATCTGTTTGTGTTGATCGTTTGAACTGGCTTTTTTCGTTCGCTACTATCACCGTCACGCCAGCCATGGGCGCGGAGGTTTCATTTAATACAGTTCCTTTAGCAGTAACCTGGGTTGTTTGGGTAAATGCAGTCGCATGCAGGAGCATTTGCGTCAATAGCAGTACACCCCACATGATTACCCGTGGGTTGAAATGTTTCATTTGGTCAATTTTAATTGAGTTGCAAAGTTGTTAGAAAATCAAGGGGTAAGGATCGTTAATGGGTTATGAATGCGTTAAGTTAATGAGAACTAAATATTATCTTTTATCTTATTACGAAACCGGTTTCGTACTACCTAATTATGTCCTGCATATAGTCAAGTACCAAATAATGAGACTGATAATGTCTGTAAAAAAACTCAATACATCAATATTGATTGTCTTTCTGATTTCTCATTCTTGCCATTTCGATTGCTCATTCTTGTCATTTCGAACGGAGCGCAGCGGAGTGAGAGATCTGCTACCGAACCAAACCGCTCACTGCTCCTCCCTTGCAGGTTATTGAAGCTCCCTTCCCATAATGCATTCCCTCATCATCTGCTACTCGACAAATCCCGCAAACAACTGCACATTTTAAGCGAATTTAAATGGCCCTTGCAGCTTTCATTTGTCCCTACCTGTATCTTTAAGCCCTCACTACAAAACAGCGTTTCAATATAGGACTATGCCACACAGAACATCAACATTTGCTACTGCCCTCCTGATTGCTTTTATATTACAGGCTTGTGCCGGTTCCAAATCAGCTACGAAGCAGCCATCAGCAGCAAGCTCCTCCACGCCAGCTTCAGCTCCCAAAGCACAAAGAGAATTCCGCGCTGCCTGGGTAGCTACCGTAGCCAATATCAACTGGCCCAGCAAACCCGGCCTTACAACCGAGCAACAAAAACAGGAAGCCATCACTTTATTGGATTACCTCAAAGCCAACAACTTCAATGCCGTGGTGTTTCAGGTAAGACCGCAAGCCGATGCCTTGTACCAAAGCTCTCTCGAACCCTGGTCTTATTACCTCACCGGTGTACAAGGCAAAGCACCCAGTCCTTATTATGATCCCCTCCAGTTCTGGACAGAAGCCGCGCACGACCGTGGTCTCGAAATGCACGTATGGCTCAATCCTTACCGTGCACACCATACAGTAGGTGGAGTAGTATCGGATAGTTCCATTGTGAAAAAAAGGCCTGAACTGGTAGTAAAACTCAAAGACGGCAATTACTGGTGGTTTGATCCCGCCCTCAAAGGCACCCAGGATCATTCAGCCGCAGTAGTAATGGACATCGTAAAGCGATATGATATCGATGGTGTGCATTTTGATGATTATTTCTATCCTTATCCCGATTATAACCATGGAGACGATTTCCCGGACAGTGCCAGCTATGCCGTTTACAAAGCTGGTGGCGGTAAACTCGAAAGAGGCGACTGGCGCCGTGATGCCGTGAACACCTTTATTGAACGTCTTTATAAAGAGATCAAATCAGAAAAGAAACATGTGAAGTTTGGCCTCAGCCCCTTTGGTATCTGGCGTCCCGGTTATCCTGAAAACGTGGGAGGCTTCGATCAATACAGCGTGCTCTATGCAGATGCCAAACTCTGGCTCAACAAAGGCTGGATAGATTATTTTTCTCCTCAGCTTTATTGGCCGATCAGTCGCTTGCAGCAAAGCTTTCCTTTATTACTGGGCTGGTGGGCAGGTGAAAATACCCAAAACAGGCACCTCTGGCCTGGCATGAACGTAGGCACCGATACCAGTGTTCGCAATGTGAATGAGA
Source organism: uncultured Paraflavitalea sp. (assembly GCA_966211765.1). Taxonomy (GTDB): domain Bacteria; phylum Bacteroidota; class Bacteroidia; order Chitinophagales; family Chitinophagaceae; genus Paraflavitalea. Next base: position 135,216 of record CBIHOV010000001.1, read on the forward strand.
TCATCGGTCAGATCATGATCACCCGCGCCATGCTGCCCAACAGTACAGGCGCTATTCACTGGAGCATTTCACAGCTCACCAAAAGTCCGCAGATGACCAATGGCATCCTCAACGGGCCGTATAAAAAACAGGCATTGATCCCCTCCAGCCCCTGGCTCGACAACAAAGCCCCCGAAGCCCCTGTGGTAACACTCGATCAATTGGGCAATGCATTAAAAATAAGTTGGACCCATCCCGATGAGAAGGATGTGTTTCATTATGTAGTATATGGTAAGTTCAAAGACAAAGCCGGCATCATTACCTGGAAGTACAAGATCATGAACCGCAACGACCGGTCCACCACCTTCGATATGCCAGCCGATAAGAGCATGCCCACCCATATCGTGGTAACAGCCGTAGACCGCAACGGCAATGAAAGCACCTATAAAGAAATAGAAAATACCATTAAGATCACCGGCACGGGCGCAGTTATTGTACCCCGTGCCAGCTGGAATGCTGCAGCGCCCAAACCATTTCGGCAACATACCCCCGTGAAGATCACCATTCACCATGAAGGCACCGCTTTCGATTCCACCAAAGATGCCGCTAAGCACATTAAGAATGTACAAACCTGGGGCATGGGCAAAGACAGGAACTGGGCAGATATCCCCTATCATTTTTTAATTGCGCCCGATGGTACCATATATGAAGGAAGAGATGTATACACAGTTGGAGAAACAGCCACAGAATACGACCCCGGTGGCCACCTGCTGATCTCCTGCCTGGGTAATTTTGAAGAACAGCCAGTACCGGCAAAACAATTGGAAGCCCTCACCAGGCTCATTGCTTATTGCGTAAAAAAATACAATATCCCCGCCGAAACCATTGCCTCTCACAAGGACCATTCCACCAAAACCGATTGCCCCGGCAAAAACCTCTACCAGTATTTACAGAATGGATATATTAAAACAAGGGTGAAGGAGCTACTCAACTAACTCCCCTCCCCACCTTCACCACTTTCATTCCATGATATTTGGAGGTTCCTGCTATTTCCCTGTCCAATACACAACTCACCTTCAGCAATACCATCCAGCATTCCTTTTCGGGAAGCTGCAAAGAAAGGTTACAGTCAATAACCCTTGTTTCTTCTTCGAATGAATAAAGCCGTGATTCAACACTGTCTACCCTTAGCGTATTTGCTTCTGCAGGATCACCATATAATAGGATGGCTTCCAGATAATAGCCCGTAGCAAGCCCGCTGTGCTTTTTTACACAATGGTTTCCTACGTGGATATGCAGGCGCAAAACGCCTTTATCTTCCTTCGTCGTTACCAGACCATTGGCTGTATCATCAAAAGAATACTCATCCTGGAAATCCAGCTCTTCCAGCATAGAATAATCCATATGACCATTTTGAGCAATAGACTTCTTAAACCCACCGGCAATTCTTACCACAGTACGTCCTGTCGTTAAATATTGTAAAAATGGATACAACCTGGCCATTACCCGTTTGGCTGCCTCAAGAACCTACAGAGAACCTACAGAGAACCTTTAGAGAACGTACAGAGAACATACAGAGAGGATCAGCCGGGGACTAGCCGGGGATTAGCCGTACATTACCAATGAGTTAGCCGCCTCCCAGCCACTCCCCATGCACTTTTGATGTTGTAGGATTGGGGTCAGTTAATTAGATTTATGTTTTTTACACCCTAAATCCTGTTGATGGCCCTTGTAGTTGACCATAGCCGTATCCTGGAAGAGGTTACGAGAACCAGCATCGCCTTGTTGCTACAGGAGCCCTTCTATTCCCATTTCTTCAGCACACTCAATAAAGAAGTGGTGGCCCCCGACCATATTATTCAAACCATGGCCGTAGGGCTAAGGGAACGAAAACATGTACTCTACATCAACCCCGTATTCTGGGACCAATTCTTTACGGACAAACGCCACCGCTACGGAGTGGTGAAACATGAAATATTGCACATCGTATACAAGCATACCCTCGCCAATGTGCGCGGGTTCAACAAGCATGTGGTGAATATCGCCATGGATATCGTGGTCAATCAATACATCGATAAAGCACAGTTGCCCACCGAATCTATTTTCCTGGAAGATTTCCCCGAGCTTGCCCTGGCGCGCGACGGCTCCTGGCAATACTATTATGAAAAACTGCTGCACCTGCAGCAAAACCTGCATACCCTGTTTGCCAATACAGCCAGCGCTGCTGCCTTTCAATCTATCCGCGATTCCTCACACGGACTGGAAAGGCATGGCGCCTGGGAAGAGATCGGCGCCCTGGATGAGATCGAAAAAGGATTACTGGATGCTGATATCGATAACCTGGTGCACATCGCAAGGGCCAGGACCAATGAAAAAAGTTATGGCAAACTGCCGGCTGGCCTTAAAGCTTACCTCGATCAATTGCTGTACAAGGCAAAACCATTGGTAGATTGGAGGCGGGTGATCAAGTTGTTCTCAGAAAGCAGTAGCAAGACAAGGATCCGGAATACCCTGAAACGTCCTTCCAAACGCTATGGCACCAACCCCGGCATCAGGGTACGGCGGCTAAAGAAATTGCTGGTAGCCGTGGATACTTCGGGTAGCATCAACAAAGAAGAGCTACATGATTTTTTTAATGAGATACATCACTTGTGGCGGGGCGGCGCAGAAATACTGGTAGTAGAATGTGATGCGCAGGTAAAACGGACTTATGCTTACAAAGGGATTGCGCCTTCTTTTGTTTTAGGAAGAGGAGGTACTAACTTTAATCCGCCGATTGAATATGGCAACAGGGAGTTCAATCCCGACGGACTGATCTATTTTACAGATGGGGTAGCGCATCCGCCTACTGCCACTCCGCGGTTTCCGGTGCTGTGGGTGATCAGCCGCGATGGCATCAAACCAGATTCAACCACCTTTCAACAACTGCCTGGCCGTAAAGCCCGGCTCGTCTCTTAACGAATACACGATATGTCAACCAATACACAGTTCAATTATATTACTTACGGTTCGAAAGTACATGCGGGCCAGGTGGTTCAACTGCTGGAACATGTATCGGGCCAGTTCCTGGATAAAGTTGGCGATCAGCGCCCTACCCCCGTATGTATCTGGGGTATGCATGGCATTGGTAAAACAGAACTGATCAGAGACTTTGCATTGGGCAAAGGCTATGAATTTGTATACATCGCTCCTGCACAGTTTGAGGAAATGGGCGATCTGCTGGGCATGCCGCGTATCGAACAATCCAACGGCGTAGCCGGTACCAAATTCGTAGCGCCCGACTGGGTACCGCATCAGCCAGGGCCCGGCATCTTCCTGATTGATGACGTGAACCGTGCAGACGACCGCATTCTGCGGGGCATTATGCAGCTGCTGCAAAACTATGAACTGGTGAGCTGGCGCTTCCCACCAGGCTGGCTCATCGTACTCACAGCCAATCCTGATGGCGGTGATTATTCGGTGACCACCATGGATGATGCCATGCTCACACGCATGATGCACATGACCATGGAATTTGAAGTGAAGGCATGGGCCAGGTGGGCCGAGCAAAGCGGCATCGATGCGCGGGGTATTGATTTCATTTTGACCTATCCTGAGATCGTTACAGGTACCCGTACTACGCCCCGCTCGCTGGTACAGTTCTTCCGCTCCCTGGAAGGTATTGCTGACCTGAAGCAGGAGCTCGACCTGGTGAAGATGCTGGCTGATGGTTGCCTCGACGCAGAGACCACCGTAGCTTTCATCACTTTTATCAATATGGATATGGACCAGATCGTAGCGCCGGAGGAGATCATGCAGGCGCCGCTGTTCAAAGTAGTAGAAGAACGGGTGAAGACGCTGGTGGATGGAAAAACCAAGCGCATGGATATCTTGTCCGTAATCATGACCCGCCTCACCAATTACCTGCTGTATAGCAAAGAAGAACTTACCGACAAGTCATTTGACAATATCAAAGCATTCATTCTCCTGCCCTTTATTCCCAATGACCTGCGGCTGGCCAACGCGCAGGAACTGGTAGCCTCCGATAAAAAAAGCCTCAAGCGCTTGTACAGCATACCGGAAATTGGCAAACTGATCCTCACAAAAATGTAATGGCAATGGACTTAACAAAGCATATACGGTACACACCAGAGCATGGGATCTTAGAAATAAATGATCATAAAGGAGAGATCGCTTCTTTACCAGATGATTTCTTCGACACCTACCCTGATACTAAATACCTGCGCCTTTGGGCCAAAGAACTGACTGCTATGCCGGCTTCTTTTAACAGGCTGAAGCAGTTGAAATGGTTGGTGATCTGGAAAACGAAGTTCCGGGAATTGCCTGCCGGCATTGAGTCCATGCTTTCGCTCGAGGGTTTGGAGGTGAAAGAAAACAGCCTGATGGATTTTAATAAGGAAGCTGTACGCTTATCGACCTTGCCTGCCTTAACATCCCTGGAGCTGAATGGATACCGCGGCAATAATTTCCCGGAAAAGATCAGCTTGCTTACAAAACTGGAAATACTCAAATTGGCCAATCCGAAAAAGAATGAGCAGGACATGGCCGGCATCTTTAAAGTCATTGATGCATTACCCCGGTTGCAGCAATTGCAGGTTGAATTTCCGCATACAAAAAGTATTGCTTTCCTTTCGGCCCAAAACCTGGCCATCCTTGATAGGCTGCAAGAAGTAGAATGCCGGGGATTGTGGATCAATACCGATAGTCAGTTACCACTGGCATTGGGGCTTACCCAAAAAGTAAAATTCAAATACAAATACGAAGATATATTAACGCCCTTCCGGGCATTTGTTGCCGGCAAGGGCTATGATGCTGTACAAACCCAGCTGCTTTTCGGATTGTTTATCAAAAACATGCTGGGCTTGCAGGAGCTGCTGCCCAATAAGCTGGCAGAGGCGATTGCACAGCAACAAAAGCCTGTACTGCGTTTGCTCGACAAGCCGAAGGGCGAATCCATCAAGTCCATCAACAGCAAGCTGGAACAATATGGCATCAGAGTAGATAATAATGCCAACGACGAGCATACCATCGTGGTAGTGGGTGGCAATACTACCGTGGAAGAAGCGGCGCCCTTTATTGTTGCCGGTCGTACCGTGATCACGGTTGACCAGCTGAACCAGGTATTGATCGGAGGAGGAGATCATTGGTTACTGACAGAAGAAAACGAACCGGTAAATGAGCAGCTACTGCAATTGCTGTGTAGTAACCAGGTGGAAAATTACCGGGTTGCCTTCCAGATCATCGCCACCGGTGGCGCCAATAAGTCTATCCAAAGTATACTGGCCGCCATTATGATGGCGCATCCCGATAAGGAAGTACACAAGGCCGCGGAGAAGCTCTATGATAAATATGGACCACAGGCTTTTAAGTTATACATCAAGGAGTCGAAAATATCCTTGCGCACAGGCGGCGATGTAGACCGTAAGGTAAACACGGTGGTGAAGCATGTAGATGTGGATGGTATGCTCTTTAGGCTGATGTTCCATTGTATCGCGGGCGCCAATGACCATATTACCCGCGTCAGCACCTCCGTCTTTAGCCTGAAGGAATTGCCGGATATCAGTCTGCCCCGGGAAATGGTATACTTTACCGGTATCAAAGAGCTGCACTTTGAAGATTGTGAGCGATTTGATATTGCCGGGGCCATTGCGATCATGAAGCAAATGCCCGAATGCCGCGTGCTGATCCTGAATGGCTGTCATGTTACCATCCCTGCCTCCATTGCAGAGCTTACCCAATTGCAAACCTTGGAGATCGCTCATAATTCACTGGCAGATGAAACCGCATTGCAATCATTGAACCAATTGCAGGTGCTGAATATAGAGGGTACTAAAATAAAACATTGGGAATGGCTGGCATCACTGATGCAGCTGCGGACGTTGAATAGCAACAACAATGGACTGACCAATATACCTGAACAGGTGTACACTTTGCAGCAGCTTACCAAGCTGGAAGTAAAACAAAATAAACTGACAGCTGTTCCGGAACAGTTGGCCACCCTGCCAGCGCTTAACTACCTCGATCTTTCGAATAATGCCATTAAGGAATTTCCTTATTTCCTGGCCAGGCTGGTGATGGAAACGATCTTATTGCGTTCAAATAAGATCACAGCAGTGAATACCGATCAATTGTATGCGGCCAATAACAACAAGCCCCTGCAATGGGGCGAATTGAACCTGGCGCGTAACCAATTGACCAGTCTGCAACTGATGGAAGGAATGCACCACCTGCGAAAACTGGATATTTCACACAACCAACTGGAAGTGCTGGACGATACGCTCTTTGCGGGGCCCCTGGGTTCTTTTTACGCCAGCAATAATAAGATCAGTGTACTACCCAGAGCGGTCTTGAGATGCGGGTTCTATACTTATTTCTGGGTGCAGCACAACCAGATCACTGAACTGCCGGATTATTTTGCAAAGGTCAGTATCCAAAACTGTGACCTGAGTAATAACAAGATCGCCTCCATCCATCCCGATTTTGACAAGTATGGTAAGGAGAACTATGGCCGGCTGTACTGGAAATTGGGCAACAACCTTTTGCCAAAGGGAAAGGTGGGAGGTATTTATATATAATGGGGGAGTTGGCTACATTCGTGTATACTTATGGCAAAAGAATCACCAGAGATCATTCTTGCAGGCATAAAGCTTTCCAGGCAATTGGCCGCGCCACTGTACCTGCAGTTGTATGAGCAGTTGCGGGCAATGATCCTGAGCAGCCGGCTAAGGCCTGGTGACCGCCTGCCACCCGGCAGGAACCTGGCTAAAGAGCTTGGCGTGGCCCGGGTAATCGTGAGTCAGGCTTACGAGCAACTGGTGATGGAAGGTTATGTGACCGGTAAAACAGGCGCCGGCACTTTTGTAGCAGCCAAATTACCAGACCATTTGTTGAATGCTGCCCGTAACATTCATGTTCCTTCCAAAGCTCCTGCTCAGTCTGCCAAATCGCTTCCAACCAGGCCAGCAGAAAATGCACAAACGGGCAGCCGCATAGATGCAGTTGCTTTCCAGGTAGGTATGCCTGCCTTGGATCTATTCCCTTATAAATTATGGCAACAGGCCGGTAACCAGGTATTGAAAAACTTCAAACAGGCACACCTGGGTTATGAGGATACCCTGGGTTACTGGAACCTGCGGAAGGCCATTGCTGCTTACCTGCGCATAGCGCGTGCAGTGACCTGTGAAGCTGAACAGGTGATCGTGGTAACCGGGTCACAACAGGGGCTGAACCTGGTGGTCGAATGCCTGTTGAATAAGGACGATAAAGTGTGGATGGAAGACCCGGGTTATCATGGAGCCCGGATCGCCTTTACCAATGCAGGCGTAACACTCTGCCCCATACCGGTGGAAGCCGATGGGCTGAATGTAGCGCATGGTATTCAATATTTCCGTGATGCGAAGCTCGCTTACGTTACCCCTTCCCACCAATTTCCGATGAGCTGTACTTTGTCGCATGCGAAGCGGGAGCAGTTATTGGAATGGGCCCGGCAACAGGAAAGCTGGATACTGGAAGATGATTATGACAGTGAGTTTCGTTACGAAGGGAGGCCATTGCCCAGCTTGCAGGGTATGGATACCGGCGGGCGGGTCATTTACTCCGGCACCTTCAGTAAGGTATTGTTTCCCGGATTAAGGTTGGCCTATATCGTGCTCCCATCTACACAAATGGTGCATCAATTCAAGCGGGTGAAGGACAACCAAGACCGGCAATCGCCGATCATGGAACAACTCATTTTATGCGATTTTATGGAAGGGGGATATTTCCTGCGCCATATCCGCAAGATGCGCCTGTTGTATGCAGAACGCCAACAACAATTATTACAACTACTGGAAACCTACCTCAAAGACCAGCTCCGGGTAAGTCTTTCACCCTCGGGCATGCACTTACTGTGTTGGCTGCCGGAAGATATCGATATGACAAAGTTTAAGGATGCCATTCAAAAGCAGCAACTGGCAATTGCTTATGTAAGCTATTTTACCCTGCAACACAAATTACCGCCGGCCATCTTACTCGGCTTTACTGCCTATACAAAATACACGATGAACGTGGGGGTGGAGAAATTGCACTCCGGCCTCCGGGAAGCTTGTGAACAATAAGTAGAGGTGACACCTTTCGTCCGCGTCGCAAGCGAAAGGTGTCACCTCTGATCAACAGAAGCTGTCTCCTCTTTTCTGGAATTGGTCTTATTGGTTTGGGCATAATGGACCCAATGCCTCTGCTGCCAGGCTATTAGTTTTGTTCTCACAAATCGAATAACAAAAACGAATAGTCATGGAAACAAAACAAGTAAACCCGGCAACATCTCTGAGCAATGAGCCTGTTATTACCACCACCGATCAACATCCCCGCAAGCGGGCCAGGGTATTGGATGCCACCATGAGTTATATAGATGTGGGCCAGGGCGATCCCGTGGTATTCCTGCACGGCAATCCTACTTCTTCTTTTCTCTGGCGCAATATTATTCCCTGGCTTAGCAAATACCGCCGCTGCCTGGCTCCCGACCTGATAGGTATGGGCCAATCCGGTAAATCACCTGGCAGATCATACCGCTTCGTTGATCATGCTGCCTACCTCGATGCCTGGTTTGAATCGGTAGGCCTGGAAAAGGACATCATTCTCGTACTGCACGACTGGGGCTCTGCCCTGGGCTTTCACCGCGCTTTCCGTTTCCCGGAGCAGACCAGGGGCATTGCTTATATGGAGGCGATCGTTCAACCTCGCTTATGGAGTGATTTTCCCAATGGCCGCGATGCTATCTTCCGGGCCCTGCGTTCTGAGAAAGGAGAAAAAATGATCCTGGAGGATAACTTCTTTATCGAAACCGTGTTACCCAAAAGTATAATCCGTACACTCAGCCAGGAAGAAATGGATGCTTACCGGGCCCCTTTTCAACAACCGGAACACCGGCTGCCCACTTTGTCATTCCCCCGTGAAATTCCCATTGAAGGGGAACCGCCGCATATTGTTTCCATCGTAGAACAATACGGAAAGTGGATGTCGGAAACTTCATTCCCTAAATTGCTGATCAGTGCCGAGCCCGGTGCCCTGCTGGTAGGTCGCGCATTGGAGTTTTGCAGAACCTGGCCCAATCAACGGGAAGTATCCGTGAAGGGGATCCATTATATACAGGAAGATTCACCGGCAGAGATCGGGGAGGCCGTAAGGGAGTTTGTGTTGAATGATTGTATTTAACGAAAGGCATTATTAAAACAATTAAATATGGAAAGGAAAATGGCTTTTGCACAGTTATTCCTGCGGTTGGCGTTGGGCATCACCTACCTGGTGCCGGGGCTTGACAGATTAGGCGCCTGGGGACCTCCCGGAGCAAAGCAGGTGAGCTGGGGCGATTGGTCGCACTTTACGGCTTATGCACACCAGGTAATGTTCTTTTTACCGTATGGACTGGCAGAAGTACTGGCGATCATTGCTACCGTTAGTGAACTGATTTTTGGTGTACTGCTCATTGGCGGTTGGTTTACAAGATGGGTAGCCATCGGCAGTGGATTGTTGTTGCTGTTTTTTGCCTTGAGCATGGCCGTGGCATTTGGCATCACTTCACCACTCAATTATTCCGTGTTCACAGCCAGTGCAGCCAGTTTCCTGCTGGCCACCATTCCTGCTTATGCGTGGAGTATTGACGCATTGCGTGCAAGCGGGCACAAAAAATAACCAGCTTACTGTATGATCCTGAAAATTGCACATACTTATCGTTCTTCCTTCACCGGCCTGAGCCGCGAAACCTGGTTGCTGAGCTTCATAATACTGATCAACCGGGCTGGTACCATGGTAGTTCCTTTCATGAGCATGTATCTCACCCAAAACATGCACCGTACAGTAGCCGATGCCGGCATTGTAATCACCTTGTTTGGTGTGGGCTCCGTACTGGGATCCGCTGCAGGCGGCTACCTGATCGATAAGATAGGATTCAGGCCCGTACAGATCGTTGCTTCCATCACGGGTGGTATCTTATTCATTCTCTTTGGCATGGTGGAGCATTTTACCACCCTATGTGCCTTAACAGTAGGAATGAGTTTTGTGGCAGAATCCTTCAGGCCCGCAAATGTGGCAGCCATTGCTGCTTATTCAACGTCGGCCAATCTTACGCGCTCCTATTCGCTCAACAGGCTGGCGATGAATATAGGCTGGGCAGTGGGCAGTTCGATGGCAGGCATACTGGCCGCTATTAATTATCACCTGCTGTTTTGGGTGGAAGGAATTGCCTATATCCTGGTAGGGTTGCTGGTGATCCTGTTGTTGCCGCGTGTCCACGGCGTTCAGAGAAACTCAACGACAGCAGCCCTGCCTGTAAAAAAGAAGTCTCCCTGGAAAGATCCTTTCCTGTTGCGCTTCTGGATATTGGCTACCCTCTATACCACTTGCTTTATCCTCATGTTTAGGCTCGTACCTGTATTCTGGAAAGAGGAGCTGCATATCAATGAATCGGTGATCGGCTTGTTGCTGGGATTGAACGGTGTGATCATCGCCCTGTTTGAAATGGTACTCGTAGGGCATTGGGAGCGCAAGCAGCGCCATGTGTATTATATTGTGGCGGGTGTGGTGGCCACCGGCGTTGGTTACTTATGTCTCACCTTGCCAGGCCTGCCAGCCTTGTTCATAGCTACCGCTGCTGTACTCTTTCTAACTTTTGGGGAAATGATGGCCATGCCTTTTATCAATACCGTGGTAATGCAAAGGGCCGATGAGCAGAACCGCGGAAAGTATGCGGCCGCCTTTGCTTTGTCCTGGTCGGTAGCCAATATCATCGGCCCGGTGGGTGGCGCCCTGGTGGTGATGCAGGGTGGTTATATTTTACTGTGGGCAATACTGGCAGGCTTGTGCCTGGTATGCGCCTTTATTTTTAACCGGCTCAGGGATCATAACATACACAAAGAATCACGATCTTCGGTTCCATGAAAATGTTTGCCGGTTTTCTCCTCCTGCTATTGGCTGCTATGCCTTGTGCGGCCATCACTAAAGTAGCTTGCATTGGCGCCAGTATCACCTACGGACATGGTATTGACCAACGTGAACTCAATTCCTTTCCTGCACAGTTACAACAACTGTTGGGCAAAGATTATACCGTTAGCAATTACGGTGTAAGTGGCACCACCCTGCTGCGCAAAGGAGACAGACCCTATTGGAATACTTCCCAATACCAGGCAGCCCTCAACAGCTTGCCGGATATTGTAATAATAGACCTCGGCGGTAATGACAGTAAAGGGATCAACCGGGTTCACCTCGGTGACTATGAAAAAGATTGTGCTGACCTTATTCAGGCTTTTCGGCAATTGTCTTCCCACCCCAGGATCGTATTGTTACTTCCCATTCCTGCCTACCTCACTGACACCGCACAGATCTACGACCGGGTGATTGTGAAGGATATTATCCCCCGCCTGCAAAGAGTGGCGTATGCCGAAAAAGTAGAGGTAGTGGATATGCATTCACTGTTTGTAGATAAGGAGAGCTTAATGCCTGATAAAATACACCCCAATAAAGAAGGCGCCACTATTTATGCCCGGCGTTTGTATGAGTTGATCAGCGCTAAGCGCGATACCGCTTATGATATTTTCCCCCGCATTCCGGAACCCATTACAGTCAGTTCATTTTATGGGTATGATTGCGCTGACTTTACCTTCCTGGATAGGAAATGTAAAGTAGTAAAGCCTAAATGGTCGGCAGTAAAACGTCCCTGGGTATGGCGGGCGCGGTTCTGGGGCCACGAGCCGCAGGCTGATATCGCCTTGCTGGAGCGCGGTTTTCATATAGTGTATTGTGACGTGGCCGAACTGTTTGGCAATCGGAAAGCTATTTCATTGTGGAATTCCTTTTGTGCTTTGCTGACAAAAAACGGCCTGGCCAAAAAGACCATACTGGAAGGCATGAGCCGTGGCGGTGTATATGCATTTAATTGGGCGGCTGAGAACCCAACCAGGGTTGCTGCAGTATATGTAGACAATCCGGTGCTTGACCTGAAATCATGGCCCGCAGGGTTGGGCAGGTTGCCAGCCAGCCCCAAAGAAGCAGAACGGTTCAGAGAAGATTTCCAGCTGACCACCGACGAGCAGGTAAAGCAATTTAAAGGCAGTCCCATTGATAAAGTAGATAAAATAGTAAAGGGGCATTACCCCATCCTGATACTTTGTGCCGATGCCGATGAAGCAGTGGCGCCTGAAGAAAATACCATCCCATTTGAGAAAATGGTAAAGGCCCTGAAAGGGAATATTACTGTTATCTACAAACCGGGATTTAAACATCACCCTCACAGTATGCCTAACCCAACACCTATAGTAGATTTTATTGTGAAGGCAGCGGAGAGGTAAGATAGGGTGAGCCGCCCCGCTCCACACAATACCTGGTCGCAGGGCGACCCACCCTGTAAACATTTTGTGGTACTTTCGTCATCCTAAAGCGAACAGATGAGTCCTAAAAAGTTGCCGGCTGTTGCCACCTTTGCCGACCGGGTGATCGATTTTAACAAACATGTTCATTTTGAGGGCAAGCTGCCTGCCGGCATACGGATCATGAACCCCTTCCGGGAAGATGAAAATGTTATCCCTATTTCTTCTGTCTTCTATAAGAAGTTTTATGATGACCACAAGCCCCGTCACCTGATACTGGGTATTAACCCCGGCAGGTTTGGCGCTGGCGTTACCGGCATTCCGTTTACAGATACCAAGCGACTCAAGAATGAATGCGGTATTCCCTATACAGGTAAAGAAACCCATGAACCCTCTTCTGTATTTGTGTATGATGTAATTAAAGCCTTCGGTGGGGCGCAAGCATTTTATGAGCAACTTTATATCAACTCCATGAGCCCCCTGGGCTTCACATCTGTTGGCCCTAATGGTAAAGAGATCAACTACAATTATTACGACAGCAAAGAGCTCACCGATGCCGTGTATGATTTCATTGTCACCAATATTCGCACCCAGATAGCCCTGGGTGTAAAAACAGGGGTTTGCTTCTGTTTTGGTACAGGCAAGAATGAAAAGTTCCTTAAACAGCTGAACGATAAAGAGGGTTTCTTTGGAAAGATCGTGGCGCTCGAACATCCACGCTTTGTGATGCAATACAAGCTAAAGACCAAACAGCTATACATTGACAAGTACCTGGCTGCTTTCCATGAGGCGATGGGGTGAGCGGATTCTTAATTGCCATCAAATCTTTTCAGCAGTTTGTCCAACTCCGGTTGAGTGAGATGGAGATCAAGCCCATCATCCGGGATAAAATTTTTCTCCCTTAATTGTTTCAGCGTACGGTTGAGACTTCTCACAGAAATGGCCAGGTAGTCGGCAAGGTCTTGCTTCGACAGCGTTAGCTCCTGGTACGAGAATAAAGAAAGCAACTTCAATAAGGTGTATTCAATCGGATACAGCTGCTGGTACGAAACCCTCACGGCCAATTGACTTACTCGGGTAGCCAGCTCCTTCAAAATAATGCGGTTGAATGCTGGATTTATTTCCAGCAATTGCCAAAAAGCATTGCTGCCTGTTTTGTACAGCACCAACTCCGTTACTGCCTCTACCGTACTGAGGTTGGGTGCATTGCGAAACAATTCCAGCTCACCAATAACTTCCCCTTCGCCAAAGAACTCCAGGATATAATCCTTGCCATTCTCTTCCGTAATATAGCATTTGGCGATGCCGTGCTTAATGATGTAAACATGGAGGGCTTTCCCATCCTGAAGCAGTAGTTTCTGTCCGGGTTGCAGCGTTTGCTGCTGAATGCCGGGCAGTTGCTCAATAAATTGTAAGAGGTCCTGATTTGTTCGTATCATAGCATTAGTCCGGGACAAATGTCCCATCTTTTTTTGTAGTGTCGGCTAAATTGCAGAAAAAATAACGTGTATGTGGTTTACACGAAAACTTGCGTTCCTCTTAATCGTCTTATTTATGGTCTCCTGCAATGACAATAGCAAAACGGATGTAACCATTTTGCCCAAAATAGAATTGCACCAGCACTTGGATTGTTCCCTGAGCTACGAGGTGGTAAAACAATTGAACCCTGCCATTACTTTGGAGGACTACAAACAGGATTTCATTGCACCCGCCAAATGTACTGACCTGGCCGATTATATTACCCGTGCGGTGAAAGCGGTTGACCTGATGCAAACAGATGAGCAGCTAAGGCTGGTAACCCTGGATGTGATCAACCAATTGAAGAAGGACCATGTGATCTATGCAGAGCTACGCTTTGCCCCCCTGCAGCACCTGCAAAAAGGACTTACACCGGTACAGGTAGTGCAGATCGTGAATGATGCCGTGGAAGCGGGCATCCGCCAAACGGGTGTACAGGTGGGCATTATCCTTTGTACCCTGCGTCATTATTCAACCATGCAAAGCATGGAGACCGTGATGCTGGTAGAGCAGTTTAAAGGAACACATATCGTTGGTTTTGATATAGCTGCCGATGAAGCTGGTTTTCCGATCGATAACCATACCAGCGCATTTAAGTATGCCCATGAAAAAGCCATTCCCTGTACGGCCCATGCAGGCGAAGCCAAGGGAGCGCCCAGCGTGTGGGAAACCCTGCAGCATTTTCACCCTTCCCGCATCGGACATGGTGTGCGCAGCACGGAAGATCCCGCCCTGATGACGTATTTGAAAGAGCATGATATCCATCTGGAAGTGTGTCCTACCAGCAATATTCAAACAGCTATTTATGACCGGATCACTGATCATACCGTGAATAAGATCTACGAGTCGGGCGTATCCATGAGCATCAATACAGATGCACGCACCATTTCAGCGGTGAGCCTCAGCTCAGAATACAAGCTGTTGGAAGATACCTTCCATTGGAAGAAAGCACATTTTCTGCGGTGCAACCTGGAAGCTGTGGAACATGCTTTTACCAGTAAAGAAAACAAGCAGTTGCTGCGGCAGCAATTAATAGCAGGGTATAAGGCTGCAGAGTAAGCTGGAAGCTTACTGCAGGTAAATGAGCAGGAAAATAAAACTCATATAGGTCCAGAACATTGAAAAGACAAGATGGATGACCGTTTCGAAGGGCTTGTTTTTCCAGAGAGAGGGTGCATAAATAAAAAACTGAAATACCAGGCGGGCAGCCCAAAACAAGCAAAGACCCAGCGAAAGGTATTTTCCCAGCGGTGTGTGCAACAGGTCATCCGTACAACAAATACACAACAGCCCCATCAGCAATACCATCAAGGCAATAAAGAAGGTATGCACATACATCATCTGACGGTTGATGAGACTTATTGACCCCAGCTCCTTCTTCCACTGAAAGTACCTGGGAAAGAAGCTGTGGACCAGCGATAAGAATACCAGTATAGCGCCGATGATCTTTAGTTGAAGGGCCATCATTTTTTAAGCGTATAGATTGCTATAAATGGGGTTAATGAAAATTCCTTGTCAATCCGTAAGCCTGCCAGTGTAAAGGTTTTCAGCCAGGTGTGGCGCGACAGAAAATGAAAGGCGCCAAGGTTATACGCCAGCAGGTTGTTGATATCCCGCAGGTGCTCGACCACCGTGATGCTGCCGTCAGGCTGTAAGGCAGACGCCAGTTGTTGGAAGAATTCAATCCTTTCCACATCCCTTCTTATTTCGTGTGCCGCCAGCACCAGGTAAATATGATCCACCGTATTTGCCGCCAAAGGAATATGCGTCGTGCTGATCGATTGCGTACCCGGATATGGAGGGTATGCTTTACGGGCCCTTCGAATAGAAACTTCCGTATGCAGGCGGGGATCATAAAAGTCAAAGACCGACAAGGCAGCGTGGGGATATTTTTTAGCCAGCAGCGCGCTTGTTTCGTCAAACCCGGCATGTATGTTTACAATATGTGCCCTTGGTCCCGCTGTGGCGGCAGGCAGCCAGTTTAATGCGTATAAAGGCGAGTGATCGTACACATAATATGAAACTGCCAAAGAAACGATGATCGTGAGGAATATGCCGGCCGCCATCAACAATGCCAACACCTGCAGCAGGGATGATAAGTAGTTTGCTGCCAATAACAGCATCACTATTCCACCTGACGCGATAAGAAAAAAATGCCAGTTGAAACGGATGATATTGCCAACGCCCTGCATCGGTTTCCTGCTTACTGTTTCCATCTTTCTGTTTTGCCTTTTTTCCAGTAGTAGGGTATATTTTCAATCATAAAAGCATTGGCGGGTACAAGGCCCGGCAAGCGCATTGAATTGATAAACCCGATTTCCTGCTTAATAACTTGTATTGGTTTGGGTATCCAGTTTTCCCGCACACCCTCGATGATCAATACTTCCTTACGCAATGGGTTATAGCTAAACGTAAAAGGCAAGGGGCCGGCAAAACGCCTCGCTTCCTTCCAGTCTGCAAACGGTGACTCTATGGGAAGACTGGCGGCTGTCTGGTCTGTATGGACGATTACTTCAATGCCGGAACTTTTTGATACAACGGTTGTATGACCGCTATTGGTATAGCAGGAGATATCTGTTTGTACATACTTGTAATGCGTGAAAATATTTCCCAGGACAGCCATTTTGCGCTTATCTGTTTCAGATCGCAGGATGTACAGGCCCCGCAGGTTTTTGTTGGCCGTGTTGCGGTAGCGTACGAAGATCCTGAAACCGATCAAAAAGAAATCATTGCCCATGAATGCCGGGAAGCCTTTGGGCCGGAGCTTTTGTGTTTGTACAAAAGCGGCTGCAATAAAGGCCCATTGATCGTGCAAAAGATCCAATTCCAGGCATTCAGGGATCAGCTGCCGGATGGCATCTTTGGGTACCGCATAGGTGAGCACGAGCGAGCGTTCAAAAAAAGCTTCTACTGCAAAGGGATGTTTTTTCAGGAATTCCATCAGAATGGGGTTGGGGCTAAGAGGTCAGGCAATAGGAAGGCATTGAAGTAGATCAGGAATATAAGAAAGGCTGCTATGAGGGCGTTGACCCTGCCAAACAACAAAAGATCCCGCGCCAGGACAAATTCTATAATATTCATCACTGCCACCAGCAATATCTGCAACCAGGCACAGGTGGCAGGCCAGATACCGGATAGTACCCAGGCACACATGCCGATCTCCAAAATGCCGATGATCCTGGTAAAAGCCGTGGCATGGGCAGGCCCCAGGATGCGGGCAACAATCAACTGATGCCGAGGCACCAGGTTCAATAGTTTGCAAATCAGGCCGTTGACAAGCCAAACGGATGCAATAAAAAGGGTTAGGGCGATAGTAAGCAAGCGACGGGAATTAAGAATGGGTAATGGCAATAAATATAGCACCTTTATTACAAGCTCTTATGGCTTTCTATGACCAAAATCATAGGTTATTAGCAGGTAAATAAACAATTTTGGGTCTGAACCATTATAATTAAAAAGGTCTATATGAAAATAGAACAGATCTATACGGGGTGTTTGGCGCAGGGAGCATATTATATCCAATCTGGCAAAGAAGTAGCTATTGTCGACCCCCTGCGGGAGGTACAACCTTATATCACCAAGGCAAAGGCAAATGGCGCTACCATCAAATATATTTTCGAAACACACTTCCATGCAGACTTCGTGTCGGGCTATATCGACCTTGCCAAAGCAACGGGTGCTACGATCGTATATGGACCATTGGCAGTACCGGCTTTTGCGGCGCATATTGCTACGGATAATGAAGTGCTTAAACTGGGTAATGCTACCATCAGGGTGCTGCATACACCGGGCCATACGATGGAGTCAGCCTGTTACCTGCTCACAGATGAAGAGGGGAGGGAAGTGGCTTTGTTTTCCGGCGATACACTTTTCATCGGTGATGTGGGCCGTCCCGATCTGGCGCAGAAAGCAGCGCATATGACCCAGGAAGAGTTGGCAAGTACCTTGTTTGATTCCCTGCGCAACAAGATCATGCCCCTGGCTGATCATATCATTGTGTACCCGGCGCATGGAGCCGGCTCGGCTTGTGGTAAGAACATGGCCAAAGAAACTTCTGATACACTAGGCCACCAGAAAATATACAACTATGCGTTGCGGTCTGACATGACGAGGGAGGAATTTATAAAAGAAGTTACAGAAGGGCTCACGCCACCGCCTGCCTATTTTCCGCAGAATGTAAAAATGAATAAGGAAGGATATGAAAATATTGCACAGGTATTGAAGCAGGGAACACAGCCACTGAGCGTGGAAGCTTTTGAAGCCGCCGCCAACGAAACAGGCGCTTTGATGCTGGATACACGAGCGCCGGAAGTATTTGCCCAGGGCTTTATTCCCAACTCCGTTAATATTGGCATTGATGGTAGCTTCGCCCCCTGGGTAGGCGCCCTGATATCCGATATCCACCAGCCCATCCTGATCATTGCTGAAGAAGGTCGTGAAGAAGAAGTAGTGACCAGACTGGCCCGCGTAGGTTATGATGCCTCCATTGGTTATTTGCAGGGAGGCATCGAAGCCTGGAAAAAAGCCGGGAAAGAACTGGACGAAATTGGATCGATCTCAGCAGCAGAGATGGCTACACGCCTGGAAAAAGATCCTGCCTTACCCATTGCTGATGTACGCAAGGAAAGTGAATTTATGTCAGAACATGTAGTGGGTGCAGAGAACATGCCATTGGATTATATCAATGACCAGGTAGCGAAACTGGATAAAAACAAAACCTGGTATGTACATTGCGCCGGTGGCTACCGTTCTATGATCTTTAATTCTATTTTGCGGGCCAGGGGCTTTGACAAGCTCATTAATGTGGAAGGAGGGATCAAGGCCATTAAGGATACGGGCCGGGTAGCTGTCAGTGATTATGTGAACCCCACCAGCATGCTTTAATTGATAAATAATTACATGAGCAATATTATTGACCTGATCAGTCAGCCCTGGCCCTGGTATGTGGCGGGACCGCTGATCGGCCTCACCGTGCCGGCCTTGTTACTGCTGGGCAACAAACAGTTTGGTATTTCAGCCAACCTACGACATATCTGCGCGATATGCCTGCCCGCCAATATCCCCTTCTTTCAATACAACTGGAAAAAAGAAACCTGGAACCTGTTCTTTGCCGGAGGCATAGTGCTGGGTGGTTTTCTGGCCGCCTGGTTGCTGGCCAATCCGGCGCCGGTGCAGGTAAACCCCGCGTTGGCTACAGAGCTCTCGGGGTATGGCATCCATGATTATGGTGGTCTAGTACCTCCGGAAGTATTCAGCTGGCAACAGCTTTTTACCCTGCGGGGTTTGCTGATGATGGTAGGCGGTGGTTTCCTGATAGGGTTTGGCACCCGGTATGCAGGAGGCTGTACCAGCGGGCATTCCATTACCGGCCTTAGCAACCTGCAATGGCCATCCTTGGTTGCCACGGTTTGCTTTATGGTGGGTGGTTTGATCATGGCCAATCTTATTTTACCATTTATCTTATCCTTATAGTTTATGCAGCCAACTATTGATTCAGAATTTGAAGTTCGTTCACAAGACACAGTTTGTGTGAATGAATCACAGCTTACACACAAATGGTACCACCAGCTCAAATACGTGATAGTGGGTGTATTGTTTGGGATCGTTTTTGTAAAAGCAGAAGTGATCAGCTGGTTTCGCATACAGGAGATGTTCCGTTTCCAGAGTTTTCATATGTATGGTGTGATTGGTTCGGCAGTAGTAGTGGGTGCGATCTCCGTGTTCCTGATCAAACGGTTCAGGATTAAAACCATTTACGGCGAGCCAGTCGTCTTTCATCCCAAGAAATTCAATAAAGGACAAGTGATCGGTGGATTGCTGTTTGGCCTGGGCTGGGCCGTTACCGGCGCTTGTCCCGGTCCCTTGTTTGCACAGATAGGAACAGGTGCTACCGTGATCATTGTGGTATTGCTGAGTGCAGTAGCCGGCACCTGGGTATATGGAAGGTTTCGCGATAAACTGCCGCATTAGGAGCGGTATTAGCCATTAGGAGTTAGGTGTTGGCTTGTAGCGGCCGACGGGTCGGGAAGCCTAATGGAGCTTTCAAATGAATTTAATCTCTCTTCATCGTTTTTGACAATAAGGTCTTTGGGAAAACAGTATTATTGCCTCCCTAAAAAAAGTATACATGAAAAGACAAGTTGTATTGTTCATCGCCATGAGCATTGATGGCTATATCGCCGGGGAAAATGATAATATTGATTTTCTGTCAGTAGTAGAAAGGCCCGGAGAAGATTATGGTTACGCCGATTTTAAGCAAAGCGTTGATACGTTGATCTGGGGAAGAAAGACTTACGATAAAGTGTTGACATTAAGCCCTGAATTTCTCCACAAGGATAAGAAAGTGTATGTGCTGTCGAGATCGAAGACAGGAAAGGATGAGCACGTAACATTTCATAACGGCCCTGTCAAAGCCCTCATTGCCGAACTTCAACAGCAACCCGGTAAAAATCTTTACTGTGATGGCGGCGCGGAGGTGATTTTTGAATTGCTGAAAGAATCGCTCATCGACCGGATGATCATCTCTATCATCCCCTACCTGGTAGGTAAGGGCGTGAGGCTGTTTAAAGAAGGAGGACCAGAACAGCAGCTGACGCTTACCCGCAGCACCAGCTTCCCTTCGGGCCTGGTGCAGTTGTGGTACGAGAAGAAATAGACATTAGCGGTTAGCTGCCAGGGGGGGAGCCAGCAGGAACCGGGAGGTTATAAATTGACGAATAAATTAATATGATAGGCTGTTCGGGGTCCCGGACAGCCATTTTTTTGCCGGGTAGAAGGTCAAACCTGGGGTGATTGGGGATAGGGCGGAAGCGCTGGTAGGACCCTGTGATTAAATTTCAGCCAGTTCTTGGTACTGCCAGTACATCCTGTATATTTGTCCAGTATTGAATCATATGAAATACGCTGACAATCTGTTCATTATACCAGTCTGCAGATAGGTGACAGATAACCCTGACCAGTATCCCTTATATTATTGATACAGGTAGTTAATGCTGAAAGGTATTTGTATCTTTTACAACAGCGCAAGCAGGCTGTGCGTAAAAGTATTCATGATTTTCTTGTAATAATCTGAATGATCAGCGACATATTATTCAATCAAATGTTTCGTTCAACATGCTGCAAAGCCTGTGTTTTAGTTACCTAAACCCAACCAACTTCCATGCTCAAAAATTGGAAAAACCTCTTCGTTAAGTCCGAAGAGACTGAAGAAGCGAAAAGCAATGCGCAGGAATCATTTTCCTTTCCGGTAAACAATACCAGTACAGGTGCCGCACCTGCTGCTAATAGTTATACACCTGCACCAGCCAATGATCCGGTTGTGAATGAAGTGATCGGGGTCTACGAATCGGGCCTTGAGTCTATCAACATGCCTGGTTATGACTTCTACGAATTTTATAAAGCCATCAGCAGTACAGGGCAGGTGAATGAGCATACTTATCAGCTTGCTTACCAGATGGCCAAATCACTTGACAAAACGATCACAGTGCAGAAGCTGATGCATGATGCAGAGTTCTACATCAGCAAGATCAATGAAGTGCATGGTAATTATGTGAACCAGGGACAAAGCAAGCTTCGGTCGCTGGAAGAAAAGAAGAGTGCAGACAAAGGGCAGTTGCAGGGTGAAATAGATCGTGGAGCAGCCCGCATATCACAACTGCGTGCTGAATTGCAGCAACTGGAAGCAGAAGTGAATCAAAAGAAGAGCACCTTGTCGAAGATCGATGAGGGCTTTGCTCCGCAAGAAAAAGCAGTGCGCGATAAATTGATCGCCAATGATACCGCCCGCCAGGCGAGCATTGCTAAGCTGAATGCGATCAAGGAAGGGATATTCAAATTTATTAAGGCATAACCTATCAAACCAATAAAGATGTCGTCAGAATCAACCAAAGTGCTTGAGCTACCTATCCTCAAACACTTCGAAAAAAGCCAGATCACTTTTAATCCCAAGAATTGGAGAAAGGGAGAAAAAGGTATTGCCTGGGTGGTAGGACTGGTACTGCTGGGCACAATTGCCTGGGGCTTGTACCAATTCATTTTACCCATCGTATTTACCTGGATCGGCCAGGTGCTGGGCGCTATTGCAGCAGCTGTATTGGTGATCGCTTTTTTCATCATGCTGCCTGTGATCATTAAAGGCATGAAGAAGCTGGCGCGGTCGATGCATAAAATGTTGATCCGGTATGATCCATTTGGTGAGCTGGAAGAACAAAAGGAGAAGATGATCCAGAACCGTGTTCAATTCAAAGAAGCAAAAGCGAAGATCAAAGCGATTAAATCTAATATGGAATCCGAGTCGATCAAGGCTGAAAAAGAAGCGAAGGATTACCAGGAAAAGGTATTGGTATTGCAGGCAAGGGCCGAAGCTACCAAGAACAAGATGAAAGAAATTGAGCAAAGGATCGGTGAGGCTGCCAAGGATTCAGACGCTTATGTAGACCTGCAGACAAACATTATGAAAACCCTGAGTGAAGGACAAAGGGTAAGTCATATGCTTAACCAGAGCACAAGCCTGGTGCGTAAGTACGGCAGCCGTGCACACGTGATCGGAAAGCTTGACCGGAAGCTAAATATGGTAGATACGGCTATGGAGATCAAGATCGCCGATTTTGAAGTGAGTATTGATATGCTGAAGAAGGAACATGCTTTTGCCCAGGCGGCACGCAGTGCTACTGAGCAAGCCAAGAGCGCCATGTTGTTTACCAAGGGCTGGGAACTGGAATACGCATTGGATGTGGTAACAGATACCATTGCGCTTGACCTGGCCAGCACCCGTGAAAACCTGCTGGACCTTGATTCACTGACCAGCCAATACTCTTTGGACAGCGATGAGTTGTATACCAAGCTCGACAAATTGTCTGATCAGATCAAGACCGATAATTACGATATCCCTGAATCTAAAAAATACAGTAATCCGAATTACCAGATGACGCAGGAAGACAAGCAGGAGAGCAAAGGATTCGGAGACATATTCAATTAAACCCTTTAATAAATCATACAGAACATGAAATGGTCAAATCTTACCTTTTTTTCTAAAACCCTTATAACCGTAGCAATTGCTGCTGCTGTGGGCGGAGGTGTTTATTTTCTCTCCCCGGGTTTACGGGTTGATGAATCCAAAAAGGTTGAAAAATTAGAAGTATCCGATAAGGATGTAAACAATGTAACTACTTCAGCAGAATTGCCTTTACCCGGTGATGAAGCTTCAGCTGATGTGGCTTCCAAGCCACTGGTGCGCATAGCAGGATATGCCTGGAATGCACAATCAGGAATTATAGTATCCAATGGTGGACCTAAGACCACCAAAGGATCTATCATGGAAAAGAATGGTGTGAACCTGGAGATCATTCGCCAGGACTGGCTGACTGAACTGCGCAACCTGCAGATGAAGTTTGTAGAAGAATTAGATAAAGGAAATAGTTTTCCCAAAGAAGGTGCTGCTGGTATCATCATCATGGGTGACGGCGTTCCTTTCTATATCAGCTCTGCCCAGCAGGCGCTGGATGATAAATACGGTGCTGGTAAATACCAGTTGCAAGTGGTAGGTGCTGTTGGTTTAAGCTATGGTGAGGATAAGCTGATCGGACCACCCAGCTGGAAGATGAACCCTCAAACGATGAAGGGTGCGCTGGTATCGGCTGTAATAGGTGATGGCGATTGGGTAACGGCAGTGAACTATGCTTCTGCCAATGGTCTTAAGATCAACCCCGATCCTTCTACCTATGATGCCGAGGCTGTCAACTTCCTGGCCTCTGCCAATGATGACTATATTGAATCGGCCAAAGAACTGATCAAATCTCAAACACAGAAATGGACAGTGCCCCTGAAAGAGGTGAAGGCTGGTAAACTTACCGGTAAAACGATTGACAAGAAGGTAGATGGATGCGCTACCTGGACACCTGGTGATAAAATGGTTTTTGATGCGCTGACTGGTTTTACAGATGTAGTATCTACCAAAGAGTTTAACAACCAGATGGCTACTACCATCATCTTTATACGCCAGTGGGCGGAAGCTAATAAGGAGATTGTGAGCAATATTCTTAAATCTTCCTATACTGCTTCTAACCAAATGAAGCAATATGATACCTGGAAGAAAAGGGCTTCTGAGACAACGACCAAGTCGTTTAATATGGAAACGCCTGATTATTGGTATAATATGTTCAAGGGTCAGCAAGGCGAGAAAGGTGGTATCTCCTATAATATGGGTGGATCCAGGGTGTTTAACCTGGCGGATGCCAACCAGTATTATGGTATCACCGACGGTACCAATCGTTATAAGGCGGTGTATGACCAGGTATCCCGTTACCTGAAGGACCTGAACCCGGCTGGCTTTAACCAGAATGTAAAGCGGATCGTTCCTTATGAAGAAGCAGTGAACTTATCCTTCCTGAAGGAAGTGAAAGATATTGATGCCGGTGCTACCTATGCTACAGACTATTCCAAGAAGGCTACCAGTGTGATGGCTTCCGGCGAATGGCGTATCAACTTTGATGCAGGCCGTGCAAGTATCCGCCCTGAAGCAAAAGATGTGCTGGAGCAGATCTATAACCTGCTGGTACAGGCAGAGGATTCCAAACTGGAGCTGGTAGGTCATACAGACAATACCGGTACACAGGATGGCAACTATTCTTTGTCGACTGCCCGTGCAGAAGCTGTAAAAAATTACCTCATTCAAAAAGGCATACCTGCTACCCGTTTCCAAAAGATTGATGGAAAGGGCCAGGACGAGCCCACTGCTGACAATAATATTGCTGCAGGTAAGGCGAAGAACAGACGTGTTGTGATTAGTCTTCTTAAATAACCAAGCTGATGGAACTAAAGAAATGGTTCAGGCCTTTTGAGACCGTCAATCAAAGGCAAGGGATGCTTATTGGAGGCATATGGCTGGTGCTGGTACTGGGGTATTGGTTTTTGGCTTCAGCCGGCGTCAAACATTTATTCCCTACGCCGGCAAAGGTATGGGAAGGATTCAGCTCCTTGTATAAGGAAGGACTGGTAGTGCATGTAGCCAGTTCCCTGGGGCTTTGCCTGCAGGCTACGCTGTTGTCCATCGTTGTCTCACTGGTGATCGTGTATCTGTCACCACTGCCTGCCCTGAAACCCCTGGCGCAAACCTTCAGTAAGCTGCGCTACCTGCCGCTAACAGGTATTACATTTTACCTGGCTATACTGGTGAAAGATGCCCGTACCATGCAGATCAGTGTATTGTTCGTGTTCATGAGCTTGTACTTTATTACCTCCTTGCTGGCGGTATTGAAAGATATTCCCACAGAAGAAATTGATCATGCGCGCTCTTTGAAATGCAGCCGCTGGGAAGTATTGTGGGAGGTGGTGATCAAGGGACGGTTGGATTATGTGATCGATGTGCTGCGGCAAAACCTGGCTATTACCTGGATGATGCTGGTAACAGTAGAATCCATCCTGGTGGCAGCCGGTGGATTGGGTGTACTGATCAAGAACAGCGATAAGTTCATGAACCATGGACGTATTGTGGCGCTGCAGCTGGTGATCCTGCTGGTAGGCTTGCTGCTTGACAAAGTATTGCATGTAGCCAGGAAATCATTCTTTAAATATTCAACCTTCTGATAGCTATGGCGATCCCCTATGAGCAAAAAGATACCATCCTGCATGTTGAGAACCTGACGGTGGCCTACGGCGAAAAGGTGATCCTTCAAAATGTAAACATTGTAGAGAAGGATACCGTACGGGAAGGAAAGTCACAAGGTCAGGTGATTGCTGTGCTGGGTCGTTCGGGCCGTGGTAAATCAACTTTATTCCGGGCATTGACCGGGCTGGAGAAACCCACTACCGGACGGATACTGATCCCTGATTATTCCAAACCTGCTACAAATGGACAGCAACCAGCTAAGCTGGTGCAGGAAGGAGATGTAGGTTTTGTGAACCAGAAGTACACACTGTTCCGTCACAAAACAGTATACCAGGCCTTGTGGTTTGCTTTGCGCAATACCACATTGACGAAAGCAGAGAAAGACGAGAAGATCATGCATTACCTGCAGGAATGGGGACTGGAGAAAAACAAAGACCAGTATCCCAATTTCCTATCTGGTGGTCAACGGCAACGCACGGCCATCCTGGAGCAACTGTTGAGTTCAGGCTATTATATGGTGCTGGATGAGCCCTTCTCAGGCCTGGATGTAGGTAACATTATCAATGTAAAGAAATCCTTTGAGCTGATCAGTCAAAGTCATGAGTTGAATACGATCCTGTTCAGTACCCATGATATTGAACTGGCTGTTGAGCTGGCGGATTCTATTTATATTATCGGTTATCCACAGGATGAAAAAGGAAACACCATCAGTGTGGGTACGGTACTCAAACATTTTGACCTGAAGCAGATGGGCCTGGCCTGGCACAATGGACTCCAGGCTGAGCATTTATCCTGCGTACAAAATATCAAAGAGATAATGTTGAAAGGGTAATTGCCTGAACCATGGTCCATAAAAAAGAGCTTGCCAACCGGCAAGCTCTTTTTTATGGTGCTTATTTTTTGATGACGAGGCCCTGGTCGGGCACCCATTTATCATACTCCATATAGGTGGCTACATTGCGGGCCGTTTCCTGTCCGTGTATTTTGGCCACCAGGTGCAGGGCGCCATCGATCCCGGCAGAAATGCCTGCTGTGGTGATCACTTTCCCATTATCAACAAAGCGAACGTTGGACAACACTTTTGCCGAAGGCACCGCCTTCTGCAGGTTGGCAATGCTCTCATAGAATGTGGTGACGGTGAGATTGTTTAGTATACCCGCCTTTCCTAAAATAAAGGCACCTGTACACACTGAAAAATAGTAGTCAGGAGTAGGCTGGCGCTTTAACCACTCTATCACCTTGGGATCGTTGGTAGCTATGCCTGAATTGCCGCCAAAGAATGCAATGATGTCTGCTTTCGGGGCATCCTCAATACTGTAATCGGGAATGATCTTTAGTATGCCCTGTGAGACAATTGGGTCCTTGGTTTTGGAAACGGTGAATACTTCAAACTGCGCATAGGAAAATACTTCCATAGGGCCTGCAAAGTCCAGTACTTCAACGCCATTCTGCAGGTAGAAGGCAATGGTTGTTTTTTTTGCTTTCATACTTTGACGATGTTCTTCCGGTGTTTGCTCTATCAATGCCATTCCGCAGTGAGGGCATTTGCCGGCAGTTTTAAATGTAAGGCTATCACAAGAGCTGTTGCAGGGTGTGCAATACCAGGCCTTTGCCTGTTGGGCTGTTAACGGTGCAGCAGCCAATAGCAGTAAAAAGAGAAAAAGATAATGGAGCAGGGCTTGTTTCATGGCTATACTTTATTGCAAAAGTATCACCGAACCAGTTTGCAGACCGGGACAGGATGGCGCAGTATCGGGCCATTATTTTTTGTTGAGGAGTTGCCTTAACTGGTTGGTGCTTTTAAGGCCGCAATGGGCAGCTATCGATTGCATGGTATGGCCTTCGCGGAGTAGCTGCTGCGCACGCTCCGTACGGAGGCGGTCGATATATTGGCTGATGGAAATATGGGTTGTTTTCCTGAACAGGCGGGTGAGGTTCCGGCCACTCATGTGCACCTGTTGGGCGAGTTGTTCAATATTGGTCTTTTTGTCCAGTGACTGCGATAGAATATCCTGCGCTTTGTGTATCCGGTCTTCAAGGTGATTGCGGTATTGCAGGAAGGCACTGAGCTGGGGATCGGAGGTTGTTCTACGCATGTACACCACCACTTCTTTGGCAATTTGGGCTGCAAAGCCGGCGCCGAATAACTGTTCTAACAGAAATAGGGAAAGGTCAATGCCGGAAGCCACACCTGCACTGGTATACAAGTTGCCTGACTGCACAAATAACCGGTTTTGCTGTACCTGCGCCTGTGGGTAGCGCAGTGAAAAACGCTCTATGTATTTCCAGTGGGTGGTACAAGGTTGCTGATCGAGCAGTCCGGCCTGTGCCAGCAGGAAGGCGCCTGTGCAAACGGAACAAATGGTGACCCCCTGCTGGTGTTGTTGTGTGATCCATTGCTGGAAAGGCCTGGAAGATACCTGGAGGAAATGCTCATCCAGTAATAAGGCTGCTTCGAGGCCCGGAACAAATACGATATCTCCTTTATTTAAGGAAAGGGAATTAAAGTCAACAAGCTCTGAGAGTGAGAGATGACTGCTGCTTTCAATGCTCTTTTCATGCGCCTGTATATTGGTGAAATACAATTTCACCGGGGCGTCATAACTTAATGCTTCGTAGAAGATATGAGCAGGGCCCGTAATATCAAGCAAGTGTACCCTGGGCGGGATGACAAATACAATTTGTACCACAGCTTTATTTACCTGTTGCATAATGATCCCTAAAGATAGATAAGATCATATGATCTCGATGCCGGCAGCCCGGTAGGGATTCAATAATTCGTGATTGGGCTCCAGTTCTGTAATAAGGCTATGTAGGTATGTGAGGGGACAGAGTTGTACCGGCTTTACCATATTGAGCTTTTCCGACTTGCATAAGCCAATGACCTTCTGTGAGCTTTCGATCATTGCTTTCTTGATCTGTGCTATTTCCCAATCAATTTCGCTGACTCCGGTTTTGGTATCAATGGCCTGTATGTCCAGCAGGCATACATCTGCTTTTATCTGTTTTATTTTGGCAATGGCTTCGCTGCCTACAGTGAGTTTACCATTTTTAGAGACCTTATCGCCGATAATGATCACTTCTATGGAAGGATGACGGGTAAATTCTACAATGGCCTGGATGCTTCCTGAAATAAAAGTGGCTTTGAGGTCTTCGGGGAGTGTCCGTGCGAGCTGTGTGGTGGTGCTGCCGCCACTGGTCATCACAAACATGCCCCTGTGAATGAGCCTGGCTGCTTTCTGGGCAATGATCTTTTCAGGCAGGGCTACATCATGGTCAGCCTGTGTTTTCTCCTGTTGGGGCAGCTGGATGTATTCTTCCGTATAGTCGAGGGATAAAGCGCCGCCATGTACTTTAATGAGCTTGCCTTTATTGGCCAGTTCCTGTAAATCACGCCGTATGGTATCTTCCGAAACGTTCATCTTTTGAGAAATATCGGCAGAGATCACCTTCTGGTGTTCGGTGATCTGTTTTAAAATATAGGCTTGTCTTTCTTTTTTAAACATGCTGCCTGATTTGAGGGTTGAAATATAACTGAAGCTATGCGAGCTTTATTGTTAAATCCAGTAAGATTGAATGATTTACGGGATGGATTGAGCAATCCGGGCTCCCGACGAACCATCAGTACTTCCTGGGTTGTAATTTTTTCAATAGCTGGTCTTTCTTGCTACGCGATACATCTACCGACGATCCATCACTCATGATAAGATTCCCTCCTTCCCCCTTGATGTATTTACGGATCTCGTTGAGGTTTACAAGATAGGAATGATGGACGCGCATAAACATAAAATCCTCGAGCATTTCCTCTATTTCTTTAAGCGTACGGGAAACAGTGATCTTTAGTTTGTCCTTAAGTGAAATAATGGTGTAGTTGCTGCTGGAGGCACAACTGATAATAGAGTCCAGGGGTACCAATTGCAATCCTTCCATGGTGGGCAGGGCTACCTGGTTCACCTGTTGGGATGGCTGATGTAGTTTTTGCAACAGGATCTGTAGCTGCTGGGGTAAGGGACGTTGTAAGCGATTGAGGGCCTTTCTTACTGCCGCCTGCAGTTCAGTACGATCAATTGGTTTTAATAAATAATCAAGGGCGCTGAACTTGATAGCCTTGAGTGCATATTGATCGTAGCTGGTGGTGAATATCAGATCGAAATCAATATTGGGCAACCGCTCCAACAGCTGAAAGCCATTCATATGGGGCATTTCAATATCCAGGAAAACCAATTGAACGGGATGGGTAGTAATGGCTGTAATAGCTTCTGCAGCCGAATGGCATATCGCCTCAATGGTTACTTCGGGCACATGCCTTTCCAACAAAGTGCTGAGCACCTCACAACAATAGGGTTCGTCGTCTACAATGATGGCTTTGATCATGATGGTTTAATCAAACTGTTTCCTGCAGAAATTCTTTGTACCTGATCTCTACCGTTACCTGCGTACCGGTAGTATTGCCCAGTTCGTCGGTAATGTCTTCAATTCTATAAAAATGTTGCACGGACCTGTCTTCATTAAATAGCGCCAGGCGGTCTGCCGTTAGTTTAATGCCTAAGGACTTTATCTTCTCGGCCGATTTGCTCTTGATCTCCGCAGCCCGTGCCCGGCCAATCCCGTTGTCGGTAATAATGCAATTTAGAATATTATTCCGCATACTGAAGGATACAGATAGCTGGCCATGGCCTTCTTTGTGCATTAATCCATGCC
Source organism: uncultured Paraflavitalea sp. (assembly GCA_966211765.1). Taxonomy (GTDB): domain Bacteria; phylum Bacteroidota; class Bacteroidia; order Chitinophagales; family Chitinophagaceae; genus Paraflavitalea. The sequence goes on from CBIHOV010000001.1 coordinate 165,357, forward strand.
AGATAGCATTTTCACAGAAGGGTTGTAATAGTAAGGGGGGGAGTAAGATATTGGATGGTTCAATATCATTGTTGTAAATAATGCTATAGTCGAAAGTGTTTTTGAAACGAAGCTGTTCCATTTCGAGGTAGAGGCGCAGCATTTCTATTTCATCTTCCAGTACGATGAGCGGCTTTTGAGAATTGATGAGCACGAGGCGGATGAGCCTGGAAAAGCGGGTCAGGTAATCGGATGCCTTATCGGGCTCATTTTTGAGGATAAAACGATTGATGGAACTGAGGCAGTTGAAAATAAAATGGGGGTTCATTTGTGCCCGGAGGGCCTGCATTTCCAGCTCGGTAGTACGGTGTTCCAGGTCTTTCTGTATCCTTTCATTCCGGAGCTTTTCATTTTTGCGTTTGAGAGAGATATTGCCAAATACCACCAGGCTCAGGAAAGCCAGCAGCAAGAGCCCCCCAATCAGGATATTTCTTAATAGCTGGTTGCCCCTGAGTTTTTCCTGGGCAATCAGTTTTTCCTTTTCCAGGAGCTCTATCTGAGCTACCCGTTTATCATCTTCTGCGATACGCCGGAATTCAAAGAGTTTCCCTTTGAGCTGGTCGTTCAATACAGCTTCTTTCATTTGAACGTATTGCTTATAATAGCGATAAGCAAGCGCGGGTTGGTGTAAAGCTTCATAAATATTGGCCAGCAGTTCATAGGCGTTGCGGATATTGAGCCGGGCATTCTTTTCTTTTGCAAATCTCAACCCTTCGTGTGCATATTGTTTTGCTTTGGCAAAGTCTTTTTTGGCGAGATAAATTTTGCTTAAGCCTAATATAGAATAGAGAAAAAGATGCCTTTCCCCTCCCGGCTTTAAAGTGTCGTATAGATTGGTGAACAATGTTTTGGCGGAATCGTATTGGTGACGAAGCAGGTAGTATTCGGCTAACCGTAACTGGGTCGACTTGCTGCCGGGATTGCCTTTAAAGCTTTGTTGGTAAAAGTCCCTGGCCGAATCGAATTTCTGCAGATCGCAATAAAGATCACCCATCGACTGCATCAGGTGCCGGTAGCACCAATAGCTTTTCCCCGGGTTGTCGTCATTGGCTTTTTTATAATACTCCAATGCACTGGCATAATCGCCGATATTCCTGTAAGACTTGCCTATTTCTGTGAGTGATAATACTTTATTGGCCACATCGTGGAGCTCTTCACTGAGTACAAGGGCCTGTTGTGCTACTTCAAATGCTTTCTCATAATTGCCCTGGTTGCCATAAATGGTACTGATGGTCATGGTGGCATCCGATATTTCTCTTTTTTGGTGGAGCTTTTTAAAATAATTGATGGAAAGGTTAATGATCAGGATGGCTTCCTCAAAATCGCCCTGGTACCAAAGGGCCTGACCGGTGCCACGGTATCCCCAGGCTGTTAATGAATCATTATTGAGTTCAATGGCCAGCCTGGTGGAAAGGCGGTACCAGGTGATCCCTTCTTTCGGTTTTGATTGTTGTAGCAGTACATTGCCATACAAATTGGCGGCAACGCAAAGCCCCATCTTATACCCTGTTTTTTCTGCTTCGCCTACTGCCTGGCGGGCGTAAAGATACCCGGAGTCGGACTTCACAACACCGGAATAGACATACCTAAAAGCGATCTTATTAAGGCAATCTACCTTATTGACTCCTGTAACAAAGGGAAGTTGTGCTTTTAATTGCACCAGCTTATTACCTTCTATTTGCCGGGCATGTGCGCAGATGGAAAGAAGTGGTAGGAGGAAAGCAATTAGTAACAGTCTTCGCATCATAAATTTCTCACATTGTTGTATGCTTCACTGCGTTGGTCACGCTGTTTGATTTAAAGCTAAATATTTATTGGGGAATACGGCGATCAGAGTGAGTCATTAACGGGAAGGGGTGATAATTGGCAAGGCTGGATGAGTAGGGGGCCGGGTACTGAATGGGGTGGTAGTCTGGATAGGGAGGCGATAATGCAATATTGTTGCAAATAACTAGAAATGCTTACTTTTGCTTTTATGGAAGCAACAAGTACCATTCATAAAGGATTGCATGATGTGCTCATTATTGGCGGAAGTTATGCCGGCCTGGCTGCTGCCATGACCCTTGGAAGGTCGTTGCGCAGGGTGCTGATAGTGGATAGTGGCTTGCCTTGTAACCGGCAAACGCCTCACTCGCATAATTTCATAACACAGGATGGAGAGAAGCCCGGGGCCATTGCTAAACTTGCATTGGAACAGGTATTGGCCTATCCTACCGTGCAATTTATCGAGGGTAAGGTGACAGATGCCCGGAGAAACGGCGATCATTTTATAGTTAATACGGAGTCAGGAGATCAGTATACCGCTTCGAGATTGCTCTTTGCTACCGGTATAGCGGATATGATGCCCGAACTGCCTGGCTTTGCCGCCTGCTGGGGCATTTCAGTATTGCATTGTCCCTATTGCCACGGTTATGAAGTAAAGGGAAAGAAACTGGCAGTGCTGGCGAATGGGGAGATGGCTTTTGAGTATACGCGGCTCTTATACCAGTGGAGTCAGCACCTGGTGTTACTTACCAATGGTCCGTCTTCGATAGATGCGGCGCACCGCAATAAATTACAGCAACATAATATATCCATTATTGAAGCGCCGGTTCAGGAACTATTGCACACGGATGGTTATATAAGCGCCATTCGTTTGGCCAACGGATCAGTGGAAGAAGTATATGCTATGTTTAACAGACCAGTTTTTCGGCAGCATTGTGAAGTGCCTGTGGCGCTGGGATGTACCTTGACTGACCAGGGTTATCTGCATGCAGATGAATTTGGCAAAACAAATGTGCCGGGTGTATTTGTGGCGGGCGATAATTCGAGCATGATGCGCTCGGTAGCTGCTGCAGCGGCTGCCGGCAATAAAGCGGGCGCCTGGATCAATAAAGAGCTTGCTGAAGAACGATTTTGATCATGATCATCAGCAGAAGATCATAAAAAAAAGCGGGAGGCATGCCTCCCGCTTTTTTTATATGCGATATGTGTTTTATTATCTTCTGTCGGACAGTTTAGCCAGCAGGCGCAGGATCTCGAGGTATAACCAAACAATGGTTACGAGTAAGCCAAAGGCGCCATACCATTCCATGTATTTGGGAGCACCCCTTTGCGCACCTTGTTCGATCATATCGAAATCAAGGATGAGGTTGAGGGCGGCTATACCTACTACCACCAGGGAGAAGATAATGCCGATGGTGCTGCCTTCGTGAATGAAAGGAATACTAACACCAAAAAGTCCCAGTACAATTGATATCAGGTAAAAGATAGCAATACCTGCTGTGGCAGTGATCACTACTGATTTGAATCTTTCAGTTGCTTTTATCACCCGGAAATAATAGAGTGCAAACATGGCTATTACCACACCAAAGGTGAGGCCTACAGCCTGGGTAATAATATTAGGGGCAAGTTTAGCGAATGCGAAATTATAATAAGAAGAGATAGTGCCTAAAAAGAATCCTTCTACCAGTGCATATAGTGGAGCAGTCCAGGCAGCATATTGTGGTTTAAAGATAGTTACCAACGCAAGAATAAATCCTACAATGATAGATGCTATCATATAGGGCATGACATTTACTCCTGAGGCAGCCATTTTCCAGGCGAGGCCTGCGGTTGCCATAACGAGCAAGAAAAGGATACCAAATTTGTTGAGGGTGCCACGCACAGTCATAACGTCTGTGTGCTGTGCTCCAATGGCTTTATCGAAGATCTTTTCACTTAATGCCGGATTACCGGATTTGAATAGGGCCATAGTTGTTCTGTTTTATTTGATCAAGATACAAATTTAGTCAAAACAAACGAAGATACAAGTTGCCCGGGAGGGTTCCGGATACCGGCAGGGGTTGATTGTCAGGATTTAACAAATCTTTTCTACTGGTATAAAAGGGCTTGGCGGCTGGCCGGAGTCAACGGAAATAGTACTTCGGGGCTACGAACCTCAAAATTGATTATTTCAGCAGCATGACAGTGCCTTTCAGAGGAAGGGCTTTTCCTTCATTGCACACCACTTCGGCTACGTATATGTAAGCGCCTGAAGCGGCTACCTGCCCTTTGACCTTGCCATCCCAACCGGCATTTTTATCGTTGGGGGAGCTGTTTTCCCGGCTGAACACGATCTGTCCCCAGCGATTGAAGATGCGCAGGCTTTTGACTTTTTGAATACCATATCCTTTAATATAGAAAATGTCATTGGCCCCGTCGCCATTGGGGGTAAAGGCATTGGGAATGTATACGGCTCCCTTACCACAGGTGACGATGATGCGAATATCATCGAAAGCTTCACAATTGTATTGGGTGCGTACTGTGAGTCTGTAGCTGGCATCTTTATCGGCAATGAGGCGGGGGCCGCTGCAGCTATTACAACTGAGGCCGGTAGATGGTTGCCAGTTATAGCTGATCACATCATTGCTGGTAACCGGCCTGAAGTCGATAGGCAGTCCTGCATCTACGGTGAGATCGGGACCAAGCTCTACAGTTGGGATGCTGCCCACCGTGACGGTAACAGCGCCCGTATCGTTGGGACAGGTATTGGTACTGTAGCCCACTACCTGGTAGGTGGTCGTTTGTAGGGGTGATGCCCAGGGGGAGGCAATAAAACTATCATTGAGACCGGTGGCAGGTGTCCAGGCAAATTGTTGAGCATTGCCACTGGCAGAAAGACGTGTGCGCTGACCCCTGCAAATAATGGCATCGTTGCTGTGCTGCAGGTTTACCTTTTGATCTACATGGATCATGATACTATCCTGTTGTATGCAACCAAAGCGATTGATGACCTGTACATAATAGCGCACATTGGTCAATCCCATAGCCACGGGGTCGGGTGAGTTGGCCTGCTGTAAATTGATTTTTGGCCACCAACTGAATTGTGTGCCATCCGTGGCATGTAAAGGAACCGGGCTCCCAATGCAAACGGTGGTATCCTGGGGAGAAGCGGCGGGTATAGGAAGCGGGCGGATGGTGATGGAGGTGTCGACTGTTTCTTCACATCCATACTTTGTACTGACTGTGAATGCAAGGTTATAATCTCCTGCATTCGCAAAGTAATATTTCACACTATCGTTGTGACTGATGGTGGTATTGTTGAGTTTCCAGGTGTACTGGCTAATACTGTCCTCCGACCGGATATTGGCAGTATACCCAATGGTCGTTTGCGCGCATTTTTCTACCTGACCCAGGATATTGAAAACTGGTTTGGTATAGATCTTCACTGGTTGGGTGAGGCTTAGGGTATCATTGCAACCGGTATTTCCATACAGAATAAGAGAGGTGTTGTAAGCGCCGGGGGCTGCATAGGTATGTACGGGATCTGTATCGGTCGACATGGTCTGATCGCCCAGGTCCCATTTCCAGGCTGCCGTACCAAAGTAAGCGAAGGAGTGGTTGTTGAAGGGAATGGTTCTGTCGTCACCACAACGGATAGGTTTATCAATAGTATAAGCTGCCACAAGGGAATCTGCGCGTATGCGGTGCGCAGCAGAATCGAGACAGCCATTGATGGTGGTAGCCGCCAATGCAATAGTGTGAGTGCCCGCCGTGAGGGGATGGGTGAGGCTGCTGGTATTGCCGGCGAAAGCGCCATCTACATACCAGGCCACGTGGTCAATGGGATCTACACTGCGCACCTGGTTGGTGAATGTTTTGATACCCGGGCTGCAGTAAATACTATCAGCTTTGAAGAGCGCCGCGGGTTGCTGGCGGATGCTTACTGCTTTTACCTGGGTAAGGGTATCTATGCATCCATAGCGGCTTTGCACAATGAGGGCTACTTCGTAGTCGCCATCCGTGCTATAGGTGTGTGCGGGATTTTGGGCAGTGGAAGTTTGGTTGTCGCCAAACAACCATTTCCAGGATACTGCTCCAAAGGCAGCTTCCGACAGGTTGGTGAATTGGATGGTCCTGTCGGTGAGGCAACGCAATGGCCTGTCGACTGAGAAACGGGCACGTGCAGAATCAACAATGACGGTATCCTTTGCTTTCAGTGTATAGGGGCACCCTTCAGGGCTCGTTAAGATCACATTGGGTAGGAATTTACCTGCCAGGGGATAGATATGATTGACCACATCATCCTGTGAAGCCTGTACGGGCGTGCCATCGCCATAATCCCAGGCATAGGAACTGATATTGCTGCCCGTCACGTGCATGGGCAGGGTGTAAGGCGTACAGCCTACAGCCGGGCCTACGGTCAACTGACCGATGGGCCCCTTGACACGAATGATCTTAGTGATGGAGTCCACGCAACCACTCACACCGGTGATGATGATTTTTACTGGATAAAATCCGGGTACCGCATAGATATGGGGGGCAGGATCCTTGTCGGTAGAGCCGGTGCCACCATCACCAAAGTTCCATACATACTTATTGGCATAAGTAGAACTATCATAGAAATTGATGGCGATGGGGGCGCACTTACTGGTGTCGCCTACTATAAAGTTTGCCTTGGGCTTTACCAGTTTGATATAAGCAGCCGTGGTCACACTGTCTGCGCAACCATTTTCATCTTTTACTACAAGTTTAATGTCGTACTCGCCATTGATGCTATAGGTATGGGAGGCATGGTAACTGTTGGCGGAAGTGCCGTCGCCAAAATACCAGGTATAAGTAGCGTTATAAGCGGAAGACTGGTTGTACAGGAATACATTGGTGCTGCCGCATTTAAGCGTGTCATAGCTAAAGATAGCTGCCTGGGGCCGGTAGCTTTTGACATAGTTGTACGTGATGGCCTGGGCCTCGCAACCGGCGGCATCCTTGATATTGAGGGTGACATGCCAGCTACGGTAATAGGTATTGTTGGTATAGGTATGACTGATGGCCGTATCCTGGGTAGTGGTATAAGCAGGTGTACCATCGCCAAAATTCCAGGTCCATTCAACAATGGGGGTAGCGCCATTCTGTATAGAAGTATCCCTGAACACGGTAATGAGCTCTTTCTCACAGGTAGTGAGCGGGGTTGCTTCAAAACCGGGTACAGGTCCTTTTACAACGACGGGAATAGGATATTCCAGGGAGTCGAGACAGCCCAGTTTGTCCTCAATGATCAGCTTTACATAATAGGTGCCCGCATCGGTATAAGTGTGGGAAGTATTGCCATTCAGGTATTTGCCATAGTTGAGGAAATAGCTTCTATTGTTGAAGGTATAGCGTGGTGTGCCATCGCCATAATCCCAGGTGTACTTGTTGATATTGGAGGAGTCGATGCCAATGGTGGCAAAGTTGACTGTTTTGTTGCGGCAGATATCAGTGATAGAGGGGATGAAGTTTGCCTTTTCATCAACGATGATTACACGCACCTGTGCGGAGGAAGTGACATTGGTTATTGTATTGCGCCTGGTAACGGTGACCACATATTTTTTGGCTGTGGTAGGAAAGGTATGTGTTACCGGGCTTACCGGTGGTGTAGTGTACAAGGGCGATCCATCGCCAAAGTCCCAGCTCAGTGTTTGTGAATTGCTGACGGTATCGGTAAAGGTAATGATGTATTTCTCCAGGCAGGTTTTACCCATTACAAAGCCTGCACCACCACCACCTCCTCCGCCACCACCCGATCCGTCATCATCACAGAGGTCCTCAACAGTTACAGGTTTTGCGATGGAGCTATCCGTACATCCCTGTTGGGTAATAATTTTCAGCTTGATGTTGTAGCTGCCTGCCACCGTGTAAGTGTGCGTGGCATTGTCAACAGTGGTTACCACCGGTGGCCCATCGCCAAAGTCCCATATATAACTAACTACTGGATCAACAATATTGCTCAGGCGTGCCGTTGCTTTTACGGGGAGTGGCCTGCAGCCATCGGGAGGTGTATAGGTGAAGTCCACAATGGGCTTTACAATGCGGATGGTATCTCTTTTTTGCATTACGGCAGTGCAGCCGGTAAGGGCATCGGTAGCGGTGAGGGTGACGGTGTAGTAGCCGGGGCGCCTGTAAGTGTGCGAAGGATCTGATGCGTTGTCGTGTGGTGAGCCATCTCCAAAGTTCCAGTCGTAGGTAAGTCCCGCTGCCGGCAGGCTGGTATTGGTGAACCGAACAACGAAGGGTGTATCGCATCCAATGGCCCTGTCGACTGTAAAGTTGGGCTGAGGTCCTGGTCCTACGGTAATGGTGTGCAGCGCTGTGTCGTTACATCCTGCGGCGTTGAAAGCCACCATTGCTATTTCATAGGTGCCGGGCGTGGTAAAAGTGTGGGAAACGTTTTGTCCATATTGCACAGCGCCATTGTCGGGAAAGAGCCACTTGACTGTATAGAGAAAAGCCGCCGGGGTAACACCGCCTGTGAAGCTGGCAGCTGTATTGGCACATACATTGACCGGTGCAGTAATGGAAGGTGTTGGTTTACCTGCCAGGATACCATTGCTGCCCGACCTTGAAACGGTGCTCACACAATTGGTGCCGTTCCTGGCTGTGAGGGTGACGGTATAAGCCCCGGTGGCGGTATAGGTATGGCTCGGATTGGGGTCGGTGGAGCTTTGTCCATCGCCAAAGTCCCATTCATAAGTGATATTGCCACCCCCGGTAGTTCCGTTGACAAAAGAGGTGGTGAAAGGGATAGCGCAACTGCTGTTATTGGGAATGGAGAAAGCGGCATTCACCTTTGGGTATACTTTGATGTATTGGGGTTCGATAGCCGCTTCGCTTTCGCATCCCCAGCTATTGGTAACGATGAGGGAAACATTGTAGTTGCCATTTACATGGTAGGTAAAGGCAGGATTGGGCTGACTGCTGCCACCGGCTCCGAAGTCCCATAGCCAATTGGTGACGGTGCCGGTTTTGGTGGTTGCCAGGTTGATAAACTGGACGGCGTGTGGTGAACAGCCTTCTCTTTCGTTGGCGCTGAATTTTGCCACTGGTTTTGGGTGTACAGTTACAAAGTCCTGTTTGGTGCGTGTATCGCCATTGGAAAAGGTAACGGTGAGGGTAACTGTAAAAGTGCCATCTGTGAGGTAATTGGTCCCTACAGTTGCTGCGCCATTGCTGATGATGGTGCCATTGCCCAGGTTCCAATCGCGGCGGGTAACGGCTCCACCAGTGGAGGCATCGGTAAAGTTGACACCACTGAGGGGAATGCAGCCTTCTTTTTTACTGATGGTGAAATTGGCCGTTGTTTGGGAAAAAGCGGTTGCGCCCATTAATAATAAACCCAGGCATACGCAGATGCGAAGGACTATTGAACGGAGGGCAGAGACTGCAACCTTATTGACCATGCTAACGAATACAGATAAGTAACCAGGTTCTCCTGCTAAGAATTTGGGTGAAAAAATAAAGTTCAGGCAATGGTGTTCCAGGACCTCCGGTATACGGGGCAGTATTTTAAAGCACGGGCTTCATAAGAGTGGATAATGGACGGGGATGGGTAAAGGGGTAATATCGGGCGACGAGCGCCGTTAGGTTTGATACAGGCTGGCGAAGGTATATAAGTTTTTTCTTAGATGGAAGTACCCGGGGTTAATTTATTGTACAACGGGTTGCGTATTTAATCCGGGGTGTGTGGATTCTGTGTTTACGCGGAGTAGTACATCACGTATCTGGGTAAATTTGGTCCATGGTATGAAGTGATTGGCCCCAGGGATGATGAGTTCATCAATATGCCTGGCATTGACCAGTAGTTTTTTGGCATAAGTTATATTGCCGGGAGGCACCCAGGTATCGGCTGCACCATGAATAAAGAAAACGGGGCAGTTGATCCTGGCAAACTCGGGTTGCAATTGTACGAGATCTTTTTTCAGGTACCACAATTCTTTATTGGAAGGTCTGAAGGCGCCGGGCACCAGTAAATTCAAAGGGGTGTTGAAAAGCCAGGGGCGCCATTTTTCGGGCTTTTCTTCGGCAGGATCTACTGATCCTGATATCATCACCAATGCTTGTATCAACAAGGGATTATCGGCTGCGAGCTGAATGATGAGCGGACCTCCGAGTGAATGGCCAGCGAGGTACATCGGTTTGCCATTGTCTAATTTCTCCAATACAGGACTGATCAGTTCAGATTGGCGAATGAGGTGTTCCGGTTTTCCAAAATCACTGTATCCGAATCCCGGCCGGTCAATGGAGATCATGCGATACTGCGTAAGCAATGAGCTATCCTGCATGTAACCGGCAAAAGCATCCCAGCTACCGGGTGTTCCATGAATGAATACGATGGTGGGCAGGCTATCCTTACCGGTAGCAGCATAATGGATATTCCTGCCTTCTACTCTTTGTGTGGCTGTATGCAGCTGCACGCCCTGCTGCTGAAAGCGCCTGACCATTTCCTTATCTGCTTTGCGAAAGGTCATGCAGCCGGGCGCTATTACGAGCCAAAAAACAAAAAGTAGAAGGAACACCAAAACTGATTGCATCATCATTTGTTTCATGCCTATTGCTGCGGTCCATGGGGCTACTACCAATGCTGCTGATCAAGATAACCCAGGTAGTATGAAGGTAATGAATAGTGGTTTGTGCATCCGGAACTGTATTGTGAATGGTGTGTGAACGGTTTGATGGGACAGCTATTGTAGCCTGGCCTATAATGCGAAATGGTGAGCTGCTTTTGTAAGCGGCCCACCATTTGGTATGAAGATGTTTCGACGATCCTTCGACAAGCTTCCCGCGGCGCGGGAGAGGCAGGGCGAGGGCGCTGACGGTTTAATTCTTTTTCTGCGGCGGATTGGGTGGACGACGGTCGTCCTTTTTTGGCGGCTGTTGCTGCTGCCGGTTGTCTCTCCGCTGTTGTGGGGGCCTGTTTTGCCCTTGTTGACCACCACCTTGCTGGCCTCCTTGTTGTTGGTTGCCCTGGTTACCACCGCCTTGCTGATTTTGAGGGCGCTGCTGCTGGTTGCCCTGCTGTGGCTGCTGAGGCTTTTGTTGTTGCTGACCGCCACCTTGACCGCCTGTTTGCTGTGGCCGCTGTTGCGGGCGATTTTGCTGCTGGCGGTTTTCTTTATGGTGGTGCTTCTTTTTCTTTTCGGCTCTTTCGAGGGTGCGCAGGCTGATCTGGCCTACCAGGTCTACAAACTCTGGTTCTACTTCCCTGGCCTTACTGCTGGTAATTTCTACCGGTTCCAGTTGCTCTGGTATAGTGCCCTGGGCATTGAGTTGTTTGATCTTGCGTACTCTTTCAATGCTAACAGGGTATTGTTTGTTGCTGTCGGGCAACACATACCACATGATGTTTTTGAAAATATCCTTCTTGATAAGGGTAGCATTGCCTTTACCTACCTGCAGCAGATCTGCATTATCGGGAAAGTGCTGAAGGGCATCAAGATAGGTATCCAGTTCATAGTTGAGACAGCATTTTAACCGTCCACACTGACCACTGAGTTTACTTTGGTTGATAGAAAGGTTCTGGTAACGGGCTGCGGTAGTATTGACGGATTTGAAATCGGTAAGCCAGGTACTGCAGCATAATTCCCGACCGCAGCTACCCACTCCACCTACTTTGGCGGCTTCCTGGCGGGCGCCTATCTGGCGCATTTCGACCTTCACCTTGAATTCGCGTGCAAGGATCTTGATCAGTTCGCGGAAATCCACCCGGTCATCGGCAATATAGAAAAAAGTGGCTTTACGGCCGTCGGCCTGTATTTCCACTTCACTCATTTTCATGTCCAGGTTGAGCTGTTTGGTAATAGCCCGGGTTTGAATGAGGGCTTCTTTTTCGCGGGCTTTATTCTGCTGCCAGATCTCAATATCTTTATCGGAAGCACGGCGGAGGACTTTCTTTAATTCTGAATCGTATTCGCCGATACCTCTTTTCTTCATCTGGATCCGGACGATCTCGCCGGTGAGGGAAACTTCGCCTACATCAAATCCGCTGATCCCTTCTACGGCAATCAGGTCGCCCTTTTCAAAATTCTGGATGGTAGCATTCCGGAAGAAGTCTTTCCGGCTGCCTTGGTTGAAGCTCACTTCTATTACTTTGCAAGCTGTTTCCTGGTCGCTAATCGGCAGATTCATCAGCCAATCGAAGGCATTCATCCTATTACAACTTCCTGTGCTGCAGCCTCCATTGCTTTTACAGCCAGCCACTTTTCCTGTGGTTCCACATGAACTACATCCCATTCTATAAGTAATTGAGAATGAAAAAAATTGTTGACGGCTGCTGAACAACACAATGTAGGGAGGTATTTTGTGGCAAGGCGTTATAACAAGATTATACACAGCCCTTTGAACGACAGCATATAAAATATTAAAGTCTGCCTGCACAAAGAGGTAATCAAGTAATTACCTGGCAGGGAAGAGACGATTACGCAAATGCAACACAAAAAATATAGCGAAGTAAGATAACCGGGTAAAACGCTCCTGTTACACAAATCCACTTGCTACAGCCACTCCCTTCAAAATCCTTACAACTCAGGCCGATTTACAAATATAGGTTTTTAAGTGTAAAACATTACATAAGGCGGGCCACCTGCTTGTGGGCTATAATATGGTAGAGTTTGATGGTAAGGGCAAGGAACAGCATTTTAGCATTGGCATTGCGTTCGATATAGTAAGCTGCCTTATCCAGCTCTTCAATAATGGCTTCCTGCTGCTCAAATCCGGCAATTTTGTTCAGTCTCAGGGCAAAATCACGCTCATTATCAGGGAGATGTACAGCGTTGGTGCCCATTGCCTGCAGGCGGATGGCCTGTTCCAGGAGGTGGTTGAAATAGAGGAGGAACTGTTTTTGCTTTTCCCGTCCCAGCTTGCTAACCTCGTCGATCCACTTGACCTGGGCTACCGGGCCGTTTTTGAGGATGGCGTTGAGCCAGTCGCGCAGGAGGGATTGCCAGTCTTCTTCAGCATGGCGAATGAGCTGCAGGGCTTCCCGGTAATTGCCGGCTGCAATAAAAGCTGCTGATCTTGCCTGCTCGGGGGTGCATTTGGCAGTGGCGGTGAGTGCCTCGGTGATGGCTTCGGTAGCCAAAGCGGGTATTTTCACCAACTGGGTCCTGGACAGGATGGTAGCCAGGATCTGGGATTCATTTTCCGCTACCAGTATAAATAAGGTATCGGCGGGCGGCTCCTCAATGAGTTTCAATAGTTTATTTCCCTCATTGCCCAGGTATTCCGGCATCCAAAGCACCAGGATCTTAAAGCCGCTTTCGAAGCTTTTAAGGTTGAGTTTGCGGATGATCTCATTGCATTCGTAGGCGGTGATATTGCCCTGCTTGTTCTCAGCGCCAATAAACTGGAGCCAGTCGTAAGCATTGCCATAAGGTGTTTCGGATATAAACTGCCGCCATTCCTGTATATAATCGGTGCTTACGGGTTTATCACCTGCTTTGCGGGGAATGACGGGATAGGAAAAGTGGATATCCGGGTGTACGAGTTGCTGGGCTTTCTGGCAGGACGCACATACGCCGCAGGCATCTGTGAGCCCGGTTCCGGAAGTAGTACTTGAGGTTCCGGTTGCAATGGGCTCGCCAAAAAGGGAAGCGCCGCTGTTGGCGAGCGTATTTTTGCCACTTACTTTTTCACAAACAATGTATTGGGCGAATGCAATGGCGAGGGGCAGTGCGCCACTGCCTTCTTTTCCGAGGAAAAGTAAAGCATGACTGAGCCGGTTCTGCTGTACCATTCCCACCAGGTGTTCTTTGGCATCCTGCTGGCCGATAATATCCTTAAAAGACATGCGGCGAAGATAGGCGTAAAAAATAAACCGCTCGCAGGGTAGCGAGCGGTTTAAAAATCTTCCCAAGGGGAAAACGATTTCAACAGAGGTCTTAATACAGGATATCCCGGACTACTATCTTTGTGTGTTTGAGCTAAAAGTTCTTGAGGGTCTTCGCTCCAGGATAGGTCTCGTTCAACGGATACTTGGATTCAGGGGTGGTTTTCCTCTGAGGATATTAACTGTTCTTCCCAGGAATTGGATATGGTCTTTTTCAGCCATTGGACGGCGCTCTTTCGCAGGAATTGGATCTAATTGGTTTCTTTAGTTTTACCGGACTGGCGATTTCAGCGGTATTGGATTGTTGCTGCTATAAAGTTGTTTAATTGTCAGGACAACATTAAATCTATTCGGCGAGTGGCAGCTTTCAAACGATTTTTGGTCTGATACTTTCGATGTTGACAAAAGGGACTGGCTATCAAAGCAAATGGCGGGTAAAATACCCGCCATTCCTTGTATGAATGATGTTACTATGTATAATCGTTCTTAATTCAGGTATTTGGTAACTTCCTCACTCATTGGTTTTGTTTTGCTGGGGATAACGGCGATCAATTTGCCTTGCTCGTCCAGCAGGAATTTGGTGAAGTTCCATTTGATGGGATCTTCAACACCCAGCTTTTTGGCTTCTTCTGTGAGGTATTTGAATAAAGGATGGATGTCTTCGCCTTTAACAGATACTTTTTCTGCCATGGGGAATGTAACGCCATAGTTCTTACGGCAAACTTCCTCGATATCAGCGGCGGTACCTGGCTCCTGGTTGGCAAAGTTGTTGGCAGGGAATCCTACGATCACCAGTTTATCCTTGTATTTATCAAACAGTTGTTGCAGCTCAGTATACTGAGGTGTAAGGCCACATTTGGAGGCGGTATTAACGATCAGTATTTTCTTGCCTTTGTATTTAGCAAAATTGATAGGGTCCTTGCCTTCGAGGGAAGGGACCTTAAAATCATAAATAGAGGTGGCTGCAATCAGCAAGAGCGAACTAAGTAACAGGCGTATCATAGATGTAAGTTTTTAATGATAATTAACTAATACAAAGATGGTGCTTAATTGGTTGCTCCCCGGGAAAAATTTATAAGTGGTGAAGGGGATAACGATTATTTAACCAAAAGCAGGCATATTACTGTTTTTCGTAACATCCGAGGTCGGGAAGGCCAACGGGTCGAGGATTTCCATCCAGGTCAATGTTCAGCGGCGAAGCCTTTCCTTTATTGAGGGCGGGCGATTCGTCCTTCAGCCGGAAGTTGTACCATCTTTTCTGGGTGTCGATGCTGTCGAAAAGCGGGGCCTGGTTGGCAATTATATTAGTGGCTGTTGCATTGCCAGGATTGTTTTTTACTTTCCATAGGCAATTCTGAAAGTTCAGATTGAAAGGGCCATTGCCTTGTTTATTGCTAACTACTTCATTTTCCACTATGCTGTTATCGGCCCAAAAGATACAGTTGCTGAAACTGGCATTCAGACCTGCGGTTAATATGGTATTGCCGTCGCGGATAAAGTCTGTCACAAGTAATACAGGTTCCTTGTGTTGAATGAAAGTATTGGAATAGGCTACAGAAGTGCAATGGTTGAATTCATATTTACCTCCTAAAGCGAGCACCATGTTCTTTCCGCAATTGCTGATGAGGCAATTCTGTGCCCTGATGTCCGACTGCACAGATTGGATACCTGCATCATAGCAGTTGTCGATAATGGATTCGCTTAATATAACCTTGGGATTGGCATTAGCAGCGGGGGCAATCGCTATAATACCCTGGTAAGCATTTTTAATGATTGCGTATTGCAGGTAGTTGTCTTTGCTTTCACCCCGGAAATAGATACCTGGCCAGGCGCCGGGATAATTGCGATAAGGCTCATCGAGCCGGTCGCCACTGAAAATTACTCTGGTGCTGTCGTATTTTTCACCGGTTACCAGGAGGGTTCCATCGACGATAAAAGGAGCACTGGCATGCAGGTAAATACGACAACCCTTTTGGATGGTGAGGGTTGTATTAGTATCAACCTGTAATCCGCCTAAAATGACATAGGGTTTGTCGTTAGTCCAGGTTTCATTGGCATCAATGAGCCTTGAACGTAGGAAATGGGCATTCTGTCCCCAGGCTTCCAATTGGACCCATTTTTCCTGGTTATTGAATTGGATATGGATGCTGTCTCTTATTACAAAGGGCAGGTCTTGTGCTGTAGGGTTTATTTTGACGGATACAAAAACGTAGAGGCTATCGTTGGCCTCGATATCGATATCGCTTACGGCTGGACCGGGTGTACCATCTACATTGATCTTAAATACCGAAGAGGCGCCTCCTGCCAGGGATACGTTACGGAGCTTTAGTTTTTGGTTGTTGTCATTAAAGATGCGGAAATAGTGAGTAACGGATCCCAGGGTAGTAAAGACAGTATCAAAATGAAGGGTGTCGGCCGAAGTACTGAGGTTGGCATTACCGGTAATAAATGAATCCTTCTTGCAGGCAGTAGCCATTGCGGCAACGATCAATATTAAAACCAGTACTTGCTTCATGAATTGCTAAAGTAAACCTGAAGTTTGAGAATACGAAATCTGAAGTGAGGGGCTGTCTCCGGTCTTCGACTGTTCTATGCCCGGTACTTCATGCATGTTAAACGTATAACCCGGCCATTAATTGTTAATGATTACCGGGAGGCGATGCCCATGGTAGCCACACTTAGTCTTACATCGCCGGCTGCCAGTAATGCCTGCCCGCAGGCTTCCAGGGTAGCGCCGGTGGTAATGACATCATCCACCAGTAGCAGGTGTTTACCTTGAATAGATGCTGCATCTTTCAAGGAGAACTTGCCCTCCATATTCTGCCATCGTTCGATCCTGTTCTTCCGTGTTTGGGTTTCAGTAAAGACAGAACGGACAACAATATCTTTCAAAACAGGCAGCCCCATGGCTTCCGCCATGGCAGTACATAATATATGGGCCTGGTTATATCCTCTTTTTCTTTCACGGGCGGCAAAAAGGGGAATGGGGAGAAGGGCATCGGGCATGGAAAATCGGTTGGATGCTTTGAGGGCTTCCCCTATGCGCTTACCAAACCAGGCCCCTATGTCTTTTCTGTTATTGTATTTAAACTGGTGCATGAGGTGCTGGAGGAGGGAATCTTTGGTAAAGTATAAATAGCTGGTAGCATTGACGAGGGGCAGCCTGCCCCGGAATATATGCTGTACCGGGTTTTCAGCGTACAGGTGAAAATTGGTCAGCGGTAGTCGGTTTATACAGGACAGGCAAAGGAGTTGCTCGTTACTAATAACATCACTGCCGCAGCCGGCGCAGCAGTGAGGAAAAAACAGGTGGAAAAGCGACCTGGCAGTTTCGGTTATGTTCATGGATTACAGGCTTTGTCAATTAGCTTCAGCCTTTTGCTAATTGATCCATTGGTTTACAAAATGTACGATATAAGCCTGTGGAAAGATTCCGGTTGGTTAAAACAAGTATTGGTAAACCTCATCTACTCTACCCATGCTGATCACTTCAATATTGAATTTCTGGAGGTTAAGGCCTTTCTGATTATAACGTGATACGAGTATCTTTTCGAATCCCAGTTTCTCTGCTTCGGCAATGCGTTGTTCTATACGATGAACGGCTCTGATCTCACCGCTCAACCCTACCTCTCCGGCAAAACAAGTGAGATCGGGGAGGGGTACATCTTCATATGAACTTAAGAGGGCGCATAGGACCGCGAGGTCGATGGACGGATCTTCGACCTTGATACCGCCGGCAATGTTGAGGAATACATCTTTGACGCCAAAATGAAAACCTCCGCGTTTTTCCAATACAGCGAGCAGCAATTGCATGCGGCGCAGATCGAAGCCGGATACTGTGCGTTGGGGTGTTCCGTAAACAGATTGGGTAACCAGTGCCTGCACTTCTATGAGTAAGGGGCGCATGCCTTCAATGGTGGAGGCAATAGCAATGCCACTGAGCCGGTCTTCTTTTTGAGTAATGAGTATTTCGCTGGGATTGTTAACGCCGCGCATGCCTTCGCCCGACATTTCATAGATCCCAAGCTCTGCTGTTCCGCCAAAACGATTCTTAATGGTGCGCAGGATGCGGTAAGCATAGTGGCGGTCGCCTTCAAACTGCAATACTGTATCCACCATATGCTCCAATATCTTAGGACCCGCTATGGCGCCGTCTTTGGTGATATGGCCGATCAGGAATACGGGTATGTTGGTTTCTTTGGCAAAGCGCTGGAACTCGGAAGCAGATTCACGTATTTGAGAAATGCTGCCTGGTGATGAATCTATATAGGGTGATTGAATGGTTTGAATAGAATCAACGATAACGAGTTGGGGCCTAAGCTTTTTTATTTCCTGGAATATGGTTTGGGTAGAAGTTTCTGTAAGCAGGTAAAACTGATCGTTCTGTATTTTTAAACGGTCTGCCCGCATTTTGATCTGCTGTTCACTCTCTTCGCCACTGATGTATAGAATGGTAATGTCTTTTAATAACAATCCAATCTGTAGAAACAAAGTTGATTTACCAATACCGGGTTCACCGGCTATCAAAGTGATGCTACCAGGTACGATACCACCACCAAGCACCCTGTTTAATTCTGCATCGGGCGTAATGATCCGCCTTTGTTCGGGTGTCGTCACTGCATGCAGTGCAATTGTTTTGATCTCTTTTTTGTCTTCGTTAAAGTTTTTCCAGTTATTCTCTTTTTGGGAAGTCTCTTTATGTATCACTTCCTGCACAAAAGTATTCCAGGAACCACATGAAGGACATTTGCCGAGCCATTTAGCGCTTTCATATCCACAGTTACTACAAAAGAATGCTGATTTCACTTTACTCATGCGATAAAGTTAGTGGTATAAAAAGAATTGGGTTAACAGAAATCAAACAGAACGACTTAAAATCATAACATAAAAAAGTAGAACCGATAAAGTTTATGAGGAGGTTCCTAAAACTATAATTTTTGGACCCAGATTATAAAAAAAAGTTGTTGAAAAAATCGATGAATGAAGGATTAACGATGAATACTTTTTCTATTAAAAAAGAAGGAGAAAAATTGGAAAAAAAGTAGTGATTATCGGCGGTCATTTCTTTGAAAGTAAAAGGGCCAACATTACTGTTGACCCCTTACTTACTAACCCATTAAATTCTTGCACTAAATTACAAATAAGCGCCACATAACAAAATTATTTTTTGGGGTTGTGAATAAATTTTAACCCCCTTTTCAGGTATACGCAAGCGATGTTTTAAATGCTTATAAGTCATTGATTATTAATAAATAATAAACATATTAGTATTTATGGGTAAGTCTTTGTGATAAAATGTCAGCTATTGTCTTTTATCAACTTTTGCGGTGACAAAATGCCCCTTTTTAGTGCGTCGGATCGGACAAAAATACACCCTAAAAATGGTGGTAACTGTTTTGATGTATAGATGTTATATAATATAAAATAGCACAAAAAATGACACCATCAATTCTGATTGTTTCGTTGATTTTTTTAGGCATCAGTATGCTGGTTTCCGGGGTCCTGAAGAGCAAGTTTAAGGCATATAGCCGGGTACCTCTTTCCGCCGGTTTAACGGGAGGTCAGGTAGCCCAAAAAATGCTCCGGGATAACGGCATATATGACGTGAAAGTGGTATCGGTTGACGGCTTTTTGAGTGACCACTATAACCCCGCAACCAGGACGGTAAACCTTAGTCCTGATGTATATAATGGAAGTTCGATTGCAGCGGCTGCGGTAGCGGCCCATGAATGCGGTCATGCGGTACAGCATGCTACTGCCTATCAATGGCTTACAATGCGTAGCCGATTGGTTCCGGTTGTTCAGTTTAGTTCTGGAATAGTGCAATGGATCTTGTTGGGCGGTGTGTTGCTAATCAATGCATTTCCTGCCTTGTTGCTGGGGGGAATTATCCTGTTTGGACTGACCACTTTGTTTTCGATTATAACACTGCCAGTTGAGTTCGACGCCAGCAACCGTGCGCTGGCCTGGTTGAACCGTACTAATATCACCAATCGGGAGGAATATCCCCAGGCTAAAGATGCCCTGAAATGGGCGGCTCTGACCTATGTCGTTGCGGCCTTGGCTTCTGTCGCTACGCTGGTGCAATACATCATGATTTTCCTGGGGGGAAGCCGCCAGCGGAACTAGGCTGAAATTTTTTCTGAAACATTTCTCAAATTGACCAAAAGCTGTGCAGCATCCCGCACAGCTTTTTTGTCTTCTTGTCGTGCTGCGCCTGGATAGCCACGGGCACCTACCTCCAAAATTTATAAAAAGAAGCTTTTTCCGGCCTTCAGGCTTTTGTGAGCCTGCTCTGGTCACCATATCTAACTGCGCCGGGTTGTTATACCTGCTACGTTTCCCGGCTATCAATAACCAATGCTAACTGTGACGCAAGCTCCGGCCTTTATGCCGGAGCTTTTTTTACGTTTAGACCTCTCAAGGGGTGATTTTATGGGTGGCCAGGCAGGAGGAAAGAAGCGAAATTCCGGCCTGGAGGAGTGGTGGGGCAATTGAAAAGGGCAAAAAAACGGGATCGCGTTGCACAGTTATGGCCTAAAACTGCACACTTATGGGCCAAAACTGCACACTTATTGGTTTGTTGTAGGAGTAATGAGAACCGGTACATAATTTCACATTTTACTATCTGATCCCACGAGAGTTTCTGGTTCGCCTTTCTATAGTCTATCGGGTACCCCCTACGGTGCCCGATTTTTTATTGTCTGAATCCCGTCAAGCGGCTAAGCACTGGATGGAATGATTTACCGGTTTAAGAAGAATAGCAGAATAAGCACGACAAATGATCCCTCAGCATGGAAGGAGCGTGGGTATTGCTGTAAAAGAAAGTATTAGCCGGGTGAGAGATTACAGTTTTATTTCTTCTTCATGTTTATCGAAGAAGTGGAATTCTGTGAGGTGATAGTTGGTGTTTTCGGAGATCCTGATCTTCTGCCCATATTTCATTCTCCACCTCCATTGTTGTGAACGGAAAAGCCAACCGCCTTTGGTGAGGTAGGCATACATGATGGGGTGTACCACCAGGGTGAGGTCTTTGTGTTGATGGGTGATGAGGTAACTCATGTTCTTTTCGATCTCATCTTCCAATAAGAGGGTTGAAGATATTTTGCCGGTGCCGGCACAGGTGGGACAAACCTCTTGTGTATTGATGTTCATCTCCGGCTTCATACGTTGCCGGGTGATTTGCATAATACCAAACTTGGAAATGGGGAGTACTGCGTGCTTGGCCCTGTCTGGCTTCATGAATTCCTCCATGGCTTCGAGGAGCTTGCGTTTATTATCGGGCAGCTTCATATCGATGAAGTCTACTACGATAATTCCACCCAGATCGCGCAGGCGGAGCTGGCGTGAAATTTCGGCTGCTGCTTCGAGGTTGGTTTCCAAAGCATTTAGCTCCTGGTTATTACCAACACTTTTATAGCCGCTGTTTACATCTATTACATGCAGCGCTTCGGTATGTTCTATAATAAGATAAGCGCCGCTGGGGAGGTTAACGGTTTTGCCAAAAGCAGCTTTCACTTGTTTGGTTATGCCAAACTGATCAAAGATGGGCAAGCCATTGTTATAAAAGGCTACAATATCGGCCTTTTCAGGGGCGATGCGTTGTATATAACTCCGGGTATCATTGTAGATATTCCGGTCGTTGATCACAATTTTATTGAAGTCTTCATTGAGCAGATCACGCAGGATGCTGGTGGTCTTTGTTTGTTCACTGAGTATTTTAGCAGGAGCCACGGAGCCCTTCAGGTTGTGCTGAATGGCTTTCCATGTTTCTACGAGCATGGAGAGATCTTCATGCAATTCTGCCGTGTTCTTTCCTTCGGCAGCCGTTCGCACGATTACGCCAAAGTTCTTTGGCTTAATTGCTTCCACGATCTTTTGTAGCCGTTTGCGTTCATCGGCGGAGTGGATCTTACGGGAAACAGCAACAATGTCATTGAAGGGAGTGATTACTACAAACCTGCCTGGTAAAGATATTTCACAACTGAGGCGGGGGCCTTTGGCTGCAATAGGTTCTTTGAGGATCTGAACCAGAATATTGGGTTTACCGCTAAGTACTTCATTGATCTTGCCAGTTTTAATGATCTCGGGTTCTACCTGGAAGGAGCCGAAATCAAAATCTTTTTCGCTATGATCATTGATGGCCTGCTGGGTAAATTTCAATAAGGAGCGGGCATAGGGACTAAGATCGGTATAATGAAGGAATGCATCCTTTTCGAAGCCTACATCTACAAATGCAGCATTGAGGCCAGGAATCAATTTTTTCACCTTACCTAGATAGAGATCACCCACGGCAAAACTGGCATCAGTTTTTTCATGATGCAATTCTACCAGCTTCTTATCCTCTAATAGGGCAATCTCTACGCCCTGAGGTGTAGCGTTTATAATAAGTTCCTTATTCAATCGTAACATCTTTTACCGTCTTACCAATCATCACTACAAGGAAGGCGCTGAAGTGGAATTAGTTGTCAAATATCCATTCGGTCAGGGATGCAAGCAGCAGGTCTGTAAATAAATGACAAATAATAAATCCAGCCAAAGAAGGAAAGGGGCCCCGTTTTGACGGGACCCGTTGCAAGAAGAGAAAACGTTAGCGGTTTTTCTTCTTATGACGGTTCTTTCTCAATCTCTTTTTACGTTTATGCGTCGCAATCTTATGACGCTTTCTTTTTTTACCACAAGGCATAAAATCCCAATGAATTTGGTTAAATAATAATTTTTAATACACTTTTTCCTTTCAGCGCTTCTTCAGCGATGCCGTTCCGGATCATAAATCCCAGGGGATTTAACTCAGCGCAGCTCAGGAAAGGTTTATTTCTTCAATAAGTTAATACGTTCGTCGATGTCTTTGATAAAACCTGGATCTTTCAGGAGCTTCTTACCAGCTGTGTACCACTTAATGGCATTGGCTTTGTCTCCTTTCCGTTCGCAGGCATCTGCCAGCATCAAAATGGCTTCCAGGTTTGCAGGTTCGTGTTCTGCTACCTTGGTTAACCGCTCAATGGCTTTGTCCAATTGACCTGAAACGATACCGCCCATACCCAGCATAAATTGTGCATACATATTATGCGGATCCCGGTCGGCAACATCGCGGATCATCTGAATTCCCTGCATTGGGTTGTCGCTAATACCTCCAAGGAGGTAGCAACTTCCCAGCCCGATCTTAAGGGAATCATTGGCCGGATCTAATTGTAAAGCCTTCTCAAACAACTCTTTGGCTTCTAGCGCCATCCATCTTTTCAGGGCGGGTTCTTCCTGTCGGCGAACCCCATCTAAATAGAATTGGGCAGCAAAGGTGAGGTTTTTTTGAGAATTTTCCAATTTAGCCGCTTTCCCAGTATACCAGGCATAAGGAAGGAGCAAATGAGCAGAGTCTCTCCAGAAGTCTGCCAGCTGCCTGAATACTTTGATTTGCTGATCTTTTACATCACCGCGAACAACAGCAGTTTCAAGCTTACTTACGTATGCCTGTTGGGATGGAGAAAGCTTCTGGCGGGATGCCGCCAGAATGGTTTCAATGTCTAACTGACCTGCAGCAGATGCTGCTGCAGGTATAGTTTTATCTTTCGGGGGGATTGTTCTGCCAAAGAAATAGACCAGGCAAAGCAGAATTACTCCGCTGCCTACTAAGATCATCTGCTGCTTTTTCACGTATCAGTGTAAATTTAGTGAGCAGCAAATTTACATTTCATCGTCGGGGTTTGGTTGATCTGCTTTGACAGATTGTAATTTTTTAACTTCTGCCACAAATTCTTTGGCAGGTTTAAATGCAGGAATGTAATGTTCAGGGATGTGTACCGCAATGTTTTTCTTAATGTTGCGGCCGATTTTGGCAGCTCGCTTTTTGGTAATAAAGCTGCCAAACCCACGAATGTAGATGTTTTCTCCTTGGGATAAGGTATCTTTCACTTCCTTGAACATGGTCTCCAGCGTAACCAAAACATCAACCTTGGGAATACCTGTTTTTTCAGATATTTGGTTAACGAGGTCTGCCTTTCTCATGTCGATGAATTTTTAACGGGTTTTCAAAAATTATTTACTTTAAACGGCAACCGGCACAAAATCAATTCTTTACTCAAATTAAATGTTAATTCGCACATTTGCAAGAAAAGGTCTAAATAATTGATATTGAGGGGCATCAATTTTCATGCCGGGTTGTATTTAACCTATCTCATTATCAGAAAGTTATATATTCAATATTTACCATGAAACCAACGTTCACTGAAAAGCTTCTGGAGTGGAATAATGCCCAAAATACGCGTTCCATGCCCTGGAAAGGAGAAAAGGATCCTTACAAAATATGGCTAAGTGAGATCATTCTGCAACAAACGAGGGTAGAACAGGGATTAGCGTATTATGAAAAATTCATTGCTACTTTTCCTACTATACAACAACTTGCCAAAGCCCCTGAAAAGAAAGTATTTAAGTTGTGGGAAGGATTGGGTTATTATACACGTTGCAGAAACCTGATTGCTACTGCACAGAAAGTTGTAAAAGAATATAAAGGGAAATTTCCAGGCACTTATGATGAAATAAAAGAATTAAAAGGAATTGGTCCTTATACGGCAGCTGCCATTGCTTCTTTTGCTTTTAATGAACCCAGGGCTGTTGTGGATGGTAATGTACAACGGGTTATAGCGCGTTACTTCGGAATATCCACACCTATTGATACTACACCGGGAAAAAAGTTATACCAGGAACTGGCAACAGCCATGCTTGATACAGAACAGCCGGGTGCTTATAATCAGGCCATCATGGATCTTGGAGCTGTAATCTGTAAACCGCAAAACCCCTTATGCTCTATTTGCCCGCAACAAGCCGATTGTGAAGCTTTTAAACACGATCTTGTAAAACAGTTGCCTGTAAAGGAAAAGAGCCTTAAGAAAAAAGAGCGGTGGTTCTATTATTTCATTATTCAGTATCAAAGTAAGTTCTACATACGGCAGCGGACGGATAAAGATATCTGGCAAGACCTGCATGAGTTTGTATTGTACGAAGTTGATACGCCTGTTCAATCAATCTTCCAGGACCTGCCCTTTTTAAAAGAGCTGTTTGCCAAACAGTCATATTCGGTCAGTCATATTAGTAAAGTTTATCATCAGCAACTCACACACCAACTAATCCATGGGCAGTTTATAACTATCACCACGGTTAAACCTGTGGCAGCGCTGAAGGGCTATGTATTGATTGATAAAAAGCAACTAAAACAGCATGCTTTTCCACGGATCATTAATACTTTCCTTGAGGAAAAATCTTCACTGGCACAGTTATTTTAATCGTTTGAATGTTATCGGAAATGTCCCTATATTAACACTTAGAGTGGCTAAAAAAATGGCATAATATCTATAAAAAAAATTAACTTTAAGAGTAAATAAAAC
Organism: uncultured Paraflavitalea sp.; assembly: GCA_966211765.1. Taxonomy (GTDB): domain Bacteria; phylum Bacteroidota; class Bacteroidia; order Chitinophagales; family Chitinophagaceae; genus Paraflavitalea. The sequence continues at coordinate 190,374 of CBIHOV010000001.1, forward strand.
CGGTAGACGATTTCTAACAATAAACTCACCATTTATGAGAGGCGTTAACAGGGTTATGCTCATTGGCAATTTAGGAAGAGACCCGGATGTACAGTACCTGGAAGGTAATATTGCAGTAGCAAAGTTTCCATTGGCCACCACTGAAACATTTAAAGACAGGGCAGGAAAGCTTATTTCTCAAACAGAATGGCACACGGTGGTATTATGGAGAGGATTGGCAGAGCTGGCCCAAAAATACCTGCACAAAGGAAGTCTGGTCTACATTGAAGGCCGTTTGCGGACACGTAGTTGGGAAGATAAGGAAGGCAACAAGAAATTTGCTACCGAAGTGGTGGGTGATAACCTCATCATGCTGGATAAGCGGACAGACGGGACCGGCCATCATGGACCCCACAGCAATTCACACGGCGAAAATATCGAAGGATTCAATGCCGATATTCCCCCCATGGGCGAACCCTCCCAAGACCTACCTTTTTAAACGCTGATTAAGCGCTGATTTCCGGATTAAAAGGATTTCGCAGATTAATGAGCCCTTATTAGACTAATTTCCGCTTTTGGCGGATGCCGGTGGTCAATAAGATTTAATAGGGCTGAAGCGCAATAAAGTCCCTGTAAATCCATTTTTGATCATTCCAGCCCGTGATAATATTTTTGCACAAAATTTGTTTATTAGGGGCAGGCCATCAACCTGCCTTTCTGATGCGCCATTTAGAGCACATCGCCGGTCATAGTTGATCGATCATTGTTAACAAAAACCAATTGCTTTGGATAATTCTTTCCGGTGTTTGTTATTGGGTGAAGTATGGCAGCCCATCCTATTGGCGGTCAACGTACAAACCACCACTATATTGTCTGCAGTAGTATTGTTCCTGTTGTTGATCTCTTTCTTTATTGCCGGGGCAAAAGTGGCCTTTTTCTCCCTGACCTATCGAGACGTTAATATGCTTAAGACAAAGCAGGATTCGGGCTGGAAACGCATTGCCAACCTGCTGGAAGAGCCCAGGACCTTACAGGCTTCCCTTGTAATTGCCAATACGCTGATCAATATTGCTATTATTATTCTGGCCAATTTTCTCATCGATCCCATATTTACCTTCAAGCAGGATGGCTGGTTTGTACAATTCCTGGTATACGCCATCAAGGTATTGGTGATCTGTTCTGTGATCGTTTTGTTTGGTGAGGTATTGCCCAAGGTAAGGGCCAATCAGAACAACCTTCGTTCGGCCTATGAATCCTCCTTCCTGGTAGAAGTGATCTACTACATCTTTAAAAGGATGGCAGGTTGGCTCGTGAACCTCTCGGACCGGGTGGAGAAGATATTTGGAGGTAAAGCCTCCCGTGCCTACACGCAAAAACAACTGGAAGAGGCCATCCGCTCTACTATCCATGAAGAAGAGGAGCAACGTATTCTGGCCGGGATCTATAAGTTTGCCAATATCACGGTAAAACAGGTTATGCGCACCCGGCTGGATGTACATGGGGTGGAGCACGGTATTAGTTTCAAAAGATTAAAGGATGAGGTGGAGGAACTGCATTATTCGCGGCTGCCGGTGTATAAAGGGAGCCTGGATGATATCCAGGGCATTATCCATTCCAAGGACCTGATACCCCATCTTAATGAGCCTGATAATTTTGATTGGCAAAGCCTGTTGAGGCCGCCCTATTTTGTGCATGAACAGAAGTTTATAGAGGACCTGCTCACAGAATTTCAAACGAAACGGATCCATTTTGCAGTGGTGGTTGATGAATTTGGCGGCACCAGTGGCATTATTACCCTGGAAGATATCCTGGAAGAGATCATTGGTGAAATAAAGGACGAGTTTGATGAAGAGGAATCCGGCAACAAAAAGATAGATGACACGACGTATATTTTTGAAGGCCGTATGATGATCTATGATGCCTGTAGCATTATGAACCTGCCGGCAGATACTTTTGACCAGGTAAAAGGGGAAAGTGATTCGCTGGCCGGATTGATCCTGGAACTGGCCGGAGAAATACCCAAGGCCGGGGATATGGTGCCTGTAGGAGATTTTGAATTTACTATTCTAGAAGTAGACCGTAACCGCATTAAAAAGGTAAAGGTGACCATCAAGCCGGGAACGGTGTAGTGGTGAATTGGGAATAGACAGTAGTGAATGGGTGGCTGCTGTACCTGCAATAGTTATTTGTGTGGTTGAGCAAGGTGCTTTCGATGATCACTGTATTAAAATAAAGTATGAAGAACAGATCCTTTTTGTGTTTCCTGATTATATGTTTCCTGGTTGCCTGTAACAGTGAATATACCATTAAACGAAGAGGATATTATAAAATAGACTTTCCCGCACATCAATACCAATTGTTTGACCAGCCTGGTTATCCTTATACTTTTGAATATCCTGTATATGCCAGGGTAGTGAAGGATACTACTTTCTTTGATGGAAAGCCTGAAAATGATTACTGGATCAACATTGACTTTCCACAGTTCGATGCCAAGGTTTACATGAGCTATAAAGAGGTGGGCAAGAATAACCTCACCAAGCTGGTGAATGATGCTTTTGAAATGACGAACAAGCACACTTCAAAAGCTACGGAAATAACTGATTCTGCTATCAGAACTCCCAATGGCGTCAGCGGCCTGTTTTTTAATGTGGGGGGCAATGCTGCAACGGCCAAGCAGTTTTTTGTGACAGATTCTGTACGGCATTTCCTGCGGGGCGCATTATATTTTGATGCTACCCCCAATGAAGATTCCCTCGCTATTGTGAACGATTTTCTCCAGGAAGATATGAGGCACCTGATCAATTCGCTTCGGTGGAAATAAGCCCTATTGAACCGCCTGTCTCAATTACGGTGGGTTATAGGTGTTTTGGACCCTGGTAATTTATTCTTCAGGCATATGTAGCTGCTGCTTTTTTAGTTCCTTCTTTCTTTTGGCATTCCCGTTAACTTATTTTATTTTTCGTACTCCTGAACCAACCAAAACTATGCGCATGAAAAGGGGATTACTTCTATTATATACACTTTGCATATCCTACCTGCTTACTGCTCAAACTCACCTGGAAGATAGTTTAAAGACATCGCTTGGAAAGGCTACCAATGATGAGGACCGGATCAATATTTTATCGGACCTGGCTCAATACTCTATGGGTATAGACAACAATGTGGCTGATAAATACGCCAATCAAATGCTGGAAATTGGTGAAATGAGCCGCAATCGCCAATTGATTGTCAGGGCTTACCTGCACAATGCGAGGCGGTATTTTGAGTTTGCCGGTTCACAGGAGGCAGTGAGTAAGGGACTTGAATTTTCTACGAAGGCGCTTGATCTGGCTAAAAGCAGTGGCCTGGATGACTATACAGCCTTGGCTTATACTTACCAGGCAAGGGGGTACAGGAATACTGGAGATGTGGATAAAGCATTAAATCTCAATAACCTTGCAGTGGCGTTGGCAGGCAATGGCAAAAATGATTCAGTAAAAGTAATTAGCTATTTATCGCTGGGTACTACTTATCTGCTAAAGAATGAAAAGCTGCTGGCGTTCCGGAATTACCTGACGGCACTGGATATTGCTGAACAGGATAAACGCTATACTTTATTGAGGAATGTTTATACTAACCTATCACTCTTTTATGGGACTATCAACGATTTTGAAAAAGCCAAGGATTTTGAATTTAAGAAGGTAAATCTGCAAAGAGCCAATCATCGGTTTTATGACCTGTTGGATACATATAATAGTCTGGGTACACTTTACAGGAATGCCAAACAATACGATCTGTCGGAGAAATTTTATGAGGAATCTATTGCGCTGGCGGATAGCCTGAAGATGGATAAGCTCAAACTTGCTTCTTATCTGCAACTTGTAAACCTGTATCTCAGTAATAGCCAGTTTGAGAAAGGCCTGGCTTATTTTAGATCGCACGAGGAGTTGGGAGAGTTTATTAAGCAGGCTGGTATGGATTTCTTTCTTTACCAGGGTTATGGATCTATGTATACTTATGTAAACAAAATGGATTCTGCGGCTTATTATTTCAAACTGGCTGAGCCAGGGTTTGAAACCCGCGCTTCCAAGGCTAATAAATACTGGTTTTACAGCAGTTATGCCTATTATTTCCGCAAGCGTGGAGACTATGATCATGCGGTTGGTTACTGGCTGAAAGCAAAACAATTGGGGGATGAGATAGGCAGCCTGGATTATCAGCAGGAGTCTGCCCGTAACCTGGATTCGCTGTACCAAATGAAGGGGGATTTTAAGAATGCCCATACGTATGCTGCTTTTTACCATCAGTATAAGGACAGTCTGCAAAAGCTGTCTAAGGAAAAAGACCTGTTATCGCTGGAAATTGACAATGAGAACCGCCGTAAAGCTCGGGAGGCAACGCAACAGGAAGTTGAGCTGACACGCCGGCATAATATTCAGTATATGGGCATGGCGGTAGGCATTGTGGCTATTTTCATTTTATTGGTAATGGCAGGAATTTTCAGGGTTTCAACGAGTACGATCAAAGTACTTGGGTTCTTTGCCTTTATTTTCCTTTTTGAATTTCTCATTCTGCTTGCTGACAATCAGATACACCATTGGACGCACGGGGAGCCCTGGAAAATAATGTTGATCAAAATATTGTTGATTGCCATGCTATTACCATTGCATCATTGGCTGGAAGAAAAGGTAATCCATTACCTAACTTCACAGAAACTGCTTCAGGGAAGGGGAAAAAATCTTTTCGATCGTCTGCGCAGGCGGAAGAAGGTAGATGTTCCGCTGGAAAATATATAAGGGCTGGTTTCGGGCAAGGTTGTAAATTTGCCTGGTAAAAAATAATACTCTTGATAGCAGTTGAAAATGTATTAGTCAGTAATGAGGTAGTGGAGGCGCAGTTTGTATGCGATCTCGTCAAGTGTAAAGGCGGCTGTTGTGAAGAAGGAGATGCAGGGGCGCCGCTGGAAGATGCTGAACTGGACCTCATGATCGAATTATTTGAGAAGGTGAAGCCTTATCTCACGAAGGAGTCATTAGCGGAGATAGAGCGTAAAGGGAAGTATGTATACCACCGTGAATTTGGTTGGGTAACGCCTACGCTGGGTAATGATAATGAGATCTGTGTGTATGGTATCAGGGATTCCAAAGGGATCATTAAATGTGCTTTTGAGCAGGCTTATAACGATGGTGTTATTGGCTGGAAGAAGCCTATCAGCTGTCATTTTTTCCCCATTATACAGAAGAACGGCCGCAACGGCGATTTTGACCGCATGAATTATGAGCCGCGGGAGGATCTATGCAAGCCTGCCTGCGGACTGGGCAAGAAACTGAAAGTACCCGCTTATCAGTTTTTAAAGGAGCCCATTATCCGGAAATACGGTGAAGATTTCTACCAGGCGTTGGATAAGGTAGCCAAAGACTATTTTGCAGGAAAGCAGGAAGATTAACCAAGTATTTCACTCTACAACAGGCATCATGAGCGATATTGTTTCAACCTTCATGGCCAAGAGCACCGTTAAAGCGGCAGACCTGGAACACCGGCGTAAGGTGAATTTCAACATCAGCAAATACAATGCTACCGTTCCGTTGGGTAAGGAGCAATTTTCGAATGTGCACCTGGCCAGGGAAAGGGCTAAAAATGTGAAATGGCGTGCCATTGAGATGCTGGATGTTTACCTGGAGGAGTTTGAGGCCAATCTGATAAAGCGGGGCGGGAAGGTGATTTGGGCTGAAACTGCCCAGCAAGCCCTGGATGAAATAGCGAAGATCTGTGCAGAAAAGAACTGCAAAACGATCGTGAAGAGTAAAAGCATGGTGACGGAAGAGATCCATCTGAATGATTTCCTCGAAAAGAAGGGCATTGAAAGCATAGAAACAGACCTGGGAGAATATATTCAACAATTGGATGGAGAACCTCCTTACCATATCGTAACACCGGCCATGCACAAAAGCAAGGAGGATGTTGCCAAGTTGTTTTATAATAAGTTGGGAACAGCGCCCAATCTCACTCCCAGCCAGCTAACGCTGGTAGCCAGGGAGAAACTTCGAACCAAATATGTGGAGGCCGAGATTGGTGTAACGGGTGCCAACTTCATCATAGCTGATATTGGAGGTATTGCGGTTACTGAAAATGAAGGCAATGCCCGATTAAGCTGCGCTTTCCCGAAGACGCATATTGCAATTGTTGGTATTGAAAAAATCATTCCCTCTATTAATGACCTGGGTTTATTCTGGCCTTTACTGGCTACCTATGGTACGGGTCAGCAGGTGACAGTCTATAATTCGATTGTGAGCGGACCCCGCCAGCCTGGTGAAACAGATGGCCCCGAAGAGATGTATGTGATATTGCTGGACAATGGCCGTACCAATATCCTGGCCAATGAGAAAACAAGGGAAAGTCTCTATTGTATCCGGTGCGGGGCCTGCCTGAATGCCTGCCCGGTGTATAAGAATATTGGCGGCCATGCTTATGGCACTACCTATAGCGGCCCAATCGGGTCGGTCATTACACCTCACCTGAAGGATATGAGTGATTGGAAACATCTCAGTTATGCTTCCTCGCTATGCGGTAACTGTACGGAAGTATGTGCGGTTAAGATCAATCTGCATGAGCTTTTGCTGGAAAACCGGCATGAAGCGGTGGAAGAAGGTGCTGCCGGCTGGACTGAGCGGATGGCCTGGAAAGCCTGGAAAATAGCCAGTCTTAACCGGAAATGGATGAACCGGGGAAGCCAGAAAACGAAGAACTGGATGGTGAATAAGGTTTTCAAGGGCTGGACAGCCCATCGGGGTGACCTGGACTTCGCGGCAAAGACCTTTAATGAGCAATGGCAGGAGCGACATGCTCCTCCCGACAAAAAATGACAACATAATTTCCCGAATAGTCAACTTTATCAGTTGACTTTTTTATTTTGTGCAACGGATGCTGCTTTATTGTAATACCATTACGCCCCGACTGCAATATATTGTTGAGTTTTTCAACAAGGAATTGTTTGAAGAACCTATCATCATAACTGCTGATAATGGCCAATTTGAGCAGGCTGTTGGCCCCAAACTGAACTATTCTTCCCAGGAATTTATCGGAACAGCTTTTAGCATTCACCCCGTGGGGTTACTATTTGAAAGCAGTATACGGCCACAAGCTATCCATTGCTTTTCAGCTAACGGACACGTAGCCTTTTTTTCAACGAGCGGCGATTTTCCCTTCGATATTTTTGCCGCCTCTTTTTACCTGCTGAGCCGGTATGAAGAATACCTGCCGCATGAAAAGGATGAATATGGGCGGTATGCTCATATCAATTCACTGGCTTTCCGGGAAGGTTTTCTGGACCAACCTTTGGTTAATTACTGGCTTCAGCACCTGAAGCTGTCGCTGGGGCAGCGATATCCAAGTCTGCTTTTCCGCAAGAACAATTTCAAGTGTATTCTTTCTTATGATATTGATATTGCCTGGTCGTATTTGCACAAGGGGTTTGCGCGCACTGCCGGCGGATTTGCGCGGTCGATCCTACAAGGAGAATGGTCGCTTGTAAAGGAGCGATGGGATGTGCTGCGGGGCACTAAGAAAGACCCTTATGATTGTTTTGAATGGCTGGATGCCTTGCACCTGTATTGCCGGTCGAGGCCTTATTATTTTTTCCTGGTTGCCCGTAAACAGGTGGGGTATGATAAAAACACGTCTACGAATGTAAAAGCGTTCCGCCAGCTGATCGAGTATTATGCGCATACTTATAAGACGGGGATACATCCTTCCTGGCAAAGCGGAGATGATGTCGATCTGTTGTCTGAAGAAAGGGAGTGGCTGGAAGTAGTGGCCGATACGGAGATCATTCGCAGCCGGCAACACTATATCCGCTTTGAGTTGCCTGATACTTACCGGCATTTGATCAAAGCAGGCATTGAAAAGGATTTCTCGATGGGCTATGGCAGCATCAATGGTTTCAGGGCTTCTGTTTGTTCTTCCTTTGCCTGGTATGACCTTAAAAATGAAACTAGCACTTCGCTGTTGATCTATCCATTTTGTTTCATGGATGCCAACTCGTTCTATGAGCAAAAAGATACGCCACAACAGGCGTATGCTGAACTGATATTGTACCATGAGCAGGTACGTAAAATGAATGGGATGATGATCTCGATCTGGCATAATTCGATCCTGGGAACTGGTAAGACCTTTGCCGGCTGGCGTGAGATGTTTGAGCTGTTCATGAAAGAGACGGTATACTGGGATGCTTATTCGGATTAATTCTTTCTCTTTCGATAGGCCTGGTTGATGATGTGGACACCCAATAAAGTAATAGCACCCCCCGCTATGATGAAGAGGGTCAATTTTTCATTAAACAATAATGATCCCAACAAGACGGCAACTACCGGATTAATGTAGGCATATATGGATGCCTGCTCGGTGGGCAGATTTTGCAAGGCATACAAATAAGCAATAAAAGAAATCACTGAGCCAAAAGTAGCCAGGTAGGCAATGGCGGTCCATGACTGCCAGGGAATATCCTGTATAGGTATAGTTTGGCCGGCGCTGACTGCAATAATGGTGGTAAGGATGCCGGATATCAGCATTTGGAGGCCGAGGCTGAAATAAGGATTGAAGGCTGCCGCCTGTTGCTTTGTATAAAGGGTTCCGAAAGCCCAAGTCCAGGAAGCCGTGAGGGAAAGGAGTATGCCAAATCTGAATTCCGGATCAAGGAAATCGGCGAGGTGTTCATAAAAGATAACGCATACGCCTGTAAAACCCAATAAGAGTCCGATGACTGCTTTGGCCGGTATTTTCGATTTGGCAGTAACGAGGTTGATGATCACGATCCACAAAGGGAAAGTAGCTGCAATGATAGATCCCAGGCCTGCTGAAATATATTTTACGCCCCAGGTAGATAACCCATTACTCAACGCAAAATTGAGCAGGCTGAGGATAATGATAGGCCCCCATTCCTTTCCTCTTGGCCAGGCGCGGCCCTTGCTGAGGAAAAAGATGACATATAAAAGGCCACCAATAGATTGACGAATGCCGGCCAATTGTAAGGCCGGCATATGTTTTACACCCTGCCTGGAAGCGATCCAGGTGGTACCCCAGAAAAAGCATACCATGCCCAAGGCAAACAGGGCTTTGAAACGGGTGCCCCTTTGTTGAAGGAAAGGTGCTTTATTGGTTGGGGCAGTCATTATGTTTTTGTCAATGCTTAAAGTGGCGCATGCCAGTCATTACCATTGCGAGTTTGTTTTGCTGGCAATATTCTATAGAATCCTTATCTCTTACTGAACCGCCGGGTTGAATGAAGGAGGTGATCCCCGCTGCATGGCTCATTTGCACGCAATCATTGAACGGGAAAAACGCATCACTGGCCAATACGGCTCCAGTCAGGTCAAACTTAAACTGAGCAGCTTTTTCAATGGCCTGCCTTAATGAATCAATCCGGCTGGTTTGGCCACATCCTTTTCCAATCAGTTGCCTGTTCTTTACAAGGGCGATGGCATTTGACTTAAGGTGCTTACACACGAGGTTGGCAAAAGTGAGGTCGGCTTTTTCTTCGGTTGTGGTATCGCGTCCGCCCACTTCTTTCCAATCTGCATAATTGCCTTCATCGGCACCTTGTATCAATGCACCATTGAGTACGGATTTGTATTCTTCTTTTTTTCTGAAAGGTGCTTTTTGTTGCAGGAGGATGCGGTTCTTCTTTGATTTTAAGATGGTGAGTGCATCTTCATTAAAAGAAGGGGCAATCAATACTTCAAAGAAAATCTCATTGATGGCTTCTGCGGTGGCCTTGTCAATGGCGCCATTGCAAACGAGTACGCCTCCAAAGGCGCTCTCTGGATCGCCGGCCAATGCTGCATCCCAGGCTGCTTTCACGGAGTCACGGGCTGCTATTCCACAAACATTGGTATGCTTGATGATGGCAAAAACAGGGGTAGTGGTATCAGCTGCAAACTCATTGATGAGTTGTACGGCCGCATCTACATCCACCAGGTTGTTGTAGGAAAGTTCTTTACCATTCAGCTGGTTGAATAGCTCATCGAGATTGCCATAGAATACGCCGGTTTGGTGTGGATTCTCTCCATACCGCATGGTCTTGGGGTGCGGGATGGATTCCAGGAAATATAAGGAGTTCCCGGGGTTGAAGTATTTAGCAATGGCTACATCGTAATGTGCCACTATTTCAAATGCCTTGGCGGCAAAAGCCTTGCGTTGTTCGATGGTTGTGGTTCCCTGTTGGTCTCTGAGCAATTGTTCCAGGGCGGCATATTCAGTTTTGGCGGCTACCACCACCAGGTCTCTGAAGTTTTTAGCTGCGCCCCTAATCATAGAAGGTCCGCCGATGTCTATTTTTTCAATGATCAGCTTTTCTTCGCTGGTGCTGGCCACTGTTTCTTCGAAGGGGTAGAGATCCACGATCACCAGGTCAAGTTCCGGGATCTTGTACTGCTTCATTTCCTGCAGATCGGTTTCATTATCCCGGCGTCCCAGGATGCCTCCAAATACAGAAGGATGAAGTGTTTTGACCCGTCCGCCCAGGATGGATGGATATGTAGTGAGGTTTTCCACGGGAATGACGGGAATACCCAGCTTTTCAATAAATGCCTGTGTACCGCCGGTGGAATAAATTGTGATCCCCAGTTGGTGCAGTTGCTGAACTACTGGTTCCAGACCATCTTTATAAAAAACTGAAATGAGGGCAGACTGAATCTTTTTTGTCATATTACTTAAATTTTCTGAAAGGATCCTGTAGCAGGAGGGACTTGCTTCCGTACTGCAGAATTAAAGTAGTAAATGCTTTGAGAGGCGCAAAGGTAACTTAATGCAGGGTTAAAACAAAAGCTCCCTGGCTTGTCACAGCATGGCAGGATATACCTAGTTTTTGACAATCCTGCTGCCAAGTCCTTGTTTTCCAATAGGTATTGGTGGCATCGATGATCACTGTGCTACAGCTAAAAAGGTTTATAAGTTCCTGTGCGGATACCCTGGCATTGCGGGAGAGTATGATAATGTCAATGGGAATCTTTCCGGCTGGTTTAGAATGGGGCAGGACTTTATCGACCAATAAGAGTGAGGTATTGCCAAACCTGAAAAGGCTGGCCGCCTGGGAGAGCGTAGACAAGTTGTGGGTGGGGGAAATCCGGTGTGCGACCCGGCAAGGCTTTAAATGGAAATTTTCGAGGGTGGGATCATTTAAAAGGGTCGAGTCGCCTTTAAATACATATTGCCGGCCCTTGATAAAATCCATGGCCCGATGACGGGGAACGTTGTATATGATGAGCTTTTGCTGGCGGGCAGCCTGCCAGGAGGAACCAGCATCAACAGCCACCAATAGCCAAAGGGCACCCAAACCTGTGAACAGGCCTGCCTTATTCTTTTGCAATACCCAAATGGCGAGGCCGCAGATCATAATGTAGAGTAATATGGCCTGGGGGATGTTGAGCTGTATGTCGTCGATGGAGTTGTAAGGAACCTGGTTGATGGCTTCAATAAAGCCGTTGAGGAAGCTGATCAGCCCCTGCAATAACCAGGCAATGGCTTTTGCGGCAGCCGGAATAAAAGCAACAGCGCATAACAGGAGCTCGCCTACCAAAATAATACCTGACAGGGGAACTGCTACGAGGTTGGTGAGCAGAAAAAGACCGGGGAACTGGTGAAAGTGGTACATGCTGAGCGGCAAGGTGAGTATTTGTGCAGCGAGGGTAATGGCTATCAGTTTCCAGACCTGGTTTAAATACTTGTTTTGAATAAAGAGGCAGTGGTAAACAGGCTTCATAAATAAGAGGATGCTGAAAACGGCGGCATAAGAGAGCTGGAAGCCTATATCCCAGCAATACGCGGGATCATAACACAGTAGCAGGAACGCCGATGCTGCCAGGGAGTTGTAAATGGAGGCGGGGTGTCGTAGCTGGTTGCCAATAACGAGGCTGGTAAACATGATGGCTGAACGTAAAACTGAAGGGGATGCACCGGATAAAAAGGCAAACAACCAAAGGGCAGCTATAATGATAAGGGGTGCGACCCAGCGATTCCATCGTTTGGGGAACTGATTGCATAACATGATCAATAATGCATAAATGAGGCCAAGGTGTAAGCCTGAAACTGCGATAACGTGTACTACACCGGTATTAATGTATGATTGTAACAGTTGTTTGTCAAGATCGTCTTTGTAACCTATCAGCAGGGCTTCTGCTAAACCGGCTTGCTTTTTGTCAGTGATGTTTTCCCGGAGTATATCCAGCAGTTTTTTACGGGTATGGTACAGTACTTTTTTTACGGGGTTAAGTTGCTTTTTTTCCGCAATTATATAGTCTTGTTTGCGCAGATATACCTGGTGGTAGATGCCTTTGAATGCGCAATACTTTCGGTAATCGAAGGCCTCAGGGTTACCTGAGTTCCTGATGGATTCAGGAGTTTTAACAAACATTAATTGATGACCATAAGCCAATGGGGGCCTGATACTGTCTTTGGGAAAGTACAGAAGGAGCCTGCCTTTTACCTTTTGTACATGTATTCCTTTTATTACGGCCTGTATTTCTGCGGTGGTGGAGTATGAATTTGTTTTTTCGGAGAGGGATTCCTGTATGGTGACCAGGATGGTATCGCCGGTCGCATAATATGGAGGGAACCACTGTTGTTGATGCCTGATGTCCTTATAATATACCAATAGCAATCCGGTAGCAAAGAGGAGTCCATTAAGGAGTAATCCGTTGGTGGGGCGAAACCTGAATTTTGTGGAAAGGGGGAGACGGGAGAACAGCAGCAGGCCTGAACTGCAGGCGATCGCAACTATCCAGCCTGTATTGACAGGGAGGCTACAATACGATTGAATGAGGATACCAAGAAGGAGGGGTGGGATAAAACGTAAAAAAGGTGCTTCTTTCCAGTCAATTAATCCGGTCGAACGCATAATAAAAAAGACAAATCTCAGTTAAGAAAAAGGCGAGAAAGCCAGCGTAGTATTGAATCAAGAGAAGAAAGAAGCACCACTTCCACCAAGCCCAGGAAGAAAAAAAAGGATAAGGTAATAATGGTAATGGGAAATTAGGTAGATGCGGTGCTTTAAGTCAAATTTGAAAAGATCAGAATAAAATTTCCTCAAGTTATTTGCGTGAACAAAGGCCTTGAGGAAATCTGTCGGCTGGCTTTCACAGGAGTATTGGATTTTGAAAAACGGGATGATAGCAACTCTCCAGTATCTAATTTCAGACAAAATTCTAAGGTACCCATACAAAGGGCTACATATTAATGACGGGATTTTAAACAGTTGAATAGCGGGTGAGATACCCCCGTTTTTTTACGGGGTCGAAGGCCCATCTTTTAGCGGTTTTATGACTGTTTAATTAACGGTTTTTTTACGATGTTTTTCACGTGACTCCTTGAAATACTTCACTTTACAAATAATACTAATTTGTAATTATTTGGCTAACACTCTATTGTAGCCGAAGTTCTACGAAAAGGCTGGTTAATTTTACATCGTTATCAAAATCATTCATGTTTAAATCCCCCAAGCAATGACAACTATTCAAAAAAAATCTTTAAAGGTAGGTCGCTACGTAGACACCAAGCATGTAGATACTGTAATCCGCAATTACAAAAGAGAGAGGTGGGTGCACAATTCTGAGCACATTGGCAAGGAAGACTCGTTAAGCGTATGGTACAGTGTAGAAGAACTGGAAGAATTCATTCAAAAAATAAAGAACCACGGCGGCGACGGCGTTAAGATGTGTTTTGGCGCTTATTCTGAGGATTTCGACGTTAAGCCTGATTACAACAACCGTCAGACCATTGTAATGGTAGCTACCCGGAGCAAAGAATCTGAAACAGGTATTGCCAACAAAGACCTGTACATCAACCCAGGCCAGATCCTGGCTTATAATATAGGCACCATTTGTCCTCCCACTTGTAGCTCAGGTGGTACCAACAAACCTTCTGGTCCTGGCGATAACTCAGATGACTGGGGCGGCATTGGCGTAACGATCGTTGACCGTGGTCCTAAAGGATTTACCGTTGTATAATCAACTTTTTACCAGGAAAACCTCTGTTGACCCCCAACAGGGGTTTTCTTTTTCAGGGAAGCGCCCGAAAATATATATATTGGGGAGCCATGAATATCCCCGGCCATATATACATTGAATTGATCAGCCTGCTTGCTTCTATTACGCTTTTTTTTCGCAAGGGAATACCCTTATACCTGAAGCTTTTTACTCCATTCCTGATGATGACATTAACTGTAGAGATGGTTGGTTGGAAGATGGATAAAGAAGGGAAAGACGCTTCATTGCTTATGTTTCTTTTTACGGTCCTTGAATTTGTATTTTATTTCTACGTCTTCTACAACATTATCAAAACGGCCGGGGCAAGGAAAGTGATATTCTTTTTGCTGTTCATTTATCCTGTACTGTCGCTACTTAATATTTTCTTTGTACAGGTGAATGTTTTTCCTTCTACTACGTATTCACTGGGCTGCCTGCTGACCGTGGGTATATGCATCTATTATTTTTATGAGTTGTTCCATTTGCCCAGCTCTGTGAACCTGTTGCGGGAGCCTGCCTTCTGGTTGTGCACAGGTTTGATGTTTTATTACATTTGTAGTTTTCCGTTGTTTGGCCTTTACAGCCTTTTGTATTCGACATCGAACATTATATTGGAGAACATTTCGACTATTTTAATGGTGATGAACGCATTGCTGTATACTCTTTTTACGGTAGCTTTTCTGTGCGGTTTACGCATGCGGAAGGCGCATAATTGAATAAGGGCTTTTTATTAAAAGTTACCGGGGAGATTTATTTTGTAAATTGCCACTTGCCTCACCTTCACTTGTACTGTTAATAGCCATACTGCATGAATAATCAGGGTCAGGAAATTTATATTGTCATAATTATCGGTGGAATTTTGTCTATCGCAGTGGTGACATTTATCGTGATCACGGTATTGCAATACCAACGCAGGCAGCACCGTCATGAGCGGGAATTGACCCGGATGAAGGACCAGTACGAGCAGGAAGTACTGCGCTCTCAACTGGAGATACAGGAGGAAACCTTCAAAATGATCGGGCAGGAGCTACATGATAATATTGGGCAGGTATTGTCGGTTGTAAAGCTGTCATTGGCCATATTGCCCATTGATAAAACGCATGAAGCCTATGAGCCAATTCTTAACTCCCGTCAAATATTGAATAAGGCGGCCCTGGATCTTTCCGATCTTACCAAGAGCCTGCACAGCGATCGCATTGCTCAGATAGGGCTGGTGGAAGCCATCCGGTTTGAGATGGAAAGTGTGCGTAAAAGCGGATTGATGGAAGTGGATTTCGAAGTGGATGGTTTTGAGCATCATTTTGATGGTCAAAAGTCAATATTCCTGTTCCGGATGTTCCAGGAGATGCTGAACAATATCCTGAAGCATTCGAAGGCCAGCCGGGTGAATGTGAACCTGGTATTTTCGAATGATGACAAATTTGTGTTAATCCTGGCGGATAATGGCGTAGGTTTTGATGTGGAAGCCAAGAGAAATTCTGTGTCTTCCTCTTCCGGTGTTGGATTAAAGAGTATCTTCAATAGGGCAAAGTTGATCGGTGCTGATCTGGATATGAAAAGTATTCCCGGGAAGGGCACTACAGTAACGATTCAATTATCTTTGCCACAAGAAAGTTAAGCACTCTCCGAATGACAGTTGGAAAACAAATACAAGTAGCGGTTGCTGATGATCATACACTGATGCGCAAAGCATTGGCAAGGTTGATCAGCACTTTTGAGAATTATAGCATTTTATTCGAGGCGGATAATGGGTCGGATGTAAAGGACAAGATCGGCCGGCATATTATACCGGACATCCTTCTACTGGATGTGAATATGCCTGGTATGGATGGCTATGAAACGGTGAAATGGTTGTTCAAAAATCACCCGCATATCAAGGTACTCGCTTTGTCGATGTCGAGCGATGAGAGTACGATCATCCGTATGCTCAGGCTGGGCGCCAAGGGTTATATCATGAAGAATACGGAGCCTGAGGAGTTGAAAATGGCGCTGGATTCGGTGATGGAAAAGAACTTTTATCTATCAGAATATATTTCCGGCAAGATCATCAGCGGGCTTCATAAGGATATTGACCAGCCCGATGAACCGGTATCGATGACGGAAAAAGAAAAGGAATTTCTCCAATGGGTATGTTCTGAACTTACTTATAAGGACATTGCCGCCAAAATGTTTGTAAGTCCCCGCACGGTGGATGATTACCGCAATTCCCTCTTCGAAAAGCTCAAGGTCAAGACCAGGGTAGGCCTGGTATTGTATGCCATCCGCCATGGGATGGTAGAAGCCTGAGCAGGGTCTTAATCCAGTAATTTTTTAACGTAGGCTATTTGCCCAACGTGGTAAATATTATGCTGTATGAGACCATGCAGCATATAACCCACGTTGTATTTTCGTTTGCTGACGGGTGTGGCCAGGAAGTCGTCGTTTTTTGATCTCAGCAGCTCTATAATGCGCTTGTGGGTGGCTTTAAACTCCTTTACGCCGTTTTTCCAGGTATGAATGGTTGGGTCTATTTCGCGCCAGTCAAGCGCTTCGTAATAGGTGATCCCTTTTGCCGGGTCCTCTTCAAGGGTACTTTGGATAAACTGTGCCCAGGCAATCATGTGGTAAAGTAGCTCAATGAGGGCATGGCCTTTTTCGTCGGGATTGACAAAAACAGTGGTAGGATCTACTTCGTCCAATATGGGATATAAAGGGCGACCATACCATGGCTCGCCATCGAGTGACTCCTGTAAGGTGGTAATGATGTACTGTACCTCTTTATTCATGATACTTGTTTAGGCAAAGTTACCAGACCTAAAAAAACATGCCATAAAAAAGAGGATATCTTTTAGGATATCCTCTTTTGTCATATTATTTAACCAAGGTTATTTGCTCAGGTACATGCTCCTGTCTTTATAAAGCTGGCGGAAGTAAGGATCGCGCAAGTCTTTAATAAAGCGGATGGCCTCACCGGTTGATTTCATTTCGGGGCCTAATTCCTTGTTTACGCCGGGGAATTTCTCAAAGCTGAATACGGGTTCTTTGATCGCATATCCTTTCAGGCGTTTTACTACTTTCAGATCGCGCACTTTTTGCTGTCCCAGCATTACTTTGGTAGCAATGTTGAGGTAAGGGATCTGGTAGGCTTTGGCGATGAATGGTGTGGTCCTGGAGGCCCGTGGATTGGCTTCGATCACATACACTTTACCATCCTTGATGGCAAACTGGATGTTGATGAGACCCTTGATATTGAGCTTTAAGGCGATCTTCTTCGCATATTCTTCCATGGTTTCCACGATCAGGGGAGAGAGGTTGAACTGTGGCAGTACGGCATTGCTGTCGCCGCTATGGATACCTGCGGGTTCAATGTGCTCCATGAGGCCCATGATGTGTACGTGTTCTCCATCGCAGATGGCATCGATCTCTGCTTCCTGACAACGATCGAGGAAGTGATCGATGAGGATCTTGTTACCGGGAATATGTTTGAGCAGGCTTACAACTGCGCTTTCAACTTCGTCATCGTTGATCACGATACGCATTCTTTGTCCGCCCAATACATAGCTGGGGCGAACGAGAACGGGATAGCCTACTTTATTGGCAACTTCCACGGCCTCATCTACATCGTAGGCGGTGCCGTAATCGGGGTAAGGTATTTTGAGCTCCTTCAGCAGGTCGCTAAAGCGGCCGCGGTCTTCGGCAATGTCCATGCTGTCGAAAGAAGTACCAATGATCTTAATGCCTTTTGCATGTAAACGTTCGGCGAGTTTGAGGGCTGTTTGACCACCCAGCTGAACGATCACGCCTTCGGGCTTTTCCAGTTCAATGATCTCCCAGAGGTGTTCCCAGAATACAGGCTCGAAGTATAATTTATCGGCCATGTCGAAATCGGTGGAAACGGTCTCGGGGTTACAGTTGATCATGATGGCCTCATAGCCGCATTCTTTCAGGGCGAGCAAACCATGTACGCAACAGTAGTCGAATTCAATGCCCTGACCGATGCGGTTGGGGCCTGATCCGAGTACTATTACTTTCTTCTTATTGCTGGATTTGCTTTCGTTGGCATTGCCTGTTTCGAAAGTGGAATAGAAATACGGAGTTTTAGCTTCAAACTCGGCACTGCAGGTATCCACCATTTTGAATACGCGGGTGATACCGGCAGCTTTTCTTTTCTCATAGATGGCGTCATCGGTACCATCCTGCATGATCAAAGAAATTTGCTGGTCACTGAAGCCGAGGAATTTGGCTTGTTTCAGTAATTCATCGGGCAGGGTTGCCATTTTGAATTTAGCGATCTCCTTTTCCAGGTTCACGATCTTCTGGATCTCGTTCACAAACCAACGGTCGATGCCAGTGGCCTTGGAAATGGTGCCTACGGATACACCGAGGGTGAGGGCATCCTTAATACGGAAGATGCGGTCCCATTTTGGTATTTTGATGTATTCGATGAGTTCTTCGGCGTGCATACGGCTGTGGCCGTAATAACCGAGACCCACGGCATTGTTCTCCAGGCTTTGGCAGGCCTTCTGGATGGCTTCTGTAAAGCTTCTTCCGATGGCCATCACTTCTCCTACGCTCTTCATCTGAAGACCGAGGGTATCGTTGGCGCCTTTGAACTTATCGAAGTTCCAACGGGGCATTTTAACGATCACATAATCGAGTGCAGGCTCAAAGTAGGCTGAGGTGGTTTGGGTGATCTGGTTCTTCAGTTCATCCAGGTTGTAACCAATGGCCAGTTTGGCTGCTATTTTGGCAATGGGGTAACCGGTTGCTTTGGAAGCGAGGGCAGAAGAACGGCTTACGCGGGGGTTGATCTCTACGGCGATCAGCTCTTCTGTTGCCGGATTGAGGGCAAACTGTACGTTACAACCACCGGCGAAATTGCCAAGGCTGCGCATCATGAGGATGGCTTTGTCGCGCATTTCCTGGAAAGCGGTATCGCTCAGGGTCATGGCGGGGGCCACGGTAATGGAGTCGCCTGTATGTACACCCATGGGGTCTACATTCTCTACCGTACAAATGATGGTTACGTTGTCGTTCTTATCACGCAGTAGCTCGAGTTCGTATTCTTTCCATCCGAGTACAGCTTTTTCCACCAGTACTTCGTGGATGGGGGAGGCTTTAAGGCCTCTGTCGAGGGCTGCTTCCAGTTCGGATTTGTCATGCACAAAACCACCGCCAGTACCACCGAGGGTAAAGGAAGGGCGAATTACGAGGGGGAACCCGATTGCCTGGGCAAACTCTTTTCCTTCGAGAAGGGAATTGGCTACCCTGGAAGGTGCTACGGGCATGCCGATCTTCACCATGAGCTGGCGGAATTTCTCCCGGTCTTCTGCGGTATCGATGGCTTCGATATCCACGCCGATCATACGCACGTGGTATTTTTCCCAAACGCCGAGTTCGGCAGCTTCTTTGGCCAGGTTGAGGGCTGTTTGGCCACCCATGGTAGGCAACACAGCATCGATCTGGTTTTCATCCAGGATCTGCTCAATACTTTCTACTGTTAAGGGCAGCAGGTACACTTTATCGGCCATCATGGGATCGGTCATGATGGTAGCCGGATTACTGTTGATGAGGATCACTTTGATCCCTTCTTCCCGCAGGCTGCGGGCAGCCTGGGAGCCTGAATAATCAAATTCACAAGCTTGTCCGATGATAATGGGGCCTGAACCGATGATAAGTACTGACTTGATCGAGGTGTCTTTGGGCATCTTCTTTTACGCTGTTTTTTAACTTTTTTGAATGAAATCCCGGGTCATGCCGGCGGGATAAATTGCGCAAAAGTAAGGGGATGGGGGGAATAATGCGGATTATTTTTTGATTCATAGCAAAGATGACGGGGAAAGGGGCAACAAGGCATCGGGACAGCAAGGCAAAGGGGGAGGCAGGTTGCTGACGTTGAGCGGGAACAAGCTGGCGATTTGGGACGCATTGAGGAGGGAGGGTATAAAGGCAGGAAGGGTGGGTTGAGGCCTGTAGGTGAATATGGGCCGTAAAAGGGGGCAGAAGGCTGTCTGATACGGGTCTGAGACGGATATAGTACGGCTCTGGGTAGGAGCATGGTCTCGTTAAAGTCCCGATAAGGTCCCGATAAGGTCTCGATAAGGTCCCGATAAGGGTAGCTTCAGTGGAAAGAAAAGGGAGTGAGGAAGCCGGGCTGGCGGCGGCGGGTATAAAAAAAGCCTCTACCACCGGCAGAGGCTATTATTTTGCTGGCTGGAAAAATAAATGTGTTCTGTTGTTGTGAAAAGCTGCGATCTCGATATCGTCCATTGTTACACCGCCCTGGCGGTTGAATTTTTTCTCTTCTGCCTGTGGGCGCTTTTCCTCAAAACGACTCTTAATACGGAATACCCATTTCTGCTTTGCTTCTGTTCCTTTAAACATCCCAACTACGGACCCTACCGTTAATGCCAGTAGTAAAACCGTCCTATTACGTATCGTACTCATAAAACACTGGTTGTAGATTTATACCTTCATTTCATATATTCTTAGACAATTTATATACGCCAAAAGCTGTTCCATAGTTCACAAAAAGACATACAACTAAGTGGGTATTTTTAAAACTTAACATACTAATAGCGAATCACTGCCTTCTGTATGTTTATACCCATTGGCGTGCCGGGTAACCCAATTGTCCAACTTTTAATATTAGTTTAATATTGAACTGCTGCATAGGGTTTTCCATTACCTGGAATTGTTATGCAATTAGTCGCTTTTTTCTCATCTATCGTAAACAAAACGAGTGATTGGTATCCTATTTCCAGTGAACAGATGGATTTCGTATTTAAAATGTTGTACCCGGGATCCTTTATCCGTAAAAACGTGGGTTAATTTCGGCTGGTTGAGATGGCAAGGCTTAGTTTTGCAGCACTACTAACCCATAAATGAATTGATCGGATGCGCGTATTGGTCTTTGTTCTGTTATGCTGCACGGTAAGTGTACAGGCGCAATTGTTTGCGCCAGCCAGCTATCCCAAGGGATACTTCCGTAATCCACTGGAACTCCCCATGGACCTGAGCGGCAACTTTGGCGAGCTACGTCCCAACCATTACCATATGGGGCTTGACCTGAAAACAAACAGGGTCGAAAACCAGCTGGTACATGCTGCTGCGGATGGGTATATTTCCCGGATCAAGATCGAGTCGGGTGGTTTTGGCCGCGCCATCTACATCAATCATCCCAATGGGTTTACTACCCTCTACGCACACCTCAACGATTTTAACCCAAAATTGGAAAACTGGGTAAAGCAGCAACAGTATGCTAAGGAATCGTGGAATATTTTTCTCGAATTAACTCCCGGCCAGTTTCCGGTGAAGCAAGGAGACTTCCTGGCTTATAGTGGGAATACGGGTGGATCGCAGGCGCCGCACCTGCATTTTGAGATCAGGCGAACGCAGGATGATGTGAATGTAAACCCCATGTTGTTTGGATTCCCGCTGGCCGACAATACTGCTCCGCGCATATTGCGACTGGCTGTGTATGACAGAACGAGGAGTCTTTATGAGCAATCACCCCGGCTTATTCCGGTAAAAGCCAGTGGCAGTAACTATTCCACTACACCAGGGCTCCTTAAAGTAAATTCTCCCAAAGTGAGTTTTGCTATTACTGCCTTTGATACGCATACAGGCTCTTCTAATCTGAATGGTATTTTTGAGGCCCTGCTCTATAAGGATAATGAAGTGGTGATTGGTTTCCGGATGGACAATATCAGTTACAATGACACCCGCTACCTCAATGCCCATATAGATTACCGTACCAAATCGGCCGGAGGCGCCTGGTTGCAGCACCTGAGCGACCTGCCGGGTTATGTGAATTCCATTTATAAGCAGACCAAAGGAGATGGTGCGATAGACATCAGCGACGGGGCGGTGCATACTATTCGGATTGTGGTGAAGGATGCCTATGGCAATGCTGCTACGCTTGACTATTCGGTACAGTATGACGGATCGGCGGTAGTACCTGTGGCCAACACGGGCAAAATGTTCTATCCTTTTATGCTTGATGGTTTTGAAACGGAGCATTGCGAATTCTTCATCGGAGAGCGTTGCTTGTATGATTCGGTGCATATACTGCATAGTCAGTCGGCCAATAGCCATCCGCAGGGGGTGTCTGAGGTACATACCATCGGTTCTGCTGCTATTCCTTTGCAGGAATCCTTCCTGGTGCGTATTAAACCCAACCGTTCATTAACTATCCAGGAGCAACAACATACTGTGATGCAGTGGTACAGCGGGAGCCGGAATGATGTACAAAAAGTAGAATGGCAAAATGGATGGGCATCGACCCGCTTCAGGGATTTTGGCGCTTTCCGTTTGGTGACGGACGATATTCCCCCGCAGATCAATACTCCCGGACTGGCGGATGGGGCCAACCTGGGAAAAGCCAGCCGCATAACATTTACGGTTACTGATAACCTGGGTCGGAGTAAGAACGTGCGAACGCTGCTGGACGGCAAATGGCTACGATTTACCAATGATAAAGGCCGTACTTTCATTTACCGGTTTGATGAGAAATGCCTGGCGGGCCCACATGAGCTGACCATCAGTGCAGAGGATGAGGCGGGGAACAGGACGGAAAAGACGATTAAATTCGTGCGTTAGGGGGAGAGGTAAAAAGGGCAACGAGGCAGCAAGGCATTTAGACAACGAGGAAGAGAGAAGTGGCGGGCTAAAAAACTACTACATTATTCATGATCACACTACAGGAAGGCGATAAAGCGCCGGCATTCAAAGGCAAGGACCAGAACGGTAACCCCGTCTCATTGAGCGATTTTAAAGGGAAAAAACTGGTCTTGTATTTCTACCCACAGGATGACACCCCTACCTGTACGGTGCAGGCCTGTAACCTGCGCGACAACTATGCTTTGCTGCGCAAGGAAGGGTTTGAGATATTGGGTGTAAGTCCGGACGAGGCAGCCAAACATAAGAAGTTTGAAGCCAAGTACAACCTGCCTTTTACCTTATTGGCCGATCCTCAACATACCATTATAGATAAGTATGGGGTATGGGGCGAAAAGCAGTTGTATGGCCGTCAATACATGGGGTTGCTCCGAACCACCTTTGTGATTGATGAGAAAGGGATCATCCGCAAGATCTTCCTCCGCCCAAAGAATAAGCAACATGCAGAAGAGATCATCGCTGCATGGAAGTAGGGGTTAGGAATTAGCTGTTAGCTTTTAGGTATTAGCCTTTGGCGTGTCTACTACGATTGGTAGCAGGGCGCTGCATTGCCTATCCCCGAAAATGGGGATGCGATTTCCCTTGAATGGGGATTTTTTAACAAGGGTTTACGGCTGAAATTTGTACTCGTAACAGGTAAACCATTCCCATCCAATCAATATATGCATCGTCTTTTCAGGTAGGGGTTTTATCGAACCGCCGGCATGTCAACAGCATCCGGCGGTATTTTGAGTTTATAAACTGCCGGCTGGTTTGGCCGGCTTTCAGTATTTTTAAGGTATTGCCCTGCTGTCTCAATTACACAGGTTATGTGTCAAAAGCTTTTTTTATTGTTCTTTTTATTGTCTTGCCGGTTTTGCCTTCCTGCACAGCAGCCTTCCCTGTATTTTGACCGGCTAACTACTCAAAATGGGCTTTCCCACAATAAGGTCAACTGTATAATCCGCGACCGGCGTGGCTTTATGTGGTTTGGTACGAATGACGGGTTGAACCGCTATGATGGCCATAATTTCGAAGTGTTCCAATACAAGCCAGGCGACAGTACTACTATTTCGGGCAATATCATCAATGATATGGTGGAGGACGAACAAGGGGTATTGTGGATCGCCACAGCCGATGGGGGATTGAGCCGGTATGATCATAAACAACCTCCGCGCCGGCAGTTCAAGCAATACCGGCA
Organism: uncultured Paraflavitalea sp.; assembly: GCA_966211765.1. Lineage (GTDB taxonomy): Bacteria > Bacteroidota > Bacteroidia > Chitinophagales > Chitinophagaceae > Paraflavitalea. The sequence continues at coordinate 214,185 of CBIHOV010000001.1, forward strand.
TTTGCCGGGCGATAGCAATTCCATTCCAGTTAATATATTGAATAAGCTGTTGCTGGACACACAAGGGTATTTGTGGATCGGCACCAGCGGGGTGGCGCTGCTGCGCTTTGACCGGGTAACAGAGAAATTTACAAAGCCGATCCTGCATGGTACACGCACCATCCTGGACCTGGAGATGGACAAAGCCGGCATGCTATGGGTAGGCAGGGTGGGCGGCGGTATGCTAAAAGTGAATCCACGTACCCTGCAGTATGAAACGGAGCCTGCTTATGATGATCTATATGCGAAATTGCCTCATATTTCAATCACTGCCATTTATGCGGATAATGAGAAGCAGGTATGGTTCGGCTCCTGGGACAGGATGCTTTACCGCCGTTCTACAGTAACCAGCCAGGAAGCTGTATTTCAGCAATCCAAAGCCGCCTACTCCTTTAATAATGACGAGATCAGTTGTTTTACCACCGATACGCAAGGCCGTTTGTGGATGGGCGGACGTTTTGGGGGACTCCATATATATGATAAGGGAAACGGCAGGTTCTATCATTATGCCTACGATCCCGCCCGGGAAGGGACGATTGCAGACAACCATATTAACAGCTTATATACGGATAGCAATGGAGTGATATGGATCGGCACGAACCGGGGGGTGAGTATACACCGGCCTGCACAGCAACAGTTTGAACAAACTTTCTTACCTGTTGCCGCGGGAGGAACGGGGAAAGATATTACGATCTATGATTTTTATGAACGGGATGGGAACTTATGGATCGGTACGAGCGAAGGGGTCTATATCAGGGAACCGGGGAATAATGAACTCCTTTTCCGGCCTGTAAAGTATAAAGGTGAGCGATTGCGGGTAACTCAATTTTTTGAAGATGTGGATGGAGCTTTGTACCTGGGTACGGATTATTCCCTGTTCCGGCTTGATGTGCACAGTTTTCAGGTGAGCCTGCTGCCGAATACGGAGAAGGACCGGGTGATGAATAGGTTCATAGAGTCGAGGGTGGTATCCATATTAAGGGACACGGTAGATGGACATCCGGTACTGATGACAGCTCCTTATGGTCATTTCATTGCTTATTATGACCTGGTAGAGAAGCGCTGGATATCCAGGCACGACACGCTCAAAAATGTAATTGACCGTTTTAAGCTGGGCGATAATAATCTTATCCGGAAAATATACAAAACGCATGATGGGCAATTGTGGCTCACCACCGTTACACAGGGGTTGGGGATGTGTGTAAAAAAGGAGGAGCCGGCCGTTCGCTTCTTCCATAATGATCCTGCTACACCGGGGAGCATCAGCAGCAACAATGTATTTGATCTAAAAGAGGATGCTTCTGGTAATTTATGGGTGAGCACTTATGGGGGTGGCCTGCATTATTTTGACCGGACCAGGCGTGCATTTACGCATATTACTGCTTCCAATAACCTGCTGGAAGGTATCCAGCTGGACGCAAGGGGTAATGTGTGGATGATCAGCAATGGCAACCTGCATAAATACGATCCGGCCAAAAAGTCGTTTACCTCTTTTGATCTGCCTGATATTGAAAAGGCGGGTGGTGTAAAGGGGGATATATTTAAGGACCGAAAGGGCTACCTGTATGTAGCTGGCAATAATTATTTTATTGCCTTTAATCCAAGGGAGGTGCGCGACACGAGGCGGATACCACAGGTATTCTTCACCGATTTTAAGATATTCAATGAATCTTATAATGATTTGCTGCAAAAGGAAAAGATCAACCTGCGCTATGACCAGAATTATTTTACGGTGACTTTTGCGGCGCCTGATCTCTCTGCCGGCCGTAATACGCATTACGCGTATATATTAGAAGGAAGGGATAAGGAATGGATAGATATCGGTACACGCACTGCCCAGGAGTTCTCCAACCTTGAGGCGAAGGACTATGTGCTGAAAGTGAGGGCCACAAATAGTGCTGGCATGTGGAATGAAAAAGTTGCAACGATCCACATCACGATCATACCCCCTTTCTGGCAACGCTGGTGGTTTTACGGGCTTTGCGCGCTGACAATGGGCCTTTTGATCTATAGCATTTATCGTTACCGCATTGACCAGTTGTTAAAACAACAGGCTATCCGGAATAAGATTGCGCAAGACCTGCATGACAATGTTGGGTCTACGCTTAGTAGCATCTCCGTTTACAGCCAGGTAGCTAAGATCTACCATGAACAGGAGCGGCAGGGCGATCTGCAACAAACACTGGAAAAGATCAGTGATACTTCGGGGGAAATGATCTCAGAAATGAATGATATTGTATGGGCTATCAATCCACGCCATGATAGTATGGATACTATTTTGCAAAGGATGGAATCTTTTGCCAGGCCGTTGCTTGCCTCCAAAGGCATTGTTTTTCATTTTGAGGTGGAGCAGGGAATCAAGCAGGTGAACCTGGAAATGACACGCCGCAAGAACTTTTACCTCATTTTTAAGGAGGCTGTCAATAATGCCCTGAAATATGCAGCCTGTAAGAACCTATGGGTAAAGATTGGGTTACGGCATCACCAGCTGGAGCTGGAGGTGAAGGATGACGGGGTAGGTTTTGATAAGGAAAAGGTGCATATGTATGCTTCGCAATCCTTATCGGGCAATGGATTACGCAATATGGAAATGAGGGCTGCCGAGATGAAAGGGATGTGGACGATCGACAGTGAACCGGGCAAGGGAACGGTTGTTCAGTTGCGGTTTCCGGCGGGATAGGGGAGGATTTTCTCTCACCTATTATGGGGATTGCCCGGCAACAGGAAAAATGCGAAATTTGACTAATACATTTATATGACCCTGCGTATCGCCATATTTGATGACAATAAGAATATCCGGGAAAGCATTACGCTGTTGCTAAGAACGGTACCCACCTTTGAGGTAGTGGGCTCTTTTTCGCATGTATTGGATTGTGTAGAGGATGTGCGGGATTGCAAACCGGATATTGTGCTGATGGATATTGAGATGCCAGGTATGACGGGCATTGAAGCGGTGAAGGCGATCCGCAAAGAGTTTCCCCATATTCAGGTACTGATGCAAACAGTATTTGAAGATGATGACCGGGTGTTTGATTCTATTTGTGCAGGGGCCTCAGGTTATATTCTTAAAAACCACCTGAACACGAAACTGGTGGAATCAATCCAGGAATTGCAGTATGGCGGTTCTCCCATGTCGCCATCCATAGCCCGAAAGGTATTGGGCAAACTTCAGCAGATACCTCAGCATGTAAAACCGGAAGAAGCGCCGGACTATCACCTGACTCCGCGTGAAAAAGAAGTATTGGCCTGTATTGTAGAAGGCCTGAGTTATAAAATGATCGCCGACCGGCTGGTCATCAGCTATGAAACTGTACGCAGTCATGTTAAAAAGATCTACGAAAAGCTGCATGTAGCCTCACTCACAGAAGCAGTGGCCAAGGCCATTAATCAACGTATCGTTTAAGCTTCCTCCCCATATCTGGTTACCCCTCTCCTGGTTTTGGTGATTGTGCAACTTGAGCGGACAAAGCAATTTTGTGCCTTCAATCGCATCGTTTCAATCACGCAATTTCATAAGCCATGAAAAATATTTCCTTATGTGCCATTATGTTGGTGGCCCTGAAGGCCTGTAAAAAAAGAAAAAGATAAGGGAGGGCCAGCCAAAGAAAAGACAGCTTTGGAGTGCCCGGTTTACCGCTGTTTACAAACATTAAATATGCATCGTAGTATGAAAGAATGGAGGAGCTGGAAGCATTTTTGGGGAAAGTTCAATTTCCTGGGAGGTTATTTGAATGAATTGCCTACGCCTGATTTTAACGTGAAAATAGTTTTTTATGAAAAGTAGTTTTGTTATAGGGGTTGTACTCAGTGTGGTATCACTCACTATTGTACTGGAGGCATTTGATAAGCCTGCTACGCGTCCACGGAGCATGGGCAACCGCATTGCCATTTTTTGTACTCCTTCGTTTGATGCAGCAAAGCTGAAGCATGGGAAAGCACCTTTAATAAAGGGGTTGGGTAACCTGCATTACAGCATCACAACGCGTTCAAAACAAGCCCAGCGCTATTTTGACCAGGGGCTTACGCTGATCTATGCTTTTAACCATGGCGAAGCGGCACGTTCTTTTCAGCAGGTGATCAGGCTGGATAGTACGGCAGCGATGGGCTGGTGGGGAATGGCGATGGTGTTGGGCCCCAATTATAATGCGGCACTCAATCCGTCGAGCCTGGAGGAGATCAATCATGCGCTGGCGAATGCCAGGAAGTATTATCTACATGCTACCGTCAAAGAGCGATCACTAATTACTGCTTTAATGAAGCGGTTTCCCGAGGAGCCGGTAAAGGATATGGGGCCTTTTAATGCAGCTTATGCTACTGCCATGAAGCAGGTTTATGAATGGTTTCCCGATGATGTGGAGATCGCAGTATTGTATGCAGATGCGCTTATGAATGAGCATCCATGGAACCTGTGGCTGAAAGATGGGAGTGCACAACCCTGGACAGCCACTATTGAACAGCTATTGGAAAGAACATTGGCTACCTATCCCAATCATCCGGGTGCCATCCACCTGTATCTCCACGCGGTTGAAGCTTCCCGTACTGCGGAAAAGGCGCTGCCAGCCGCCCGGCGATTGTTGAACCTGTTGCCCGCTGCCGGTCACCTGGTGCATATGCCGGCACATATTTTTATCCGTACGGGGAAATATCAAGAAGGAGTAGAAGCTACCGAAAAGGCCAGGCTATCGGACAGCAGTTATATCAGTCAGTGCCAATCGCAGGGCACTTATCCCTTGTTGTATTACCCGCACAATATCCATTTCCTGGCTGCCTGTGCCTTCCTGGAGGGAAATAGTCAAAAGGCAATAGAAGCTGCCTGGGGTGTATCGCGGCATGCCGACAGGAAATACCTGGCGTTGTCCGGTACGGTACAACATTATTATATCATACCTTATTATGTATTGGTTCAGCTTGGAAAATGGGATGATATCCTGGCGCTTCCTATTCCGGGCGAATCCTTGCAATACCCACGCGCTATTTGGCATTATGCGCGCGGCATGGCATTGGTGTCGAAAGGCCAGCTTATGGAAGCGCGACAGGCATTAAAAACTTTACAGGCATATGCAGCTGATGAATCGCTTCGTACTTTATTGGTATGGGAAACCAATAGCACGCTTGACCTGATCGGTATTGCTGCACTGACCCTGGAAGGAGAATTACTGAGCCATGAGCGCCGATACGACGAAGCTATTGTTTTGTTGCAGCAAGCCGTGGAAACAGAAGATAAACTCAATTACCAGGAGCCGCCGGATTGGTTTTTCTCAGTACGCCATACCTTGGGAGATGTTCTGTTGCAGGCAAAACGCTATCCGGAAGCTGAAAAAGTGTACCGCGAGGACCTCGCGAACCTGCCGGAGAATGGCTGGGGATTGATGGGCCTGTTCAAGAGTTTGCGGGATCAACAAAAAACAACAGAAGCTGCAGCCGTAAAAGAGCGGTTTGACAAAGCCTGGCAATGGGCTGATATTACGATCACTGGTTCCCGAAAATATTAAGGTACCTGAGTCTCTGTGAGCCTTCCGGACTTTGGTGCGCGAAAGTATAGGCAGAGACGGTTATTTGTGTAGGAAAGTGACTCTTTTTTGAAAAAGGGTTGTCACCTTCTTAATGAGCGTGGGCTGCCTTCCCAGGGCGCTTACGCTCTTTCAGCTTTTGAAGGAAACCCTGCTGGTTTAATTAACGTATTGATAGCATAAACCCGAAAGAAGCAGGTGGTTCTCTATCCTTGCAGAAAGGAACTTCTTTCATGGGTTATCATAAGTTCTAAGGGTTTGGTTCCCTGTCCTTTCCAGGACAGGGCTTTTTTTAGAGGCAACCTTTCAATGTAAATGACCGTAAAACTGACAGGAAACGAATCTAAATATGATGAAAAAAGTTCTTATTACCTTATCTGTGTGCATGGCAGTATTCATAAGCTGTACCAATGACAAGGACGAGTTGTTAAACCCACTGGGCGGTGATTGCACTGGTGTAAATGCCAGTTTTGTAAATGATGTATTACCCATTATCCAGGCCAATTGTCAGGGTTGCCATGGGGCAGGTTCTACCAATGGACCGGGGCAGCTGACCAATTATACTGAAATTAAGAATGCTGCTGCCCGGATAAAAAACGCTGTTGTTACCGGCTTCATGCCACGTAATGCGGCCCCGCTTCCTGCTGCACAGACCAGGCTCATCAGGTGCTGGGTAGATTCAGGAACTCCCAATAATTAATTGCATGCAAAAAAAACAGGTCATTGTAATCAGCATCTTATTGGTGCTTGCTGCGGTAGCTATCTACACCTACCGCGAATACAACCGAACCAACAAGAACCTGGCTGCGGTGGAGGAGGATTATACAGTGGATGCCACGGTATTGGTGAATGAGTTTCTGGCCAACGACACGGCTGCTTATAATAAGTACCGTAATAAAATACTGGCTGTACAGGGAATGGTAAAAGCCGTGGATAAAGTGGAGGGGGATTGTACGATCGTGTTGGGCGATACCCTTGAAATGTCTTCTTCTGTAAGATGTCTGGTGGACAGTGCGCACGCAAAAAATGCGCTTGTCCTAAAACGGGGTGAACGCATTACGGTGAAAGGCGCTATTACAGGGTTTAAGAAAGATGATACCGGCCTGCTGGGGTCGGATGTGGAATTGAACCGGTGTGTGATGGGGAAAGAGTAGTATTTAATTCGTGTCTTAACATAAAATAGTAAAGGAAATGAAAATGCGGGTTATTTGGCTGGTGAATGTACTGATGTCCGTATCGGTACTGGCTTCTGCGCAGGATAAATTTTTTACCAAAGGGGGCAAGATATCTTTTGTATCAAAGGGAAATATTGAAACAATTGCCGCCAAACACAAAGGTATTACCTGTGTACTGGATTCAAAAACGGGTGCTGTACAGTTTGCGGTGCTCATGAAGGGGTTTGAATTTGCAAAAGCATTGATGCAGGAACACTTCAATGAGAATTATGTAGAGAGCGACAAATACCCCAAAGCAGATTTCAAAGGGATGGTCGTCAATAACAGTGAGGTGAACTATACGCAGGATGGCAGCTATCCTGCCAAAGTAAAAGGAACCCTCACCCTGCACGGCGTAAGCAAGGAAATCGAAACGGCTGGAAAGATCATTGTAAAGAACGGTAAACCACAATTGAACGCCGATCTTACTATCCTGCTATCAGACTATGCTATCAAGATCCCTTCGATGGTAAAGGAAAATATTTCGAATACGGTTTCGATAACAGTCGATTGTGCACTGGAACCCTTACAACGTTAATAACCCATCTAAAAAACACTGGCTTATGAAAAGAATAATAAATGGTCGTTTATGGGGGATCGCACTGTTGCTTTCTGCCGCCACTACCCAAGCGCAGGACCAGGATCTATTGAAAGAACTGGGGGCTGATTCGGTTAAGAAAGAATATGTGAAGAATGCTTTTAAATCGAGCCGGGTGATCCATTCTCACTCTATGGAGTTTATTGGCAAGGGGGTGTTGGATGTTCGCATCCTGCACCGGTTTGGGACGGTAGACCATGGGCTTAAAGACCTGTTTGGTCTTGATGAGGCCAATATGCGTTTTGGCTTTGATTATGGGCTGGGTAAAAATCTTACAGTTGGTATTGGCAGGAGTAATGTGAACAAGGAACTGGATGGGTTTATCAAATACCGGCCTGTACAGCAATCTACAGGACCCGGTAGTGTACCTTTCTCTGTAGTATTGATAACGGGTATGTCATTGCGGACGCAGGATTTTCCTGAACCCAAGGATGTATACAAATTTCAACATCGCCTGGCTTTCTACCAGGAGATCATTGTGGGCCGTAAGTTCAGCGAGGCTTTCAGCCTGCAATTGAACCCCATCTTTTTGCACCGCAACCTGGTGCCGAACACGGAGGATGATAACAATACCTGGGCCCTGGGTATAGGGGGCAGAATAAAGCTTACGAAGCGCACAGCTTTTGTGGTAGATTATACACCTATTCTCGCCGGCCGTCAACCGGGAACCAAGGATCCGCTGGCCATGGGCTTTGATATTGAAACGGGTGGGCACGTATTCCAGTTGCATTTTACGAATGCCACGGGAATGAATGAAAAAGCTTTCCTGACCACCACTACAGATGATTTCTGGAAAGGGGAGATCAGGTTTGGATTCAACCTCTCAAGAGTATTTACGATTAAGAAGAAGAAATAATTGAAGGGAGAGTACGGGTCTTATTTTATTTTAAATAAGAGCCTTACTCCACCTGGAAAGGCAGGGAAAATGGTATTGCTTTGATTGGGGTCTTCATTGAACATCCGTCGCAGAAACGTATAAGAAGAGCCGGGTGGCAGTTGTGCATGCTGCCATTTTTTCCTCACGCCAAATCCTGCATAGAGTTCTATCCAAAGCCATTTTTTTTGGACCAGGCATTCCTGTACGCCTACTTTGACCTGTAATCCGGCTACTTCCTTTATATGCCTGAATTTTCTATACTCTTCATAGGCTGGTACGCCATTCACTACATTTCTGCCTACCCAGTCTTCTATGGGGCTGGCTAAATATTTATAATGGAGCTCTGCTTCCACATAATGATTTAATTGCCGGCTAAAATACTTTCTTACAGCAGGTCTTACAATAAAGCCTTTGGAGGATTGCAGGTTTTGTAAATTATTGGATTGAAAGATCCAGGCAGCGTCAACTGATGCCGACCATTGGGGTTTGAATCTATATTCTGCTCCTAATGAAATATTTTGATCTATTAGATCTATAAGGCCCAATGGGTTGAATCGTAAGAAAAAGGTGCCTTGGGGCAGGATGACTGTATTTCGTTGCCGGGCAAAAGTATTACCCATCCAACAAATCAGGATGAACGGAAGAACAATGATTTTCACCGGTATTAATTGATCTTTGTAATAAGCTGGGGAGCCAATCGATTAGCAATATCATATAAAAGCACTCCTTCTTTCACCCAGCAGATGAGGGTATTGGAGGTTGGTATAACATCTACATAAGAGCCATCTTTCATACTGGTGACAAATGTGGGCTGATAGGGTTTTGAAATATCAAACACCATTAAGCTATCTCTGTCGCAAACATAGAGTGCATCGTTGGCATATCCAAGGCCATAGGGTTCGGAAACAGGATAGGTGGCTTTTTGAACCGGTTTGGCAATATCTGTGATATCGTACACCGCTAATATGCTTTGCGATCCGCCACATGGGCCGTTGGTGCGCAAGGTGGCAAATGCAACATTGTCTTTTGCCACTACGGGATCACAACGTCTGATCACTTCGGGTGAAATGGCTGTACTTAGTTTTTGAGGCTGCTCAGGGTTTTCAATAGAGAAAATATGCACCACACTGGTAGAGCCGATGAATAGTTTGTCTTTGAAAGGATAAATGGTCTCTATTTCAAAGCCGATATTAACGGTGGCTTTCAAAGCAGGATCAGCAGCGTTGCTAATATTAAATACCCGCAGCTTTTCTTTGTCAACGGTATACAAATAATTGCCGGAAATGGCAAAGCGGGCTAAAGAACCACCCTGGCCAGTGCCTGGTGTAAAGGCTTTGGCAGTATCTTTTGTGCATTGGAGAGAAGCAATGCTGATGCTGATAAAGAGGATCGTGTAAATAAAATGCTTTCTCAAGTTGGTGGATTAAGGGGTTAACGTCTGCAATTGGGTTTCTTTATCGTCTTCAGTTCCCAATCGACTACAATGCCTTTTGAGTGATCAACACATTCAAAATACACGTTAGAAAAAGGTGGAAACTCCTGTTCAATAGCAGGAAATGCATCTTTAATTCTTTTGACTACGGTTGGTTGCTGTGGATTGGAAATGTCAATCACCAACATATCGCTTACACTATTAGTATATAGGTAATTGCCTTTTACCGCTATTTCAGTGCTAAAAGGAACTTTCAGAAAAGCTACTTTCCTGGGCTGTGCCTGAGACTTGTCAATGATGTGTATGCCCTCTTGCAATTCGTTCTGGAAAATATAGTTGCCATAGGAGTAAATTTTACCTGCTTTTTGGGTGGGACGTACAGGTGATATAGTAATATCTGCCAGTACGGTGCTATTGGCATATACTGGTACGTAGGCCTGTACTTCAGTAGGTTCTGGGAAATCGCCCCTCGGGTCACAGGCGGTAAAGAAAAGAGCCAGGAAAAACAAGGCAGCAGTTGTTTTCATACCTGCATGAGAAGGAGGTGAAATTAAACGTTGCACCCGGGTAACTAAATTACCAAATATCAATCCCTGATCACCCATTCTACTTCCCCAACATCGAAATGGCGTTCCAGGGTATCACGGGTGATCAGTTGGCCGGCGGAGTTTACACCCTGGATAGTCGTCTCAAAAACGCTGGAGCCCTTTTTCAGCTTTACAGGCTGGTGGAGCTTGTACAAGGCCAGTTGATAATCGGCCAATAGCTGAGTGGGGTTGCCGATGGCCTGGTAACGGTTTTCGAGGGAGGTACACAATTCCCTGGCCAATTCATTGATATCGTATGTTTTACCCGTTATTTGCTTCAATGAAACGGGTCGAAGGGCTGCGGGAGCAAAGGCTGTTTGGTTGATATTAACACCCATGCCGGCGATTGACCATTGCCAATCCAGGCTTGCGATCCTCGATTCTATTAAAATACCTGCTGCCTTTCTGTCACGCCAGTAGATATCATTGGGCCATTTGATACTGGTTTCATCCCCGGCATATTTTTTAAAGAAATCATAACAACCGAGGGCAATAGCGGCCGAAAGGAGGAATTGTTGGCTGGTTTTCAAGGGGTGTGGCTCAATTACCACGCTCATCAGGATGTTTTCGCCGGGTATGGTGAGCCAGGTTTTACCCCGCTGGCCCTTGCCGGCAGTCTGTTCCAGCGCAAAATATACCGTTCCATGACCGGCTTTCCCGGCAGTCGCCTGCCCCATGGCATAGTTGTTGGTGCTGTCTATAACCGGCAATATAATAAGCCGTTGGCCGATACTGGGATGTGACAAAAGATTACTATTTTTGAATTGTACGAAAATAGATATTACTGTTGAACGTTTAAGCTACTGTGGTGTTATTAATAGAAGTATGGAATAGCATGGCAGGTAAGCGGGATACAGCATCCTACTAAATCAGCCTTTCCGTTATTCAGGATATCAATTTGACCATTTAAAACGTTTTGATTATTGGAACAATTGTCAGTGTTAGCTACCCGTCGTAAACGAAGCAGTGTAGCCAGGTTAACTAGAAACTCTAAGATCTTCAAAGCTATCATCCACGCTATCCAGGAGAAAAAAGGTAGTAATATCACCTCGCTCGATCTCCGGAAAATTCCCGAAGCTATTGCTGATTTTTTCATTGTCTGTGAAGCAGGCAGTACAACCCAGGTAAAAGCCATTGCCAATTTTGTGGAAGATCATGTGCGGGACGCAGCCAAAGAAGCGCCTTACCACCATGAAGGACACCAGGGTGCACAATGGGTTTTGGTAGACTACGTTAATATCGTGGTACATATCATGTTGCCGGAAACCCGCAAATTCTACAAATTGGAAGAAATGTGGAGTGACGCAGAGACCGAAGAACATAAATAATTTGATTCTTAGGGCCGGATGTTTGATATTGTGTACCGGGAGCTGTTCTAAATCTGCCATTTCAACAGGTTTTTTCGAACAATTTCATCGCTATAATCCTTAATTAGAAAAACAAGCTGAAGTAAGTACAATATGTCACAGGACGAGTCAAGACAGAATGAACGCGGTTTTCCCCGCCTACGCCCACGCGGTGATGAAAATGGCCAAAGAAAAGGCCCGAAATTCAATATCTACTGGGTTTGGGCAATCATATTTGCTGTACTGGTAGCCTTTCAGTTATTCGGTTCTTTTGCACCAGATGCCAAAGAAATTGATGAACTGGAGTTTTACCAGATGCTGGAGAAAGGCGATATTGATAAGTTGACCACGATCACCAATAAGAATCTTATCCGCATCACCCTCACACAGGCAGGCTATCAGAAATACAAGGACCAGCTATCTAAAAAATGGCCGGGAGTATCTGAAAAAGGCCCTCACTTTGAATTCCGGGTTATTAAAGCCGAAGAATTCAAGAAAGAGCTGAATACCTGGTATAAGGATCATGCTTCTATTAAAGAAGTACCTAATAAACCTGCCCAGGAAGGCGAATGGTTTACCTCCATTATCCAGTTCCTGCTTCCGCTGGTAGTTATTATCCTTATTTGGGTAATGCTGATGCGTAAGATGGGCGGCGGTGCTGGCGGCAGCAGCGGTCCGGGTGGTATCTTCAACATTGGTAAATCAAGGGCTACCTTATTTGATAAAGGCACCAAGGTTAACATTAACTTCTCTGATGTAGCGGGATTGGATGAGGCGAAAGTAGAAGTGATGGAGATCGTTGACTTCTTAAAGAACCCTAAAAAGTATACTGCACTGGGTGGTAAAATACCTAAAGGAGCTTTGCTGGTAGGCCCTCCGGGCACTGGTAAGACCTTGCTAGCCAAAGCAATGGCCGGTGAAGCGCAGGTTCCTTTCTTCTCCATGAGTGGTTCTGATTTCGTAGAACTGTTTGTAGGGGTGGGCGCCAGCCGTGTAAGAGACCTGTTCAAACAGGCTCGTGAAAAAGCACCCTGTATCATATTCATAGATGAAATCGACGCCATTGGCCGTGCACGTGGTAAAAATGCCATGATGAGCAACGATGAGCGTGAAAGCACCCTCAACCAGTTGCTGGTGGAAATGGATGGTTTCAGCGGTGAGAGTGGTATCATTGTACTGGCTGCTACCAACCGTCCGGATGTACTGGATACGGCGCTGTTGCGTCCCGGTCGTTTTGATCGCCAGATATCCATCGACAAGCCCGATCTGAAAGGCCGTGAGCATATCTTTAAAGTGCATTTGAAACCGATCAAGATCTCTGAAAAAGTAGATATCTATAAACTGGCTGAACAGACCCCCGGATTTGCCGGTGCTGATATTGCCAATATCTGTAACGAAGCTGCCCTGATCGCTGCCCGTAAAGGCAAGCAATCCGTGGAAATGGAAGATTTCCAGGATGCAGTAGACCGGGTAATTGGTGGTTTGGAAAAGAAGAATAAGATCATTTCTCCCGATGAGAAAAGGATCATTGCCTACCACGAGGCAGGTCATGCTATTTGCGGATGGTACCTGGAGCATGCTTATCCCCTGTTGAAAGTGACCATCGTTCCGAGAGGCGTGGCTGCACTGGGATATGCACAATACACACCGAAAGAACAATACCTGTACAATACGGATCAATTGACTGATCAGATCTGCATGACATTGGGCGGTCGCGCCAGCGAAGACATTTTCTTTGGCAAGATCTCTACCGGTGCACAGAATGACCTGCAACAGATCACCCGCATTGCTTATTCCATGATTACCGTGTACGGTATGAATGAAAAAGTAGGTAACGTAAGCTTTTATGATCCTGCTGCGGAAAATTCCTTTACGAAGCCTTACTCTGAAGAGACTTCCCGCCTGATCGATGATGAAGTGAGAAAACTGATCACAGACGCTTACGGAAAGACCAAGGAATTGTTGATAGAGAAGAAAGCACAGGTTGAAAAACTGGCAGAAGCTTTGTTAAGTAAGGAAGTATTGTTCCAGAGTGATGTAGAAGCCCTGATCGGCAAACGTCCTTATGGTGAGAAGAAAATACTGGATGTAGATGGTGATCCCTCTCATGGGGCTGAAGAAAGCAGCATCAGCGAAGGAGTGCCTCCCTATGATAGCAATGTGACGAATCATCCTGCCACTTAATTGTAATTATGAACATTTCTCCTGCAAGGGAAAGTATTCTCAAGAAAATACGGAAGGCGTTGACACAATCAACGCCTCTTCCTTTTCCACAAAGTGAAGGCAATAGTTCTGTGTTCCAGCCCTCAAAACAGGAGCTGGAAGTTCAATTTGCCGAACAGTTCTCCAGGCTACAGGGTAAGTTTGTTTTCTGTCTCAACCAGCAGGAGCTGGCGGCGCAGCTAAAACATGTAATAGCCCACAATAAATGGGAGAAAATATACTGCCGGGAGAATGTGCTGAAGCGCGACCTGGCAGCGAATGGCTTTGAGGATTTTACGCATGGTGATGTAGCCAGTTGTGATGCCGCCATCACCACCTGCGAATGGCTGGTGGCCAGAACCGGTTCCATTGTATTGAGTTCGGGCCAGCAAAGTGGCCGCACAGTCAGTGTTTATGCACCCATCCATATTTGTATTGCTTATACCAGCCAACTGGTATACGATATTAAAGACGGCCTGCAGCAGGCGAAAGAAAAGTATGGCGCCAACCTCCCTTCCCTCGTCACTTTTGCCACAGGACCCAGCCGTACAGCGGATATCGAAAAAACGCTGGTGGTAGGTGTACATGGCCCTAAGGAAGTGTACGTATTCCTGGTAGATCAATAAGTCAGCTCATATATTATATAATTGCCATTATCTTTACGTCAGAAGTGAAACCTGAAAACGGCCTCCTATTTCACATCTTACACCTCAAAATTTATGGCTACAGAAATATATCAACTCTTTGTATATGGCTCGCTGCTGAGCGGGTTTCATCATCCTGCCTATGGCTATATCAGCCGTTATTTTACATTGATCGGCCCTGCCAAAGTAAAAGGTAAATTGTTTGACATGGGGGAATACCCGGCAGCTGTACCGGTCAATGAAGATGTATGGATCACAGGGGAGCTTTACCAGCTGAATAACAAGGATGAATTTGAATATGCACTTTGTCAACTGGACGATTATGAAGGGATCTTCCCTGAGGCTGGAGAAACGCCTTTGTACAGAAGGGAGCCGGTAAATGTGGTGATCAATGACAAGGACACCCTGGCCTGGATCTATTGGTACAACCAGGATGTTTTGGGCAAGCCCTTGATCGCTTCCGGGAGTGTGTTGGAATACCGCGACTAACAGGAAAAGAAAAACCAGTCGGGCTTCTTTTAGTTGCCTATTTATTATCGATCATTCACTATGAACATACCTGCTGGCAAAAAAGTATATTTTCTTTCTGATTTTCATCTTGGTGCACCGGATGCGGCTGCCAGTTTAGTACGGGAAAAGCAAATTGTAGCTTTCCTGGAGGAGATCAAAAAAGACGCCGCTGTCATCTTCATTGTAGGAGACATGTTTGATTTCTGGTACGAATACAGGATCGTGGTGCCCAAGGGGTATGTACGTTTGCTGGGTAAACTGGCTGAAATTACAGATGCGGGTATCCCGGTCCATTTTTTTGTGGGCAATCATGATATGTGGATGACGGATTACTTTCAAAAAGAACTGAATATCCCGGTCTATTTTGAGCCACAGGAATTTGAGTTCAACGGTCAATCCTTTCTTATCGGCCATGGTGATGGATTAGGCCCGGGAGACCATGGGTACAAATTCATCAAGAAGGTATTTAGAAATCCGGTATGCCGTTGGCTATTCGGTATCCTTCCTCCCTATATAGGCATGGGCCTGGCCAACTACCTGAGCCGCCGTAGCCGGGCAATGACGGGCCAAACAGATGAAAAGTTCTTTGGCGAACAGGGAGAATGGCTGATCATTTACTGCAAGGAAGTATTGCAAAAGAAGCATTATAAGTACCTTATTTTCGGGCACCGCCACTTGCCGATAGATTACAAGCTGAGTGATGAGAGTAGGTATATCAACCTCGGCGATTGGATACGATATTTTACCTACGCTGTATTTGAAGGTGAGCAGTTAATACTTCAATCAAGGTATCCTGAACTGGAGCATAAGATCATAAGAGGGCAGATAAGCAATTGATGTTTGTACGAATAACGATATGGTTTCTTTTAATGAGTGCATGCCTGATGGGGTCGGCACAAACGACAGCGGTTTCCGTTCGTGAGGACAAGAGCCGGGGTAATAAGAACCAGGGCGATTCTTTTTTTATACTGCAACAAAAGATAGCCGGAGCGTTTACCGACTTTACGGTAGATAATCTTGGCAACCTGTATGTATTGAACCAGGGCGGCCAGCTGAAAAAGATGGGCCCCTCCGGTGATTCCATTGCGGTTTTCAACAATGTGCGGCAATACGGTAAGATCCATTTTATAGATGTGTCGAATCCCCTCAAAGTATTGTTGTACTTCAAAGATTTTGGAACAGTGGTGACGCTGGATCGTTTCCTGAATACCCGGTCAACACTGGATCTGCGCCGCAAGCAATTATTCCAGGTGAAGTCTATTGGCCAGGCCTATGACAATAATATCTGGGTATTTGATGAACTGGAAGGTAAGCTGAAGCGGATAGGGGAAGATGGCCGCCTTATTGATCAAAGCTCCGATTTTCGCCTGCTCTTTGATTCGATGCCTTCTCCTCAGTTCATTGTAGACCAGAACAAGTTGTTATATCTCTATGATGCTGCCAAAGGCGTTTACCTGTTTGATTATTATGGGACGTTTAAAAACCGCATCCGTTTTACAGGCTGGACAGATTTTTCAGTGATCAATAATACCCTCTTTGGCAGGGATGCCGGTATGTTGTACCGGTATGAGCCGGGCACGCTCAACCTGCAGCAATACCCCATACCGGCGTCTATGCAAAGCGCCCGGAAGATAAAGATCATGCCCGGTAACTTATACCTTCTTCGGGATCACCAACTGGAGATCTATTCTTATCGTTGAGTACGCATGCTTCGTGGGCAGATCTCTCACTCCGCTTCACTCCGTTCGAAATGACAAAAGAGAGAGTCGTAATGGGAAAGCTGATTTCTTTAAATTTGCAGCATGGACAAATTGTTGGACAGTGTTTTTTTAGATAATACGATCCGGAATTATTTGCTGGTAGGTGGTTCTATACTGTTAGCTGTACTGTTCAAGCGTTATCTATCCCGGTATATTGCGGGCCTTATTTACCGGATCATACACCGGTTTGCGAGTGGCGTTGATAAGAAGTCATTTGTAAACCTGGTGGTCTCTCCCCTGGAAACATTCCTCCTGCTGCTGGTGTGTATCGTGTCGCTGGATAAGCTCAACTTTCCTCAACTGTTCAATATTAACCTGTATAAGATACAGTTGCATGGCCTGATCGATGGAGTGGCCATCATTGTGATGATTGTTGCTTTTAACTGGCTGCTGCTGCGGATCATTGATTTTGTGGCCATGATCCTTCAGCATAAGGCGGATCTGACACCAGATCAGGCAGATAACCAACTGGTGGTTTTCTTCAGAGATTTCTTTAAGGCGCTCGTAGTGATCATGGGTATACTGATGGTATTAAAACTGGCTTTCCATTACCCGATCACCAACCTCATTACGGCATTAAGTATCGGTGGTGCGGCAATCGCACTGGCCACCCGCGAGAGCCTGGAAAACCTGATCGCTTCTTTCATCATCTTCTTTGATAAACCGTTTATGGTGGGCGACCTGGTGAAGGTGCAATCTATTACTGGTACGGTTGAAAAGATAGGCTTGCGCAGTACACGTATCCGCACAGATCAAAAGACGTATGTGACCATGCCGAATAAGCAGATGGTAGATAGTATTATGGATAATCTTTCGTTGCGTACGCAGCGGAGGGCTTTTGTGCAGCTGGAATTGGGCAATGATACGTCACATGAATCGGTGGATCAGTTGATCCTGCGCATACAGCAGCTGTTCCAGCAGCGTAATGGGGTAATAGAAAATCATACGGTATTTCTTTCCGATATTGTTAAGGATGCTTACCTGGTCAACGTAGAGTTCTTCACGGCTACGATACCTGTGGCCGACTTCAATGCTTTGCGGCAGGAGGTAAACCTGCAGATCATTGGCTTTTTGAAGGAGTTGACGATCAAACTGGCCTCCCGGGATGCGGGAGTGGTGATCATGCGGGAAGGATAGCTTCTATAAGGAGGCTTTTATCTCGAGGAGGAATTCTTTCACTTTCTGTAAAGACTGGATCATTTCAAAACTATCGCGGCCCTGCTTGTTCTTCTTCAGGAAGTCTTTGGCGCCTTCAATGGTGAGTTTACGCCGGCGGAGGAGGTCATAGATCAGCTCCAGGTTCTTGATGTCTATTGGCCTGAAATGACGGTCTCCCTTCCGGTTCTTACGCGGTTGGATAATATCAAACTCGTTTTCCCAGAAACGCAGCAAAGACTGGTTTACACCAAACATTTCGGCTACTTCACCAATGGCATAATACTGACGTTGGAAAAGAACCTCATCGGCCGGAATATTGACCAGATCGGCTTCAGCGTCCAATGCTTTGAGGGATTTGCGGCCACGGGTAGACTTTTTAACAACTGGTTTGGCGGGTGCAACAGCAACAGCGGTAACAGTTGCCGGTTCTTCAGTTGTTGGTTCTTCCTTAGGCGGCTCTACAGGCTTGAGGGATTTTACCCTTACCCCTACGGAGGCATTTTCCTGAGGCTGGGCCGCATCGGAAAAATCGAAAGTTATTTGGGAGAGGTTTTTTGGATCCATAGTTATTGAATGGGTAGCGTTATTTCATAACAAATATCGTGCTGTAAAATTACGAAGATTATAAAGGGCCAAAAACCTTGTTTAATAGGGCTTGTTAGAAGGGTGTTTTAAGGGCTCAAAAACCAGGGGTTAAACGGTGAAAAAAGGTGTATAAAATGACCCTTTAAAAGCGGCCGAAAGCCTTAATTTTCGTACATTTGCGGGAATCAACATTCTTAACTTTCACAAGCATTTTCACAAGCATTTATGGATACAGAAATCAAGGAAATTCTTACCCCCGCCACCAACGGTTATGGAGCAGATAGCATACAGGTTTTGGAAGGGTTGGAAGCGGTGCGTAAGCGTCCTGCCATGTATATCGGAGATGTTGGCGAAAAAGGCCTGCACCACCTGGTATATGAGGTAGTAGACAACTCGATCGATGAAGCACTTGCCGGCTACTGTAAAAATATTGTGGTTACTATCCACGAGGATAACTCTATTTCTGTAATTGATGACGGGCGTGGTATTCCTACTGGCATCAATACCAAAGAACAGAAGAGTGCGCTGGAAATTGTAATGACTGTATTGCATGCCGGTGGTAAGTTCGATAAGGATACCTATAAGGTTTCCGGTGGTTTGCACGGTGTAGGGGTAAGTTGCGTAAACGCCCTGAGTACTGTGTTGCAGGTGACCGTACGTCGTGAAGGAAAGATATTTGAACAGGAGTATCGCATCGGTGTGCCGCAATATTCAGTACGGGAGATCGGTGTATCTGATGAAACAGGTACTAAGGTTCACTTCTGGCC
This sequence comes from uncultured Paraflavitalea sp., assembly GCA_966211765.1. Lineage (GTDB taxonomy): Bacteria > Bacteroidota > Bacteroidia > Chitinophagales > Chitinophagaceae > Paraflavitalea. The sequence goes on from CBIHOV010000001.1 coordinate 233,414, forward strand.
CGATACCAGCATTTTTACAGTAAGCGTTTATAAGAAAGATATCCTGGAAGGCCGTTTGCGTGAATTGGCTTACCTGAACAGGGGGATCCGTATCGTCCTGAATGACCTCCGTGAAAAGGATGAGGCCGGAGAAACCTACAACAAGGTCTTCTACAGTGAAGGTGGTATTGTGGAGTTTGTAGAGATGCTCGATAAAAATGCAGGCCGCGCAGCACTGCTCCCCAATGTAATTTTTGTGGAAGGCAGGGATGAGAACACCAATGTAGCGGTAGAAGTGGCCCTCACTTACAACGACAGCTATCACGAACATATTTATTCTTACGTTAATAATATCAATACTATTGAGGGTGGTACCCACGTATCCGGCTTCCGCCGGGCGCTTACCAGAGTTTTCAAGAGCTATGGCGACAAGCAAAACCTCTTTGAAAAAGCCAAGGTAGAGATTGAAGGCGATGACTTCCGCGAAGGGCTGAGCGCCATCATTTCTGTGAAAGTGCCGGAGCCACAGTTTGAAGGTCAAACGAAGACCAAGCTGGGTAACAGCGATGTAATGGGTGTAGTAGACAGTACTGTATCCGGCGTATTGCAGGCGTTTCTGGAAGAAAACCCCAAAGAAGCCAAGAATATCATTTCCAAGGTGATCCTGGCTGCACAGGCAAGGGCTGCGGCCCGGAAGGCCCGTGAGCTGGTACAACGGAAGAGCGTACTGAGCGGCGGCGGCTTACCGGGTAAGCTGGCCGATTGTTCGGACCGTGATCCGGAGCGTTGCGAGTTGTTCCTCGTCGAAGGTGACTCGGCCGGTGGTACTGCCAAGCAGGGCCGCGACCGTTCCTTCCAGGCCATCCTGCCACTGCGTGGTAAGATCCTGAACGTAGAGAAAGCCATGGAGCATAAGATCTACGAGAACGAGGAAATCCGGAACATGTACACCGCATTGGGTGTTACTGTAGGTACGCCGGAAGATCCGAAAGCATTAAATATAGCCAAGCTGCGTTATCATAAGCTGATCATCATGACGGATGCCGATGTGGATGGTAGCCACATTGCCACCCTGATCCTGACCTTTATCTATCGTTATATGGCCGCCCTGGTGGAGCAAGGGTATATATACATTGCCCAGCCACCATTATACCTCGTGAAAAAAGGTAAGGAGCAGGCCTATGCATGGAATGAAGAGCAACGTAAAGGATGGGTAGCCAAATTTGGCGCCGGTAAAGACGACAGTGTGAACATCCAGCGTTACAAAGGTTTGGGAGAAATGAACGCCACGCAGTTGTGGGAAACGACCATGAATCCCGATAGTCGTACGCTGAAGCAGGTGACGATTGAAAGTGCCGCAGAAGCCGACCGCATCTTCAGTATGCTGATGGGTGATGAAGTTGCACCCCGTCGTGAATTCATTGAAAGCCACGCCAAATACGCTAAGCTCGACATCTAAGTACAGCAAATGCTAAAAATATAAATCCCTCTCTTGTTATTGAACAGAGAGGGATTTTTCGTTTAGCTTGTTCCTATCAGAATTTGCCGATCACTTTCTCCATGGCCTGAACAATGTAGTCATTGTACAGGTTGCCGATGCTTCCCTCATGGGTATGGTGTAATTGCTTCTTGTAATCGAAATTGAAAGAGCCCTGCTCAATATCATTGCCCACCTGCTTGTAAGCGTCGCGGAAGGGAATACCCTTGTTGACGAGCTCATTGACCGCTTCTACACTGAACAGGTATTTGTATTTCGGATCGTCCAGGATGTTTTCTGTCACCGACATATGCGACAACATGAGGCGCGTCATCAGCAGGCAATCCTTCAGTGTTTCAATGGCCGGGAACAGGATCTCCTTGGTAAGCTGCAGATCGCGGTGGTAGCCCGATGGCAGGTTATTGACCAGGAGTGTGAGTTCATTGGGGGTGGATTGTATGCGGTTGCATTTGGCCCTGATGAGCTCAAACACATCAGGATTCTTTTTATGGGGCATAATGCTGCTGCCGGTAGTAAGTTCGGTCGGGAAGGATATAAACCCGAAATTCTGGTTTATATACAGGCAGCAATCCATGGCCAGGCGGCTGAGGGTAGCGGCTACGGCGCTGATGCCGGTAGCTACCACGCGTTCTGTTTTGCCGCGGCTCATCTGGGCATATACTGAATTGGCGTTCAGGGCGCCGAAATGCAGCAATTCGGTGGTGCGGGTACGGTTGAGCGGGAAAGAGGAACCATAGCCGGCGCCACTGCCCAGCGGATTTTTGTTGGCCACAGCATAGGCTGCAGCCAGAAGTTCCAGGTCGTCGATCAATCCTTCAGCGTAGGCGCCTAACCATAGACCAAACGATGAGGGCATGGCGATCTGGAGATGGGTGTATCCCGGTAATAAATGGTGTTTGAATTTTTCACTTTGGGCAATCAACAGGTCGAACAGCTGCTTTACTTCTTCCTTCACCGCCAATACTTCTGCCCTTAGGTACAGCTTAATATCAACCGCTACCTGGTCGTTGCGGCTGCGGCCACTGTGGATCATTTTACCGGCATCGCCAATGCGCTGGGTGAGCAGCAGCTCCACCTGGGAGTGCACATCTTCTACGCCATCGGCAATCGCGAATTGTGAATCGGCAATCTCCTGTTGTATTGCTTTGAGGCCTTTTACGGCCAGTACTGCTTCTTCCTTGCTCATCAATCCTACTTCACCCAGCATGGTCACATGGGCAATAGAGCCTTCCACATCATACTTCGCCAGCAGGATGTCGAACTCCTTGTCGCGCCCAACGGTGAACTTTTCTATCTGTGCAGATACGGAGGTGTTTTCTTTTTGCCACAATTTCATAATACCTGGTTTAAAAGTTGGATGTACAATTGGATCCCTTCTTTGATCTCTTCCACATAAATAAATTCATCGGCTGTATGGCTGCGGGCCGAATCGCCCGGGCCCATCTTGAGTGTCTGGAAAGGCATGAGGGCTTTATCGGAAGTCGTGGGAGAGCCATAATAAGACCTGTTGAGTGCAATGCCTGCCTGGGTAAGGGGATGATCCAATGCAATGGAAGTAGAACGAAGCCTGGTACTTCGGGGCTGCACTTCACATTGTACATGTGCGCCGATCACTTCCAGTACTTCCTCAAAAGTATACAGCTCATTGACGCGCACATCTACCACAAACTTACACTGGGCGGGCACTACATTATGGGCCTTATTGTCTGTTTCGATTACCGTAACACTCATTTTAACCGGGCCCAGCAGATCGGATACTTTGGGGAAGCGGTAAGTGCGGAACCACTCTATATCCGCCAGGGCTTTATAAATGGCATTCTCTCCTTCTTCGCGGGCGGCGTGACCGGCTTTGCCATGAGAAAGGCAATCCAGTACCATAAGGCCGCGTTCTGCTACTGCCATTTGCATCTGCGTAGGCTCGCCTACGATGCCGCTATCAATTACGATATGGCTTTGGGTCTCCTTCAACGCAGGCAGCAGGGCTTCAATACCATTGCGGCCAGATATCTCTTCTTCCGAAGAAGCTACCAGCAGCAGGTTATATTTCAGGTCTGTTCTATCGTTATAATGCAGGAAGGTAGTAATGAGCGATACCAAGGGACCTCCTGCATCATTGCTGCCGAGTCCAAACAATTTACCCTCCTTTTCAATCGGTGAAAATGGATCGAGGGTATAACCCTTATTGGGTTTTACCGTGTCGTGGTGCGAATTGAGGATGATGGTGCGTTTGGCCGGGTCAAAATGTTTATTGACGGCCCATACATTGTGGAGGTGCCTGTTGGCCTTGATATTGTTTTGCTGCAGGAATTGTTCCAGTATAGCGGCCGTTTGGTCTTCTTCTTTGCTGAATGATGGCGTGGCAATCAGTTGTTTCAGCAAGGCTATGGCCTGGTCTTGCAATATGTTGATATGATCACTGCTCATTGATAATGGTTGTACCGGATGATCCGGCAATTAATTGTTGTAGCTGTTCAGCTTTTCCGATGATCACTTTCTTTACGCCACTGTTTAATGCAGCAAAGGCATTGTCCAGCTTGGGGATCATGCCTGCAAATATCTTTTGTTCTGCTTTTAATTGCTGGTAGTAGGCTGGTGTAATAGAAGCTATCACCGTGCTGTCGTCGTTGGCATCGAGCAATACGCCGCTCTTTTCAAAAGAATAGATCAGCTGTACATCATAATGCCTGCTCAACCCTTTGGCTGCTTCCTGGGCAATGGTATCAGCATTGGTGTTGAGCAATAAGCCTTGTTTGTCGTGCGTAATAGGAGCCAGTACGATGGCCAGATCCTGCTCCAGTAAGGATTTCAGGAAGGGGGCATTTACACTGTCTACGTCACCTACAAACCCGTAGTCCAGCGTAGGGTGTACTCTTTTGTGCGCCTGGATGGCATTGCCATCTGCGCCACTGAGACCAATGGCATTGCTGCCCTGGGCCTGTAACTGTGCTACAATATTTTTATTGATGTAACCGGCGTATACCATTGTTACAATCTTGAGGGTCTCAGCATCGGTGATCCTTCTTCCGTCCACCATTTGCTGGGGAACCTTCATTTCTTCTGCCAGGCGGGTGGCTAGTTTGCCACCGCCATGTACCAATATCTTTTTGCCTTTGAGGGCAGCAAAGGAAGTGAGGAATGCAGCTAACTTGGCATCATCATCTATAATATTACCGCCGATCTTAACTACAAATAACTTTTCCAAGATCCCTGTTTAATGGTTTGCTTTTAATATCTCAGCCAATACTGCCTGTGCAGCCCATACCCTGTTGGAAGCCTCCTGGGTTACAATGCTGTTGGGGCCGTCCAGGATCTCATCGCTCAGCTCTACATTCCTTCTTACGGGTAGGCAGTGCATTACTTTGGCATTGTTGGTAAGGGCCAGCTTTTCATTAGTCATCATCCAGGCTGGATCGTTGGTATAGATGCGGCCGTATTCATGGTTGAAAGTGCTCCAGTTCTTTACATATACAAAGTCTGCATCTTTCAGGGCTTCGTTCTGATCATGTGTGATGGTAGCGCCGTTGGTGAACTGGGTATCCAGCTCATAATCTTCGGGATGGGTGATCACAAAATCAGCCTGGCCCCAGGCGTTTACCCATTGGGAGAAGCTGTTGGCTACACATTGGGGTAACGGCTTTACATGCGGCGCCCAGGTGAGTACGATCTTGGGTCTTTCTCTCTGTGTCCACAAAGGACCGCGTTCAACATTCATGGGTACTACAGAATGCTCCTGGATCGTGATGATATCTGTTAAGCTCTGCAAAGGATGCAGCGTGGCGCTTTCCAGGCTCACTACGGGGATGCCGGCGTATTTAATAAATTGCTTGATGAACAGTTCGCTGTAATCATCATCACGGTTCTTCAGGGAAGGAAAAGTACGGATGGCCAACACGTCAAAGTATTTGCCCATGATGGGCGCCGCATCTTTCACATGCTCTACCGTACTGCCGCTCATGATGGCCTCTTCTTCAAACTCCAGCGCCCAGCCTTCCTGACCTACATTGAACACGATGGCTTCCATACCCAGGTTCTGCGCCGCTATCTGTGTGCTAAGGCGGGTACGCATACTTGGATTGAGGAACAATAGCCCGATCCTTTTGTGGGCGCCCAATGATTTGTCTTTTAGCGGAGCTGCTTTATAGTCTAAAGCCTTTGCTACGAGGTCATTGATGTTGGAGACATCGTGAACAGAAATAAAATTTCTCATTTCCGTGAAGAACTGTTTATGGATGAATATTAAAAGTAAGTAGTGAAACAACAGACGTGAAAGCGATTACCGGTCTTATGGCTTTTCCTTCACGTCTCTCCTTTCACCGCTCAGGTAGAAACTAGTGGGCGGGCACCAATGCTGCGATCTCTTCTTTTACAGCTTCTATAAACTCATTGGCATCTTTCTTACGCAAAGCCAGGGAAGGTAATAAGCGGATCACATTGGGTTTTGCTTCCCCGGTAAATATCTTGTGTTTCCACAGCAGGTTCTTCTTCAGGTCTTTCAGTTCCTCCGGAACATCAAACCCGATCATCAGTCCACGGCCTCTTACATTCTTCAGTTCAGAAATACCTTTCAGCTGTTGCATGATGTAGTTGCCTACTTCTGCAGCATTGTTGAGGAGGTTGTCCTGCTCTATTACTTCCAGCACGGCCAGTGCTGCGGCGCATGCCAGGTGGTTGCCGCCAAAGGTGGTACCAAGCATCGAGTGTTTGGCTTGTATATGGGGGGCGATGATAATGCCTGCCACAGGGAAGCCATTGCCCATGCCTTTGGCCATCGTATAGATATCAGCATTTACACCGGCGAAATCGTGGGAGAAGAATTTACCGCTTCTGCCATAGCCACACTGCACACTGTCGGCAATGAAAACGGCGCCATGCTCATCGCAGAGGTGACGGATCTGTTGCAGGAAGGGAACGGAAGCTACATTGATACCGCCTACGCCCTGTATACCCTCAATGATAACAGATGATATCTCACTGCCCTGGGCTCTGAAGCAGGCTTGCAGTGCTTCCTCATCATTGAAAGGCAGGAAGATGACATTGTTTGTTTGGTTTACCGGCGCCACAATGGATGGATTGTCCGTAGCTGCTACGGCCAGCGAGGTCCTTCCATGAAAGCCTTTTGTGAAAGCGATGATCTTTTTCCGGCCATTGAAGAAAGAGGCCAGTTTCAGGGCATTCTCATTGGCTTCTGCGCCTGAATTACACAGGAACAGTTGATAGTCTTCTTTACCGGATACCTTGCCCAGCTTTGCAGCCAGTTCTTCCTGCAAGGGAATTCGGATAGAGTTGGAGTAAAAACCTACTTTATTGAGTTGATCGGTAATTCGCTGAACGTAATGTGGATGGGTATGGCCAATAGATATCACCGCATGACCGCCATACAGGTCAAGGTATTGTTCACCAGCTGCATCCCATACATAAGAGCCTTTGGCCTTTGTAATGGTGATGTCGTTGATAGGATAAACGTCAAATAACTTCATGGAATACTATTTAACTGTATTTAGAAATAATTAGCCTTCAGTTTCAGACCGGCGCACTCATCCAGGCCAAACAACAGGTTCATGTTCTGTACTGCCTGGCCAGAAGCGCCTTTCACTAAATTATCTATGATGGAATGTACCACCAGTTTGGCGCCTACTTTTTCCAGCTGGATCACACACTTGTTGGTATTGACCGCCTGCTTTAAAAAGATAGGTTCTTTGCTCACCGTGGTAAACGGGTGACCATCGTAAAAGTCAGTATATAGGGTATACAATTCCTGTTCGGAAAGGTCGCTATCCAGTTGTGAACTGATGAAGATGCCCCTTGTAAAATCGCCTCTCCAGGGAACAAAGTTCACATCGATCTCGCCTTTGGGTTGTAATTGCAACAAGGACTCACCAATTTCATTCATGTGCTGGTGATTCAATGTCTTGTAAGCCTGGATATTATTGGCCCTCCAGCTGAAATGGGAAGTAGCGCTGAGGCTTTGTCCTGCGCCGGTAGATCCGGTGATGCCTGTAGAATAAACATGCTTCAGCATGCCAGCCTTGGCCAATGGCAAAAGACCCAGTTGAATAGCGGTAGCAAAACAACCAGGGTTGGCCACATTGGAGGCTGTACGAATAGCTTCCCTGTTCAGCTCGGGTAATCCGTAAACAAAGCTGCGGTCTGCGAGCTTCGAGTTTTGGGTCAACCTGAAATCCTGACTCAGGTCAATGATCCTGATCCTGGCTTCAAATGGATTTTCGGCCAGGAACTTCTTTGCTTCGCCATGTCCCACACACAGAAATACCACATCTACATCCTGGCTTAATTCTCCCGTGAATTGCCAATCAGTTTCACCGATCAGGTCTTCATGAACGGCATACACAGGTTTGCCTGCATTGCTGCGGCTATGAATAAAAGAAACAGCTACATACGGGTGATTAACCAATAAACGGATCAGTTCACCACCAGTATAACCTGCTCCTCCAACGATACCTACTTTAATGTTCTTGCTCATAATAATTCCATTTAAAGCTGCCGGCTGTTGCTCACGGCTTGCAGCTTACTTCTTATTCTCTTCCTTCACTGCGGTCCAGATAGAGGTCTGGTTGCCGAATATCTTGCTAAATCCACGTACATCATCACCGGTAAAGCCGGTATTCATTTCACCGTATTTACCAAACTTGCTGCTCATAAGATCGTATGGAGACTCGATGCCGATTACCTGGAAACGGTAGGGCATCAGTTGTACAAACACATCACCTGTAACAGTTTGCTGGGAATTTTCCAGGTAAGCTTCAATATCACGCATTACAGGGTCCATGATCTGTCCTTCGTGCAACCAGTTGCCATAGAACTGTGCCAGCTGGTCTTTCCAGTTCAGCTGCCATTTGGTGAGCACGTGTTTTTCCAGTGCATGGTGTGCTTTCAGGATCACCATGGGGGCAGCGGCTTCAAAGCCTACCCGGCCTTTGATACCAATGATGGTATCGCCTACGTGAATATCACGGCCTACACCATAAGGGCCGGCAATGGTTTGCAGGTATTGTATGGCTTCGGTAGGATGATCGAATGATTTACCATCAACGGCCTTCAACTCACCTTTTACAAAGCTCAGCTTTACTTCCTGGCTACCGGTTTGGGTAACCTGGGTAGGCCATGCTTCTTCGGGCAACATGCCTTTGGAAGACAGGGTTTCCTTTCCGCCAACACTGGTACCCCACAGGCCTTTATTGATGGAATACATGGCTTTGGCAAAGTTCATGTTCACGCCCTTGCCTTTCAGGTATTCGATCTCTGCTTCGCGGCTCAGTTTGAGGTCGCGGATGGGAGTGATGATCTCAACACCGGGGATCATGATGTGGAAGATCATATCAAAACGTACCTGGTCGTTGCCGGCGCCGGTGCTGCCGTGGGCTACTGCATCAGCTTTCAGCTTTTGCACATGCTCGGCAATATGCACGGCCTGGCTCAGCCTTTCAGCACTTACGCTCAATGGGTACGTATTGTTCTTTAATACATTGCCATAGATCAGGTACTTGATAATGCGGTCGTAATAAGACTTCACGGCATTCACAGTAGTATGGGTCTTAACGCCCAGGTTGTAGGCATGGGCCTCTATCTGTTTCAACTCTTCTTCGCTGAAACCACCGGTATTAACGATGATGCTGTGTACTTCATAACCTTTGTCTTCACCCAGGTATTTAACACAATAGGAAGTGTCGAGTCCGCCGCTGAATCCTAAAACTATTTTTTTCATTGCTGTATTATGGTAGTTAATTGCTAAACGCTGTTTTATTAATAGGCTACAAACCGATTACCGATTGTCTATTCACGGTCACAAGCTAAAGAAGTACTGCAGCAATGATTTCCGTCTACTGGTTTGTACCATTTTGGCGCTGTTGTCTTCCTTGTCTTTCTTCAGAAAAGGTTGCAGGAATTTCCACTGCTTGATACGCAGCAGACGTTCCAGAATACCTTTTTTCTCCTCGAAGAATTGTTTGGTCTCTTCCGGCTCATAGTGATCCTTGGGATCGTAGAGCATAGCTGTACACATACAGTTCTTCCTTTCCTTGCTCATGAGGATCTCATAGTTCACACAGCTTTTACAGCCTGCCCAGAAAGCGTCATCCTGTGTAAGCTCGGAATAGGTAACGGGTTCATAACCCAACTCACTGTTGATCTTCATTACTGCCAAACCGGTAGTAAGCCCAAATATTTTGGATTCAGGATACAGCTTACGGCTTAGGTTGAAGATCTTCTTTTTGATGGCCTTGGCCAGGCCGCCTTTTCTGAAAGCAGGAGCTACAATGAGGCCTGAATTAGCTACATATTCGCCATGGCTCCAGGTTTCTATATAACAAAAACCGGCCCATATGCCATCATGACTGAAAGCGATCACGGCTTTACCTTCCCGCATTTTTTGCTGGATGTATTCCGGTGATCGTTTGGCAATACCGGTACCCCGCGCTTTGGCAGAGGAAAGCATCTCGTCGCAAATGATCTGTGCGAAGTCAAGATGGGTTTCATTGGCTATAAGTATCTGGAACTGTTGTTGCGTTTCCATTGTTTGACAAGACTATAATGTGAAAAAATGCAGCAGAATGAATACTGCGAAAGACACGAATCCCGGGTTACGGGAGCATAGTTCCATTACAAAGGGGATACTATGGTAAAATGGTATCAACGTCGCACCCTAACGGGGACCGGGCGACTAACAAAATCTGTACGGAGTTGTACAGCAAAAACCCCACGCACTATAGTAATAACGCTTTGCGCTACTACATCAGCGAGTATTATGGTGAGATTTTTATGCATTTCTAATGGTGAATATTCTTTTAACTCAATGCTTTTGACACCGCAAAGAAAACATTTTTTTAGGATGGGGGGGACTTTTTATTGTAAAATTTTAGCTAATTCCGTAAAAACCAGCAAACAAGCGTTTGTACTAAGTGCTTCCGGGAGCTGCCGGAGCGTTTCTGCAAGCACTGGATTACTGTGATACCGGGGCGGGATCATTTACCGAGACTGGTATTTCCTTTGGCCCCGGGTAAAGGATTGAGCAGTATAGCGCGCACAATATCAGGTCTTTGCAACCTGATGAGATGGCCGGCATTGGGCAGGTAGACGAAGTTGGCCAGCTTTCCCTGAAGTATTTGCTTGGCAAATTCGAAGTTGGTAGGCTCGATAATGTCATCCTCGCCTCCCTGCACCACCGTCACCGGCACTTTGAGGTTTTTCCACTCCGGCAGCAACTTGCGCAGCTCTTCCACATGGGAAAACTTCTCGTCAGTGGCGCTCTTGATAAATCGGGGAAACAGCCAGTAAGGCGGTCCGCCATTGATAAAGGGATGAAACCACCAGAATTTTTCCTGGTCAGGATCGATGGCGGCGGCCAGCATTACCAGGTGGTTAAATTCCTGTGGGTATAATAAAGCCATTTTGCCTGCAATGGGCGCTCCATACGAGCTTCCCATTACCACGCCGGGTTTATGGGAGCGGTTTAGCCGCAAGGCTTCATGGATGGCAATCGCCTGGGTGGTAATGGAGGTCACCGCCTTGCGTTTGCCCTTAAACCGGGACTTATCGTAACCCGGTCGGTCGACGGCTATAATGTGAAAATGCTGTTGCAGCACCGAATCATCCAGCAGGTTGCGACTTCCATACCAGGCGCCTGGGGCGCCGTGGATCATTAGCAGGGGAGGAAGGGTGTCGGCGCCGGTAGTAGCGCAGAAAAGGGATACTGAATCATTTCGGATGGTGAAATAAGTGGGTTTCACCTTTTTATCCTGGTAATATTTCCGTACCTCCCGGTTGGTCATGGTGAACCGGCTAAAGCAGCCGGAACAGAAAAGGCCGGTGAGCAGGAGGATCAAGGTATATTTTACAGGCGTCATATCCTCAAAACTAACAAATGACCCCGGCTTCTGTTGGGCGGGAAAGTTAACTATTCATAAAAATGCCACTATTTTCTGTTCCACCTTGTGCAATTCCATACCGGCATGGTACAATGTACCATCCTTAATGACTCCATCGGCGGTAAAGCCGGTATCGTCTATATAATCAATGTGATCACCTTTTAGGATATATCTTCCATGGTAGGCGCTCTGTTGGTCACCCCGGGCCTCTTCATAGCGCCCGTCGGGTAATAATTCATGCCGGATGTAGCCATTCCTGGTTACCCACATGCCGACGTAAAAGGGTGTATCGTTCATGGTATTATTTTTTTACTCCGCTTGAATCTTCAATGCCTGGTGAATGATCTCTGCCAGGTAATTGCCCAGCAGCTCATATTTGAAAGTGTAATTGTTGTTCACCTCTACCAGCATTTTTTCAAACAACTCACGGATATAGTTATCCTGTTTCGGATTTAAGAAATACACCGGGTTGACTTCCTTCCTGAATATGGGCAAGGCATGGAGTACCGTTTGCATTTTGACAGAAAGAAAGGCAGCATTGAACAGGCAGGAGAATCCGTTTGGTTTTGGAGGACAGCATCCTCCTGCCTGTGGCCCATGCGGGTTGTGAAAACACAACATGGTGCCTGCTCCCGGTGTATTACTGGCTACGAGACTGATGGCGTAATAATCAGCCTGCTGTTGCTGATGGGAAAAGATCCTGTTACGCTCTTCCAGCCTGAATACATAAAATTGCTTTGCATTATTCATGATCCTCGTATCTGTGGCAGCAACTAAGCTTCTACCGGTTGATGCTCAAAAGCAGTTGAAACGGTCACAGATTTCCAGGCTTCCAATTCCTCGCGTATAGAATTGATCTTGTTATAAGCCAGGTCATAGGCATCAGCGCCCAGGAATAAATGCAAAGGAGGGTTTTTTGTTTCAGCGATCTGGATCATAGCGAGCGCTGCCTTGTCGGGATCACCCAGTTGGTTACCATCCATGATGTTCTGGTGGAAAGCCTGCGATTCCCTTACTTCTTTGTACGCTTCAATAGGCTTTTCAGGAACTACCAGAGAACCGGAAGACAAGAACTGTGTTCTGAAATAACCGGGCGCCACAACAGTAGCATGAATGCCAAAAGATTTGATCTCGGCCGACAGGGCTTCTGTCAATCCTTCAACGGCAAATTTGGTAGCGCAATAGATGCCAAAGCCGGGGAAGGTGCCGATGAATCCGCCAATGGAAGAGATATTGAAAATATGTCCGGATTGTTGAGCCCTTAAATAAGGCATTACTTTGCGGATCACATTGATGGTGCCGAATACATTGACATCGAAATTCTTCCTGGCTTCCGCATCAGACAACTCTTCCAGTGCACCTGCCAGTCCATAACCTGCATTGTTGACTACTACATCCAGTTGTCCGAAGCGTACAACCGTTTCGTCAATGGCCTTTTGTATGCTTGCTTCACTGCTGATATCAACTGTAAGCGGCAGAAAATGATCGTGGTTACCCACTGCATGCTTCAGGTCTTCCTTGCTTCTGGAGGTAGCAGCTACTGCATAACCTTGTGCTAATAATTGCTGTACCAATGATAGACCCAGGCCTTTGGAGGCGCCGGTCACGAACCATACTTTACTTTGTTTCATAATTGATTTGTTTTGATAACACAAAGCTACGGCGTGTACTGAGCGTTGTTGTTGTAGCATTCAAAGCAATAGTTACGAAATTCAAACTGTATGAATTAAAGTGATCATGTTGGTGGTTGTAGAAGGCAAAAAAAAGCTGCACCAGTAGTGGTGCAGCAAAAAAAATAATAGAGTAAGCTGGTAATGCTAAATGCTTCTGAATGCAGAAGGCGTAAGCGCTACTTGTTTTTTGAAAAAGTTGTTGAAGTGGGCAGGTTCTTCAAAGCCCAGGCAATAGCTGATCTCTGAAATATTCCAGTTGGTATGTTTTAATAAGGCTTTCGCTTCTGAAATAAGCCGTTCAAAAATATGTTCTGAAGTTGTTTTGCCCGTTGTTTCTTTGATGGCCCTGTTGAGGTGGTTCACGTGTACGGCCAGTTGCGTAGCAAAGTCGTTGGCCGAACGGAGCGTGAAACGCTGAGAAGGCGATTCGATCGGGAACTGCCTTTCCAACAACTCTGTAAATACGGCTGTGATGCGTGATTTGGCATTGGGATGCTGGTAAATGGTATCAGCAGGTTGTATTTTCAGGGCATAGTGAATGATCTCGGTTACATAATTGCGCAGCAGGTCGTACTTGTACATATAATCTGAATTGATCTCTTCCTGCATCTTTTTGAATATCTGCGACACTTGTTTGTCCTGTGCTTCATCCAATGAATATGCGGGCTTACCGCCGGGGGCAAACATGGGAAATTCCTGGATACTGCCTCTTAGCTGACCGCTGAAAAAACCTTCAGTAAAAATGCAAAAGAAGCCGGAGGCATTGTCCGGACTACAATCCAGTGCATATGGCACTGAAGGATTGAAGAACATGAGCGTAGTACCCGCTACCTCAATGCTTTTATCGGCATAATGATAAATATTGTTGCCCCGCATCATACTGATCTTATAAAATTCGCGGCGACTGTATTTGGGAGGATTTCCATTAGGACCTACAGAGTCCTCAATATTAAACACATTGAAATGCCCGATGTCCTGCTTCAGGTTTGGGGGCAGGTGATTGAATTTCTTCTGGTAAAACTCCTCTAAGGTCTCTGTGTTTTTCATAATCCTTTAAAATTAGCAATTGTACGTTACCACAAAGCTAAGCGGGTTCGCGTTCCTGAAATTACGCTTTTCAAACCGGTTATTGCAAAATTCAAACATTGGTAAAGGCGTCAGCTTCAGTGGAGCAACAATAATCCGGGCACTTGTTGCAGGGAAAGAAGAGATTATTATTAAATTCAAAAGCATAAAAATCAGTGTCTAACTGAATTAATGCAAATTCAACAGGCTCCAACGCAAATGGTCCGATTCCGGCATATTCTGTTGGAAATAGTTTTAAACGGTCACCTTTTAACAAGCTACCAGTACTGCCCCATAGCCGGGTTTGGCAAGGGCCTTGTTCGGGACATGTTCGTACCAAGACCGGAGTTAAAGCGCATTATCCCAAATTATGGTACGACTTTGTGACGATTTTGGATCAGGAGAGGCTTGGTTTGTTTTTTGATATGGCTTGAGTTCGCCTTAGCGGCTTCCGAACAAGACCCGAACGAGGTACGACCCAGACCAAAACAAAGGTGCCTCCTTTGGGCGCAAATGAGGCATTGTTACACCACTCAAGTCACACCAAATCCACACTGAACCAATGGGCCCAGTGCGGATTTGGTGCGGATTTAGTGCGGATATAGTGCGGGAAACAGGCTATAAGCGTACACTATAGGTAAATGATTGGTAGTACTTTCAGGCTGAAAGTACCCTGTTAAAGCTTGTGCTTTGGGGATAATGTATTAACTAAGAGGTCTTTACGGGAACTGAGTGGATGGCGGCGGCCATTTCTTTGATGAGGGAAGCGTCTTTTTCAATGGCATTGCCAATAACGATCACATCGGCGCCGGCCTTACAGTTGAGGTAGGCTTTTTCAGGATTGGTGATACCACCGCCGATCACCAGGGGTGTTTCGATTACCTGGGATACCTTTTCGATCATGCTTTCGGTAATGGGCCGGCGGGCGCCACTGCCAGCATCCATATAAATAAGCTTCATGCCGAGCATTTCACCCGCCATGGCGGTACACATGGCAATCTCATTCTTATCGGCCGGGATGGGCGCCGTGTTGCTGATATAAGAGACGGTAGTAGGTGCTCCGCCATCAATGACCATATAGCCGGTGGAAATGATCTCCAGCCCGCTTTGCTTTACAAATGGGGCAGATATCACATGCTGACCGATCAATAATTCGGGATTTCTACCTGAAATAACGGAGAGATATAATAAGGCATCCGCGAAGCGGGATACCTGGGAGGGACTGCCGGGAAACAGGATAACGGGGATATCACAATTTCTCTTTATCTGCTGCACAACCTCGTCTAACTGATTGGAAATGACCAAACTACCGCCTACAAAAAGGTAGTCAGCCCCTGCTTCCACTGCCAAAGTGGTTAGCTCATCAGTCTTCTCAGCCGTTACCTTATCCGGATCAATGAGTACGGCAAACGACTTATGTCCTTTCGCTTTCTGTAGAAGTAGAGATTGATAGATACGATTCGTCATGCCTTAGCTATTGGATCTTATACAAAAATGCGAAAAGTTTTTGGCTTTCACGCAGTTAATTAGGGATGTGGATAATCACTTATAAACGTACGTAAGTGGCTACCTGAACGATGTGATTGTTCGAAAAATCATTGCCCCGGCCATTTACATACTGATTCATATAGCCCATTTCTGCGTCAAATTTCTTGTGGAATCGATAGCCGAGCGCGATATAAGCCCGGTTCTGATCAAAGAACTTTCCATTGACTGCCGATTTATCACCAATATTCACGAATACTTCATTTTGTAATGCGAGAAAGGGTGCTTTGCCATCCGCCGGCCAGGGAACGAGGGGTGTTACATTCCGGATAAAATACCGCAGCCGGTTGGCGTAAACATTTCCCTCATTCTTCAATTCATTATGCATTACGAAAGATTTGGCAATAAACCGCTGTTCCAACCGCAATCTGTGTGCCAGTGTACCTTTTTTGGCATGAACGCCGGAACCTACCACCAGGGGATGGGTAAACAGCAATTGCTCCCACAGGCGATGCTCGGGGGCATACCCACTTACCCCGGTTATCACTCTTCGGTTACGGATATACGCATACCCGCCGGTAAGGACCAGTTTCTTGTTGACATGATAATTCAGACCTGCACGCAACAATAAAGTTTGTATATGTTCCAGCTGATCACTACTTCTTAACTGGAAGTCAGAATGTATGCTTAATCTGGTATTGATTTTGACAGTATTAAAATCCGCCACCCAACCGGTGAGTTGGGTTTGGGCAGCAACCCGATCCATACTGAGCAGCAGCAATGCGAAGATGAAAAAGTACCTGTAGTTCATGCCTGCAAAAAAACGATAAAAGGGGCAAAGCATTGAAATGAATATTGATCAATGTATTAAAATGCTGTTAAGAAAAGATGAGAAGACGGGAAGAAGGAAAGTCCGCAAGTCGGAACGACAGTAAGACGATAAGTTGTTAAGAAGGAAAGACTATATGTTGGAAAGAACAATTGAATCCAATGATTGTATTACTTACGAACTTTCGGACTCCCTTTCCGATAGCTATCGGAAAGGACTTTTCTTTTCGAAATAGTACGCTGGATGAACAGTGATTTTACGGTGCTGGCCTCATCTTCAACATAATTTTTTTATCGTTCTAAACCAAATAAAAGTTATCCTGAAATTGAGTTTTATGTGCAAAAAATCAAGGAATGCAATACCAGTGTGAACTGTGACATTTTTCCACATTGATGTGCAAAAAAGCAAGATTGGAATGTGGGTATAGGAAGATATTTTCGTTTTCCCCGACCCTAACCTGATAACTGATAGCAACAGTTTTTATTAATTGTAAAATCATTAATTACTAACCTTATGACTAGTAAAAAGCAATCTCCCAGAGGCTTGCAGTTTAGCCGTCGTTTTACCCGTGATGATATTAGTGTGTTTGACCAGTTTGAGTATGATTATCGTTCGTCGGTAATCCGTAACCCCAGTGGAGAGGTTGTTTTTGAAATGACGAATGTTGAGGTACCGAAACAGTGGAGCCAGATCGCTACTGATATTCTTGCACAAAAATATTTCCGTAAAGCAGGTGTTCCCCAGACAGACGGTTCTTTGGGCCGTGAAACTTCCATCAAACAGGTAGCGCACCGTATGGCCAACTGCTGGCGGGTGTGGGGTGAGCGCTATAACTATTTTGCTTCTGCCAAAGATGCACAGGTATTTTATGAGGAGCTGGTATACTGCATTATTAATCAAGCTTGTACTCCCAATAGTCCCCAATGGTTCAATACCGGTTTGCATGAAAGTTATGGCATCACCGGCAAACCCCAGGGCCATTATTTTGTAGACGAAAAAGACGGAGAACTGAAGAAATCCACCTCCGCCTATGAGCGTCCCCAACCACATGCCTGCTTTATCTTAAGTGTAAGTGACGATCTGGTTAATGATGGTGGTCTCATGGACCTTTGGGTACGTGAAGCCCGCATCTTTAAATATGGAAGTGGTGTAGGCACCAATTTCTCCCAGGTACGTGGTGAAGGTGAAAAACTCAGTGGTGGTGGCACCTCCAGCGGTTTGATGAGCTTCCTGAAAATAGGTGACCGTGCAGCCGGTGCTATCAAAAGCGGAGGTACTACGCGCCGGGCTGCCAAGATGGTGTGCCTGGATCTGGATCACCCCGAGATCATGGACTTCATCAACTGGAAAGTAGAGGAAGAAAAGAAAGTGGCTGCCCTCATCAACGCCGGCTATGCAAGCGATTATGAAGGAGAAGCTTATCGTACAGTGAGTGGACAGAACTCCAATAACTCAGTACGTATACCCAATGAATTTTTTGAAAAACTGGAAGCTGGTTTAGACTGGGAACTGAAGGCAAGAACCGATGGCCGTGTAATGAAGCGGATACCTGCCAAAGAAGTTTGGAACCAGATCTCTTATGCCGCCTGGCGTTGCGCCGACCCCGGCACCCAATACGATACTACCATTAATGAATGGCATACCTGCCCGCAGGGTGGACGCATCAATGCTTCCAATCCGTGCAGCGAGTATATGTTCTTAGATAATACGGCCTGTAACCTTGCCTCTGCCAATCTCCGTAAGTTTTATGATGAAGCTACCAACACCTTCGATGTAGAAGGCTTCGAGTACACTTGTCGCCTGTGGACAGTGGTGTTGGAAGTATCCGTATTGATGGCACAATTCCCGTCCAAAGAAGTAGCCCAGCTTAGCTACGATTACAGAACACTGGGCCTTGGTTATGCCAACCTGGGTTCTATGTTGATGGTAATGGGAATTGCCTATGACAGCGAAGAAGCCCGTGGCATTGCCGGCGCTATCACGGCAATCATGACGGGTATTGCGTACAAGACCTCCGCAGAACTGGCTTCTATACTTGGGCCCTTTGCCAAGTACGAAGAGAACAAGCAGGATATGCTGCGGGTAATGCGCAATCACCGTTTGGCCGCCTACGATGCAGGCGAATATGAAAAATTAAGCATCAAGCCTGTGGGCATCAAAGCACAGTATTGTCCTGCTTACCTCCTCACCGCAGCTACCAGGGCCTGGGACGATGCCGTACAAATGGGCGAAAAATATGGCTACCGCAATGCGCAGACCACAGTTATCGCGCCTACCGGTACCATTGGACTGGTAATGGACTGCGATACCACCGGCGTAGAGCCCGACTTTGCACTGGTAAAATTCAAGAAACTGAGTGGTGGAGGTTATTTTAAGATCATCAACCAATCTGTTCCCGCCGCCTTAAAGAACCTGGGCTACAAACCCAAGGAAATTGATGCTGTGATAAAATATGCAGTGGGTGCAGGCACATTTGCCGGTGCGCCGCATATCAATCACCAGTCGCTGAGTGAAAAAGGATTTATTGCAGACGAGATCAAAAAGCTGGATGCTGCTGTAGGTTCTGCTTTTGAGATCGGATTTGTATTCAATGTATACAACCTGGGCGAAGAGTGTTTGCAACGCCTTGGTTTCAAACCCGAACAATACTTCAACTTCGAGTGGAGCCTGCTGGAAGCATTGGGCTTCTCCGATGAGCAAATAGAAGCGGCCAATGACTATGTATGTGGTACGATGACCGTAGAAGGCGCTCCTTACCTGAAAAATGAACACCTGTCCGTATTTGACTGCGCCAACAAATGCGGTCAGAAAGGTCAGCGTTTTATCCATGCCCATGGCCATATCCGGATGATGGCTGGCACACAGCCTTTCCTCAGCGGAGCGATCTCCAAAACGATCAACCTGCCCAATGAGGCCAATGTAGAAGAGATCTCCGATTCTTATATGATGAGCTGGCAGCTGGGCCTGAAAGCCTGTGCTTTGTACCGCGATGGTTCCAAACTGAGCCAGCCATTGAGCAATAAGAGTGATAAAAAGAAGAAAGCCGAAGGAACTGAAGAAGCGAAAGCAGAAGAAACGATCTCCCCGGCGGCAATAGCTCAGTCACATATCGTAGACATGGGCAAACTGACGATCGACGAGCTCCTGGAAGAAGTACAAAAACGGGTTCAGTCTTCTCCCGATACCAAACTGAAACGGGAGCTGGCAAGAATTGTGGAACGCAGGACCTTACCTGCCAAGCGTCGTGGCTATACCCAAAAAGCCAAGATCAACGGACAGGCAATCTTCCTGCGCACGGGTGAGTATCCGGATGGAACAGTAGGAGAGATCTTCATTGATATGGCCAAAGAAGGTGCTACCATGCGTAGTATGCTGAACTGCTTTGCCATTTCCATCTCCATCGGTCTTCAGTATGGTGTACCGCTGGAAGAATTTGTTGAGAAATTTGTATTCACCCGTTTTGATCCGGCCGGTATGGTGGATCACCCAAATATCAAGAGTACTACTTCCATTGTTGACTTCATGTTCCGTGCACTGGCCTATGAATACCTGGGCCGTACCGACCTGGTGCATGTGCTGGACAAACCGGAAGTACAGAATACCGGAACGGATGACTGGGATGAAATTCCCACTTCACTGGAATATGATAAGCAAACGCCTGAATTGAGTGATGTACGGATCGTGGCTGGCCCCAAGAGCAGCAAACCAGCTGAATCAGAACCAGTAAAATCATCTTATCGCCCCATAAAAGCGGAAGCAGGAATGGATGCTGTGAATGCAGCTGCCAAGAGCATGCAAAGTGATGCACCAGCCTGCAATACCTGCGGACATATCACCATCCGCAGCGGCACCTGCTATAAGTGTCTGAACTGCGGCAACAGTATGGGTTGCAGCTAAACTTCTCCCCCGGCCCCTTTCCTGTAGGAGAGGGGAGGGTTAAAAATATTGGACGGTTTATTAAAACATAAACTTCATCCGCTCATTTCCATGAGCGGATTTTTTTTTATCCTTTTTCCCAGCCATTTCCCCCGGCGGGAAAAAAATCCAGCCAGGGCGGGTTTGACGTATATCAAATGGGGGCAGCGAACTAAAAGGTATTCAGCTTTTTAGATTGACTGGCACGGGCGCCCGAAAAATTGGCATCGTTTTGACATTTCCCCAGTACGATTTTGATTCACTCATTCGTTTAACGCTTGTTCAAAAATAATTCTGGACGTTTATGACAAAGAAATCAATCCTGGCTATCGCCATCATTACTATGCTTGTTGCTACTTCTTGTAATCGTTTTATTACTCCTTTCCAGGCTGCCAATGGTAAAGCCAAATGCGGTCGTGGATTACGCTAAGAGGAGTATTGGAGTTTGCGGTTCTAACACAGTCACAAGGATCTCACTTTATTGCATTTTTCCGTTGGGGGAAAAAACAGCGGAAACTTGTTTAAGAAGAAAGCCCTCCGTAACAACGGGGGCTTTTGATTTATAAGTTGTAATGCCTGAGTTTATTGAAGTCCCGATATAGGTGACACCTTTCAAAAAGGTGTCACCTATATCGGGCAGTCCTTACCTCTTCTTCGTCACAAAATCCTTCAAATAGCTACAGGTATTTAATGCCTGTTTGTAAAAGGCAGTAGTGCTGTACTCTTTGGCCAGGATGGGGAAACGCTCCTTGTTGCCCATGATGTTCTTACTATAAATTTTCTGCGCATTCTCATAGTCGGAATAATCCTTATACTGCGAATAAGAAGGCACAGGTATTTGCTTCTGATCACATTTCGCCATCATGAACAGGCAGCGGGCTTTGAAGTTTCTATCTGTTGCCAGATCAAAGGCCTTCTTGTAATACTCTTCTGCTTTGTATACCCCATAATATTCCTTATCACCAGGCTGCAGTTCATTGGCGCCATGCAGGCCATCATTGCCGCTCCAGTCATAATGAACCAGCAACCAGCTATTGCCCCAATAACTCATCTGGTACAAGCCTTTGGCCAGCTCATAATAGGCTTTGGCCTGTCTTTCGGGTTCTTTGTTGGTTTTTACTTCCTGCTCCAGGGCCCACATCTTCCGGGCAAAACTGAGCTTGGTGTATTTCACCGTATCCTGTTTGGTAGGCGCATGGGTATCTTCGATGAGATCAGCAAAAGGATTGCCGGCGAGATAGGTGGTGTACGGATCTTGCTTATAATAAGCCGGACTTACTTTGGCAAACCATTTCTCTGCAGCCGCAAAATCAAACTGCCGCAGCCAGGTAGTACCTGCTACATCATTCACATCGTCTTTGGTAAAGGAGTTGTGGTTTACCAGGTATTGCTCAAAATCACTCAGCTTTTTTGATTCCACCAACTGTATCAATTGTTCCACCTGTGGGGCGGTCATTTGATAACGCAGGATGGTTAATGCGCCAGGCCCGAAATAGCCCCAGCCGTCTTTTACGTATTCCTTATTGACCCAGTCGGCCACACCGATACAAAGTACTTCTTTGGCATTACTGGTCTTTTTGTATTTAGTGCTCAGTATATCCGTAAAGAGGCGGCGGTAGAACCGGGCATACTCTTCATCCGAGGCCGCTTTCTTCTCCAGCCATTGCAGGGAAGGCAACAACTGTTTCTCAAAAGCCGCATCTATACTCTCTTTGGTATTGATGGAGAGCAGGAGGTTGCTCATGGCCCACTGATCCTGCAGCTTGGTTGATAGCTTTAGCTTTTTGGCATCGTCCAGTAGTTTGCGGGCATTGGCATAATCGCCGCTGATGAGGGAGGCATGCGCTGCGGCCAGGGCATACAAGCCCTTATCGGTTACTGCTTTGTTGGAAGCCGCCTGTTGACAGAAACTTACCAGCTCTTTGGTTTCCTTGCCATACGCGATATAAGAAGTATCATTGCGATCTATGGTATTGTAATTGATAGAAACTTGTTTGGCGCCTTTCTCAAATTGCAGGGCCGGCGTAAAATAATACTCTTCCAGTTTATTCATCTCCCGGATGGTGAGGATCTCCAGCAATGCCGCATTTGGCGATAACTGGTATATTTTTTTGAGGGCTGCGAGTTCGCCCCTGTTGCTGCCCAGGGCAAAAAGACCCAGCAGGTTGGCCTTGTCTTCATTCGTTTTACAAATGGCCAGGCAGGCATTGCGGTTTGGTTGATCAAAGCGTTTTACACACCAGTCGAAGCTCATGTAATTGGACACACGCTTTAATTCACTTTTGCTGAAGAGCTGGCTAAAAATAACGGCCGCTTCTTCTTTACGGTCCAGCCGCATCAGGGCGCCTGCTTTCAATCCCACACACAAGTCCTGTAAAACACTTGGTGTTGTATTGGGTTTCACCAGTTCATCATATAAACGGAGACATTCTGTATAGCGCTTGCTGTAATGCGCCAGCCTGAGCACCTGGTAGGCCAGCCTTAATTTAATGGCATTGTTCTTTGCTACTGCATATAGCTGCTGACCGTTTTTGAGAAGTTTACCCATTTTGGCGGTATCGCGTTCAATGGGGTCCCAGGAAGACCAGCCGCCGGTTACATTGGGTTCCACCTGCTTGGCGTACATGATATAACCCAGTGCTTCCAGGTCTTTGCCGGTCATGAAGAATTTGGTCATGCCATTGTTCTTTACAGAATCGGGTACCTGTAAAGGCTGACTTTTCTCCAGGTGGAAGTACAGGTTGGAAAGGTCTTTACGGGCATAGTCTACTACAAATGCCCGGGCATCTGTGGCGGTAAAACTATTATTGCCATATCCTACCCATTCGGCTGAAGTAATATCCGAGGTGTTCACATTTTCTGCTTCATTGTACAGGAAACGGTAGTTGGTATAATAAAAAGACTCATACCCTTTCACATCGGCGTTGTTCTTGTTGAAGAAAGAAACGAAATAATCATAAGGGTCGGGATCGCCGCCGGCACAACCAATAATATTATAGGGCATGACGAGGCAACCAATGTTAATGCAGACTATCAAAAATTTCTTCCAGTTCATATGTTGAATACTTATGAAGCGTTAATGAATCGAGGTGAAAAAGTGCTACTGTAATCTTTGGAGTAACCAGCTTTGATCTGAGTAACCGGGTGGCTTGCATGATCTCTGCAAAACTAGCATCTTCTTGCCGGATATCATCTCCTTTTTTCAACGGGTAACCATTCAATATAGTATCCCGTAAGATCGTGAATGTATTACTACCGGTTTTCCGGGATATGCCTTTTTGTTGCAATAAAGAATCCGGTAATCCTTGTATCAGTCCTTTATAAGCATGGTCCTGGTACAGCACTTTCCAATCAAACAATGGCAGAGCAATATCCAATGGCAAAGGATAGTCCTGCAGGTTACCAATGTACTTTTCCAGTTCAGCTGCTTCAAGAATGGAGTTGCGCGTATGCTGGCTTTTCAGGTTGCCCATATTATAGCACATCAGTAACCCCCTGTTAACAGGTGGCACCCCGGTTTTCTGTTTGTATTTACATTGATACAGGCGGATGGTGGCCGAAACCTCCCTTTGCTGAAAGAAGGGAAGCATTTTTAAGTGGGTTAATAAAGCGAAATAATTGTTTTTACTGGTAGCTGTCCAATCGCAGTCCAGTTGTATTTCATGAATCGAGGCTGTGTTGGGCAATTGATGGGCGATGCCCGCCATCAGGTCCTGCAGCCTGTCGGCAAGGGAGGCCACATTATTACTATCGATCAGCTGCATACATTCGTTGGTGATGAATACCGTGGGAATGATCTCTACCTGGCCATGCGATAGCCAGGCAGCTGTGCTATCGGTCATTTGGATCTTGGCTACCGGCATGGGACGCAGCCCGGTAGGGTCCCACACTACATCAAAGAACTTGATGTAGAGCTTTTTCACCTGCAGTGTTTCCAGCGCATTTTTTTCGGTGGCTGTTAAGTCAACATTGGACTTCCAGTAATAAAATCCCCTGGTGATCGTATGGGAGTGATCGGCCTGCCGGCAGGCGGTCAGGAACAGAACGATCAATAAGCACTCTATCATTTTGCTTTTCATGCAGTTTCAAAATTATGGGAACTGCGGTATTCCTTCTATTCCTTATTTTTACCGCCTTAAAATTGAATGAATGACGATCCAATTTGGTTACAATAAAAAGGAAGTGGTGCAGGCTTTACGCTATCATTTTCTGATGCGCCCTGAGATCAAAATATTACTGGTTTTTGTGAATGTATTCGCCATTCTGTCGGCTGTGATGTATGCCATGAAATATATCCAGGCCTTGTCATTCCTGGCTTTTTCCATACTGTGGTTTATCCTGATGCTGGTCATCTGGCGCATACTGCCGGGCAGCATTTACCGCCGGTCGGCTACTTTCAAAGACCATTTCATCATGCACTTCGAGGAGGATATGGTGGTGCTGGAAACCGAGCGTGGCTCAAAAGGCTGGCCCTGGAACGCTTTCAGTCATTTTGTGGAAAGCCATTATTTCTTTCACCTGTATTTCGATCCGCGCTCCTTCTTCCTGGTTCCCAAAGATGCTTTCCTGGATATTACGGAAGTACAGGAAGCACGTGAATTGTTTCGCAAAAAGCTGGGAAAGAAGTGAAAACCAGCATATAGAATACAGAATATAGGAGCGCTGGACCCCGAAACTCAATGCGCCTGCATTTTATCAACTTGTTACACCTGAAGATTCTGTATTCTGTCTTCTGAATGCTGTATTCTTAGTTAGGTTTGTATTTGCTTTGCTGGTAGATATCCATGGCCGGGGTTTGCAGCAAGGCAGGGAGCTTCAGGTCGGGGTTTTTGGCCATATACTTCTTAACGATCTGCCAGCCGACAAAGAGGCCAATATAGCCTGGAGAGCCTTCTCCCATTTCCTGCGTATTGGGTGCCTCACTCAGATAGTTTTTCAGTATATCGGGTTCATTGTTCATCAGCAGGCTATTGATCACGAAAAAATTCCAGATCTTTCCTTCACTCTTAAAGCATCCTTTTAACTGAATGTCGGTATATCCTATTTTAAGCGTGTCGGGTGTGGCGGGCATCAGTTTATCGAGTACATAGAGTCTTTTCCCCTTTTCCACCATTTGCTCTACCAGTGTCTTACCGGCAATCTTTTGCGGGTAAATATCATCAACAACGGTTTTCATACAGTTCACCGGGATGTATTCCGGGGTAAAACGGCGGGAAATATAGGCAGGGAATAAAGAGCGTCCCATATCGCTGTTATAAAGACTGAAGTCTTTGCCAAGGTGAAGCTGAAGTCCTACACCGATCCACTGTTCAGGTCTAAGGACGTCTCCGTAGGTGGCTAAAGAAGCCTGATCGAAGGCATCCATTGGGCCAATAAAGAAAACAAGGCGGGTTGGAGCTTTGTATTCAGGGAAGTAATATTTCACAAATTGCAACCCCTTCTTTACTTCCGCTTCAATAGAACGGGTGGAGGAAAAAGTCTTGTCCACCGCTTCCTTTACAGGCTGGTAGTCCCGTATGAATTGCTTCATTAATGGTATGGCGCCGGTTGTGGTATCAGAAAATGGCGGTAAGCCCATGATCCCCTGAAAATAATCAGTCATGAAATGGGGGTACTTTTTCGATAGCTGCTGCAGGGAAGGCATCAGGTGGTTGGTATCCAGGGCGAAGAAGTCCTGGTCAAAACGTTCAGCCAGCAGGTCTACTTTAATGTCGGATACATCCGGTGTATTTTTATCGCCGCAGGCAAACAAAGTGCATAACAGTATGGCAATGAATCCTGTTTTCTTCATGGGTGAGAAACGTTTGAGTTGGAATTATGTTGTAAACATAATCCTAAAATTTGTTATACATCGTTAATTTGCAGTCTTTTGCAGGTAGACAGGAAGCCTTTCAAAATGTTGTGCCTACGGGTACATTGTGTAAATTTGTATGTATGAAGATTGCATTAGCTCAACAGAATTATCATATCGGCAATTTTGAAGATAATACAAGGAAAATAATTGGTGCTATTCAACATGCGAAATCGCGCGGAGCCGACCTGGTGGTGTTTTCCGAATTAAGCGTATGCGGCTATGCGCCCCGCGACTTCCTGGAATTCAATGATTTTATTAATGAATGTTACCGTGCACTTGATATCATCAAGGAGCATACGGAAGATATCGGTGTAATCGTTGGCAGCCCCATGCGCAATCCCGAGATAGCCGGCAAAGACCTGTTCAATGCTGCCTGGCTACTCTATGAGAAAAAAGTGCATGGCGTAGCACATAAGACCTTGCTGCCCAATTACGACGTGTTTGATGAATACCGCTACTTCGAGCCAGGGTATCAACACAATGTGATTCCCTTCAAAGGAAAAAAGATCGCGCTCGTGGTCTGTGAGGATATCTGGAACCTGGGCGACAATCCGCTCTACCGCATGGCGCCCATGGATGTGCTTATCAAACAGCAGCCCGATCTGATCATCAATATTTCGGCCTCCCCATTCGATTATGACCACGATGTAGACCGCATGGAGATCATCCGCGCCAATGTATTGAAGTACAAGCTGCCCATGTTCTATTGCAATGCAGTGGGATCACAAACCGAAATTGTTTTTGATGGCGGAAGCGTAGTGATGGATGCACAAGGCAAGCTGGTGAAAGAGCTAAAGTTCTTTGAAGAAGACTTTGCCATATTCGACGAAGCAGCATACAGCGGTAAAAAGCAGGAAGTCGGTAATGCAGCGCCGGGAGCCGCCCTGCATGCCTCAGATTTCGATAGAGAGATGCGGGTATCAAAGATCAGTGATCCGGAACAGATCATTGATTACCTCACTGCCGAAAAGAACATCCAGGAAATACACCAGGCGCTGATACTGGGTATCCGTGATTACTTCCATAAGATGGGATTCAGTAAGGCCATCCTGGGTTCATCGGGTGGTATTGACAGTGCCGTTACCCTGGCGCTGGCTTGTGAAGCCCTGGGAAAAGAGAATGTGCGGGCTATCCTCATGCCTTCTCAATATTCTACCGGTCATTCCGTAAGTGATGCCGAACAGCTGAGTAAAACCCTGGGCAATCCTTACGATACCATACCCATTAAGGATGTATTTGATTCCTTCCTTACCTCCCTGAAACCGGTTTTCAAAGACCTGCCTTTCAGCCTGGCAGAGGAGAATATACAAAGCCGCACCAGGGGTAACCTGCTGATGGCCATTGCCAATAAGTTTGGGTATATACTGCTGAATACTTCCAATAAGAGTGAGCTGGCTACCGGCTACGGCACCCTATATGGTGATATGGCGGGTGGTTTGAGTGTGTTGGGCGATGTCTATAAAATGCAGGTATATGCGCTGGCCCGGTACATCAACCGAAATGGTACCGTGATACCGGAGAATATTATTTATAAAGCGCCCTCTGCCGAATTGCGGCCTGATCAAAAAGACAGTGATAGCCTGCCGGAATACCATCTGCTCGACAAAGTATTGTACCAGTACATTGAAAGGCGGCAGGGGCCCAAGGAAATTGTGGCCAAAGGCATCGATGAGGCCCTGGTAAGCAGGATACTGAAAATGGTGAATACGAATGAATACAAGCGCAACCAGTTTTGCCCCATTATCCGCGTAAGCTGCAAAGCATTTGGTGTGGGCAGGCGTATGCCGATCGTGGGAAAGTATTTGTCTTAAAAGTTATTGCATTTTATAAAACAACAAGGCCCATGCATTTGCACGGGCCTTTATTTCTTCAAGTAGAAAGTAAACTTATTGTTTAGCGAAAACAAAAGTGATCGTAGCAGTGATGCCACCTTGTGAACCACTGGCTTCTACTACGAGGGTCTTGCCATCAAACGATTTAATATTACCAGAGTAACCGTCGATGTCAATGTAGTTGCCGTCTAATTCCCAGGAGCTGGTGTAGCCTTCGCCATTTCCGCATTTGGTGCCTTCATCCTTAATTTTAGCAGAAAAGTCTGCATTTAGCACGTACACATCATCTTTTCCGCAGGCTTCCACATACGTATCTAAAACATCTACTTCCTGGGAAAGTACTTTGGCTTTGGCCGATGTCAGCTTATAACTGCCGATCAGGTTTTCCTTGGTGGCGGCTACTGCTTCATCCTTGTCTTTCTTACAAGCGGTAAACATCATTGCTGAGAAAGCAATGGCTAATACGAGGCGGATAGAGGTCTTTTTCATTCGTTGGATTTTGGTGAGTAATATCGTCCCCCGAAAACGGTTTATAGGCTATTTTATTGTTTTTCAGGGTACTTATTTGGCCTTTTTAAGGGCTTTTCATAAGTTGGCAAGTAACTTGCATCGGCTTTGTTCGTATTTTCATATCCTGATTATCAATCGTTCATAATAAAAGCTTTATATGGTGGCTACTGCCGACGATATTCGTCAACTAAACGATAAGATCCAATACCACAGCACCTTTATCGACCGCCTGCGGGATGAAACGGCGCGGGTGATCATTGGACAGCATACCATGCTCGACAGGCTCCTGATAGGCCTCCTGAGCAATGGACACGTGCTGCTGGAAGGGGTGCCCGGACTGGCCAAAACCCTGGCTATTAAATCCCTGGCACAGGCCATCCATGCAAAATTCAGCCGCATCCAGTTTACCCCCGATCTGCTGCCCGCCGACCTGATCGGTACCATGATCTACAACCAGCCCAAGAACGAATTTATGGTGCGGAAAGGCCCCATATTTGCCAACTTTATCCTGGCCGATGAGATCAACCGGGCGCCGGCAAAAGTACAAAGCGCCTTGCTGGAAGCGATGCAGGAACGGCAGGTGACGATCGGCGATACTACCTATAAGCTGGATGAACCCTTCCTGGTACTGGCCACCCAAAATCCCCTGGAGCAGGAAGGAACTTATCCCTTACCGGAAGCCCAGCAGGACCGTTTTATCATGAAGGTGATCGTTGATTATCCCACCAAAGAAGAAGAACAAATTATTATAAGGCAGAATGTGATGGGCCTCCGGCCTCCGGAAGTAGGACAGGTGGTATCCATGCAGGAAATACAACAGGCGCGCGAACTGGTAAGGCAGGTATACCTCGATGAGAAAATAGAAAACTATATCCTGGATATTGTGTTCGCTACCCGGTTCCCGGAACGCTACAAACTGGATAAACTGAAACCACTGATCGCTTATGGTGGCTCGCCACGCGCCAGTATTAACCTGGCCCTGGCAGCCAAAGCGCAGGCCTTCCTGAATAAACGTGGTTTTGTAATTCCGGAAGATGTACGCAGCATTTCGAAAGATGTGTTGAGGCACCGCCTGGGATTGACCTATGAAGCCGAAGCCGAAAACGTGAACGTAGAAGCCATCATTGATGATATACTGCGCGTAATTCCTGTGCCATGAGCCTAACAACAGCCGAAATATTAAAAAAGGTCCGCGAGCTGGAAATTAAAAGCAAGAAGCTCACCCGGCATATTTTTACGGGTGAATACCACAGTGCTTTTAAGGGCCGGGGCATGCTGTTTAAAGAAGTAAGGGATTACCATGCGGGCGATGATATACGGTTTATCGACTGGAATGTATCGGCCCGTTTCAATCACCCCTATAGCAAAGTATTTGAGGAAGAGCGGGAATTGACCGTGATGCTGATGGTGGATGTAAGCGCCAGCTCATTGGTGGGCACGACTCATGCGAGAAAGAAGGACATGATCACCGAAATGGCGGCTGTACTGGCTTTTTCGGCCATCAGCAACAACGATAAAGTGGGGTTGATCTTCTTCAGCGACAGTGTTGAGAAATTCATTCCACCCAAGAAGGGCCGCGACCATGTGCTGTACATGGTACGTACATTACTTACCATGGAGCCCTCCAAAAAAGGCACCAAAATAGGAGAGGCCCTGCGCCGCTTCAACAACTCTACCCGGCAAAAATGCATCGCCTTCCTGCTGAGTGATTTCCTGGACAATGATTTTAATGACGACCTTAAAGTAGCAGGCAAAAAGCACGACCTGGTAGGGATCAAAGTATACGATAAGCTGGATATGCAGTTGCCGGATGCGGGATTGCTGGAAGTGCGGGATTCGGAAACGGGTGAACAGCAATTGATCGATACCAGCGACTTTTCCGTGCGGAAACAATATCAGGAAGCATTCTTTCAGCATACGAATTATTGCAAAAATATTTTCACCCATGCCGGCAGTGATCTGTTGCATATACGCACAGACGAAGATTATGTGAAGGTGTTACAGAAATTCTTTATTGGCCGTAATAAGTAATGGACTAAATCATACATGAGCCGGTTTGTACGATATATAATAGCTGGGATCTGTTTACTCGCTTGTTCGTTTGGAACAAATGCACAGGTATTGGTAAAAGCTTCTATTGACCGCGATAAAATATTGGTGGGCGATAGCATCGTACTCACCCTGGATGTACGGGCGCCGCTGGGCGAAGAACCCACCTGGTTCAACCTGGACAGCTTGCCGCATTTCGAATTCCTGGACAAAGGAAAAGTAGATACCGTTGAAGGAGTGGACGGTAAAAAATGGGTACAACAATTGGTGATCACCAGCTACGATTCCGGCTACTGGCAAATACCCATATTGTCGATGAAGGTGGCCGGTAAGACCTATTATTCCGACTCGCTGGGCGTAGCCGTAACTTATGCCAATGCCGACCTTTCACCCGACTACAAAGACATCAAGGAAATAGAGGATGTTCCCAATACCGAGACCAACTATATTCCCTGGATAATAGGTGCAGTGACCCTGGTGGCCATTGTTATCATCATCCTGCTGCTGTACCGGAAGAAAAAAGTAATACCTGTAGCAGCGCCGGTAGTGATAAAGCAAACACCTTTTGATGAAGCCATGCAGGCATTGGCAGCACTCAGGCAAAAAGACCTCCCTAATAAAGGAGCCATCAAAGAATATTATACCGGGCTCAATGACATTCTGCGGGTATTTGTACAACGTAAATTGAATATCGCTTCCCGCGAAAAGACCAATGAGGAATTGATCATTGCCTTAAAGAAACAACAAATGCACGAAGAGCATTTTCAGGCGCTGTCAGACGCTCTGCGAATGGCCGATTTTGTAAAATTTGCCCGCTATGAACCGGGTATTGCAGACAATGAGAAAAATTACACCATCATTGAAACTGCCATTAAAACACTCAATAATATCGCTTAAGTTTTGATATACGACTGGTTACAACATATTGATTTTGCATATCCCTGGGCCTTCGGCTTGTTCCTGCTGCTGCCCCTGATGATCTATTGGTACTTTACCCGCTATGCCAAACAACAGGGTACTGTAACCGTGTCTTCAGTAGCATTCATAAGGCAAAGCAGCTCCTGGAAAAAGACCTTCCGCCATGCGCTCCTGGTGTTTCGGCTGCTGGCCCTAAGCTGCCTCATCATTGCCCTGGCACGCCCGCAAACGCGCAATGATGAAGAACTGAAAATGGGCGAAGGCATCGATATTGTTTTGTGCCTGGATGTAAGTGGCAGTATGGCTGCGCAAGACCTGCTTCCCAACAGGCTGGAGGCCAGTAAGGCCCTGGCTGCGGATTTTGTTGACCTGCGCCCCACCGATCGTATCGGCGTGGTGATCTTTTCCGGAGAAAGTTTTACCCTGGTACCCCTCACTACTGACAAGGAGATATTGAAGTCGCAGATATTTAATATTCAACGTGGAGCGCTTGAGGATGGAACAGCCATTGGTGATGGCTTGGGCGTAAGTGTGGATCGTTTAAAGAATTCTCCTGCCAAAACAAAGATCATTATCCTGCTCACCGATGGTGAGAACCAGGGTGGGTTGATAGGCCCCCTGGTAGGCAAAGACATGGCCAGGGCCCACAATATCCGCGTATACAGCATCGGCGTGGGTACAGACGGCTATGCGCCGGTGCCGGTACCCGATGGCATGGGTGGCGCCGTGATGCGGCAGCAAAAAGTAAATATTGATGAAAAGCTCCTGCGCCTGATAGCAGAAGAAACGGGCGGGCTCTATTTCAGGGCCAGGGACAATGAAAGCCTGAAGAATATTTACCGGGAAATTGATAAGCTGGAGAAGTCAAAAATAGAGGTGACCGCCTTAAAACGCTTTACAGAACGATACTTTCCCTTTGCATTGGCCGCAGCTGTCTTACTTTTGCTGGAAATATTGTTACGTTACACGCTATTCAGAAAGTTCCCATAATGAATGATCATCCATCGCATATAGGCACTAAGGCATCCAAATTCTGTAAATTGAGGTCCAGATTATGAAAGCATTGGTGTACAAGTCTACGGGCAGTTGGTACGTGGTGAAAACCGAAGCAGGGAAGGTGGTGAATGCCCGCCTCAAAGGAATATTTAAAATAGATGGGATTACCTCTACCAACCCCATTGCAGTAGGCGATGAGGTGATCGTTGAGACGGAGAATGAAGGAGAGGGCACCATGATGGTCACCGATATCCTGCCCCGTAGGAATTACATTACCAGGCAATCGCCGGCGCATAAACATCATCATCATATTGTAGCTTCCAATCTCGACCAGTCACTGTTATTTGCTACCCTGAAAGATCCCAAAACCTCCCAGGGGTTTATTGACCGCTTCCTGGTCACCTGCGAAGCCTATCATATTCCGGCTATTATTGTTTTTAACAAGGCCGATCTGTACAGGAAGAAAGAACAGGAGCAGTACGAAGCAATGCATGAAATGTACACCGACATTGGTTATACAACCCTGTTGATGTCATTGCCCAAAGATGAGGGCGTGCAGGAAGTAAAGAACATCCTCACCGATAAGACAACCCTCATGAGCGGACATTCGGGGGTAGGGAAGTCCACCTTCATCAATGCCATCTTTCCCGAGCTGAACCTGAAAACAAAGGATGTAAGCGGCTGGAGTGGCAAGGGGATGCATACCACTACTTTTGCCGAAATGTTTGACCTTCCTTTTGGAGGCAGGATCATTGATACACCGGGCATGCGCGAATTTGGCCTGGTAGATATTTCCAAACAGGAGCTTTCTCATTATTTCCCGGAGATGGCTAAGCTCATCAATGATTGCCATTTCAACAATTGCCTCCACATCGACGAACCAGGCTGTGCTGTTAAGAAGGCCGTGGAAGATGGGATCATCAGCGAAGACCGCTTTTTTAGCTATTATAAGATACTCGAGACTATTGGAGAGAAGGAATATTGATCCTTCCTTTCATTAAACTCAGTCGCTAGCCTTCCCGCCGTATGGCGGGATGACGACTATTTCAAAGCCTCTGGCTTTGTTGAAGACATTAAACTACGAAGAGGTTGTTAAATACATAACAACCTCTTTTTTGTTTCAGAAGTAAAACTGTATGGTAAGCCAACGCTGGTACTTTCAGCCTGGTGATGATACGTCCATACAAGGCGGCTCATCACCGGCAATTATTTATACTACGGCAAGGGCAATACGATTGGGCAAAATGAAAGGGTACGATCCAACAAACCATTTAAGGTTTAAGACACAAATCTTCTTGCTTTATGTACCAGTAATTTATTCTCCAGGAAATTAGCTACCTCTACTACCGCGTCGTTGTCCTTACGGGGTGCTTCGCGGAATTTAAAGGGGTAGATAGAGATCCCTGTGTAAATGTTGTAATGAAGGGTTAAAATATGGCCTTTGTAGTGGAAATTCCAGGTTAAGGTATCAAAGTCATCCTGTTTCTGTGTGAAGCGAATTTCCAGGTCATCGGAGAGAATGTTGGCCACTTCATAAAAGCGTTTCAGACCGCAGTCGTCATCTATGATCGCTTCGGTGCAGCCGAAGTCGGTACGTAGCGTTAGGCTCATACAGTATGGATTTAATTGTTATCTAAAGGGTACGAAAAAAGTATGCTGAGTAATGGGAAATTAAGCCTTGAATTTTCTCGCCTTCGGTACCTTTTCTCCACTAAGTATTCGTTCTGCTCCTACATTCTTTCCATTGGAAGGGCAACCGGATTTAGGGCCAAAGAGACTACAGGAACTGCCACACAGGATGACGATTGAGCAGACTAAAACGATTACAGTTTGATGGATTTTCATAACAGGATTGCAGTGGATTTTAAACGCTTTTTAAAGCTATATATAATATTCGGTTGTTGCAATAGGCACACTATTTTTCCTGCTCTACCTGGTCACGAAACCAGTCGGCATACCTTATGTAATTGTTTGCTATTCTGTCTATTTCACCGTGGATTTGAGATTCGTCAATATTTTTTACTTTTTTCGCGGGCACCCCTGCATAGATCGTTCCTGAGGGTATTTGGGTACCTTCCAACACCACCGCACCGGCAGCAATGATCGTATGGCTGCCCACAATCACATTGTCCATGATGATGGCGCCCATGCCTATCAGTACATTGTCGTGAATGGTGCAGCCGTGTATGATGGCATTGTGACCCACCGATACATTATTACCAATAATAGTTTGTGTTTTTTTATACGTGCAATGAATAACAGCACCATCCTGGATATTTACTTTATTGCCCATACGGATACTGTTTACATCTCCGCGTACTACAGCATTGAACCAGATGCTGCAATCATTGCCCATCACCACATCACCTACGATGGTGGCATTAGGAGCTATGAAAGTGTTTTCGCCAAAACTGGGGTAGGTTCCATCTACATGTAATATGACAGGCATAGCTTAAAGTTTATGGTATTTTAATATTGTTTTGCAGTTATACAAATATACTAAACATAGAACGGGTACAATTGGTTCTCAAAAACCACAAACAGGCAGCCCGCCACCGGTAACCGGCAACCAGTATCTTTGCGCCATGAATCAACGGGAGTTATTTTTCCGCCATGTGGCCCAAACCTCTACCGCCCCCCTGGCGCTGGAAATTGTGAAAGCCGAAGGCAGCCGCCTTTGGGATGCCGATGGGAAGGAATATATTGACCTGATCGCCGGGATCAGCGTGTGTAATGTGGGCCATCGTCACCCCCGGGTCATCAAATCCATTAAAAAGCAATTGGACCAATACCTGCATTTATTGGTATATGGCGAACTGGTTCAATCACCCCAGGTACAATATGCCAAATTGATCACCGACCATTTGCCGGGATCCCTGAATTCGGTATTTTTTACCAATTCAGGCGCAGAAGCTGTAGAAGGAGCCATGAAACTGGCCAAGCGGGTTACCGGAAGGACCCAGATCATTGCCTTTAAGCAAAGTTACCATGGTTCTACCCAGGGCGCCCTCAGCATCATTGGTGACGAATATTGGCGGCAGGCCTTCCGCCCATTGCTGCCCGACACATGGCATCTTGACCATGGTTCCCTGGAAGCCATTGACGCTATTACAGAACGTACGGCCTGCGTCATCGCAGAGCCCGTGCAGGCCGAGCGCGGCGTATACACCCCCGCCAAAGAATGGATGCAGGCCCTGCGCAAAAAATGTACAGAAACCGGCACCCTGCTCATACTGGATGAAATACAAACCGGCTTTGGCCGTACCGGCACCTTATGGGCATTTGAACAGTTTAATATTACCCCCGATGTATTGCTGCTGGGTAAGGCGTTGGGAGGCGGGATGCCGTTGGGAGCTTTTATTGCCAAACAATCCGTAATGGCCCACCTGGCCGATAACCCCGTACTGGGGCATATCACCACTTTTGGCGGTCACCCCGTATGTTGTGCCGCCGGCTTTGCAGCCCTGAAAGTATTATTGAAAGAAACACTGGTACAGGAAGTAAAGAAGAAAGAAACCCTGTTCCTTAAACTATTGCAACATCCGGCCATTAAGGAAGTCCGTTCCAACGGACTCATGATGGCTGTTGAGTTTGATAGCTACGACACCAACAAGCGGATCATTGATGCCTGTATTGCCAATGGCGTATTGACCGATTGGTTCCTCTTCGCGCCTCAATGTATGCGCATTGTGCCGCCCCTTACCATTTCACCCAAGGAAATTAAGCGGGCCTGCAAGGTGATCGTGGATGCGATCGGTAAATAGACTATGGCTCTATTTCTACGATCACTTCTACTTCTACGCACATATTGCCTGGTAATGCATTGACGCCAATGGCCGAGCGGGCATGTTTGCCTTTATCGCCAAATACTTCTACCATCAGGTCCGAATAGCCATTGACCACTTTGGGCTGATCGGTGAATGTGCTCTTGCAATTCACCATGCCCAGCACTTTTACGATGCGTTTTACTTTGTTGAGGTTACCCAATTCCGCCTTTAATACAGCCAGGTGATTGATGCCCGTAAGCCGGGCTGCCTGGTAGCCTTCTTCCAGCGTAATATCTTCACCCACTTTGCCCGTAATATTCGTACCGTCGGCTTTCATCGGTCCTTTGCCGGAGAGATACAGGAGGTTGCCCACCCGCACCGCATTCACATAATTGGCAATGGGCTGCGAAGGCGTAGTCAATACAATACCTTTTTCTTTTAGTTTTTGTTCTATATCCTGTGCCTGCATACCAATTGCTAAATTAGAGATCATAAAAAGGAAGAAGAGCTTTTTCATAAATGTGCTTGTGCGGGGTTTGACCCACCTTTACAAATATCAGGATAAAAAGTATTTGAATACCATGGCTGCCAGTAAAGCCCCAACAATAGGACCCACAATGGGTATCCAGGAATAAGACCAGTCGCTGTTCCTTTTTTGGGGAATGGGCAATATAAAATGCGCGATACGGGGGCCGAGGTCACGGGCCGGGTTGATGGCGTAACCTGTGGGGCCTCCTAATGATACACCAATACCCAATACCAGCAGGGCTACCGGCAGCGCTTCCAGCGTACCGAGGCCATTGGCTGGTTTTATAAACAGCAGGGCGCCCAGCATCAACACAAAAGTGCCAATGATCTCTGTAATGATATTATTGGGTGTACTGCGAATAGCAGGACCTGTACAAAATACGGCGAGCTTGGCATCACCATCCTGCGTTTGCTGAAAATGCTGACGATAGGCCAGCCACATAATAATGGCACCCGTGATGGCGCCACTCAATTGCGCCAGGATATACGTCAAAACATCTTCCCTTGGAAATTCACCCAGGTAAGCCAGGGCGAGGGTTACAGCAGGATTCAGGTGTCCGCCGCCACCCAGCTTCAGCGAAGCATATACGCCTACAAATACGCCGATGGCCCATCCAAAAGCTATTACAATAAGGCCGCTGTTCTGCCCCTTGGTCTTATTCAGCAATACATTGGCAACTACCCCGTTTCCGAGGATGATAAGGAGCATGGTGCCGATAAACTCACCAATAAATAAATTCATGTGGAAGAATTAAAAGGTTGAAGGTTTAAAGTAACGTTTGTCAGTCTGTCAAAGGGTGGGTCGCCCTTCAAGGGCGGCTCACCCTTTGACAAGTTCAGGGTGATGCACTCAGTCGCTAGCCTCTGGCTAGCGATGTCTATTTCAAAGCCTCACAACTCCCTTTTTGCCTTTTCAGGCAAATAATGTTTGGCTATCGCATAGAAGGTTGTCAGTTGTTCCTGTATCCAATTGGGTCCCTGTTTCATGGCGGCTGCCATCAGTTCTGCCACCAGAGGCGCCGCTTCTATGGCCGCTTTGGCATCGAGCAGCAATGCCCTTGTACGTCGGCTTAAAGCATCTTCAATCGTCATGCACATTTCCTCCTCCACAGCCCATATAATGGTGGCCTTATTATAAGGCAGACGTGGATGCAGCAAGGCGCCCAGTTCCGGCCTGCCGGCCACCAGCGTATCGATACTTGCTTTGTCAGTGCCATAATAATAATCTGCCGTAGAATAATCGCTTGTGGGCATGGCGCCATGGATAGCCAGGTCTTTCGTCACCGGTTCTTTATACGGTAAAGCACCTTGTACCGCAGCAATATTGATCACATCCGCGGCCATTTTGCGGTAGGTGGTCCACTTACCACCCAGGATGCTCACCAATCCGCTGTCCGAAACAAGGATCGAATGATCACGCGATATCTCTGCTGTTTTCTTCGCCGTGCTTTTAACCAATGGCCGCAGGCCGGCAAAAATACTCTTCACATCCTCCCGCGTGGGATCTTTGGTAAGATAACGTGCTGCATGTTCCAGGATGAATTGTATCTCATCCTCCTGTGCGATTGGCTCATCGGAAATATGATCGACCGAGGTATCTGTAGTGCCTACAATAATCTTCTGGTGCCAGGGTACAGCAAACAATACACGGCCATCATCCGTATGAGGGATCATGATGGCTGCTTCGCCCGGTAAGAACTCTTTGTCGAGCACTACGTGAATGCCCTGGCTGGGTGCAATGCTGGTGGGCTTTTGGGGATCATCCATTTGCTGTACTGCATCGGAGAATACTCCCGTAGCATTGATCACTACCTTGCCCTGCACTTCATAAGTTTTGCCCGTGATATCATCTTTCACCTGTACACCCGCTATTTTATCCTGTGCTTTTAAAAGCCCTGTTACTTTGAAATAGTTCAGTACCACACCCTGCTGCTCCACAGCCGTTTGGGCCAGGTTAATAGCCAGCCGGGCATCATCAAACTGACCATCGTGGTACAATACGCCACCGCGCAGCCCTTCCGTATCGAGGGTGGGAGCCAGTTCCAGTACTTCCTCTGTCGACAGCCAGGCAGAGGTGCCCAGTCCCAGGCTGCCGCTCATCCAGTCATAGACCTTTAAACCCAGACCATAATACGGGCCTTCCCACCATTTGTAATTGGGAACGATAAACGACTGGTTTTTCACCAGGTGGGGTGCATTTTGCTTGAGGATACCTCTTTCTTTCAAGGCATCCATCACCAGTTTAATATTGCCCTGCTGCAGGTAGCGTACGCCGCCATGCACCAGTTTGGTAGAGCGGGAGGAAGTGCCCTTGGCAAAGTCGGCTTGTTCAAAAAGGATGGTACGGTAACCGCGTGCGGCAGCATCTACCGCTGCGCCCAGGCCGGTAGCTCCGCCACCAATAATAATAATGTCCCAGGGAGCACTATTCGCTTCGAGTCTTTCTATCTGTTGTTTGCGGTTCATTCAATAATTATTTCTGATTGCCATTCACTAACATTTAAATGCTAACTCCTAAAAGCTAACAGCTAATATCTCTTTCTATTTATCATCAGCCCACGCTATCGACGCCTTCACTGCCCGGCGCCAGCCTTTTAACAATTGTTGCACTTGCTCCTGCGGCATTACCGGCGTGAATTTGGCATCTACCAGCCATTGCTTTTGTAATTCTTCCACACTGTCCCAATAACCCACTGCCAGTCCGGCCAGGTAAGCTGCGCCCAATGCGGTGGTTTCATATATCTTAGGGCGTAATACCGGCACCTGCAGCATATTGCTTTGAAATTGCATGAGGCCGTTGTTGATGGTAGCTCCGCCATCCACCCGCAACTCTGCGATCGGTATCCCTGCATCCGATTCCATGGCTTTCAATACATCATTGGTTTGATAAGCGATGCTTTCCAGGGCAGCACGTGCAATATGCGCATCTGTAGTACCCCGGGTCAAGCCATACAAAGCACCCCTGGCATGTTGGTTCCAGTGTGGTGCGCCCAGTCCTGCAAAGGCCGGCACCATATACACCCCATTCGTATCAGCCACACTGCCGGCCAATGCTTCCACATCGCCCGAAGACCGGATGATGTGCAATCCATCGCGCAGCCATTGCACTACAGCCCCCGCAATGAATATGCTGCCTTCCAGCGCATATTCTACTTTGTTATGTATTTTCCAGGCTACTGTAGTTAATAAGTTGTTGGTCGATACCACGGCCTTGCTGCCCGTATTCATGAGCATAAAACATCCCGTGCCATAAGTATTCTTTACCATACCGGGTTGCGTACACATTTGTCCGAAGAGCGCCGCCTGCTGATCGCCGGCAATACCCGCAATGGGTATATTGGCATGTTTTACTACCGTTTCAGTTACACCATAAATCTTGCTGGAAGGTTTTACTTCCGGCAACACACTGGCAGGAATATCAAACAACTTCAGCAATTCAGCATCCCACTCACAGGTATGAATATTGAGCAGCATGGTACGCGAGGCATTCGTAACATCCGTGATATGCAATTTGCCACCGGTAAGTTTCCAGATAAGCCAGCTATCCACCGTACCAAAAGCCAGTTGACCGCGGCTCGCCTTCTCACGGGCGCCTGGCACCATGTCCAGTATCCATTTCAATTTGGTAGCAGAAAAGTAGGCGTCAATGATCAGCCCCGTTTTCTGTTGGATAAAAGCTGCATGACCTGTAGCTTTCAGGTGATCACAGTATTCCGCTGTTCTGCGGTCCTGCCATACGATCGCATTGGCGATAGGCTTGCCGGTTTCCTTGTCCCATACAATGGTGGTCTCCCGTTGATTGGTAATACCAATAGCTGCCACCTGGTCGGTAGTAATGCTCTTTTTGGCCAATACTTCCGCCATCACACTAAATTGGGAGGACCATATTTCTTCGGGGTCATGTTCCACCCAGCCGGGTTGGGGATACCATTGTTTAAACTCTTTCTGTGCTACGGTAATAATGCTGCCGGCATGATCAAACAGGATAGCGCGGGAGCTGGTAGTACCCTGATCAAGGGCAAGGATATACTTAGAAGACATGCAATCGATTTAAGGGAAAAGATAAGAAATTAAATGTTTGTTCTGATGAATTTGGGAAGGCAGTGCAGGAAAATAGTGGCCATTGATAACCACTCATAATAATTATGGCTTATTAAAAAGCTAATTGCTGTTACTGTTGTAATTTTCTGCACCTAACATTAAAAAATCTACTCGAAATGAGCTTCTCCCTTTTAAAAAACCGCAACCGTGGGTTGATCGTGCTGCCGGCTGTATTACTGGCAGGCGCTGTATTAGCTGCTACGGGAAAAAGCTCCACCATTACAACGTGGAACCATGAAATACCTGCAGACACTACCCGGAAGGATACCGTTAAATACACTGAGTATAAGAGTCTTCCACTGAAACCGGAACGTAAAATAGCATTCGCTACCAACGAAGGCACCTGGATGAGTGTGGATGTTAGTCCCGATGGACAATCGATTGCGTTCGACCTGATGGGCGATATTTATACCATTCCTATGGCCGGTGGTAAAGCTACCCTCGTCACCAAAGGACTGGCCTTTGATACACATCCACGCTATAGCCCCGATGGCAAAAAGCTGCTGTTCACTTCCGACAGGAGCGGTTCTGAAAATGTATGGTACATCGACATGGAAAAGAAAGATACCGTACAGCTCACCAAAGACCGTGACCAGAATTTCCCTGGCGCCACCTGGACACCCGACGGCAACTACGTGATCGCCGCCCGTGGCCGACTGGATGTTAAACTCTGGATGATGCACAAAGATGCAGGCAGCGGTACCCAACTGGTAGAAACGCCTGGATTTAAAACCATCGATCCTGCCGTAAGTCCCGACGGTCGCTATGTTTATTTCTCTGCCCGCAATGGCGCCTGGACCTACAATGCGCCCCTGCCGCAATACCAGATCGGTGTATACGACCGCGACAATGCCAGAATATCTACCATTACTTCAAGATATGGATCGGCCTTTACACCCGTATTGTCAAAAGATGGAAAATGGATCGTATACGGGTCAAGGTTTGAAGACAAGACCGGCCTTGTGATCCGCAATATTGCCAGTGGCGATGAAAAGTGGCTGGCCTATCCCGTGCAACGTGATGAGCAGGAGTCAATGGCTACCATGGGTGTATTGCCCGGTATGTCATTTACACCAGATAGCAAAGCCCTGGTGGCTTCCTATGGCGGCAAGATCTACCGCATTCCCGTGGATGGCGGTAAACCCACCGAAATACCTTTCACCGCTGATATGGAACTGGAATTAGGGCCCCGCCTTGAATTCAAATACCCCGTATCCGATACCGCTTATGCATTGGCTACACAGATACGTGATGCTGTTCCCTCCCCTGATGGAAAGAAACTGGCCTTCACCGTATTGAATCGCTTGTATGTAATGGACTATCCCAATGGTAC
This sequence comes from uncultured Paraflavitalea sp., assembly GCA_966211765.1. Classification (GTDB taxonomy): domain Bacteria; phylum Bacteroidota; class Bacteroidia; order Chitinophagales; family Chitinophagaceae; genus Paraflavitalea. The sequence goes on from CBIHOV010000001.1 coordinate 275,627, forward strand.
ACCCAAACGGTTGACTACACATGAGTTCACAGAAGCAGAACCTTCCTGGTCACCGGATGGCAACAATATTGTGTTCACCACCTGGACACCAGAGGGCGGTAATCTCTTCAAGGTAAACGTGAATGGCAAAGCCACCGTGCAAAAATTGACCAAAGAAGCAGGCTTTTACGCATCAGCCGTGTTTACTCTAAAGAATGACCGGATCGTTTTTATGCGTGGCAAATTGCAACGCTACCGCGAGTCCATTGGCCCGGTAGCCGATGGTGGTGAAAATGAATTGTGCTGGATGCCTGCTAATGGCGGCGATATTACCTTGATCCAAAGAGCCAATTTCCGCAGCAATCCCCATTTTGTAAAGAATGTGGATGACCGTATCTACCTCAACCAGGGCGGTAGCCTGATCTCTATCCGCTGGGATGGAACAGATGAGAAAGTCCATGCCCGCGTAACAGGTGTTACCACCTATGGTATCAGCAATCTAAAGGATGATGAACACCGGCACGAACTCAATGCCTCCGATTTTTGCCTGCTCACCGAAAAAGTAGCACAGGCCATGGAGGTACAGGTTCCCTCCTCGGCAGCACAGATCAATATGTCTCCCGCAGGCGATAGGGCCATGGCGCAAGTGAACAACGATATTTATGTGATCACGATCCCCAATACAGGTCGTCCGGCTGCCATCAACGTGGCTGAAGCTTCCGGAGCTGCTTTCCCGGCCAGGAAATTAACCGAACTGGGTGGCGAGTTTGCTTCCTGGGAAGCCGATGGTAAAAAAGTACACTGGTCATTGGGTAATGCCCATTTTGTATATGATGTAGACAAAGCACAGTTCCAGGAAGACAGCGTAAAGCTAGCCAAAAAAGCAGAAGCCAAAAGAAAGGAAGACTCCCTCGCCAAAGCCATCACTGCAGTGGTAAAAGTGCAAACAGATACTACTAAAAAGCTGATCGATACACTGGCTAAGAAAGTAGTTGAGAAAAAGGAAGAGTTTAAATACAAACCTGAAGAAGTAGCGATCAAGATCTACTTCCAGAAAGATTTTCCCAATGCTTCCGTATTGCTGAAGGGCGCCCGCATCGTTACCATGAATGGCAATGAAGTGATTGAAAATGGTGATATCCTGGTCGTCAACAACCGCATCAAGGCAGTTGGCAAATCCGGTACATTACAGGTTCCTGCCAATACCAAAGTAATTGATGTAGCTGGAAAGACTATTGTGCCCGGCTTTATAGATACCCACTCCCATATGTGGCCGCAGTGGGGCATCCAGAAAAACCAAAGCTGGATCTATGCCGCCAACCTGGCCTATGGTGTAACAGCTACCCGTGATCCACAAACTGCTACTACCGATGTACTCACTTATAGTGATATGGTGGATGCTGGCAGGATGGTAGGTCCCCGTGTTTATTCTACCGGCCCCGGCGTTGGCTTCTGGATGTATAACATTCGTGATTCAGCACATGCCAGCAGTATTTTGAAGCAGTACAGCAAGTACTACAATACCAAATACATCAAAATGTATTTGACGGGCCCCCGCCAGGTAAGACAATGGATCATCAAAGCTGCCAAAGAGCAGGGATTGATGCCTACTACAGAAGGCGGCCTGAACTATAAGCTCAACATGACCAACCTCCTGGATGGTTATCCCGGTCATGAACATTCTGTCCCGGTCTATCCCCTGTACAAGGATGTATATAAATCCATTGCCGAATCAAAGATGGCCGTAACCCCTACTTTGCTGGTAGCTTACGGCGGCCCCTGGGCTGAGAATTATTATTATGAGACCGAAGCGCCTTACAATGATAAAAAGCTGCAGTTCTTTACCCCGTATGATGAACTGGCGCCTAAAACACGCCGCCGCGCCGGCTGGTTTATGCCCGAAGAGCACGTGTTTGCCAAACATGCCAAATCCATGAAATCCATGGTAGAAAGCGGTGCACTGGCTGGTATCGGCAGCCATGGTCAATTACAGGGCCTGGGCTATCATTGGGAACTATGGTCCATGCAAAGTGGCGGCATGAGTACCCTCGATGCATTAAAAACAGCTACTATCCTGGGTGCCCAGGCATTGGGGCTGGACGGTGATATTGGTAGCCTGCAGCCTGGTAAACTGGCCGACCTGATCATTATGGACAAGAATCCGCTGGAGAATATCCGTAATACCAACACCATCAATATGGTGATGAAAAATGGTCGCCTGTACAACGGCAATACCATGGATGAGGTGTATCCCACTTCACGCAAGCTGGAACGTAGCGAATGGACATTTGAAAAACCGGTCAATACAACAGGAATTAAAGAGTAGACGAACCCCCGAAGCATGAGCTGAAAAAATTGTCCTGCTGAAGGGCCCCGGTTGCACGGGGCCCTTTTTTAATGTCCAGCCCTCCGAATTCTTTTTATCCTGTACTAATGAATTCGTTTCTTCGTTCTAAGTTATTTCCTGTATGAAACGAATTTTACCCCTTGTGCGCCTGGTGCTCTGCCTGTTTGCGCTGTTTCCCTTCGCTTTGTCGGCCCAGCAAAAAGAACCCGTTAACAGTCTTTTATGGCGCATCTCAGGCAATGGATTGTCCAAGCCTTCCTGGCTATATGGCACCATTCATTTGATGGATAAACAGGTTTTTGATTTTGGCGATTCCGTCTATGCTGCACTAGAATCCTGCGAAGGATATGCCATGGAGCTGGCGGCTGATACCATTATGAAAGCTGCTTTCAGCAAGCTCAATGAAGAGAAGGTGCTATTAAAAGATGCACTAACCGCCAAAGAGTTTACCCGGATAAAGAAAAAATTGCAGGAACGTTTCAGCAAACGGCCGGAGACCGTGACGGTGAAGGAATTCAGGAGTTACTTTATCAACTCCGTCAACAAACCAGGTAAAGACGGTATGCATACCATCATGGATGCTTATTTCTATGATGCGATGCGTCGCCAGGGAAAATGGGTGGGGGGAGTAGAAGACCTCACAGATCAGGAAGGGATAGGCGAGGATACACCCCTCAAATCATATATAGAGGATTTCTTAAACGATCTCCGTGGTAGCAAACAAACGCTGGATAAGATGATCCGTATCTATAAAGAGGAAGACCTGGAAGCCGTGGGAGATCTGGAAGGGGGTGCTGGCGTAAGCATGCTAAAAGACAGCATCATGCTGCGCCGCAACCGCAAAATGTCGTACCGTATGGATAGCCTGGCCCGTATGCGCAGCACCTTTTTTGCGGTGGGAACAGGCCACCTGCCAGGCGATTCAGGCGTGATCAATTACCTGCGCAAACGGGGTTTTACAGTACAGCCCGTTGTATCGTCCCGCCGTATTCATGCCAATGCTTACCATTTTCCGGAGAAAGAAATGCCCTGGGTTACAGTCGCTGCCGCCAATGGTCATTACACCGTTCAGCTGCCTGGCCAACCACAGCAAATGGAAGTAACAGAGGAATCTGTAGACATGAAAATGTATGCAGATATCAGCTCTAATATGTTTTACCTCTCCATGAGTTTGGAAGGGAAAGATAACTTCAACATAGACAGTTTGTTTACAAAGATGGTGAAGAACCTGAACCAGAAGGCCACCATTCAAGCCACCCGGTCAATTGTGATGGATAGTGTGGCAGGTAAGGAAGTAATAGCAAAAGGCACAGATGCCACTTACCGGATGCGTTGTTATTACCGGGCGCCCATCGCATACCTGGTCATGGTAGGTTCTACTATGGACACTTTGATCCATTCAAAAGATGCTGAACGTTTTTTTCAGTCATTGGTGATGCATAAATGGGTAAAGTCCGGTTATGAAGCATGGTCATCCTTTGTCTCTGACCGTCATGCTTTTTCCTTGAAGTTTCCGGGTAAGCCAGTTGCTAAAACCGACCCCGACGATGGGAGCAACGTGATCACTACTACCTATTCTTCGCTTGATGTAAAGAACGATGCCTATTTCCAATGCATCGTGCAAGACATGAAAAAAGGGTATTATCTCACCGGCGACACTACCGTGTTTGGAGCTTACAGGGAGTTTATAGCAGGCTGTGAAGAGTGCCGGCTGCCCACCCATCGCCAGGATACCATACAAGATTACCCCGCTATGTGGTCCGGTTTTATGAGGAAGCATGCCAATGCCAACTATTATAATAAAGTGTTGAGCCTGCACCGCGGCAATCGCATTTACCATGTGGTCGTCACCGTTGCTGATAGTGTAAAAAGCCGCCAGGCTATGAAGGATTATTTTTCTTCATTTACCTTTCAGCCTTTGAAAGAAAGCAAGTGGAGTAAACAGCCTGCGCCTGATAATAGCTTTACGGCATGGTCAGCCACAGCCATTACACCTTATGTAGATACTTCGGCCAGTGCCGATAAAGACCCCTGGTATATCATGTATGATTCTGTGGCGCCCTGTACCTATTATTTACAAAAAACACCTTATCAGCCTTATTTCTGGGTCGACAACGATACAGCTTTGTTGCGGCGCACCGTCAATAATTCTTTAAACTATAATGACAGCTTGTTGAGTTATATCCCGGTATCCAATGGCGATTACCGGGGTGCGGAAGCAACCGTGTCACTGCCCGATAACCACAATGTGAAAAAGATGCGGTTATTGATAGTAGGCGATTCCTTGTTTACCATTTATGGGATTGCTGCACCGGAAATCTTCGCAACTGGCAACAGCCAACGATTATTTAAAGATTTGAGTATAACTCATACTACACCCTCTACCATATTTACCAGTAAGGCGGCGGCGCTGCTGAAAGCCCTGCAAACAGCAGACTCTGCCCAATTCGATGAGGCGAAAGCGACATTGAACCTCGTGACCTTTGCCAAATCCGACCTGCCATTGCTGCACACAGCCATGCTGCAGCGATACCAGGATTCATCGAATTATATCAATGTGAATAATCGCTTGTTTAGTATCGTTGCTTCCTTTAAAGAGGAGAGCACCCTGGCCTATGTAAAGCAGGCATGGAAACAGTTGCCGGCAGAAAAGGAAGACCTGCGTTATGGCCTGTTGGGTACCGTGGCCGGGCATGGCACAGCCGCTTCTGTTGCCCTGGCAAAAGACCTGCTCCTGCAGCATCCGCCAAAGGAAGGCGAGCCTTACCACTTATTCAATCCCCTGTCAGATTCAATGGCGCTGGTAGCGCCCATCTTCCCTGATTTGCTGCCTTTGCTGAAAGACTCACTGGCTGCCGGACAAATCATTTACCTCGCACAAGACCTGCTGGATAGCAACTTGTTGGATATTCGGGAGGTACTGAAATATAAAGGGGACCTGTACCGGCAGGCGGATAAAACAATTAAGGGTTTACAAGCTAATACTGACGAGCCTGACTGGATCAGCAATCATTACCTGATCAGGTTGCTCACCAAACTGAAAGAGCCTGCTGCTTACCAGTGGGTGCGCAAGTTCCTGCTGCAATCCAACCAGTCGTTGAAATATTCAGCAGCCATCGCTTTATTAAAAGCCGGACAGCCCGTAGAGGCTGCACAACTGCTAAAGCTGGCGGCTGATAAAGAGCATCGAGTTGACCTGTACAATGACCTGCAGCAGCTGCAGAAAATAGCCTTATTCCCTAAACAATACCTCACACAACAGGCATTTGCTGAAAGCGAAGTGTATACTGCTGCCACCGACGACAATGAGGTGAAGAAGATGACATTGATCGGTGAGCGGGTGGCCATATATAAGGGCGTTCGGAAAAAGTTCTTCCTGTACCGGGTTGATATGTCCTACGAAGACGAAAAGATCATTCACCTGGGAGTAGCTGGGCCCTACAACCTAAAGCCCGGCGCCCTGGTCACAGCCGCCAGTGCAGTAGGGATCTATTGGGACAAAGAATACAATGCTGCGACCATTGACGCCGACCTGAAAGCTTTCCTGAAACAGTACGAGCAGTATGACGAACAATAAGATTGCCAGCGTTTATCCCGCTTCGCGGAGCCTGTCCCGCTCTGCGGGAACGAGCCTGTCGAAGGCAGCGTAAGGGTGGGTCGCCCTTCGGGGGCGGCTCACCCGATCTAAAGGAGCCTGTTAAAGTTGTCTAATGAAAAAGGCCTTCCAGCAATAAGCGGAAGGCCCTTTTTTATTGTGTAGTCTTAATCCCGATTTACTAGAACGCCAGCCTGAAGCTAAAGAATACCCCAAAACGTTTTACCTGTTCAACAGGCAAAGGCCGGGGAGCTAAGCGCCATATAAGATCAACCCGGAACAATTTAAAGATATTGTCAACCCCCGTTCCTACTTCAATATACGTCTTCCCATCGAGGGATTCAAACTTGTAATCAGAACCTGCCGGCATATTGTAGGCTTTATTCTCATCACTAAGGCTGCCAATCAAGGCTTTTGCAGTCCAAAACTGGCGGAATTTCAGTTTCCGGGTCAGCGGAATAAAACGGAACAGGCCGTTTCCAAAATTATGTTCTATGTTGATGCCTGCATAGCGGTCGTGCAGGTATTCGTAGCGGTTCATGAGGTTGAACGCGTATTTGTTGTAATAATAGATCTCATTGCCCGGTGCCACATCCAGCAGCATATAAGGTAATGTGCCCCAGGTGCGGCCGGCAAATACATTATAATAAATGGTACCCAATGGGGGTATTTTAGAGTAATCTGAAATACTGGCGCTCAGTTTATGGTAATCGTATTTTCCATTCAATACGCCACTTAAACCCCTGGTATAGCGTACATCAACAATGGGATAATCGCTGCCCAGGCTATAGCGGTTGAAAGTGCTTTCCAGGAATTTCTCCAGGTAGGCATAGCGTATACGGATAGAAGCTTCCGTAGTCCGGATAGATGAATCTCCCTTATTGTCAACAAAGATACCCTTGTACGGGATGTTGGCTACCGGATCGTATTCCTTGTGTGCACCGCCAAGCGTAACAGAGAACCCTGACTTGGTAGAGCCAAACAGATCTACCTTGGTCTCATCCGCCATCAGGAACTTGATGGGTACCCCGTTTTTGCGGATGGCAAGGGCGAAGATATTGTCCTGGCTGATCTCATCATAGTATTGCTGACCGCGGTCAAAATCATGTTTGTGTGAAACAAAGATGTAGGTGCGTGGATTCTTATTAAGCAAATACATTGCATCCAACTGGTATTTGAATTCCTGGTCTTTGAAGCCATAGGCCAGGTAGCCATGAAACAGCCATTTCTTACTGAAATACTTATTCGTAGCCAGGTCAAAGCGCGTTCTGAAACCTTCCTGCTGGTTGGCAGTGGCCCAGTTGAACCAAGGGCCGATCTCATAATTGCCGATATTCATGTAGCCCGTCGTTATGAAATTGATAGTACGGATGGACCTTTTGAAAGCCGGCATCTTCAGCAAGGTATCGATCGTTTGGTAGATAGCTTTTTCTGTCTTAGTCAGTTCTTCGTGTCGTGATTCCACCCAAAAGGAATCCGGTGCCTTTTGTGCTTCCGCCGATAAGATCGTTTCCTCGATCAGCTTATTCTTGCCGAGCTCTGCCACCACTGATGGATCATTCACTACAATATTCCTGTAAGTAGTGGTCTTCCTGCCTATGGCAGAAAGGTTTTTTTCGCCCGTGAGCGACATATCTACTACAAACTTATCACGGGTGAGGAACCAGGTGGTATCATTAATAAGACTGAATTCCTGGATCAGGCTGAGCCTGTCTACAAAGTTGATATTGGCATCCTTGGCAAGGCGCAGGTTCATTTTCTGGATGGCCCAGCTGGTATCATGCGCCCAGCAATCTCCTTCAAAGGTATTTTCTCCCTGCCTTTTAGGTGTAAAAGACATGTGGATGAGGCGCCGGCCATTCACCACCTGCGTATCCAACACCTTATACCGGTAATAATTATCTCCATTATCGCTAAGGGGACTCACAAACAGTTTGTCAAATACCGGAATGAAATTGCTGTAGAAGTTGATATTTTGGTCCATACCGCCCAGAAAGCGGGAAACACTCTCATTGTTCACCCCCATCGTCTTCGTGCCCTGAAACACTTCGCGTCTTTTGCGGGGCGATTTCTGGTAATAATAGTCCGAAATAGCTTCTGTGAGGTATACAGGAAGGAAGGTATTGCCTTCTTCTGTGGTGTCGATATTGTTCAAGACAAAGTTGAACTTCTTGATAAAGGGCAGGTTTTGCCACTTTTCCTTCTTGATATTCTTAATATCAAGCTCCAGCTTGTTGTACAATTCATAGGAAAAGTTCTCAAACCGGTAGCGGTCGTTTTTGGGCTTATGCTTTACAATGCGTTTCCACATCAGCAGTCCACGGTCAATTTTTTGTCGCACCACCACTTCCGTGGTGAATTTGCCCCTTTCCAGCAAAATACTGATGTCAACAACGTTGTTTTTGGCTCTTTTGATCAGGTTGGAGTCGATGGCCAGGAAAAAATCCTGGTATCCCACATAGGTGATCTTGATGGTGTCGGTAGGCCATTGATCAAAATGGAAGGTAAATGTACCTGCAGAATCACTCAATTTTCCCGTGCCTGCAACCTGAAATTGCATGGAGGCAAAGGGGATACGTTCATCACTGTGGGCATCTTTGATGATACCTCGCAGGATCTTGGTTTGTCCTTGGGTGGCTTGGAACAGTAATAAGCAGCAACAAAGCCCGGCTATACTTAAAAGAAATTTCGTCACGCGCGCGATTTAATCTAATGACCAAAAATACGACTAAGACCCCTATTCGGGATTGTTAAAAAGATCAAAAATCAGGTATATAACGACAAAAGTTTGCAAATATGAAAAATATACTGCTACTTTGTATTACAAAGTGCTTTATATGGATAGCCAACACCAACCATTAGAAACGCTGCAGGACATTAAACGCATGATGGAGCGTTCGTCGCGCTTTATCTCTTTAAGCGGGTGGAGTGGGGTCAGTGCGGGTATTTGCGCCCTGATTGGTGCCTGGGCGGCGCACAGCAGGCTTGGAAGTTTTGTTGTATACCAAACTGGCAGAGCCCACAAGGGCGTGTATGGTGAAAACAGTGAATATAGCTCTTCAGATCTGTTTACAGACCTTGTTTTAATAGCTGTTGTCACCTTCATAGCTGCCTTTATATCTGCTTTTTTCTTTACTTATATACGTAGCAGACGTAATGGTGTGCCCATGTGGGACCGTACCGTACAACGCCTGGCCTGGAATACCATATTGCCCATGGTGGTAGGTGGGATCATGCTGCTACGGGCACTTCAGATGGGCTATTATGAGCTGGTGGCGCCTGGTTGCCTTATCTTTTATGGCCTTGCCCTCGTCAATGCTTCCAAGTATACCTTGGGCGAAGTGCGCTACCTGGGTTACGGCCAGATCTTCCTGGGTATATTGAATCTCTGGATAATAAACGAAGGGTTGTATTTTTGGGCGGCCGGCTTTGGCGTATTGCACATCGTATATGGCGCAGTAATGTGGTGGAAGTATGAAAGGTGAGTAGTGAGTGGTTTTAAATTTGAAGTATGAAGAACCCGATTGGAAATCTTAATAAAATATTTGACAGCCGCATACGCCTGGGAGTCATGAGCATCCTGATGGTGAATGAGGAGGTGAGTTTTAATGACCTGAAGCAAATGATGGAAGTAACAGACGGCAACCTGGCATCACACCTCGTAAACCTCGAAGAGAATGGGTTTATCAAAGTACACAAAGGTTTTATAGGAAGAAAAACCAATACAACCTATTCAATTACAAAGGCTGGTGAAAAAGCATTCAAAGAACACATTGAGGCACTGGAGAATATGATCAAAGGAGTGAAATAAGGTCTATTTTTTTTGTACTTACACTTTGTAATACAAAGCACTTTTCAATACTGTATATGAAGCAATTTACTACTAAACTAAAAGATGAGCTGTACATAGCCGGTCTGGTACTGATCATAATTTCACTGGCTGTTTTTTGCATGCCCTGGTTTACCAATTTGTCTGCCGACCGTACCATGGGCCTCTTTATCGTCAATTTTGGTTGTACCATCGGCTATTTCATTGCTTTAAAAGCCTACGGCAGGTTGAAGACAGGACGCGAGGGACTGATTCCCTTATTCCTACTGTTGATATTATTCCTGATCAGTGCTTTTTCGCTCAATCGCGATATGGGCATCTTCGATGGATCAGTAACCTGGTTGTCCGTTGTATTGGTGATCCTTTGCGTGAATTATATATTATTTCAACTCTTTGCTGTTTTCCCCCGGTGGTTACAACATACCATGACGGCATTATTGGGCGCGGCTGCTATTGTATTTCTTTACTTCTCCTTATACCTGGCCCCTTTGTATGTAGTGAGTACCGTTATCGTATGGATATTGGCAATATCCGGCCACAGCTTTGTACCCCTGCTATTCCTGTTGTTTACCATCAAACTGATCAGAAAGATTGCCCGGAATGACAAAAAGCTCTGGTACAGCTTTGCCGGCGGTGCAACAGCCGTAGTCATTATCGCCATTGTTTTTACAATACAATGGAGCCTGATCACACAATCTATCAACACTACTTACCGTAAGGCAGGCGTGGCCGAAAGCAATGGATTGCCCGCTTGGATAGCGGCAGCACAACACACTTCACAAGAATGGGTGGCCGAAAAAGTATTAAAGTCCGACCTGGTATACAGCACCCCTTCTATTACCAGCAATTGGGACCATATGCTCTGGGGCTCCTCTTTCCGGAATTTCGATGAACCCAAAAAACATGATCCACTCGTTATGACCGCTGCCTTCTTTGCCGGTAAACCCAATCTCCCCAATGATGAACGCATCAAAATACTCGAATCCATTTATGATTCCCGCCACCAGGCACAGGAACGTTTATGGAGTGGCGACGACCTGTATACCGAACACATAACTACAGCTGTGCGTGTATGGCCACAATTTGGTCTGGCCTATACCGAAAAGAACATCACCGTTACCAATGCCGGATTGCAGGAACGTTGGAGAGGCAATCAGCAGGAAGCCATTTATACCTTTCATTTACCCGAAGGCGCTGTGATCACCGCCCTTTCTCTCTGGATAGAAGGAAAAGAAGAAAAAGGTATCCTTACTTCCAAAGCAAAAGCCGATTCAGCCTATAAAACCATCGTGGGAAAGGAAATGCGCGATCCATCCGTGGTGCATTGGCAGGAAGGCAATACCGTTTCTGTTCGTGTATTCCCGGTCATAGCAGGACAAAGCCGCCGGTTCAAACTGGGCATCACAGCCCCCCTGATCAAACGAGATAATAAACTGGTATATGAAAACATTTGGTTTGATGGACCAGCTTCACACAATGCACAGGAAGAAGCTACCTTGAATTTTCAACAATCACCCCGCGACCTCGTAGCGCCCGCTGTTTTCAGTGACAATGGACAACAAACCTGGAAACGATCCGGTATATATGAACCCGATTGGAAAATACAATTGAGTGAATCTCCCCTGGCTACTGAGGCTTTCAGCTTTGATGGGCAAGCCTATTCTGTTCACCCTTATCATCCCCAAAGGGTAGCTTTTGATGCCGGTGCAGTGTACCTTGATATCAACAGGTCCTGGTCGAGGTCCGAATTTGAAATGGTCTATGACCTTGTAAAACACAAAACAGTATTTGTATATGACAACGGGCTGGTACAGGTAACACCAGAAAACAGGGCAGGCTTGTTTAGCCAACTACAGAAAACCCAGTTTAGCCTCTTTCCCCTTTTTGAAATAACAGACCCTGCTACCGCATTGCTGATCACGAAGAATCCGGAAGTTTCTCCCAACCTGGGTGATCTTACCGATAGCCGATACCTGGAGCAGTTAAAAACATATTTGGTCAACAATGGCGGGATAAGGCTATTCAATATCGGAGATCATTTATCGCCTTACCTCAAATCACTGAAAGAATACCGGGTATTCCAATACGAGCACGGTGAGCTGGCACAGCTTAAAGAACTGTTGGAGAAAAAGGTATTTGCACACCCTGTTGAAAATGATAAACAAGTGATCATTGATGATGCCGGCATCATGATCCTGCAACAGGAAGGAGCAAACCCCTCCACCGCGCCCGATCACCTGATGCGGCTCTTTGCCTACAACCACATTATGCAAAAGGCCGGAACCGGATTGTTGATCGACACACCAGTGGAAGATGAATTGGTACAGGAGGCCGTAAAAGCCTATGTGGTATCGCCCGTGTCGAGCCTGGTGGTGCTGGAAACACAAAAAGATTATGACCGTTTCAATATCACCGATAGTAAAAACAGCTTGAAGAATGCTTCCCTGCAATCAAAAGGTGCTGTACCTGAGCCGCATGAATGGGCACTGATCATCATTGCCGTGCTGGTGATACTCACCATAAAATTCAAACCCGTACTTAAGAAAAACAGGATATGATAGGTTCCCTGCCGATATCAATAAAACAATGGAAGCTTAATCGCTGGGCAATCATGGCTTTGCTCTTCTACGCAGGCATCCTGTATTACGCATTGCGCAGCCATATTATTTGGCAGTCCGTGAACGTACTGCTGGGACTGATCGCCTTGCCGGTGGTCACCGTGATCAGAACAAGTGCTAAGGGCTATTTCCGCTTTGCCGTGTTGGCCTTCCTGTTGGCACTGTGTTGTATTGGGCTTCCTGTGAAGACGATCTTCTATGGCGCCATTGCCTGCTCTGTGTTGTTTGTGATAGAAACTGCCCTGGGAAAGACCAACCTGCTGCCATTGCTGGTGGTGGGCTTGATGAGCCCCATCTTCCAGTACATGGCCGATATATTCAGCTTTCCGATCCGGCTGCAATTAACAAAGATGGCGGGTACGGCCATGCAGTGGATGGGCAATGCTGTAGAGGTAAGGGGCAATATGATCCATTGCAATGGTCATGAATTCTCTGTCGATCCTGCCTGCATGGGTTTGAATATGCTGGTCACTTCTTTGCTGCTCCAGGTATTGCTGGTAGCAGTATATCAAAAGAAATTCGGACGGACTGGCGCCTGGTGGCAGGTTTTCCTGCTGCTGGGCCTGGTAACCGTGCTAAATATTGTATCCAATCTCATTCGCATTGTTTGTCTGGTACAACTCAATATTTTGCCGGGCACCGTATTACATGAAGTAATGGGCATTGTTTGCTTCCTGGTATATGTAGTGCTGCCCGCCTCCCTGCTCACCCGTTGGGTGATAAAAAGGAAGGGCAAACTAACCACCATAAAGTTGCTTCCTGCTTCAGAGACCAATGTGGTGAAACAGGCGATCCTGCACACAGTACTTATGGTAACCATGCTCGTAGCCGCCCGTGCTGTAGTACAACGTGACCTCGCTATGGCCGATCAGTCGGCACCCATTGCCGCGGTGGAAGGATACCGGGTGCAGCGGATCGCCAACGATGTGGTGAAGCTGGAGAATGATCAGTCACTCGTATACATCAAGCCCATTGCAGGCTTTTACAGTGCCGATCACAATCCCATGATCTGCTGGCGGGGTAGTGGCTATGAATTTACCCGCGTAGAGAAGAGCCTGGTCAATGGCATGTTTGTATACATGGCTTTGTTGCAGAATGGACATGATCAATTGTATACCGCCTGGTGGTACGATAATGGGATCACGCGCACCATCGACCAATTTACCTGGCGCCGGGACGCTTTACAAAACAAGACAAAGTATGCGTTGATAAATGTATCAGCCACCAGCCGCGAAAAACTGGAAGCAGAAATACAGCGCATACAACAGCAACAACCTTTCAGAAAATTATTATAACCAATAGTGCCGGCCTGCAGTGCCATCACCGATAAAATACATTCAATATGAACAATGACCGTTACCAACAATTCTTCCTCGCCTTCCGTATCTGGATACTGGCGGTAGCATTCAATACCACTTTGGGAACAATATACCTGGAATACAAATTCGGCTATGGCCCTTTACTTTTGTTTTATGGCACCTGGATAGGAGCGGTGGTCTCCCTGCCCGTACTCTTGTTATTGTTTTTACTGATCAACCGTTGTATGGCCAGGAAGTTAAAGGGTATTACCATTTTTCGTATTGTACTTGCCACTGCCGTTTTTCTTGCAACCATCGCGTGGCTCCTGTATTTGGAGTTTTATAGACTTAGAGGAGAAGATATTTCCTTCCTGCTCATTGCCATCATAGCAGGTGTAGCGGCCACGGCTACCCAATACAAGTCTTTTCTTCGCCTGGCCAATTATACAGAACCTTTTGAAGAAATACAATTATGAAAAAGCAATTATTAACCTGTTAATGTTTTTAGGGCCTGTACTTGCCCCGACGCTGAAGGTGCAGCAAATGCTGCTCATCAGCTTCACCTCCACAAAAGAACAGATCGATTGCCAGGGGAGCCTGGATAATAACAAGCAAAACCTGGCAATCATTAATCCGTAAAAGAACAAATTAATATACTGCCGACTGGTGTATGCCAGCGGACAGGCCAACTCATGTCTAAATAAACCGACCGTTATGCGTAAACAAATTTCTCAGGGACTTTTAGTGATTGCCGGAGGCATTTTATTCAGCCTCGTATTTTGGCAGGAAAAACTAGGCATCAACACCGTATTGTTTGATGCATTTATTCTGGCAGCAATTTTCTACTTATACGCCAATGCCAGGCAAAACGCTGTGGTGAGGTGGCTGTTGATCGGTCACCTCATCTGCCTGGCTATGATCGTATTGCACAACACCCTGCTCAGTAAGATCGCCTTTGCCACCACACTATTGCTGATCGTGGGGTTTTCGGAGTACATACACCGGTCGGCATGGTTTGCCGGTGGCTCTGTATTACTGAATATTGTTTTCTGCTTTGCTTCTTTTGCTGAACAATTCAAGCGCAGGAAATCCGGCGGCAAAAAGCGCAAGGGTTTGAATAAGCTGATACGGTTTGCCATATTCCCTTTACTCCTGCTGGCATTGTTCTTTATCATCTACTTTTCTGCCAACAGTGTTTTCCAGGTTATGGCATCCCGCATGGAGCTATATGTGGCGCAGTTCTTTAATGCCCTGTTTGGCGTATTCTCCCCCCAGCGTCTTTTATTCCTGGTGTTTGGTATATATGTTACTGGTTGCCTCCTGATGCGCAGCCGGGTCAATTATTTCTCTGCCAGGGAAACCGGCCGTACAGATACTCTCCTACGTACCCGAATATCCTGGGCACAACGGACACAAAAAACTTCCTTCCAGTTCATCGAGGCCGTGATGGGTCGTTTTTCAAAAGGAATGCTGGCATTGAAGAATGAAAATACCACAGGAGTTATAAGCCTGTTGCTATTGAATGTATTGCTGTTGGTGATCAATGGCATCGATATCAGCTACCTGTGGTTTGATTTTGATTATATGGGCGATGTGTTCCTCTATAAGATGGTACATGATGGAACAGAATTGTTGATCGTATCCATTGTGCTGGCCATGCTGGTATTATTGTTCTTCTTCAAGGGCAACCTCAACTTTTACCGCCGCAATAAATGGCTGCGGTACGGGGCTTATGCCTGGATCCTTCAGAACTGTGTACTGGTAATCTCCGTTTTGCTGCGCGATTATTATTACATCGCCCGTTATGGCCTGGCTTACAAGCGAATTGGCGTATTGTTTTTCTTGTTCATGGTACTCATTGGCCTTAGCACCGTATTCGTTAAAATATGGAAGCAGCGAACTTCTTATTTCCTGTTCAGGGTGAATGCCTGGGCCGGTGTTATCCTGCTGGTAGTGGCGACTACCATTCATTGGGATGAGTTTATCGCTTCCTACAACCTGCAACGAAAAGACCGTGTTCCACTGGATGCTGAGTTTCTGCTCACCTTGTCCGATAAAACATTGCCCTTGCTGGAAGCTAATCTGGACGCATTTAAGAAAGCGCAGTTGAAAGTAGGGGAGGCAAGTTCCAGTCCCGGCAGCGATTCCTGGTCGAGTAGTGGAACACGTATTTGCGATACCTGCTTTGCAGAGCAGTTGCTGGCCAGGAAAGACCTGTACATACAACAGCAATCAAACCTTAGCTGGCTCTCCTGGAATTATGCAGATGCCTCGACAGCCAGGTATTTCCGGAACAATAATGCAAACCATCACTAAACAGCATGGGTATGTCAACCTCAGTTACCAGCTTTAAGATATGGGCCATTACCGTTTGCCTCAATGCTTTTTTATTCGGTCTTATCGAATTGTTCCTGGGCAATATCTGGGCGGCCATGGGTTCGGTGATCATTTTGGTGGTAGGTTATATTATAGGTTTTCCATTTTGGCTGCTGATGTGGTTATTGATGGAAGTCATCATGGCGTTTCCCTATACCGCCATTGGCAGGATCGTCTGGTTGGCTGGTATCCTGGCAATATTGGTAGCTTTGTCCTATGCCGCTGCAGGCTGGATCACTACCGGCCATTTTGCACTGTCCGAACCACCGCTCGGCATATTGACTGGAACAACAATTGCTGCATTGATCCTGGCTTTGTACTGGAACCGGAAAGCATTCGGGAAGGAAAAGGCCGGCAATGCAATAACAAAATCCTGATAACTGATTAATATGAAACCAGCACCATTTTCGATTCGCGACCGCTTAAAAAGTTTCCAATATGCCTGGCAGGGGATCTTCAGTTTCCTGCGGGGAGATCACAATGCCTGGGTACACGCCGTCGCTACTGTATGCGTGATTATCCTGGCCTGTGTGGTGCCACTCACCAAAACAGAATTGTTGGCCCTGGTATTTGCCATCGGTTTTGTATGGGTGGCCGAAATGTTCAATACCTGTATTGAACGCACCATGGATTTTATTACAACAGAGAAAAGGCCGGAGATCGGCATCATCAAAGACATCGCAGCCGGCGCCGTATTGGTTGCCGCTATTACCGCCGCAATTATAGGTGGCATCGTATTCATTCCTAAATTAATCAGTGCATGAAAAATATTGTAAAGCCCTTGTGGCAGTATCGCCAGATCTTTTTACGCAGTGAAGTAGACCGCATTATGTCCTTGTCTATGTTATTTGGGGCCCTGATGGTATTCGTGAGGATCCTTTATACCGGTGATCGGGGTTTTCTCTTCCTCCTATGGAATTTGTTCCTGGCCTATATACCGTATTTCATATCCAGTTGGCTATCCCGCACCCCTTCCTGGGCTGCTTACCGCCGCAAATTTGGATTGGTCTTTATAGCCTGGTTGCTTTTTATTCCCAATACCTTCTACATCCTTACCGACCTGTTTCACCTGGGTGGACATACCGGCGCACCCTTGTGGTACGATCTCCTCCTCATCATTTCTTTTGCCTGGAATGGCCTGATGCTGGGCATCCTTTCAATAAGGCAGATGGAAAAGCTAGTAGCATTGTACCTGCCCGGAAAAGCCGATTGGGTCTTTTTGTATCCCATCATGGTGCTCAATGCACTCGGTGTATATATTGGCCGCTACCTGCGCTTCAACACCTGGGAGGTGATCACCAATCCTTTCGGACTGGTTTCCGACATCGCCCAACTGGTTTGGCATCCCTTGCAGTACCGCGAAGCATGGGCCATGGTGATCTGTTTTTCCGTGTTGATGACACTGGTATATACCACCCTCAAAAAGATCAGTAAGATGATCTGGTAAAAAAGGTGGGTCACCCTCCAAAGGGTGGCTCACCTTTTCTATCGTAAGCAAACATGCCCGTTATACCCTTCCATATATGACGGTTGGTTTAAGTTGGACACGGCGTCGTATTCTTACGACGCCTTTCCTATACCTTCCATGCCGTCTCATTGCCTCGTTGCCTCGTTCCCTCGATGCCTTGTTGCCTTCTAAATGAAAAAGGGTGAGCCTCCTGGAAGGAAACTCACCCTTGATTATGAGGAATAAGATAAATTAAAAGTCCACACCCATCGCAAAATGCAATACCGGTTTGCCTTTGAAGATGCCATTCATTTCCCAGCCCGTATCGAGGCGCAGGAAATAACCCAGCAGCATACTGCGTACACCAAATCCATAACCCCCTGCCAAAGGACCAATACCACCCGCTTTGATCTTTACAGTAACTGTAGGATCATTGGGATCATCGGGATAAAGTTGTTGAGGACGCTTGAAATTCTTCAGGCCATCGATCAGGTCTCCATTCCAGGCATTACCCAGGTCAATGAATTGAACCAACTGGAAGTTGCGCAGGAAGGCATTGTTGATAGGCCGGTTGATCAGCGTACTGAATATGGGGAACCTGAATTCACTGTTGATGATAATATTGTTATTACCATTGGTGAGGTTCTGTTTAAAGCCCCGCATGTTAACAGCGGTTGACTGGTAAGCATAATCATTGGAAGGATCGGGCCGGGGCTCACTGTTGTATTTGGGGAACATCCAGCCATCCACACCACCCAGGTAATAGATCACTTTCTCATTGCCCCAGGAGAAATCACCTGCTACACGACCAGCCCAGATAAAGTTGCGGAAGATCGGTTTGTAGATACGGCCATCAAATCCGATGTTAAACATCATACGGCCGGGTTTTACAAGCCCTTCCTTAGGCTCATTTACCTGCGCATTGATGTCCATATAGATCTTGTAGCGACTGCCATTCAGGATATTCATGGCCTTT
Organism: uncultured Paraflavitalea sp.; assembly: GCA_966211765.1. Taxonomy (GTDB): domain Bacteria; phylum Bacteroidota; class Bacteroidia; order Chitinophagales; family Chitinophagaceae; genus Paraflavitalea. The sequence goes on from CBIHOV010000001.1 coordinate 294,092, forward strand.
TGGATCACATTGTCATGTACCCATTCTATGCGCGATACAAAATAAGTTTGTTTATTGAGGTCTGGCGCCTTCAGTGTGATCGTATCAAACTGCGTTCCACGCACCGTTACACGGTCCATACGGATACCGGCAGAGAAGCGCAGGCTGCGCACCTTATCAAGCGGGAGTTTGAGGATACCCTGGTAAAGGTTGCTGTACGACTTGCCTTCATACATATTGATCACAGTGCCCGATTGGTATTGTACACCGCCGATCTCCGTTTTGCGGTAATACACCAGCGAATAGTCAATCTTCTTTTTGAGGTAATCTATCCGGGCAAACCATTCTCCGCCACCATCAAACAGTGATTGATTCACAGGAGTGAAAATAGACGTACCGCCGCTTCCTACACTCACACCACTGCCACCGCCGCCAATCAGCGGAAGACGGATAGCACCGGTAAATCGAATATCCTCAAACAAATCAAACACAGAGGCTTTCAACATACCGTTGAAGGCGCCACCGCTTTGCAATTGAATGGGAAGTGCACCTGTATAAGGTTGATAACGGGTTACCAGCACATCGTTGTTAAAACCACCGGAGAAATTATCCATGGAGAATTTCAAGCGGTAAGGAAACTGCTTCACTTTTTTGAGCTCAGATTCTTTTTCCTCCACAGGCTCCTGGAACGGATCTATAATAGTAGCCGCCTTTTTGGTCGAATCCGGTTTTTCAGGTTCAAAACCCGTTTCAAAAGCATCACTCTTCTTTTTGATAGTCGTATCACCCGGGATGATCGTTTGCATATCGCGACCTCCGGAGAGCTTGGCGTTGGCAATCGTTTTACGGCGGTAGTCCGTAGGCTTGGGATTCACATTGCGCTTTTGCAAGGCATTTTGATCCACCTTCAGCCTGTACACCAGTTTCAGGTCGCCTTCCTGCCTTACCTCACTCACCTGGCCATTGTCGCCAGCCGCCTTGGTTTCCACCAGGCCGCTTTGGTAGTTGGTAATGGGGAATACAAAGGAAGAGTCGTTGGTAACCGAATAAGCAAATACTGAATCCGGCGCTTGCTTGCCCCAGGTTTTCAGCGTGGAATCCAATTCCTGGTCGCTGGGATTGCGCAGCACCTCATCGCCCACTATATACACACTGTCCAGTCCGGCCCGCTTTGTTGTAAAGAAGCCGGCAAAACGGTTATTGATCCCGGTCTCGTCACTGATAAAGGTAAAGTGCGAAGTATTGTACTGTACAGGATACCGGGCATTACCGTACTTCATGTGACTGAGTTGGGTAATTTGCCGGAACTCACTTTTATTATAAGTATCCGTGAGGAAGATATTGTACTTATTGGTAGCTACGCCTGTATCGCGTCCCAGTGCTGTAGCATTGGGGCGATTGGAAGAGAAAATGATACCCGTTTTATTGGGGAAAGCAACAAAAGAAGCGTCCAGGTCGGCATAAGAATCGTTCGTCACCTGCTCATACGTATCTTCTTCGATCTTGTAGATAAAGATATCCGGCTGCCCCTTGCGTACCGCACTCATCAGAATGGTATTGGAGTTCAGCATGAAGCTGGCGCTCGTGATCTGCTCAAAGTGCGTGATCTCTTGTTTCACCGGTTTGTAATGCTTCAGCAGGTCATATACAAACAGCTGCACCTTGCCCTTCTCCCAATAGATACAAGCCAGGCGCGTGCCTTTACCATCCCAAAACAACAGCGGGTAACTGGGGTTCACCTCGTTGTCGAAGGAACGTACACCATTTCTCAGCAATACCCTTCTGTCTACAAAGTTTTCATACAATACCACCTGGTTTTGGCCCTTTACATACTCCACCACCGCATAGGTTTGACTGCGGGGAGCAGGGTTGGGAGTAAACCGGATATAATCACGATTGTGGGTTACATCTTCCGTGAGGATCACATTGCCCTTGGGCGCATTACGCCTGCCCGTAATGTCTTTGTAATACTTCTCCGACATCTGCTCCATGAAATCACGCAGCACATCCTTGAACTTCTTCTTACAAATGCGCTGGGAAGCACTATTGAGGTTGCGGTACACACGTGCCAGATAAAGGAAATACGTAACGTTCTCCTTCTTGTATTTCTCCGCTATATAATACCAGAAAGCATGACCCGCCAGCAATGGCTTTTCAAAGGCAAACTGGTAAAAATTCTTGTATTCGGCAGAAAGCAGCGCCGATTTCAGCTGGTCGTCCAGCGTCGTATTCCAGTCTTCCGCCACATAATCCACATAACCGTCTACCAACCACTTCGGCAGATCCAGCAAAGCCTGGTTGGCGGCAATTTCACCCAGGTCATCCCCAAACAGGATATTGTCTACCAGGATCTTGGCGATACCTTGCCGTACCTGCCTGCGCAGATCCGCATGGTCCCCGTTGAAATAAACGATCATTTTATTGTTGACCAGCTTGGTGATACCCCCCGTGGTTTGCCAGTCGAGGTTGAGCCCTATATTGGATTGCTCCAGTTCATTGAAATTGTTGTAAATAACAATATTGGCCCGGCGTTGCAGGCCATATTCTACAAATTGTTCAATAGCGGGTAACTCTTCCTCGGCAATCTGCAGTACGTAGTTGGCAATGGTTTTGCCATTTTCGTAGAAATAAGTGTTGAAATTGGTGGATTGGTAGTATTCCCATTTGAATTTTCGATACTGAACCCGGTTTTTACCAAACTCTACTGTATTCACCTGGGCACTCACATCCATTTGCAAAAGCAGTACGGAAAGCAGGAAACCAAAAAGTACTTTTGCGGATGGCTTAATCTGTTGAAATTGCATAGCCTGTCATTAATGTTTTAAAGTTAAAACAAACCCTGTTACCGGGTAAAAAAAAATCAATTGGCGTAAATAAGATACCCTATATGCTTACAGTAAAACAATTTCCCTTCAGTCCTCTCCAGGAAAACACCTATGTAATTTATAATGAACAGGACGAATGTTGCATTATCGATCCCGGTTGTTACTTTGGCAATGAACGCAACGAATTAAAAGAATTCATTGAGGAAACCGGTCTTACCCCTAAATATTTGTTAAATACCCATTGTCACCTCGATCATGTATTCGGCAACAAGTTTGTTCACGACACCTGGGGGTTAACCTTACACCTGCACGAAAAAGAAAAAGTGGTACTGGACTATGGCCCTACGTTCGGGTTAAATTGGGGGTTGCCCTTCGAAAATTATAAAGGCGACCTCATCTATTTACGTGAAGGTGATACCGTTCGGTTGGGTGAAGATAGGTTCATTATCCTGTTTACACCGGGACATTCTCCCGGCCATATCAGTTTTTATTGCCCCGAACAGCATTTTGTCGTGAGCGGAGATGTTTTGTTCCGCCGGAGCATCGGCCGTACCGACCTCCCCGGGGGCGATTTTGATACCCTGGCCCGCAGCATCCGCGAACAGCTGTACACCCTGCCCGATGAAACCATCGTCTACAACGGCCACGGGCCTGAAACCACCATCGGGGAAGAGAAAAGAAATAACCCCTATGTGAAGGCCTGATTCCCCCTATAACGCATGTAAATTAATTAAAATGTGGCCATAGCTACAGAGAACCTTCAGAGAAGGTACAGAGAACGTACAGAGAGGATCAGGCGGAGACTAGCCGGGGATTAGCCATACATTATCAATGGGTTAGCCGCCTATCAGGTATCTATGCCCCATTCTTAAATTAAAAATACTTCCCGACAAAAGGCAGCTTCTGCATCTCCTTTTTCTCCACTTTCACGATCAACCAGGCAAAAAGGCTAAAAAACACAATGGAAGTCCCATAATAGAGGGCGTAGGAAGTAGTGGTCCAGTTGATCTTTTTGGCGGGTACCAGCAATTTGACGATCAAATATTCATGAATAATATAGAAAAGCGTCACGATCACCAGGTAGGTGATCAGCTTTTTCCGGGCATAGGGGATGGGATAATGCTTTTGACCCTGTACATAGCTCACCACCATCATAAAAGTATAACATAGGAAGGTGGCCCAGGCGGCGCCCGTATAGTGAAATTTAGGGATCAGGGCTATATTAAGCACAATGGTAATGACTGCCCCGCCAATCGTAACCCAGGCGCCCATCATATTGCGGTTGGTGAGCTTGTACCAGATAGACAGGTTGTAATAAATGCCCAGGAAAATACTGGCCATGGCCAGTATCGGCACAATATGGATGCCCTGCGCATACTCAGGGTGTTTGGAAGCAATCAGCTCTTTCCAGAAGTCCAGGAACAGTGAGATCACCAGGAACATGAAACAACAGGCGATCACAAACAACTTCATGATGCGGGCATACATTTTCTGCGCTCCTTCATTCCTCGATTGGTTGAAGAAAAAAGGCTCCGCCGCCATCCGGAAAATCTGGATAAAGATCGTGATCAGCACCGCCAGCTTGTAGTTGGCCCCAAATACCCCCAGTTCAAATTCAGCCTGCCCCGCATATTGTTCCACCAATACTTTCCGGTAGATCACCCGGCTCAGCATTTCATTGATCATACCCCCAAACCCCACAATGATCAGCGGATAAGAGTAATGCATCACCTCCTTCCACAGGCTTTTGTCGAAGGTAAATTTGAACGAAGTGAATTCCTTGTACAGCAACAGCAAGGTAACAGCGCTGGCAATAAGGTTGGCAATGATGAAATACCCGATGCCAATACGCGGATTGTACAGCAGCGCCAGGAACGAATTGGCCCCCGAATCATGCGCCGGCTTGGCCACATAATAAAAGAATAAGATAATAAGGATATTCAGCAGGATCGAAAAAACGTTGACGAAAGCGTACTTGCGGGGGCGCTCTTCCAGCCGCAATTTGGCCAGCGGGATCGTGTACAGCGTATCAAAAAACACGATCCAGATCATCCAGGTCACAAACTCCGGGTGACTGTCCATCTCAATAAAATGTGTCAGCGGGCCCTTAAATACGAACAGAAACAGGGTGAACAGGATGGTGGTAAACCAGATCGAAATGTTAAGGGTATTAAATAATTTTTGCCGGTTATGGGTTTGCGCGAAACGAAAGAAGCTGGTTTCGAGTCCATATGTAAAGAGAACCGTCAAAAACGGGATCACCGCATAGATCTGTGTGTAAGGATAGGATCCACTGGGGTCAAACAATCGAAAACCCAGCAGGCTGACGCCAAAGTTGAGGAACCTGCTGACAATTCGGGGAATGCCATACCAGACTGTTTGACCTGCTAATTTCTTAATGCTCAACTAAAGATGGATTTAGATTTTGTGTTCCAAAATTAAGGGTTAGCACCACAAACTGATCGTTAATCCTCATATTGGTGCCCCTTTTATTGGCGGAGCAGTAATTTTTTCGACCCCTGGGCGACTAATAAATAGTATAACGCCGGGTTTCAACGTTTATGCTTTAATGGATAATTCTAATAACAAATAAACAACAATGAAGAGAATTTTACCCCTGCTGATACTCCTGGTATCGGCCATGGTCAGCACCCAAGTCAACGCCCAGGTTACCGCCACCGAAGGCAAAGTAGAACATACCAAGGGCGATAAAATAGCCGCCGTCATTGAATTGCCTTACCCCGTAGAGGAAGTGGAAGCCGCCATTGCAGAACATTTTTCCAAAAAAGGCGGCAAAAGCGATAAGAGCAAAGGATTTGATATTTACCGCAGCATGAAGTTGAGCGATGATGAGGTGGAGATGAACGACCTGCATTTTAAAGTAGAGCGCAAAAGCCGTAAAGAAAAAGACATCACCGTAGTATACCTCCTCGTAGGAAGGCCCAGTGAAAACGTGGGTGTTCGCTCTGGTGTAGATCGCCACAAGATCAATGAGGCCAAAGCATTCCTCAACCAGCTTACCCCTTCAGTAGAATCGCACCACCTCGCAGTACAGGTACTGGCGCAGGAAGAAGTGATGAAGAAAACTACCAAGAAGAACCTGTCTCTTATTGAGGAGGGAAAAGAACTGGAAGAAAAGATAAAAGCATTGCAGCTGAAACTCGATCAAAATAAGATCGACCAGCAAAAACAATCAGAAGAACTTACCCGCCAGCAAGGCGTACTGGATGCGATGAAAGCGCGTCAAAAGAGTTAGCATTTCAAACGATAGATAACTGATCTTTCTATATCCGGTCCCGAGCAATAATCAATAATTATTAATTAATAATTATTGATTATTGCCTTTGTGCTGGTATCTCACTTGTCTTTGCTAACAGCTAACTCCTCTTAAACTCCACACACTCCAATCTCAACTCTTCCATAGAAAGTGGCTGCTTCACCAGTTGGCAATAATGTTCATCCTTCCTGTTGCCGCTATAATAATGGCAATTATAACACATGCGCTGTGTCGACACCACACCCGCCTGGTTGAGGCGGTAGATCAGGTCAAACAGCGCGCACAACAAATGTTCCTTCTGTTCCGGCAACAAGCTGTTCACTACCTGCTCCAGTGGACCTGTATAATTTTCGGTGGCCAGGGCCAGTTCCTCTCCTTTGGGGGTGAGGGAAAGAATAAAACTGCGGGAGTCCTTCGCATCCGTGAGGCGTTGTACCAGTGCTTTTTGTTCAAGCGCTTTTACCGAATCCGAAATGGTGGCCTTGGTTACATTGAATTCTCTGGCCATGAAGGCAGCTTTGCGCTGCTGAGGATCGGGGTGGAATTTGATGAAGAGCAATAGCTGCAGCTGCGTAGAGCTGAGGCCATTGTTTTGCGCCTCACTCTGTATCAATACACGGAAAACCTCCGCAATCTTTCCAAGAGATGCAGTGATCTTACTGTTGCTGTTAATTAAATGCTGTTCAGGGTTAAATGATGACATAATCGATAAGGTGTAGCCGGTTTTTGACAGGTAACCGGTTAAAACTCCCCGGCACGGACATATGGATACGCCAACAAAGTAACTGTGAGTACGATGGCTTTGAACCAGGCCTGGTGCATTGCTTCCACTTCTTCCGGAGCATGCCCTTTATTGGCCAGCAGTGGCTTGATGGTAGCGGTAATAGGATATATGAATGCGGTGATATAGCGATAATGGACAATCGGGACTGCCTCTATTTCATCGGTCTTGTTCTTCTTGATGCTGTGGTGCCGCAGCGCTATTTCGTGCTGATAATTCAGCCAGGTTTGATCAAAAGGCCGCAGGCAAACGTCTTTTACCCATTGTATAAAACGTTTCCGCACCGCTGTAAGATATTCCAGATTTGCCATATTATTCTTACTAAAATAAATTAACATGTGCGGATGGCTGCCGATCAGCTCATACCAAATGTCCATTACAGCATCTGCCTGGTCAATCAATACCTCCCCGGCCTTGCGCAGGTTCTCCTCATCCGTCTGCGTAAACAAAACCGTGGCCTTCAACAATTCCAGGTCCTTCAAAGTAAGGGGCGAAGGTTTAGCCGTTTTGCCATAATCATAACCCTTGATGTTCGTTTCTAAGCGCTCCATAATTTCACAGTTTGAATGATCATCTAATGAGGAATCCTAACCAGGTTTTCCTTAATGCATACACGTCTCATCCGGCAATTGCCGGTGAAACTTTGAAATACTTACGAAAACCACATAATCAAGGGATTAGCGAAAAGCAACTATTTTATTAAAGGAGCATTAAAAAAGAGCTGGCTTTGGATTTGCAGCACGCTTTACATTGCATCACCTGCTAAAAACCATCCGCATGCTATTCATAACTTTTCATAAACCTGTTGCATTGTTTTCATTTCCCCCGATCAAAACCTGGGTATGGGCTGCCTTGCCGGCACTGCTCTTGTTTGCCTGTAAGCCCACACCCAAGACCAATACGCCCGATACGCCTGCTGAGCAGGATTCCTTATTTACGAAATTCCATTTAGACAAGATCAAGCTGCCGCCAGGCTTCCAGATAGCTGTTTATGCCGCCGTGCCCAATGCCCGCAGTCTTTGTTGGGGTAGCAACGGGGTATTGTTTGTAGGCAATAGGGATGAAAAGAACGTATATGCGGTTACCGATACCAATCGGGACGGTAAAGCAGATAGCGTATACACCATTGCCACCGGCCTTACCATGCCCAATGGCGTGGCTTTCCGGGATGGAAGTTTGTACGTAGCCGAGATGAGCCGCATACTGCGGTTCGACAGCATTGAAAGCAGGCTCAACCATCCGCCCGCCCCCGTAGTGGTGTATGATAAATACCCCGACAAGGCCCACCACGGCTGGAAGTTCATTGCTTTCGGGCCCGATGGCAAACTGTATATACCCGTGGGAGCGCCCTGCAATGTATGTGAAGAGAAAGACCCTGTATTTGCCACCATTACCCGTATGAACCCCGATGGCACGGGCATGGAGATCTTTGCCAAAGGCATCCGCAATACCGTGGGTTTTGCCTGGCATCCCGACACCAAAGAACTTTGGTTTACCGACAATGGCCGCGATAACCTGGGAGAGGATGTACCGGAAGATGAGCTCAATGTAGCGCCCAAAAAAGACATGCATTTCGGCTTCCCCTATTGCCACCAGGGCGATATCCCCGATGCTGAATTTGGGAAAGGAAAGAACTGCGCCGATTATACGCCACCTGTGCAGAAGGTAGGTCCCCATGTGGCGGCACTGGGCATGCGCTTTTATACCGGCAATATGTTTCCGGCTGAGTACAAGAACAGGATATTCATGGCCCAGCATGGCAGTTGGAACAGAAAGATAGCGGCCGGCTACCGGGTGATGATGGTAACACTCGAAGGAAACAAAGCGGTGAAGTTTGAGCCTTTCGCTACAGGATGGCTGCCGGGAACAGATGATAAAGAGGCGATAGGCCGTCCGGTTGATGTGGAAGTAGCTGCCGACGGGGCTTTACTGATCAGCGATGATAAACAGGGGGTGATCTACAGAGTTACTTATAAAGGAACTTAGTTCGGTTCTTCTTCTCCTTCCACCTTATTCAATCCCAGCTTGTCGATGGCGATTGCAGCAGCGATCTGGCTGGCGTCTTTTTTATTGTAGGCCTTGCCTTCGGCCAGTAAGGCCCCATCTACTACAGCACCGATGGTAAAGAGGCGGCGGCCACCTTCGATGCGTTCATCGAGCGTTTCAAATTCAAGGTTCTTGCCGTTCTTATTGGCCCAGCCGTATAATTTATTCTTGTGGTTGATCTCCAGCGCTTCCAGGTCCTCCATGTAAAGGTGGGGGATAATGATGCATTCCAGCACCCATTTCTTGGTTTTCACAAATCCCTTATCGAGGTAGATGGCGCCTACCACGGCCTCCAGCGTATTGCCGAAGATCTGGCTCATCTTAAGAGAATTGTCAAACTTATTATAGAAGGTGATCTTCTTCAGGCCCATCTTGATGGCAATTTCATTGAGCTTATTGCGGTTTACCATCTTGCTCCGCATCTCAGTGAGAAAGCCTTCTTCTTTGTATGGATATTTCTTAAATAGAAAATCGGCTACAATGCCACTTAGGATAGCATCTCCCAGGTATTCAAGCCGCTCATTGTTCTCATCGGCACTGTCCCGAACAGAGCGATGCGTCAATGCGGCCTGGTACAACGCAGTTTTGCCGGGTACAAAACCCAGCACATTTCGAAGATTCTTCTTGAAAGCAAGATTGCTTCCCTTGCCAATAAATCGGTCCAGGATTCCCACGATAGTCAAGCTACAATTTTTTCATTAAGCCAAAAAATCAATAATAGGTAAAGGGCTTACGCTTTGGTACTAAGATACCAAACAACGAACAAGGTTAGTGAAAAATTATGCAGCGTGCTTTTTTAGTACTTTTTAACGATCACACAGGCATTGTGTCCGCCAAAGCCAAATGTATTACTTAGGGCAGCCCGCACAATTCTTTTTTGCGGTTTTTCAAAGGTAAAATTAAGACGTGGATCTAATTCGGGATCATCTGTGAAGTGGTTGATCGTAGGAGGGACCGTATCATGCTGAACAGCCATGATACAGGCGATGGCTTCTACCACTCCGGCTGCACCGAGGCAGTGACCGGTCATGGATTTGGTAGAACTGATATTGACATTGAAGGCGTGCTCCCCAAAAACATCGGTAATCGCCTTTACTTCGGCAATATCACCCAATGGGGTAGAAGTGCCGTGCGTATTGATGTAATCAATGTCTTCAGGCTTCATACCGGCATCATCCAGGGCAGATAACATCACGTTCTTGGCGCCCAGCCCTTCGGGGTGGGGGGCTGTTACGTGGTGCGCATCGGCAGTAGCGCCGGCGCCGGCAATTTCGCAGTAGATTTTCGCGCCGCGTGCAAGGGCATGCTCCAGGTCTTCGAGGATGATAGCACCCGATGCCTCACCCATGATAAAACCGTCGCGGTCTTTATCATAAGGGCGGCTGGCAGTTTTGGGATCATCATTGCGCTCGCTCATGGCTTTCATGGCATTAAATCCACCAACGCCGGCTTCGCTGATCACCGCTTCAGAGCCACCTGTTAATATAACATCGGCTTTGTTGAGGCGTATCAGGTTAAACGCCTCCATAATAGCATTGGTAGAAGATGCGCAGGCGCTCACAACGGCAAAGTTGGGGCCCCTGAAACCATGTCGCATGGAGATATGACCCGCTGCAATGTCCAGGATCATCTTGGGAATGAAGAAAGGATTGAACCGGGGAGTGCCATCACCCTTGGCGAAGTTGATCACTTCTTCCTGAAAGGTGATGAGACCACCGATACCACTGGCGAAAACTACCCCTACGCGATCAGGATTTACCGCTCCACCACCTATGCCCGAATCGGCTACCGCCTGATCGCTGGCGCCGAGAGCTATCTGGGTGAAACGGTCAAGCTTCCGGGCTTCTTTCCTATCGAGGAATTGTAACGGATCAAACCCCTTTAGCTCGCAGGCAAAGCGGGTCTTGAATTTCGACGCATCAAATTGTGTAATAAAGTCTGCACCGGATACGCCACCAATAAGGCCATTCCAATATTCTTGCAAGCTGTTTCCAATAGGAGTCAATGCGCCAATACCTGTTACAACAACGCGTTTTAAATGCATAGGATTCTTGCCGGAAGTTTTTTAAGTAACAAATCCGCCTTCGGGGCGTACACCAGTTATCGAAGGGCGGATTTAATTTATTACACCTGAACGATAGTTCAGATTACTTAGCATGCTCTTCTAAGTAAGCAATAGCCTGACCAACGGTTGTGATGGTTTCAGCTTGCTCATCAGGAATGGAAATATTGAATTCTTTTTCAAATTCCATGATCAGTTCTACGGTGTCCAGTGAATCGGCACCTAAATCATTGGTGAAAGAAGCCTCATTGGTAACCTCTGCTTCTTCAACACCTAACTTATCAACAATGATCTTTTTAACTCTGGTTGCAATGTCTGACATTTTTGTAAAGTTTAGTTACGGCTGCAAAAATATAGATTTTGGCATAATGACAATAAATCACTGGTTTTTAATTATGGTGCAGATATTTTTTAGTTTCAATGAATTGTAGTACTATCCGCCCTCCATTTACGGCAAATTCAGTGCCCGTGGGTCGTCTAACCGCCCTTCCCCATCCCCCGGCATCCGGAGCAAGGTACTAAAATAGGTTCCCGAATCGCAGGAATCAGGCCCTCAGCTGACCAATAAATGACCTGTTATCAGTTTAATTTATAATATATGACCCCTGCAGTTAAAGGGTAAATCCTTATATTGCAGGGACCGAAACACTACACAAATTCCCTCGCATGGCGCTAAAAATCATCGATCACGGCACGAAAGAATACCACCAAATGGTTCAGCTGCGGAATGACATCCTGCGCAAACCACTTGGCCTTAGTTTTACGCCCGAAGAACTGGAAAAAGAAAAAGAAGAAATCCTGATCGGTGCATTTGAAGAAGAAAAGATGCTGGGTTGCTGCATGCTCATCACCGTTGATCCTGCTACCGTTCGGTTACGCCAGATGGCGGTATTGAACAATGTACAGGGAAAAGGCATCGGCCGGGCATTGATGCAATTTGCCGAAAACATTGCCCGCGACATGGGTTACCGCAAAATGACCATGCATGCCCGCCAAACTGCCATCGGCTTCTACGAAAAACTGGGCTACCAGGTCAATGGCGATCTCTTTGAAGAAGTTTCCATCCCACACTATATAATGGAGAAAGCACTGTAAGAAGTCGGAAAGTCCGGCAGCGAAGCTGTATTCCTTGCTCCATGGGAGCAACAGCTTTGTAGAAACGATCCCATATCATATTATCTAGCGGCCCCTTTAGGAGACGCACCTCTCCTATCAGTTCATCCTGAAAGTCAGCGCCGCAAAATCCTGTACCGACAGCTGCTCTGCTCTCTTATTAAATAACTCGTCCTGCAGCTCTTCCGCACTGAACAGGCTTTTCACCGCATTGCGCAAGGTCTTCCGCCGTTGGTTGAAAGCCGCTTTTACCAATACAAAGAGCGCCCGCTCACTTTTCATGGCCACCGGCGCCTCAAGGGGGAGTAAGCGAATGACCGCACTTTTAACCTTGGGTGGCGGGTTGAATGCTTTTTCATCTACCTCAAAGAGGTATTCCACTTTAAAGAAGGCTTGTACCAGCACGCTGGTCACGCCATATACTTTGGAGCCTTCCTTAGCCGCTACCCGCTGCGCCACTTCTTTCTGGAACATGCCTGTCATCGATTCCAGGTGCTCTTTCCACTCCAGCATTTTAAAAAGTATCTGCGAGGAAATATTATAAGGGAAATTGCCTACCACCGTAAACCGGCCTTCAAAAGGAGCGGGGATATCCAGAATGCTCTGCGCAATGATCTTGCCTTCCAGCACCGGGTATTTCTCCAACAGCCAGGCTACTTTTTCATCATCCAGCTCCACACACTTAAAGTGAATGCCGGGCAACGCTATCAGGTATTTCGTCAGTGCGCCGCCACCAGGCCCTACTTCCAGCAGTTGCTGAAAAGGATGCTCCTGTATGGACTCCACAATCTTCCGGCTGATGTCTTCGTCTTTTAAAAAATGCTGCCCCAGCGACTTTTTGAGTGTGTACATGATGCGAAGGTAAGATTTCTGTGTTCAGACTCCCGACTCTCAACTCCTGACTCCCAACTCGGGACTCCCGACTTATTATTTATTCGTACTTTAGTCGCCAGAATTAAGAAATATGAATGCACCGCAACAAAAACCGGTAATAGGCATCACAATTGGCGATCTCAATGGCATCGGAACTGAGTTGATCATCAAAACTTTCTCCGATCACCGTGTGCTGGAACTGTGTACACCCGTTATTTTTGCTTCCAATAAAGTCATCAACTTTTACCGTAAAGGGGTAGCTGATCTTAACTTCAACTATCAAAGTATTAAGGAGTTAAACCGCATCACCCCCAAGCAGGTGAATATCTTCAACTGCTGGGAAGAAGAGGTGGCCATCACACCTGGTGTACTCACCGATATGGCTGGCAAATATGCCGTTAAATCATTGGCTGTTGCCGTGCAGGCATTGAAAGAAAATAAGATACAGGGACTGGTTACAGCCCCCATTCATAAGAAAAATACCCAATCGGCCGAATTCAACTTCACAGGCCATACCCCTTACCTGAAACATATATTCGGTGTGCAGGATGTAGTGATGCTGATGGTGGCCAGCAACCTCAAGGTAGCCCTCGTTACCGAACACGTACCGTTGAGAGAAGCCGCCCAGCACATCACCCGTGAGCGCATTATTTCCAAACTCAATATTCTTAATCAGTCACTGATAAAAGATTTTGGCATCGACAAACCTAAAATTGCAGTACTGGGATTGAATCCCCATGCCGGCGATGAAGGATTAATAGGCAAGGAAGAAGACGAGATCATCAAACCGGCCATAAAGGATGCCAAACGTTCTATGCTGGTGATGGGACCCTATAGCGCTGATGCTTTCTTTGCCCGCCATCATTATACCAAATTTGATGCAGTACTGGCCATGTACCACGATCAGGGCCTGATCCCCTTTAAATCACTGGCCCAGGGCGAAGGCGTCAATTATACAGCGGGACTGCCCGGTGTACGCACTTCTCCCGACCACGGTACTGCTTTTGATATTGCCGGTAAAAATAAAGCCGATCATTCCTCCTTCCTCACAGCCATCTACGAATGCATTGACATTATCAATCAACGGAGCGGCTATGCAGAATACCGCAGGAACCCGCTGAAGAAAATGACTTCCGTGATTCTGGCCAATGCAGTGGATGAAGCATTAGAAATACCGGAAACCGACGAGTGATCTAATCAGCAGTTTCGAAGCAAACGATTGCCGATTGCCGATTGCCGACACCTCTACTTAAAGAAGCTGTCCGCAATACCCTTATTGACGGCATAATTGGTATAGGAGATCTCTAATTTTCCCTTCTGGTCTTTGTCGGAGCTGGTGGCTGCTGCCGGTTTCTCGCCGGTATCATAATCGAATGCCAACCCTTTGGGAAGTTTATAATCTTTGGTATTGAAGCTGAATACTACTTTGTCGGGCAATCCCCAGTTGCCAAATTTTCCATAACTCATTTCCATTTCATACGTGCCATTGCTCTTCGTGGTCATAATGGCTTTCCGCACCAGCGATTGCTTTTCGTCGATGTACAAGGTGGCCACCACGATATCACTCTTTTCATCCAGCGGCAACAGTTTTACAATACGTACATCCGTACCTGCTACCTTACCGTTGCCGGCCGGCACTGCTGTATAATTGTCGTTGGCAAACAGGCCGCCGAGGTTTACATTGGCGCCCCCCTTGGGCACAATGGCAATGCCATCCTGCTTTTTGATCTTGAACTTATCGGGGTTCTTGTAGTAGATGATCACTTTGGATTCCGGGATCTTCATGAAAGACACATCCGTCTTCATCACCCCGTCGGCCTGGTAATCTTTTACCGTGGCCAGTTTGTCTTTTACTTTCTTAATAAGGTCATCTGCTTCCTGGGCCTGGGTGGGCAACAAGGTCATAATAAATAGACCTGCCAATGCTATTGTTCTCAGGAGTCCTTTCATTGTTTCTGTTGGTCGGCTGGTGGGTAGCGTTCCGGGGGCAAAATTAAGGTGTGCTTCGTTCTGATCATAGTCCTGTTCACACTTTAACGATTTAACATAAAAGGTGACAGCTTTCGCCTGCGTCGCAAACGAAAGGGGTCACCTTTTAGGTAAGCTCCAGGCTCGCAGCTCGTAGCTCACAGCTCGAAGCTGTTTTCCCTACAGAAAGCTATCCGATTCCCGGTACGCCTTGATCAATGCCACTTCTCCCTCTTTGCCCGGTTTCGCATTGCCATGCTCCATGCCCAGGATGCCTTTGTAGCCCTTGCTGTGAATATGTTTGAAGATATTCTTGTAGTTCATTTCGCCCGTGGTAGGTTCTTTACGGCCGGGGTTGTCGCCGATCTGTAAATACCCGATCTCATCCCAGGATCTATTGAGATTATTAATAATATCCCCTTCATTGCGCTGCATATGGTACATATCGAAAAGGAACTTGCAGCTGGGACTGCCTACTGCCTGGCAGATCATATAGGTTTGATCCGAATGGCGGAGAAACAGATCGGGGTTATCGCTCAATGCTTCCAGTACCATTACCAGGCCATGGGGCTCCAGGATGGCGCTGGCCTTGCGTAAGGCATTGATAACATTGGCGGTTTGGTATTCGAAAGAAAGACTCCTTTCATAATTACCCGGTACTACCGTCACCCATTTGGCGCCGCAACGCTTGGCAACTTCTACCGTTTCCTTACAATCCTTGATCATTCTATCGATCCATTCCTGCTTGCCCGAAGCGAGCGAGGTCTTCCAATGCCAGTTATCCGAAGTAACAACGAAAACACCCATGCGCATACCGAGTGATGCCAGCGTTTCGCCGATCTTCTTTTGCATCTCCACAGGCCGGCCCATCATGCCATTGTCTTCAATAGACCGGAAGCCCATGCTATGGGCAAATTTTATCTGCTCAATAAAGTCAGCCCCACCGCTGTTTTTAAACATGCCATCGTGAAAGGCATAGTCAAGGTTAAATGTTTTTTCAGCATTCGTTAGGGTATCTCCCTTTTCATCCGACTTACCAAGTGCTATAGCAGTTGTTGCCAGGGAGGCGCCGGTGAACAGGGAATTACGCATAAATTGTCGACGTTTCATGTTCTGAGTGTTTGGATAAATTTAACATCAATATGCTGTAGCATGGCCATAGCTTGAAAATTTATTTTTAATGCAATCGATTTCTCTACCTGGGCGATATAGTTTAGGGGGGACCTACAAATTATTTTCTTATCTTTCGAGCACCTAAACTTATTAAGTGTGAAACGACTGGTGTTATTCTTTTATGGGGCTACTGCAGTAAGTGTAGCCTCTGCTCAGCAGAATACGAATTTTGAACCCTACGAAACAACGATCCCCGGATCGGCCATTTCTTTTAAAATGCTGCCGATCGCTGAAGGAAAATTCCTGATGGGTAGTCCGGAAAAAGAAGCCGGCAAAAAGCCCGATGAAACCCCACAGCGCAATGTGAATGTTTCAGCATTCTGGATGGGCCGGTATGAAGTTACCTACGATGAATTCCTGTTGTTCTTTAATGATGAAAGCACCAGCCGCAATTCAGAAGTAGATGTAGTAACAAGGCCTACACCACAATACATCGACCTCAGCTGGGGCATGGGCAAGCAGGGAGGATTTCCGGTCAACAGTATGTCGCAGCGCACAGCCCTTATGTATTGCCGGTGGCTGTATAAAAAAACGGGCATGTTCTACCGCCTGCCTACAGAAGCAGAGTGGGAGTATGCCTGCCGGGCTGGTACCACTACCGCTTATTATTTCGGGAATGATGCCAAACTGCTGAAAGATTATGGCTGGTTTAGCGTCAATAGTAAAAACAAATACCAGAAAGTAGGGCAGAAGAAACCCAATGCCTGGGGATTGTATGATATGATCGGTAATGTAGCAGAATGGACCCTCGATCACTACGATGAGAAATACTTTACTGTGATTGCCGATGGCGTTACCGACCCTTCTTTCAACACAGAGGACACCTACCCCAAAACAGTGCGTGGCGGTGGTTACCTCGATAAGCCAGAGGCTCTGCGCAGCGCCAGTCGGGGTAAATCAGATCCCTCCTGGAACAAACGCGATCCGCAGATCCCCAAAAGCAAATGGTGGCTTACAGATGGGATGGCAGTAGGTTTCCGCCTGGTGCGAACCCTGAAGGCGCCCACGGCCCAAGAGGCAGAAGCATTTTATAAAAAATACCTCGGTAATTAGATTGCTCCATTATATAAATTAACAACCATGCGTAAAGATTCATCCAACCACCCTTCCCGGCGTGATTTTGTGAAACAGTCCTCGCTGATAGCCGGCGGATTGATCGCTGCTCCTTTCCTTTCCAAAGCCAATTATTTTTCCGGCTCTGATGACGTCATCAAAGTAGCCCTCATAGGCTGTGGTGGCCGGGGTACCGGTGCTGCCATGCAAGCCTTGCTTACCAAGCAAAATGTAAAGCTGGTAGCCATGGCCGATGCCTTCAGTGACCGCCTGGAAAAATGCTATAAATCATTGACCGCCGATTCCAAATCGGGCGATAAAACAGTGAAGGACCGTGTGGATGTACCCGCAGAAAGAAGGTTTGTAGGTTTCGACGGTTACCTCAAAGCCATTCCCCTGGCCGATGTGGTTATCCTGGCCACCCCTCCCGGTTTCAGGCCCATTCACTTCGAAGAAGCAGTAAAGCAGAACAAACATATTTTCATGGAAAAGCCGGTGGCTACCGATCCTGCCGGCGTACAAAAAGTACTGGCAGCGGCAGAACAGGCCAAAGCTAAAAAGCTGAATGTAGTAGTGGGTTTACAACGTCACTACCAGAACAGCTACCGTGAACTGTACAAAAGGAAAAACCTCATTGGCGATATTACCTCAGCGCAAGCCTGGTGGAACAATGACGGGGTGTGGGTCAACAAACGCCAGCCCGGTCAAACCGAAATGGAATACCAGATGCGTAACTGGTATTATTTCGTATGGCTCTGCGGCGATCATATTGCCGAACAGCATATCCACAATATTGATGTGATCAACTGGTTCAAAGGCGGCTATCCTGTAAAAGCACAGGGTATGGGCGGACGCCAGGTGCGTAAAGGAAAAGAATATGGTGAAATATTTGACCACCATTATGTAGAATTCCACTACGCCGATGGTTCCATCCTCAATAGCCAGTGCCGCCATATTCCCGGCACCATGAGCAAGGTAGATGAACTGTTGGTGGGCACCAAGGGCATCCTCCGGGCAGGAGACGCCAACATTGTGAGCAGCAAGGGCAAGGTATTATACCAGTATGACACAAAACTGGAGAACAATCCTTACCAAACAGAGCATGACGAACTGTTTGAAGCCATTGCCAAAGGCCAGTACAAATTTGCAGATGCTGAGAACGGTGCCAAAAGCACCATGACCTCCATCCTCGGTCGTATGGCTACTTATACCGGACAGGTGATAGAGTGGGACAAAGCCATCAATTCGGGCATTGACCTCCATCCCAAGGTGTACGACTTTGCAGCTACAGCACCCATTTTGCCCGATGCAGATGGTTTCTACCCGGTAGCGACACCCGGCGTAACCAAATACGGTTTCTAATCGTTTTCGCTTCATACAAAAAGGCGGTTCCTGCTTCTACAGCAAGGACCGCCTTTTTTAATGTGGTAGTACTCAACCCGTTGGATGCAACATTATTATTATATAATGTTAAAGTGACATTATTTTAATCCCCTTTTCAGGCTTTGGAGCCTAGAATTCAATTATCTTTAGCGCAACCTTTAAAACTAAACAAAACCAACGATCTTGGCCGCACTGAGCTATTATATAGCCCTACCCTTTTTGTATTTGCTTTCAGTGTTGCCTTTTCGCGCACTGTATTTGCTATCAGATATCTTTTGTCTTTTTTTATACCACGTGATCGGCTATCGGAAAAAAGTAGTTTTTGACAACCTACGCAACGCTTTCCCGGATAAAACCGACTCAGAAATCAACGCTATTCGAATACACTTCTACCATTATTTCTGTGATCTTTTTCTTGAAACATTCAAAACACTGACCATTAGTCGTGACTCCATGCTTAAGCATTGCAGCATGGATCCGGCAGCAGAGGCATTGTTCAACGGATTTGCCGCCGAAAATAAGAGCATTGTTGTGGTGATGGGGCATTACGGCAATTGGGAATGGGCAGGCAATACCTTCAGCCTTAGGTGTAAGCATCAATTGTATGTGATCTATCACCCGTTGCGCAATCCGTATTTTAACAGGTTGACTATAAAAATGCGCACGCGGTTTGGTACTAAGCTCATTGCCATGAAAGATACGTTCAGGGATATGGTGCAGAACAGGGGACATTTATCCGCAACTGCCTTTATCGCCGATCAAACGCCTTCGCCTGACAAAGCTTATTGGATGAACTTTCTGAACCAGGATACACCAGTTTTCTCCGGTACAGAGAGGATCGCCCAGAAAATGAATTATCCGATCGTTTATGTATCGATAAAAAAAATAAAACGGGGTTATTATACGTTAACCGCTGACACTTTGAAGATGCCGCCTTATAATGCCATCCGCGAGGGTGAAATTACCGAAGCGCATACCCAAAGACTGGAAGCTGATATCATCAAAGACCCCGAGACCTGGTTGTGGACACACCGCCGGTGGAAACACAAGCGAGTTAATCAAATAGTTTAAATTGTTAAAGCAAAATCAACATATGAGTATGCGGTCCGGGAAAGAGCTGATATTGGCCACAAAGCCTTTTGCCAAAGAAATCAGAAGTAAAAGTTGGTTCCATACGCTAACAGCGCTTGGCCTCACCATCCTGGCCCTGGCCGGAACGGTTGTAATGCCTTGGCTCGCCGCCAGGATCGTGTTCAGCTTGCTGGCCGGTTTGCTATTGGTACGCATGTTTGTGATCTACCACGATCACCAGCACCACACCATCCTGCACAAATCGAAGCTGGCTGATGCCATCATGACCGTATTCGGCATTTATATGCTGGCTCCTACCAGCATCTGGAAACGCTCGCACGATCACCACCACAAGCATAATTCCAAATTATTCAGCGCCAGCATTGGATCATTTCCCATTGCCACCAAGCATAAATACCTCAATATGTCGGCCGGAGAAAGGATCGGTTACCTGGCTATCCGCCATCCGCTTACCATTGGGCTGGGATATTTCACCATGTTCCTGTTGGGTATGTGTGTAGGTTCTTTTGTGAGCAGCCCGCGTAAGCATTTCGACGCCTTGCTTGCGTTGGTATTGCATATTGCTGCCGCCACCTGTATTTTTATCTTCCTCGGCTGGCAGGCCTGGCTCCTCATGTTCTTTGTGCCATTCCTGATCGCCTTCTCCCTGGGTTCCTATTTATTTTATGCCCAGCATAATTTTCCCGGTGTCACCTTTAGCTGCAATACCGAATGGGCTTACGATAAAGCTGCCCTCGAATCATCCAGCTATATGACCATGCATCCTGTGATGCATTGGTTTACTGCCAATATCGGCTACCACCATATTCACCACCTGAATGCCAAAATACCTTTCTACCGCCTTCCCGAGGTGATGGAGCATTTCCCCGAATTGCAAGTAGCCAAAACAACCTCCCTGCACCCCAGGGATATCGTTGCCTGCCTGCGCTTAAAAGTGTGGGACCAGGATAAAAGCGAAATGGTGAGTCTAAAAGGCATTACAGTAACCCGCAGAAAGCGGAAACTGGCCACTGCTTAATACCTGCACTTACTACGATAAAATATCCTTCTTTTTGAAGATGTATATGGCGATGCCTACGAACCCCACTATGTGGAGCAGCAGCACGCCGGCCGACTTCAAGACACTTCCGTAATTGATGGGATTGTCGAAGAAACCCTTCCACCCCAGCATATGCGAGGTAAAGAGGTAGGGCTTCATCAAATTGAAGAAAGGCAGGTCCATCGTGGTAAGGATCGTAAATACGATCACAATACTCATCGTAGCCACAATGGGCCCGATGGAATTCTCTGCAAAAAGCGATAGGAAGAAGGAAAGCGCTGCTACTGTAGTCATGGCAATGGCCGCAAATCCAAAAGCGGCAAAATAACGCCACATCACATCCGCCTGCTTCAGCTGAATGATCTCCGAGCTTTTAAAGACCATCAGGTCGCCCACCCCAAATACCACCAGCGACAGGAACAGCGACAAAAAAGCCATCCACACCAGCAACATCAGTGTATAAATAGCACTGGCGATGAACTTCGAAAGCATCAACGAGCTGCGGCTGATGGGCTTACTGGCCAATAAGCGCAGCGTGCCCATATTGGCTTCGCCGGCGATCATATCTCCTCCGATAAGGGCTATCAATAATGGGACGTGGATCAATAAGGTTTGTAAAATAAAATAGCACACAAAATAACCATTGGCAATCTTACCATCGATGGCAAAGTCCGACCGGATAGATTGCAGCAGCAGGTCGAGGTAGGTATCAGCATCTACAAACAGCGCCAGCTGGATGAGCAGCACAATTGCGGCAATGGCCACAAAAGCGATATAAGTACGCGGCCGCTTGAATATCTTAAAGAGTTCAATTTGTAAAAGTGTCCACATGTCGGTTGGCTGTTGTTAAGGCCAGGAAATAAGCTTCCAGTGAGTGTTGAGGCTGCAGCGCAGTAATGGCTGCCCCCATATTGACCAGGGCGGCTGTCAGTGCAGGCACCTGTTGTTCATCCATCTGGAAAAGTATATTGTTTTGCTCCTGTGTTTTGATATATTCCTTCCACGGGCTCTGCTGTAATTGCGCGGCTACCTGGGCTGTATTCGTAAAGCTCACCTGGATCAACAACTTCGAAGGGTCGAACAATTCCTTCACACTACCTTCTGCGATCTTCTTTCCCTTGTCGATAATGATCATGCGGTTGGCCGTCATTTCTATTTCATGCAACAGGTGCGATGATACAAGAACCGTTTTGCCCTGGTGTTTGCTCAGCAGCAATATCAGATTACGTATATCGGCGATCCCCTGTGGGTCGAGACCGTTAGTAGGTTCATCGAGTATGATCAGTTGCGGATCATGTACCAGGGCTACTGCAATACCAAGCCGCTGCTTCATACCCTGCGAAAAGGTCTTTACCTTACTCTGTGCCCTTTCCTGCAGTCCTACCTGTTCCAGCTGCGCCATCAGCTTTTGGTGGTTCGGTTTAATGCCGCTCATCCGGGCAAACAGCGAAAGGCATTCATACGCAGTGAGGTATTTGTACAGGTCGGGCCGCTCGATCACAGCGCCTATTTGCTTCAGGATATCTTTGCGGTGCTTTTTGAGGTCCATGCCAAACAACTCTATACTGCCGTTAGTAGGCTCTATGAGCGTGAGCAGCATGCGGATGGTGGTGGATTTGCCGGCGCCATTCTGGCCCAGGAAACCATATACATCTCCCTGGTTCACGGTAAATGAAATATCATTGACCGCTTTTAATTCCTTGTAGTGTTTGCTGAGGTGATTAACCTGTATGATTACCGACATATGATAATTACCTTACAAATTACAACTCAAATTGTTAGGAAACAGTAAAAATATGACGGGATCGGAAAGCACATTAAAAGTCCCTAAACTGGAAAAAAACTTTTCCAAATGCTTGCAATATCCGCCGGGGCGCTTTACTTTTGCCTCATCATCCCTCACATCCTCTGACAATTCCGTTACCTGCAAGACCACACGAATTACCTCTTGCACCAATTTCCAAAAAATCTAGAAATTCAAGTCTGTCTTAAGTTTAACCTGTAATGGTTATCCCAATAGTATCTTCCAATAGCTATGTGTAAGCTCGGAGTGGAGCCTATTCCCTCAATCGTATGTCCTTTAGCAACTCATTCTCCTTCCTTTGAATGCCCCGATGAACACAATTCATCAGTGTAACACGATTTCTAAACTCTGAAACTTACATCAATGAAACGGAATTTTACACTCCTTATGGTATCCGCATGGGTACTCCTCTCTTCTCTTGGGGCAAATGCTCAGGTAAATGAAAAATTTAACTCACGCTCAGGCGTAACCCTTGGCCAGGTAAGAAGCCATCTTCAACAACATTGCTGGATCATTAACGATTTCGAAGTGAATGATGGTTGGACACCCGGCATCGAAGGCGATGGGGCGATGGTTTCCCATACTACTGCTTCTAATTCTACTTCACAATCTACTGGTATCTATACCCAGGTATTGGACATTCCAGGTGAAGTAACTGTTTCTTTCCGCTACAAATTAGAAACGGCGCTTGCAGCAGGTTCTACCCGCTGGATCAAGATCTACTTAGCAACACCAGACCTGATCAATGCAGGCCCTGCTATGCACACCATCACTTTGAACAGCAGCACAGTAGCTGGTCAGGAATATACTTTTAGCCAAAAATTTGGCCCGGTTGGTTCAGGTCCATACAGAGTGTTTCTCCAGTACGGAGGCGCCAATGGAAGCACCAGACTGGCCATTGATAGTCTTATAATAGATGCTCCGCTTTATTATCCAGCAGGTTGTAACTCAGCACCCGTTGCAGTTAATGATAACTTCAACGGTGCTGCCAACCACAACGCTTCCGGCGATGTAACGCAGAATGACAGCGATCCCGAGCATGAGTCTTTCGATGCCTACCTTACCGTGCCTTCACCTCATGGTACTGTAGTATTGAACACAGACGGTACCTTTACTTTCACGCCCAATCCTGGCTTCTCTGGTTCTTCTACCACCTTTAAGTACAAGATCTGTGACTTCGGTTATATTCCTCAGTGTTCTCAGGATGCAACGGTTACACTTGCTTTTGCAAATTCAAGTACACTGCCCGTTAGCCTGGTTGACTTTAAAGGTCTGTACAAAGATGAAGGTAATGTAGAGCTTAGCTGGGTAACCAACTTTGAGTCAAACAGCGACCGCTTTGATATCGAAAGAAGCTTTGATGGTTTGAAATGGGAAGTAGTAGGTACGATCAAGACCGGTGGCAACTCTACCGTGAAGAAAGCTTACGATTTCATTGATAAAGTAGGCCGTAACACAGTAGCTAAGAAAGATATCTACTACCGCCTGAAACAAGTTGACCTGGATGCAAGGGTTGCCCTGAGCAAGATATTGATTGTGCGTGTGTACAATACCCGCTCACTGAAGATGGTAAGTGTGAGCCCCAACCCTGCCAAGAATGACATTGCCGTAAATGTTCAATTGAACGAAGATTCATACATCGTGATGAAGGTGCTGAATGCAAGTGGTGCAGAAGTAATGCGCAAGAGTGCCAAAGCAGGTGTTGGTTCCAATAGCTACCTGATGGATGGCAGCGCCAATTTGAAACCTGGTATGTATGTACTGGAAGTAACTATCAACAGCAAAGAACGTATGATCGTTAAGCTGATCAAAGAATAATTGGTTAGGTTTCAACAGAGGTAAGAAAGCATCCCCCCTGTCCTGCTAGTAATACGCTAAGGATTTGGGGGGACTTTTTTTGTGTATACCCCAATGAGAAGTTTTGTATCAACCAATCGTATCAACCAATCGTAGCAAACAATCGTAGCAAATAATCGTATCAAAGGTGTATTCATGCCCCATCGGGGCTATCGCTTTGTAGAAAACGTATTCAATGGTTTATGTGCGCTGTAGGCGCACCCCTCTGGAGCGTCACCTACGGCGCCGCATTGAATAACGTAATATATTCCTACAAAGCTGTTGCACCTAACGGTGCAAAAAGACACTCTTCGAAGGGCGATATTTTAGATAAACGAAATTGACTGCCGGTTCACGGTCTTTTCGAAGCGAACGCATTGCCGATTGCCGATTGCCGATTCACTATTGCCGTCTCACGGCTTCTTCACGCCAAGGTAAGATTGCAGATTCTGGACGTATTCTTCAAAAGCCTTTACGCCGAGGGGAGTTATTTTGCAGGTAGTTTGGGGGTAGTTGTCTTTGAATTGTTTCACCACTTCTATATAGCCGGCTTCCTTCAATTTATTGATCTGCACGCTGAGGTTGCCTGCAGTAGCATTCGTCTTCTCTTTGATAAAAGTAAACTCTGCTTCTTTCACACTGATGAGGAGTGAAACAACAGCCAGCCGGAGCTGCGAATGTAGTATAGGATCTAATTCTTTGAATTCCATTAGGCAATGATTCGATCTGATGACTGCATCTTTTTCCTGAATTCAGCTCTCAGCATATAACCGGGAATGAGGTATCCTACCAGCACTGCCAGCGCAGAGATCATCATATCATATTGAAAATTGTTGACCAGGAAAATGGCAATGGCCGCTGCCCAGTTTACCCAGGCGCCAATGATCAATGGCTTGAAACGGATCGCACTTCCATGAATGAACATCCAGAAAGCATACAGAATATAGAAATAGCCAAAGGAAAAATTACTGTTGCTGATATAGATAGAGGCCACAATGGCAAACAAACTGATAAAGAATCCGCGCTCGATCTTATTGAGTAATTCCTGTACATAGGTATGTACTTTTTCCTTGCGTTGTTGCCGCAGGTGACCCAGCACATAAACGATCAACCCAATGGCAAGTATCCCCAGCCACACCCAGCCCACATACCTGCCCAGTTTGGCATAACTCAGTATGGCAGATGAAATAGAAGCCACAAACAACAACCATCCCCAGATAAGCCAGCCATCGCCTTTCTCGCGGTGTTCATCTTTGGCTACCTGTATCATTTGCCGGATCAAAAGCAGACTTTCTTCCCCGGACAGTTTTTTCTCTTCCATAATCGAGGCTTTTTCTTTTTTAACTACTGCATTTCCCGTTGTGTGTTGCGCAACAGGTGTCCTGGAATAATATAACTAAACAATAAAGCGGCGGCCGCAAACAATGGCTGGTAACCAAACGGCGCCCAGATGGAAGCCAGTGCCAGGGCCCAATTGATAGCGCCACCTACCACCAGTGGTGTAAAGCGCAAAATACGGCCCGATACAAAAGATCCCAGGCCATAGAACATAATATAGAAAGGATAACAATTGACCCACCCGATCTTCATAAAGATCATACTCACTACAAAAAATGAAATCCCGATCCCCGTCCACAGAAAGCTCATATTTTCAGCCGCATAGGTTTTTACCCTTTTATTTTTTTCTTCCCTTGTAGAAAACCAGATAGTGAATATGACACAAGGTATCGTAATGAGCCATACCAGGTAATGCTTTTCATAATGGAATACCTCCATGAGTAAGAATTGCCCGATGCAGGCCGCCAATGTGCACCAACCCCACATTAAAAAATAATGACTTTGCCCCGAGATCTGTTGACGGGTTTTATTGATCATCGTCTGAATGACACGTAAACTTTCTTCAGGAGAAAAAGCCTCTGTTGACATGGGCAATTATTTAAAAGTTCAAATATAAAGTTGTCCACGGCAAATCTGCGGAAGACCGGCCGTGGACAATGCACATGATATACACTATTTCAACTGATCCAGAAAGAACAGCACCTGCGATTTGCCCCATTGTGGATCGATATCAGAGGCTGGTTTGGCTTCATATTTTTTAATGGACTGCTCAAACAAAGCCTTAGCCTCTGTTTTGCTGCCGCCATACTGCTCGGGCGTATAAAATTTATCCTGTCCTTCCAGCAGGTATACCCTGGGATTTTCAGGATTGAGCGACTTAGCTTTCTGTAAAGCTTCTGTTGCCAGTGGCCCGTAAGTCATGTAGCGGTTCATGGGATCGGCCATCATACGCAGTGTGGCGATCATCTTCTTTAGACAAAAGATCTCAGAATTGTCCTTGCTGATTGCTTCAGCTTTATTGAGCAATTCCTCTGCTTTATTGGCCAATGGGTCGATCTTATCCGCGCCGGCGGTTCCACCGGTTGCGGCGCCTTCCATATAGCCGGTCATTACATGGCCCAGTGCTGCATAGTAATAAGGCTGCCATTGCGTCTTTTCGGCATCAGCGATGCGTTGAAAAGTATTGGCCATATCCGTCCAGCCCTGTGCCGTATGTATCGAATCGATCGTGGCCACATTCGATTGCATGGCCTTGGTATATTTTTCGCTTTGCGCAGTGGCTGCTACCACTAAGAAGGAAAGGAGGGCTGATGCTATGATCTTTTTCATATTGCTGTTTTTTATATAATTGTTTGGTAAGTTACTTGTTGTTTTGTACTAGTTTTTCATATTCTTTCTCCGCAGAGTTTTCACCATGGAAAACATAGGCGCCCAGAAAATGAAACAACAATCCAATACCCCATCCCATCATGGGCCACACCGGCCAGGGTAATCCACTATAGCCGTGGTAGCTGTCTTGTCCCGTAAAAGCCCATATTACCCAGAAAAAAGCATTGAATACGATATAGGATACCAGGTGGTATTTAAAACTTGCGCGCTTTTTAGCTATTTCCCATAAGTGGGCATCTTTTTCGTTTTGCATAACTGAAGGTTTATAAGTTGGAATAAATGGTTCTTATTATAAATTGCTGTTGATCACATCGTCTGTACGGTCAACCCCAAAGCTCAGGAAGCAGCCCAGGAAGAAAAACCGTTTGGCCGTTGGTACCACCGCTTCTTTGCGCGTGCCATCGGCTGAATAATTGTAGCCAAATACCTGGTTGTTGCCAATCACATTGTTGACCGAGAATACCCATACCGCAAATTGCTTGGCGCCTTGCTTGCCAATATTGGGCAGGTAGTTCACACTAAAGCTCATGCTGTGGTAGGGGATCGTCTTTCCCTGATCGGCAATGGTGAATTTAGCAGCCCCATTGTCGTAGCGGATATTGTAATAAGGCCGGCCGGAGGCAAAGGTGTAAGACCCGTTGAACTGCGTTTTGATCTTGCTAACAAACTTTTTAACGATCAGGCTGGCCGTATGCGTAGCTGCGAAATTGGGCTGTATGGCATAGGGGTAATTGAGGTAATCCCTTTTTGTATCGAGGTAGGAATACGAGATCCAGTAATCTACATTTTTGAAGGTCTTACGGTCTCTCCAGAAAAGCTCAATACCTTTTGCATGGCCATAACCACCGCCGCCCACACTGTCGATCACCTTGCTGCCACTGGACGTAAAGGTTTTTGTAAGCTCATTGTATTTCTTATAAAATGCTTCTACGCGCAAGGTATAATCCCTGGTCACTTTTTGCACGTTGGCTATATAATGCGTTGCCTTCGTATAAGCCAGGTCATTGAAAGTATAGCCCCGCAGGAAATAATCCTTTTCGGGCTTTTGGTAAAATACCCCGTAGGCCAGTGATGCCTGTGCTTTATCTGTGAGCTTATAGGCGAGGGAAATACGGGGAACAATATTGGCTTTGTTCAACAGCGAGGAATGTTCCACCCGTCCACCTACTTTGGCTGCCAGATCGTTGGTAATGTAAATATCTGTTTCTGCAAAAGCAGCTTTGAAGTGGTCATCCGTATTGTTCTGGCTCTTGGCTATAAACCGGTTGCTGAAGTCTGTGCGTTCTTTAAAGTACATGTATTCTCCGCCAAAGCGAATAGCACTCAGGCCATAGAGCCTTCTTTCCAATACCGCCCTGATCTGGGCCAGGCTTCCATACGATTTTGCCTGAAAGCTTTTGCCGCTATAGGGATCATCGTCTATATGCTGCGGCTCGTTGTTTTGGTTCTGCAATTCATTATTAACCTTGTCCGTATTATCACTGTAGGAAGTACCCATATAGAGTTTCCACTTCTTACCCAGCTTTTCCCTCCAGGAGAGATTGGCGTATACATTGAAGTTGGTGAGTTTGAACGCATTCTTCAGATCCAGTGAATCAATATCACTTCTGCGTACACCCAGGTTGCTGTAATTGAAGTAACCATAGAATTTGAGCATACCCGTTTTGGATGTTTTGACGCGGAAGTTGAAGTCGCCATTGTGAAATTCGGGCGTATGGAAATTGTCGATGCGTTGTTTGATCACCGCGAAATAAGCCACCAGGTTGGTATAGTTATAACTGATGCCCCAGCTGGCATTTTTCTTTTTGGACAATTGTTGATAGCCTGCACTCAAACCTACCGTAGAAATGCCAAGGCTGGCAGAAGATTGATCGGGCAGGTCGATAGACTCCAGGATAAGCGCCGAAGACAAAGCCTGTCCATATAAAGCAGAGTACCCGCCGGAGCTGAACACCGTTCCCTTAAAGATGAAAGGAGAGAAGCGGCCCCGCTGGGCGATATCAGGCACACTACTGAAGAAGAAGTTATTGACCAGTGTACCGTCAATAAATACCTTGGTTTCCTGTGCTGTACCACCCCGCACGAACAGCCCTTCGCTTTCTCCCACCTGTTGCGCACCGGGCAGGGTTTTAATAGCGCTGGTAATATCGGCATTGGCACTGGCGGTGGTCACAATGTCGATCGGGTTGAGCACCGTGGCGCGTTTGGTATCACTGGCTTCGAAAGTGCCGGCCGTGATCACCACGGCTGTCAGCTCATTGGGCTCCTCTTTCAGCAGCACATCCACCGTGATGGAGGCACCGGAAACCGTGATCTTTTGTTCATACAATTTGTAACCGATGGAGGTGACCAACAGGGTCTGCTCTCCTTTTTCGGTCGTTTTGAACCGGTAAACACCGGTAGAATCGGAAGTGCCTCCATCATAGGAGTCTTTTATGGCTATACTGGCGCCGTTTACCAGGCGACCTTTTGCATCCTTCACTTTCCCGGAGATCGTAGTCTGGGCTGAACCGGCGATCCAGGTAAGTAGTAAAAGGATGAGGGGAATCAATTTTAACATGTAACGGTTGTTTGTATACCAAAGCTAAAGTAGTTTATAAAATAAACCAAATAATATTATAAAGTTAATTCCCTGAACCCATCGGAATACCCAATAACCCCAGTTGACTAATATTCAACTAATTGTAAAAGAAGCGACTAATGCGATCGGGAGCCGGCAGGAGAGGTCCAGGTGAATTGTACGCGCACGTGGTTTCCACATGGGGTTTTTACCTTGCATGGCCAAAAAAAATGATTTACTCTTGTATTAACCCTCTTCCCGTAGAAAAGCCTCCACCGTTAACCCCGGTCCTGAGGCGAACATATTAGCTTTTTTCCTGAGCGCAGGCTGTACCGACTTGCCTGATAACCCCCGCTTTACAAGCCAACAGGCTACCATTATAATCATTTAATCCAGTACAAAAATCTGTACTATGAAACACATGTACCTATTACCCAACAAGCGCACGCATACCCGACTGTGCAACTGTCACCCGCCATTTTATCGACGTCTCTGACCATTTAATGAACACTTATAAAAAAAGTGCAGCATGCCTTTGGCGTGTTGAAACGACCCAACTGGTCGTAAGGCAATCCTTTTACCCAACCCCTGGTAGAAGGCATCCTAACTGCTATCCTTAAATGTCTATGCCTATGAAACCGTTTCATTATTTAATCGCCCTTCCATTGATCAGTTTAACTACAACGATCTATGCCCAACACACCTATAGCAGGGTGAGCCTTACTATTCCGGGGCAGGGACTGGCCTGGTTGCAGGCGCAGGGTGTTGAATTTGATCATGGCGAATTGAATAAGGAAGAAAATACTTTCGTAACCACCATCGATCATAAGGCATTGGCCATCCTGCAAAGAACAGGCGTCCGCTATTCCCTGTTAATAGAAGATGAAGCGGCCCATTTTAGTCAATATGCGCGGAAGGAAAACTTCTATAAGCAGCAGGATGCCATCATGCTCAATGGAAAACTTCAATTTGAAAGCCCCTGTGGTTCCCATCTTACCAATGTAGCTGTACCGGCCGGTTTTATTCCCGGCTCCTATGGCGGGTATTATACCTGGCAGGAAATGCAAAAACGCATCGACTCACTGGTCAATCATTACCCTGCACTGGTACAGAAAATTATTTTGCCGGGCACTACCGGCGAAGGAAGGCCACTGATCGTAGTGAAGATATCCGACAATGTGGGTACAGATGAAACAGAGCCCGAAGCTTTTTACAGCGGTCTGCACCATGCCCGCGAAGGTATGAGTATGATGAACCTGTTCTTCTTCATGCAATACCTGGTAGAGAACTATAGCAGCGACAATCGTATCAAAGAACTGGTTGACAGCCGCGAGCTTTTCTTTATGCCTTGTGTGAACCCCGATGGTTACCGCTACAATGAAACCAGTGTGCCTGGGGGCGGTGGCATGTGGCGCAAGAACCGCCGGGTAAATGGCGGCGGCGATTATGGGGTAGACCTCAACCGAAATTACAATGTGGATTGGGGCGTAACCGGCTCCGGCATCAGTACATCCCATGATCCGGGCGATGATGCCTATGTAGGCCCTGGTGCTTTTTCAGAACCAGAAACCCAGGCCATCCGCGCCTTTGCGGAGACCCGGCATTTTTCGATTGCCATCGATCATCATGCTTATGGAAATTATTATGTAACCCCTTATGGCCGCCCGGCCAATCATAGTTTTACATCGCCCGACCTGTCTTTCTATAATTATGCTTCCGCATTGATGGCCCGCTACAATGGCTATTTTGCCGGCGATGGCATGGCCACCGTAGGGTATTATGCCGTAGGCAATTCCCGCGACTGGCATATCACCGGTGATATAGGAACGGGCACCAAACAAAAGACCTATGGCTATACCGTTGAGGTAGGGCCGGGCAATGCCGGATTTGGTTTCTGGCCCGATCCGGAAAATATTATTCCTCTTGCCAAGAGTATGTTCTTTGCCAACCTGCAAATGGCTTATATGGCAGGCTCTTATTTCGAACTGCAGGACATGAGTACCGTGGCGGTTAACAATGTTACCGGCAACTTCAATTTCAGCCTGCGCCGCATCGGCATTACCAATGCGCCTGTTACCGTTTCCATCACACCGCTGGAAAATATCCAGTCCGTAGGCAGCCCGGTAACCGTGAACAGCTTCACTAATTATTTCGATTCTGTACAACGCAATATCAGCTATACCCTGCCGGCAACCCTGGTGGTGGGATCAAGAATAAGATTTGTATACCAGATCAGTTCGGGTGGTATCAACCTGTATGATACCATTACCAAATTATATCAACCCCAACCTGTATTCAGTGATAATATGGAGTGGACCTCCAATACCAATTGGACCCTCTCCGGCGCCTGGGGCACCAGCACGGGCTCTGCTTACCAGGGTGCGCGATCGCTGAGCGAATCACCTTCGGGCAATTATAGTACAGGCCTTGCCACCACAGCTACCTACAATGGCAATATCGATCTTTCGAATGCTACCGCTGCTTATTTATCCTTTTGGGTAAGGCACCGGGCTGAGAATGCTTACGATAAGCTGCAGGTGCAGTTTTCAACCGGTGGAAGTTTTCAACCCGTATGTGGTATCAACACCGTGTGTGAAAATGTAGGCACCCTGGCCAGTCAGCCGGCCCTCACCGGCATGCGCGAAGCCTGGACCAGGGAGGTGATCAACTTAAATAATTACCTGGGCAATGCTACCGTGAACTTCCGCTTCCGGTTTACTTCCAATGGCTCCGACAATGAAGATGGTTTTTACATTGATAATATAGAGCTCGTGAAGTCTACCCTGCATTTGCTGGCCGTAAAGTTTATCAGTATCAACGCTGTGCGTACCACGCAGGGCGCGCAGATCAGCTGGGAAGCGGTGATTGATAACAACCACGATCATTTTGAGATAGAGCGGTCGGATGATGGCGAGCATTTTGTGACCATCGGCACGCTGAAAGATGCGGCGGTTAACCGGTTTGTTGATCCCCAGCCAGGCCCTATGAATTATTACCGCATAAAGGCGGTGGACAAGCGGGGCAAGGCCGAATACAGCCGGGTGGTATCGCTGGCAGTAATGACTGCCCATGGCATCCAACTCTATCCCAACCCTGTTGAGCGGGTGTTGCACATCCGGTTCAACCTGGCTGTCAAATCAACCGTCTTGCTCACGATCACAGATATAGCGGGAAGGTTGAAATACCAGCAGTCTGTAAATGTGGAGAAAGGAATAACCGACAGGCAGGTGGAGATAGGCCAATGGCCTGCACAGGTATACCTGGTACGAACCAGGAACCTGCAAACAGGCGAAGAGACCGTGTTTAAGATGATCAAGAAATAGCTTCCAAAACGGCTACCTCCGCAAGGGGGCAGCTTTCCGGGTTCTATATTTTAACTGCAAATCCATTCCAATGAAAACTAGATCTACTATCCTGATTGTACTTATTTTAATCCTGCTCCTATGGGGTATGGCAGAGGAAACCTCTGCCCAAAGCGTTGACCTGAGTAAATCGGTGGCCAATATCACTACCGGTGGCAACGGCACCCTGGCTGTTGAAGGGAATGTATTGGAGTACACCATCATTGTGAAAAACCTGTCGACCGTCAATCTTACCAATTCCACGTTGTATGATAATATTCCTCCCGGCAGTGCGTATATAGCAGGCACCACTACACTGAATGGTGTTGCGGTGCCCGATGCTACCGGCAGGATGCCTTATGCCAATACAGGCGGACTTATTAAATCGCCACCTGCGGCTGCAGGTGTATTGACGCCCAATGTGCCGGCTACCATTAAGTTCAGGGTAAAGGTGACCGCCAATGGAGGTAATATATCCAACTTCGCCATGCTGGAAGCTACCAACCAGGGCGTCAGCCTGGCGCAGAGTAGCAATACCGTGTTTACCAACCTGACGCCCGATCCTTTTTGTTCCATTGTGTACCAATCCGTAGCGGAAACAACCAATGGTATTCCCCAATCACCTTCCAATAAACCTTACCGGTATATTAAGATGGTCAATACCACCAATGGTATGGCCAGTCCGATGATATACGATGGAGCAAACGGTCTTTGTTTTAATGCCCTTACCGGTGCCGCCCTGCCCAATGGCAGCGTACTGGACTATGCTTCTGCCATTGCTTACGATAAAAAATCAAACCGCATCTATTTTGTAAACAATTCCTCCAGTACTGCCGAGGACCTCTGTTATATAGACCTGGATGCACCGACCATTTGTGCCAAACAGTTTATCGGCCATCCGCTGGAGACCACCCTTTCAAGCGGCTGGAATATCAACCGGATGTCTTTTTGTTCCGATGGGTTTGGCTATGCCATTACACAAAATGGTCGCGACATTATCCGGTTTTCGATCGATGCTGTTACCGGCGTTCCCATTATTGTGCGACTGGGCGCTTTGATCAATGATGTAAACAATGGCGCCAATAATATCCTGGCAGAAAGTGGTGGTGATATTTTTGGTGATGGATCGGGTAACCTTTACCTGATCGCCAATTCCAGTAACCTTTATAAAATTAATCCCAATACAAGAATTTCTACTTTTCTCGGTGCAGTGAATCCTTTTCCTGGTACTTCCAATTCAATAGCGGTTGATCCGGCGGGTAATGTATACATCGGCGGAGCTTACCGCAATGTATTTAATGTAAACCTGGCTTCCATGTCGGGTGTATCCATTGTAAGCGACTCCCTCAACAATGTATGGACCAGCGGTGATTATACCAGTTGCGGTTTCCCTGTGTTGGCGCCGGCCCTTATTGCCAACAAAACCTACCGTAATATCAATGGCCGTCCGGATGTAGTGGGCGGCGATACCGTGGAATATGTCATTGAAGTGATGAATACCGGCAACCTGAATGCTGCGGGGGTGAAACTGTATGATGGCATTCCGGCGGCTACCAATTATATTCCGGGTTCCACCAAACTGAATGGCGTGACTGTTTCCGATGTAAGCGGCAACATGCCTTTTTCGGTAACGGGTGGACGGTTGATCAGCACCCTGGGGCAGCCTAATGGTATCATTAAACCCGGCGCTCCTTTTAAAGTAGTGATGACCTTCAGGGTCAAAACCCAGCCTAATACTTTTGTATGTAACCAATCGAAGGTGATGCTGTTTGATATGAATGGCAATACCATTTTCATCAATACCAACGATCCTACCCAGGGCGGCAGTGGATTGCATCCTACCTGTTTCTATGCCAATGGTGTATTGCCGGCCAATAACCTTTCTGTGAAGGCCAGCCTGATCGATGAAAGGTCATTGCTGCAATGGAGCGTAAAAGATGAATACGAGATAGACTATTTTGAAGTGGAATTTTCAAACGATGGAAGCCAATTCACTCCTGTGGGCAAGGTAAACAGTAAGGGCAACAATACGGGTATCAACAATTACCAGTTTACCGACGCGGGCAATACCCTTGCGCTCAACAGGTATTACCGGTTGAAGGTGGTAGGCGTGAACGGCGCGCATACCTATTCTCTTATCTTAAAGATCAGTCAGAAAAACCTCCAGGTGGCACGTATCATGCCCAATCCTTTTGATAAGGTGATCAACATACAGCTTTATTTGAAGAGTGCGGAAAAGCTGCAGATACGCTTGATCGATATGTATGGCCGGGTGGTGTACCGTGCTACCGAATCACTGAGCAAGGGAACACATGCGCTGAGTGTACAGGCGCCCGGCGGACTTGCTGCCGGTACCTATATCATGGAACTGATGGCAGGCACGGATGATCTTTATCAGCAGAAATTATTGAAACGATAGTTCTTCAGTCTTCACGAAACCATGAAGGGGCGTGCACCAGGTGGTGCCGCCCTTTTTTATATAGTAAAATAATTTTATGTAATGGTGTGAAATATCAGTAACTTAATAGTTCGGTGGAGGGTGTAATAAAGTAGCAGGAATACACACTAATTCTATATACTTAAAACAATCAATTATGAGCCAGCAGCCTAATTCATTTCTGGGCAGCGAAGAGCAGCCTTTGTATACGCCTACATCCGATGAACGTACCATGGCCATTCTTAGCCATGTACTATGCTTTGTTGCATCCTTTTTGGCGCCATTGATCATTTACATTGTAAAGAAAGATGAATCGAAGTTTGTGGCGGAGCATGCGAAGGAGTCTTTGAACTTCCAGATCTCGCTGATTATTTATAGTATTATCGCTTGCATTCTCATTATCGTGCTCGTTGGTATACTGCTGCTCTGGGCCCTGAGTGTGATGGCCCTTATTCTCATCATCATTGCTACCATACGTGCCAGTGAAGGCAAGATATACCGTTATCCGTTCTGTATCCGGTTGATCAAGTAACCGGTTGGCATTGCTCTACACCGGAAAATGAATAAAGCGGTGTCTCAATGTAAAGATTTGGGGCGCCCTTTTTTTTAGGTTTAAAACCCGAAGATTTTATCCAACTCAATAACGTGTTTACCGGTTGTAAGGACTTTGGGAGCCTTGGCTAGTTTTTCAGCCAGTATATCAGTAGGTAGTGGCTTGAATTTTCGGATCAATCCCAGGCTATTCAGAAAGTGTAACATGCCCGACATAATGCGCTCGCCCGATCTATCGGTGTTTTTTCGCAACAATAAGCCCGGCCTGAAAATAATGTACTGATCAAATGCGAGGCTGGCGATGTCCTCTTCCAGCTTACCTTTCATTTTGGAATAAAATACCCTGCTTTTGGTGGAAGCACCATAGGCAGAGAGCAAGACCATTTTGTGCACCCCGTTTCTTCTGGCAATGCCGGCAAATTGCAAGGGGATCTCATAGTCGATATGCCACTGTTTGTCTTTGGAGCCAGCTGCTTTCAGCGTGGTGCCCAAACAAGAGAAACAGGTATCTCCTTTGATGTTCCCGGCTACCTCCTCCAGTTTGTCAAAATCAGTAAGTACCTCTGTTAATTTAGGATGGGCTATTCCGCTGGCACGACGTACAAATAGTACAACTTCCGTATAGTCCGGATCCTGCAGCAGCACATTCACCAGGTCTTTGCCGGTAGCCCCTGTAGCTCCGATGATCAGCGCTCTCATATTTTTTATTTTTTACGTTACCGTGTCCTTAAACATAGCATTTCTTTGTCAATTTTTAGCAACGCCATGCCAGAGGCCGGCTATCTTTCTATTTTGCGGCGACTGCTTCAATTTCCAGTTTCCATTTTTTCTCCAGTAACTGACAACAGAATACCGTACGGGCAGGTGCATGGCTACCGAGGTACTTCATCAGTATTTTTACATTGGCCTCATCATAGGAAGGGTCGGCCAGGTAAAACCGAAGCGAAACAATATTTTGATAGTCCATGCTGGCCGATTTGAGAATGGCTCCTATATGCTTCCAAATAAGTTCAGCCTGCTCCTCAAAGCTTTCAGGCATATCAATGCCATTTGGCAAATAACCATTGAGGCCACTGATAAATAAAAGGCTTGCCCCATTTTTTACTTCTACTCCATGGCTATAATTGCGGTAAGGAGGAAAAAGATCTGCGGGGTTGTGAAGTGTAATATTCATATGATAAAATGTTTAATGCTCTTATGTAATACTACCATGATATTTGATTTAGCAGTTCTTCCCTTGCCGCCTGTACCCTTTCATCTTCTTCATCTTTCAGAGAAAGATATAGAGATAATTTGTCGACCTCCTGCATGCTGGACAAAATCGTCGGATCATGCATCTTATACAATAACATAAAAATGCACAATAACAAATGTAATGTTATTGTGCAAAAATGATGTTAGCAGGCATTATAATATAATCAGATAGATGTGGCGAATACGATAGCTAACCTGCCCAACTATTACGCAGCTTTTGCCCAGATCAGGGAATGCAAAGCCATTACTATCCGGTTTCTTGACAAACGCCGCTCTTCCCTCTACTATTATGTCAAACGCTTTTGTCCTTACCTCCGCCGTTCAATTTCCCTTTTATCTTGCTTAAATGGGCTTCCGTAATACGCAGGTAGGATGCAAGGTATTTGGCCGGAACGCGTGCTATGAGATCCGGACTTTTCTTTTGCAGCAATTGATAACGTTCTTTGGCCGACAACAACAGCATGTCATTGTATTGTTTCCTTCCTACTAACTGGTATAGGATCGTGAGCACTCTGCCGTGCCGGTTAAAGGCCTCATAGGTATCGTACACTTCCTCTAGTTCTTCTTTGGTAATATAATATAGCTCTGTGTCTTCCAGGGCCTGGATTGATTCTTCGCTGCGCGTTCCCTCATGGAAGCTCACCACGGCTGTGGCTACATCGCCTTCCTTCAGTAGCCAGGTCACCACATCCTTTTTGTCTTTTTGTATATAACAACGCAGTAATCCTTTTATGATAAAGCACATTTCCTTGCAGCATAGATTGTGAAGCTATTTTCCGTCGGTATTGCCTCAATATGGATATTGACCTGGGGAATTTTTCGGATTTCAGATCCCTTTCTGCTGTTTATCTCTCCTTATTTGATGTCGAATTGTTGTCGGCTAAGGGAGAACGTTTGGTCAGGGCAGATGAGGTGTCGCGGAACATGCAGGTTGGCCCAACCATAAGGCCGCTTGGCGATTATATGGTGCAAAAGGTATTTCATACGGAAGTGGCAAATGCGCTGGTGAAGATTTGGGGCCACACTGATCCCGATGACTTTGCGTTTTTATTCGATGTGCTATTTATTACCGATGAAATGATCGATCAGGTGTTGGGCAATAGCTGAAAAATAACGAGGAGCTGGGGAGGCCTGGCTAGTTTTCAAGACTTATAAACTTATCATGGATGTAAAAATGTAAACACCCGTTATAAACGGTTTCGGCCGCGAAAATTACCCAAAGCATTCAATACTGCTCAAACTCGTATATAACGCCCAAT
The DNA here is from genome assembly GCA_966211765.1 of uncultured Paraflavitalea sp. Classification (GTDB taxonomy): domain Bacteria; phylum Bacteroidota; class Bacteroidia; order Chitinophagales; family Chitinophagaceae; genus Paraflavitalea. The sequence goes on from CBIHOV010000001.1 coordinate 332,526, forward strand.
TATCGGGCGTTTTTTTTATGCCTGGTTGCAAAAAAAGACGGGTGTTTATAACGGGGACGTATCGTAACCGGGTCGCGCGGATGCCCCAGCTTTGTGTTATCAAAATTGATTGATATGACAACAACAGCTAACATACCCGACTTCAATCCTGCGGCCATGATGTCCGCATTACCCGGCGGCCTATTGGCCTTCTTAGTGCCTACGGATTGCCTGCGCTCCTTAGAGAACTGGCCCCCTTTTCAGAGAGCGTTCAGGCAATACGTAGGCAATCCGGAGGCAATCTACAGTCTTTACGACAACGTACAGCGGCAACCGGATGGCAACTATGCATTCGACTTTCAATCTTTTTATACCGATTTTCTCCGTTGGACCGGCCAACCATTTATTAACAACAAAAATCAAAGAAAAATGCCCACAGATGAATCCAAAGGCCCCAGTGCCGAGCAGATCTACAACGATCCCAATTTTGAACGTACCCGTGAGAACATGGCGGAATTCGGGCGGGCCGGCAAGTCGGCCAGCCTGATGCGCGAGATCTTCCGCGACCTGACGGTGTATGCGAAGGACAGTGAACTCCAGTCGAGACTGTTTACCGTGTTGAGACGTATCGTCTCCTCGGATAGCGTCAACAAACGTGGTGAGCGCACAATCAGCGCCGGCGACCATGCCCTATTACAGGGTTTCAATTTCAATGCACGGGCTTCCTTGCGTTCCACCATGTACGTACGCTGCGCCGTAACCATCGACCGGGCAACCGGAACGGCCACCATTGAGATACCTTCCTTTGTGCCCAAAGTGCTGATCAAAGCCGCTCGCGGAAGCACGCACTACAGGATCGTAGCTGGCGTAACCGCCGTCAACTTCGAAACGGAGGCCTTCAGTTATGAGCGTGGCGGTACGAATGAGCTGCCCTGGGATCATACGCCCACTGTTGCATCCAACCTTGTGCTGAACTTCCCGGCCAATTCGCCGGATACCATCCTGGTGGCAGTGGGTGTCGAGTACATGCAGCAGCTGAATGGCAGCAGCTATCCCCTGAAGTCGAGCGATGTGAATGCTACCGCCATCGTAGCGGTCAGTCAACCGTAGCCGCCTGGTTCAAATTACTTCCCTCCCTCCGGTGCGGTGAATAGTCGAAGTTAGGGCGCACAGGCACGCAGTTGCGGCTTACTTCCTGCAACAGGACCAGGTCGCTGTCACTACAGCGGCCACCACATCAGCCAATAAACATTCGTGGACCACACGTCGCGCAACACCCAACAGTTTGCTTAGGGGTGTAAGGGCATCGCCATGCTCCGCTGCCACGCGGATCATCGATTGGACAGGCGCTCTTACATCTACTCACCAACCAGGTTCTGTGCACAGGATACTGGCGGAGGCGAATGCGCCGGTGCAGGGTAATAGGGGCGGTGAGCCAGACCGCTGTACTCAATGAAGACGGTTACGATTTAACGGGGCGCTTCCTGCGGGGAGCGCCCTTTTAAAGTTGATGATCGCTCGCATTGATCTTAAGAGCTGCTATCACTTGTTGTCTGCCTAAGGAATTTTTCAACCCAGCACCAAGGGAGCAGCATTTTAGACGCAATAAAATAAGTCAAAAAAGACCTAAATAAAGTTTGCAGATCCAGAAATAATTTATAATCTTGCTCTTTCATTCCCACCATAATCATTAGTTTCTCTCAGTAACATTACCCAACCAAACATGGCATTGCCTTTCCGGTAATGATCAGGATTTTCCTGCCCTTACATTTCACATAACAACAGCTTATGAGAGCATTATTTGTATGCCTGCTTATTGCAAGTGGGCATAGCGAGAATTCTATGGCCCAATCTGTAGAACCCGCTACTGCTATTATGCCGTCTGCTGACCCCACGGCACTGCTTGGACGATTTTATGAAAAGGCCACCTGGGTGGAGCATAAGTTGCGCAAGCAAAGCCAACAATATCTCCAGCGACTTAAAAGCAGAGAAGGCAGGCTTTATCGTAAGCTTCACAAAAAAGATACTGCGCTAGCCAGGAAACTGTTTTCAGATATAGAGGGACGCTACAGTCAATACAGTCAAGACCTGATTACCAATGCGCCACCAATCCATCCCTTTCGGCAGCAGTATATTCCCAGTCTGGATTCTGTCAGCATTGCACTTCGCTTTTTGAAAGATCATAACCTACTGCCAACGAATGCTGTACTTCCAGCCCAAATGCAGGCTGGTATTTCGGCGCTTCAGCAACAGATGAGCCAAACGAGTGCGCTTCAGGTGTTGCTTGCCGGGAGAATCCAGGTATTAGAAACGCAATTGCAGTCTGTTGGCCTGCTGAAAGAGTTAAGGAAATTTCGCCAGGAGCTCACCTATTACAAGATCACTGTAGCCCAGTATCGCAGTTATCTGGACCAGCCGGATAAGTTGGTTAGCAAACTATTAAACACCCTTTCCTCCCAACCTGTTTTTAAGCGATTTTTCCAACGCTATTCCATGCTGGCTGCGCTATTACCCCCTTCTCCGGATGGCAACCTGCCCCTCGATCCTGGAGGGGGATTGCAGGTGCGCAGCCTGGTTATGGGCAGCTTGCAGCAGAGCGTAGGCGCCGGGCCTAATATTGACCAGGTCTTTCAACAACAGGTGGGCGCTGCTCACAGTCAACTGCAAATGATCAAGGATAAACTGGCGGCATTTTCGAAAGACAAGCCGGTGAATGACCTGGAAGAATATGTGCCCAACCGGCAAAAAACGAAAAGCATTTTGCAGCGGGTGGAACTGAGCACCAACTTTCAAAGCACCCGATCCACTCCTTATTTTCCTACTACTACCGATATAGGACTATCTGTAGGCTACCGGCTCAATGATAAAAGTATTGTGGGTGTGGGCGGCAGTTATAAGATAGGGTGGGGGAAAGACATTCGACATATTGCCCTTTCCCACCAGGGACTTAGCCTTCGAAGTTTCTTAAGCTATAAGATAAAAGGAAGCTTTCATGCTACGGGCGGACTTGAATACAATTATCAACAACCCTTTCGCCAGCTCCGCGATCTGCCTGGCATGGATAGCTGGCAAAAAAGCGGTCTGGTGGGCATCAGCAAGGTGATCGCCTTGCGGCATCGACTCTTTAAAAAGACGCAGCTACAGTTGCTCTATGACCTGATGTCCCCTAACAATAGCACGGCCCAACCCTTCATCTTCCGGTTTGGCTATAACCTAAAATAATAACACACAATATGTCATCCCGTTTGTTACTCTTTTGTTTGCTGCTGCTACCGGCAGCAGCCGGGTTCTGCCAGATACCTGAATCACCACAGGCGCCGCCTTCTCCCAATGCTTTTGCCTTTGATCAGGTAAGAAAGGTGCCGGTCTACCACTTTACAGGATTGCCTACGCTACAGATCCCACTCAGCCAAACCACCTACAAGACAACGCAGGTGAATATGGGCCTGAGCTATCATGCCAGCGGGTTCAAGCCCGATCAGCATGCTTCCTGGGTAGGGACTGGCTGGACATTGCAGGTAGGCGGCGCCATCACCCGCCAGGTGAATGGATTGCCGGATGAATATGCGTACACCATGTACAACCAGGTAAACGCGGGCCAAACGGCCACGTATAACCTTGGATGGATAAAAGGGGATCAGTTTATCGGCTATAGCTATGGACTGAACTTTTTGATGAATGGTGGCGGTCACTGGGTGGATAAGAAATTCCAGACCGGGCTACCGCACGAATACGTTAAATATCCCTGGCCCTTGCCCTACCGGGGAAGTTATATGGGTGCCAGTTGTGTGATCACCGACAGGTTCTACCAGTTCCATTTAATGGTGAATGAAGTGGATTCCTACTATCCCGGCACCCGGGATGTGCAGCGGGACGAATTCTCTTTTAACGTCTTCGGTTATTCGGGTAAATTTTATTTTAAAGACAACAATGAGATCGTAGTGGTATCCGATAAGAAATTCAGGGTGGAACGGATAGCCCCTGAGATCCCCATCCCGGCATCGCTGCTCCAGCCCAATGCCGATCCGCAGGCCGGCGCTACCTGCCCGCAGTGGATGCTGGGCATGTCGCCTTATAAGTCAAGCAACTACTATCCCAAAACATTAGCTGGGTTTAGCCTGCAGGCTGAAGACGGGACCATCTTTACGTTTGGCAATTACCAACCAGGCCAGGATGCCATTGAATACTCGATAGGAGAAAATTATAAGTTGGGGACGGCCGGCTTTGGACAGCAGAACTACACGGATCACTGGATAGCCAATACCTGGTACCTCACATCCGTGCGGTTTCCGGATGGGCGATGGCTGTGCCTGGACTATCAGCGTGACGAATATATCCGCACCATTTACAACAGTGAAATGACCCTGGACGTTCAGCAGAATAGCCAGAGCCCGGGATGCGGCAATGCCAATTCAACAGCGCCTTTGCCCGGCCAAATTGCAGCCAGCAAAATTATATCACCGGTGTACCTCAAAAGGGTATTTGGTGATGTGGCCGAATTCAACTTCACCTACAGCAATACCAACGAAAGCAATCTATTAACGACCAATGCGGTGCAAAACTTCAAATGGAAAAAGCTGGACACAGTAGAAGTGAAGGATATGATGGGCATGCATTACAAATGGGCTTTTACTTATGATGCATTGGCGAACTGGTCTCAACGGCTTTTTTTGAATAAGGTAGAACGACTTGATCCAACCAATGTTCCCACAGGAGAGCGGTATCTGTTCCAATACAATAACCACCTCACGCTTCCCAATTACAATGCCGGCGCCAATGACCACTGGGGGTATTGGAATGGTACCCCCTCGACTTCTGTATATGGTAAGAGCAATGGGCTGCTGGATACTTTGCGTAGCCCATCATTGACCCACACGCTGGCAGGTGTTTTAAAAAAGGTGATCTATCCAACAGGCGGCTACCGGGAATTTACTTATGAACAAAATACCTGTCGCAAGAAAGTAAAAATGGAAAGGATGCTGGGTGTGGACAGCCTCGCTGCCAACTTTCCGACGGGCGGTTTACGCATTGCCAGCATCAGGACGGTGGATACGGTGACGGGGCAGGCCAATACCACCCGTTATTTTTACGTGTCGGATTATAACCCTGCTTTGACCTATGCACAAAACGCAGCGCTTCCTTCCAGCGGGGTGCGTAACAGCCATAGTTATGTATACCATTGGCAGGATGTGATCGGCCAGTTCTATGCACCCTTTCCCACCTGTTTACAAAACCTGAAGTTCAAAATATCATCGAATCAACCGATGAACGCCATCCTGGACGATTACCATGTGGGCTATAGTACGGTGGTGGAAGTACGGCAGGACTCTGCCTATACAGTTCGGCGCTTTACCAACCATGACAACGGACACGCGGATGACAGCCTTATATCCAGTGTTAACCCCTTTGCATCTCCCTACCGGAGGTATTCTTCCCGCTCGCTGCAAAGAGGAAAGATCAGTTTCGAAGGCCACTATACCAAAACTGGCAAGCTGATCCAAAGTACAGAAACGGAGTACACGATCGTGCCCGCTTATAGCGGCGGACCTGCCAAAACTTTCCTGGATGCCTGGGCGCTGAACATCATCGATGCGAATAATGGCAACGGCAGTGTATCGGCCTGGGAAGTGATACCGGTGAGTTATATATTTTCAGACCAATACAAGGAATATACTTATGGGTACCTGCCCGCCAGGGTGACCAACAAACTGTACCACGACAACGCTGCGCAAGCTATCACCACGGTGCAGGAAATGGAGTACAATAGTCCTTTCCACTGGCAGGTGACCGCATTAAAGAATACCAACAGTAATGGCAAGATCTCGCAGCAGGTAATTAAATACCCCGCGGACTATCCATCTACTTTTGTTACGGACAGACTGGTAAATTCTTATTGGTTAACAACGCCTATTGAAAAAATAAACCTGTTCAAAGATTCTGCCACCGGGCCATTAAAAGTAAAGGGGGCCTTGCTGAGTGAGTTTGCCATCAACCCGTACAGTTCCGGCGAGGCCTCTGTGCCCATGAATACTTATAGCCTGAAGGTGGACAGCCCCTTCCTCTATGCTGAGATGGGCACTACCGTACCGGTCACTTACAGTTATCCATCCACCTCTGCCTGGACCAAAGACCCGCGCTACCGGCTCGATAAATACGTAAAGAAATATGATTCGCTCTTTAATATCCTGGAAGCGCATACTGCAGACGGGCAAAAGACCTGGGTGCATATGGGCTACCGGGGTCTGAAAACGCTTGGGCTGCACACTTTAAGTACAGGCTCTTTCTGGATCCCTGCGTATACCAGCTTTGAAACGCTTCCTGTAAGGGCGGTTTATGATTATGCTACCGTACAAACCATTCCCGATAATCCATCATGGATATTGATAGGCAACCGGGATACGACGGTGGCCTTTACAGGTAAGAACTCCTTTGTGGGCAGGGTAAAATATAACGGCATTTATATTACCGGCCGCATCCTCCTGGCGGCCCGGGCCAGCGGGGCCACGCCCACACTGGAACGTTATGACCCAAACAGTGGTACCTATATCCCCATTACTACTGTTACTCCCACGCTCATCGGACAAAAGGATGGCTGGAAGATATGGCAGTACATCTATGGCAACGCGGGTATCCAGTTTGTCATCAATACCAATGGGAACCAGATAGATGAATTGCGGATGGGGGCCAACTCCAACGGCGACCTTACGCATTTTTCCACCGTGACCTATGTGGGTAACCGCATGACGGAAAAGACGGATGCCCGCTATATGCGTATCCGGTTTGAATACGACAAGATTGGCCGGCTGGTCCGTGTACGTGATGATAATGGTAAAATTCTGGAGCAGTATGAATACAAGTTCCGGATACCCTCAAATTGATCCACTCCAAAATGTAACCCATGCGCTATACAAGCAGCTTTATTATATTGATCACTCTGCAATTGTTTGCAGGCAGGGCCAGCGGTCAGCAATCGACGCCCAGCCCTTACGGGAATGTGGCCATAAACTACCTGCGTACCTGGCAGGCCAAGGCGCCTATTGGTGATCCGGACAGTGTGGTGAATGCCGGTTTGCGGGAAGTGAAACAAACTACGGTGTATGTAGATGGCCTTGGACGCAACCTGCAAACGGTGGTGAAGAAAGGATCCTTGCCCTTTAACGATACTGCGCGTGACCTGGTAAAAGGACAGGTATATGATGCATTGGGCCGCCACAGCATCGACTACCTGTGGTTTGCTGCCAACAATACGGGCGGCAATACGTCGATCAGTAACGGCGGTCTCAAAAACAACCCCTTTGCGCAAGAGGTGAGCTTTTACAACCAGCGGCTGGCCGGACAGCCCGGTGAGACGAATGTAGGTGGCGGATCGCTCAACTGGGCCTACAATGCCACGCTCTATGATGGCTCGCCACTGGACAGGGTATCGGTATCATTACCGGCCGGTGTAAGCTGGGTGGGCGGGGGCAGGGGTACCCGATCAAATTATTGGGTCAATACATTGGCAGACAGTGTGCGCCTATGGCAGGTGAAGGATGTGGCCAATGATTGGGGTACTTATAACTCTACCGGTATATATGCAGCTGGCCAGTTGTATAAGAATGTGATCACGGATGAGCAGGGCAGGCAAACCATTGAATTCAAGGATAAGGCGGGCAGGCTGATCCTGCGTAAAATGCAGACGACTGCGACGGCGGATGGTGGCGCGGGCAGCGGCCACCAGGGTTGGGCCTGTACTTATTATGTTTATGATGACCTTGACAACCTGCGGCTGGTGGTGCAACCTATGGGCGTGCAATTGCTGGCTGCGAACAGTTGGAATACTACAGCGCTCTCCGGGGCAATTTTGGCGGAGCAATGTTTCCGGTATGAATACAACCATAGAAAAAAGGTGATCCGCAAAAAACATCCCGGCGTTGGTGAAGTGTGGATGGTGTATGATGGTCGCGACAGGTTGGTGCTGGTGCAGGATGCCAACCTGCGGGCGGGCAGTCCGGCCAAATGGTCATATACACTGTACGATGAACTGAACCGCCCTGTATCCACCGGCCTGTGGAATAACAATCAATCCATCACCTGGCATAAAGCAGCCGCCGAAAACAGCAGCGCCTATCCTGACCTCACGGGCGCTACCTATGAAGAACTTACGGTAACGCATTATGATGATTACACAGGTATACCAGCCGGATTCGCCGCCACCCTCTCTACACTCAATATTACCAGTAATACTATCAACACCAGTTATAACAGCAGTCCGGAGTATGCCGAGCCGCTTACGCAAACGAAGAACCCCAGCGGTATGATCACCTGGACGAAGGTAAAAGTGCTGGGCACTGCCCAGTATCTCTATGCCGTGAATTATTACGACGAGAAAGCGCGCCTGATACAGGAGCAGGTGGAAAATATAACGGGGGCTATCAGCACCACTTCGCGCCAATACAATTTTGCCGGGCAGGTGATCCGCACGGTGCAGCGGCATGTAAAGGATGCTCCCAATAGCGTGTTTACCAATGTGTACAGTAGGAACAGCTATGACGACCTTGGCAGGATCGTGAGCATTGGGCAAAAGATCAACCTTTCCACGGATCCTTATAAGACGATCGCTGAATATGGTTATGATGAACTGGGGCAATTGAAGATCAAGAAAATGGGTACCCATCCGCTGACAGGCCAGGCATTGGAAACACAGGACTTTGTGTATAACCTGCGGGGATGGCTGCTGGGGGCCAATCGGGGCTTTGCGATGGACTCTAGCAACGGATCGCGGTATTTTGGCTATGATATTGGTTATGATAATGAGGGGCCTGCCATCTATGGTGCAGCGCATAGCTTTGCCACCAAACGTTATGACGGCGGTATTGGCAGGGTGCTGTGGAAATCGGTGGGTGATCAAAAGATCAGGAAGTATGAGGCCAGTTACGACAACCTCAATCAACTGACGGGCGCCGCTTTTTATCAATACAAAGGATCGGCCTTCACGCAGAACGAGCTGGACTTTAGCGTGAACGGCATCAGCTATGATGCCAATGGCAACCTGCTCAAGATGCTGCAGAAAGGGTGGAAGCCCGGCGGTACCGTTTTGCTGGATAGCTTACTGTATACCTATCATCCTTATAGCAACCGGCTGAAGAGCGTGGTAGATGGCGTGAATGATACAGCTACGCTGCTGGGTGACTTTCGCGCTTCCACCACTTACATGACAGCGCTGGGTGGAACGAAAACGGCAGCGGCCACGGATTATGGCTATGATGGCAATGGCAATATGAGCAAGGACCTGAATAAGGACCTGGGCCTTATCCGGTATAACTACCTCAACCTGCCTGAGTATATTGGCTTACCGGGTAAGGGCAGCATCAGCTTTTTGTACGATGCCAAAGGAACGAAGTTGCAAAAGACGGTGGTTGATTCCACCGTGAGCCCGGTACTCACCAGCACCACGCTTTATATCGACAACTTTGTGTATGAAAGCAAGGAACATGCAGTGGCGCAGCCGGAGGATGAGATACAGACGCAGCAATTCTTTACGCATCCGGAAGGCCGCACCCGCTTTAAGGGTATTGATGGTTATAAGTACGACTACTTTGTGACGGACCACCTGAACAGTGTGCGCATGGTGCTGTCCGAAGAGTTGACCGCCGATCCCTATCCCACACTAAGTCTGGAAGGAGCGGTGGGCAGCGCCCAGGTGACCAACCAGAATACTTATTGGGAAAATAAAACAGGGGCTTCCATCAACGTAACGGCTGTGCGCAGCAGCAGGCCGGGCGCATTTGGGGATACAACGGCCAATGGCCAGCAAGTGATGCTGGTACGGAAATCCACCGGGGCTATTGGCGCGGCCAAGTTGCTCAAAGTAATGAAGGGGGACCGTTGCCATGTTTATTTAGAGTATTTCTATGCTGCAGCCAACACCAATAACACCGGCGCTTCCGGTATTACTTCCCTGCTCAGTTCTTTTGCGAGTGCATTAACGGCCAGTCCCGGTATAGCGGAGCTGCTAAAGCCCGGCGCTACGGGTTTGTCGGGCGCCCTTTCGGGCAATGCCGCGCTGAGTGGCTTGCTCAATAGTGCGGCCAATACCAGCGGTGGCAACCAGGCACCCAAGGCCTACCTGAACGTGCTGTTCTTCGATGAGCAATTGCGGTTTGACCAGGCTGCCAGCCGGGTATTCCCGGTGGCCTATACGCCCAATACCAAAGGCGCTTTTGATAAGCGCCTGGCCAATGCTATAGAGGCCGGCAGGAACGGGTATGTATATATCTATTTCAGCAATGAAAGTGATGAGCTGGTCTATTTCGATAATTTCATGCTCACGCACGAACATTCTCCGCTGCTGGAGGAAAACCACTATTATCCTTTTGGCCTTTCTATCGCTGCCATTAGCAGCAAAAGCATCGGTAATACACCTAACCGGTATGGTTATAATGGCAAGGAGAAACAATCAAGGGAACTGGGCCGCAAAGGCGGACTGGAATGGTATGATTACGGTGCGCGTATGTACGATCCACAGATTGGCCGCTGGCATAGCCCGGACCCCAGCGCCTCTTCTTATAACTGGATATCGCCCTATAACTATGGTTTCAACAATCCTTTGCAGGTCATTGACCCTACGGGCAGGGATGGTATCGTGACGGGATCGGGCAGTCAAAGTGATCCCTATGTGGTAAAGGCCAATTACTATTACTACGGCATGAATGATGACCAGAAGAAATCATTCCTGGCAGCGATCAAGGAATACAATAATGGTGGGAAGGCCCGCTCTATCAAGACCAAGGAGGGAACGGTGTATGTGAAGTTTGACCTGGGCGCCAAAGAAGCTACGGATAAAGCGGATGCTAAAAAACAGGCTGGCGAAGATGTGGCGAAAGATGGGGAGAACCAGTATAGCTTTGGGAATACGGTTACTGTGGGAAATGTTCCAGGGAAAGATGGTGTGCCGGATGAAAACACCTATGGTAAAGCCGATAACATGGATATTACCCTGGATGACCAGGACCTGGTAAACCTGAGTGAGAATGCGCCAGGCGCCAGTCTGGCCGTTATCAGACGGGGCAATGCCATCCATGAGATAGGGCATAACATTGGCGGTGTGCATGGTGATCCCGGCAATATCATGAGCAATCTCAATGCTACGCAGATCAACGACCCCAACTCCGTCGGTGGCACGGGAAGGTTTAGCTACGAGCTACAGGCTGTTGATGATGATGGTACTCGGGCCATTATTGGCAGGCGGGATACACCGCGTGGAAAAGTAGAATCAATATACATAACGCCAAAAGAGCGTCAGGCGCTACAAGAGGAACGGCAAGCAGGTGTAATCAGGCCTATTTCCAATATCCCCAAGCAATAAATAAAATAACTGCTTATGCGCTTCAAATTGATATTTGTGTGCTTGTTCCTTGCATCCGTTTTTGGATTTTCACAGATTCGGTTTGTTGATACAATTACTATATCCGGCTATTTTTATTCATATACCTGGAAATTCCACAAAACCTATAAACCATCTACGGGGATATTTGCAGATCATTCCTGTTTTGTTCCTAAATCGACTTTACAATATAGGTCACTCAAGGATCATTTAAAAAGCGACTACCTCAAAGAAAGAGATACCGTGAAATTTCTAAGCTGGCCGATAGATGATACGTTTCACCCGTACGAGACGGCGGACGAATCGGTTAAGCTCTGGATCGAAAAGGTGAAAGGAGTAGAGCCGTTTTACATAGGCCAAAAACCTTCCCGGTTTGGGGTAAAGGACTATCGGGTTTTCATCAGTTATGTCAATATCCAATGGCTGCATCTACGGATGCCGGGAAAAGTGGCTTGTGATGATTTTAACTATCCATATACCTTTGATTGTGGGAAAAAGGCTGAGAATCGCGAGTATGATGTTTATTTACCCTTGAAGTTGCTGGAGTTGGAGCAGGGGATCAAATTGAAAAATGGGAAGCCGGTGCACCCTAAAAAAAGGAAGCAGTAAAATAAGAGCTTATGAACTTCAAGTTAATAATTACGCTCCTTGTTTTAATGCCTGTTTGTTGTTTTTCACAGATACGGTTTGTTGATACAGTGAGTGTAGCGGGGGACTTTTTTGAGGTTGTATGGAAATGTCATAAGACTAGGATCCAGCCAAGATCTTTACGATCCGACATTTTGTAACGAATTATCTTTTTCATTTAGGCCTCAGCCGGGGGAAGACTTACCGGAAGACATCTCACTTTTGATTTTCGCCCGGTGCTGAATACCCCACCTGGTCATTGCACCAACAAGCTCCTCAAGCGTATGGCTGTAAGGCAATAATTGATATTCAATCGTTACGGGGTATCCTACTGTAGCCTTTTTTTCAATAAATCCATTCAGTTCCAGTTCTTTAAGTTCACTGGAGAGCACCCTTGCGGAAATACCCGTAACCTGTCTTTGAAGTTCGGTAAATCTGTTATTGCCTCTTGCCATTGCAATGATGATCATCAGTTTCCATTTCCCTCCAATGACATATAACGCGTCACTTACGGCTGTTAAAACCTTGGTACACTCCTCCGTAAACTCTTTGTTAACTACTGGTTTCCCGTTTTCTTCTTGCATTGCTTAGTATTGAATTGTTAGTCGCTAACCTTTAGGTAACAGGTAATAAAATGTAAGCAAACATAGTCTAATTTTGACTTTTGCAAAGACGACGGTTTGTTAAAACATGAAGTTGAAACGAATTATTACCATAGTTCTTAACCGGACAATTAGGGGCAGCAGTCGTAGGCAGATCACTGACACGCACAGTAGGTGGTGGTATTTTTCAAACATTAAATAGAATAGTATGTCACAAGAAATTTTGAGGACCAAAGAAGAATTGAGGAACTTAATTGATGCTTATGCCTCTTTAGGCGATGAACGAAAGATTTCAGAACAAATGGGTTTATTTACGGCGGATACTGTATACAAAGCTTATATGGGGGACTTTTTAGCAGCTAGTGTTTCCGGAACAGAAAACCTGGAAAAAGAATTTAACGGGCATGCTTCTCTGGTAAAAACTTATTTTACAATGAACGGACAGCATACAGTAAAAATAGATGGAGATACTGCGACAGGAGTTTCTTTTTCTCAAATCAAAATGATAAGAGAGGCTGAAGGGAAAAATATTCTTACAGATTATAGTGTTAAATATGATGACAAATATGTGTGTCAAAATGGAAAATGGTTAATAAAAGAACGTACTGGCTACTTTATAGTTGTAGAGGCAAGACCGCTGAATTAAGCCCGACAGGTTACAAAAGATCAACCTCTCTCCGGAGAGGTTTTTTTGTGCCGGTAACTCAAGGAGAGTATAAAATACTAACTGGGTAATTTAACCGAATAGAATGCCAAAGTGCGGATGCTTTTTAGTTGACTAATTCCTAAATTTTGAACTATCTCTTTTCTATTCATTAATCATTAAAACTTGCCAAATGAACATTTTACAGTCAACAATCAACTTAAGTGTCTTGCTCCAAAAAAGGATCTTCTACGCTGCTGTACTCCCGGCACTTTTGCTGGGCAGTTGCAGGAAGACCGCAACGCAAACGGAGGAAAGCGCCCTCACTGCTCCTTGTAGTCAAACTGCGCAAACAAATGCTGTTGCTGCCGCTGCATCTCCCACCACCGGATGGACCCAAACCTCCTATACCTATGGCATACAAACGCCCTGGAATCTTTCTCAATCGAGCCGCTATAGTTACTCTGGCGGAGAACATCGGTTTTGGATCTATCCGAACGATGCCTGTCAATTTGAAGGCTGCTCCACCGGGCCGCGTTCAGAATTGCGCATGAATAATAATTACACCTCCGGCAGGCACCAGTTTGAGGGGGATGTATATATCGTTTCGGGTTCTGCCGGCACGGATATCATGCAGGTATTCGGGGGCCAGACAAATGCCACGGCCATCATGCTTAAGATACATTCAGCAAGCGGCGGTACTATAAAACGGTACGATAATGAAACCTTGATGACGAGCGCTTACAATAAATGGATACACGTAAACGTACAGCATGATGCCGACAACGGAAAGATCTACGTTTACCTGAACAGTGTACTTAAAGGGACCTATGCAGATCGTGGAGATGCTACCCATTATTTCAAATGCGGCGTGTATAATATATCGGGTTCCAGGTCTGAAACGCGCTGGAAAAATATCAAGTACTGGAAAAACGGTGCTGTCGGACAATAACCGATGCCCGGTGTTATCTTATACCATGGGCGCTGAAGTCTAAACGGATATGCTTTATATGCCGGAGAGGCTGTCTCAGGAGAGATGGCCTCTCCGGCATATTACTTGTCTTGTTCATTCCTTCCTTTGGTGCAGGGGGAATTTCCGGACATTGTACGTATCAAAAGCGTACAATTGTTGTCCTTATTTATTGAGTAACTGGCTAATTGCTAATAGGTTAGCAAAGTGGCACCTTTTTTCGGGGCATTGGGTATAATTGTCAGCCCATGTTCAAAAACTATCTGAAGATCGCCCTGCGCAGTCTGTTACGGCACAAAGCCTATTCCATCATCAATATTTCGGGGCTTGCCATCGGTATGGCTTCCAGTATTTTGATCCTGCTGTGGGTGCAGCATGAACTGAGTTATGACAAGTGGCACAAACAGGCGGCACAGCTTTACCGGATCAATTCCTCTGCCGGCGATTTTAAGACGGCCGTATCCTCGGCAGGTATGACAGAGGGCTTTCAAGCTGTGATGCCGGCGATCAGGAATACCGTACGTATGGCTGGTCCCCGCAACCTTTTGTTGTCGGTGGGCGATCGTAAGTTCGAGGAAAGCAAGGCATTTTATGCAGACAGCACCTTCCTGGAGGTGTTCTCTTTTCCGCTGGTAAAAGGAGATGCACGCACGGCCCTGCAGCGCCCGGATGGCATCCTGATGACGGAAGAGATGGCTGCCAAGTATTTTGGAAAGGAAGATCCGATCGGGAAAGTAGTTCGCAAGAGTAACAACAGTGATGTAGTGGTGACGGGCGTACTGGCCAAGATTCCTTCCAACTCGCATTTGCAGTTCGATTTTATTCTACCGATGTCTTCTCCCGAACAACGTCGTGAGGTAACCGGTAATCCATGGGACAATTTTGTCTTTTACAGTTATATCCAGCTGGATGAGCATTTCGCTGCCACCCCGGTCGCCATTGCGGGCCTGGAGCACCAGATGAATGAGGTCTTTAAGAAGCATAATACGGGGATCAAGATCGATTTTACGTTGCAACCTTTGACGCAGATCCACCTGCATTCCAATTTGCAGATAGATCTGGCGGGTGCTGGCAATGTCCAGTATGTGAACATATTTTTTATCGTGGCCATTTTCATTATGGTAGTGGCCTGCATCAACTTTATGAACCTGGCAACAGCGCGTTCGGCACGCAGGGCGAAGGAAGTGGGATTGCGTAAAGTGGTAGGCGCCGTGAGGCGGCAACTGATCGCGCAGTTCCTGGGCGAGGCATTGCTGATTTCCTTCTTCTCGCTATTGGTGGCTGTGATGATCGTGTGGCTGGTGCTGCCTTCCTTTAATGAACTGGCCGGCAAAACACTGATCGTCAATTTATGGGATGGCCGATTGATTGCAACCCTGGTGGGTATTGCTGTTGCCACGGGCCTTATTTCGGGCAGCTACCCTGCGCTGTTCCTATCGGGGTTTCAGCCAGTGAAAGTATTGAAAGGAAATCTGCGTGGCCTGAGCGGAAACCGGCTGTTCCGCAATACACTGGTGGTAGTGCAATTTGTGGTATCGATCGTATTGTTGATAGGGACCATCGTTATTTACAATCAATTGCGCTATATCAAGAACAGGAACCTGGGGTATGAGAAGGAGAACCTGTTGTATATGCCCATGAAGGGAGAACTGTGGAATAAGAAGCATGCATTGTATGACGCATTGGCCAAGGACCCGGCAACGAACCAGTTCGCCATTACTTCCGACCTGCCTACCAATACCAGCAGCGGCACGATCGATGTGGAGTGGCCGGGCAAGGACCCTAAGCTGCAGATCGTATTCCCGTCATTGAATGTGAGCGAAAGCTTTTTCGACATTTTTCACATGAAGCTGCTCGGCGGCCGCGCCTTCTCCAAAGCATTCAATGATACCACCAATTATATCCTCAATGAAACAGCTGCGCGCACGATGGGCATGACGCCTGCCAACGCGGTGGGGCAACAGATCTCTTTTGCAGGAAAAAAAGGCAGCATCGTAGGCGTGGTGGCGGACTTCAACTTCAAGCCTATTCAACGGACCATCGAACCACTGGTGATGTGTTTGAACAAGTGGGGCGGTTACATAGTGGTGAAGACGAGGCCTGGCGCCACCGAGGCAACCATCAAGAGTCTTGGTAAGATCAGCCAGGCATTAGAGCCTGCCTATCCTTTCGCGTATAATTTTTTGGACCAGGACCTGGCAAATCAATACAAAGGGGAGCAGCAGATGGGCAGCATTTTCAATTTGTTTGCCTTGCTGGCCGTCTTTATTTCCTGTCTCGGTCTGTATGGCTTGTCAGCTTACATGGCGGAACAAAGAACCAAAGAAATAGGGGTGCGCAAGGTACTGGGCGCTTCGTTGTTCAACATTGTACGGTTGTTGTCCGGCGACTTTACCCGTCTGATCGTGATAGCCATGGTGATTGCTATTCCGCTGGCCCGGTGGGCAGTAAACCAATGGCTGGCAAGTTTTGCCTATCATATACAGGTAGGGTGGGGCGTGTTTTTACTGGCGCCGCTGGTAGCATTGGTCATTGCCTGGATCACGGTGAGCTATGAATCGATCAAGGTAGGGGTGGCAAACCCGGTGAAAAGTTTGCGGTCGGAGTGAGGGGACTCCGGCGACCATTTGCAATGACTGGCCGAACTTATCTCCGACTGGTGCCGGTAATATGATACTTTTGCGCTTTAAATGAAATAAAGCACTTGAGAGAGCATAGCCGGAGCAGGATATCCTATTTTTTGGAGGAGACGATACGTGAAATTGCATTACCAGCGCGTTTTACTTTCCCTTTTTATTATGAGCCACATCCTTTGGCAATAATAGCAGCTACTGAGCTGCAGCAATACCTTGAAACCCAAACACACCTTGATCATAATTTTGGGCTGGATACTGATACAGAGGGAATGGCCATTGGCAAAATGTTTGGCGTGCTGGTGGTGCAGGATGCTGATGGGAAAATGGGCTATCTATCAGCTTTCTCAGGTAAACTGGCCGACTCAAATGATCACCCGGAATTTGTGCCGCCGGTCTTCGATATGTTGGCGGAGAACAGCTTTTTCCTTCAAGGGATAGCGGTCATCAACACTATTAATGCCCGCATTGAGGAAATAGCGTCAAACAATAGTTACCAGCAACTACAACTGGACCTTGAAAACTTTTCAGCCCAATCCCTGCAGGCAACAGCCGCTTTGAAGAAAGAATTAAAAAGCAATAAAGAACGCCGGAAGCAGATCCGTGAACAAGAGCGGAATAATTTGAGTGCGCAGGACTATGATGCCCTGGAAGCAGGCCTTATAAAGCAGAGTCTGCACGATAAGCATCAGTTGAACCTGCTCACCAACAAGTGGGAGCAGCTGCTTGATGAGACGCGAACAGCATTGGCTGCCTTTGACCATACTATCGACAAGTTGAAAAATGAGCGCAAAGAAAGATCGGCGGCCTTGCAGCAACAGCTATTTGAACAATATGTATTCTTAAACAAAGACGGGGAAAGCAAAAGTCTACAGGACATCTTCAGTCCGACGGCCTTTGGTAAACCACCTGCGGCAGCCGGCGAATGCGCCACCCCCAAGTTGTTGCAATTTGCTTTTGCCAACGGTTACAAGCCACTTGCCATGGCAGAGTTTTGGTGGGGTGCTGCACCAAAATCTGAGATCCGGAAACACAAGCAGTATTATCCGGCCTGTACCGGTAAGTGCAAACCTATTCTGGCCCACATGCTGGAAGGCATGGCTGTTGACGAAAATCCATTCTTACGTATCCAGGAAGCCAACAGCGCGCTGGAAATAGTGTATGAGGATGACAGTCTTATTGTAGTGAATAAGCCAGCGGGATTACGTTCTGTGCCGGGCGTGGATATCCGGGAGTCTGTTTATACCAGGCTACAACCTATATTGGGCGATACCGAGCCGTTGATGGTCCACCGGCTGGATATGGATACTTCCGGACTGTTGGTAGTGGCCAAAACGCAGCAGGCGCACAAACATATCCAACGGCAGTTTTTGCAGGGTACGGTACGCAAACGATATCGGGCATTGCTTTCTAAAGTAATTGACATGTCGGAAGGGGAGATCGACCTTCCGCTGAGTGCCGATCTGTACAACCGGCCAAGACAACTGGTTTGTTTTAAAACCGGGAAAAAAAGCATTACGAGGTGGAAAGTAATAACAAGATTTAAGTCCAGGACCAAGGTTGATTTTTGGCCGCTTACAGGAAGAACCCATCAATTGCGTATGCACTCGGCTCATGAACTGGGACTTAATGCGCCCATTGTTGGTGACGACCTTTATGGTACGGTATCTGAAAGGATGTACCTCCATGCCGCCCACCTCGAATTTATACACCCCAGGACCAAAGAAAAGATCAGCTTTGAGGCAGAAGAAGGGTTTTGAATAATAGCCGCTAATTTAATATGTCATTCATTTCCGTTAAGATCATTGGCTTGCCATCGGTGACTACTATAGCCATGTTGCTCTTTGTTATTAGTCTTTTGTTTTAGTCAGTGAAACAACAAGAAAACCCATTGAAACAGCTCCTAATAATGCTTCAAGTGATGCAAATATTTTTAGAAAACCTTTGGGGCTAATGTCGCTATATCCTAAAGTTATATAAGTAGCAACACTACAGTAAATGCTATTCCCAAATCTTTCAATACAAGAAAGATTTTCTGGTGTTGTCATTGTCAGGTGGGGGAAAAAGGAATAAAATATTCCAAAAGATAGAATGACTATTGTTGTGAAAATAACAATTTTCATGGGTTCTCTGCCATACCCCCAATAATATTTATCAATACTCCATTTAAGCCAGTTGTATCCCTTTTGCTTATCTCTCTTAAAATCCAATTCTCGGATTTTAAACTTTGTCGCTTCTCTGTAATTCCCTATATCCTGGTTCGCTTTAAATAACGCTCTGTAGGTTCTGTCGAAATCAGTTGAGTGTTTCATTGGCAGATGCCAAACGCCAAAATTATCGGGTTCAGAATTTTCAAATGTTGGTATGAATTGTCCACCCCAGATTCTACAGTTGTGCATTGAACTGTTTATAATATTACCTGTGACGTGAGAATTTACGAATTTCCAATTGTAGATTTCTGAATTATTTATTTGTAAATTCCTAACACTGCAGTTGTTAAACATCAAAAAAGGAATATCAAGTTCTGTGCATACAAAATTGTCTGTTGCACAATAATAAAATTCCAAATTCCCAAAAGTTGAAAAATAGATTGTATCACTTAAACGCAAGCCACTGATATTAATAAACTCCAATAGTTTCCCTCTTAATAACATGCCTAAAGCATTTGTGGGTGGAGCATCGCCTCCCATTTTAAGAAGTCGAATGTTTCCATTTAGGAAGACACTTTCATTAGTTGTGTTTTGGTTATATCTGTGAAAGCTTTCCACAATGTTCTCAGTATAGCCGTTTAATTCACACCAGTCAGCATATGAAGTGAATTCGCGTACATATTCATAGTACACTTTTTCTCCATCACCGTCGCTTTCCTTGATACCATTATACTTGTCCCAAACTTGATGCTTAGTTTTGCCCTTATATGAAACTTTAATTAAGTGATATTTATTTCCATATTCTTTGTCCTTATGTTTTGGTTTAATGCAAGAACTTATGTATGCGTCAATTAATTCATCATCTGTGAAATTGAATTCTTGCATCCATTGCGTAAACCCATTTTGTCTTTCTTTTAAATTTTTTAAAATACGAGGGTAGTCATATTTTTTTCTCCACTCATCAAATGGATATTGAGGTAAGAGCCAAAGATCGATAAAGGTTAATTCCGGATGTTTTAGTATTTCATTGCAGAGATCTTGTTCTGAAATGTCAAAGTTGTTCTTATATATTTCTTCTACAATACTCATACTGGTTGGTTAAATGGATAACTATATTGTATTTCCGCTATTAGGCGTTGTTCCTAACAGAAAACAATTTTTCAATTTATTCTTTTATAGTTACTTGGCAAAATAGCTAGGCTGGTACTACCTAGGCCATACTGGAAGCTACCTGATTTTAGTATGCGTTGGCGTCGTTTTTCACCTATTCTGAGTATACGACTCCTCTTTAATGACGTTTATTACATGATATAGCCGCTGAGTTTCCATCAAGTCATCCCATACGGGCTCTTATTGGTCCAGTCACCCCACAAAAAAGGGCGCCCTAAAAGCGCCCTCCTATATTAGCTAAGTACAATTAAATTATAATGTCTTCAGCACATCATTCATATTCCTAACAGCATCAGCGCTCTTATTGAATAATGCCTGCTCATCAGCATTGAGACCAAAGTCGAGGATCTTTTCCCAACCACCGCGACCAATGGTAACAGGAACACCCAGACAAATATCCTTCTGACCATACTCACCATTCAAAGGCACGCAGCAGGTAAACAACTTCTTCTCATCGCGTACAATGCTTTCCACCAACGCAGCACCGGCAGCACCTGGCGCATACCAGGCAGAAGTACCAATGAGCTTGGTCAAGGTAGCGCCACCCACCATGGTATCAGCTACTATTTGTTTTTGTTGCTCTTCAGTCAGGAACTTGGTTACGGGAACACTGTTCCAGGTAGCCAGGCGGATCAAAGGAATCATAGTGGTATCACCATGTCCACCAACTACCACCGCATTCAGATCAGCAGGGCTGCAGCCCAGGGCCTGGCTCAACTGATACTTGAAACGCGCGCTATCCAGGGTACCACCCATACCGATGATACGGTTCTTGGGAAGACCAGTGGCTGTTTGGGCCAGGTAGGTCATCGTATCCATAGGATTGCTGATCACAATGATGATGGTATCAGGAGAATACTTCAGGATGTTGTCGCAAACACTTTTTACAATGCCTGCATTGGTACCGATCAGTTCTTCACGCGTCATACCAGGCTTGCGGGGAAGACCAGAAGTGATCACCACCACATCCGATCCGGCAGTTTTGGAATAATCATTGGTGCTACCGGTAATACGGGTGTCGAAGCCCAGCAGGGTAGCAGTCTGCATCATATCCTGCGCTTTACCTTCAGCAATTCCTTCTTTAATGTCCAGTAATACCAATTCTGTAGCCAGTTCTTTACGGGCAATATTATCGGCGCAAGTAGCGCCTACAGCGCCTGCACCCACAACGGTTACTTTCATCAGAAAACAATTTTAGAGTTGATCAATGATTAAATCCTGTCTGTCCGTTTCAGACGGATCGGGCAGGCGGGGCAAAGGTAGGCCATGAAACCAGCAAAAGCAATCTAAATCCGGAATTAGTGCAAGGCTTTCAGCAGGTCATCGACCTTTACATTGCCCTGCCAGGTATTGACAAGATCACCTTTTTTATTATACACGGCCAGGTAGGGCAGGCTCTGTATATGATAGAATGGAGGCAGTACAAACTTTTCGTCGCGCCCCACTTTGATATTGGGATATTTGGCCAGCTCATAAGTAGCAATGAATTCTACCATTTCCTCAAAAGGCTGGTAAGTAGCCAGCACAAACTGGGTATTCTTAAACTCCTCCATGCGCTTGAGCATATCGCTCACCTGGTGCTGACAATGGTCGCAGGAAGGGCTGAAAAACATGACCACCACGGGCGCTTTCTTAAGCTGGGCCTTGGTAAGCAGGCTGCTGTCGGCCTGCAACAGGGAAAAAGGAGGTACAGTAGGGTAACGCTTATAAGGATAGACGGTATCTGTTTGTGCCACAGCCATTAATACTAATAAAACCGGTACTACAGTAAGAAGCCATTTCTTCATGAGGGGGAATTTTTATTGCTGGATCCTGGCTAACAAAAATAGCGGTAAACCATTTTCCGGGTCAATGATAAGTTTCTTTTAACAAAAAAAGGGGAGAAAATAATTGGATGGTCTACGACATTGTCGTAGGTTTACGAAAATATCGTAAAGATGGAAAAGTTAACACCACAGGAAGAAGAAGCCATGATGGCGGTGTGGAAGGCTGGTGAGGGTAATGTAAAAGTATTCCTGGATCATATGGAGGAGCCCCGGCCTCCGTATACTACACTGGCATCTACCATTAAAAACCTGGAACGTAAAGAAATGCTCCGCAGCCGGCTGGTAGGTAATGCCTACCTGTATACGCCTGCCATGTCGGAAGAAGATTATAAAAAGAATTTTATGAGCGGAGTAGTGAAAAACTACTTTGATAACAGCTACAAAGAGCTGGTCAACTTTTTTGTGGAGCAAAATAAACTGAGCCCCAAAGAGCTGCAGGAGATCATCGATATGATTGAAGGAAAGAAGCCCTAGTATATGCAATACATCTTAAAGCTATCCATCGCACTGGCAATAGTATACCTGTTTTACTGGGTACTGTTGAGAAGGCTTACCTTCTACAACTGGAACCGCTGGTACCTGCTGGTATACTCCATGGTTGTCTTTTTTATTCCCTTTGTCGATGTATTTGAGCTGTTGCAGCAACATGGGCTGCAAAATGCTGCAGTGATCAGTTATATACCCGCCCTGCCGGCCGTGAACCAGGTGATGGCCACACCTGAAACAGGCATCAACTGGTGGGTAGTATACGCAGTGGTTATTGCTGCAGGCAGCGTGCTGATGCTGGGACGCTTGCTGGTGCAGTTCCTCTCCCTAAGCCGATTGAAGTCTTCGGCGGTATTGTTGTCTGATGGTGAAGTGAAATTATACCATGTAGATAAAAAGATCATCCCTTTCTCCACCCGGTCGGCTATTTATGTAAACCGTCACCTGCACAGTGAACACGAGCTGAAAGAGATCATCCGCCATGAATTTATCCACGTAAAACAGCGTCATTCTCTCGACCTGTGGTGGGGCGAACTGCTTTGTATACTCAACTGGTACAATCCCTTTGCCTGGCTTATCCGGAAAGCCATGCGGCAAAACCTGGAGTTTATCGCAGATCACCAGGTATTGCAAAGTGGATTGGACCGTAAGCAGTACCAATACCTGCTGTTGAAGGTAACGGGTATCGCCCCCTTTTGTATCGCTGCGAATTTTAACTTCTCCTCATTAAAAAAACGTATTGTTATGATGAATAAGAATAAAAGTGCCAATGTGCACCTGATGCGTTTCCTGTTTATACTACCTCTGCTGGTAGTAGTACTGCTGGCCTTCCGGAGTGTTGCCATCAGCAACAATCAAAACCTGGTTAAGAAAATAACAGATACGATCCCCGCTGCTCCGGTAGATGTAGACGATGTGTTTAAGAAAAAAGGGATCAAAGAGATCACTATTAAAGCGAGTGATAAGAAAAATAAGAAGGCCTATGTAACTTTTAAGAACGGGACTACCAAAGTGTTTGATCTTACCAATGAGGAAGAAAGAGAAGCTTTCGAAGCCGAATATGGTGATGTCACACCGCCTGCGCCGCCTGTTGCTCCCCGGCCTGCAAAAGCCCCCCGCCATGCGGCGCCACCAGTGCCTGCAGCGGCACCCAATAGCGCACCGCCGCCACCAACACCTGCGGCCCGTCCCGGTGAGCCTACAGCGCCAGCTGTTGCGCCAGAAGGGGCCCCGGCTCCCGCCCTGAGTCCTGCGCCAGTGAAATCAGTGAAAGTAGTGAATGGCTTTAGGGTCGGAAAAGTGCCTTTTGTTGAAAGTGCCACCAGTGCACCTGTAGAAGTCGTTACCTCGCCGACCAATGTACAGGCTACCGGCAATGTAACTGTTGTGCAAGGGCCTATAAACGGACCTGTTGAAATGACAGTGCGGGCCAGGAAGGCGCAATGGATGAACGTACAAGGTACAGGTTCCATCAACAAAAGAACGTCTGTAACAGCGGATATGATCGAGATAAGGCCCGTTACTGCTGTAAATATAACCGGCACGGCAACGATCGCTGAAGAAACAGAATTGCTGGTTGAAATAAAGAACACCACTACCCGCCAGGAACTGGAGCAGCTTACTGCTGCCTTGAAGCAAAAAGGATATACGCTTACGCTGAACAACGCAAGTTTTGATAATGGTGAGCTGGTTTCCGTGGAAGGCTCTATCAGCAATGCTGGTGGAAAGGGTAATTTCTCAGGAGATCATTTCAAAACATTAACGATCAGCGTTAATAAGGGCGATGGAAAGCAGTTCTATATTGCGATCCGCGGAGGAAGTGTGTCATTCCAATAGCAAGCTTTTTGAACCCAGCAAATAATTAGTTATGCCGTACATAGCCCAGTATTTACTAAAGTTGTCGATAAGCCTTTCGGTGGTATATCTGTTCTATGCGCTTGTATTGCGTCGTTTAACATTCTATACCTGCAACCGGTGGTATTTGCTGGGCTATTCGCTCCTGGCATTCTTTATCCCTTTTGTCAATATATCGCCCATGCTGGATCAGGGCGCCTGGAATGATAATAAAGTAGTGCAAATGATCCCTGTGGTAGGCAATTACGAAGTGAGCGCCGCTGCAAGCCCGATAAACGCCTGGACAATATCCTTATTCCTGCTGATAACGGGCATCCTGGTGATGTTGACACGCTTATTGGTGCAGTACCTTTCCTTCAGGCGCATCCGCCGTTCTTCGCAGTTGTTGTCAGACGATGCCGTGAAGATCTACCAGGTCGATAAATTCATTATTCCCTTTTCCTTTGGCCGCTCTATTTTCATTAACCAGCACCAGCACAATGAAAGCGAGTTGAAAGAGATCATCCGGCATGAGTTCATTCATGTGAAGCAAAGGCATACAGCCGATATTCTATGGAGTGAATTGCTGTGCATGCTCAACTGGTACAATCCCTTTGCCTGGCTTATCCGCAGGGCCATCAGGCAGAACCTGGAATTTATTGCCGACCACCAGGTGCTGGAAGCGGGTCTCGACCGCAAGCAATACCAATACCTCTTGCTAAAAGTAGTAGGCGTTCCTGCTTTTGCTTTTGCCAATCAGTTCAATTTCTCCTCACTTAAAAAAAGGATCGCCATGATGAATAAAATGCGCAGTGCCAAACTGCATTTGATCAAGTTCCTTTTTGTACTGCCCCTTGTCACCATCTTATTGCTGGCCTTCCGCAATGCCGCTATCAACAATGCTGCAGCAACAGCGATGGAAGAAGAATTGGCCGCTTCTGCCGGCGAAGGCAATATTGAAGATATCAGCGTGTTGAATATGCCTTTACAAGACACCGTGCCGCTGCAAGGAAAAGTAACGGGCGTGCGGATAGATTCATTGCGTACCATCACGATTGTTAAAACACAGGATTCCACCCGCCTGATGATAGACGCCAGCTTGCATGGACCTGGCCAACCGGTCAGGTTGTCGGATGGCGGTATTCTCAAGGCCCGTGATGTGCTTTTCATAGTAGATGGGGAAGAAATGCCCAATGGTGAAGAGGCGTTGAAGACAATGGATCCTAATGATATTGAAAGTATCAATATATTGAAAGACCGGTCGGCAGAAGAGAAGTATGGTGCGAAAGGGAGAAATGGTGTGATCGAGATCAATACCAAAAAGAACAAAAAAGCGCCGATCCAATTGGAATTGCGCCCTGTCAAACCCGTACCTGATACCCTGCCTGCCCGGCCGGTTACCTTGCGCATAACGATCAATGACAATTTAAGGCACGAGGGCCTGGGCAATTTTCCCGGTCTTATTGTGCTGGATGGAGAAATATATGACAGCCTGAGCTTTCGGAAGGTGAACCTGAAACCGGAAGACATTAAAAGTGTAGAGGTATTTAAAGACAATATGGCTGAAAGCTTATATGGCACAAGAGGTAGACAAGGAGTGATAAAGATCACTACCAAAAAGAAGGATGAAAGGATTACCGTAGCGCCGGAGCCCGATCGCCGGAGAGGCTACACGGAAGAAGAAGCCAAAGCCCTGCGTGAGGACGCGCAGAAAAATAGTATCCTGTTTGTTGGCGTGGAGAACCAACTGCCGATCAACTTCAGGAACGTACCAGTCAATGAATTAACGGTAACCATGGACAATGGAGACTATGTTGCCTTGAAAGAGAATATAGCCATTATTAAACCCCGCAGCCCGGGTAAGGCTGAGTTGACCATTGCGCGTAAAAGGAGCTTCAATAGTGTGCCGGAAGTACTGGAAAAAAGGGTGTATACCGTTAAATTCCTGCCTCCTCCCGGTTCTTTTGCTGCCCGCAGGCTTTTAACCACCGGGCCGCCGGCACAGGTAGATGGCCAGCCATTTATGATTGATGCCAGGCTGGACCTGCAAGAGCCTAATTAACCATTGCTTTCCATAAGTTTCTGAATGCTGGTTCGCGATTTCCCGAACCGGCATTTTTGTTGATCAATTTCCCCGCCAGGCCCCTTTGGGACCGCTGGTTTTGAACTTTTACTTCCCTTTTGCGTGCTGACAATTTTGCCGTAGTTTTGCTGCCCCGCCGCCCGCGTGTAATTCCTGTGGGAACGGAGGTCGTAAAATTCGTAATCGAAAAAATTTATCAGCTATTTTATGGCAACTACTTCAGACATCAGCCGTGGTATGATCATTAAACTGGATGGCAGTTTGTATTCCATCGTGGATTTCGGTGAAAACAAAACCGCCCGCGCAGCCGCCAAAGTCTGGGCCAAACTGAAAGGTGTAGACAATAAGCGCAGTATCGAAAAGACCTGGAACTCAGGCGATAATATTTATCCGGTACGTGTGGAAAGGAAAGACTACCAGTTTCTTTATAAAGACGATACGGGGTATAATTTCATGGATACGGAGACTTTTGAACAACTCGCATTGAGCGAAGAGCTGATCGATGCGCCCCAATTTCTGAAAGATGGTCAGGAAGTGTCGATGTTGATCAATACAGAAACTGAGCTTCCCATGAGCGTGGAGTTGCCTGATAAGATCGTTCTGAAAGTAACTTATTCTGAGCCCGGCATGAAAGGCGATACGGCTACCCGTACCCTGAAGCCTGCTACAGTAGAAACCGGTGCTACCGTAAACGTACCTTTATTTGTAAACGAAGGAGAGTTGATCCGGGTAAATACCAAGAGTGGTGAATACGTAGAACGCGTGAAAGAATAGGTAATGACCGTTGTTCAGCGCTTGTGATAATGCATTGTAATGGATAATAGAACGTCTCTGTTGTCCATTTTTTATTCCATGGGATTTTAGCTATTGGCTAAAAAAGGGGGTTTTGGGTATATTTAGTGTCTAATCCTTATCTTAGCCGCCTGTTTTGCCCGAACTAACCGTCAACATAAACAATTAAACAGATGGATTTTAAACAAATTCAGGAGTTGATCAAAATGATCAACAAGTCCAACATCGGTGAAGTGACCATAGAAGAAAAGGGATTCAAACTAACCATCAAACAAAAAGAAGAACCTGCTCAACACGTAATTGCTGCTCCTATGCATGCGCAAATGTCCTTGCCCGCGGTTGCTCAACCCCAGGCATTGGCTGCCCCGACGCAAGCTTCCGGAGATAAAAAAGCTGCTGAACCTGCTGCTGATAACCTGATCACCATCAAAAGCCCCATGATTGGTACTTTTTACCGTAGCCCATCACCCGGCAAACCCGTTTTTGTGGAGCCAGGAGATGAAGTGTTACCAGGTAAAGTGGTATGTATCATAGAAGCCATGAAACTCTTCAACGAAATCGAAAGCGAAATAAAGGGCCGTATCGTAAAAGTGCTGGTAGAAGATGCTTCGCCTGTGGAATACGATCAGCCTTTATTCCTGGTAGAACCTTAATTAATTTGAAAGATTGGAAATCCTGCCCGGCAGGAGAAGTGACGCCAATCCCGCGAAGCGGGACAAGTTTTGAGAATGACAGAACAGTCTATTCATGGATTTGTCCATTTTCAGATCTTCAAATTGTCAAAAGCTCAACCCAAAAGAATGTTCAAAAAGATTTTAATTGCCAATCGTGGAGAGATTGCCCTGCGGGTAATTCGTACCTGTCGTGAGATGGGTATCAAAACTGTGGCGGTATACTCTACGGCTGATAAAGATAGCCTGCACGTAAAATTTGCCGATGAAGCAGTTTGCATTGGCCGTGCAGCCAGCTCCGATTCGTACCTTAATATTCCTCACATCATGGCAGCTGCCGAGATCACCAATGCGGATGGTATCCATCCGGGTTATGGATTTCTGGCAGAAAATGCCCGTTTTGCCGAAATATGCGGCGAACACAATATTAAATTCATAGGCCCCACACCCGATCAGATCCGTTCTATGGGTGATAAGATCACCGCCAAAGAAACCATGATCAAAGCCGGTGTGCCCGTGGTGCCCGGTGGCCAGGGATTGCTGGAAAGCCTGGAAGAAGCCAAAAGCTTAGCCAAGGAAATAGGATACCCCGTGATCCTGAAAGCTACTGCCGGCGGCGGTGGTAAAGGTATGCGGGTGGTGTGGAGTGAAGATGAGATGGAGAAGAACTACAGCACTGCCAAAATAGAGGCTGGCGCTTCCTTTAAGAATGATGGTATCTATATGGAGAAATTTGTGGAAGAGCCACGCCATATCGAGATACAGGTAGCAGGCGACCGTTATGGTAAAGTATGCCACCTCAGTGAAAGGGATTGCTCTATTCAACGCCGTCACCAGAAACTGGTGGAAGAATCTCCTTCCCCTTTCATGACACCCGAACTGCGCCAGCGCATGGGCGATGCCGCCATCAAAGCAGCTTCTGCCATCGGATATGAAAGTGTAGGCACCATCGAGTTCCTGGTAGATAAGCACCGCAATTTCTACTTCATGGAAATGAACACCCGTATCCAGGTAGAACATTGCGTAACGGAAGAAGTAACCAACTTTGACCTGATCAAAGAACAGATCAAAATAGCATCGGGCGAAGCCATCAGTGGCCAGAATTATGAACCACAGATGCATGCTATCGAGTGCCGCATCAATGCAGAAGATCCCTACAATGATTTCAGGCCAAGTCCCGGAAAGATCACGGTACTGAACCAGCCCGGTGGCCATGGTATCCGTATTGATTCCCATGTATACGCCGGGTATGTGATACCTCCTTACTACGATTCCATGATCGCCAAGATCATTGCCGTAGCCCGTACAAGGGAAGAGGCCATCAATACCATGAGCCGCGCCTTGAATGAGTATGTAATTGAAGGGGTAAAGACTACCATTCCTTTTCACCAGCAACTCATGAAGAACGAAGATTTCATCAAAGGAAACTTCAATACCAAGTTCCTGGAGTCCTTTAAGTTATTATAATCAGGAAACTGATCTGAAAAGGGTGGGTTGTCTTCAATGGCAGCCCACCCTTTTTCTATGCCCACCCCCCAGCTTATTGTTTAAGGAATCGTACCGGTTGCATCCTGTGCTGCGGCGCTGAAACGCTAATGGTATACATACCTGCAGGAAATGAAGTTGCATCAACGGGTATACTATGACTGCCTTTAGCCAACCACAGGGGTATTGTTTTGATCGTTCTCCCCATAGCATCTGTGATCTTTACTTGTGCGGCCGTTTTCTTCCGGGTGGTAAGCAGCAGTTGCGTGGAGCCGCTGGTAATGGAAGGGGCGCATAGACCCGATAGCATGACTACCCTTTCCGGAGCAGGACGTGTACGCGGGTTCACCAGCAAAGGATTAAAGCTGCCCGTTGTACTGGCCAGCGTAAAATAGTCGGTGGCGCCAAAGGAAGAGAGCGACTGGCTGGTAACAAATCCATTGGAGCCGGGGCTGCCGAGGCAACCGGTATTGCCGGCATCTGTCCAGATTCCACCAGACAGTCGCGCTACGCGCAAAGTAGAGAGGTCCGTAACACCGCCGCTGTTGGGATCATTGAAAGAAAGCTTTACTGCTGTTTGTGGTACCGGCGAAAGATCGGCGGTAATTGTCCAGTGCTCGATAGCAGAGATATGGTGCAGGTTGGAATGGAAAGTACTGCTCATCAGTTTGGGGCTCACACGGAAAAACTCTACGGTATAATTGCCGGTAACATGCGTAAGGGATAACCATCGCTGCATATTGCCCTTGCCCACGGGAAACAGGAACTGATCCTGTGCCATCAATCCCTCTTTCTTCAAGGGACCATTGATAAAGCTGGTGGAAGTAAGCGTGTCGGCTTTAACGGTACAGGCTGCCTGCAAGGTTAACAGGTTGGTAGAAGAAGTGCTTACCTGTCCGGCAGTGAGCTCCAGTTGATAAGGCAGGGAAAGCGGTGTTTGTAATACAATGCCTGCCGCATTATTGATCTTTAAGGCGACACTATTGGTGAGGCCGCCAGCCACTGAAACCTGTTGAATGGCAGGTCCATTCATTTCAATAAGGGGAAGGCCGTTGTTGTTCTCCGTAATTGTGCCTTTTGATTGGAGGAGGTGTTTGCCAATTTGTACCACCGTATTGTTGGGTCCACTGCCAAGGTTGAAGCTGCCGCCCCGCTGTTCATAATTGCCCCGGATTAAGATGGTGTCGTCAAGATCAAGGTTAAAATTCACGCCATCATTGATGAGCAGATCGCCACGGATAAGCACCGGTGTAGATCCGTTGGCATTGTAGGTCTTGGTGCCTCCAGCTGCAGCAGCAGAGAGCACCAGGGTACCAAAGGTCTTTCCGGCAAAGGATATCAATGGACCTCCGCCTTTGATGTCAAATTCGAATATCCCTGTTTCTGTACCAGCGCCGCCTGACAGGCTGTTCACTACATTTACGTGTGACCGCGGTGTATTGTGTATATAGCGCCCATTATTGGCTATCCATAAAACGCCTGCTATATCAATGGGGGTGCTGCCTGAGGTGGCGCCGGAAGCATTCCTGAAGATGCCACCGCTATTGATCCGTAATGCTGTGCCGGCACTGGTCAATCTAAAGCCGGGCATGGCGGTATTCGTGAGGGGTAATATGGCTTCGATGGTATGGCCGCTGGCCGGCGTGATGGTTAAAGACTTAACCGTTACAGTTATAGGCCCGGCTGGTAGACTGACCGTATAGTTGGCGGAAGCGAAACTGTTGTCAAGAATTACGTCATCAACGGAAGCGGGTATGTTGTTGCCCGACCAATTTGTTGGCGTTATCCATTGACCATCTCCTCCCAGGCCAGTCCAACGCACCTGGGTTATACCTGTGAGCGGGGCATGGATCACCATGGCCAGCAGCAAACTGTTGGTTAATTGCATAGCATATTGGAGGCTGTTTGTGAAGCCTTCGGTAGGTACGAAAAAAAATCCTCCTGCGATTGCGCAGGAGGATCTTCGTGTATTGTTGAAGGTGTTTATTGCTTAATAAACCGGAAGGTGCTGGTCTTTTCGCCGGATTGCAGGTAGCCTGTAACCTGGTAAGTACCGGCAGGGAGGGTAGCCAGGTTGATCCAGATCTCCTGGTTGCCTGTTATAAGGGCATGAACCTGTTGTTTGATGCTGCGGCCATATATATCCGTCACCACCAGCTGCAGACTCACCTTTTCAGATGAGCTGATATTGAGGAGTGCCCGGTTGGTGACCAGGGTAGGCATCATGGAAGTGATCACTACGCCTTTGGTGCCATTCATAATAGCTACGATCTTGGTAAGCTCGCCCGATCCGTCGATGTCTATCATACGTAACCTGTAATAAACAGTTCCGCTGGGTAGCGCATTGTCGATAAAGTCGTAGGTGAGCTTTTTATCAAGACCTGTTATCGTACCGATCTGGGTGAAATTGGCGCCGGTGGTAGACCGGAGAATTTCAAACCGTTGCGGTGTGCTGTTGTCGGTGATGGTCCAGCTGAGTTTTGCTGATCCACCGTCTTTACGTGCCGTAAAGCTGGTAAGATAGATGGGCAGGGAAGAGGAGGAGGTAAAGGCAAATGTAAAAGGACTAAAGCTGGTGAGTACCATCGATTCCACACTGCCCGTTGTAGAATTGCCGGGGTACAGTTTGGTACCCCTTGCATCGGTCCAGATACCTCCGGTATAATGTGCTACTACCAGTGTGTCGGTAGCACTGGCGCCTGGTACAGCGCCCGACAGGGTGAGGCGCACTACGGCATCACTACCCGATACACGGCCAATATCCCAGTATTGCTGGTTGGAAACACCCGTAAGCGGGGCCTGTACGGCAAGACTGGAATAAGCTGCACCGAAGTATTCGGCTGTATATTCAGATGCGGCAGTGGTGGTAGGCTGTACTTCACATTCTCTGAGTACGCCACCTTTACCGGTAGGGAATTTGTAATACTGGCTGGCAGCAGTAGCCCTGCTTACAGGTCCATTGATATAACCACTATTGGAAGGCCCGTTCACTACCAGCAGATCGCTGATATCGGGATTCTTAATGGTCAATACATTCGTGGAACTAGTGGTAAGGTTGCCTTTACCGGCCGTGTTCCAGCTGATCTTGCCTACTGCCAGGGGAGTAAGCAGGGTGGCGCCGGCTGCATTGTTGAGACGCAATACTACCTGGTTGGTACTATTATTAATGCTACCGGTAGAGGAAGAAATATTCTGGTTGGAGGTGCCGTTCAGTTCAAGTACAAAGAGCTCGGCCGCTGTACTTACTGTGGTATTCAAGCAACCAAAAGTGCCTCCTGATTGATTGAAGTTGCCTTTTACCCGAAGTATGGTAGGCTGTGTAACGGTTCCTATATTGCTACGCAGGTTGAAAGTGCCGCCTGTTTGAATATAGTTGCCATTTATCTGCAAATTATAGTTGTAGCCCAGGTTGGTACCACCCAGGGTGATAAAACAATTAGGGCCAATTTCCACGTTGCCGAGAACGGTATAGTTAACAGGCGTACCGCTAAAGCTGGTACCGATCAGCATGTTGGCATTATTGGTATTGATGACCTGTAGGTTTCCATTGATCTGCAGGTTATTGGGGAGTATAAAGTTGGTAGAACCCGATAAAACCCCGGGGCAGTCGATCACCAGGTTGCCGATCCCCTGGCCGATGGGGGGGAAGCCCACAAGGGGGCCGGCAAATACGATACCGGTTACCAATATGGTTGAATTGGCGTGCCAGGTGGCTCTTGGTACAATACCAGCGCTTCGTGCTACCCAATATTTGGAACCATTCTCAAAATACATGTATGCCGGAACGGAACAATCAAAATGGGTATGGTCATTTGACAGCTTGATCGTACCATTCACTCTTACCAGGTTGGTAAAAGTAGTGGCGGAGGGAAACTGTGCATAGGCGATGCCCGCAGTTAATGGGACTGGGGTGGTAACATTGGGTACTCCAAAAAAGCTCCAGGTGCCATTGATCAGTCCCTGGGCATTATTGGCAAAGCGGGTAACGAATTCGGTACCGGCAGCAGAGCAGCTGTCTTCGAGGGTGCTGCCGAGGTCGACCTGTAATGCCGGAGCGGCTACATTGGAACTTGACAGGGTGATAACACTGCCAACCGCAGGTGTATAAAGCCGCGTAGTAGCATTATTGGTCACAGTTAGTGAGTTGAGGGCAATGGCCGTCAGGTCTACATTTACTACCGCGGTCTTATCAAAAATAACATCAAAGGTAGAGCCATTGGGTACATCAGAGCCGGGGCTGCCATTGGAGCTGGCGGACCAATTGGTTGGATCATTCCAATTATCTCCGGCGGGAAGACCGATCCAATATCTTGTTTGAGCGTTTGTGGAAATAGCACAGCAAAGGCATACTGTTAGTAGCAGGTAGAGGTGCTTCATCATTGAATTAGTTTTAACAGGCGTTGAATAATGTTACCAGGAAATGGTACACACAGGAAATGGATTCCAGAGGTTTAGTGGGCACTTAGGTGATTTGGAGAAACAATATAGTCAATAATTTAAAATATTGAGCAACTTCTTAGAGTTTTGGTTATCAGATCATTAATAATGAAATATGTCCGGGGGACACATAATAACCGGGGTTATATCAATAAAAAAAGCCTCTCGGAAGGAGAGGCCAGCTTCGTGCAAATAGGTTAAGTATTTGGCCGGGGCTACTATTTCTTGGTAGTGTCTACTGCAGGCTTAGTAGTATCAGCAGCATGAGCTGTTGTGTCTACAGGAGCAGGAACAGTAGTGTCAGCTGCAGGAGCGGTAGCAGTAGTATCAGATTTTGCTTCTTCTGCAGTACCACCGTCGCTACAAGCAGTTAAAGATGCGGCGATAGCTAAAATTGCGAAAAACTTTTTCATTTGGAATTGCTTTTTGAGTTTGATTGAGATGGGCGCAAAAGTAATACCTTTTTGCTATTATGCAAATATTTTGGTAACAGCCACTAAAGTTTTGATTTACTTCATGTTAGCGGACCCTGGATTGCCTTATTTCTTACGGAAGAACAGGCGTACGGGCACCCCCTTGAAATTGAAATGCTGCCTTAGTTGGTTCTCCAGGTAGTTCTTATACGGTTGTTTTACCTCATCCGGATAATTACAGAAGAATGCAAAAGAAGGAACATGCGTAGGTAACTGCGTTACAAATTTGATCTTAATAGAGTTTCCACGTACCACCGGAGGATGGTAAGATTCGATGGCTTTCAGCATTACCTCATTCAGTTGTGAGGTAGATATTCTGCGTGATTTGCTGTCAAATACATCCAGAGCCAATTCAATCGCCTTGTGGATGCGGAGTTTGTCTTTGGCAGACACAAAAAGAATGGGCACATCATTGAAGGGAGCAAGGCGCTTTTTCAATTGCTCTTCATAATCCCTGGCCGTATTGGTCACTTTCTCCATCAGGTCCCACTTGTTCACCAATATAACGATGCCTTTTCCTTTACGCACCAGGAGGCTGAAGATATTCAGGTCTTGTGCAGTAATGCCCTTTTCGGCATCCAGGATCAGCATACAAACATCGGCTTCATCCATGGCTTTGATAGCCCTGATGACAGAATAGAACTCCAGGTCTTCGTGTACTTTGGTCTTACGACGGATACCCGCCGTATCGATCAGTACAAATTCCTTCTGGAAAAGATTATAGTGTGTATGAATGGTATCGCGTGTGGTGCCGGCAATCTCGCTTACAATGGTGCGTTCCTGACCGATCAGGGCGTTCAGCAAGGAAGATTTGCCCACATTGGGTTGTCCGATGATGGCAAATTTGGGTATGGCCGGAGGGGCAGGCGCCGGCTCGGCGTCATCGCCCATATAGTCTTCCGATTCTGTAGCAGGCTCATCGGGTATCAGGGCCGTAATGGCATCCAGGATCTCTCCGCTGCCGCTGCCGCTCATAGAGGAAATAAAGAAAACATTGTCAAACCCCATACCGTAGAACTCGGTTGCTTCCAGCATACGGTCGGGATTGTCTACCTTATTAACAGCCAGAAATACCGGTTTGGAAGTACGGCGCAATACATCGGCCATCGATTCATCGAGGTCGGTAATGCCGGTGGCGGCATCACCCATAAATATCAGCGCATTGGCTTCTTCCAAAGCGATCATTACCTGCTTGCGGATCTCTTTCTCAAAGATATCTTCACTCTGCGCTACAAAACCGCCTGTATCAATTACGTTAAATGATTTACCATTCCAGTCAGCCACACCATACTGACGGTCGCGGGTTACGCCACTTACATCATCTACAATTGCTTTGCGTTGTTCCAGCAAGCGATTAAAAAATGTACTCTTCCCTACATTGGGTCTTCCTACTATTGCTACCGTAAAACCAGCCATATCTGCTACTTAATTTTTTAATGATAACCGTATTCTTTCAACATGAAATCGTTGTCTCTCCATTTGGGCTTCACCTTCACGAATAATTCCAGGAACACTTTCTGTCCTATAAACTTCTCAATATCCTTCCGCGCATCTGTTCCCAGTTGTTTGATCATCTTACCACCTTCGCCCAGCAGGATCGCTTTTTGTGATTCACGCTGCACAATGATATCGGCTACGATTTTTACCAGGGTCGTTTTCTCTTTGAATTCCCGCACAATAACGGTGGTATGGTAGGGTATTTCGTCTTTGAACAGGTAGAATATTTTCTCCCGGATCATTTCGCCTACAAAGAACCTTGTGGGCAGGTCTGTCATCTCATCTTCTGCAAAGAAGGGTTCCCCTTCCGGCATGTATTTAATGATGGTTTGTAAC
Source organism: uncultured Paraflavitalea sp. (assembly GCA_966211765.1). Classification (GTDB taxonomy): domain Bacteria; phylum Bacteroidota; class Bacteroidia; order Chitinophagales; family Chitinophagaceae; genus Paraflavitalea. The sequence continues at coordinate 368,584 of CBIHOV010000001.1, forward strand.
AGTTCATTTACCTGCAATCCTTTGAGGGCAGAAAGGCCCACTACTTCTTTAGCATAGGGTTTGGACCTGAAGAAATTGAAGACTGCTTCCTTTTGGTTGGCATCCACCGTATCCAGTTTGTTGATCGCCAAAATAACAGGCGCCTTCACACGGATGGATTCAAACAGCGCATTCACTTCTGCCAGGCTCTCCCTTACATCCACCAGGAAAACCGCTACATCCGTATCTTCCTTGGCCTGCTGTACAGCATGCATCATTTTTTCCTGCAGCTTGTACGTAGGTTCAATGATACCGGGTGTATCCGAAAAGATGATCTGGTATTCGGGTGTGGTTACAATGCCTTTGATCCGGTGACGCGTCGTTTGCACTTTAGGAGATACAATAGCAAGCTTCTCACCCATTAAGGCGTTCAACAACGTGCTTTTGCCCGCATTGGGGCGTCCAAATATGCTTACAAACCCAGATTTCATAAAGAATGCAAAGGTAATGAAAGGTTGGCGGTAGAAGGAGAGTAAATATGTGTCCTGCCGTTGTATCCGGCCAAATAAAAAAGGGATCAGCGTTTTGCTAATCCCTTGATCTTTCTTTAGTTGCGAAGCCAGGGATCGAACCTGGGACCTTCGGGTTATGAGCCCGACGAGCTACCGCTGCTCTACTTCGCGATGTGGATTGCAAATGTACGCTTTTTCAGTTTACCGCCAAATATTGATTTACTTTTTTTACAAATCGTATTTTCAGGGTTATGAATAAGATATCTGGTATTATAGCCATCCTTGCACTGATGGCCTGCGCTGCCAAAACCAAACAACAGGAGGATAAATTATATTCCCGCCACCTGCAACGCAGTGTGGAATTAACCATTATCAATACGCCGCTGCCGGATGATAAATCGCGTCTCAACCTCCTGTTGCTGAACGATGGCCAGGAAGTGGCCAAGCTCCGTTTGCAGGAAATTATAGACAGCCTGTACAAGGCCAAAGCTATCGAACCGCTGGTAGTGGTAGCCATCCATGCCGGCGACCGGATGCAGGAATACGGTGTGGCCGACAAACCGGATTATGAAGCCCGCGGCAGCCGGGCCGGGTATTATGATGCCTTTGTGAACAATGAACTCTATCCTTTTATTAAAAAGAAAACCGGGGTGCGGAAATTCAATACCGTAGCCATAGCCGGCGCTTCCCTGGGTGCCTTATCAGCCTTTGATATTGGCTGGAACCATGCCGATAAGATCAATAAGATAGGGGTGTTCTCCGGTTCTTTCTGGTGGCGCGACAAGAATACAAGCGATAGTTCCTATTCCGACGACAATAACCGGATCATGATCGCCAAATTGAAAGCATCGCGCAAAAAGCCCCAACAGCAATACTGGTTTTATGCGGGTGGGGCAGAAGAAAACTCCGACAGGGACAAAGACGGGATCATTGATGTAGTAGATGATACAAAAGATATAATAGCCCTGGTGCAAAAGAAAGTGACGGCTCCGGGCGCTATTGTTTATAAAGAGGTAGCGGGTGCGAAACATGATTGGCCCTACTGGAGCGCTGTACTTCCTGGGTTTTTGGTATGGGCTTTTGGTAAGCATTAAAAAAGCGTTAGGTAAAAACCCAACGCTTATGTACCCTATATATGTGAAAATTGAAAAGAAATAATGAAGGATCGGTTTGGTTATCCTCTCTTCGACACGCTGCTGGCGCCGCTGGTCCTAAGGTCGCGGATAACACCATCTCCTTTATAATGTACGCCGCTGGCGCCGGAAGCGCGGGCGTTCAATTCTTTGTTCACTGTTACCTTGATGTCTGAAGCGCCACTGGCATCTACATTACAATTGTCGGCCTGTAGGTCGAAACCTTTAAAATCACTGGCGCCATTGGCATCAACCCGCAGTTGGGTCACTTTACCCTGTACTACTGCATCAGAAGCGCCGCTCAGGTTTATATCCAGCACATTGGCTTCAATAGTGCCTTTGAAATCACTGGCGCCTCCCATGGAAATAACCAGTTCATTGGCTTTGAGGGTGCCGCTTATGATCACATCACTGGCGCCGGTGGCAGTCAATTTGTCCAGGGTTTTAAAAGAAACATACACTTTCAGTTTCTTGTTGCCTTTCCACCACTTCATATCATCGTCATAGGTGATCTTCAATACGCCATCTTCCACTACTGCTTTAATGCGGTCCCTGAATTCAGGTTTGGCAGCGCTTACAGCCAGTGCTTCTTCATCCGACTGCGACAAGTAGAGGTCTATCGCATTGTTGACCTTAATGGCATGGAAACTGCCGATGGTACGGGCCTGGGCATTATCATCATTGATCACCTGCTTTTGCGCCATCAGTGCTACAGGCAGTATCATCAGTAAAAACAATCCTATCTTTTTCATGGGTTGTTGCTTTGCTTAGCGTTTATAAGTTACAAGTTACCCTTTTTTCACAGAGCCGCCACTGCTGGTTTTAACATTGCGGATCACTCCACTGCCTTTATAGGAAATATAGCCACCGCTGCTGGCTTCGGCATTCATTTCTTTGTTGATGGTGAGCTGTACACCGGCGCCGCTGCTTACATCTACATCGCCATTGTTGGCTGTCAGGTCATATCCATGGAATATACTGCCGCTGCTGCCATCTACATTAAGGGTGCCGGCGGTTCCTGAAATAGAAACAACCGATCCACTGCTCTGGTCTACTGTAAGGCTGTTGAAATCCACGGCTCCTTTGAAAACGGCGCCACTGGAAACATCCAGGTCCAGTTTACTTCCTTTAAGACCGCCTTCTACACTTACGCTGGCGCCGGAATTAATATCCAGTCCATCAATGTTTTCTATCGATACATAAGCTACCGGATTTTTACCCTTGGTGCCGCCGCCATTCTTCCAGAACTTCAGCGTTTCTTGTTCATAATAGATCTTCAAAACACCATTTTCTACCCGGGCGATGATCTTGTCGCGATACTCTTCTTTGGAAGCACTTACGGCTACTGCTTCCGTGCCCTGGCTTAAATATACTTTGATACCGGTAGATACTTTAATGGCATGAAACCCCGAAACCTTTCTTACCTGTGCCATGGGGTCATTCACTTGTTTCTGTGCGAGCAGCACCAGGGAGAAAAGGAGGCTTATACTGAACAATCCGATCTTTTTCATAATTAGCATTTTAGAAATAGACTGAGTATTTTTTTGAATGTTGCACTGGCTTTGGCGGCCCAATGAAACTGCGTTTTGTATAAAGGTGTGACGGCCAGGGACGAAAGAATGTTACAAATCTTTTAAAAAAGTTTTTTTGCCTGTATCTTTGCGAACTCTTTGGCCAAAGAGGTTTTTTCAGATTCCCGGGGTGCTTTTTCTGTTTTCCCTTCAGCAGGGCGGAAAAGGCTGAGATTATACCCGTTGAACCTGACCAGGGTAATGCCTGCGCAGGGAAGGTAGGTCTTCATCTATTGTCTACACTTCGCTTTCGCAGCATTTTCTCTTAAATCATTTTTTCAACTTAAAATCTTTACGAAGATGAAAAAAATGCTTTTGGGGATTTGCTACTTATTGATTTCCCATGGGTTATCGGCTCAGCAGATTGCGGGCCACATAACCGACGCTTCCAACGGGGGCCCCGTAGCATCGGCCACCGTTGAACTTTCTAACATCGCCACAGTAAGCACCAATGAATCGGGGCGATTTGTCTTCACCAGGATCAAACAGGGACGGTACACCTTACGGATCACCAGTATTGGGTACCAGTCGACAGAAACCACCGTTTCGCCCGGCGATTCAGTAATCAGCATCAAACTGAACCGGTTGAACCTCTTTATGCAACCGGTAGAAGTGCGCGCTATCCGTGCCGGAGAAAAAGCCCCCTTTGCCAAAACCGATCTTACTAAAAAAGAGATTGAAAAGGTAAATACCGGGCAGGACCTGCCCTTTATCCTGAATCAAACGCCCTCTGCTGTCGTTAGTTCCGATGCAGGCAATGGCGTTGGTTACACCGGCATCCGCATCCGCGGTACAGATGGTACGCGTATCAATGTTACCCTCAATGGTATCCCGTATAATGATGCGGAATCGCAAGGCAGCTATTTTGTAGACTTGCCCGATTTTACTTCCTCTGTAAACAATATACAGATACAACGGGGAGTAGGCACCTCCTCCAATGGTAGTGGCGCTTTTGGTGCTACGATCAATTTAAGCACCAATGAAGTAAATACTACGCCGTATGGAGAGATCAACAACAGTGTGGGTTCTTTCAATACCTGGAAACATACCATCAAAGCAGGTAGCGGATTGATCAGTGATCACTTCACCATCGATGCCCGGCTATCGAAGATCAGCAGCGATGGATTTGTAAACCGTGGCGCCAGCGACCTGCGTTCCTTTTACCTCAGCGGCGCTTACCTGGCCAAGCAAACATCCGTGCGCTTCAATGTTATTTCCGGCAAGGAAAAAACATACCAGTCGTGGAATGGTGTGCCCGAAGCAAAGCTCTACGGTGATGAAGGAAAACTGATGGAACATTACAACAACAACCTGGGCACTTTGTATTTTACAAAGCAGGATTCGGTGAACCTGTTTACTTCCGATCCGCGTAAGTACAACTATTTCACGTATGCCAACCAGACGGATAACTTTCAGCAGGACCATTACCAGTTATTCTTCAATCACCAGTTTTCACCCAATCTTACAGTGAATACGGCCTTTTTCCTCACAAAAGGGAAAGGTTATTATGAAGAATTCAAACCCCAGGAAAAGTACAGCAGCTACGGACTGCCCAATTATGTAGTGGGTGGTAATACCTTTACAAAAACCGACCTCACCAGGCAGCTATGGCTGGAGAATGACTATTACGGACAGATATTTTCCGTACAATACAAAAGCACTGCAGACCAGTTTACGGTAGGTGGTGGCTGGAACAGGTTTGACAACCATCACCATGGAGAGATCCTGTGGACGCAGGTAGGTGGAGTTCCTAATGATTACCGCTGGTACAACCTGGAGGCCTATAAAACAGACGTGAATGCCTATGCCAAATACCAGCATACCTTTTCTCCGGAGTGGGAAGTATTTGCCGATATGCAGTATCGCCGGGTATTGTATGATATAGGCGGGTTTCGTAAGAACCCCACGCTGAAGCTGCACAATATTTTTGATTTCTTTAATCCTAAAGCGGGTATTACGTATACAGCCAATAATTACCAGGCTTATATTTCTTACGCACAAGGGAATAAAGAGCCCAACCGCGATGATTTTGAAGCAGGCGTTACCCAACAGCCAAAGGCCGAGAAGCTGCATGACTTTGAAGCAGGTGTTTCAAAGAAGGGGGGCAACCAATATGAGTGGAGTGCCAACCTGTATTATATGTTGTACAAAGATCAGCTGGTGCAAACCGGTAAGATCAATGATGTAGGTGGCTATACCCGTACCAATGTAGACAACAGTTTCAGGATGGGTATCGAACTGCAGGGAAGAATGAGGTTTACCCAATGGTTGCAGGGTACTGCCAATATTACCTTCAGCCGAAACCGTATCAAGGATTTTACAGAGTTCTATGATGATTACGACAACGGTGGTCAGAAAGCGGTACCGCATGGCAATACGGATATTGCTTTTTCACCGGCAGTGGTGGCAGGCGGCAGCCTGAACTTTCTTCCTGCCAAAGACCTGGAGATCAGTTTGCCGGTAAAATATGTTGGTCGCCAATACCTGGACAATACTTCCAATAAGCAACGCAGCCTCGATGCTTATTATGTACAGGATGCCAGGGTGATCTATACCCTGCGGAAGCTACTCGTAAAAGAGATCTCCCTTATTGGACAGGTGAACAATGTATTTAACCGCAAGTACAATTCCAACGGTTATACTTATAGTTATCAGTACGGTACTGTGATCACAGAGAATTTCTATTTCCCGATGGCAGGCACCAATTTCATGGTAACGGTGAACATAAAGTTGTAAAATACATATAGGAAATCCCACTATAACATGCCACAGTTTAACCTTTCACATGGTTATACTGTGGCATTTCTCATGGAAGTTTTCTGTACATTTATGCCATATCCCCCATGCGCATGAAAGGAATACAGATAGTATGCATAGTGAGCTTAATAATTAGCCAATCCCTGTCAGCACAAACAACCCCGTTCAGCATTGAAGTGAAGGCCGGAAAATATGCCCGTTACCAAACACCTGTGCAAGTAAGCTTGCCCAAGCCCTTGCCGGCCGGAAATCTATACACGATCAAAAATACCAAGACCGGCAAATCGGCTGTAGGTCAATTGCTGGATAGTGTGACCCTTGTATTCATATTGCCCGACAGTATGGAGCCCGGTGCCTGGAATACCTATACCGCCTCCAAATTGGCCAGTAACAAAGCGCCTAAGAATGTGGTGACCATTGTGCAGGAGAAGGGCGGCATACAGGTGAACGTTAAAAATAAACCCCTGTTCTTTTACCATACACAGGAAGCGTTGCCGGCCGGTGATAGTGCTTATTACCGGCGCAGCGGATTCATTCATCCATTGTACAGCCCCGGCGGACAAATATTGACCGATGGTTTTCCTGTGGGCCATACGCACCAGCATGGCATCATGAATGCCTGGACCAAAACCACTTTCCGGAAGGAGTTTGTTGATTTTTGGAACCAGCAATCTAAAAAAGGTACGGTAGAACATATAGAAGTAAGTAAGGTGAAGGAAGGACCTGTGGTTACCGAATTAAGGGTAAAGCTGCGGCACAGAAGCCTGTTGCATGGAGAAGTGCTGCGGGAAATGTGGGTGATCAGGGTATATCCCTTCCAGGATTACTACCTGTTTGACCTGGTATCAGAAGAGCGCAACGTAACTACCGATACGCTCATCCTGGAGAAATACCATTATGGAGGATTGGCTTTCCGGGGAAGCAGTCATTGGAATGACCAGGACAAGAAGAATTTTCAGAACCACTGGAACATCCTTACCAGCGAGGGTATCCGTGATTCTGTGGCCAACCATACCCATGCCCGCTGGGTAGATGCTACCGGGCTTATCAATGGTATGGCAGCCGGCGCCACGGTATTTGATCACCCTGTTAATTTCCGGTACCCACAGCCCATCAGGGTGCATCCTACAATGCCTTACTGGGTTTATTCGCCGGTAGTGGATGGCGCTTTCACCATCAATCCCGGTACCTGGTATCGCTCCCAATACCGCTATTATGTGCACCAGCAAATGCCGGACACCCATACACTGGGTAGAATTGAAAAAGACTGGGTAGTACCGCCTGATGTGACGATTAAGGGACTTTAATCTACTTCTTCCGCAATAAATGTTTTAGCCTGCTGAATGTTTCCGGTTTGATATTGAGGTAGGAGGCCAATATCTTCTGTGGTACCCGCTGCAGCATATGGGGATGATTGGTTACATAGGCCAGAAAGCGCTCACGGGTGGTCATCTGTAGTTGCTCGTAATAACGAACATCCTTTTTGATAAACATTTGTGTGATCATGGCGCGGCCTAATCTTTCCACGCTGATCGTCTTTTTCAGCGCCAGCTGCAGGTTATCGTAGTGAATAGAGATCATAACCGTTGGTTCCAGTGCTTCCAGGATCAGGTCGGAAGGCTTACGGATATGGAAAGATATTTCTGATTGGACAATATGGCCTTCGGTGGCCAGCTGCAGGGTAGCTTCTCCTTTTTTGGTGAGGATGTACTTACGTACCATGCCTTTCATGACAATATTAAGGTAGTTATCTACGTCGCCCTGTGCCAGGATGATCGCTTTCTTGTCGAAATAACGTAATTCCAGGAAGGGTGACAATAGATCAAATTCCGGGCGGCTCAACTCCATAAACCGCTGTAGGTAAGCGAACACATGTTCGAGGTAACTTTTAATATCTAGCTTTCTTTCTCTCATGGGTTAGTGAGGGGCAGGTGTTTCTGCGATCCTTTTAGACAAATGATGCTTTAAGCGACTAAATGTTTCGGGTTTGATATTAAGATAAGACGCCAGATATTTTTGTGGCACGCGGCGAAAGAGATCCGTATTGTCCAATACGAACCTAACAAAGCGCTCTTTGGTGTCGTACCGTATCCGGTCCAGTTCCCAATATTCTTTCTGCAGGAAGAGGTCGGTGATGAGCAGGCGTCCCAGCGATTCCATCCGGGGATACTGGGTATATAGGCTTTCAAGCTCTTTTTTGTGGAGAGACAGTAATATCGATTGTTCGATGGTTTCAACAGCGTAGGCGGAGGGCTGGCCGGAAAAAAAGGATACTGAAGAGCATATCAACTCGCCCTCCCGGGCCAGTTGGGTGATCACTTCCTGGCTGCCTTTATAGAAATATTTGCGCAGCAGCCCTTTGGTGATAAAATGGAGGTAATCTTCCGTTTGGCCGGGCTCCAGCAGCCTCACCTTTTTGTCATAGGAACGTACTTCCATGGCTTTTGTGAGCACCGTCAGCTCTTCGGGGGTAAGGGTAATAAAACGGCCGATATACTTTTGTAACAAATTCAGCATAATTGCAAGTTAAAGTTTATCATATATACTAAAAACGCAACAAGGCCAACTTGCACCCATTTCCCGGAAAAATACGTGTAATTACGTAATGAACAAGTCCGGATAACCATACTGCACCTACCTGCCTCCGGAATATGACACAAAAGCACTTTGTGTAATTTCTCTATTTGCTGTAGGTTTGCAATCCTTAACATAGCTTAAAATTATTCAGCACATGGCAAAAAAAATTAAAGTAGCAAATCCGGTGGTGGAACTGGATGGTGACGAAATGACGCGCATCATCTGGAAGTTCATTAAAGATAAACTGATCCTGCCCTACATAGAAGTCGACATTAAATATTATGACCTGGGTGTTGAATATCGTGATCAGACCAACGACCAGGTGACAATAGACGCGGCAAATGCCATTAAGGAGTACGGTGTAGGTATCAAATGCGCTACCATTACGCCGGATGAAGCTCGTGTAAAAGAGTTCAGCCTGAAACAAATGTGGAAAAGCCCGAACGGCACCATCCGTAATATCCTGGACGGAACCGTTTTCCGTGAGCCGATCGTTATCAACAATATTCCCCGCCTGGTTACGAACTGGACCGCGCCGATCATTGTAGGCCGTCACGCCTTTGGCGACCAATATCGCGCTACAGATACCGTTATCAAAGGTAAGGGTAAATTAACTATGACCTTTACCCCGGAAGGTGGGGGTGAGCCGCAAACCTTTGAAGTGTACAACTTTAAGGGTGATGGCGTGGCTATGAGCATGTACAATACCGACGAAAGCATCATCGGTTTTGCCCGCAGCTGCTTTAATATGGCCCTCAGCAAGAAATGGCCCCTGTACCTGAGCACCAAGAATACCATCCTGAAGAAGTATGATGGCCGTTTTAAGGACATTTTTGAAGACATTTATCAAGGAGAGTTCAAGACCCAGTTTGAGGCAGCAGGTATCGTTTATGAGCACCGCCTGATTGATGACATGGTAGCCAGCGCCCTGAAATGGAATGGCAACTTTGTATGGGCCTGTAAGAACTACGATGGCGATGTACAAAGCGATACCGTAGCACAAGGTTTCGGCTCCCTGGGGCTGATGACTTCTGTACTGGTAACGCCTGATGGTAAGACCATGGAAGCAGAAGCTGCGCATGGTACCGTTACCCGTCACTACCGCGATCACCAGGCTGGTAAGCCTACCAGCACCAATCCCATTGCTTCCATCTTTGCATGGACAAGAGGATTGGCCTTCCGCGGCAAGCTGGATGGTAACCAGGAGCTGATCGATTTCTGTAATGCCATTGAAGCTGTTTGTATCGAAACAGTGGAAAGCGGTAAAATGACCAAAGACCTGGCCGTTTGTGTGCATGGCAATAAGGTAAAACACGGAGATCACTTCCTGTATACCGAAGAGTTCCTGGATGCGATTGACCAGAACCTGAAGAAGAAAATGGGATTGTAGGAGTAGTTGCTCTTAGTCCTTGTAAATAATACGAAGCGCTCCGCTGATGCGGGGCGCTTTTTTTCTGCCAATGGCGGTACGCACAAAGCAATTATATTTGGGAATGGTTGCTTTTAGTTAGTATCAAATGATGAATGATTTAATACAACATACACAGCAAATTGAACAGGAAGGTTTCATTTGTATTCCCGGTGTTTTCAATGCTACGGAAGTAGAAGCGATCATCGATGCCATCAACCAGGCGGATCCTTCCAACCCCACTTTCCGTAAGACCAATGACCTGTTTGCCATCCGGCAATTCCTAAAGGAAGTGCCGGATGTACAACCTCTCGTATTTACCCAGCAGCTCCGTACACTGATAGAAGCCATTTTTGGTGCGGGTTATTTTGTAGTGAAATCTATTTACTTTGATAAGCCGGAGCAATCCAACTGGTTTGTAGCCTATCACCAAGACCTAACTATATCAGTAGATAAGAAAGCGGAGCTGCCCGGCTTTGGCCCCTGGACGGTAAAACAAAACCAGTTTGCTGTACAACCTCCCCTCAACATCCTGCAACGCAACTTCACCATCCGCATTCACCTCGACGATACGAATAAGGACAACGGCGCATTGAAAGTAATACCGGGCTCTCATGCCAAAGGTGTTTACAGACCGGAAACGATCGACTGGTCAAAAGAAACAGAAGTCCTTTGTGAAGTACCTAAAGGAGGTATCATGATCATGCGCCCCTTGCTTTTACATGCCTCCAACCGCACCACCAATCAGGCCAGGCGAAGAGTGATCCATATCGAATTCAGCAATCTAATGCTGCCCCACGGACTTAACTGGTCGGAAGCCATCCATTAACCACCCGCTCACCTGTTGCCAATTGTACCCAAACTGGCTGCCTGTGCTACAATAGACGGCCCTTGCCCATGGCAGGGAATTTGAGCTATTCTCCCTAGCTAATACATGATCTATGGAAAAAAGTATTTATGATTTCTTTGCCGCCTATGAAAAGCGCTTCAATGATGCGCTTCAGGGTGAAACGGATGTAGAAGGCACTGCCAACGCTTTCGGGCCTTTCTTTGTGGAAGCGAGTCCGGCAGGCATTCATGGCGGCAGTAATGACCAGGAATTTCGCAAGAAAATACCCCAGGGAATGGATTTCTACCGGCAGATAGGGACCCACACCATGGAGATCATCTCCCAGGAGGTAACGCCACTGGACGACATGCATTATATGGTAAAGATCCATTGGAAAGCTACCTATAAGAACAAGGACAATACCGAACTCGCGATCGAATTTGATGTGATCTATTTTCTTCAGAACAGAGAGGGGCAGTTGAAGATTTTTGCATACATCACCGGAGATGAAGACAAAGTGATGCGTGAACATGGACTAATACAATAAGTTGTAGGGTTTTGTAGGCTTTAAAGTATAACGTCAGGGTGGGTCGCCTTTCAAAGGCGGCTCACCCTGACTGCTGTTAACTTACGTACAAGTTCGTACCTTTCTTGCATGTTACAGACCGTTTCTATTATTGTTACAGGTAAAGTGCAGGGTGTTTTCTATCGCCAGAGTACCAAAGAAAAGGCAGTGGAATTGGGCATCACAGGCGTGGTAAAAAATCAGCCCGATGGCAGTGTGTTTATCCAGGCATCCGGTCCTTCCCAGGCCCTCAACCAGCTCATTGCCTGGTGCAGGCAGGGGCCTCCCCGTGCAGAAGTGATCAGTGTACAGGTAGAGACCATCGAGCCCCGTGCTTTTATTGGTTTTACCGTTCAACGTGGATGAGGTCTGTTTGACAATTAAGCTATTGATCTCTTCGCAATTCAGGATTGCCGATTCATGACATTTTCTTACCTTGATCCCCGATTCCTAAAATTATTTGTACCATGACCCAACGATTATTGCTGACTGCTTGCCTGATATCAATGGCGGCATTCACACAGGCTCAGAAAGTAAACCGTGCTGGTGGCGATCCCAAATTATCTGAATATTGGGAGCCCGAAGTAAAGGTGGTAGCGCCAGGTAAAACGGCTGCCGATGCCCCCGCTGATGCGATTGTATTGTTTGATGGTAGTAATACCAGCGCCTGGGAAGCCAAAAATGGTGGTCCCATCAAATGGAAAGTAGAGAACGGCGCTATGACTGTAACTGGAGGCGCCGGCGAGATTCATACTACCCAGGGCTTTGGCGATTGCCAATTGCACATTGAATGGAGAACACCCGAAGTAGTGAAAGGAGAAGGACAGGGTAGGGGCAACAGTGGTATCTTCCTGATGGGTAAATATGAACTGCAGGTATTGGATTCCTACAACAACAGAACTTATTCCAACGGACAGGCAGGCAGCATCTACAAGCAACTGCCTCCCATGGCAAATGCCAGCCGCGGTCCCGGTGAATGGCAAACGTATGATGTAATATTTACAGCACCTGTATTCTATCCCGATGGCAATGTAAAAACACAGGCCCGCATTACCGTTATTCACAATGGTGTGCTGGTACAAAACAATGCTACCATCTGGGGAGGTACCCAATACATTGGCATTGCCAATTATGAAAAGCATGGCGACAAAGAACCTATCATTTTGCAGGACCATGGCAATCCTGTGAGCTTCCGCAATATCTGGATCAGGCCTTTGTAATTCCGGATCCCGGATACAGCATGTAGGATTGCTGCTGCGCTTTGAAATCGGTGTAAATAAAAGCGTTGCTAAAAATAAAAGCAGAAGGGTTAAAGTATCATACTTTAACCCTTCTGCTTTTTATGTCAATCACTGCTACTTGCTCACTCCACCCAATTCAATCTTCAGGTTTTCCAGCATGTCTTTTGTCATGCGCGCCAGGCTGTATTCAGGTTTCCAGCCCCAGTCTTTGGTAGCTACAGAATCATCAATGCTTTGTGGCCAGCCATCGGCAATGGCCTGGCGATAATCGGGTTTATAATCAAGGATAAATTCGGGCATATGCTTCTTGATCTCGGCGCCAATCTCTTTTGGTGAAAAACTCATGGCCGATAGATTATAGGAATGGCGGATGGATATTTTACTGGCCGGCGCTTCCATCAGTTCAATGGTGCCACGAATGGCATCCGGCATATACATCATGGGCAGGTAGGTATCTTCCTGCAGGAAGGAGGTATACTTCTTTTCTTCCAGCGCTTCGTGGAAGATCTCCACCGCATAATCCGTCGTACCGCCGCCGGGGGCCGATTTATAACTGATCAATCCCGGGTAACGTATACTTCTTACATCCACCCCAAACCGCTGGTGATAATAGTTGCACCAGAATTCTCCGGCATATTTGCTGATGCCATATACTGTAGCAGGTTCTATGATGGTTTGTTGCGGACAGTTTTGCCGGGGTGAAGTGGGGCCGAATACAGCAATGCTGCTGGGCCAGTATACTTTATAGATCTTCTCTTCACGGGCAATGTCCAACACGTTCAGCAACCCCTGCATATTGAGGTTCCAGGCCAGGTTGGGATTCTTTTCGCCGGTGGCAGAAAGAATGGCAGCCAGCAGGTAGATCTGCGTAATGCTCTGCCTGATAACCTGTACATGGAGCATCTCTTTGTTCATCACATCAATGCTCACATAGGGACCGGTACCTTTCAGCAGGTCATTCTCTTCCCGCAGGTCCGATGCTACCACATTGGCATTGCCATAGATCTTACGTAAAGCCAGCGTTAATTCCACGCCTATCTGTCCTGAAGCACCAATAACAAGTATTCTTTCGCGGATCATAGTAGAGTTGCATTTTAGTGGGAGCAAAAAAACGCAAAATTTTGATGGAAACCATAAAATAGTGGCCGGCGGCGCACCCGATTGCCCTGGGGATGGGAAGAGCCTATTAATAGCAGGTATGAAGTGGTAGTTTCAATGAGTAGTGAATACACGTTGCAACCTGGGAGGTCTTAAAGGAGGTGTCACCTCTATTAAGTTTTTGTTCTGCATTATTTGCTCAAGAGCATCCGGTGCAGTTTGCTTTCACTGCCCGTAGTTAGCTTCAGCATATAAATACCCGGGGCCAGGTCGGGTGTTTGGATGGTTACCTGATGCCTCCCGCTGGTCAATTGCTTGTTAAAAACCTGCTTCACCAATTGCCCCTGCAGGTTGTACACCTGCACATTGGTAAGTGACGCTGAAGGCAGGAAAAAGCTGACTGTTGTAGACGCAGAAAATGGATCAGGATAATTCTTTATTGTAATTCCCGACTTTTCCGGAGAAGCCCCGGGCTTTTCCGGTGTAGTTGTTTGTGCCACCCTGGCCGGGTAAGAAGCTGTATTGGCCACCTTGGGTGCTGTATAGGTAACCTTCACAAAAACGTTCTGTGCCGGGTTGCCTGCGGAAGTGTTTTTCACCTTCACCGTATACAAGCCTGTGGAGCCTGGTGTGTAGGTAAGCGTGAGATTGCCTGTTCCGCTGGTTGTTTGCACAATCGTATTGCTGCTGTTGTATACATTGACCGTAAGGTTTTGTGCAGCATTGGTAGGATAGAGGTTGACCGTAATGGTTTTTCCCGTTTCATCGAATACCTTTCCCACAGTGCTCAGGGCTGTAGAGCTGGCTGGTAAAGCGCCGCCCTGCTGCAGGGAACTGGCATGCGAATCGCCCAGGTCGTTGGCCATTTCCCATTCCTGTATGGTGCTGCGTTGTGATGGATTAAAACCACCCGTTACACCTGCTGGTCCCCAGATGCAATAACCACGGCGCGTATTGCTGCCATCACAAGGTGGTACATAAATAGTGGCCTTGCCGGTACCATCGGTCCAGATATCACTGGTATTGGCGCCTGAATAATCATGCAGCTGCACATTGGCCCCAAAGTCGGTTTGGATGGTGGCATTCTGCCAGGTGTTCCAGTTGTCATTGACCCCAATAATGGCATAACTGTTTTCCGGGCCGCTTTTATAACCCCGCTCAATGATCAGCAGATCGGCGGCTTGCCAGCGCACTTTATAGGAACCTTTTTTGAAATTCAGCTTTTGGTGACACCAGATAATATTGGCAATATCATCACGTACGGGCAGGTTGGTAGTACTGGTAGGCTGGTGGGAATACCTTTTGCCGGTGTTGCCCACATTGAACAGGTCTTCAAAGAACACCTGTGGTGATCCATCTACTGCGAAGGTGATGGCATAAGCTGGCGCCAGCCGTGCATCAAAGGGATCAATATGTCCACCGCCCAGTTCATTACCTGCATCCCAACCAGAATAGTTGCCGGTAGAATCTTTAATGGGCCGGAAGGTATCATGGTTATTGACAAAGGGCACTGTACGGTAGCGATTGGTTTGCTGTGCACCCGGAATATTGGCCAGGTTATAACCGCCGCCGCCGCTTACCATATTTTTAACGGCCTGGCGTAAACTAAAATCAAAGGTGCCCGTCATATCCTCTGTGCCGCCATTGCTGGTCTTTACATCGTTGATCCAGGTATCCAGATCAGAGGCGCTGCCCACATATTCTCCCACGGAGAACATATTGGCGCCGCCATTGGCCCAGCCCGCATTGTACTTTACATTCCAGAGAAAATCCTGCATGGCCCAGGGCTCAAAATGCTTGACCGCATCAAAGCGAAAACCATCCACACCTGTTTGCTTCTTCATCCACACAAACCAGTTGCGGGTTTGCGTGCGCATATAATCCGTTGTCTGGACCGGGTTGTAAGTAGCATTGGAACTTTGTCCGTAGGCGCCGGAATAATAACAAATATCAGGGCCAAAGAAAGCCGCACAGATGTCGCCGCTATTGCAATTGTGGTTGCTGTTGGCGTGGAAGTTCTGCCAGTTCTTGGGCCAGCGTCCGGAGCGAGCAAGATAGTCTGCCGACAATTCAGTAGTAACGGGGGTGGCATAGGAAGCATACCGGAAATTCTTGTAAAGGTTGCCATCATTATTGCCCGTGGCCGAGGGGTCCTGTCCACCGGCTCCGGTAGAGGAACCCGCATTGTCCATATGGTTGAATACAATATCCTGGATAGCGTCCATGCCATTGGCATGTAATACAGCGACCATGCGCAGCAATTCATTTTTGTTGCCCAGGCGGGTTTTCAGGTTTCCTTTCTGGTATTTATCACCGAGGTCATACTGGTCAAAAGGTGAATAGCCATTGCTATTGGTGCCGGCATTTTTAACGGATGGCGGTATCCACACTCCATCAATACCAATATCGCGTAGGCGCGGGGCCAGATCGGCGAGGTAATTGGACCAGCCTTCGGGGTAATTACTGTTCCAGTAATCCCACCAGAAGCCCTGGAAGATCACTTTCCCATTCCAGGGATTTTGAGCATGTGTAAGAACGGGGGAGATGAATAGAAAGCATAGAAGGACGCTAAAGAACGTCTTGCGGACAAGATTTTTCATACAGCAGCAAGTTTTGATGAATGAATAAGGTAAATGGTAGTGTGTATAATTTACACATTAATGATGATATGAGCAAATTATTCTAAGTGAGGTCGTATTACCGGGCGCAGCAGGTAGCTAGCTATTTCGTATCTTTGCGCCATGGAAAAAATGCTTAAAGACCTGTTTGCCAATCAACAGTACGATGAGAACAACTTCTTCCTGATAGCCGGGCCCTGTGTGGTGGAAAGTGAGGAATTATTGATGGAAGTGGCTGATAAAGTGAGTGGTATCTGCAAAAACCTGGGTATCCCCTATGTGTTTAAATCTTCTTACCGCAAGGCCAACCGCACCAGTGCCTCTTCTTTTACGGGCCTGGGCGATGAAACAGCCCTGCAATTGCTGAAAAAGACCGGAGACAAATACAAGCTGCCCGTGACATCGGATGTGCATGCGCACGACGAGACCGCTATGGCCGCCAAATATATTGACATCCTCCAGATACCGGCCTTTCTTTGCCGGCAAACCGACCTGCTGGTGGCGGCTGCCGAGACCGGCAAGATCGTAAATGTAAAAAAAGGCCAGTTTGTCAGCGGCCCCTCCATGAAATTTGCCGCTGAAAAGATCCGTAATGCAGGTAATAACAAGGTCATTCTAACCGAGCGTGGTAACAGCTTTGGCTACCAGGACCTGGTGGTCGACTACCGCAATATTCCCTGGATGAAGGAGCATGGCGCCCCTGTGGTGATGGATTGTACCCATAGCCTTCAGCAGCCCAATCAAACTTCGGGTGTTACCGGTGGCAATCCCCAACTAATTGGTACTATCTCCAAAGCAGCCATCGCTTCCGGAGCAGATGGTTTATTTATAGAAACACACCCCAACCCTGCGGTGGCCAAAAGTGATGGCGCCAATATGCTGAAGCTGGATCTGCTGGAAGGATTGCTCCACCAACTGGTGAAGTTGCGGAAGGCAGTTGTGTAAAGGTCTATTAATGGGGATAATACGATATAACGAAAAAGCTACTCTGCAAGGAGTAGCTTTTTTCTCATGTGACGGTATAGCACTTAAAAATTTTGTGGAGTAAAAAAGCTTCCATGAAGGAAGCTTTAAATACGTTTTCAAAGGTGAATCCGTGGTTTCAGTCAGGTAAAACAGACCAGCGGTGGTTTTCCATAGTTGCTCTCAGGATCAAAAACGGGACTTCATCTAATTCTTTCTGTGGTCCTAGTATACGCAAAACTATACCTGAATTGCTGGTTCGGCTACCTGATGTGGGTACAATACTAACTGCAAAGTCTTTACTCAATCGTTTGCATGCATATTTGTAAAACCATTAGCAGTTCGGAATGGTTCGATTGGATTTGTTAAAGGGCTGGATGAAGGAAAAAAAAATTCCTTTTTATGACAATAGCTGGCTGGGCAGCACGCCAAATTCTTTCTTAAAAGCGATCGTAAAATTGCTGAGGTTGGCATATCCCAGTTCCATGGCCACTTCTTTCACAGAGTATTTACGGGTAAGCAACTTGTCTTGTGCCGCCTGCATGCGGGCTTTTTGGTAATATTCATAGATGGGAAACCCATACATGGTCTTAAAGTCTTTTTTCAGCTTTGATTCGCTGATGGAAACCATTTTGGCCAATTGTTGTATGGAGGGCGCGGGTTGAAATATGTCCTTGGTGAGAATGCCCTCAATCTGCATCACCCGGTTAATATCCTCCGGAGAGAGGGGGATGCGGAAAGTGGGGTTTTTCATCTTTTCATAGAGGTGCAGGAAAAACCGCTCGATCATGAGCATGATCCGGTTTTGGATAATGGTTAGCCGCAGGGGGCTCTCGTCATCCACATCCATAATAGCGCGCATCCACTGGCGGTATTTGCTGTCCAGTGGCTCAATATTGAAGTTTTCTGCTTTCAGGGAAATATAGGTGGAGAGCACTTCCTCTGCTGTATGGATATCGAGGTATTTGGCCAGCCATTCTTTGTTGAATAAAACAGCAATGGATCGATAACTCCCCCCCTCGGTACCGAGGTACGACCAGTCGAAATGGGAACTGGTGAGGTAAGCAATGGATTTGCTGGTATTCTTTTCCTTCAGCTTCTCATCATCAATAGTGATGATGAGGGTGCCGGGTATCACCAGTTCATCAATACGAAGGATATAATATTCGCCATTGATACTTCGCTTTCGGTGGATGAGCCAATCCTGGTTGAAAGTGCAGTTGATGATACTGGCATGCAGCCCGTTGGGCAGTGGCAGGAACATAAAGCTGCCATCGGCTATGGCAGGGGGGAACTGTACCTGGTTATTTTGTACAGGCATGTCCAATTGCGCTGCCAGCTTGAGCAATAATTGCTCATAGTCTGTGGTGTTGTAATCAAATTGAAACAAAGTAGAGGCTTTACTAGATTATTAAAGCAATACCTATTCGATCACAGGATGTAGCAAAGTCGGGTTGGATACAGAGAAGGTCGGTCTTATTGGTATTTCAACGGGTTGCGGCGCACGGATAAGATGTAACGTTTAATGTTCATCCAGAATGCAAGCACAAAATATACGATAAGGGGGGATCCCATGGTAAGGAAAGAGATATAGACAAACCAGGTACGAATGCGTGAGGTGGCAATGCCCATTCGCTCACCGATAGCGGTGCAAACACCATAAGCCTGCCATTCTATGAAAAATCTCAAGCGATTCATGCTACTAATTTATACATTTTAAATCATTGTCCTAACAACCGTTTACACCAATAATTTATTTTTTAGGTAAATTTGCACCGAATTTATGCGAAAGGTACGTTTATGAGGAAATTGTGGTTGGGCGCTCAGGAAGGAGTGATCGTATATTAAAATATAAAATATTTAACATGGTTTTTGATCTGGATCTAATTAGAAAGCTCTACGCGGCCATGCCTGCTCACATAGCAGAAGCCCGTAAGCTGGTAGGCAAACCCTTGACATTAGCAGAAAAGATTTTGTATTCCCACCTGTTTGTTCCCGCCGGAACAGCCTATGAGCGGGGTAAAGATTACGTAGATTTCGCGCCAGACCGCGTGGCCATGCAGGATGCTACCGCCCAGATGGCTTTATTGCAATTCAGTACCTGTGGCCGCTCTCAGGTAGCCGTTCCCTCTACCGTACATTGTGATCACCTGATTCAGGCAAAAACAGGCGCCAATGAGGACCTGAAAACGGCCCTGGATGTAAATAAAGAAGTATATGACTTTTTGGCTTCTATTTCCAATAAATACGGCATCGGGTTCTGGAAACCAGGCGCTGGTATCATTCACCAGGTTGTATTAGAAAATTATGCATTTCCCGGCGGCATGATGATCGGTACCGACTCCCATACGCCCAACGCGGGTGGACTGGGTATGGTGGCCATCGGTGTAGGTGGTGCTGACGCTGTGGATGTAATGGCCGGACTGGCCTGGGAGCTTAAAATGCCCAAACTGATCGGTGTAAAACTCACCGGCAAACTGAGTGGCTGGGCTTCTGCCAAAGACGTGATCCTTAAAGTAGCTGGCATCCTTACCGTAAAAGGTGGTACCGGCGCTATTGTAGAATATTTTGGCGAAGGCGCCGATAGCCTCAGCGCTACCGGTAAAGGCACCATCTGTAACATGGGTGCTGAAATTGGCGCTACCTGCTCCATTTTCGCTTACGACAAGAAAATGGCCGACTACCTGAAAGCTACCGAGCGCGAAGAAGTAGCGGCACTGGCCGATGGCATCCGTGAACACCTGCGTCCGGATGATGAAGTGTATGCTGATCCTGCTAAATATTATGATCAGTTGATCGAAATCGACCTGAATGAGCTGGAACCACATGTGAATGGTCCATTTACGCCAGATCTGGCATGGCCCATCAGCAAATTTGCTGAAGCTGTAAAAGCCAATAACTGGCCTGAAAAGCTGGAAGTAGCCCTCATCGGTTCCTGTACCAACTCTTCTTATGAAGACATCAGCCGTTCGGCTTCCCTGGCCCGCCAGGCGATCGAAAAAAAGTTAACCACCAAGGCCGAGTTTACCATTACACCCGGTTCTGAACTGGTTCGTTTTACCATTGAGAAAGATGGTTTCCTGAAAACCTTCGATGAGATAGGTGGTGTGGTACTGGCCAATGCCTGCGGTCCCTGTATTGGTCAATGGGCCCGTCATATCGACGATCCCAATCGCAAGAACTCCATCATCACTTCTTTCAACCGCAACTTTGCCAAGCGTAATGATGGTTTGGCTTCTACCCACGCTTTTGTGGCTTCTCCTGAACTGGTAACCGCTTTTGCGATTGCCGGCGACCTTACTTTCAACCCGCTGAAAGATAAACTGACCAACAGCGAAGGCAAACAAGTAATGCTGGATGAACCTACCGGTGTAGAACTGCCTCCGAAAGGATTCTCAGTAGATGATCCCGGTTACCAGGCGCCTGCTGCTGATGGTAGCGGTATCCAGGTGATTGTGAAGTCTGATTCTCAGCGTTTACAATTGCTGGAGCCCTTTGCTGCCTGGGAAGGCACTGACCTGAAAGGGTTGAGACTGCTGATCAAAGCCAAAGGAAAATGTACTACCGATCATATCTCTATGGCTGGACCCTGGTTGAAATTCCGTGGCCACCTCGATAATATCAGCAACAACATGCTGATTGGCGCCGTGAATTTCTTCAACGATAAGACTGATTCTGTTAAGAATGAGCTGACAGGCGCTTATGGCCCCGTTCCTGCCACACAGCGTGCTTACAAAGCCGCTAATGTTTTCACAGTGGTAGTAGGTGATGAAAACTATGGTGAGGGCAGCAGCCGCGAGCACGCAGCTATGGAACCCCGTCACCTGGGTGTACGCGCGATCATTGTACGCAGCTTTGCCCGTATTCATGAAACCAACCTGAAGAAACAGGGTATGCTGGCGCTCACATTTGCCAACAAGGAAGATTACGATAAAATTCAGGAAGACGATAGTTTTGATATCCTGGGTCTTACCACCTTCAAGCCTGGTACACCACTTACTTTGGTGGCTAACCATGCCGATGGATCAAAAGATTCTATCGTGCTCAATCACACCTACAATGAATCACAGATCGAATGGTTCAAGGCAGGCGGTGCACTGAACGTGATCCGCAGCCAGTTTGCGAAGAATTAAAATAATTTCAAATAACTAAATAATTTAGTATATTTGGATTGTGATACAGAAAAGCGAGACCCCACTACAGTGGAGTTTCGCTTTTTTATTACATAACTTACGTCAGCTAATTGCAGGATATATGACAGAGAAGCTTATCATCAAAAACTTTGGTCCTGTTAAGGATGCAGAAATAGACCTGAAAAAGGTAAATATTTTCATAGGCCCGCAGGGCAGTGGAAAAAGTACCATTGCCAAGGTGATAAGTGCTGTGATGAGTGATGCCCAAAACCGGGAATCGGGATCAGCGAGTACTCAATTGAGGGAAAAGCTTATAGAAGACCTGAACCTGTCAAATTGTTTTGAAGAAAGTACCAGTATTATTCTCAAAAGCATTAAAGGAGATAAGTCGCTTCTTGGTCAAGAAGAAAGTGTGTTTGTAGTGGCTGAGCCCAGGGTGGCATACTATACTGTATCCAGTGCAATGTATATGCCGGCTGAAAGAACAGTAATTCCATTGATCTCCAACGCATCATTTTTTTTTATAAGAGAACAAACTCCTATACCGAAATACGTTACTGATTTTGGATTGCTCTTTCAAAATGCAAGAGCAGAAATTAAGTCCCAAAAGTTTAACTTTCTTGATGAGGTTACTTATCATTATAGGGATGGAAGAGATCTGATTGAATTGAAAAATGGTAAAACAATTACGTTAACTGAAAGCTCCAATGGGATGCAAACTACTATTCCTTTGTTGCTGGCATTAAGCTTTTTAACCACAAAGATAAACAAGAGGACAGGGGATAAAAATATCTATCTCTCAATAGAAGAACCGGAATTATCCCTTTTCCCTTCTACTCAAAATGAGCTCTTGAAGTTTATATTTGAGAAGATTGCGGCTTTAGACTATAACCTCACAATAACTACCCACAGTCCTTATACGCTTACCGCCATTAATAATCTCATTTATGCTTACCAGGTGGGCAATGCACATGCAGAGATCAAGGATATTGTACCCAAGGAGTTGTGGCTGGATCCTGATGATGTGGGTGCATGGTTTGTTGAGAATGGAACAGTAAGATCAATTATGGACGGCGATACAAAACAAATTAAGGCCGAAGAGATAGATAAAATATCTGAAGTTTTGAATGAAGAGTACGATAGAATTATGGATGTGAAATTTAAGTAGAAAGATTGTTATGTCATTAAGCAAGGATTGTATCCAATATTCAGGTGATAAGAAAGACTGCCCTGTTTCTCAAAAAGGGAAAACATATAGAATTATTAATTCATCCAGATCTGTTTTGAAAGTTTATGAGGTAGATCCTTGCCTTATCCCAGACTTACAGCAAAAAAAGTGCGATTACCTGGTTCTTGCAGATAACCCAAGCTCCCCTAAGGCTTTCTTTATTGAATTAAAGGGATCGGATATTACTGGCGCCATTCGTCAAATTGAGAACTCAGTAAGGATACTTGGGAGTGCAGTAAAAAGTTATCATGTGTTTGGAAGGATCATTGGCCGGAGAGTCACTCCTAATATCAAATCCAGAAGAGCTGGTCTGGATGAAAAATTACGGGAGCTCGGCGGTAATTTAGAAATAGCCTCTGCTAGTGAGTATTCAGAAGAGGTATAATAGAAGTTCATCATTTAAATATTCCTCCTCTAATACGTTACACCTTCCACTCCGAAGGCACATTAATTGTGTAAATTCATACATGATGCGACCATCCCTTACCAAACTCCTAGTTGTCTTATTAATTACAAGCCAATGCCAGGCACAAAAGACCGCTGGCAGGAATGCCAGACAACCACTGGCTGTGCTGGCTTATTACTCCGGCAACCTCACCGAAATAGATAAGTACGATGTTCAGCAACTCACGCATATAATTTACAGCTTCTGTCACCTGAAAGACAACCAGCTCCTGGTTGGCGATGGAGAACCGGTTATTAGAAAACTGGTATCCCTTAAAGGAAAAAATCCCTCGCTGAAGATATTGTTGTCGCTCGGCGGATGGGGAGGTTGTAAAACCTGCTCTGATGTATTTGCCACACCGGAAGGACGGAATGAGTTTGCCCAATCTGTCAAGGAATGGACAGATAAATTAGGTACGGATGGTATTGACCTCGATTGGGAGTATCCTGCTATTGAAGGGTACCCAGCGCATCCGTATAAAGCAGCAGACAGGCCCAATTTTACGGAGCTGGTCATCGCTCTGCGCAAGGCCCTGGGTAAAAAACAGGAGATCAGCTTTGCGGCTGGTGGCTTTACCAAATTTCTGGAGGAATCCATTGAATGGAAAAAAGTAATGCCGGTGATCGACAGGGTGAACATTATGAGTTATGACCTCATCAACGGCTATAGTACGGTGACTGGTCATCATCCGGGCCTGTATTCAACTCCTGTACAAAAAGAGTCGGCGGATAATGCCGTACGGTACCTCGATTCACTGGGCATACCCAGGAATAAACTGGTGATCGGCGCTGCCTTTTATGCCCGTGTATTTGAAGGAGCCGACAGTGTGAACCATGGCCTCAACCGCCCTGCCAAATTCAAAAGCTTTGTGCCTTATAGAATATTTCCGCAAACGATCTCAAAAGACAGTGGATATACTTTTTATTGGGATGATGTGGCCAAGGCGCCCTATGCTTATAATGCGGATAAAAAACTCTTTGCCACTTTCGATGACAGTCTTTCGCTCGACCTCAAAACCAAATATGCCCTGGACAAGGGATTGAATGGAATTATGTTTTGGGAGCTTACGCTCGACAAGCCGGAAAACGGACTACTGGACGCTATTGACAAGGCTAAAAAACAAAAAAGAAAGTAATGGCTTAAATTGTGGGCTTATGAAAAGGAGCCTGCTGTTTTATAGCGTATTGGGTTGTATTGTTGCCTGCCAGTCTACCGAGCCGAAAGCAGATACCACTGCCAAAAAAGATACAGCGGTGTCCTGTGAATCCAATCTTCCTGCACGCTTTGCTGCGGCAGCGCTTGATACCTCTTTTGCGTCAACCGACAGCGTTTCTCACAATGGCATGGTATGGATAGCCGGCAATTCGTTTGGAATGGGGGCTGTCGACAATGAAGGCCGGCCCGATGAATATCCCCGGCATACAGTGACTGTAGCTGGTTTCTGGATCGATGCTACAGAAGTAACCAATGCACAGTTTCGCCAGTTTGTAACCGCTACGGGGTACATTACCACAGCAGAAAAAAAGCCGGATTGGGAAGAAATTAAAAAGCAATTACCTGCGGGTACACCCAGGCCATCAGAAGATGTACTGGTGGCTTCCTCCCTGGTATTTACGCCGCCTGCCCATGCGGTACCGTTAGACGATGCCTCTCAATGGTGGTCCTGGAAAAAGGGTGCCAACTGGCAGCATCCGCAAGGCCCCGGCAGCAACATCAAAGGAAAGGATCACTATCCCGTTGTACATATCTCCTGGTACGATGCTATGGCCTATGCCAGGTGGGCCGGCAAGCGCCTGCCAACCGAAGCAGAATGGGAATTCGCCGCGCGGGGAGGAGGTCAAAATGCGATTTATCCTTGGGGTACAGAAGATCTGGAAACGGGCAAACCTAAAGCCAACACCTGGCAAGGGAGTTTCCCGGATAAGAATACCGGCTGGGACCGCTTCCAGGCACTGGCGCCCGTGCAATCCTTTGCGCCCAATCCTTTCGGTTTGTACGATATGGCCGGCAATGTATGGGAATGGTGCAGCGACTGGTATGATACGAACTGGTATGAAGCACAGAAAAATACACATGCAAGCAATCCGGCAGGTCCTTCACAAAGCAATGACCCCATGGAGCCTACTGTACCCAAAAAGGTAGTTCGGGGTGGATCATTTATGTGCAATGCTTCCTATTGCAAAGGGTACCGCGTTACTTCACGCATGAAAACTTCACCCGATACAGGGCTTGAGCATACCGGATTCCGTTGTGTATCATCGAAATAATGCAAGCAGGAGATCAAACTAACATTCATTAGTGGGGGCTTTTGTTAAAATTCCGATTAGTCTACCTGAGAGGTAGAAAAAATTGTCTGTTTCCGCACTGGGCCTTATCTTTGTTACAGAGTCAACGATTTTTTCTCATGCTACACACCATCGCGATGCAATACAATTCCTTCTCATATTGTTACAACTATTGTTGTTGCTGTTGATTCATACTCCTGTTTTGTATTTGTCTTTCCCATCGATTTTCTTTTTATTACCACTGAATAGTCAATATACATGAATACGTCACTCCAAACATATATCCCCGAATTAACCTACCAGTCGAGTGGACTACCAATGACGGAGTTTTTGTCATTGCTGGCAAGGCAGTTTCCGGGGCAGGTGACTTTTTCTACCAGTTTTAGTTTTGAAGACCAGGTCATTGCGCATGAAATATTGAGCAATGGGCTACCGATCAATGTTTTTACGCTGGATACGGGAAGGCTTTTTGCTGAGACTTATTCTGTGTGGAGTAGTACCAATGCCAAATACCAGTCAAATGTAAAAGCCTATTACCCAGACAATGCTTCCCTGGAAGCGTTTGTACAGGAGAATGGCCCCAATGCTTTTTATGAATCAGTAGACCATCGTAAAAAATGCTGCTTTATCCGTAAAGTAGAACCCTTGAAAAGAGCATTAAAAGGCAATGCCATTTGGATCACCGGTTTGCGGGCAGAACATTCGCCAGACAGGAATAACCTGGCTACTATTGAGTGGGACGAAGGCAACCAAATCATTAAATACAATCCTATTTTGCATTGGACAACTGAGCAGGTGCGTAAGTATATTGATGACAACAATGTGCCTTACAATCCCTTGCATGACAAAGGATTTGTAAGCATTGGTTGTGCTCCCTGTACAAGAGCCATCAGGCCGGGAGAAGATTTCCGGGCCGGCAGGTGGTGGTGGGAAGATGCCGCCAAAAAAGAATGCGGCCTGCATGTGCATAGTTAATAACAAATACTTTTGAAGTAATAAAATATCGAACGAATGAGTGCTTATAGATTAGATTACCTGGATCAGTTGGAGTCGGAAGCGATACATATCTTTCGTGAAGTGGCAGGCCAGTTTGAACGGCCCGCCTTGTTGTTTTCGGGTGGCAAGGATTCTATCACACTGGTGCAGCTGGCGTTGAAAGCATTTCGTCCCGGTAAGTTCCCTTTCCCTCTGGTACATATCGATACGGGGCACAATTTCAAGGAAGCACTGGACTACCGCGACCGGTTGGCTGAAACCCTGGGAGAAAAGCTGATCGTGAGGCATGTGGGAGATACCATCAAGGCAAAGCAGCTAACAGAACCCAAAGGAAAATTTGCGAGCCGCAATGCTTTGCAAACCTTTACCCTCCTGGATACCATTGAAGAATTTAAGTTTGATGCCTGTATCGGCGGCGCCCGTCGAGATGAAGAAAAAGCAAGGGCAAAAGAAAGGATATTCTCCGTAAGGGATGAATTTGGCCAGTGGGATCCCAAACTGCAACGCCCCGAATTGTGGAACACTTATAACGGAAAGATCCACAAAGGCGAGAATGTACGCGTATTCCCGATCAGTAACTGGACCGAACTGGATGTATGGAACTATATACGTCGTGAAAAAATAGAACTGCCTTCCATTTATTTCTCCCACGAACGGGAAGTGATAGAACATGAAGGACAATTAGTAGCTGTATCTGATTTCATCCAGCTGGAAGATTCTGATAAAGTACTTACGAAGAAAGTTCGTTACCGTACCGTAGGCGATATGACCTGTACGGCCGCTGTGGAATCAGGCGCTTCTACTATTGACGATATCATTACAGAGATCATCGCTACCAAAACCAGTGAAAGAGGGGAGACCCGCATTGATGACAAGGTATCTGAAGCGGCCATGGAAGACAGAAAGAAGAATGGCTATTTCTAGTGAAGGAGGTATGTTCCCCGCAGGGCGGGACAGGTTGTGAGAAAGGGTGAAGCGAGAACGCCAATTAGATAAAGAAACAAACATAAAAACGATAATAAATTATAAAGATGGACTTACTACGATTCATAACTGCCGGTAGTGTTGATGATGGCAAAAGCACCTTGATTGGCCGGTTGTTGTATGACAGTAAGAGTATAATGATCGATCAGCTGGAAGCCATTGAAAGGCAGAGCAAGAACAAGGAAGACGGGGAGATTGACCTGGCTTTGCTTACAGATGGTTTGCGTGCAGAGCGTGAGCAGGGCATCACCATTGATGTAGCCTACAAGTACTTCTCTACACCTAAGCGCAAATTCATTATTGCCGATGCTCCGGGACATATTCAATATACCCGCAACATGGTAACAGGTGCATCCAATGCCGACCTGGCCATTATCCTCATCGATGCACGCAATGGGGTAGTGGAGCAAACCCGCCGCCATTCCATTATTGCTTCCCTGTTGAATTTGCCCTATGTAGTAGTGGCCATTAATAAAATGGACCTGGTGAATTATTCACAGGATATCTATAACAATATTGTGATTGACTATGCCAAGGTGGCCCAATCATTAGGATTAAAGCAGGTTACTTATATCCCGCTCAGCGCCCTGCAAGGTGATAACATTGTAGAGAAATCGGAGAAGCTACGCTGGTATGAAGGACCTTCCCTGTTGCATTTCCTGGAGCAGGTAGAAGTGCGGGAAACGATCGATCTGACTAAGGCAAGGTTCCCGGTTCAGTATGTGATCCGTCCTCAAACAGAAGACCTGCACGATTACCGTGGCTATGCCGGTAAGATCATTAGTGGTGTATATAAGGTAGGAGACGCCATCACTGTACAGCCTGCCGGTCTTCAAAGTAAGATCAAGGCCATTGAAATTGGTGGTAAAGAGGTGGCTGAAGCATTTGCGCCGCAAAGCGTAGTGCTGCACCTGGAAGACAATATCGACATCAGTCGCGGCGATGTGATCGTCAATACGGCTCAGCCGGTCAATACGGCGCAGGAACTGGAAGTACTGTTGTGCTGGATGGATAATAAACCATTGATCCCCGGCAACAAATACCTGTTGCAGATCAATAGCCGGGTGGTGCGTTCAGTAGTGCGGCATATTGAGTATAAACTGGATGTAAATACGCTGGAAAAAAATGAAGCACCGCAACAGGCCGTGCTGAATGATGTAATAAAAGCTACGATCAAAACTGCTTCTCCTATACCCTACGATGCTTACCACGCATTAAGGGCCAATGGTGGCGCTATTTTGATCGATGAGACCAGTCATGTAACAGTAGGGGCTTGCATGATACAATAAGAAATTGATCTATACGCATTGAGCCATGAACATCAATACGTATTTTTTTGGCCCTTTAATCTACTAAAAAAGTAGACATAATGAGTACAAACCAAACAGGGAAAGTGATTTTGGCGGGCGCAGGTCCGGGTGATCCTGAACTGCTCACCATTAAGGTGGCCCGTTACCTGCAACAGGCTGATGTAGTACTGACTGACCGTCTGGTGAGTGAGGATATCCTGAAGGCCTGGGTGCGTAAGGATGCAG
This sequence comes from uncultured Paraflavitalea sp., assembly GCA_966211765.1. Classification (GTDB taxonomy): domain Bacteria; phylum Bacteroidota; class Bacteroidia; order Chitinophagales; family Chitinophagaceae; genus Paraflavitalea. The sequence goes on from CBIHOV010000001.1 coordinate 397,441, forward strand.
AACTGGTGTATGTGGGCAAGCAATGCCGTCGTGGCGCTTCCACACCGCAGGAGACGATCAATGAGCTGTTGGTAGAGTATGCAGAACAAGGCAAGCTGGTAGTAAGGTTGAAGGGAGGAGATGTATCTATATTCTCCAATATACTGGACGAGCTGGAGGTATTGGCGGCACATCATATTCCCTACGAAATAATTCCAGGTGTAACGGCTGCGCTGGGCGCCGCCGCCTGTGCCGGTATCCCGCTCACCGCCAGGGGCTATTCTACAGCAGTACGCCTGCTCACTTATTATAAATCGGATGTAGTAACGGAAGATTATTGGAAGGAGTTGGCCGCCACTGATGATACATTGGTATTTTATATGTCTTCCGAAACATTGGAAGGTGTAGTAGCCAACCTTACAAAAAACAATATAGCTGCCAATAAATTATTGGCGGTCATCGAGCAAGCTACTACGCCCTTGCAGAATGTATATGTTACCAATATTTACGAGTACAATGAACAACTGAAAGGCAAAAAATTCATATCGCCTTCCCTGGTGATCATTGGCAAAGTGGTAGGGCTGCATGAGCAGTTCAACTGGCTGGCCAACAGCAATAGCCGGGAAGACTACTTTAAGCCTGTAACCAAGTTGTTTACAACCATAACTGACCATACTGAAAAAGTAAAAGACCATGTTAGTAGAGCCTAAATTGAAGACGCTGCTTGAGTTGTTGAATTCATCCTCCAGGGAAGAGTTGATCTGGATGAATGGATACCTGGCTGGCTTGCTGGCACAAAACCAGCCGGTGCAGCAGGCGGCGCCCGTGCCTGTAGCTGCTGAGGTAAAACCTGCAGTACAGAAGATCACTATTGCGTATGGCACTGAAACCGGCAACTCCAAAAAGTTGGCTACGGATTTTGCCTCCCAGGCGAAAAAGAGTGGTATCAATGCAAAGATTGTAAGCCTTGATCAATACAGGCTCAACGACCTTTCCAAAGAAGAATACTTTTTTACGATTATCAGTACGCAAGGTGAAGGTGAACCTCCTGCAACAGCTAAGAAGTTCTATGACCATATCCATCAGAATGGTTTTAAACTAAACCAGTTGAAATTTGGGGTACTGGCATTGGGCGATACTTCCTATCCTTTATTCTGTAAGGCAGGGGAAGATGTAGATACACAATTGCAAAAGCTGGGTGGCCAACGCATCGTATCCCTGCAGTGCTGCGATACAGATTATCAGTCGGAAGCCAACACCTGGTTCTCGCATGTGTTGACGCAGTTGACCACTGCCGGCAGCAGTGCCCCTTCCGCGGCAACCGGTACGCCGGTGGCCAAAAAGTCGACTGGAAAAAAAACATACAAGGGTACCATACTCACCAATATCAACCTCAATGACCGGGGCTCCTCCAAAGAGACCTACCATATTGAAATAGGTGTAGATGAAGAAATAGATTACCAGCCCGGCGATTCCATTGGTATCATACCTGAGAATCCCAAACACGTGGTAGACACCATTCTGGCGCTGGCATTCAGCAACAATGGAACGCCCGTTACATTCCGCAATGAAACAGATTCCATCTACAATCATTTAAAGAAGCGCATCAATGTTGCCTGGCTGCCCGAGCGGGTGGTAAAGCAATATGCGTCGATCATAAAGCAGGATATTCCCGAAACCAAGATCGGCCTGGTAGACCTGTTGAAGATCTACCCTGTAAAGGATGTACAGCAATTTCATGATGTGGTGGCCATTCTTGAACCCATCACTCCCCGGCTTTATTCCATCTCTTCCTCTCCCGCCGCCCATAGCGGAGAGGTACATGTTACAGTAGCCAGGGATACTTTCTATATCAACCAGGAAGCCAAATTCGGGCTCTGCTCCGATTTCCTGTCGCAGCATTTGTCGCCCGACAGTGAAATAGAATTTTATGTGCACAAGAATAACCAGTTCCGCCTGCCCGAGGCCGGTAAGGATGTGATCATGATCGGTCCCGGAACAGGTATTGCACCTTTCCGTTCTTTCCTCGCCGAGCGGGATGCTACAGGCGCTGAAGGCCGCAACTGGCTGTTCTTTGGTGACCAGCATTTTATAACTGATTTCCTGTACCAGACAGAATTACAGAACTGGCTGCAAACGGGCGCCCTGACGCATATTAACCTTGCCTTCTCGCGCGATCAGAAATTTAAGATATACGTACAGCACCGTATCCTGGAGAAAGCCGCTGAATTGTGGAAGTGGATCAGCGGTGGCGCTTATATCTATATCTGTGGCGCCAAAGAACCTATGAGTGTGGATGTGGAATACGCCCTGTTGCAGGTGATCAAGCGCTATGGTAGCTTAACCGATGAACAGGCTATTCAATACCTGGATCAGTTGAAAGAAGAAGGAAGATACCTGAAGGATGTGTATTAGTGAGTAGTGAACTGAAAGCGAAGAGGTAAAGCGAAAAGGTGACACACTTCATTTACAGAGGTGACACCTTTACCCTTGCGAAGCAGACGAAAGGTGTCACCTCTTAAAAGAATATTAACGATTAACAGTCCGGATGCCAATACTGAAAAAGTCAATCCCGGACCAGAACCTGAATATATCATGAGTACGAATAAGAATTTATCGCCCATTGAGAAGATCAAGACTGAAAGTGATGCACTGCGCGGCACCCTGAAAGAAAGTTTGCACGATGAAGTGACAGGCGCCATTCGTGAAAATGATCAGGCATTGATCAAATTCCATGGTATGTACCAGCAGGACGACCGTGACCGCCGTGAAGAACGCAGCGCTAAGAAACTGGAATGGCTGTATTCCTATATGGTACGCTTGCGTTTGCCGGGTGGGTTTCTTACACCAGAACAATGGGTAGGATTACACCATATTGCCGGTGACCACAGTACGGGTGTGATCAAGATCACTACCCGCCAAACCGTTCAACTGCACGGTATTGTTAAGTCGCATGTGAAACCTACTTTACAAGCTTTTAATACGATCCACCTGGACGCTATCGCTGCCTGCGGTGATGTGAACCGGAATGTAATATGTGGCGCCCATCCCAAGCAATCGGCAATTCATGAAGAAGTTTTCCAGTATGCAGGTAAACTGAGCCAGCTGGCTTTGCCCAAAACAAAGGCTTATTACGAGGTATGGCTCGACGAAAAACCGCTTACCGATAAAAAGGAAGAAGAAGATCCATTGTACCAGGAACGCTACCTGCCGCGTAAGTTCAAGATAGCCATTGCCATTCCCCCACATAACGATGTGGATGTATTTGCCAATGACCTGGGTCTGATTGCCATTGTTGAAAAAGGCAAGTTGATCGGTTTTAATGTGGCTGTAGGCGGTGGATTGGGGACTACCCACGGTAATGCCAGCACATACCCAAGGTTGGGAACAGTATTGGGTTTTGTACGCGGGGAAGAACAAACTTTGAAAGCGGCCTATGAAGTGATCACCGTGCAACGTGACTTTGGTAACCGCAGCGACCGTAAGTTGTCGCGTTTAAAATATACGGTTGACCGGATGGGAGTAGAAGCTTTTAAGGCAGAAGTGGAAAAGCGTTGTGGTTTTACATTTGAAGAAGCCAGGCCTTATACCTTTACCCATCGGCCGGATTACTATGGCTGGCACCAGAACCATGAAGGGAAATGGTACTATACTGTTTTTGTAGAGAATGGACGTATATTAGACGAGGGAAAGGCCGCCTTGAAAACTGCCTTGCTGGAAGTAGCCAAAACCGGCAAAGCCAATTTCCGGTTCACTTGTAACCAGAATGTAATAATCAGCGATATTGAACCAAAAGATAAAGAGGCCGTAGAAGATATTCTGCAGCAATTTGGTATCATTGCACATACCGATCAGGCAGGGCCCATACGGAAAAGTGCTATTGCCTGCGTGGCTTTTAATACCTGCCCGTTGGCCCTGGCCGAAGCGCAGCGTTACCTGCCCACACTGATCGATAAGATCGAGGTATTGATGGATAAGCACAAGATCAGTGATGATGAGATTTCCGTGCGCATGACAGGTTGCCCCAATGGTTGCGGAAGGCCGTATGCAGCAGAGATCGGCTTTGTAGGTACAGCTTATGGACAATACAATATGCACCTGGGAGGCGATCGTGATGGTATGCGGCTGAACAAGAAGTATAAAGACAGCCTCGATGAACCAGCCATCCTGCAGGAGCTGGATAATTTGTTGGGTATTTACAGTAAAAAAAGAAAGAAGGGAGAGACCTTTGGCGACTTCGCAGTTCGTGAACAGTGGGTAAGTCTATAGTTCTGATTATCAAAAATTATATAATACCGAAAGGATGTCTACAGAGAAACAACACATTGAAGTACCGGATGCAGCGGTGATTGGACAGGATGCCAATCATTTATTTCCGGTATTTCTCCGGCTGGAAATCCTGGAGGTGCTATTGGTGGGTGCCGGGAATGTGGGGCTGGAAAAGCTATCAGCCATACTGGGTAATGCCCCGGATGCCCGTGTTTCGGTGGTAGCCACTAACGTAACAGAACAGGTGAAGACCTTGGCAGGGGCGCATAAATATGTGAAGATAGAAGAGCGACCTTTTGAACTATTGGACCTGGAGGGCAAAGACCTGGTTATTATAGCCGTCAACGATAAATCAGTAAGCCAGTTTATACGAGACGCCGCCCGGGAAAAGAAGATACTGGTCAATGCAGCCGATAAACCCGACCAATGTGATTTTTACCTGAGTTCCGTAGTGCAGAAGGGAAACCTCAAAATTGCAATCTCTACCAATGGTAAATCGCCCACGGCAGCGAAGCGTATTAAGGAGGTCCTTAACAATGCGCTGCCGGCTGAACTGAACGAAGTGATCAATAACCTGCATGTAGTTCGCAACCGACTGAATGGAAATTTTGAATACAAAGTAAAGAAGCTGAATGAGCTCACTAAAATACTGGTAGAAAGAGACTCTGTGGAGAAGGAAAAACGCTGGCGGAAAATAGCTACTTATTCGCTGGTGATCTTTGCGTTGATGCTGGTAGGGCATTTCATCTTCTCTTATCTCCCCTTGCAACAAATGGCCGATGATACCCTTAAATGGTACCAAACCCTGGATAAGAACTTCCATTGGATGGTATTGGCCGGCTTCCTGGCCCAATTGGTTGATGGCGCTTTGGGCATGGGTTATGGTGTTACCAGCGCCACCATTTTATTATCGGCTGGCGTTAACCTCGCTGCCATCAGCGGCAGTATACATACCGCCGAAATGTTTGCCAGTGGTGCTTCCGGCTACAGTCACTATAAGTTTGGAAATGTCAATAAGAAACTGTTTAAAGTATTGGTGATCCCTGGGGTAATAGGTGCCATACTGGGTGCTGTATTGCTCTCCTTGTATGGTGATACCCATACGCCTTACCTGCGCCCCATCATGGCTTGCTATACCATGTTCCTGGGGCTTAGGATCTTGTACAATGCTTTTAAGAAGCAACAGCAGAAGCCTAAAAAGTTTAAGCGTTATGGATTGCTCGCCGGGGCAGGTGGTTTTCTCGATTCATTTGGTGGTGGTGGTTGGGGCCCAATCGTTACCACTACCTTGATCACCAAGGGTAGGAGCCCGCGTTTTGTAATTGGCTCGGTAAGCCTCACCGAATTTTTTGTAACCCTGGCAAGCGCCTTTACCTTCTTTACTTTGCTGGGAGTAACACACTGGCAGGTCATCGTCGCACTGATCATTGGTGGATTACTGGCGGCACCGATCGCAGCAAAGCTGACCGGTAAGTTGCCCCGTAAAACATCCATGATATTACTGGGAGCGCTGGTCATTTTTTGGAGCGTTAAGATCATTATAAAGCTGGTCTAAAGATTTTCCCCGGCTATGAAAAGGCCGGGCTTTTTATTGTATAACTAGTCTAGTAAAATAATAGACTGTAAATCCAAAATAACCTGTAATTTAGCGCAATCATGAAACTTAGTAAGCTGCCTGCTACATCCCTTTTCTGCCTTGCTACCATTCACGCACTGGAATGCTCTTGTTGTTGTGAATAGCAATACCCTGCGAAGCATCGCCATCGTATACCACTAAATTTAACAACCCTCCCGACAGGCCTTTATGCAATCGGGATTTTTAAGGAACATATAGTCTAGGTAAATTATAGACTTTAACCATCAAACATCAACGGTAACATGAAATCAACGTTTTTACTGCTCATGACATTGTTTTTCCTGGCGTCGGCCAGCGCTCAGGAAGTGAGCCTTATTGAAGTATCGGGCCGGGTAACCGACCAGGATAAACATGAGCCTTTATCGGATGTAAGCATACAGATAAAAGGCACCGTACAAGGTACCATAACGAACAGGACAGGTGAATTTGTACTGCGCACCAAAACCAAACTCCCTTTTACACTGGTAATTTCTTCTATCGGATTCAAAGAGCAGGAGCTGCAAGTAAAAAGCCTCGGATCCAACCTCCAGATAGCCCTGGCTACACAAACTTATCTCGGCAATGAAGTGGTAGTGACCGCCTCACGTGTGCCGGAAAATATCCTGAAATCTCCCGTAGCCATCGATAAGCTCGACATCAGGGCCATCAGGCAAACGGCCGCTCCCAGTTTTTATGACGCCCTCGAAAATATCAAAGGGGTTCAGATGACCACCTCCAGTCTGACCTTCAAAGTGCCCAATACACGTGGGTTTAATATTCCCAATAATTTCCGCTTTATGCAATTGGTGGATGGGGTAGACATGCAGGCTGCTACCCTGGGTGTGCCGCTGGGTAATGCCATTGGCCCCACTGAACTGGATATACAGAGCGTAGAGATCACTCCCGGAGCCGCATCGGCTTTGTATGGCATGAACGCCATCAACGGGATGGCCAATCTGCTTACCAAAGATCCGTTTACCAATCAGGGCCTTAGCTTCTATCACAAAACGGGCGTTAACCATGTTGATAACCGGGATCATGATGCGGGTTTGTTGACCGAAACTGCTATCAGGTACACCAAAGCATTCAATAATAAATTTGCCTTTAAGATCAATGCCAGTTATCTACAGGGTATTGATTGGATATCCGACACCCGTTTGGATCAGAACCCCAACAATAAGAATTCTGCCAACCCGGCTTTTCCCGCCCTGGATGGCGCGAACAACGCAGCTTTTGATGGTTGGAATAAATACGGGGATGACGCCTTGCAATTGAGTAATACGGTTTCTGTAACCGGATTGAACATTGATGGGGTAGATAACAGAGCCCTTACCGTTGCCCGTACGGGTTATTGGGAAAAAGACCTGGTTGATCCTAAAGTAGACAACCTGAAGCTGGATCTTGCTTTGCATTACCGGCTTAATACCAATACGCTGCTGTCTTATACTTACCGCGTAGGCAAGATGGACGGTGTGTTTCAACGGGGAAACAAAGTGAAACTGGACAATGTAGTGGTACAAAACCACCACCTGGAACTAAAGGGCAACAGTTACAACATCAAGGCGTATATTATCCGGGAAAGAACCGGTGATTCCTACAATGTAAAGCCTTTGGCCGATAATATGGACCTGTATACAGGTGGTAATGCTACTACCTGGGGCGCTAAATACAAGACTGCCCTGAACTCCTACGCAGCAGCCAACGGTGGCAAACTGACATCAGCTAACCTGGCAGCTGCAACGGCCTATGCCCGTCAGCAGGCGGATGCCGGCCGGGCAGAGCCTGGTACAGAAAGATTCAACAGGGTAAAAGACTCTATCACCAAGATCAATAACTGGGATATCAAATCAACTTTGATTCCCGATGCGCCGGCAACAGGTGGCGCCGCACTGGTTCAAAAAAGCAATGTGTACCATGTGGAAGGTCAATGGGATTTAACCAGGTTTACAAAAGCGTTTGATTTGTTGATCGGTGCAGACGCACGGGTGTATGAACTGATCCCCGATGGCAATAACTTCGTTGACTTTGACCGGCCTATTGCTGAGCGTAACCTGGCCGACAAGAATGGCAGCTATGGAGATAATACTTATTATAAAAAATTTGGCGGGTTTGCGCAGGTAATCAAGACCTTTTTTAATGACAAGCTGAAATTGTTTGGTTCATTGCGCTATGATTATAATCCTGAGTTTGATCCCAAGTTTACACCACGCCTGGCTGCTGTGTATACATTGAATCAACGCCACAATTTCAGGGCTACTTTTCAGCAGGGCTATCGTTTCCCGGCTTTGTTTGAAGCACTGTCTTACGTAAACAATGGCCGGGTAAAGCGGGTAGGTATTTTACCAATTATCAATGAAGGATTAGGATTCAGAGAGAACAGCTATACGCAACCATCTGTAGCAGCATTTAACGCTGCCGTAAAAGCAGCCGGCAATAAAGATGCTGCGGCATTGGCCAACAGGAACTTATTGGAGGTAGCTAAATTGCCTGATGGCCGTCCGGAAGGCATCAACTCTTTTGAAGTAGGTTATAAGAGTGTATTGTTCGATAATAAGCTGTTGATTGATTTCGATGCTTATGCTAATATTTATGATGGGTTCCTGGGGCAGGTGCAGGTATATGTTCCCAAAGGAGAAACCGTGGGTTCGGATGGGGCTGTGATAGCTATGATCGACAGGAACAGGGATGAACAACCTGCAAAGGCCGCTACTCCGACTACGCCGGCGACTGTGGCCAGTAAGGGGCAAGACCGCTATCGCGTATACACCAATGCTAAAAATGAATACACCACCTATGGTTCTTCATTGGGTGTTACGTATAATTTTTACAAAACCTTTGCTGTTTCGGGCAACCTCAACTACAATGATATCAAAGGCAATACAACGCCCGATCTGTTTGTGACAGGCTTCAATACGCCGAAATGGACAGCGAATCTATCATTTGGCAACAGGGCTATAACTAAAAACATTGGATTTAATATCACCTGGAGATGGCAGGATGCTTTCTTATGGGAAAGCCCGTTGGTTACCGGTGACGTAGCTGCTTACCAAACCATCGATGCGCAGGTTACCTTCCGCCTTCCGAAGGTGCACAGCACCATTAAAGCCGGTGGCACTGACCTGCTGAACCATCGTTACCTGCAATATGCTGGTGGCCCCTCACTTGGTGGTTTGTATTATGTGGCCATTACAATTGATGGGCTGTTAAAATAATTATTTACGTGTATGAAAAAAGGCTCGCCTGGAGTAAAATCCGTGGCGGGCCTTCTTATTTTGAGGAGGTATTATTTATTATTCACTTAGCCAGGTCAACAGGCATTGTGATATTTTTCCGGCTTCTACCATAAAGCCATCATGACCATAAGCAGAATCAATTTCCACGAGGGTGGCGTTGGGTAAATGCGCCTGCATATGCCGCTGCTCTTCCAACGGACATAAAATATCACTGCTGATGCCAATAAGCAGGGTCTTTTGATGGATGCCTTGCAGCATCTTTTCTGCATCACCTCCACGACCCCGGCCCAGATGGTGGGTGTCCATTGCTTTGGTGAGCGACCAATAGCTGTAGGCGTTGAAACGTTTTACCAGTTTATCACCCTGGTAGTTGATATAGGAGGCTGCCCGGTAATGATCCAGTTTTTCGGTATCGGGGTCGGTTTGTTTTTGTACCATGATGCCATAGTTCCGGTAAGTAAGCATGCCTATAGCGCGGGCTGCTTTCAACCCTTTTTGGCCTGCCTGCGGGGAGGCGTCCTGCCAGGTACTGTCGGCCTCAATAGCCAGCCGTTGAGTAGCATGTATGGCAATTCCCCAGGCGCTTTCTGTAGGTGAGGTGGCCAGCAGGAACAAACGCTCTATGACCTCTTTTTCCTGTACGCTCCATTCTATGGCCTGGTAGCCACCCATGCTGCCGCCCATTAGCAGGTAAATGCTGTTGATACCCAGGTGCCGGCGCAACAAAATATGCGCCTTAACCATATCGCGGATGGTGATCAGGGGAAACTGGTGATACCACGGAGCGCCAGTGGTCTGATTAATGCTCAGCGGGCCTGTGGTGCCATAACAGGAGCCCAATATATTGGCGCAAACAATAAAATATTTGTCAGGATTGACTACACAGTCCGGGCCTACTACTCCCTGCCACCAGTCTGCCACCTCTGAGTTGGCTGTCAGGGCATGGCATACCCACACTACTTTGCTGTCTGCCCGCAGTGTGCCATAAGTATGGTAGGCAATCGTGAGTTCAGGTAATGTCTGGCCGTTTTCCAGGGGAAAGGCCTGATTGTAATGGAAATACTTCATTCTTCCGATAAGCTAATTCAGGGTGCAAAGTAAATGCCTGCATGAATTACATTTGCAAAAATCTTTGCCATGATAAAAATTGAGTTAGAAAGGGTAGCCGGGGACTATGGATTTGCTGCAAAAGACGCTTATGGACACGTGGTGCATACGGACAGTAGCCCGGAATCAGGTGGAATTAACTTCGGAGTAAGGCCTATGCAATTGTTACTCATGGGGTTGGGAAGTTGTAGCGGCATTGATATCGTATCCATTCTGAAGAAACAGCGGCAAACGGTGGAAGCCTTTACCATGAAGATAGAAGGGGTGCGGGAGCCCGGTAAAGAGCCTTCCATCTGGCAGGACATTACCATCGTTTTTGAGCTTACCGGGGATATTGATCCCGATAAGGCGAGAAAAGCCTGCGAACTATCCATGGATAAGTATTGTTCTGTAGCAGAAACACTTCGCCGTGCCGGGGGTAACCTCAAATGGGAAGTAAAAGTAAACGCGAAATAAGAAAAGAATACAGAATACAGGAGATAGCATACAGAAGGGTAAAAAGCGCCTGAATAGTTTGTCTCCTTTGCGTAGGTCAGGCATTTTCATTCAACAATCAGAAACCAGCAATACAACATGTCACAACATCCGATTACAAAAGCTATCCGTACTCAAACCGACCGTACTCAGGAAATGGAGCATTCCAGTCCTGTATTCCTCACCAGCAGCTTTTGTTTTGATACGGCTGAAGAAATGCGTGCAGCTTTTGCTGATGAAACGGATGACAATATCTATAGCCGTTTTACCAATCCCAATGTAAAAGAATTTGTAGATAAGATATGTGCTTTGGAAGGTGCTGAAGCGGGTTATGCTACTGCATCGGGCATGAGTGCCATATTTGCTTCTTTTATGGCCTTGATGAAGAAAGGAGATCACCTGCTTTCCTGCAATGCTATTTTTGGTAGCACCCATACCGTGATCACGAAGTTCCTGCCCAAATACGGAATGGATCATTCCTACGTAAGCGCTGCTGCCGATGCTGCTACCTGGGAGGCTGCCATCAGGCCCAATACCCGGATGATCTATATTGAAACCCCCACCAATCCTGGTCTGGATATTATTGACCTGGAAATGGTGTCTGCGCTGGCTAAAAAGCACAACCTGATCCTGAATGTAGACAACTGTTTTGCTACGCCAATCGGCCAGCGTCCTATTGACCTGGGAGCCGACCTGGTAGTGCATTCAGCTACCAAATGGATTGATGGCCAGGGACGTGTATTGGGAGGGGTGATTGCCGGAAGGGCCGATCTTATTAAAGACATTTACCTGTTTTGCCGCAGCACCGGGCCCTCTTTATCGGCATTTAATGCCTGGCTGTTGAGCAAGAGTCTGGAAACCCTCGATGTACGTATGGAACGCCATGCAGCCAATGCTTTACGCCTGGCCAATGCACTGGAAGGCCATGCCAAAATATCCTGGCTTAAATACCCTTTTCTGCCCAGTCATCCCCAACATGCCATCGCTATTAAACAAATGAAGAATGGGGGCGGAGTAGTTTGTTTTGAGTTGAAGGGGGGGCTGGAAAGTGGCCGTCGTTTCCTGGACAGTCTGCAAATGCTTTCCTTAACTGCCAACCTGGGCGATACGCGCAGCATTGCTTCCCATCCGGCCAGCACAACCCATGCCAAGCTCACGCCGGAGGAGCGCCTGGCTGTCAACATCACACCGGGACTCATAAGGATCTCCACAGGCCTGGAACACGCAGATGATATCATACAGGATATAGTACAGGCGCTCGATAAGTGCTAGCAGGGCTGTAGCTGTAAATTTCGTATCTTATATGAAACTTGCAGTATGAAGCAGGCATACCTGGCAGCCGTCATCAAAAAGCACGGACGGCGTATCAAACAGTATGGCGAACAGCTTCCCGGTTCTTTTGAAACGGAAATGATCCATGACCTGCGGGTAGAGTATAAAAAGTTAAGAGCTTTTTTGCGCCTGCTTCAAATGGATGGAGATGCCCGCCACCTGACGATGCCGGTTGATATTAAGACCGTGTACCATGCAGCCGGCAATGTGCGTGATCTTCAATTATTCCTGCCACAGGCTTTGTTGCAATCTGAAAATGGACCTGTTCCTTTACCTGGATATCTACAATACCTGCAACAACGGTTATTTAAAGCCAAAGAAATACTGGTTGCAACCATTGAGCACCTGAAGGCAGGTAAAGTCATCGAACATATTACCCATGAGCTGCCTGCCTCTTTGGAAGATGTGGCCATACGCAAATTCATTCACCGTAAAGTAGCGGCTGTTCAAGTTATTTTACTGGCGCTGGAAAAGGATAAAGAACTGCATACGGTACGTAAGCAACTAAAGGATATTATCTATAATATCCGCATATTCGACAGCGACTGGGGTATATCCTTTCCGGTAACAGCCTGGAGAAGTGAGAAACGATTGAATGATACAGCTGCCATGTTGGGCGATTTTAACGACCGTTGTATTGCACTCTCCTTCTTATCTGACAATATAATCAACCCATTGCCCGAAGGAGAAAGAGGGGCATTAAGTTCATGGCGGTCTGCCTTACTACAGGAAAAAGAAGTATGTAAACAGCAGATGATAGCGCAGCTTTCCCAGTTACACCTCATTTCAAACTTCGAGCGCATTGGCTAACAGCCAATGTCTAATGACTAATACCTGCCACTTCGCTCAGTACTTTTTCCATTTGCATGCTGCGGGATCCTTTGATCAGAAAAAAAGTTTGGTGGAATGTTTGTGAGCGGAACCATTCGCCTGCCTGCAAAGCATTTTCTTTTTTTATAAAGGGGTGGTCAATTTTCAGGAAGTCGCCTCCTACCAGCACTACAGCTTGCCAGGCATACTGTTGAATAAGCGATACTATTTGCCGGTGTTCGTGCAGGCTTTCGGGGCCCAGCTCGGCCATGGCTCCCAGCATTAACACTTTATGACCAGCCTGGATGGCTGCAAAATTCTCAATGGCCGCTTTCATACTGCTGGGATTGGCATTATAAGCATCCAGGATAAATTTGTTGTCACCTTTTTCTATCAATTGTGAGCGGCTATTGGAAGGGGCATATTTTTCAATGGCCTTTTTGATCAGGTCATTGCCTACATTAAAGTGTTGTCCTACAGTAACGGCCACCAACACGTTGGGTAAGTTATAAGCACCTACCAACTGGGTTTGGATCGTAAATGGATCTTTTGAAGTGATGGCTACCGAAAGGAAGGGTTCGCTTTGCAGCAGCTTGCCGGTAACATCGCCGCTTTCAGTGCCATATTTTATTATAGTAGATATGCCCTTACTCATGTTTTGCAAGTAGTCGTAATCCCACATTACAAAGGCTGTTCCACCATTTGTACGTAAATAATCATACAGTTCTCCCTTGCCTTTACGTACGCCTTCCACACCGCCAAATCCTTCCAGGTGTGCTTTGCCGGCATTGGTAATGATGCCATGCGTAGGCAAGGTATAAGCACAATAGCTGGCGATTTCCTGCTGGTGATTGGCGCCCATTTCGATAACGGCCATTTCAGCATCTTTTTGTACCCGCAGTATGGTGAGTGGAACGCCAATATGGTTATTCAAATTACCCGCTGTTGTATACGTTTTATAGGTAGCGGATAATACAGTACTCACCAACTCTTTGGTGGTGGTTTTGCCATTGCTGCCTGTAATAGCTATAAATGGAATATTGAATTGCTGGCGATGGAATTTGGCCAGTTGCTGCAATGTATCCAATACATCTTTTACTACAATGATCCTTTCATTGGGCACTGCTGGTGTTTCATCAACAACTGCATAGGCTGCTCCGGCGGCCAGTGCCTTTTCTGCAAAGAGGTTGGCATTGAAATTCGGTCCTTTTAATGCAAAGAACAGGTCCCCTGCTTTTAAAGTACGCGTATCAGTTTGTACGGAGGGGTATTGCTGGAATATTTTGTACAGTTGATCAATCGTCATAAGGCAAATATATGGCTAAAAAAAAGCCATCCGATACTATCGAATGGCTCCTTAAAAGAATATCGTTACAATGTTATCTCTTTCTGGTGTTCTGTCTTCTTTGTGGGTAGTCGATACCAGTTTTACGACCGTTACCTTCAGGGCTGCCTACGCGGTCCATAGCGCAACGGAAACCTACAGTGCTGCTACCCTGATCTTCTTCCAGGAAGCGGCGGGTACCGGGAGACAGATAGTAAGGACGATCGTTCCAGCTACCACCTTTAATAACCCGTGATTTATCACTGATCAAGGTAGTGAAGCCATATCCACGGCCACCATTTTTCAGGTTCTCAGCAGGATCGGTAGTACCATAAGTAACACCGCTAACCAGTGAGTCACCATCCAGGTAGTTGATTACATTACCTTTCTGATAGTTACGGCGGGCTTTGCTTTCCTCATCGGTTACATACACCCTCTTTACACGACCAAGGCTATCTTTTTCAAACTCGCCCTCTTTATTCTTCAGGTCGTTCTGGAAGTAGTTACCGCGGAAAGGAGCTACGTCGTCCTGGTCAACAGAAGATAAAGGACGATAAACGTCTTCTACCCACTCATTCACGTTGCCGGCCATATTGTATAAACCAAAAGCATTCGGGAAGAAGGAGGTAACCGGGGCCGTGTATACCGCGCGGTCATTCAAACCACCGGCCACACCCATGTTATCACCATTACCACGTTTAAAGTTGGCGAGGAAGGTACCTTGCCAGCTACCGCGGCGGTTATCACGCAAGCCATTTACATTCTGGCTCCAGGAATATACCTGCTTGTTGGTAATTAACTCTTCACCACGTTTGCCTTCTTTCTTACTGGGTGAAGGGTTTTGGCCTACCAGGGCCAGTGCCGCATATTCCCACTCTGCTTCAGTTGGAAGGCGGTAAGAGGGCAACAGGATACCATCTTCAAAAGTTACAGTGGTACGAGGGGTACCATTTGCATTTTTCAACGGGTTCTTTTTAGAACGAACGCTGTTGCCGGGCGTAGGAGTGGTAAGGCCTAACAAATACGCTTTGGTATTGAAAGACTCGGCACCCTGGCCGGAAATATTCTTGAAGCTGTTCTTGTTTACAAATCCTTTATCCAACAGGGCTTTTTCATTGACTCTGTCGCTACGCCAAAGGCAGAAATCGTGTGCCTGCCTCCAGGTTACACCTACCACCGGGTAATAGTTATAAGAGGGGTGGCGGAAATAATACTCCACCATCGGCTCATTGTAACCCAGTTCACTACGCCATACCAGGGTATCGGGCAAGGCCCCTTCCCGTACGGCTTTGTATTCATCCGCGTCAAATACATTGTTGATCCAGTACAAATATTCACGGTAGTGAATATTGGCTACTTCGGTACGATCAATGTAAAATGAATTGACAGTTTTACGGCTGGGAATATTGTTCCAATCGCCCATAACATCTTCTTCAACGGCTCCCATTTGAAAGGTACCACCCTGAACAAACACCAGACCGGGGCCTGTGCGCTGTTCTTTTTCGCGGGATACCTGGTAGCCGCCCATGTTCTTATCATTGTAATTCCATCCCGTAACGTCGGATTTCTCCTGCTTTTTGCCGAATAGGCCCCCGTTTTTGCAGGAAGACACTGCTGCAGTGCAGGAGAGCAGGATAAATAGGTTTTTCAGATTCATTTTGATAACTTTTGCCTTTGGTTCAATTAAGTTAAACGTGCTTTTAAAGCAAATATTGTACAGTTTTTCACGGTCTTTATCCACAGGGCTGATGGAAAGGCGAATATAGCTACTTTCATGTAATCAAGCTTTTTCTGGAATACTTATTACCTTTAAAATGAGCTATTTTTGAAGCGATGGGCCGTCGTTCTATCATCCCCTTCCTATTGACAATTACCGTATTATTCGGAACACTAGCTGCATCCGGTCAAAGATCATATACGGGACAATCTGCACTGGCGGTTGGGAACTGGTATAAAATAGCTGTTGCAGGTCCTGGTGTCTATAAAATTGACCTCCCTTTCCTTGCAACCCTGGGCATTAATACAGCCTCCCTGTCATCCGGTTCTATACGATTGTTTGGTAATGGAGGCCACATGCTTCCTGAAAATGCCAGCGGCCCATGGACCGATGACCTCCTGGAAAATGCGATTTGGATGGAAGATGGGGGAGATGGCCTGCTCAATGGCGCCGATTACCTGCTTTTCTATGCTGAAGGACCCCATCGCTGGACGAGCGATCCGGCCAACAGGCGCTTTTCCCACCAGAAAAATGTGTACAGCGAACAGTCATTTTATTACCTCGCCATTGGAGGAACCGGCAAGCGCATTCCTGTACCGACCACGGTCCCTTCGCCCAATACCAATATTACCAGCTTTTCCGACAGGTACTTTTATGAATTGGATTCAGTAAACCTGTTAAGCAGTGGCCGTCAATGGTTTGGAGAGGATTTTGCAGATGCTCCCGGCAAATTGAAAAGCCGCACTTTTACGGTGCCTGTGCCTTCCCTGACCACCGATCCCGGGGTGATCACCACCAGTTGCCTGGCCCGTTCATTTGGTGCTTCCGGGCGCTTCAATATTTCTATTAATAACCAGCCTGTGCTGGCGATGGATATTCCTCCGGTAGCTACCGGTCCTTATGATCAGTTTGCCCGGACAGTTGAATCTACCGGAACTTTCACTACTACACAAAATGAACTGTCCGTCCGGTTTGACTATACGCCCGGCAGCGCCAACGCCCAGGGATGGCTGGATTGGCTGGAGGTATTTACCCGGCGCAACCTGTCTATGACCGGCAACAGCCAATTGCTGTTTCGCGACTGGAACAGTGTGGCAGCAGGCAATGTGGGCAATTTTATTATAAGGAACGGAACTTCTGCTACCAGGGTTTGGGAAGTAACCAACGCCCTTGCACCGGTACAGATGCAGGTGCTGCCAAATGGCGCCGATTTGCGGTTTGTAAATGATTGTAGCAACTTGCGGGAGTATATCGCATTCAATACCAATGGCTTATTGACTCCCGGGGCCTTGGGCAGGGTAGCCAATCAGAATCTCCACAACCAGGTATTGACTGATTTTATTATAGTCACCCATACCTCTTTACTGGCGCAGGCACAGCGGCTGGCACAGTTTCACCAGCAGCAGCACCAGTTGAGGGTGGCGGTAGTCACCACCGAACAGGTTTTCAATGAGTTTTCATCCGGTACACCCGATCCGGTGGCCATTCGTGATTTTGTAAAAATGTACCATGACAGGGCAGCAGCAGATACTACCAAACGGCCTAAATATTTACTGCTGCTGGGCGATGCCTCCTTTGATTATAAAGCACGGATCACCAACAATACCAACCTGGTACCGGCCTGGGAGAGCCCCACATCGCTGGACCCGTTGGCGACTTATACCTCCGATGACTTTTTTGGCCTGCTCGATGACGGCGATGATATCAATGGCACCGGAACCTACCTGCTGGATATAGGCATTGGGCGCATTCCTGCCCGCAATGAGCGGGAAGCACAGGCCATTATTGATAAAATTATAGATTACCATCAGCCCAAAAGTCTGGGAGCCTGGCGCAATGAGCTCAGTTTCGTAGCAGATGATGAGGATAATAACCTCCATCTCCAGGATGCAGAGATCATTACCCAGTCAGCAGCAGCAATTGCACCCGTCTTCAACACGGGTAAGATCTATCTTGATGCTTTCCGGCAGGAAAGCGGGACGGGGGGAAGCCGGTATCCGGATGTAAACCTCGCCATCAACAACCAGCTTTTCAGTGGTACCCTTATCTGGAATTATAGCGGTCATGGGGGCTATCGAAGACTGGCGGAAGAGGTGGTGCTGGACCAGGATATTATCAACACCTTTAATAATGCTGATAAACTACCCTTATTTATTACGGCTACCTGTGATGTGGCGCCTTACGACAATCCGCTGATCAGTTCTATCGGTGAAAACCTCTTATTAAGAGAGAAAACGGGTGCTATAGCCCTCATGACCACCACCCGGCTGGTGTTTGCTTTCAGCAACCGCGTCATGAATAAAAATTATATAGAAACTGCATTGCATAAGCAGCCTGACGGCCGCTATCTGTCACTGGGAGAAGCTGTGCGAAGGGCCAAAAATATTACCTATACGCTTTCCGGCGACGTGATCAATAACCGCAAATTCACCCTGCTGGGAGACCCGGCCATGACCCTGGCCTATCCAGTCCATACTGTGCAAACCACCGCCATTAATAGCGTGCCCGTAGCTGCAAAGCCCGATACCCTCAAGGCCCTCGGCGAATACAATATTAGTGGACAGGTTACTGACGCTGCCGGCCAGCTACTGAACGATTTTAATGGCACGGTCAATGCCACTGTATTTGACAAAGCTCAAATAATAAATACCCTTGGTAATGATCCCGGAAGCCAACCGGTTGCCTTTCAACTCCAAAAAAATACCCTCTTTAAAGGAAAGGCGAAGGTGAGCAATGGCATATTTTCCTTTCGTTTCGTGGTGCCTAAAGACATTAATTATCAGTTTGGCCCAGGTAAGATCAGTTTTTATGCAGATAACGGTAAGGTAGATGGCAATGGCGCCTTTACCAATATGATAGTGGGGGGATCGGGCGATAGCTCTTCCGACCGGGAAGGGCCGCAGATCAAAGCTTACCTCAATGATGAAAAATTTATTAGTGGCAGTATCAGTAATGACAGACCGATTTTGCTGGTAAAGCTGGCTGATTCCTCCGGGATCAATATTATGGGCACGGGAATTGGTCATGATCTCGTTGCCATACTGGATCACAACCAGCAACAATCATTTATTTTGAATGAGTTTTATGAAAGTGACCTGGATAATTACCGGAAAGGCACGGTACGCTTTCAATTGCCTGGAATGGCGGAAGGTGCTCATACCCTTACTATTAAGGCTTGGGATGCGGCAAATAATTCCAATGAAGTAACCCTTGAGTTCAGGGTCCTTAACAAGAAGGATCTATCGCTGGAACATGTATTGAACTATCCGAATCCGTTCACGACCCGTACTGTTTTCTGGTTTGAGCATAACCGGCCGGGTGAGGAGTTATACGTGGATATTCAGGTATTTACCGTAACCGGAAAGCTTGTGAAGACGATACGTCGTACAATATTTTCACCTGGCAACCGTTCGAGTGAGGTGGAGTGGGATGGGCGCGATGAATATGGAAGTAAAATCGGTCGCGGGGTATACATTTACCGGTTACGGGTACAAACAATGGAGGGTAAATCCGCTCAAAAGCTAGAAAAATTGTTTATTTTGTAATTAGTATTTGTATTTTTGGCACTCATATTTCAACCGCCTATTGATTTGATATTCTACTCTTAAAGTTTTATTCGCCTCAGCAAGGCCATCTTGCCAAAACTAACTCAATCCGAACCTGATTCTTTTTTATTGTAATTAATTGATCGCATTTGCTGGCGGCGGAATTCCTTAAAACAAGACAAATACTCATGTATGAAACGAAAGACCTTTAAACTGACTGCTGCATTATTGTTAATGGCGGGGTTGAATTCATTGACTGCTCAGGATACACAGCCGATAAATGTGGTTACCACGGCTGTTCCCTTTTTACGGATTTCTCCTGATGCAAGGGCCGGTGGTATGGGCGATCTTGGCGTAGCTACTTCTCCTGATGCTAATTCAGCATTCTGGAACCTCGCTAAAACACCCTTTGCCCAGAAAAACTTTAGTGTTGGTTTAACGTATACGCCCTGGTTAAAAGACCTGGGATTGAATGATGTATACCTGTTGGCCTTAGCCGGTTATTATAAGCTGGATGATTTGCAGGCCGTGTCTGCATCGGTCAGGTATTTCAGCCTTGGTAATATACAGTTTACCAATCCCAATGGTGATTATTGGGGAGATGGCCGTCCACGTGAGTTTGGTGTAGATGTTGGTTATTCCCGTAAATTGTCTGATAAGATCAGTCTTGGTGTAGCCCTCCGTTATATCAATTCCAACCTGGCTGCAGGCGCTCCTTCTACCGGTACCGCTTACAAAGCCGGTAGTACCGTAGCTGGTGATCTGTCCTTCTTTTATACCGGTGTTCGTGAATCTGGTAATGGATGGAGCTTTGGCGCCGTGTTGAGCAACCTGGGTGGTAAAGTTGGTTATACCAATGATGCCCAGCAAAGGGATTATATTCCAGCCAACCTGAGCCTCGGTACTACTTACACAGCAGCGATCGATGAAACCAATAAGATCCAGTTTGGTATTGATGTGCATAAGCTGTTGGTGCCCACACCGCCCCAATTTAGTGCTACAGGCAATTCCAATTATGATGATAGCGTAAATAATATCCTTGTTACCAAGTACAGAGATAAAGGCGTGCTCGGCAGCTGGTTCAGCTCCTTTGGAGATGCACCCGGCGGCTTTAGCGAAGAGCTGAAAGAGTTCCAGGTATCATTGGGAGCCGAGTATAGCTACAATGACCAGTTCTTTGTGCGGGCCGGGTATTTTTATGAGGACAAAAGCAAAGGCAACCGTAAATATTTCACAGTAGGTCTGGGTCTTAAATACAATGTCTTTGGTCTTAACTTCTCTTATCTTGTACCTTCAGGTTCCGGTGTAAACAGGAATCCATTGTCCAATACCCTTCGTTTTGGATTGGTATTTGACCTGGATGAGGGTGGAAGTACGACAGGCAATTAATGTCAGCTGCTATTTATTGAATATATTTGAAGCGCTCCGGCCTCCGGAGCGCTTTTTTATTTCGGCCCTTTTCCAATTTTCTAATTTTCAAATTACCTGATTAATGTTTCGAATAGGCTTTGGTATAGATTTTCATCAAATGGTTGAAGGCAGACAACTATGGATTGGTGGTGTAAACATTCCCCATCACAAGGGAGCCCTGGGGCACAGTGATGCAGATGTATTGCTGCATGCTATTTGTGATGCTTTGCTGGGGGCATTGGCATTGGGAGATATCGGTATTCATTTTCCCAATACAGATCCTGCTTATAAGGACATCGATAGCAAGATATTGCTGCAACATACCTATGCGCTGATCAAAGCAAAGAATTACCGCGTGGTAAATGTGGATTCTTCCATATGCCTGGAAGCGCCAAAGATCAAAAAGCACTCCGGGGAAATGCGCAAGGTGATTGCTGGTATCCTTGAAATTACCGAAGAGGATGTTTCTGTAAAAGCCACAACTACTGAACAGATGGGATTTGTGGGGCGGGAAGAAGGATTGGTGGCCTATGCCAATGTACTGCTGCAAAAATCCTAAATCCTTTACCTTTGCGCCATGTCAAAAATTCAAGTAAAGATTATCAATCAATCGTCCAATCCTTTACCCGAATACAGCACAGCGGGGTCGGCTGGGATGGACCTGCGGGCTAACCTGGAAACACCCGTAGTACTCAAATCACTTGAACGTTCCTTAATTCCTACGGGTCTGTTCATCGAACTGCCCGACGGTTACGAAGCACAAGTGAGGCCACGCAGCGGGCTTGCCATCAAACAAGGGCTTACCTGCTTAAATTCGCCCGGCACTATTGATGCTGATTACCGGGGCGAGGTCAAGGTTATCCTGATCAACCTGTCGCACGAACCACAAACCATTCAGCATGGCGACCGCATTGCTCAAATGGTAGTACACAGTGTAGGTCAGGTAGCCTGGGAACCTGTCAGTGAAATTGGAGTAACCCAGCGCAATGATGGTGGCTTTGGGCACACTGGTAAATCGTGATAAGCTACTTCTGAACTATATATTTTTCTTTATGACATATATTAAATGGTTAGGGCTGTTTGCCGTTCTGATTGTGGCCATCCAGGTTAGTAGCTGCCGGTCTACCAGGAAGATCCAGACCGCAATCACCAAAAAAGATACTACCGTAGTAGTGGTGGTGCCTGAAGTGGACAGAAAAGCCGATTCCACGAAATACATTCAACAGGTTTTCCAGTCAGTTCAGAGCAACCGTATCAATAATTTCCGCTCGATGACAGCCAAGGTGAAAGTGGATTATAAAGGATCCGACGGCAAAAAGCTCGATTTTACCGCCAATGTGAGGGTCCAGAAAGACAGCGCTATCTGGATCATCGTGAATACAATTATCGGGGAAGCACTGAGGGCCATGGTTACACGGGATAGTGTAAAAGTGTTGTACAAAATGGACAAGATCGTTCAACTAAGGTCCATTGAATACCTCCAGGAAGTGACAAAGATCCCTTTCTCTTATTATGAGATGCAGGACCTCCTATTGGGCAATCCCATCTACCTGGATAGCAATATCGTATCCTATAAGAACGAAGAGAAGACCATTTCCCTGATGAGCGTAGGCTCCCTTTTCAAGCATTTTCTTACCGTATTCAGGAATGACTATGCCCTCCAGCACAGCAAACTGGACGATGTGGATGTAATAAGGGCCCGTACCTGTGATATTACTTATGGCGATTATGAGGCTAAGAACGGGATCAATTTTTCCAAATACCGCAAGATCGTGGTATCGGAAAAATCGAAGCTGGAAATAGAGCTCCAATTCAAGCAGTTTGATTTTATTAACGAACAATTAAGCTTTCCCTTCCCTATTCCGAAAAATTATAAACGTCAATAAACGTTATAGGTATGCAATCTTTAGGCTTCCTGAAGCGTTGCTGTATAGATTAGCTCCCTGGTATAACCGCTTTTTTAACGTGTAAAAAGTTCCGTCATGCTCAAAACACTATTTTCCTGTTTAATGATCCTTGTTTTCTCCGGCACCCTGCTGGCACAAACCAGTGATGACCTGAGAAAGAAACAGGCTGATATTCAACGAGAAATAGATGAATTGAGGCAATCTCTGAATGATACCAAGAAAAATAAGAAAGCCGGCTTGGGTCAATTGTCCCTCATTACCAAAAAGCTGCGCCTGCGCGAACAGGCTATCAATAATATCAACGACCAGATCAATGTGATCCAGGGCAATATCAGCCAGTCGCGCAATGAAATTACCCGCCTGAAGCAGGAATTGGATACCCTGAAGATCCAGTATGAGAAAAGTGTGGTGTATGCATATAAGAACCGCAGTAATTATGACTTCCTGAATTTTATATTCTCTGCCGCCAGTTTTAATGATGCCCTGAAGCGAATTGAGTACCTCAAATCCTACCGCCAGTACCGCGAACAACAGGCTACTTCTATTAAAAGCACCCAGTTGTCACTGCAGGGAAAGATCTCCGGTCTGGAAAGTACCCAGAAACGCAAAAGTGACGCCCTGGTAGAACAGCAAAAGGAAAAAGTAGTGTTGGTGGAAGAACGTAAAGAAAAAGACGAAATCGTAAATAAGCTCAAAGCCCGCGAGCGTGAATTGACAAAAGAGCTCACCGATAAACAAAGGGCAGATAAAAAACTGCGCGATGGTATCATGGCAGCTATCCGTCGGGAAGCGGACAAAGCGAGAGCTGAGGCAAAACGCCGGGAAAAAGAAGAAGCTGCGGCAGCAGCAGCTGCTGCAAAAAAAGCGGCTGCGAATCCCAGCACTTCCAGCCCAAATCCCAATACGACAGCCGCTACTACACCTTCCAGACCAGCGCCTGTTAAATCAAAAAGTGTGTTTGATGCCACGCCGGAAGGGGAACTGATCTCTGATAATTTTGAAAAGAACCGTGGTAAGCTACCCTGGCCTGTAGACAAAGGACAGATCAAGATCCATTTTGGTCCTTACAGGATTGAAGCGATAAAGATTACCGGTAACAATCCAGGTCTTACCATTGAAACCGAAGAAGGGGCAGCTGTAAAAGCAGTATTTGATGGTGAAGTTATTTCCGTATTTGAAGTAGATGGCAGCAGTGCGGTATTTGTACGCCATGGTAAATACTTTACTACTTATAGTAACCTGAATGGAGTAACAGTAGGAAGGAACCAACAGGTGAAAGCCGGTCAGGTATTGGGTAAAGCAGCTTCCAATACCGAAGGGAACGGCGAGATCGAATTTGTATTAATGCAGGATACCCGCAACCTCGATCCGGAGCCCTGGATCAGGAGGAGATAACCGATCAATCTTTTAATTAATATTTAACCCCGCCAAAAGCGGGGTTTTTTCTTGAGCAGAAGCTGTTCAGGCATTTACAGAAACCGATTGTACAAGGCCTCATACTGAGGTACGATCCTGTCGATATCAAACAAACGGGCATGGGCTGCCGCATTTTGCTTAAACTGTTGAAGCTTTTCAGCGTCCGATAAGAGCTCTATGGCGTACCGGCCCATGGTATCTACGTCTCCCACATTGGCCAGGTATCCGGTTTGTCCATGTACATTGATCTCGGGCAAGCCACCGGCATTGGTAGAAATAACCGGTACACCGGCTGCCATTGCTTCCAGGGCTGCCAAACCAAAGCTTTCATAATCGGAGGTGAGCAGGAACAGATCGGCAATTGCCAAAATATCTTCCATTTGCTCTTGTTTTCCTACAAACCGGGTTTCATCGCATATGCCCAGTTCACGGCAGAGGCTTTCCGCAGCGGGACGCTCGGGACCATCACCCACAAACAATAATTTACTGGGCACTTTCTTGACTGTTTCTGCAAATATCATGACCACATCCTGCACACGCTTCAACTTCCGGAAGTTAGAAGCGTGCAGCAATATCTTCTCTCCATTGGGCGCGATCACGCGACGGAAAGCATCGATCGGTTTCTTATTGAACCGTTTTACATCTACAAAGTTTTGGATCACTTCTATTTCTTTCCCGATCTTGAAGTTCTTATAGGTTTCATCGCGCAGGTTATTGGATACTGCGGTAATCGCATCACTTTCGTTGATGGAAAAAGTGACTACCGGCGCAAAGGTCTTGTCTTTGCCCACCAGCGTAATATCCGTGCCATGCAGGGTGGTTACCACCGGTATTTTCTTCCCCTGTTTTTCCAGGATCATCTTGGCCATATAAGCCGCAGAAGCGTGTGGAATGGCATAATGTACATGCAACAGATCAATATTGCTGTTTACGATCACATCTACCATCGTACTTGCCAGGGCAGTTTCGTACGGGGGATAATCAAATAACGGATAGTGGGGTACCCTCACTTCGTGGTAGAAAATATTGGCATTGAACTCACTCAATCTCACTGGTTGCTGATAGGTAATAAAGTGTACCTGGTGGCCTTTATCTGCAAGGGCTTTCCCCAGTTCTGTTGCCAATACACCACTACCACCGAACGTAGGATAACAAACAATACCAATACGCATACGCTGCTTTAATTATTTGAGGCTGTGAAGGTAAATGAATTAGTTTGGAATTAACTTTAGCCCAAATTAACACCTATGATCCGTAGAATGTTCACTTTCTGTTTATTGGCAGTCTCTCTGCCAACCCTGGCCCTACAGGAGGACTCCCTCCGGATACGTGCAATAGCCGATGAGATCCTGGAGAATGGAAAAGCCTACGAAAACCTGCGGGTACTGACCAAGCAGGTGGGGGCCCGCCTGGCAGGTTCTCCCGGCATGTACAAAGCTGAAGCCTGGGGAAAGAAGACCCTGGAGCAATCGGGTGCTGATAAAGTGTGGTTACAGGAATGTATGGTGCCACATTGGGTACGTGGGGGAAAAGATGAGGCCTATGTAAGTGGAACGGCTAAGAACACGCCCCTCGACATACTTGCCCTGGGTGGTTCGGTAGGTACTGGCTCCAAAGGAGTGAAAGCACCGGTAATCCTCATCAACAACTTCGAAGAACTAGAGCAGCGCAAAGAAGAGATAAAGGGAAAGATCGTTTTCTACAATTATAAGTTCAACAATAAGCTGGTAAAGACTTTCCTGGCCTATGGCGATGCCGGCAAATACCGGGGTCAGGGGCCAAGCCGGGCGGCAAAATATGGTGCTGTGGCTGTATTGGTTCGCTCTATGAGTAATGCAGCCGACAACAACCCGCATACCGGCGGGACCAGTTATAATGATTCTTTTCCCAAAATCCCTGCTGCTGCCTTAGGCCTGATAGACGCCGATAAACTAGCGGCTCTTATCAATGCCAATAAGAATACCAATGTGTTTATAAAAACCATGGCTAAAACCTTGCCTGATACGGTAGGGCACAACGTGATCGGTGAATGGAAGGGCACTGAATTTCCGGAACAGATCATTACCATTGGAGGGCATCTTGATTCCTGGGATCCGGCAGAAGGGGCGCATGATGATGGCGCAGGCTGTGTACAATCCATAGAGGTATTGCGGGCGCTGAAGGCTATTGGGTATAGACCCAGGCACACCATTCGGATCGTATTATTTGCCAATGAGGAAAATGGTTTGCGGGGCGGCACTAAATATGCGGCAGAGGCCAAGGCAAAAGGTGAGCAACATTATTTCGCACTTGAAAGCGATAACGGTGGCTTTACCCCCCGGGGAATTGGTTTTACCGTATCGGCCGACCAATTGACTAAAATACGGCAGTGGGCGCCCTTATTTATTCCCTATGGTGTATCAGAGCTGAACCAGGGTGGTGGCGGCGCCGATATTGGTCCCTTGAACAGGACGTTCCAGACACCGTTGGCAGGCTTACAGCCCGACTCACAGCGGTATTTTGATATTCACCATGCCCGCAGCGATGTTTTTGAAGCCGTCAACAAAAGGGAATTGGAACTGGGTGCTGTCAATATGGCCGCATTGATTTATCTTGTTGATAAATACGGATTGTAATATGAAAGCAAAGCACTACATCATTCTAAGTTTGCTGATTATTTTAGTAGGGTTTGTTTATTTCCGCTTTTACTGGGTTTTTGCTGAGGGCACGAAAGCCGGTATACTCAATACCTTTCAAAAGAAAGGGTACATTTTCAAAACTTATGAAGGGAAGATTATCCAGAGTGGCTTTAAGGTCAACGTGCAGAGTAATGAATTTGAGTTTAGTGTGCAGAGCGAATCTGTAGCCAAAACCTTGCTGGAAAATTCAGGTAAAGATGTCGAGCTGCATTATAAAAGTTATTTTGGAGCGTTGCCCTGGCGCGGTATGCAAAAGTTTATTGTAGACAGTGTATATGAAGTTAGGGGCACCAATGGAGAAACCATTCTCAGTCCTAAAAGTAAATAAATAAAAGGTCCGGTTGGCTACGCCACCCGGACCTTTGTTATAGCGTAGCGAACGTTGTATTTCTATTCTGTATTCTATCCCTTTTCTCCCTGCCCCAGTAAGCAAAATACAGTTGGCCGTTTATGCAGGTCTGGTATACCCTGTTTCCACTCACCCATTGTTTTGGTTTGAATAAACTCAGTAGCTGCCGTAAGGTCTGTTGCTATGCATAGCCGTGTAGCTGGCCTGCAGGCTTTGATCAGTGTTTCCAGCAGCTGGTTGTTGCGGTAAGGTGTTTCTATAAACAATTGGGTGCATTGTTTGCGGGCCGATTCAGCTTCCAGGTCGCGGATCGTCTTCATGCGGTGTCCTGTATCAATCGGTAAGTAACCTACAAACTGAAATTGCTGGCCATTCATACCACTGGCCATGAGGGCCAGAAGGATGGCGCTGGGGCCTGTTAGCGGCTTTACCAGGGCCTTGACCTCGTGCGCTACTCCTACCAGTATTTGTCCGGGATCGGCCACTCCCGGGCAGCCGGCTTCACTGATAATACCTATATGCTTGCCTTCTTTCAGGTATTTTTTAAATTGCGAGCGTACAAAGTCTTCGGCCTTATGGATAGTGATCCATTGGTAATCATCGATCACCATTTCTTTCCAAAGCGTTTTCAGGTAACGCCGGGCGCTCCGTTCATTCTCTACAAAAAATACCTGGCATTCCTTTACGGCTGCCAGTACATAGGCCGGAATAGTCTCTGTGGCAGTTTCATGTAAAAATGAAGGTATGAGGTATACTGTGGGCGTTGTTGTTGCATTCATGTGGCCGTAAAATTAGTGCAAAAACAGGTGGTAGCTGTAAAGGCAGCTATTTGTCCGGAAAGAACCCTTCATCCGGGATACTTAGACGTCCTTGTTTTGGTAGTACAAGCTAATGGTAGCAGCTATTACCGCATATGCCGGCGCCAGTACCCATCCTACAATGGGCACCAGGTGCATCAGGTAAAATACCATACCATTGCCAATGGCCAGGCCCTTGTGCTTGCCAATAAATTCAATGCTTTCTCCGGGAGATAATTTGTGGCGTTCACAACTGTAATCGAGCATGGAGAAACCATAATAATAACATTCTACAAATAATACGATCACGGGAGTGACCCAGCCAATGACCGGGAAAAAGGAAAGGGCCAGTAAGAAAATGGAGTATACGGTTTGCCACAGTGTATTGCGCAGGGCCAGCTTAATGCCCCTTGCCATATCTTTCAGTAATTGCGGCCAGCTAAAAGGGAAGTCCCTGCCCGATAAGATGGCTTCTGTTTTTTCGCTCAGGTAGGCAAACAGGGGAGAGCCAATGATCAGGAAAAGGTATTTAAAAAGGGAGAAATAAAACAATACCATGATGAGCCGCACCATGATCTCACCCATCATAAAAACGAAACTCAGGAAACCACTTTCCTGGCGGTGCAGCCAGCGGTCAATACCCAGGCTATGACTCAGATAAGTAACAGCGGCCCCCGAAGAGGTCCAGAAAAAATACATGCCTACCATAAAAAGGATCGTATACAGGATGCCCGGTATAATGATCCATTTCCACAAATTGTGTTTGGAGATGAACCTGTGAGCTCTCGAATAGGACTGTATCGCTATTACTATTTCTTTCAGCAAGTTTTATAAATTTGAGGTGCCCGGGGCAGTGACTCACAGGATAAGGAACGCGCTTGTGCAGTCAAACTTAACAAATATATCTATTGAATAATCAATGAAAAAACTGGATCAGCATTTTTATAACCGCCCGGATGTGCTCAAAATAGCCAGAGAATTGCTCGGAAAGGTCATAGTTACTGCCTTTGAAGGGCAGCTTACCTCGGCGCGTATCGTAGAAACCGAGGCCTATGCAGGAGAAAGAGATAGGGCCTCACATGCCTGGGGCGGTCGGCGTACCAACCGTACTGAAGTGATGTATGGCCTGGGTGGCACCGCTTATGTATACCTGTGTTATGGCATTCACCAGATGTTCAATGTAGTGACCAACCAGCAGGGCATTCCCCATGCCATCCTGGTACGGGCAGTAGAACCGTTAGAGGGCATCGATATCATGTTGCAACGTACAGGCAAAAAGAAACCAGATCACACACTCACCAAAGGCCCCGGTAATGTAGGCAAAGCCCTGGGCTTTTTCACCCGGCATACCGGCCTTTCTTTGCTGGGGGATGAATTGTTCATAGCAGAGGATGGATTCAAGGTAAAGAAAGCTGATATCCTGGCCACACCCCGTATTGGCGTTGATTATGCGGGGGATGATGCAGCATTGCCTTATCGGTTTATTATTCAGGATAGCCCTTATGTCAGTGGGAAAAAGATCGGTTATACAAAGAGATAGCCGTTGCCACTCTATATTCAAAAAAAGCGAGGCCGAAATTAGTGAGCATTATCGAAGCATAAGCTTCTAAATTCTGTATTCTTCCCTAAAACCTCGGACAAGGGATGCCTTTGTTGCCGGGAGGACGGTTGATGTAGATAAGAGATATTTCAATGCCTCCGCGACTTTGAGAAGCCGTTTTGAGACTGGAAATGTTTACGTCATAAGAAGCGCCCAAACGAAAGCCGCCAAATTCAAGACCCACATAAGGGATCACGGCATCATTTACATTATTAAAACGGGTCCAGAGACCTGCGTAAAAGTTGGTGGGATTTTCTTCATCTCCATTTACATTGAACCCCATAGCGCCGCCCAATACGATATTGTTGGCAGCTGCCTGGCGGCTGAACAATGAACTGAGGTAAATCGTCTTGCTTCGGTCACCCAAAGGAATGGCGCCACCCGCATGTACAGTAATGCGGGGGTTCAGCGTATAATAAATACCTGTAAAGCTTTCCTGTGGCTTGTTAACATGATAAGCTGATACACCCAGGTAGAAATTATTATAGCCATCAGTAGAGCCATTGTACAGCGCTCCGAGGCTAAAGTCAAAGTAATTCACGTTGATCACCTGGTTATCGATCATTTCACCACTTTGATTCGTCCAGCCTCCTAATGAGTCCAGTTCATTCTCAAAGTTGAGTTTGGTGCCATCGAGTCTTTTGTTGGTATAGGTACCCTGGAATCCGATCCCGAGCTGGTGCAGGCCATCTTCATCCAGTCCTTTATGATAAGCGGTGGTAATACCGATAGAGTTGGTCGTAAGTATGCCATTGGCTGTTCTATCCGTCATGGCCATCACCCCCACGCCCCAGGTATCCAGTTCGGATAAACGGTTCCTCATGATCGGGGCATCGAAAGAAGCGGTGGAAGTAATAAAGGCGTTGCTGATGGCAGGCCATTGGTCACGATAGTTACCTGCTACGCGGAAGTTACCATTGAATTTGCCCGTAAGAGCAGGATTCAGCGAAAGTGGAGATACAAAGAATTGGGAAAAATTAGGATCCTGGGCTGTAACAGTAGCAGTTTTCAGCATCAGGCAAATAGCCATCAGTATTATTAAATTCCTCATCCGCATGGTTGGTACTAACTAAGTAACTCCAAAGTACAACAAAAAGAGGGAATGTCAATGTAATTTTTACATTTGGATTTTTACGCCGAAGGCCAGGTCACCCGCATCTCCCAATCCCGGAACGATATACCCCTTCGCAGTGAGTTCTTCGTCTATGGCGCCACACCACAATTTCACATTGGGTTCGCTGCGCAGCACATATTCGATGCCCACCGTACAGGCGATGGCTACTACGATATGGATCTCCCGGGGGTGCCCCTCTTCCCGTAAGTATTGGATGGTTTTGACCAGCGACGAACCCGTTGCCAGCATTGGATCGGAAATGATCACCACCCGGTTTTCAAGTTCCGGGCAGGAAACATATTCTAAACTAATTTCAAATGATCCGTCCCGCTGGTGTTTCCGGTAGGCAGAAATAAAAGCATTGTCAGCTTTATCAAAATAGTTCAGCAGGCCCTGGTGCAGGGGAAGACCCGCCCGCAGGATAGTAGCCAGTACCGGTTGTTCCTTTAAAATATCACATACTGAAATGCCCAGCGGGGTTTGCACCTCTTTCTCTTCAAAGTCAAGTACTTTACTGATCTCATAGGCTGCTATCTCGCCAATACGCTCAAGGTTGCGGCGGAAACGCATCCTGTCCGTCTGTATCTGTACATCACGCAGCTCGCTGATCCATTGAGATACCAGGGAACATTGGTCACTTAAATTGATTACCATGCTTTAAGTTTTGGATTTTGATGGCGAAGCCTGACATTTGATAAACAAAACTATAACCTACCATCTGAAATCAGAAATATAAAAATTATGGTATATCGTGTAATCGGGCTCATGAGCGGCAGTTCCCTGGACGGGCTGGATATTGCATTTGTCGAATTTCATGAGCAGGCGGGAGCCTGGACCTACGAAATAAAAGCTACTGAATGTTATGCCTACAGTCCTGAATGGATAGACAGGTTAAAAAAAGCCACTACCCTTAATGCCCTGGATTACCAGTTGTTGCATACCGCATTTGGACATCATATCGGGCAGTTGGTGAATGCTTTTATTGAGGAATATAGCCTGGATTACCAGGTCCAGCTCATTGCATCGCATGGGCATACCACCTTCCATGTGCCGGCGCAAAAAATGACCGCCCAGTTGGGCGACGGGGCCGCTATAGCGGCGGTAACGGGTATCAATGTGGTGAGCGATCTGCGGGCAATGGACCTGGCCCTTGGTGGTCATGGCGCCCCCATTGTGCCCATAGGAGAAAAGCTGCTGCTGAAAGAATACCCCCTGTTCCTCAATCTGGGAGGTATTGCCAACGTATCGTGCAACCTTACCAATAATTATATCGCATTCGATGTATGCCCGGCCAACCGGGTGCTCAATATGCTGGCCAACAAAGCAGGTAAGCCTTTTGATGAAGGTGGGCAGATGGCCGCCGGAGGCGCCCTCCAGCCGGAATTATTAAAAACGCTCAATGCATTGGAATACTACCAGCTTCCGGCGCCCAAATCCCTGGCCAATGATTTTGGTACCGATGTTGTATTTCCCCTCGTTACCGGTCCCCGGTTCAGCACCAGGGATACCTGGATACAGGATACCCTCCGTACCTATGTAGAACATATAGCTGTACAGGTTAAAAAAGCGTTGGAACCTGTGTCGGCTCCCGACGCTCAGCTCCCGGCTACCGCCACTCAATTGCTCGTTACCGGCGGCGGTGCGCACAATACTTTCCTTGTACAGCGGTTGACGGCCCTGCTCAGCGACATTAACATAACGGTGATGGTGCCCGATAAGCGGCTCGTGGACTTTAAAGAGGCCATCATCATGGGGTTAATAGGCGTGTTGCGCTGGCGCGAAGAGAACAATGTACTGGCTTCCGTAACCGGCTCCCTGCGCAATAGTATCGGGGGCGCCGTTTGGATTGGCCAGGAGGCTTAACCCATCCCGAAATACTTAACACAGCCGGCGTAATCAGCGCTCAAACATTTCGTATATTGTAACAGTTAGCCCACTTACTGAAGGGTTAAAAATCAAATGCGTAGAACCAATAAACCTGCCACAGCCCTACAACTTCTGGTGTTAATCCTGTTATGTTCCGGATCGATCGCCCAACAGGCATCTTCCCGGGAAAAGAAATACTTTAATTTATTAAGATCCCAATTTGTTGCTGACAATGCCTACCAAACAGTGGCATTTGTGGAACAGCGATGGCGTATTGCCGGCAATACCGGGTTTAATGAAAGCATATTTTATGTAGAGAAAATATTGCAACAGGCCGGCTTTGTAAAAGAGACCGGCGGTGAGACAGATGCTACCCTTACTTACCGCATTGAAAAACGGCCCATGCAACGCCCCACCTGGGAGCCCGTCAAGGCACAATTGTATATTGTTGGAGAAGATAAGCCCCTGCTGGACTTTAGCACCAACCGAAATATGCTGGCTATGTATTCCAGTTCTACATCAGCCGCTGGAGTAACCGCTGAGTTGGTCGATATCGGCAAAGCAAGCGATAAGGACCTGGAAGGAAAAGACCTGACCGGAAAGATCATCCTGGCCGATGGAGGCATTGGCAGTGCCTATGCAAAAGCCGTGAAAAAAGGCGCATTGGGCGCTTTGTCCTATTCATTACCAGCCTATACTCAACCGCAAAAGCACACCAATTCCATCCAATTCCAGGGCATCCGGTATGAAACAGATTCTACCCAGCGCAAATGGGGTATTCTATTGTCCTATGCTGCCCGGGAAAGACTGAAGGCGGCATTGGCCAGGGGCACCGTTCAGGTTAGGGTAGTAACCCAGGCGAGGGTTTACCCTTCCGAAGAGCTGACCATTGTGGCGAATGTACGGGGAACAGTAAAACCCAGTGAACGGTTTGTATTTAGCGCGCACGTTCAGGAGCCGGGCGCCAACGACAATGCTACAGGCGTAGGTACCCTGGCCGAAATGGCAAGAGTGACCGCGCAACTGGTGAAATCCAAAAAAATAGCCCCCGAACGTACCATCACTTTTTTATGGGGCGATGAGATTATTTCTACCAACCGTTATATCAGGGATGATTCTATCCGGGCACAGGGTATCAGATGGGGCCTGAGCCTCGATATGGTAGGCGAGGATGTTAAAAAAACAGGCGGCAGTTTCCTCATTGAAAAA
Organism: uncultured Paraflavitalea sp.; assembly: GCA_966211765.1. GTDB lineage: Bacteria > Bacteroidota > Bacteroidia > Chitinophagales > Chitinophagaceae > Paraflavitalea. The sequence goes on from CBIHOV010000001.1 coordinate 431,192, forward strand.
ATGCCCGATCCATCGGCTATCTGGACCAGGGGTAATGATAAACACAGTGAATGGGGGGGCTCACCACTCAAAGAATCTGATATGTTTCCCCATTATTTTAATGACCTGCTCCTCAACCGCTGTCTGCAGGAGTCCAAAGCCACAGGCTGGGTGGTGAATACCAATCCTTTTGAGGGTGGGAGTGACCATACTCCTTTTTTAAATGCTAAAATTCCCGGATTGCTCATGTGGCATTTTACGGATGTATTTTATCATACCGATGGGGATCGGCTCGACATGGTTTCTGCCGAAGAAATGAAACATGTGGGGGTGAGTGCTCTGGCAACCGCTTATCTGCTCACCCAGGCCGATCAAAGAACGGCTGTTGTGCTCATCAGGGATATTACAGCCAATGCCCTGCAGCGTTTACAAACCGAATGCGCTTTAAGCAAAGAGGTAATACAAAAAGGCGGTGATACCGCTCACGAAAAACATATCCTGGAGGTATGGCGCGATTGGTACCTCACAGCACTGGGCAAAACAACAGACATAGCAGTGAATGGAACAAGTAAAAAAATATCCAGGGCCATTGCACAGGCACAAAAAAAGATAAGTGATGAAACTGCCAAATGCATAGCCGGGTGGTAAGCAGGAATGTTTTAATCCATTGTTTTTAGGAAGCTTTCTATGGTGCAGGTATACAGGCGGGATGTTTTTTGCCGCGTTGTCGTCTTCTTATGAAATATAAACCCTGCTTTTTCCATTTTACTGTTCAGGAATTCATTTTCATCGAGCTGCATAATAACACGTTTTACCTCCTGGAATGAAAAAAGGAACCCCAGCGTGGTTTGAATAGCGCAAAGCGAATAATTCCCGATCAACAATCTTTCTGGTTTTATCAGGAACTGTAATTTATAATCACCCGGTTTTACATTGTATTGCAAGCTAATGTCATCAGCTGTAGCCTGGTAGATATCTGCCTGTGCCAGATTGGTATTATTCATCAGTACCATAAAGGATTGTGCAGTACCTGATCCGGCAATGCGGCTGTATATTTCATGCAGGTGCTCTACATGCGCCTCTTTTTTCAGATGGCGTGTATATTCCCATGGCAGCCAATTATAGATGACCGGCAGATCGGTCGACAAACACAGCAATCGAATAGAGATGATCACCTGGTCTGTAAGGAAATGCCTGTTATAAATAATATTCTGCACTGTATCATACGAAACAGGTTTGCACAGCATTTTGCGTACAACATTAATATTAGCGGCATCAGCAGCGTCACCATTGGCGTCTGCTTTTTCCTGAAATGCAGCGGGTGTTGCAATAAAACTGGTGGACATTACTATTGGTTTTAAGTATGTATACCAGAGCCTTTGACCAGAAAGTGAATAAGAAAGGGTTACGGCGTTAGATGATCTCGATAAAGGGAGTAAATTAATTGGTCGCTTATCATTGCCGCAGCCAAATTGATAGTATTTGTCTTTCGATTGGCCGGCAAACGCAATAGGAATTTGATTCTTTTTTCCGAATGTATTGACAATGCCCCTCTATATTTCAATAAAATACTTTGTAATATGTAGCTGAGTGTACAGGGAAACACTTAGCAGATAAGAAAATTGTTAGGAATACTAACCAATACGGAGGTACTAAAATAAAAATGTAAGTAATGGTTCAATAATTGGATGTATAACCGAAATTGTATCTGCAAAATTGAGCCATTAAACCTGTCTTTATGATTTTCCATATCCTTTCTGAAAGTGAGGGTAATATAGCATTGTCCGATTCGGAACCTACCTGGTTATGGGAATATAAGATCCCTGAATCCCGCAGTATCACTGCCTCAGGGGCTTTTGGCGACCTGTTGTTTCAGGAAACGTCTGGTAATCAATATTCAGTATGGTATAACAATTACCTGATTAAAAGGGGCGACCGGCTTACCATTATCCGGGAAGAGCCCGTTTATAAGCTCCGGTTTATTTTGAACAACAGCTTTAATTATTACGACCCCAAAGTGGGTAGCATACCCATGCACGAACGAGGCTATAACCTTCTATACGCTCCCATTACCCAGGAAAAAATAAGTTTTAAGGACAAGGCCTATTCCAACCTGGAAATTCATTTTTCCCACGATTACCTCGCTGCATTTGCAGCTCATTTTACTCATTTGGCCGATTGGCTTCGTAAAACAGAACGCCAGGTATCTACCCGTTTTTGTAAGATAAACCAGGTAGCTACAGGCGATATGATGCGCTGCGTGCATGATCTGCTCAACTCTCCTTATACGGGAGAGCTGCGGAAAATGCATTACGATGCTTTGGTGAGGGAATTGCTGATCATGGTATTATACCAAACTGCCACCCACCCGCTCCGGAAGATCATTAGGTTCACTACCAAAGAAGTGGAGACCTTGTATGAAATAAAAAACTTCCTCCTTACGAATATGGACAAACCGTTGAAACTGGAGCAACTGGCGCAAACCTATGATGTTACGCTACGTACTTTGAAGAGGCGTTTTTTACCTTATTTGGTGTCAAACTGTACAATTTTGTATTGGACATACGTATGAAACAGGCAAGTATGCTTTTGTTGGAAACAGATACCTCTATAGAGCATATTGCAATCTTAACGGGTTATCAAAGTTTTGCCAACTTCTCCACTGCGTTTAAGAAGTATTATGGTCACCCCCCTAAGTATTTCCGGAGCCGCTAAAGTATTTTGACTTATTGGTCATTTATGAAAAAAAGAATCCTTCTATCTAAAACAACGGCCTTTGTGAGCAGGTATATTTGTGCTGCGGTACCGGAAGAAACTTGGCCCTAATGCAATCAGGAGTAAGATGAGATAATGGTCAAATATGAAAAAAATACTCCCGGTATCTAAAACAAGCGGCTTGATAGTACGGGTATATTTGTGAAGAATCAGGACGGAGGGTTGAAGAGTGAGAAACAGTATATAGGTTCGGGTTATCAGAATAGATGGAGCACAGGAATAGTTGAACCCGGGCTTTCTTAACAAGGAGTTCATGCACGTAATAAAGTTTCGAATGTTGAGGTTGGGCTCTGTATTTTATTATTGCCGTTAGCGGCAACTGATTAATCCGGAATATTGAAATAGTTCACGATCGATCAGTTTCATATTCCGGGGTTTGAAAGATAGTCTTAGTCGATCGCATCATGGGCACACGAGAAGTAGCTGTATTCATCCGGGCAGCCGGCCGTGTTACGGGTTAATGGGTGAAAATCCTTTTTGCAATTGAGGATCCTTTTATTCAACATTAGCCCTGCACACTGAATATACAAGCCTGTTTGATGGTAGGCCGTATACCAGCTTACCAGGGTGGTTCCGAATAGGACGGTTTGTATAATTGCCGGCGCCCATTTTTTTGATTTGGAAAGCAGACCATTATAGCTGACCCAAACTAATTGTTACAAATAGCCAATAGCCATCCCAGGTATTGGTAGACAATAGATCTACAAGATCTTACCTGTCGAAGCTTAGTGTAGACAGGAACGCATCAGCTTTTGCCCGTCATGCCCCAGGCATGAACCGACAATGTTTTGTAAACCGGTAACCAGGTTTACGCTTCGCATCCGTACCCCTCAGCCAACGAAAAAATAGGATCGATGCATTAACAGCAGGCATGTATTGTCTGATAGTTATGATATTGTTCAAAATTAAAAACCTTGACCATTATACCTTGTTCTATGAAAAAAAATACGATTGTAGAGGTTGTTTCGGCTTTATTATTGGTGTTCTATGTGCACAGTGTTATTAGCATTTATGTTCAGTTGCAAAGTCTCAAAAACATGCTGGCATTTTATACACTGCACACCAGTTTGTTCGCCTGGATTTTCGTGATCATTGAATTGCTGATAGTGATAGCAATATTTCTTCCAAAGACCAGGGCGCTTGGATTTATATTGTCGGCAGCATTCGCTATCACTTTGATTATTACTACCAAACTCACACCAGGCTACCCTCATGATTTTGGGGGAGTGATCAATGTGCTTTCAACAAACTTAAAACTGATACTGCTTATAGTAATTACAATTTTATCACTAGTGGGATTTGGAATAAAACTTCGAAGGCAGAAGTTTAAGCAACAAATTCCGGGTAATACGGTTTACACGTAGAACATTCCATTACTGTTTTATCTACGCAATGCTGAAGAATGTATTTTCAGGTATGAAGAAGTTGAGTAATTAATCATTGCAAATTATTTGTTGTACAGCAAACCTGTAGTGGTAGGCCAAACCTATACGGGAAGCGGTTATCCGTGTCGCTTTCAAAACGGTTAAGGGGATGCCGAAAACCTTTCAAAGAGTAGGCGAAATTTTAACCATTTAATTTTATAATTATGAAAAAGAACCTTTTAGGACTGTTTGCTGTAGTTGCAGCTATAGCTTTTAGCGCTTTTACACCAAAGTTCGCCACTGTATATTTAGTATATGATGGTACAGGGCCTGAAAACGACTTTGCTAATTATTCACAACAAAGTACTAGCCCTGGCACAGATCTTACCAATAGCACAATTTGGTGGTTTAGTGTTTCAGATGTTAATGGCATTGTTACACAGTCCGAATTCATTAACACTTATTTTCCTGCAAAGGACACTGATCACGACAATCTGTTAAGCGATCAGGCAGAAACTTCTTCCCTGGAAAAGAAGGATTTCTAATTCACTAGATATTTGTTCGAATTTCCTATTGCCCTATTCTATTGAATAGGGCAATTTGGTATACGATACTGTGGCTGAAGGAAAAAGTATGATACCCTTTTTTGTTGGGTAAAACGAATAATGGAAAGAAATGTTAGTTCCCTCTATGAAATAATATTTATCTAATTGATGATAACAGTTTCGTATATTTTTCCTCCATTATGAAATAAATGGCATCCCAATTGCCTGTGCTCTCCAGAAAGTCGTTCTCTCTGTAAGGAGCTTTTAGTATTACATACCTTCCCCAGTCTTTCCCTTCCAGATAATGCGTGTAGGTAGCAATTTTATATACATGAAGCTTTTTGAAATTTTCACTAATGAATCTTGTAGACGCCGTGTCTGTCTGATCAAAAAGGTTTGTCTTTAGTTTTTCCGGCCATCCATGTACATTACCATATTTCTTTACTTTTTCAAATTCTTCTTTCCCAATTTGCTTTATTATTTGGTCATATGTTTCATCAAAGAAATTGCCACTTTGGACTATTCCTCTTTGCGACCAATCCAAAACCTGTACGCTCGGGTATTCTCTTATTTGAGTAGCATTGTCTTTTGATTGTGCGTGGCTACTTGCCATTATACAAATCAAGGCTATAAGTACTAAGCTATTTTTCATATTTTTTATTGATTTTATCTTGGATTTTGTTGAAGGTTTGAAAATTGCATTACTTCCAGGGGTATTAATAGTGTATATCTCAAATCCCTTGGAGGCAGCAAGTAATTCTCTCCTGCAAGAATTCTTTTTAAAGTAGTTGCAAAGCGGGCTTCTTTATTTAATCTTCTTAGGTCCGGCCAACGGGTACCACGATAGATCATTTCTTTTCTTCTTTCAACAATTATTTTTGACAAGGCATCATCAGCATTCGTGGCTGTGATGGGCGTAAATGTTCCATGTATGTATCGATTGGAGAGTAAAGTATTTAAGTCATTTAAAGCCGCTTCCACATTCCCTAATCTGGCATTGGATTCCGCACGGATCAGGTATACTTCATCTGTTGCCAGACCATTAAATAAATTAGAGGATCCTCCATTGTATGACCCCTTAAACCTATATGTTCCATCACTATTCAGTCTAAAAAAAGCTATTTTTCGTAAATCATTGGCCTCATATAAATTATACAAAGTAGAATCGATCTTAGCTTTTGACTTAGAATTTATACCGGTACCTACGAAAGTGAAATAAATGACCTCGTTATTAAAAATGGGAATGGGGGAATTGGACGTTGGTTCAACAGGTGAAGAATTAAAATCAAGTAGTTTATTATGTATCTGAAGGCAGGCATCTGCGTACTCTTTTGCTTTAGAGTAATTTCCTGCCTGTAGGAAGGTTCGGGATAATAAGGCATAGCAGGCTGCTTTGCTGGGTCTTGTTTTGTAGAGCGGGGTTGACGGCAACAAAGTAGCTGCCTTTAGTAGGTCTTCAATGATCCGATCATAGGTTTGTTGAACAGAAGCGCGAACACTTGCCTCATTAAAATTGGCATTTAGTCGGAGAGGAATACTTAAATCTTTCGCAGCAGTACTGCTATCGTATTGAGGGGCAAATATTTGAGCAAGTTGATAAAAGCAATGTGCTCTGGTAAATAACGCCGATCCGTGTATAGCATTAATTTTTGTCTGCTGCCCGGTTGTGGTCACCTTGCCTAAATTGTCTAGAATTGTATTTGAATACAAAATAGAAGTATACTGCCGGCTCCAATCGTCATAGTCATTAACATCTTTATCCCATACATAGGCTCTTTTGGTCAGTTCCTTCTCCGGCTGCCAATCAGTTTTGGTAAGGTAGTATTCGTCGGCATTGCTATTAATTAATTCTAATGCACTATTGAGGAATTTATTGTCGGATAACTCTTGTAAATCATCTACTGTTTCAATGGTTGATAAAGACTCATCTGACTTAGCCTCTAGGTATTTCTTGCAGGAAACGAAAATTCCTGCTATATAGAATAGGAAAATAACTTTAAGTGTATGGTTGAAATGCATAGTTATTATTTTACAGGTCAAGCTTAAAACCCAATGCGATTCTCTTTGGTGGCAAAAAAGCTGCATTGCCCTGGTCGTATTCCGGATCTAACCCCTCTCTGTTAGATCGCCAAATGATGCCAATGTTTGATAGATTGGCATAGAATTGAATATTTTGAAATGGTAGTTTCTCAAATCTTGATTTACTCAGGTCATATCCTATTCTGATGTATTCCATTCTTATATGATCACCTCTTAGTACATTGGCAGATGATCCCGCGTAAAATTGATCTCTGCGCGGGTCAGATATTGGGTAGATCATGGACGGCACTGTGGTATATTTTTCATCCCCAGGTTGCTGCCATCTCCTGGAATAATCAATATGAGTTTGGCCTGTATTAATGAGGTCATCGTACGAAATAGTGCTTTTTCTGAAGTAATAGCCAAGTTGCCAGCTTACGCTGGCAGTTAAAGTGATGCCTTGGAAACTGAAAATATTATTAAAAAAACCGAAATAAGTAGGAATAGCTGAGCCATGATAGATTAAATTGGCAGTATCAATAGCTTGGTTGAAAATAGCCAAATAGTCTGTAGATAATTGTTTGCCACTAAACCCCTGTGGGTTTCCGGATGCGTCAAGGCCGGCAAATGGATAACTATATAGGCCGTATGGGTTCTTGCCTAGCAAAGGAGTTATGGCTAACGAAGAGCCTGTAAAACCAATCGAAGTCCTTTGCTTATCGTCCAATGAGTAGCTGGTAACTTTGTTGTTGACATAGGAAAACCCAACTTCAGTATTCCATTTAAATGATCTATCAATGTTTAATGAATTAATAGTCATTTCAATTCCATTACCCTCTAAACCGGCGCTATTTTTTTGGACACTCCCGATGCCAGTAGACGGGTCGATGAGAAATGCATAAATCAAATTGTTTGATCTTTTTCTGTATGCTTCTAAACTGCCTGAAAGTCTGTTATTAAGTCCCCGGAAATCAAGACCTACATTAAATTGATAAATTGATTCCCAACTTAGATCAGGGTTACCAGGAGTTTCAATGGTAGCATAAGGTGGCAGGTTTGGAAAAAAATTTGTTGTAGCTGGCTGATGGGAAATTATAGCATATGGGGCAATGGTATTATTTACATTGCCCTGATACCCATAAGTCATTCTTAGCCTCAGGTAGGATAAATTCTTCAGATTGTAAAATGATTCATTGGAAATATTCCAGGAAGCCCCAACCGTCCAAAATGGTTTCCATTTTTCATTAGTATTAACTCCGAGTACATTGCCGCCATCTTTTCTCGCACTCCCCGAAATCGTATAGCGATTGTTGTAAGTATAAGCAAGGTTTCCATATATGGAAACAAAACGATCCTTTTTATTCTCAAATCCATTAAACTGAGGAACAGTCGATATTCCAAGGCCGTTAAGCCACATGTATTCATTAAGATAATCTACATTTCCAATAGATAAGGTATTCTCCCGATAGCCATAAGTTCTTTGATACTTTGAGTTGATCTTTTTTTCAGATATCTCAGCGCCTAATAGAGAGACCAATTGGTGTTTCCCTTGCCAGGTTTTGTCAAAATTAACCTGACCCCTGCCGATATTTGATTGTATATTAAAATCATAAAGATCAAGAATGCCTCCATTAGGTATTATATAGGTAATATTATCGCCATCAAGCTGTGTAAAAAGATTTATTAAATTCCGTGTGAAATAGGTTTTGTCACTATAGTAATTTCGGGTTGTTCCAAAATTATTTTGATATTGATAATTGAGCTGAAGTTTTATGGAATTCGCAATTTTATAGTGAATTCCAATGCTTATTATGATATCCTGCTGTCGGCTGGTATTATCTGCATTAGCGATCTCATCCAATGGCCGATAGCTCCAGTCTAATAATTTACCAGTGCCTACAGTATCCTTGAAAACTGTGCGGTATTCCTTGGCAATAGAAAGATGATTCCCGGACTGGTCTGCAAATTGAGCATATGGGTATAGAACCCGTTTACCATTAAGAACTCTGTAGTCATAATTAGACCCGCCAAAATCTCCAATACTTTTATTTCTGGAAAAATTGCTGGTATATCCTATCCCAGTTTGGATTTCCATATTTTTAATGGGCGTAAAAATATTATCCGACCGCAAGGTGATCCGATGTCCATCATCACCGGCTAACGTACCCATTGTTTTATCAATACCCCCACCTAACGAGTATTTAATTTTATCACTTCCGCCACTTAAATTAAGTGCGTATTGCTGATTAATGGAAGTACGATAAATATATTTTTCGAAGTCATTTCGTACATCCAAATTCTTTAAGATATTAATTTTAGCATCGGCTTCTGATGAACTTATCTCGCCACTTCTTTTTTTTGACAAAATTTCAACGATAGGTGATAATGAGGGCCATGAACTTATATCATCTATTTCAGCATCATAATATCCTTGGGAAAATAGGAAGGTTTCTACATCAATGAAATCTGAAGAGGACATTTTAGGATATTTAAAAAGATCAGGTTTCTCAATGATGTTTATATTAGCATTGAAGGACAATCTGGTTGATTGATTATATTGCCCCTGTTTGGTTGTGATGACAATAACACCATTGCCCGCTTTGGCTCCCCAGATTGAAGCTGCCGCAGCGTCTTTCAGTATAGTAATGCTTTCAATATCATTTGGATTTATATTATTAATGTCACCTGCATAAGGGAAATTATTTAGTATAATTAAAGGCGTTTTCATGGTTGCAGTAAGCGTGCTAAGGCCGCGAATAAGGATATTATTAGGTTCAATGCCAATGGTGTTCGGAGATTGTGCTCGTCTGTCAAACAGAATTCCTGTAGTTACTCCTTCAAGCCTGCTAAGTATATCTGTACCTACCCTTCGGTTTAATTCTTCCTTATTCACAAACTCAAAACTCCCCGTCGCCCTTTCCTTAGGCACCTTCTCGTACCCCGTATTCACCATCACTGTCACATCATCCAGCTCCCTTACCTTCGCTTTCATCCGGATGGCCAGGTCCGACTTGCCACTTACCCTCAGCTCAAAGGGTTCCATATTGATACTGGAAAAAAGCAATACAGCTTCCCGGTCCACACTGTTGATTGCAAAAGCACCGCTGGCATCTGTGGTGGTGATCTTGTCGGTCCCCTTCACGGTTACCGTCACCCCCGGTAAAGGCTCACCTTTCTCATTGGTTACCTTGCCGCTCACATCTATCGGCAAGGTTTCCGAGAGGCCTTGCCTGGGCGGCTGGGAGGCGGCCACTTCCCGGAACTTTAAAATTACAATTTTGTCAATGATAGTATAGGTAATTGGCTGACCTTTGAATACCTGGTTCAGCACATCTTCCAAATTAGCTTTTTTTACTGTAAGTGTTATCCTGTTAAGCCGGGTAAGCATTTCATCGGAGTATACAAAGGTATAGCCACTCTGTTTTCTTAGTTCCCTGAACACTTGCCCTGCAGGTACGTCTTTGACAGACAAGGTAATGGTAATATTACCCTGTCCCAATGCCTGGGCATGCACCTGAAAGCAAAACAAGATGAGCAGCGTAGTGGTAAGTTTACAGCATAAGCGTAGCGCGTAGTAATTGGCAGGTCCAAAACGATGAATTAAACTGGCAGCAGTTGGTAGCAGATTGCATCGGTGTACCCACCCTTTCCGGGCTGAACATTTCATAGTGTTGAGTTGGTTAATTTACATGAAACATTAGCCCATGCTCTGGAGAGCCCCGGGCAAACCATTTTATTTCAAGAGGAAGGAGGTTTGCACGCTATCTTAAACGAACACGGCGTCCGTTCAGATAGCGGGTCAATGAAATTTCATAGGTAGGCTAATGGCTAAGGAATCATGTCAATGGATCAACTGATATTCGACTGAGTGTCGCGGGCAGAATTAAGTAGTGTATAGGTGAAGGCATTGCCAGATGGATTGCTACTTTCACGAGCCTTACCTAAGATCATTACTGCTATCGGCCTTTATATCGCTGGTACCTCTATAAATAGGTACATTCATTTACGTTTTAAAAAGGGGCGTCCCCCGTCTGCTATCTTCACCGGGTCCTCATCAAATCCGGTAAAAATAAAGGGGGAGATCGAAGGACGCCCCGGTGTTGTTGGGAGCACCGTCACGAACTCCCCCTTTTGTGGATTAGCGCTTGATTTGTCAAAGGCGTATTGGATTTACTCCACATTCTGATAAAATATTCCCTGAACAGATTTCCTGGCCCCACCTTACAGCTAAGACCAATAATTTATGGGCAATGCCCATTGGGCTTTTCATGGCATTACAGTCACTGTTTTTCCCTCAATTCCGAAATGAACAGATCCCGTTGCTTCCAGTATTTTCAATAATTGGGACAATGTCACGTTCCTGGGTATATCTCCGTTTAAAGCCTGCTCCTTATCCACTTTACCCGCATAGATCACTTCAATATCATACCATCTTTGCGCCTGGCGCATGATAGCAACGATCGACGCACTCCTGAAGGCAAATACGCCATTGTGCCAGGCCATTATTTGCTCCAGATCGGCTTGTTTTACAGTTTTTAGCATTCCCTGTCTGAAGGCCTGTGCCTGTTCGCCGGGCTTTAATAGGCCCGAGGCATTGCTCTTTATTACTTTTACAGCACCCTCCAGTAAAGTAGTTTTGATGGCCTCTTCGTCCGTATAGGCATTCACATTAAAGTGCGTACCCAATACCTCTACATTCACATCTCCTGCTATTACAATAAAAGGCTTCTTTCCTGCCGGAAGCGGGCGTACTTCAAAATATCCCTCACCCGTAAGCTCTACTATTCTCTTTTCACCGTTAAAGGCAGTAGGAAAGCGAAGCGTAGAGGAAGCATTCAGCCATGCTTTGCTTCCATCAGGCAGCGAGATCATGTATTGACCGCCTTTGGGCGTGGAAACAGTATTATATACCTCCACTTCTTTTTCCCCGTTTCCTGTTCCCTGCTTGTATTCAATCGTGCCATTGTCAAGCTTGATGACTTTTGCGCCTCCCTGCTGAGACAATAAGCCATTCCCCGCACTATCGAGGATGATCTCCGTACCATCTGCCAATAATAACCGGGCCTTGTTGCCGCCAGGCGCTACATCATTTTTAAACCGCTCGGATGCAGTAGCAAGTGTATCAGGTGTAGGTTTTCCTGATTCACGGCGTAGCAGGAACCAACTGCCGGTTCCTATGATCAACAGGAGCGATGCCGCTGCCAGCCACCAGCCAATTTTGCTGCTTGTTTTGTGCACCATCACCGGCGCATTTTGCTGGGCGTATATCTGGCTTAGCTTATTATAAGCACTCGCTTCATTAAACTCATTAACCTGGGCTATCTTTTGCAACTCTTTCTTTACCCACTGTTCATCGCTTAGCTGATCAAGCAATATCCGGTTTTCGGGCAGCGCCTTCCACTCGTCCAGCAGCACCCGTTCTTCTTCCGTTAATGTACCGGCCAAATACTTTATGATCAGCTCATCTATTTTATAATCCATGGGTATTTAATATAGAGGCCACACAGCTATGGCGGCGCTCAGTTAACAATTACATAATATACCACGATGGAATGTTGCTTTTAACCAAATGAAAAGCAAAGTTTTTTTCAGGGCATACTTTTTCAGCCCGGATACATTCGTAACTACCACACTTTAGGATAGTTAGCAGTACTCCCGTATTTCAAGATAATGTCCCGTTAGGTGGGTTTACAACGAAGAAGCTATCTGGTGGAAAATAACTGCCAGGTAAAAGAAGGTAACAGCGGTCGGCAGCAGGTCTTTCTTCAGCAGGGATAAGCGCAGGAGGCGCAGTGCCCTTGTTTTTTGGTTCAATACCGTCTGCGGGCTGATATCCATTTCGTTGGCTATCTGATCCGTAGTGAGTCCATTGAAGAAAATATACTTGAAAACTTTTTGACATTGCCCGGGCAGGTTCTCTATTTCATTATAGATCTCCTGTAACACCTTGGCTTTGATCATTTCATTATCCTCCATAAATTCTTGTTTGCCAGCTAAATAAAATAGTTCCTGGTGTGAGGTTTCATGGCGTTGCATATAGCGCAGGTAGTCATAGCAGGCATTCCTCACCGAGATAAATAAAAAGGCTTTGATGTCTTTAAGGTTATCAAAATCAGCACGTTTACGTAATAACTTTACAAAAGTATCCACTACAATATCTTCCGCTTCCTGCTCATCACTTACTAGCTGGTTGCCATAATATACAAGAGGCCGGTAATGCAACCGGAACAAATGGTTGAAAGCCTCGTGTTCGCCACGCTTAAATAAGGAAATAATATCCTGATCAGATAAAGCTTTGGTCATGTGGTGTGATTTGGCGTTCTCAAACTTATTACTCCGGGCTGCTCATAGGCCTGCGGCCGTTCAGTAATAATGCATTCAAGAGGGTATAACATCATGGATAATGGAAAAAGGCAAGGCAACAAATCACGATAACTGAACCGGTATACTTGTCAGGAATTACTGAAGGAGGTATCCGGTATTGGGAGGGTACGGGCAATAAAAGAGTGTTGTGTTGGTCAGGAACCCGATTAATCAGCGCAAGATTACATGGAAAAATTGAAATAAGAAAGCTCTTTTTAAATAGCAGGAATCTGCCCATGGTAACTTTTTTGGGTGTGGGATGTAAACGACAATCACTTACAGCCGTAAAGGCTGTGTGGTTGTACTACTGGCAGATCCCTTAATCAGAAAGTATATACGCAAAAAAATAGCAGGCAGATTTCTTTCAGAAAGCTTGCAAATCAATAATATAGGATGTTGGTGAGAGGTAGAAGGATGCCTATCGAAGCCTTCCTCGTTGCCTTGTTGCCTTAGTGCCTCGTTGCCTTCTAAATCCCCAGCGATTCTTTTAGTTTGGCGTACCCGGCCTTGCTTACCGGCACCCGTACCCCCGTAGTCAATAAGGCCAGCCAGCTTTCCTTTTCATGTACGTCCAGTCTTGTAATTCGTTGAACATTCACGATATAGGATCGGTGTGTACGTACAAATTGCGCTGCATCCAACAGCCTTTCAAAATGCGCCATGGTTTTATTCTTCAGGAAAGCCCCCTCTGAGGTATGGATCTTTACATAATCATCAGCCGCTTCCAGGTAATGAACATCCTCTATTGGGATGATCCTGATCCTGCCGCCGGTTTTCACCACGATCCGTTGACTTTGTTGTGGCGAAAGTGAGGCCGTCTCCAGCAGCGGGGCCGCCTGCGTTACAGGCTGGCGTTGTTCCATCCATTTCTGGATCGCTTTGTCCAGCCGCTCCTGGCTGAAGGGTTTCAGGAGGTAGTCTACCGCATGGCTTTCAAAGGCCCTGATCGCATACTCATCAAAAGCCGTTGTAAAAATAACCGCAGGCGGCTCCTCGATCAGTTCCAGCATTTCAAACCCATTGATCTTCGGCATCTGTATATCCAGGAAGATCAGTTGTGGCTGGTGTTGCTGAATTGCTTTCACCCCCTCAAACCCGTCACTGCACTCCTGTGCCACCGTAATAGCCTTATGCGCCTGCAAATATTCCTGTATAATGGAGCGCGCCAATGGTTCATCATCTATAATAAGCGCCTTGATCATATATGCGGTATTTTAATAGTAGTAGTAAACAAACTTTCGGCGGCTGTAGTTACCAACAGATCATTCCTTGCAAACAGCAGGTACAATCTCCGTTGAACCGAGTTTAAGCCAAAACCCGTGCCCTGCCGGGGCGAAGAGGTCTCCGGATCAAATGGGTTCCGCACAGTGATCTGTAGGTACCCCTCCGTAACCGTTGCCTTTATCGTGATCGTTACATCCCCCGTAGTATCATACAGTCCAAATTTAATAGCATTTTCCACTACCGGCTGCAATAACATATGCGGTATGCGTTGGGCAGCAGCTCCTTCATCATAGACCAGCTCAGTGTGCAGCCGATGCCCAAAGCGCACTTTTTCAATATCGAGGTACAGTTCCAGGTGTTGCAATTCTTCCTCCAGCGTGATCCATTGATTTTCTTCCTTCTTCAGCGTACCCCGTAAAAAATCTGATAATTGCTGTATCATCTTCCTGGCCTGCTCCGGCCGGCTCGTTACCAGTGCACTGATCGAATTGAGGCTGTTGAACAGAAAATGCGGTTGCAACTGTTGTCTCAATTTGTACAGCTCTGCATCCTTGGCCAGCTGCGAAGCCGCAATGCTTCTTTGTTCAATTTCTTTTTGTTCTTCCTGGGCATACCAAAGCTCACTGATGAGCGACATGCATCCCGTAGCCAGTAGCGCGATCATAAAACGAATAGGCATCGAGATCTGCAGAAAGCCGATATAAGCTTCGTCATTACCAGCCAGTTCATGCATCGCGAGTTTCAATGCCAGTACCCATAAGCCGCTGACAGCTGCACAAAGTATCAGTATATAGAGATAACGGCCTTTTCTTGGCCGGTAATACCGCATATTGTTGCTGATCAATAAACAAATAGCCGCCAGCAAAAGGTTCGAAACCGCTGCATCTGTAACAGCCAGGGACCACGATAATTGCCAGTTTTGCAGCAATGCCACCTGTATGATCGACCATACCAGCCAGCAGCCGGCAAAGATCAACTTGTTCTTATTGGTTCCTAATGGCGATGTAGCCAAGTGTTAAATATTTTATGGTTATGCAGTCAATTCCTGTGATGCGCCGGATCTGCCGTCCCTATTGCTAAGCTGTATGCCTCGTTGCCTTGATGCTTCGTTGCCTTTTTGCCTTCTTCAGAATAATTCCAGAAACCGATGTGTAATATTCGAACGGATATTGGCAGCCTTCTTATGAACCAGTTCAATGTACAAACCGGCATTGTCCGCCTCCTGAACCCGTGAATAAAGTTCCGCCCCGTCAATCAAAGCCGATAACTTGTACAGCTCACACACATTGATAAACTTCCATTGCACCAGGTTCTGCTGTTGGTTGAAGAACATTTCCTGTTCCTGCTCGCCAATAGCCTGGGCTTTTGCAAAAGCAGTGGTTTCATCATCGGCTTCTATTAGCCGTAGTTGTTCGTCAAACTGAGGAGTGTGGTCACCTTCTCCGCAAATGATCTGGTAAACGATTTTAGCCAGGAACCAACTCATAGCATCATGGTTTTGAAAAGGTTTAAAATAATAACGCTTTTAGTAACTCTTGATTTCTATGCCTGCAAACAGCGCTGTACCTCGTATGATCAGTACTTTATCCGCACTGGTAATCGATTGGGGGGGGCGTTTGTCTTCAATGCCGCCAAAGATGGCTACCGCTTCTGAGCGGATTACCCAATGTGGCGGAACAATGAGCTTCGTACCGCCAAATACTTGTACGATCTCTAAAATGATGGGGCCTTTAAAATCGGCCTGGCTAAGATTTACCTCTGCACCACCAAACACAGATACTACTTCGCCGCCTCTAAAGTCTTTGGAGTAAACCACTTTTTTTACATTGCCGAATATCGATACTACTTCCATCTTATCCGTCTCTGCCTTGCCGGGGTCTTCATCAGCATCCTTGTAATAGAAAGCCTTTTCATGGTCAAAACCCCCTTTGTCACCATGCCGCTTTTTTCTATTGGGCGAAAGCAGCAGGATAAGTCCTACGCCACACACTACCACCGGTATGATAAAACGCTTGGCATCGTAATCAGGGAGTACATTATCGGCTAGAAAAAAGGCGCCTACACCCATCAGAATGACCCAGCCAATATCACGGAACCTGGTTTGTACACCCACAAAAAAACCAACTACGATCAATATCATGGGCCAGGTAAAAAGCCAGCGGGGCACCAGATCCGCTTCCACCTGCCGCACCAATAGTACCCCGCCTGCTATCAGCAGCAATAGACCCACTAAAGCATTGTTTCGTTTAGGACGGCGCGATCCCCTGTCTGCCTGTTGCTGGTCCTGGATGTCCTGGTTTTGCATACCCTTTAATTTTACACAAAACTATGGCAGCAGCAGGGCTGGCGCAAGGACAGCAAGGTCATTAAAGTCATTTTTCCGGTAAAAGCAGGCTTTTTGTCGGGGAATCCGGATGCAGCCATGTAATATCCAATCCCCGGTAGAGAAGATTGACGATTCAGTGGTCAATTATAGGGGGGACAAGCATGAACCCTTCCCTCCCGTTATTAGCGGGAAAGATTGGCAATTGCCAATGCACGAGTCTCGACTGCCGACTGCCGATTCTCGATTGCCGTATTCTTATTTTGCGTGAGACAACTTACTCCTGATCCTGCTCAGCGTTTCCAGCGTCATGCCAAGGTAGGAGGCGATGAATTTCAGTGGCACCCGGTTGAGCATAAAGCTTTTGGTAGCGATAAAGCGCTGGTATTTTGAAGTAGCTTCCGTAAGCCTGGCGATATAGGCGCGCTCTTCTGCATCGCGGTAATACTTTTCCAATAATTTCCGGCCTGTAATATTTACTTCCGGATGATTGGTATATAGATATTGCAGGTCATCATAGTGAAGACCCGTCAATTCACTCTCTTCAATAGCCTGTATATTCTCGAATGATTTTTGCTGTGCGTGAAAACTGGTAATCGAAGTGGCCAGCTCATTTTCTGCAGTGATCCAGGTAGTAATTTCCTTTTTGCTGTCTTGTACATACCCGCGGAGGATGCCTTTCTGAATGAAATAAATATAAGGACAAAGCTCTCCGGACCTTACCAGGAATTCTCCTTTTTTAACGCGGTAAGAAAAACACTTTCTATTGGCATAGTCTCTTGCTTCTGTACTTATGGGATGTACAGCATGCGCAAAAGTTACCAATGGCGATTCTGTCAGGATAGTCGTAGCTCCTGGCTCACCTGTGGGCTGATGGTTGAAAGACATACTATGAGTTTCGGGTTTAGTCGGGGGTTCACAAACAGGCATTAATTGACTCGGGTGGGTACGGCAGGTCAATCATTCAGAGGTATTGTATTGGAAATGGTAGGGTCTCTATTATAGATAGCCGTAACTGTTACTAAAGATATAAAAAGAAAGCTGATAATAAATGTCAATAAAAGGGATTTTGACCGCCTAAGTGATTTTATGTACAAATAACACTGAATACACCCACCATTGAATACCGAAAATACCCAGTTGCATGATGCATAGGATGATCAAAAAATGCGAAGAAAGCCTGCACAACCTTCCAACTGTGCAATTAGTCTACCAATTCTGTCCCCCTAAAGCGGTACATCACCCTGGGCGCCGCATTGGACCTGGCAGCAGCGTGTAAAAAAGGACCCCGGGGTTCTATATCAATTTAAATTGATCGCCGTCAAATAATCCCTGGTCACTCAACTTCAAATGAGGAATCACCAATAGCGCCATAAAGGAAAGCGTCATAAAAGGCGCCGATAAACCCGAGCCCAATCCTTTGGCCATGGCGTCGATGGCCGTATAGGCTTTGGCTACTGCATAGCCATCTTCATCACTCATCAGGCCAGCTACCGGTAAAGGGATGACCAACTCCTGTTTTTCCTGGTCCCCTGCACAACAACTTACCCCGCCCTGCCGGGCGATTACCAGGTTGATGGCATTGGCCAAACTTTCATCGTCCGTACCTACTGCTACTATATTGTGCGAATCATGCGCTACCGAGGATGCCAATGCACCCCCTTTGAGCCCAAAATTCCTGATAAATGCCATGGATGGTTTGGCGGGCTGATAGCGGTTCACTACCACCATCTTTAATATATCCTTACCCGTATTACTTACCAGTTGCTGCAAATCCTCATCCAGCAACCAGCCCGCAGGCAGGTCAATGCGGTTGGTGATCAGCTGGCCGTCCAATGCTTCGATCACTGGTACCGTTTCCTGATCCGTATAAGCAACTGCAAAGTCTTCCGGCCGCACAGGCGCACAATGGAAATTATTGATCGGTTTCGGACGCGTGCCCCCTGCTGTCCCTCCTCCCTGCCTCGTTACATTTACCCCGTCTATATAAGTGGCTTGAACCGTAAACTGCTCCACGTCCTTCACCAGGATAAAATCTGCCGGATCGCCCACCCGCAATAAGCCCACCTGCAATTGATAATGCAACACCGGGTTTACACAGGCCGCCTGCAACACTTTAAAGAGGTCAATGCCCTTTTCCACAGCCCTGGCGCAAAGCTGATCAATATGGCCCTCTACCAGGCTATCCGGATGCTTATCGTCGCTGCAGAACATGATGCTATTGGGATGATCATGCAACAGCCCGATCAGCGCTTCGAAGTTTTTGGCCGCACTGCCTTCCCTGATCAGGATCTTCATACCATAATGCAGTTTGTCGAGGGCCTCCGCTTCCGTAAAGCATTCATGGTCCGTGGAAATACCCGCATCAATATATTGCCTGGCCTGCGCTCCCCGCAGTCCAGGGGCATGCCCATCTACCGGCTTGCCCAGCCTTTTGGCGGCGGCTATCTTGGCCATTACATCCGGATCTTTGAATAAAACCCCGGGAAAGTTCATCATCTCGCTCAGGTATTTGACTTCTTCCTTTTGCAACAGCGTATCTACTTCCTGCACATTCAGGCTGGCCCCGGCCGTTTCGAAGATCGTGGCCGGCACACAACTGGGGGCGCCGAAATAAAACTTAAAGGGCGTTGTTTTGCCATGGGCAATCATATATTCTACCCCCTCCAGGCCACAAACATTGGCAATCTCATGCGGATCACTCACCGTAGCTACCGTTCCATGCACTACCGCCAGCCGGGCAAATTCCGCCGGTACCAGCATAGAGCTTTCAATATGCACATGACTATCGATAAAGCCTGGCAGGATATATTGTTCAGCTACCGGGGAGCCTTCCGCCAGCCGTTGGATCGATTGGATAATACCTTTCTCTACTGTAATTGCTGCCGGGTAGATCTTTTTTTGCCACACATCGGCCAGAAAGCCCGTAATAGTAAAGCTCGCCATGAAAAAACTGGTTTATTAGTAAATATAGCGCCATTATCATTTTTTAGTATCATTTGTAATATTCTCCCCCCTTTTACGTCTAACATTGCAACATGAAGGGCGGCTACCACAGCATGAACGGCAGCTTTCACAGCCTGAATCGGCCCCATTCAAAATGAGACACCATTAAACATTATCAAATTAAAAATAAACACCATGAAGTTCCTGCGTATACCTGTTTTGGCCCTGGCAACCCTCACCGTAAGCATGGCTGTAAAAGCCCAAACCGTCGACGAAATAGTCAATAACCATATCACCGCCATTGGCGGCAAGGCTAAGATCGATGCCATGAAGTCCATGTATGTAGAGTCTGAGATGGACATCATGGGAACCGTGGCGCCCAGCGTTACCACCGTATTATTTGGCAAAGGCTCCCTCGGGGAGGTCAATTACAATGGCCAGAAGATTATCAATTGTGTTACTGCCGACAAAGGAGGCTGGGCCATTAATCCCCTGCAAGGCCAGGTTACAGCCGAAGCCCTGCCCGAAGATCAGGTCAATGCCGGCAAAGCCCAGTTATCGGCCGGTGGATCTTTGTACAATTATGCTGCCGCAGGCAACAAGATTGAGCTGGCCGGCCAGGAAGATGTGAAAGGAGTAAAAGCCTGGAAACTGAATGTTACAACCAAAGATGGGGCACACTTTGACCATTATATTGACCCTGCTACCTGGCAGATCATAAGAACAGTAGCTAAAATAAATTTCAATGGTCAGGAAATAGAACAGGGGATCAATTTTTCTGATTATAGGAAAACCGATTTCGGTTTTGTAACACCCTGGTCTTATGCTATTGAGTACCCGGGTGGAATGACCCTTAACGTAACCGTTAAGAAAGTTGAGATCAACAAAGAAGTAGACCCTAAAATATTCGAGAAGCCTTAATCTTCCTTCACTGACTTTAACAAAAGGGTGCCGCCAATTTTTTTGACGGCACCCTTTGTTTTTATATATTGACCCCAAATGCAAACCATGCTGAAAACCACTGCCTCCCTGTTACTTTTCTTCCTGCTCACCAATATCCAGGCCCAAAAAGTGATCGTTAATACCGTTGGTAAAGATCCTTTCAATGGTAAAGCAGATGAGATTGTGTACAAGGCAAAAGAGGGAGAGTGGACTTTTCAATCCTATTCCTTTCCCGTGATCAAAGCTACCTACCGGCCCACAGGTTATACCCGCGGCGAACAGGTGTCGGATGCTGTATTCGCCAAACCCCAGGTGCTGACAACCAAAATAACCGTTGCTATCTCCCAAACAATAGAGCTGGAAAACAATACCAGCATCGTGATACAGAAAGATAAACTCTATTTCAAATCCGGTAAAGAAGTAAAGGTTAAATCAGCTTCCTTTTTTACACAGGGTGATAACAATGGGTTTCGTTTCCAGCTTACCGACCAGGAAAAATTCTTCGGTGGCGGCGAACGTGCCCTTCCCATGGACAGGCGGGGATACCGCTTCAATCTTTATAATGTAGCAGCATACGGTTACGGACTTGGTGCCGATAACCTCAACTTCTCTGTGCCTGTTCTTCTTTCCTCCAATGGGTACGCCTTGTTTTTTGATAACCCTTCCAAAGGATATTTTGATATTGGGCTTACCGATAAGAGTGTACTCGAAGCCGGTTTTGTAAGCGGAGAACTTACCTTCTATGTTGTTTTTGGAAAGAACATGGATGAGATGCTAAATAATTATACCGCCATTACCGGCCGGCAGCCATTACCTCCCCGTTGGGCCCTGGGCAATTTTGTGTCCCGCTTTGGTTACCGCAGTGAAGAACAGGTACAGCAGGTAGTAAAGAAAATGCGGGATGAAAAATTTCCCATGGATGGACTCATCTTCGACCTTTTTTGGTTTGGTGATGAGATCAAAGGAACATTGGGCAACCTGGATTGGGTAAATACCACCAAATGGCCCAATCCCAAACTAATGATCGAAAACTTCAAGGTGAAAGACAATCTCAAAACCGTACTGATTACTGAGCCTTTTATCCTGAACTCATCTAAAACATTTACCGAGGCCACACCTTTCCTGGCCACCGATGCGGCAGGCAAACCATACAATTTTTCAGAACTCTATTTTGGCAAAGGCGGTTTGCTGGATGTATTCCGCAAACCAGCCCAGGATTGGATCTGGAAGTACTATAAAAAGCAGGTGTCAAACAACGGTGTATCCGGCTGGTGGTCCGACCTCGGCGAGCCGGAAAAGCACCCTGCCGAAGTGATGCACAACCTCAAAGATTATGGTGTGAACAGGTTAATGGGGGCTGATGAAGTGCACAATATCTATGGCCACTATTGGAGTAAAATGTTGTTTGAGAAATACCGTGATGACTTTGCCGGAACCCGCTTATTTCACCTCAACAGGGCTGGGTTTGCAGGAAGTCAGCGTTACAGTGTTTTCCCCTGGACCGGCGATGTGGCCCGCAGCTGGAGCGGCCTCAAATCACAATTTCCTGTACTGCTGGGCATGAGCGCCAGCGGACTACCTTATGTGCATTCAGATGCCGGTGGTTTTGCGGCGGCCGATCAGGCTGATGCAGAACTGTATACCCGCTGGTTGCAATTCGCAGCTTTTACCCCTGTCTTCCGCCCACATGGTACGGCCCTCGAAGACTATGATAAAGCAGTAAAAAGCATTCCTTCCGAACCCGCTTTATGGGAAGAGCCCACCAAAGCAATTGTACGTAGCTATATTAACCTCCGATACCAGTTGCTTCCTTACAACTATACTTTAAGCTATGAGCAGGCTGTGCTGGGTAAACCCCTCATGCGTCCCCTGTATTATTACAACTTTGGCGATGCAGATGCTTTCAAAGCGGAAGATGAATATTATTGGGGCGATAACCTGCTGGTGGCGCCCGTTACCAGCCAGGGTGCTACTACCAAATCGATCTACCTGCCCGAAGGTAAATGGTATAATTTTTACGACAATACCCTCGTCAATGGAAAGCAATGGCTCAACCAGCCAGTTGATATCAAACACATACCTTTGTTTGTAAAGGCGGGCGGATTCATTCCCTTATGGCAGGCCGATTCCATTAAGTCCGTTGAAACCTACAATTCAAAAGACATCAGCCTGCTGTATTACCCTGGTGAAACTACCTCCTCTTACGTGTTCTATGATGATGATGGCGCCAGCACTAAGACCCTGGAGAAAGCCGATTATGAGCTCATTACTTTCACAGCTGCTACACAGGGTAGCTCTATTTCAATCGATATTAAGACCAATAACGAAGCGCTCTACAAGCGGAAGCAGATTAGAAAGTTCACTATCCTGGTCCCGGCCTCAGGCAATTTTACTACCATCAGCGTAAATGGTAAACCCGCAGCAGCAGCCAAAGCCATTAAACCCATCAGCCTGGCTACCGGAAAATTTGCGGCTGCCGTCATTGAGTTTAATGGCAAGCCTACACAAGTATTGCTGGTTAAATAGGTGAAACAAATAATATGTTATTTGTGGAGCAGGTTACCGCAATTTGTGGCGGTAAAAATGAAATGCGGAAGTAAATCACCAAAACATCGTGACCGGATACCCGAATTTGGCCTTTTTAAGGCTAAAATAGATTGGTACATCATTTGTCAATACTTATCCGGTTTTTCATAGGATATTGGATTATAAAATTGTCTGGATTTCTATCCGGACTTTTTTTTGCCCTCAAAGTTAAGACCCGAACGAGCCACGACCCAGACCAGAAGGAAAGACGGTCTGGAATCTTTTGGTATGCGGCTAATTATTGAAGTATAACCAGGTGAGTAAGCACAAGATAGGAGAGGCTAGTATATATCGCTGAGCAGCAAGGTAGTTTTGCTATGTGGATAAGAAGCTTTTGGCATGAAGCGTGCAATTATAGCAGCATCCAAAATCCACCTCTATGAAAAAAACAATCCTGGTCAACCTGCTTATGCAACTGGTATTTTATGCGCTGGTGTACCTGATTGCGTCGTGGTAGCACATGGATGCACTGACCTCCTAATCCTTGAGGAGGTCAGGTTTTCTTTCCGTAGTGCGTTGTACAGCCTGTTCATAGCGCCAATCCTCAATCTTTTTCAGATCGCCGCTCAGTAATATATCCGGCACCTTCCAGCCCCGGAAATCAGCCGGGCGCGTATATACAGGGGGCGCCAGCAAATTGTCCTGGAAGGAGTCGAAAAGCGCTGACGTTTCATTGTTCAATACCCCGGGCAACAACCTGCCTACAGCGTCCACCACTACCGCTGCTGCCAGTTCACCTCCACTCAATACATAATTACCGATAGATATTTCCTTCGTCACAAAATGATCGCGTATCCGTTGGTCTATCCCTTTATAATGCCCGCAGATGATCAACAGGTTTTCTTTCATGGAAAACTGGTTGGCAATCCCCTGGTTAAAATCCTCCCCGTCGGGGGTCATATAGATAATTTCATCATAACGCATATTTTTAGACAATGCTTCTATGGCATTGGCCAGCGGTTCCGGCATCATCACCATACCGGCTCCCCCTCCGTATTGGTAGTCATCCACCTGGCCGTATTCATTAATGGCCCATTGTCGCAGGGGGTGAATGTGGATCTCCAATAGCCCCTTATCCCGGGCACGTTTCATAATAGAATGCGTGAGCGGGCTTTCCAATAATTCCGGCAAAACCGAGATAATATCAATTCGCATGGTGCAAAGATAAATAAGAGCAACCGGAAACCACCCCCCCTGTCCCTATAAAGGGGTATTGACGCATAATGGTATACTTCGCATTTTTACGGCGCCTGCCTGAAATTTCCTGTGCGGGTGCATCAAATATAATAGGTGCTTTTACGTTTAAAGCGTGGTGTATCAGTTTGATTAGTGACCATTTAACCCCTAAACCCCTCTTTACCGCATGTTTAAGCAATTAAACGGTCAGCTCTTATTGCGTAAAATGATCGTACCCTCCCTGCTGTGTAGTTCATTTGTTACTTTTTCACAAGATTATACTGGCTATCGTACCGGCAATTATTCCGGCGTAAACAGTGTATTCTTCAACCCGGCCAATATTGCCGATAGCCGCTATCGCTGGGATGTGAACCTGATCTCGGTAAGTGTGCTGGGCGGCAATAACCAGGCTTCCTTTAAACTGAAGAACCTCAGTGAATCATTCAATGCCGACAGCCTGGAAAATCAATTATATGGTAAAAATGCAGGTGCTACCAGCGGCCTCATGAGCGCTAACCTGATAGGCCCTTCCTTTATGTTCAATGCCACAAAAAAAACAGCTATTGCCATTACAACCCGCAGCCGGGTGATGGCCAATGTGCAGGATATTGATGGCACTTTGTTGCAACAGGTGGTAGATGGATATAACAGTGATGCTGGCTTGCCTTATACCATCACTTCCGCAAAGAATATGTTTGTCAATATGAATGCCTGGACAGAGTTTGGCGCCAGCGTAGGACAGGTGATCATCGATAAAGAAAAACACTTTCTGAAAGGCGGTATTACCCTCAAATACCTCGCCGGGGTTGGTAATGCCTACATACAGATCAAGAACCTGACCACTACCATCAACGAAGATAAAGTAGCAGAAAAAGCCTACCTGTCCAATACCACAGGCCGCATCGGCACAGGATTTGGCGGAGCCAGCTTCGATGATTTTAATGCAGATGACCTTACCTCTTTCGATAGCAAAGGTTTCGGCGCAGACATCGGCTTTGTGTATGAATTCAGGCCCGATCATGCCAAATACAGAACCGGTGATAATTACGAGTGGAAAAGGTATGAGAACAATTATAAGCTGCGCGTAGGCATTGCTTTGCTGGATATCGGTTCTTTAAAATACAAACGCGATATGACCCGCAGTGGCGCCTATGACCTGGGTGTTACCGGCGCCGAAAAGTTCTACCTCTCAGAATTGTCCGATGTTGATCTTGATGATTATAAAAAGTTCTTCGATAACCGGCCCCAGTTCTTTACGCCCGTTACCGGCAACACAGAAAATGAATACAAGGTGGGATTGCCAACTACCATGCAACTCGATGTAGACTATAACCTGCACCGCAATTTTTACATCAGCTTAGCTGGTCAGTTTTCCCTGGTGAACAGTGACAGCAAACCATATAACAGCCAATACAGGAATACATTTACCCTTACACCCCGTTATGAAACGCGCCGGTTTGGAGCTTATTTACCCATCAATTACAATGAGCTCACCAAGTTGAATGCGGGCCTGTCCCTTCGCTTCGGTCCTGTATTTGTAGGATCGGGTAGTATATTGACGGCACTGGTAGGAGAATCCAAACAGGCCGATGTTCACATCGGTTTCCGGGTTGGCGTATTGCACAAGAGCAAAGACGGTAAGAAGAAAAAGAAAGAGGAAAAGAAGCCCGAAACTGCTAACCAATAGTTTTCTGATCAAAGGTATAGGTAAGACAAAAGCCCCCGGATTAGTCCGGTGGGCTTTTTTTATTCTTCCATAAAGTCGCCCAGGTCCCTTCTTTCCTTTTTCGTAGGCCGCCCTATCTTACTCTGGCGTTTGCCCGTATGGAAACTGGATGCCTGGTATTCAACTTTGTCAAGCTCTTCCGGAGGAGTAATGTCAGTGTAGTATTTGATGGCTTCCGTATAGGCCACGCGGTTGTGCAAAAGGGCCGTCACTTTTACCCGCCAGCGCCGGGCCTCTGTTTTTACATGGTATTCATCGCCAATTGATACCGTTTTGGATGGCTTCACCTGCATTTCGTTCAGCTTCACTTTACCGCTGTCACAAGCGGCTGCTGCCAGCGCTCTCGTTTTAAACAAACGAATGGCCCACAGGTATTTGTCAATGCGTAATTTTTCTTTTTCACTGCCCATACTGTAAAAGTAAAAAATCCCGGAGGCATTCACCGCCGGGATCTGTAAAATTTAAAACATTCTCAGGGCTTACCCTCGTTGCCTTTATGCCTCAATGCCTTGTTGCCTTCTAAGCCTTATTGATCTCTGCAAAGTATTTATGGAAATAAGGGATTGTTTCGATACCCTTATAAAAGTTCACCAGGTCAAATTTCTCATTGGGCGAATGCAGGTTATCGCTATCCAGCCCAAAGCCCATGAACACGATCTTTACACCCAGTTCCCGCTCCAGGATCGTACAAATCGGAATGCTGCCGCCTCCGCGTACCGGAATAGGCTTCTTTCCAAAGGTTGTTTCAATGGCTTTCGCTGCTGCCTGGTAAGCCAGTGAATCAATCGGTGTCATATAAGGTTCACCCCCATGCAGGTTCACAGCCTCCACCGTAACAGAAGCTGGTGCGATCTTGCGGAAATAATTCAACAGCATTTCTGTGATGTTTTCAGAAGACTGATTAGGCACCAGTCTGGCAGATATCTTGGCAAAAGCCTTGGAAGGCAGTACTGTTTTGGCGCCTTCGCCGGTAAACCCGCCCCAGATGCCATTCAGCTCCAGTGTAGGACGGATGCCGGTACGCTCATTGGTGGTAAATCCTTTTTCTCCCCACAGCTCCTGTACCCCTAAGTCTTTCTTATACTCCGCTTCATTGTAAGGAGCCTGCGCCATCAGGTTGCGTTCTTCTTGTCCGGCCTCTACCACATCATTGTAAAATCCGGGAATAGTAATGTGGTTGTTCTCATCATGGCAGGAGGCGATCATCTTAGCCAGGATCGTGATGGGATTGGCAACCGCTCCACCATACACACCACTGTGCAGATCGCGGTTAGCAGCTGTCACTTCCACCTGGATATAAGCCAGTCCGCGTACGCCAATATCCATGGAAGGATTGTCCATGCTGATCATGGCCGTATCACTGATGAGGATCACATCACATTTCAGCAGGTCTTTATGAGCTGCTACAAACTTTTCCAGGTTGGGTGAGCCTACTTCTTCTTCTCCTTCGATCAGGAATTTAATATTGGTAGCTTGCGAATTGGTGCCGGACATTATTTCCAGTGCCTTCACGTGCATATAAAATTGCCCTTTGTCATCGGCCGATCCGCGTGCGTAAATACGACCATCTTTGATAACCGGGTCAAACGGGCCGCTGGTCCATAAATTCAACGGATCAGGAGGCTGTACATCATAATGGCCATACACCAATACTGTAGGTTTGGAGGGATCAATGATCTTTTCTGCAAATACCACCGGGTGGCCATCTGTTTGATATACCTCTGCAGTAGCTGCGCCGGCATTCAGCAGGCTTTGTTTAACCGCTGCTGCGCATTTCTTCATATCCTCCTTATTCGCACTATTCGAACTGATGGAAGGGATGCGCAAGAGGTCCAGCAATTCATTCAAAAAACGGTCTTTATTCTTTTCCTGATATTCTTTCCAGGCTTGCATATTGACAGATTTAAAAAGTACTATAATAAGTGATCGGGAAGCGAATATAGGCTGTTTTCCTGAACTGATTTAGCCCGCCTGGCAAGGCTGGACGCCTGGGAGACCTGACAGAGTTTACCCCACACTGCGGGGTTTCCCCCGTGTCGCAAACGAAACCCCTCAGGCCTTTTCTTATTGATCAGTAGTTAATTGGTGTTTCTTATTCAGGGGGAGATTCTCCAGCGTCCAGGGCAGCTGCCTTTCAAAAGGCTTCTTGCGTACTGTACAATCCTTTTTGGTACAAATGCTGCAGGAAAAATCAAGACAACCATCAGAATGCACAAATAATTCGAGTGTATCGCCAAACTCCCGCCTGATGAGGTTGGAAAGCTCATCAATTTCGCGGTGGGCCTCATGTACATTAAAGTACCAGGGTACCGTAAGGTGACAATCTACGTGCAGCTGCCCGCCGTATTTGATCACGCGCAGGTTGTGCAAGTCTATCCAGTTCTCACGCCGGTGATTGTTCAGCACTTCTACCATCTTTAGCAACAATTCTTTGTCGGCTTCATCCATAATACCGGCAATCGAACTACGCAGGATGCGGTAGCCCGTAAAGATCAATATAAAGGCAAATAGCAAGGCCACCGCCCCATCGAGCCAGGCGATACCTGTAAAATAAATGAGGGCCAGGCCCACAATGATGCCGATAGTAGAGTAGGTGTCCGACTGCAGGTGTTTGCCGCTGGCTATCAGCGCGAGGGAGTTGTTTTTCTTTCCCTTTTGGATGCTGATATAGCCCATTACAAAGTTGATCAGGGCTGTAAAAGCTACCAGGATGATACCATAATCCAGTTTTTGAAGAGGTTGGGGATGCAGCAGGTTATCCACTGCTTCATAAATGATGATGAGGCCGGCTACGCCGATCAATGTACCTTCTACAGCGGCAGAAAGGAATTCTGCTTTTCCATGCCCATAAGGGTGATTTTCATCCCTTGGTTTGGCAGCTACATACAAGCTATACAGGCCAATAAAACCAGCCGTTACATTAACAGTACTCTCCAGGGCATCCGTAAGGATGGCTACCGAGTGTGTTAAAAAATAAGCTACTATCTTAATGAGGAACAGGCATACTCCTATTGCTACCACCCATTTCTGTATACGAAGATTTTCCCTTCCTGTTTCCAAATCAACCGATTTGGACAAATGTAAAATTTATTCCTTAGCAGAACCTATCGTACCACCATTACTTTTTCGGTAAAGCTGGCGCCGGGTCCAAATGCATCGGGGATATGTAGTATATAAGTGCCAGCCTGTAAATGACGGATGTTTACCTGTTGAGTTCCTTTGATCGTTATCTTTTGAACAAGCTTGCCGTTGAGGTCCATAATATGCGCTTCTTTCTGGCCATCCACGCCTTCCAGGCGAATGCTGAACTGCCCTTCAGTAGGATTGGGCCAGATGAGTACATTTACAGTGGCTTCGCCACGCACAGCTTTTATCAAAGAATAATAAGCCCTGTCGTCCAGGTCAACCTGCCTCAGGCGGTAATAGCTGATCCCTTTATAAGTATTCGCATCCGCAAATGAATAATCAACAGGCATCGTGCTATTGCCATTCGATGCTTTGGATGCAATAAATCCTTTTGTGACAAAACCGGTTTCATTTTCCAGCCTGCGCTCAATATCAAACCCTTTATTGTTTTGTTCCGTTTGTGTTTGCCAGCTCACCTGCACGTTGCTAGTCGTCATTCGCCGTACATTGAAGTTCGTCAGCTTTACCGGCAAAGCCGATGCCAGCAAGCCAATCCCAAACTCACTGAAGCCGCCCAGGTTACTCCTGAGTGCATAGCCATGTGCTGCTAACCGGCCTGCGCCTCCATTGGCATTGACTGTGCTGCCGGCGGGTACCGACCAGTCGGCGCCATTCACAGATCCTTCCGGTCTGCGGAGTACGGTAAACTGGTTGTCGGTGAGGCCAGCAAATCCATTCAGGTGTAAGGTAAGGTTGTACTTACCTGCAGATGGGATGGCATTGGGAGTAAGGTGCCATATACCGGCATTGTGAATGCTTATATAGGCCGATCCCTGCTCTGTAAGCATCAGCCCGGCATCTGTTCCGGCCTTGGGTGCAAAGAAGGCATCAACGTAGGTGACATTGTTTAGTGCATCGGCCATGAGGTTGCCCAATTCTGCTATATGGGGTAGCGTAGTATTGCCAACCGGGAAAAGGTAATTGTTGACGGTAGCAGGGCTCACATAACGCCGTAATGTACCATCAAACCAGCCATTGCTGAAACCGGTATTGGAGGCGTCAGCTTCTACAGCCAGTTGAGTGGCACTTGGTGCCACGGCCATAAATGCCCCTGTATGAATAATCCCCTTTATCAGATACCATTTAGTGGAAGCAATATTACTGCCAAGCGTAAGGCTGCTGCCATCCATATCAATGCGTTCAAAAGTATTCGAACTGCTGAGCGATTGGTTAGTGGTGCTGCTAAAGATAAATCTGCCAATGCCGTAATGATAACCCGTAGCGGTGTTGTCTGTAAAGGCAGCAGCAATGCCGGTGGAGTTGCCAATACGTACTGTTCCATCATTGACAAGCGTACTGCCATTGGCCAGCACCAGACTGCCCTCTACCGTAACATTGGCGCCAGGCTGAATATAGAGCGATGCGCCGGACTGAACATTCACCTGCGAATATCCCTTCAATAGGGTGATGGTAATGATGACGGTGGTTAGGTATTGCTTTCTCATAAAATAGTTTAAGGTTACCAGTATTCAATTATGGCTTATACACTACAAAATGGAAATTGCTGTCTGTTGATGCACCCGTAATATTGTAGGTGTAAACTTGCAGCTTGCCGCCGCCGCTACCGGTAGTGGCAATAACCGGTGCGCTGCTTCCAATAGCAGTGACCGTAGCTGTGTATATCTGAAACTGATAGGCTTCGCCGGTAATGGTGATCTCATAGATACCGGTTGTAATCCGGTTCACAGCGAGATTGCCGCTGCCACTATTGATAAAGCCGGTACTGCTCACATTTCCATAGGCTATTGGCAACAGGTTGGTCGTTCCCGTTTTAGAAGAGCGGGTCAATTCATCTTGTACATCTACCGTGCCGGTGCTGCTAATAGTAAGCTTGGGTACTCCCTGGATGGTTAGATGTAGTTTGCCGGTAGTGTTACCGAAGCCTGTCCCAAAATCCACATCTTCGGGGTTGCCGGCAAAAGAACCCATATAACCCCGGTAAACATTGGTCTCATAGATAGCCAGGTACATATTGGCTGCGCCATTAAAACGCGCTACAAAAGATTCCGGGCTCAATACATCCAGTTTATAGACCGGATTGGGAATACCAATACCTACATTTTGTGCTTTGCCGATGAAGGAAGATAACAGGAGAAGGAAGGTGAGTAGTTTTTTCATTGCAGTTACTATTTAACTCAAAACTACTCTGTAGAAAATAAGATTTTACTACATCATCATGTAGTAAAACATCACACAAGACCATCTTTGATGGCTTTGGAAACGGCTTCAGTAGCCGAATGCACATGGAGCTTGTCGTAGATCTTTTTGATATAGAACCGAACCGTATCGTGGCT
Source organism: uncultured Paraflavitalea sp. (assembly GCA_966211765.1). Taxonomy (GTDB): domain Bacteria; phylum Bacteroidota; class Bacteroidia; order Chitinophagales; family Chitinophagaceae; genus Paraflavitalea. The sequence goes on from CBIHOV010000001.1 coordinate 462,640, forward strand.
GATCTTTAGCTGGGCGGCGATCATCTTATAACTGAATCCCTGCACCAGTAATTGAAGTATGCTGATCTCTTTCTCCGAAAGATCCGTTCTTTCCTGATCACTATTGTGGGCTGGAGGTATCATGAGCAATACCTTGCGCGCTACCGAGCCTGTCATGGGTGCGCCACCCGTCAATACATTACGAATGGCAGAGGGCACTTCCAGGGAAGCATAACGCTTTAAAATATAGCCACTGGCGCCTGCACAAATGGCCCGGAAGATATTCTCGTTGTCATCAAACACAGTCAGCATAATGATCGGCAGGTTTGCATCGATCCTGCGGATGCGCCGCACCGCCTCCACGCCATTCACCCCGGGCATATCAATGTCCATCAGTACTACCTCTGGTTCCAGTTCCCGCACATCGGTTTCCACCGTTTCCGCATTGGGGATACCGGCTAAGAATTCCAGGTCAGGTTCTTCCCCCAGCAAGGTTTCCATGCTTTGCCGCAATGCTTCATTGTCATCGTATAATAGGATCTTTACCGCCATTAGCACCTTAAAAGTAAGACAACAAAACAAAAACACCCACTACATTATCATGTAGTAGAGGTAGTCAGTTATTTTTTGCACCTATTGCGTATCTCCGAATACAGGAAATGATGGAGGGGTGGGGTTATAAGCGTAAAATCCCCTTTTTCCCACAGCTCTATAAATAAACTGTCCACCGCCTGGTGGCATTGGGCAGGATCGCCCGTTAAGGTGTAAGCAAATAATAGCAGGTCTTCTGAGTATTCTTTATATAGGGTAGCAAAGGCTTTTATATTTTTATTTTTCAATTCCTCCAGCAGTGCCAATTCATCTGCAAAATCGGCATTCTCCATACCACTAGGTTTGGTACTCATAATTTGTTTTAATAGGGGGACATACGGTGTCGTATGCAGTCATTATTGCCAGCCCGCATGTTTTGTGCGTGCAGACAATAATGAACAGCGGAAAGATTGGGTACGGATATGCCTGGTCCTCCGGTATACCTGCTTGAGCGACCAGGATAGTGAAGGGTACAATAATTAATGAAACAAGAGTGAAAATGCCGGGGGCAGGAAAAAACCACTCCCCCCGCCACGCCGGCATGGAATCCACTCGAGTGAACTAAACGATCTACTGAAAAACCACCACCTGTAATATTGTAAGCGTTCTGTATCCGGGCCTCACAAAACCTCACCTGCCCGGACGCAAACAGCATCCGACCGCTGGTAAACACAAACTGTATCCACAGGAAAAGAAGAGGTAAGCACTGATGTGCAAGAGTTTGATCAACAGGCTGTAACCTGTTAACAATTTCGTTTCTATTTCTTAGACCGGCAACTGATTCCAAACGTTTCGCGACCCTTAAAAAAAATCAAACTTTTTTTTCCGCCAGGGCAAGTGGGTGTTAACGTAATGGAAGGTTTGTAGTATACGGAAAAATCAGATATTTGTCCGATGGAACCTCTACGCAACGCCCCTCCTCATTTTGAGGTCTTAACCCAGAAGGCTGCTAATGGTGATAACAGGGCCTTTCAACAACTCTATGACCTTATTGCGGGCAGAATGTATAGCCTATGCCTGCGCTATGCCGGAAATTCCAATGATGCCAACGACTGCTTCCAGGAAGGCTTTGTAAAATTATACAGGCACCTTTCCGGTTTCAGGGGCGAAGGTTCTTTCGAGGGATGGGCCCGCAGGATCTTTGTGGGTACCTGTATTGATTTCATCAAAAAAAAGAAGGCAATATTTACAGTTATCAGCGATGACCTGGACATTGCAGCCGATGGACTGAATGGGTATGATAAGTTGACCAATGATGACCTGATGAAAACGATCAGTACCATGCCCGATGGCTACCGTACTGTTATCAACCTATACCTGGTAGAAGGTTACAACCATAAAGAAATAGGTGAAATGCTGGATATTTCAGAAGAAGGCAGCAGATCACAGTTATTCAGAGCAAGGGTTTACCTCCAGAAACTATTTAAAGAAGCCCATGGCGAACAGATCTGACATACTGAACCGGCTACGGGAATACGAGGTGCAACCTCCCCCGGAGGCATTCAATAACCTGTTGAACAGGTTAGAGGCCGGCGTGGGCGACCACCAATGGCTGGGTGTATGGCAGAGCCTCCAGGAACTGGAACTGTCACCACCACCTTATATGGTGACAACCATCGCCGATGCCATCCAGGAAAAACCGCTGTTTACTGCTTTACAGGAAATGGTGGTAACACCACCTGCCGGTGCTTTTAAACGCATATTGCGCGAAGTAACTGCCGGCGAAGGCAAAACACCTCCTTCCGTTGCGCCCGTCAGAAAGCTGTATGTACGGTACAGCGCTATTGCTGCCGTGCTGTTGCTGGTAATAGCAGGGTGGGGCATATATCGTTTTAATCATCGGGCGCCTGCTCATCCTTCCACTGAATTGGTCCGGCAAACAACCCCGGCTACCATACCAGATACAGCAACTGTTCATCCGTCTACGGCAACCTTACAGGGCACAGCAATCGCCCGGTACCAGGAATATGACAATGTAAAATCAGAGAACTTTTTTAAGACCAACAGGTTTACAGCCGATGGAGCTGGTATGGCGATGGTGGATAATGACTTTATCGTAACATTTGCCAGTTATCAATATGAGGAGTTGCCGGCCTTTTTAACGGAGGGAGAAGACAGCGAAATGATGATCAGGCTGGATCAATACAGCTATTTCACCATTTCTGAAAACATGATGAGCAGCCTGAAAAAGATGTACCAGCGCAGATCGAGGGGAACTCCCACCAGGAAAGCCAGGAAAGAGAAGGCAAAACTGGAGCAATGGAAGCAGGCAGATGAAGGTTGGTTTGATCATAAAAAAAGCCATAATCCACTCGATCCTATTGACCTGGCCGAATTCATTTTCAAATAATATGTCATCGAGGTGCTTGTCACTGCTTAACTTTAGATCATGTCACTAATGCGGTTTGTTTGTATTGTAGTAGTTGCGGTAGCGGGTTTGTCGTTCAAACAGGTGCCTGGTTCAACCCCTGCGCCAGGTGGCCCCACTGGCCATAAGGCAGGTGACGATTTGACGATTACCTATACCATTGAATTAACCAGGGCAAGAAAAAAGAGTATCGGCATTGGAGAAACGTATAACGGAGGTACCAAAACCATCTTTGTCAGCAACGGTCTGGCAAGGCTACGCCTGGTAAGCCTGATGCGTATGCAAAGTATTTTTATTTTGCCTCCTGGCAACGAAGAGCGCGCCGCCGCCATTGTAAAAGAATCGGGCAAAAACAAGAACAAGGTTTATTTAACAGCCACCCAGTGGAAACAATACAATGCAAAATATGACCAGGCTATCTGCCGCCTGGTGGATGATACGGCTGCCATTTCAGGTTACCCTTGTAATAAAGCTATTATTACCCTCGCCGATGGCAGAATTATAACGGCCTATTATACGAAGCAGATCCAGCGTTCAGAACTCGCTGTTGTAGAGCCCGTGTTTACCTGTATTCCTGGTCTCGTATTGAAGTATACTTATGAGTACAAAAAAGGAAAAATTACCTACATAGCCACTGCTGTGAGCAGGAAGCAGATAGACCAGGGCATTTTAAAAGTGCCTTCCAAGGGCTATGCTGAACAACCTTACCAATCCTCCTCCGCCAACGAAGACAAAAATTAGGCTATCGGTTAAGCCCGGATAGTGCTGCTTTTAGTGCTTCTCAGTTTCATCTTTTATTGCTGCAATCACTTCTTCTTCTGTGGCTTCTTCAGGGTCGGGTGTTTGCTTATCAGTATTTGTTTTGCCGGCATTTTTTTGACGCAGCTTCCGTATGATGCGGAAATAGAATTCCTTATTAAACAACTGTGAGTCGTGCATTGCTTTATTGATCAGGAAAAAACCAATGGGCAACAGCACGATGGTAGCCAGCCACATACCCGCAAATGGTTGCAATACATCCTCCTTCACAAACTTCTTTCCGAAGTTATTCAGCAGGAAGAAGATCACGAAAAAGGCTACGGCAAATACCACTGGTGTACCGATACCTCCCTTGCGTACAATAGAACCCAATGGAGCGCCTATCAGGAATAATACCAGCACGGCAATAGACATGGTAATTTTTTCATGCCAGGTCATCAGGTGTACCCGTAGCTCCTTACGCCTGTTCTCATATTCCACGGAAGCTCCTTCCATGGTAGACTTAATTGAATTAGAAAAGGATATACTTTGGTCCAGTACACTTGAGCGGGCGCTATCGGGCAGCATTCTCCTGAAAGCCATATCGGCTTTCAGCATCGAATCACTTTTAGCAGCTGCAGCCTTTTTCTCAGCCAGTTCTTTTTTCGAGATTATATCCCTTTTGGCCACCGAATCCTTTTGGGCTGCCGTAAGCGCTTTCACAGGTGGATCCTTTTTCACAGTCGTATCTGTTTTCGCTGCCGTGTCCTTTTTCACCAACGAATCCTTTCTTAGGGCCGCCATCTTTTGTGCAAGAATATTCTTTTTCAAAAGCCTGCCAATTTTCGCAATCGTATCCTTTTTTACAGCTGTATCTTTTTTCACCGCGGCAACCCTTTTCACCGTCGAATCCCTTTTCACTGCCGTATCCTTTTTGGCAACCGTATCCTTGTTTATATCCGGGATCGTAACCTTGGTCCACCCGCTATCGATGTATTGCATGAAAGGCAGATAGGATTTTAGTTCCATTTTATGCCGCTGCTGAAACTGATCCAGCATTTTGCGCAATGAATCGATCGACTTATTCAATTGCCCAATACTCAGCATCTCTGCCCGGTCTTTGTACACACTGTCCGAAGTAAAGGTTAGTGTCAGCGAACTAAGATCCAATACTTTCTTGTATTCCTTAAAGCCCAGGCGGTAAAACCGGCTATTGGTTGAATTTCTTTCACCCTCTTCTTCATAGCGCCAGCCATCCTGCAGCGTAAATTCAAGCGAGTGTTTATCGTCCGACATACGCATGATGCCCCTTTTGGCAGCAATCATATTGTCCTGCACATTCGGACTGCTTTCATAAATGATGATATCATTCAGGATCGAGTCATTGACCTTTTTGGCCACTTTGATCGAATACCCAGGGATCATGTTGTAGAAAGATCCTTCCTTCAGGTCGAAGGCCGGCTTTTTATTCACCAGGTCATACTGCAGCGTCTTCATCTTCAGGTTGGCTACCGGGATCACATTGTTGTTGAAGTAGAAAGCCAGTCCGGCCAGCAGGATAGTGGTCACCAGCAGCGAACGCATAAAGCGCAACAGGCCGATACCGGCCGATTTAATGGCTACCAGCTCAAATGTTTCACCGAGGTTACCGAAGGTCATGATGGAGGAAAGCAATACCGCCAGCGGCAGTGCGAGGGGAACCAGCGTCGCACTCAGGTAAATGATCAGGCGCAGAATAGTGATGCCGTCAATACCCTTGCCCACAAAATCATCGATCCACAGCCAAAAGAACTGTAGTATCAGTACAAACAGCGTGAGGAAAAAGGTGGCAATGAAGGGGCCTACAAAAGCCTTCAATACCAATAAATCCAGTTTTTTGATCACGATTTTAATGTGTTTCGAGTTTCGGGTCCCGGGTTTAGAGTTGAGTTCGTTTGGTTTAGTCGGCGAAATCAGATAGAAGAACGCGAAACCTTAAACTCAAAACCCGAAACAGTATCTTAGCTTATGGACGCGGCAAAAATACAGCTTTCAACAGAGGAATCAACCCTGGTACAGAATGCTCACTGGCTTTTAACAAAGAATAAGATCATGGAAAAAGTGGTGGAGCTATTGGGGCAGCTGATCACCCCTGTAAAACACACCCTCGACCATTTAACTGTCCCTTTACCGGTAGCTGTTGCAGGTTCCGCTCCCAAAATATCCAAAGGAGAAAAATATGAAGGATTGCCCTGGGCTGTCCTTGATTTTCCGCGTGTTTTTGGTAAAGAAGAAACCTGGGCCATCCGCACCTTCTTCTGGTGGGGACATTTTTTCAGTATTACACTCCACCTGAAAGGAATGTATCAACAGCAATACCGGGCCGTACTAATGGAAAACATTCCGCTGCTGGAACAGCATGGCTTTTACATTTGCATAGCGAATGACGAATGGCAGCATCATTTTAAGGAAGACAATTATACCCCGCTACATCAATTAGATAAACCCACGATAGAACAATTGCTATCGGGAAGTGACTTCTGTAAGTTATCCGCTAAAATTCCGTTGGAGCAGTGGGAGCTGGCTCACGGAAAATTACTGCATCTGTACCAGGTGATATTGCAAGCACTGGGTCATTAATTGCCCAGGCGATGAAATAAGTCCTTTACCTGATAAGCCCATAACTGGCTTTGATCTTTCACTTCCCCCTTCTCTGCAAAATCACGGATCACCAAAATAGTCTGATTTGTAACTTCTGATTTCTCGATACGAAACTCAAAAAATTCATCAGTAGGCTGGTGTAACCAGTGAAACCGGATGTATTTATCCTGCTCAGTCTCTAAAACCTCAGCCCTATCTGTTGTCCCATTCCAGGAAAAGCTGAAAACATTATCCCGCTCATCCACTTTATCAGCAAACCATTCCTGCAAACCGGCGGCCGTACTAAGGAATTCATATAAAATGGAAGGAGAACATCTTAACGGATACTCTAACGTAAATTGTTGTTTCTTACTCATCTACTCCTTGTATTGATCTTTTTGTAATACCAATGCGCAATAATAGAAAAATAATGGAACCCCCAAAATTTTTTTGTTGCAACTCCCGTTAAAGGTAGGGAAAGTCATATATAACCCGAAATACTTTAAAGCTACTGACAACCAGCAGTTTAGACATAAAATATTTGGTTTCCGGGCCGGAAATCATTAAATTGCTGAACACGAACTTTTATAAGTTGGTCGTCCGGATACAAGAAAAGAGTCCATTATACGTTTTTCTTCTGTCTGACTTGTAGCCTTTAAACCTTAAAAACCCTTTAAATGACCTACCTATGAGTATGCGTCAACTCAAGATCACGAAATCGATCACGAATCGTGAATCTCAGAGCCTTGAAAAGTACCTGCAGGAAATTGGCAAAGTTGAATTGATCAGCCCCGAAGAAGAAGTGAGATTGGCCCGAAAGATCAAACAAGGCGATCAGCCAGCACTCGACAAACTCACCAAAGCAAACTTGCGTTTTGTGGTGTCCGTGGCCAAGCAGTACCAAAATCAGGGTCTCTCCTTACCCGACCTCATCAACGAGGGTAATCTGGGACTGATCAAAGCAGCACAACGCTTTGATGAAACCCGCGGTTTTAAATTCATTTCCTACGCTGTATGGTGGATCCGTCAAAGCATTTTGCAGGCCCTGGCCGAGCAATCCCGCATTGTACGCCTTCCACTCAACAAAGTAGGGCTCACCAACAAGATCCAGAAAGCGTTCTCGCAACTGGAACAGGAATTTGAACGGGAACCCTCACCTGAAGAACTGGCCGAACTGCTGGAACTGGAAACGGAAGAGGTTTCTGCCACACTGGGCATCGCAGCCCGCCACGTAAGCATGGATACGCCACTCTCCGAAGGGGAAGACAATACCCTGGTGGATGTACTGGCCAATCCCAACGCAGAAATGGCCAATGCCAACATTGAGCACAAGGAATCCCTTAAACAGGAGATCGAGCGCTCCATGAGGATGCTTACCGAAAGGCAAAAAGAGGTGATCTGTTATTTCTTTGGTATTGGTGTAGACCATCCCATGAGTCTGGAAGACATCGGGGATAAGTTCAACCTTACCCGCGAAAGGGTTCGGCAGATCAAAGACAAAGCCATCACCAAATTGCGCACCAACTCCCGTTCCAGAGAATTACGGGGATATTTAGGTGTTTAACTTTAAAAATGTAGGGCCACCCAAAGAAAACTTTACACTTTATAAGCTAATCTTACTGTAAATTTGCAGTCCGTTCAAAGGTGAATGTAGCATTACATTCACCTTTGAACTTTTTTGGTAATACCCCGGCGCGGCCGGACATGTAAAATCAGTCATTTATGTTTGAAAGTTTATCCGAGAAGCTCGAATCCGCCTTTAAGCAGATAAAAGGGGAAGGCAGAATTACCGAGCTCAATATTGCTGCTACCGTTAAAGACATCCGCCGCGCCTTGGTAGATGCCGATGTGAACTATAAAATAGCCAAAGAATTTACCGATAAGATCCGGGAAACCGCCCTCGGTCAGAAAGTGATCAACGCCGTAAGTCCCGGCCAGCTCATGGTCAAGATCGTAAAAGACGAGCTGGTAGACCTCATGGGAGGCACAGAAAGCACGTTCAACACCAAGGGCAACCCCGCCATCATCCTCATTGCAGGCCTGCAGGGTTCAGGTAAAACCACCTTCAGCGGTAAACTGGCCAATTTCCTCAAAACCAAGAAGGGGTTATCCCCCATGCTGGTAGCCGCGGATATCTACCGCCCGGCCGCCATCGACCAGTTGAAGATACTGGGCGAGCAAATTGGCATAGATGTGTACAGTGAGCCGGAAAACAAAGATGCCGTAGCCATTGCCACCAACGCCATCAAAGAAGCCAGAAGCAAGAATAAGAACGTGATCATCATCGATACCGCCGGCCGTTTGGCCGTTGACGAAGTGATGATGACCGAAGTCGCCAATATCAAATCGGCCGTTTCCCCCAACGAAATACTCTTTGTGGTGGATTCCATGACCGGTCAGGATGCCGTAAATACCGCCAAAGCCTTTAATGATCGCCTCGATTTCTCGGGTGTGGTACTTACCAAGCTCGATGGTGATACCCGAGGTGGTGCCGCCCTGTCCATCAAATACACCGTCAACAAGCCGATCAAGTTTGTGAGCAGTGGCGAGAAAATGGATACCCTGGATGTGTTTTACCCCGAACGGATGGCCCAGCGTATCCTCGGCATGGGTGATATTACCACCCTCGTGGAAAAAGCCCAGGCTCAGTTCGATGAGGTCCAGGCCAAGAAGCTGGAAAAGAAAATACGGAAGAACCAGTTTGATTTTGAGGACTTTAAGCAGCAGCTGGAACAGATCAAGAAGATGGGTAACATCAAAGACCTCCTGGGAATGATCCCCGGCGTAGGTAAAGCAGTGAAAGACATCGACATAAGTGACGATTCTTTCAAAGGCATTGAGGCCCTGATCAATTCCATGACCCCCCAGGAGCGCAATAACCCCGATCTGATCAGCGCCAGCCGTAAAGCGCGGATTGCCAAGGGAGCAGGAAAGGAATTAGCCGAATTGAACGCCTTCCTCAAGCAATTTGAGCAAATGAAGGAAATGATGAAGATGATGAACAAAATGCCCATGGGCCGGATGGGATTAGGCAGAAAATAGTAAGAACCGGAAATGTTGCTGAACTTCAAAAAATAGGGCCGTTTTAGGGCTTAATATTTTTTTAATTATAATTTTTTCAGAAGTAGGCTGCGTTTTCAAACGAATTATTATATTTGGAAAAATCAACCGGATTGCTACCTTTGCAATCCTTGAAAAAGTAGAAAGTAACCCTATTTGTTCACGCATTTAAATTTCTATTTAAAATGCCAGTTAAAATCAGACTGCAACGTCACGGGTCTAAGAAAAGACCATTTTATTTCATCGTAGTGGCAGACGCCCGCTCCCCCAGAGATGGTAAATTCATCCAAAAATTAGGTACGTACAATCCGCTTACAGTTCCGGCTACTATTCAGCTTGACCGCCAGAAAGCCCTCGATTGGCTGCATAAAGGCGCTCAACCTACAGACACTGTACGCAGAATTTTGTCGTTCAAGGGAGTACTGTATCTGAAACACTTATTACGCGGTGTTAAACTTGGTCTCTTTGACGAGGCTGCTGCAATGGTGAAGTTCCAGACTTGGCACTCAGAACATGAGGTCCATGTTAAGAAACGCCAGGAAGCGAATGCCAAAGACAGAAGAGTTCGCCGTGGTGGTGTTGGCGCTCCTATCAAAAGGAGAAGCGAGGGAGAAGCATCCTAAGCAGCAGTATAGCTAAAGCCAAACTCATTAAATCCCGATGACTATCTTTGTCATCGGGATTTTTTTATATCTCTTAGAAACTATGACCAAGTACAACAGCATCGGAAAACTGGTAGCTACCTTCGGCGTTGGAGGGGAATTGGTATTGCGCCATGAACTGGGCAAGAAAACCTCCCTCAAAGGCCTGGAAACTATCTTCCTCGAAGACAAGAAAGACGAAATGCTGCCTTACTTTATAGAAGCTACACGCATTAAAAGCGAACAGGAAATATTCCTGAAGCTGGAGAATATCAACACCAAAGAAGCTGCTCAAAAGCTCACTCAAAAACAAGTGTGGCTCGAAGAAGAAGCCTTTCACCAATATGCCGGGAAATCAGCTCCTATCTCCCTCCTCGGCTTTCACATCATCGATAATGGAATAGATATAGGCGAGATACTCGAAGTCATAGAACAGCCCCACCAGGTGCTTGCCCGCATCGACCTCGATGGCAAAGAAGCCCTCATTCCCATCCACCAGGAAACCCTCCTGAAAATGGATAAAAAGAAAAAACAAGTCGAAGTAGATCTCCCCGATGGTCTGCTTGATATCTTCCGGTAAGTATTCTTCTTTGTCATTTCTTAAACACCTCCATTACCTGCTCCGAATAATTTGCGCTCACCGGGATATTCACTTTATTGGCCAATACAATATTGTCAGGCTTTAGCGATTTGATCTGCCGGAGCGCAACAATGAAAGATTTATGCGTGCGGATAAACTGACTCGCAGGCAATAGCTCTTCCAGCTTTTTCATTGTCAGGTGCACCAGGTGATGCCCCTGCGCTGTAAAGATCTTCATATAATCACGCGAGGCTTCTACATAATAAATATCAGCATGGGCGATCTTCATCAGCCCTTCTTTTTCCTTCACCAACAGGTAATCATTTTCTCCCGTAGCCTCAGCGGAAGGCGCAGCTGGTTGCAATAACTGTTTTACCTTATCAACGGCCTTTACAAACCGGTCGTAAGAGAAAGGCTTCAACAGGTAATCTGTCACATTCAGGTCATAACCTTCCAGCGCATAATTGGCATAAGCCGTCGTAAAAATAACCTTGGGCGGATTGCTCAATGTTTTCAGGAAAGTGATACCATTCACCAGTGGCATTTCAATATCCAGAAAGATGAGATCGATTGTATGCTGCTCCAGTTTGGCAAATGCTTCCAGTGCATTCCGGCACTTGGCTACCAAAAGCAAACCGGGTGTTTGTAAAATATATTGTTCCAGTATCTGATGCGCCATCAGTTCATCATCGGCTACTAAACAGCGGATCACCGGTACTGCAGGCTGTGTATTAGTCATAGTATTATTGCAATGTTATGGTAAGTATTACTTCAAATATATTCCTGGTACTGTTGATCGAAAGCCCATGCTTGCCCGGATAATACAGCGCCAGGCGCTTCCGCACATTTTCAATACCCACCCCGCCATATTGCTGTTTTCCTTCACCCTCCTTTAGGAGAGCTTGTCCCGTCCGAACGGGAGGGGCTGGGGGGGAGGCCACCGCAAACACATCATTGCGCAGCTCAAAGCTCAGCACATTGCCTTCAACCTTTAGGGAACCATGTATAAAACCCGTATCATTCAACCGGTGGGCGCCATGCTTAAAACTATTCTCCAGGAACTGGATGAACAACAGCGGCGCAATACGCTTACCCGCAGCATCGCCAGTTACAGTAAACTCAATCTTCGCTTCTGGATACCGTCTTTTTTCCATCTCCAGGTAGTTCTCCAGGAACTCAATATCCTTTTCCAGCGTTACCTGGTTCTGTTGGCAATCGTATAGAATAAAGCGCATCATGTCCGACAGGCGCAATATAAAAGCCGGCGTATCCTTATTGCCCGTGAGCGCCATCCCATAAATATTATTAAGTGTATTGAACAGGAAATGCGGATGTAGCTGCGCCTTCAGCGAATCCAATTGTAATAACAGATTGTCTTTTTCCAGCAGGTGTCTCTTCCGCTCATTCTCAAAAGCAAACCAGGTGAAAGTAAGCGACAGGAAAGCGATCAGGTCCGTCACCAGTATGTTGATATCCCAAAGTGCGATCCCCCAGGCCCTCTGGGCCAGGTTCAGGTACTGATATTCGTAGTAGTTCTTAAGTAACGCGTCACTGCTCAGCGCATAAAAAACAATACTCACCAGCCAGCCGGCCCATTTGGCTATAAACCCGAAATAAAGGATAGCTGTCAGGAAGAACCAGCCATATTTCCTTTTCCGTAATAAGATCGGCGCCAGCCAGCGGTAAAAAGGAATGGTATACAGCGTCATCCCAATCGCATATAGTATCAGTTGTGGGAAAGGAAAGTTTTGATACATCTTTTGGTGCGGCGCCGCCTCCAAATAAAAAGAATATTTAAACAGGCATACATATATCAACCATATGAACAGTTCATATACATACGGGAAACGGCTCCTCCTATCAATACGTTGGTGCTTGTCCATGCTGCAAGAATAAAATAGTCTGCCCCCCGAAATGCATCCCCTTCGATGTAATCCCCCTTTCTTTCGACGTAATCAGACCGGTGAAATTATGTAGAAAAATCATCCCCTGTATACCCAGGATAGCAAGCGTACAATAACTGATATCACTTCGATTTACCAGTTACCCTTCTTTCGGTAAAAAAGATTTTATAGCAAGCCGGATCAACAAACTCTTTGATGGTTTCATTTTCATTCCTGTTACTCACGCCATTCCTATAAACCAATAAAGTTGTACCAAAACAAAACAATCACTGTTCATAAACGAACACCTTGTGGTTATTTTATTTATAAAACCCTCAATATCAATCTTGCACAACTATGGCACGCTTTTTAACCAATGGCTATCAAAAGATAGTAAAATGAAAACCTTAGCGATACTGCTGTTTATAACTGCCCTTTCTACAACAGGGTTTGCTCCCAACCAGGAAGAAGTTCCCAAACTGGATGGCCGCTCTACTACCAGCAGTGAAGTATTGACCCAAAAATTGAAAGCCATAGTGGAAGCGCGGAAGATCACCGGCCTCTCAGTAGTAGTAATGAAAAATAAGGTGATTATTTATCGTAATTACTTCGGCGTAAAAAATACAGCTACCGGTGAGCAGTTTTCCGACGGTACCATATCTTATGCAGCTTCTTTAACCAAGCCATTGTTCTCTTACCTGTTTTTGAAATTGGTTGACAAAGGCATCTTCGAATTGGACAAACCCGTATATACTTATCTGAGCAAGCCTATTGCCGATTATGAAAAGTGGAAAGACCTCGATAAAGAGCCCAACTTTAAAAAGATCACTGCACGAATGCTGTTGAGCCATAGTTCAGGGCTGCCTGTATTGCGCTACTTTGTTGGCGATGGCAAAACCCTCACATTGGTCAACGAGCCTGGTAAAGCCATGTATTATTCCAACGAAGGCATGAACCTGCTGGGTTTTATAGTAGAAGAACATACCGGTAAAGACCTCCAATCCCTGTGCAAAAAATACATCTACGATCCCCTGGGTATGAAAAACACAGCCATGGTTTGGCAAAAAGAATTTGATGCTGACTATGCTGTAGGCCATGATAAAGACGGAAAGCCACTGGGAGCGGAAAAACGTACCAGTGCAAGGGGAGCCGGTTCCATGGTAACCACCCCTACAGATTATAGTTTATTCGTCAGCGACGTATTAAGTAAAAAGGGACTTTCTGCCAGCCTGTATAAGGAGATGCTTTCCCCCCAGATCAAGGTGACCAGCAAAAGAGGCTTTGGACCTTTGCGTGATAGCATGCCCCCCAAAGGTGAATTCAGTAATATACAATTGTCCTGGGGCCTTGGCTGGGGCTTGTTTAAAACTCCTTATGGCAAAGCTTTTTTTCATACCGGACATGCCGATGGCTGGCAAAACTATTGCGTCAATTATCCTGATAAAGGGATTTCAGTTATTCTGTTAAGCAACAGCGATAATTTCGAAACCGCTACCGGTAAAATATTGGAAACTACAATAGGAGATACCTGGTCACCGCTCAAATGGCTGGGAATTGAGGATAAGCATTAAGATGGTTCATCACACTGTGAAGCCCGGAGCAGGGAAAGTATAGCCATGATTACCTCTTACGGCTTCCAGTGTGTTGGCCACTTGTACAAAATGCCGTTGATGATGCGCAATCAGGAACCGGAAGGTATCACCCAGTTTCAGTTTAATGAACTTCGCAATCGAAATAGGTATCCTGATCTTGTTGAGGTCATTGTTGCGTGCCTGCTGAATTAAGTCGAGCAGCAGTTTTTCCTGGGCCATGAATTCATTCAGTACAGTAAGGCTGTCTACATGCCGTGAAGGGCGATGGTCTTTGGGCGATTGCATCTTGTTTGCAATTTGCCCATTCTCTTTAGGTAGCATGGATTTCGTAAAATAATTACCCAGCCAGCCCGGCTTAAAGTCTGAGTTCGCAGCAAAAGAGTGGTTCTTCAGGCCTTGTTGCATCAGGGGCAGGTAATATCTTCCATACGAATTCAGGTGTTCAATGACCTGCGCCACACTCCATTTACCGGCAGCTGGTTGTTCCATCAATACACCCGGATCTTCCTGCAGCAGGTAATGTAGCGTGAGAATGATCTGCTTCGTATCTGTTTCCAGCTGATCCAGTAATTGCGCGCTTTGCATATTTTTCATGGCTATACTTTTTTGATACCACAAAGCTACCCGTAGCCCATTGTATAAATCTTGGGATTCGCCAAGATTTTTATCGAAGCGAATGGCTCACAGCTCGTAGCTCACAGCTCGCAGCCCGTTTTTAAAACCAATTCACTTCGTACTTAAATCCAATCCCGATCGTATAAAAACCACCATTCGTATGTTGAGTAGCTTTCTGGGGCATGCCCGCACCGGGTACATATTCGATGTTCTGTTTCATAATCTTGCTGATACCGCCATAATAATTCGTACTGAGGCTCAGTAAGGTTTTGGACCCAAGGCGTATATCGATACCTAAACCCGCCTGGAATAAAGCAAACACCTGCGAAGGGTATTGCACTGTATATTCATAGCGGATGGTTTCTACACCATCCCATTGACGCGCACCATCCACCTTGCCTCCATAGCCTTCATCAGTAACCCCAAAGGTGACCCCTGCTACCGGGCAAAAGGCCAGGGCTCCCTTCAGGATTGGCAGCCGGATACCAGCACGCAGCGGCACCAGGTAACCAGTACGATCCGTACCGCCTGAACCAAAGTCATGATCAAAGGCTAGGCCCACTTTATAAGCCCTTGCATAAATGCCCGTTTCCAGGAATACTTTCTTGTTAAAAGTGCGGCGGATAGTAGCGCCCCACAGCGCACTGTTCACATCCGGATGCGTAATACGACCACCCGGGTCGGTGATCTTGAAGAAATCGGCTGAATAAGCTACCTCAGCGCCAATATGCGTCGTGTTTTGGGCCAGGCAGGCAATACTGGTCATCAGACAAAAGCAGCAGGTAATAAATCGGGTCATGGAGTGAAATATATTTAGAGGTCAATGCTACTGAAGATCCCTTGCAGGAAAATCCTAAATTGGCTCAATTGCTTCTATACGCGTATGAAAGCTCTTATATCCTGTGCCAACCATGCCCTCGCCACTTCCTCACCCTGGCCCCTGTCGCCTTGGTTCGTGTCGCCCTGGTTCCTACCCCCACGAACCAGATTTAGATCCGCACACTAGCCATCAGCTTACTAAACGTACTCGCATCGATACCCATATAGGAAGCCAGGTATTTATGCGGTATCAGTTGCAGTACATGCGGGCTACGCTTTAGCAATATCCTGAATTTCTCTTCGGCGCTGTAACTGAGTAACTCGATTTGCCTTTCCAGTAAGCCCATCATTACCCAGGATACCGACAGCCGTACCCAACGCTCAATATTGTGGTGTTTGTCCATCAATTGCTGCACCTGTTGATACGAAGTGCGCAGCATCTTACTGGTGGTCAGTGTTTCCAGGAAATAACGGGAAGGCTGTTGCGTGAGAAAGGAATCTACGATGCCGGAGAAGGAGGGGGCATAGCTGAATACCACCGTGGCTTCTGGATGTTTGTCATCAATGTAAAAGGCCCTTTGAACGCCTTCAGTCACAAAATACAGGTAACGTTCTGTTTCTCCTGCTGTAGTAAGAATCGTCTTGCGCTTGTATTGTACCGGCTGCCAGATAGCGGAAAAATCCGCCCATTCTTCTTCCGAGAAAGGATGTAAGGCAAAAATTTGTTTCCGTAGCAAAGCCAGTTCCTGCTCCATGAAGTAAAAATATAAAAAGTACCTTTACACCCACCATGTCAGCCGCTCCGCAACGCATCATAGCGCATTTCGACCTCGATGCATTCTTCGTATCCGTAGAGTGCCTCAACAACCCTTCCCTGAAGGGTAAGCCCCTCCTGGTAGGAGGGCGGGAGCGGGGCGTGGTAGCTGCCTGCAGTTATGAGGCCCGGAAATTTGGTATCCATTCTGCCATGCCCATGAAAACGGCCCTGAGGCTTTGTCCACAAGCCATTGTGACCAACAACAGCCGGAGCGACTACAGCAAATACTCCCGGATCGTTACCAATATTATTGCAGAAAAAGCTCCCCTGTTTGAAAAGGCCTCTATTGATGAGTTCTACCTCGACCTGACCGGCATGGAAAAATACTTCCAGCCCTACCAGTGGACCATCGACCTGCGGCAGGAGATCATCGATAAAACACAATTGCCCATCTCTTTTGCCCTTGCCTCCAATAAGATGGTGGCCAAGATCGCCACCGATCAGGCAAAGCCCAATGGTTACCTCCACATCCCCTATGGAAAAGAAAAAGAGTACCTGGCCCCCCTCACCGTCAATAAGATACCCGGTGTTGGTGAGCATACGTATGAAAACCTTAAAGCCCTCGGTATCTTTACCATCCGAGACCTGAGTGAGCAATCTCCTGAAATGCTGGAAAAGCGCCTGGGGAAATATGGTATTGAGCTCTGGAATAAATCACAGGGCATCCACCTTGGTGAAGTGACACCCTACCATGAAGCCAAATCCATTTCCACCGAAAATACCTTCGAAGAAAACCTAACCGATGTCAACCAGATAATGACCGAGCTGGTGCACATGACAGAGCGGGTCGCTTATGAACTGCGCCAGGACAACAAAACAGCCGGTTGTATTACTGTCAAAATACGGTATCCCGACTTTGAGACCACTTCCAAACAAACCACCATTCCCTACACTTTTTACGATGATGAGCTGATCCCCAAGGCCAAAGAATTGTTCCACAAGCTGTGGCGAAAAGGACAGCCTGTGCGCCTCCTGGGTGTAAGGCTCAGTGAACTTACTGATGAAGCTGTACAAACCAATCTCTTCACCGATACCGAGAAGAAAAATGGCCTCTACAAAGCCATTGATGACGTGAAAAACCGCTTTGGAAAATACGCTATTACCAAGGCTACCGGCAAATAATGCATTATGTTTTAGTTATATATGGCAATAGCTACAGAGAACCTACAGAGAGGATCAGCCGGGGATTAGGCTAGGATTACCCATACATTATCAATGTATTACCTACACCAATCCTATCTCCGGCCTACTGGTTAATAGAAATTGAAAGGACGCCCAAACAAGGTCCGGTAGGAGTAGCAAGTGTCCTGGGGCCGGAGATCCTTTCCTTAGCTAAGTACGTCGATACAAGGTTGCAACTTTTCCGGTTCCCGTGATGCAAAAGGGCATTACTATTGCAAATAGAAAACAGTGGATGACCTAAGATAAATTTAACAATTTAGTCTACTCATTAAGTAGGGAACCTGTATCTTCGTAGTCTTGTCCACGGATTTTTTTAACCATAAATATCTTTGTATATGAGTTTAAGATTAGGAGACATCGCTCCGAACTTCCAGGCGAAAACGACTGCTGGCGATATCGACTTCTATGAGTATCTCGGCAATAGCTGGGGTATCCTGTTTTCACATCCCGCAGACTATACCCCTGTGTGTACGACTGAACTTGGTAAAACTGCTTTGTTGCAGGGCGAGTTTGAAAAACGCAATGTAAAAGTACTGGCTGTAAGTGTTGATCCGTTGGATAAACACATTGGCTGGGTAAAAGATATAAACGAAACACAGAACTGTACCGTTGGTTTCCCCATCATTGCTGATGAAAGCCGCAATGTGGCTACCTTGTATGATATGATCCACCCCAATGCTTCAGAAACTTTCACCGTTCGTTCACTCTTTGTGATCGGTCCCGATAAGAAAGTGAAGCTTACCCTTACCTATCCTGCTTCTACCGGAAGGAACTTCCATGAAGTATTACGCGTAATTGAGTCGCTGCAACTGACGTCTGGTTATAGCGTGGCTACACCAGCCGATTGGAAACATGGTGAAGATGTAATTGTAGTACCTGCTGTTTCTACTGAAGATGCTATCAAGAAATTCCCGAAGGGTGTGCAAGTGGTTAAACCATACCTGCGTTATACGCCACAGCCCAATCTTGACAAATAGTTTCTGTTTGTAATTTCTGACATCGTTATACAACCTTCCCGCTTTTGCAGGAAGGTTTTTTGTTTTTCAGCCTTTTCCGAATATCTTACTGGAAATTAACCTGCATGAGAAAACTAATACTGCTGCTGATCCTGACCGTTCCCATTAACCTGCTGGCCCAGCGTACCATCCTGCACTGTGGTAAACTGATCGACGTTACCAAAGGACAAGTCCTCTCCCAATATTCCATCATCGTTGAAGGCAATAAAATTACTGATGTTCAGTCTGGTTATACCAAAGCAGCGGGCGCCGATAAAGTAATTGATCTGAAAGACAAGACTGTGATGCCCGGTCTGATTGACAGCCATGTACACCTGGAAGATGAAACCAGCCCCAACCAGTACATACAGAAATTTACCCTTAATCCGGCCGACTATGCTTATATGTCCGTAGTCTTTGCCAAACGTACACTGGCCATTGGTTTTACTACCGTGCGTGACCTGGGGGGCTCTGGCGTAAACATTTCCTTGCGCAATGCGATCAATAAAAAACTCATTGAAGGCCCACGGATACTGACTGCCGGCAAGTCGATTGCTACTACAGGCGGTCATGCTGATTTTACCAATGGTTACCGCAAAGACCTTATGGGCGATCCCGGCCCTGCTGCCGGCGTGGCCAATGGTCCGGTAGAATGCATGCAGGCCGTACGCCAGCGGTATAAAGAAGGCTCCGACCTCATCAAGATCACCGCTTCCGGTGGCGTATTGAGTGTAGCCAAGAGCGGCGAAAATCCACAGTTCACCGAAGAAGAAATTAAAGCTATTGTATCTACTGCCAAAGATTATGGTTTCAAAGTAGCGGCACATTGTCATGGTGCAGAAGCCATGAAACGCGCCGTGAGAGCGGGCGTCAACAGCATTGAACATGGCACCTATATGGATGATGAAGTGATGGCCCTCATGAAGCAGAATGGGACTTATTTAGTACCTACCATTACGGCTGGCAAATCAGTGGGTGATTCGGCTAAGAAGCCTGGTTACTATCCCGATTTGGTGACCCCAAAAGCATTGGCCATCGGCCCTAAAATACAAGCCACCTTTGGCAAAGCTTACAAGGCCGGCGTAAAGATCGCCTTTGGTACCGATGCCGGTGTGTACATGCACGGCAAGAACTGGCTGGAATTTGTCTACATGAATGAAGCAGGCATGCCGGTGATGGAAGCAATTCAATCAGCTACCGTATCTGCTGCCGACCTGCTGGGCTTGAGTGATATGATTGGCAGTATTGAAAAAGGTAAACTGGCCGATATCGTAGCCGTGGAAGGTGACCCCATCAAAGATGTACAGGCCATGGGCAAGATGAGGTTCGTAATGAAGGACGGAGTTGTATATAAAAACGAATAACCGGTCTCGAATCGTAATGGGCCGTGAGTTATATGTATCAACGAGTACCTAACTAATAAACGGAGTAATCAATAATTATTAATTAATAATTATTGATTACTCCGTTCTGTTGTTGAAATATCTTCTATAGGAAGATATTAACCGAAGTCTACTTCTTCTTCCTCAATTGCTGCAACAAAGCCCGCATATCTTTATTCAAAGGAGCTTCTACAGTATGACTATTGCCCTGTGCATCTTTGAACAACAACTTTTCTGCATGAAGGCCCAGCCTGCCCAGGATGGGTCGCTCTTCTTCTTCCGATTTGGAGAGATTGTATTTCTTCTTAAAGGAAGAAACCAGGATGGGGCTGCCATCGCCATACAGTGGATCAACTACAATGGGGTGACCCACGTGTTGCATATGCACCCGTATCTGGTGTGTACGCCCTGTGTGGATGCGAAACCGCAGTAAAGAGAACCTGCCAAACTCTTCCAGCACTTCATAATCCGTGATAGATTGCTTTCCCCGTTGGTGGATCAGCATCTGGCCCCGTTTGGTGGTATTTTCTGCAATGGGTTCATCAATGGTCATTTTCTTTTCAGGAGGAACTCCATTCACAATGCCCAGATAATATTTCTCAACAGTTCTTTCTTCAAAAGCTTGTGAGAGGTACTTGTGTGTCTCCTCATCTTTGGCAAAAACGATGATCCCGCTGGTATCACGGTCCAGGCGGTGAACAGTAAATATCTGTCCATATTTTTCCTGCAGCATTTGTTTCAGCGAAAACTCTTTTCCTTCCCGGTCAGGAATACTCAACAGACCCGATGGTTTATTGAGCACTATAAAATGATCGTTCTCGATCAATATCTCCGGCGATGTCTTTACCACGTGCTGGTATTTATTTTTTAGTGTACGAAGTATTGAGGTATTTCAGGAGGCGCACTTCTTTTTCAGAAAGAAAACGCCATTTGCCCCGGTCTACATTCTTCTTGGTGAGGTTGGCATACATTACCCGGTCCAGGTTGCGCACATCATAGCCTAGGTGTTCAAATATGCGGCGTACGATACGGTTACGGCCACTGTGAATTTCTATGCCGATCACGCTTTTGTCTTTCGTGTCTGCATAAGCCAGTACATCGGGGGCAATAAAACCATCTTCCAGTTCAATACCGGCGATGATGGCGTCAAAGTCTTTTTTCACCAGGGGCTTGTCCAGCTTTACCTCATAGATCTTCTTCACCATATAACTGGGGTGTGCCAGTTTCTGTGCCAGTTCACCATCATTGGTGAGCAGCAGTACGCCCGTGGTATTCCGGTCGAGGCGGCCAATGGGGTATACTCTTTCCGTAGTGGCATTTTTAACGATGTCCAGCACCGTTCTTCTGCCCTGCGGATCTTCTGTCGTAGTGATGAAATCTTTGGGTTTGTTGATCAGGATATACACCATGTTCTTACGGATGGTGATCTGCTTTCCATTGTATTTCACTTCATCCTGTGCCGTTACTTTAAAACCTGGTTCCGTAATCACTTTGCCATTCACCACTACCAGTCCCGATTTTACAATATCTGCTGCATCCCTGCGTGAGGTAATGCCTGCATGTGATATGAATTTATTAAGGGGAATAATGTTCGAAGCTGGTTTTCCAGCCGCTGGTTTATTGGTCTCTGCACCTGGCTTACTGATGGTAATCTTACTGCGCTTGTCCACCGGAGCTTTAGCGTAAGAGCTGCCTTCTGAAGGCTTGCTGTAGGCTGGTCTGCCTACTGGTGCTGCGGGGCGCCGGGCGCCTGTCTGACCATCACTTTTGTTGAAAGGCTTGTTGCCCGTGGCCGGCCGGCCTGCAGCAGGTGGTTTGCTATAAGCGGGTTTGCTGCCTGTACCTTCTCTTTGCTCTCTTGGTTCCCTTGTGTCTGTTGGTTTATAGGGTGCGCCGGTCGTTTTCTTTTTGGGGCCTCTGGTGGTACGGTAACCTTCACCCTGTGGTGTATAGCCCGTCTTCTTGCCACTATCTTCTGAATCCCTATCCGCTTGCTTCTTCTTGCGCTCCATATAGCTCATGCGGTTATAGCCCTTGTTCACAAACTTCTTGGCGCCGCCGGTACTCTTGGGACCTTCGCGCATGGCGTCTCTTCCGCTTTGCCAGTCATCTGTGCCTTGCTTATCGGCCGACTTCGGCTTTCTGCCTACTGCACTGGGAAAACCTCCCTTGGGTGTTTTAGGAGCCGCAAGGGCAGCATTGGCTGCATTGCCCTGGCGATATGCCCTGGCATCTTCTTTCTTCTTATCGAAATAGGCTTTTGTTTCCTTGCGCTGAACTTTCTTCTCCTGGCGGATACGTTCTTTCTTTTTTGCGCCTGTTTCTTTTTGTTGGATAAACTTTCCAAAAGGAGCTTTACTACTCTTACTCATAAATGTGATTTGCTGTTTTACAACAGTATTTTTAAATGAAAAACTAATGCCCGATTGTCACGCTTGTCTCGTTGCCTCAGGTGCCCTGTTGCCTCTTTGAAGTAGAAGTATTCATGAGTAACGCTCTTATCGAAGGAAACGCGTACTCACAACTGACAACTTACCCAATTATGCCTTCTTTATTGGCCAATTGACCACAGGCGGCGTCAATGTCCTTGCCCCTGCTTCTTCTCAGGCGGGCATTCACACGGTTCTTTTCCAGGTACTGCATAAAGGTATTCACTACCTTTTCATCCGGCTTGCGGAAAGTAGCCATATCAATAGGATTGTATTCTATGATATTCACCAGGTCGGCCGGTACCTGCCGGTAGATCTTGATCAGCTCATCGGCATCTTTGAGACTGTCATTGAAATTATTGAACAGGATATATTCGAAAGTGATCTCGTTCTCTGTCTTCTTATAAAAATAGTTCAGCGCTTCCATCAATGCCTGCAGGTTATTGCTTTCATTGATCGGCATGATCTCATTGCGCTTGGTATCGTTGGCAGCGTGTAAGGAGAGCGCCAGTTTAAAACGCACCCCATCATCACCCAGCTGTTTGATCTGCTTGGCTACACCGGCTGTTGACACCGTGATGCGGCGGGGACTCATACCCAATCCATCGGGAGAGGTAATACGCTCGATCGCTTTCATCACATTGCGGTAGTTCAGCAAAGGTTCACCCATACCCATGAACACGATATTCGTAAGTTTCTTCTCATATACCCGCTCACTTTGCTGGTTGATCAGCACCACTTCATCGTATATCTCATCAAAGTCGAGGTTCCGTTTGCGGTCCATATACCCTGTAGCGCAGAACTTACAGCTCAGTGAGCAGCCGATCTGCGAGGATACACAGGCTGTTTTGCGGTCATCCGTAGGGATCAGCACACCTTCTACCAGGTGTCCGTCATGCGTCTTAAAACGTGATTTAACCGTCCCATCTGCAGAATACTGCGTAGCATCCACTGCGAGGGCGGGAAGTGAGAAGTTTTCGGCGAGTTTGGCACGTAGTTCCTTGCTCAGGTTTGTCATCGTCTCAAACTGTTGCGCTTGCTTCAGCCAGAGCCATTCATACACCTGTTTTGCGCGGAACTTCTTTTCCCCCAGTGTTTCAAAGTAACTGTTCAATTCATCCAGCGTGAGGTGCCGGATATTTTTCTTCGCCGTTTTCATCCGTGCAAAGGTAATTTAATCGGCGCATAGTTCAGTTTCCAGCTATTTTCCGGGCCTTTTGCAGCAGTCCATCCACCTCTCCGGAGCCTATAAACCGTCCTTTCAGGATCACCGCCCCTATTTTCCGGGTATTGCCAATATCTTCTAAAGGATTGGCTTTCAACACTACCAGGTCTGCTATTTTGCCCGAAGCCACCGTTCCCAGGTCTTTTTGGATGCCAAAATAGCGTGCCGGATTCAGCGTAGCCGTTTGGAGCGCCTGGAGCGGTGAAAGGCCACATTCTGTTAAAATTTGTAATTCATCCTGCAAGGAGAAGCCGGGAAAGCAGTAGGGGTTGGGTGTATCTGTTCCGGCCAACAGCGGAATACCTGCCTGGTTCAGGGCCCGGATGATCTTCTTTTTCAGCTCATAATCCGCTCGCTCACTGTTGAAATATTCAGGCCCGGCCGTTCTGAGCCGGAAATCATTCCTGGGATCCCACATATTTTTCATCATGGGGGCTACATACACCAGGCGGTCATCTTTTCTGAACACCGAATCCGTCAAATAGGCAATGCCCCGGTTTACCGTCATCGTAGGGCATATCCAGGTATCATATCCTTTCAGTTCTTTGATGATAGCCGCCAGCTTTTTTTCACTGAAGGTGCGACGCTGGAATTCACGACGGGCATTACGGATGGACAGGTTACTGTCTTTCACCGTTCCCTGCACCAGTTTATAATAATAGTCACTGCTGTCTGAAGCCTGCTCTATAAATCCATACATGTGCTCCATGCTTTTCTGTCCGGCCCTGGCGGCTTCCAGCAAGGTCACTTTATTGGGCACATGGCCTGCAAATACGATCCCTTGTTTTTTGGCTTCGTCGGCAATCGTAAAAAAGGCATCTCTTTCCAGCAGCGAGTATACCTTGATGAAATCCACCTTCAATTGGTTCTTCAGTGAATCCACCACCCTGCGTGCCTGTACCGTATCCGATACCGCCACACTGCCTGGCCATATTGGTTTGGGGCCATCCACAATCGGCCCGGCATAAAAGCCCCTGGGCGCCAGGTCTCCGGCAGTGATGCCTCTCTGACGCCATTGGGTGGCAAACAAGGTTTGTTCAAACATGCCCCGGATGCCCGTTATACCATTGGCAATAAACAGCGAAAAGAAATAGTCCGGCGCCCATACATGCGTATGCATATCCCACAAACCGGGGATCAGGTATTGGCCCGTACTTTCCACCACACTGTCCGTGGCGGCAGCTTTAAAGGAGGCGGCTTTGGTGATCGAACTGATGCGGTCGCCCGTAATGGCCACCGTTTGACCCGGAAGGATCTTACCTTTCTCTACATCTACTACATTAATGTTTTGGAGTATAAGTCTTTTTTGCTGCGCGAAGCCGCCTGTGGCGATCAGCAGGCACAATGATAGGATAAAAGTTCTCATGGCTTGTTTTGGTTACGCCACAAGATAATGCCTAAATGGGATGAATTCAAAAGCCGGCCCCCCGTTTTGGCCGCTTTATACTTCAATTGGGGCGACTTAACCAATGGCTAATACCTAACAGCAAATACCTATTAAAATGCCTTTATATTTGCCCCTCAATATAGCTATATGAACAAAGTGTATGTTATCGATGCCGTACGCACCCCAATCGGCAAATATGGCGGCGCCCTCAGCACCATCCGCCCCGACGACCTGTTGGCCCATGTGGTCAAATCACTGTTACAACGCAATACCAGTATTGATGTAAATGCCATTGAAGATATTATTGCCGGCGATGCCAACCAGGCCGGGGAAGATAACCGCAATGTGGCCCGGATGGCTGCATTGCTGGCTGGCTTACCCGTTACCGTAGCCGGTAACACCGTCAACCGCCTATGTGCTTCCGGGTTACAGGCCATCATGGATGCTGCCCGCGCCATTATGTGTAATGAAGGTGAACTGTATATTGCAGGCGGTGTGGAAAGTATGACCCGCGCTCCCTTCGTAATGGCCAAAGCCGGTACCGGCTGGAGCCGGACCAATGAGATGCACGACAGTACCATTGGCTGGCGATTTGTCAATAAACGCCTGACCGAAAAATACCACCCTTATTCCATGGGCGAAACTGCGGAAAACGTGGCGAAGCAATGGAATGTTAGCCGCGAGGAGCAGGATGTATTTGCCCTGCAAAGCCAGGAGAAGTATTTCGCCGCACAGGATAAAGGCATTTGGAAACACGAGATCGGCGGCATAGAAATACTGGGGGGTAAGAATGAAAGTGAAAAGATCTACCTCGAAACAGATGAGCCACCCCGTAAGACCTCCCTCGAAAAGCTGGCCAGCCTGCGCCCGGCTTTTATCAAAGATGGCTCCGTAACCGCCGGCAACTCATCCGGTATCAATGATGGCGCGGCAGCTTTGTTGCTGGCCAGTGAAGAGGCCGTAAAGAAATACAACCTGCAGCCCTTGGCCACCATCCGTTCTATGGCCATTGCAGGGGTTGATCCCGCCATCATGGGCATTGGTCCCGTGCCGGCTTCCCGCAAGGCCCTGCAGCGTGCCGGACTCACTGCTAAAGATCTCGACCTGATAGAGCTCAATGAAGCTTTTGCTTCCCAATCCATAGCTTGTATGCGTGACCTTGAACTCGATCCATCGAAAGTAAATGTCAACGGCGGTTCTATCGCTATTGGCCATCCCCTGGGTTGCAGTGGTGCACGCATATCAGCCACCTTATTGCATGAAATGAAACGCCGTGGAGCAAAACGTGGCCTGGCCACCATGTGTGTAGGAGTAGGGCAGGGCGCCGCAATCGTATATGAAGGGATATGATGCCTGGAAAAATAGTGGCAAATCTTTTGTATTGAAAGAACAATTCACCCGTGATTATAACCGGGTACAAATTCGTCCATATCAAAATCAGTAAGTATGACCATCGAACAAGTGATCATCGACATTACCGCCCACATCAACAATATTCCTTTCCGGTACAGTGAGATACCGGCAGAAGAACTGCTGGAAAGGCCGGCGCCAGGTAAATGGTCAAAGAAGGAAATACTGGGTCACCTGATCGATTCTGCCATCAATAACCTCAAACGGTTTGTGGATGTGCAAAGTCAGCCACAGCCTTATACTATACTCCGTTACATGCAGGACAGCTTAGTAGCCATCAACCGCTACCAGGACCTCCCGCTGGACCATATGCTGCTCTTGTGGAAAACGGTCAACCAACAGATCGTATATGTGATCAGTGCCATTCCTGCGGAGAAATTTCCCTATAAAGTGATCACCCCTGCCGGTGACCACCAGACCCTCGAATGGCTGGTCATCGATTACATCGAACACATGGACCACCACTGGAAGCAGGTGTTTGGGGAGTAGGATCCTCACACCATCTTATACAACAGCCGCTTCACCATCCTGTAATTGGTGACCAGCGAAAGCACTATCAGAAACGCAGCTACTGCAAATA
Source organism: uncultured Paraflavitalea sp. (assembly GCA_966211765.1). Classification (GTDB taxonomy): domain Bacteria; phylum Bacteroidota; class Bacteroidia; order Chitinophagales; family Chitinophagaceae; genus Paraflavitalea. The sequence goes on from CBIHOV010000001.1 coordinate 489,532, forward strand.
CACTCCAGTGCAGGGGCGTAGTCAGCTCTTCGCGATCAAACATGGCAAAGTGATGGAAGGCCCATTGCATTATTTGTGTGAGCACCACCGCACACACCACTACCAATATATAGACCGGAATAAACCTTCGGGCTACATTCTTACTGAGCCAGTTGGGCGAGTACCCCAGCACCAGCAGCAATTGCAGGTTGTCCTTACTGCGGGCGATCATCAATTGCAGGTAAAATGAAAACAACATCAGCGCCAGTACCACTACCAGTACACCAAAAATACCCAGTCCACTAAAGATGCCTTGTAGTACTTGCTTGATACGGCCAAACTTCGTTTTGTCTTTATTAACCTTATAACTTTTCTGCTGCAGGAAGCTGAGGAAGTCGGGATTGTTGGCGTCTTTCGTTTTCACATAGAGACGCGAAGCGCGGATATCTTTAGTGGTGCCAAACTTATTATTGGCCCAATCCAGGAAGTTCTTGGGAACAATGATCGAATTTACCCGGTCGCTCAGCGCTACTACACGCCCACGAAAGGTTTCCCGCGTACCATCAGGATGATAACAGATCAGCTGCAGGCCCAATTGTGTAGCCGTAGCTTCTGATATCTGAGGCAATCCATAACCGGGCGCAAATACATTGTAAATCTCCAGGAAGTCCGAAGCAATAATAATGGGCACCACCTCATCATCGGGCTGCCATTTAAAAGAAGGCGGAAGCGTGTCTATAAAACTATCATCCAATGATTCTACAAAGAAATCACTCACAAAAGGTACCAGCGAACCCCCGCTAAGCTGAAACCTAAAGTTATTCGCCAGCAGTGGCGATACCCCTTCCACAAAAGGTTTGGAACCCAGCTCCTTCATATCAGCTTCGGTAAACAGGTTCTTGTCCAGCTGCCCCATCGTTTCATTGGTGATGGTTTTTGAAATGGAAATAAAATCATAGCCATCCTTACGGGGCGAATCTCCACCCAGCAGCTGCTGAATATTAATATACATCTGAATAGAACAGAGCAGCAATAATACACCGATGCCCAATCCTGCATACGAAAACCAGCGAGAATAAGCGTTGGTGCCTGTTTGTAACAGCGGCTTTACGGGTTGGAAGGATAATGCCACAGCTTAATATTTTACAGTTTGCTTATAAATGATACAACCTTGTCCAGGGGAAAAAATCAATACGCTCCAGGTCGGCAAACAGGATACCTGCATTGCGCGCCTTCGCTTCTTCCAGCATCAGCTCCATAGCCTTTTTCGAATTGTTGTCATCCAGGTGACTAAACGGCTCATCCAGCAGCAGGAAATCAAAGGGCTGCAGCAGCGATCGGATAATGGCTACCCGCTGTTGCTCTCCGTAGGAGCAGATGCGGCTTTTCGTCGATAGCTTACTGCCAATGCCCAGCCTTTCTGCCATCTCCGTGATCTTCTCTGGCGGATGAAAAGGATTTAACTGCCGTTTCAGTTCCAGGTTCTCCCGAACCGTTTGTTCGGGAAACAGGCGCAGGTCCTGAAATACGATGCTGATATGATCCTTCCGGTACCGCGCGAAATCTTCCACAGTAAACGACTTGAGATTGGCTTTATCGTATAGCAAATTACCGTTGTACTCATTGCGCATGCCATAGAGGAAATGGGTGAGCGACGATTTACCGCTTCCGGAGGGAGCAACGATCTTGATGTATTCCCCTTTATTGAATACCAGTTGCTTTCCCCAAACTTCCGATTGCTGGCGCCGGCTTTCTTCAAAATAGGACGGTAATACATCCTGGAGAGTAATAGTCATGACAGTTCAAAAGTAGGGTTAACGTATCAACAAAAAAAAGGCAGGGGGTGAGCCCTGCCTGATATAAACGAAAAAGTCTTAATATCCTTTTTTGCGGGTGGCTGCTAACTTGTCACCATACTGATTCAGTTGCTTTAAACTGTTGGTGCCCTTATCCATGAGGTTGATCTCAAAATGCCCCGTCATTGTTCCGTTGCTATATTCACCGCCGGTGGCCACTACATCTTCCCACATCTTCACTGATTCTGCCAACACCACTTTGGTAGTACTGTCTGTAGCAGCAGCTTCGGAGGTCTTCAGTATTTTTTGCAGGTCAACATACATGCCGCCTGGATGGCCGGCCAGTTTGCTGATGGATGCGTGTTTATTATTGGCGCCGCCTGCCAGAAATTTATTCACCTGGTCTACCGAATTACCGGCAGCAAACCATTTGTCGTTGAGGGAATAGCTGATCTTGAAAGTCGTATCCTCTGCCATCGGCCCCATTTTAGCTTTAACAACACCGATCATTTTATCAAATGCTGCCTTATCATTGATAGAGACGGCAAACAATACTTTCACGCTGGGGTCGGTCTTGGTATAAGGTATCGGAGCGCCGCCTTCTTCATAGCTGGGATAAGTGCCCTGGGTAGTCTTGAGCTCGAAATCAGAAACCGCTACCAGTACATCGCCTTTATTGGCTTTTACAAACTCATCGATGCTATAGCCTGCTTCTCCCAGGAATCCGTTCACCATGCCATCCAGTCCACCCAATTTCAGGAACTCTTTCAATCCTTCGGGAGGATAGTTCCAACTCATGATACCCACCAGGTTTTCTGAAGGAATACGTGCCAGCGCATCTGCATCAATATTCTTCATCTTATATTTTTCCAGCAGTTCAGCTATTTTCTCATTGTAATAACTCTTCGACTTTACATCTATTTTGCCATTGTCGAAAGTGAGGGTCATGGCACTCACATTGCCCTTTGTGAGGTCGCTTAATTTAGTAACGGAAAACATATCACCGAGTACATTACCGGAGAGGTTCTCTGAATTTAACCAAATATGCACATCACCATTCTCTTTCAACAGAGAGGAGAATTTATCTTCACTCGTCAGGCTGTTGGATGATTTCAGGTCATATAACCCCTTGGCAAAATTGATCAGGCTGTCCTTGCTTAAACGTTTTGGTCCGGCATCGCCTTCCTCATCAGAATAGCTGCGTGGAGTATCCATGGGTGCGTTAAATACATAGATGAACCGGTTGTCTTTCCAGGTAGCGATAATGCCTTCTTGCAGGCTCAGGATACTCAGGTCGCCATCTTTGGAAGAGCTAGCCTGAGGTTTCATCTTTTTATTAAATGCTTCAAAAGCGGCTGCATCTTTCAGTCCTCCTGAAAATACAGCGTATCCGTTTTTCCCTTGACGTTTTACAAACATCACCAGGTCGGCATCTGTATTCACGCCCGAATTATCGGGATCGGTCAATAACTTTTTTGCCAGCGAATCATCCGCTTCGTCATAAGCTTCTTTGAACCAGTTCGTTTGCTGGATCTCTTTCCAGCTCAGCTTAGAAGATAAGGAGGCTGTATTTATATAAAGTACAAGTCCGGCATCTTTGGGAATGGCAATGGCCGATTTATCGCCACTGCTACAAGATGTGATCAACAACAGCGCTATCGCGCAAAGGCCTAATACTGAAGTACGTTGCATAAAGGGTTTTATTAATCAGTCTCAAATAAACAAAATAGTTACGGTATTTGCCAGTGTTTATAAGCCATTGGCCCAAAATAACCAATCAATTGAGGGAAAACCCATGTAGATGTCCGGGTTGGGCGCCACCTTTTCGGTCAATCCTGCCAGCCCTTCAGGGCCGATTATGCCCTAAAGTCCCGAAACCGCCTCTTTCAGGGCCCCCCACTTCACTTCCTGTTGTTCGCCTTTGCCTAAATGTTTGACCACGCAGGTTTTGGCCTCCAGCTCCTTACTGCCAATGATGACGGCAAAGGGTATGTTCTTTTTATCGGCGTATTTGAACTGCTTGTCAAATTTGGCTTGCTCATGGTACAGCTCACAACGGATACCACTGTTGCGCAATGACTGCATGAGGCCAAAAGCGCTGATACTTTCTGCTTCTCCCAGGTTAAAGAACAATACCTGCGTGCCCGTTTGTACTTCCTGCGGGAACAACTTCAGTTCTTCCAGCACATCATAGATCCTGTCTACCCCGAAAGAAATACCTACCCCGGGTATATTGGGCACACCAAACAAGCCCGTGAGGTCGTCATAACGGCCGCCGCCCCCAATACTGCCCATTTGAACACCCTCGGCCTTTACCTCGAAAATGATCCCTGTGTAATAATTAAGGCCACGCGCCAGCGTAAAGTCTACCAGCAGGGGAGAGGGGGCTGCAGCATCTGCCAATACCAGCGTAGCAAAATGTGCGATCACAAACTCCAGCTCCTCAATTCCTTTGGCCCCTGTGGGCAGGCTGCCTACCAGTTCTTTCAGCTTGTTCAGCTTTTCTGTGTTGCTGCCACTGATATCGAGGTATTGAACAATGATCGCCACCTGCTGATCATCCAGGCCACGCGTGAGCAATTCTTCCTTCACTTTGTCGAGCCCGATCTTATCCAGCTTGTCGATAGCCACCGTTATGTCTACCATCTTATCGCTTCCGCCACAGGCTTCCGCCAGGGCTGCCAGTATCTTCCGGCTATTGATCTTGATCTCTACAGTAATGCCCAGTTTGCTGAATACCTGCCAGTAGATGGCCGCCAGCTCCACTTCATTCAGCAAGCCATTGCTGCCCACCACATCAGCATCACACTGGTAAAACTCCCGGTAACGGCCCTTCTGAGGCCTATCGGCCCGCCATACCGGCTGTATCTGATACCTTTTAAAGGGAAAGGTCAATTGCCCATGGTTCATGGCCACATAACGGGCAAACGGGATGGTAAGATCATACCGCAAAGCTCTTTCCGTAAGGTTCTTGTCATTTTTCCCCTGTAGCACATTATCAAAACCTGTTTTGGCTTTATCAATATTCTTAGGATCACTGAGGCCGTTATTGAGAATTTTGAAGATCAGCTTGTCTCCTTCCTCTCCATACTTACCCATCAGCGTTTCCAGGTTTTCCATGGCGGGGGTTTCCAATGGCTGAAACCCGTACAATTCAAAGCTGGTGCGGATGGTATGGAGGATATATTGTCGCTTGCGAACTACTTCCGGTCCGAAATCTCTTGTTCCCTGTGGTAATGATGGTTTGGTCATATCGTGAAAAGTGAATGATCAAAAAAGTGAATGGTGAATAATCAATAGTAAATGGTCGATGCAGGCTGCTGTTGTCACTTATTTTTTGGCAGGCGCTCTCAGGTGGCCGTACCGGCTGATAATGCTGTCGCAGGCCTCGTCGATCATTTTAAAAACTTCATGGTAGCCGGGTTCCTCACCGTAGTAGGGATCGGGAACGTCCATATTGCTGCCAGGATACAGCTCATTCATCAGCAGGTCTACCTTGCCCGGCTGGAATTGCTGCCGCGTCAGCGATCGCATGTCGGCGATCACGTTGCCTGCCAGCGCATAGATCTTATCGTAGCGGTCAAAATCGGCCCCTGTGATGCGCCGTGCCCGTTGCCGGCTGATGTCGATGCCATGCAGCAGGGCCACCTTCTGCGATAAAGGATGTGGCGCATCGCCCGTATGGTAGCTATTGGTGCCGGCACTCTCAACGGTCCAATTCAGCCCGACCTGCCGCACCTTGTGTTGTAAAATTCCTTCTGCCAGGGGACTGCGGCATATATTCCCCAGGCAAACCATTAAGATCTTCATGGCTGCAAAGATAATCAGGCATTAGCAGCTTTTCATAGGGGTCTTGTTCGGGTCTTGTTATTACCTGGTTCGTACCATGTTCGTCTCTTCTTCGGGAGTTCTTCGGGATTTCACGAAGCCACCCTAAGCAAATTCCGAACGAATCCCGAACAAGACCCGAACAAAACCATAATAAAACCCCTCAAAAGAGACATTTTGCATGGGTATGTAAGTTAAACTGTGTCAAAGTTCTTCTTCCCCCTGTAGTGGGGGGGGC
>CBIHOV010000002.1:0-416157 GCA_966211765.1 uncultured Paraflavitalea sp.
CTCCTGCCGGGTTTTCTCGCGGGTGGCGGCAGCCCGCAGGTAATCGTACACCTTATTCTCCGTAAGCCTGTACAGGAAAGCGTCCATGTTCTCTATCTCATGTAATTGCTCCCGGATGGTCCATAATTTTAGGAAAACGTCCTGTACAATGTCCTGGGCCTGTGCATCGGACCGTAGCACTTTTGTCACAAAAACATAGAGCTTCTGCTCATGCTCCCGGAACAACTCGTTAAACAGTTGTTGGAATACATCATCGTTTTGATCCTGGTATGGCGAAGCGGGGTTCACTGTTGCAACAATTAACGTCCGCAATATAATTTTATTTTACCAGATATACCAATGCTAAACCGCATTAGCATGGTTAAAACCCATAAGTGATGAGTTGGATATTCTATTTCTTCAGTTTCTTTATTTGCTCCACCGCATTGCTATTGCCGGGATCCAATTGCACTGCCTGCTCATAATATTTAATGGCCAGCTCTTTATTTCCATTGATCATATAGGCTTCTGCCAGGCTATCCCACACATTGCCACTTTGGGGAAAATCAACGGTATTTTGTGTGAATACTGCTATGGCCTCCTCTACTTTCTTCATGCGCAGCAATAGGTATCCGATACTATTGACACTACCCTCTCCAATATTTTGATCAGGATGTTGACTGCGGTTGACTGTATAATCTTTCAAAGCAACCGTGGCCCCCTTGTTTAATATGTCCTGTACCAGGGCTTTCGCAGCCGGGTTGTACCGTGGATAATCGAGCCAGGCAATGGCGGGATGCTCACCGCCAATAGCATCAGTAAGCATTTCTTTGAGTATTGAAAGTCCATTGCTGCTGTTGGTGAAATAAACGATCCCGGTTTTCCGCGCCGGATTAGCAGCCATAAAACATTTGCTATCGCCCTGGTCGCCCCAATGCCAAAAGACCTTTCCTTGCGGCGTGGTTTCCAATCCAACGCCCAATCCCCAGGCTACATCCCGGTTCTTTTGCGCGTCCACTTGTATCTGCGGCGCAAACATTTGTTGCCAGGTCTTCTTTTTCAATCCTGTTCCATTGATCAACGCTATCATGAAAGTGGCATAGTCGCGGGCGGTGGTATGCAGACTGGCCGCAGCATTGTAACCTTTGCCTTCAAAGCGGAAGGATTTATTGCCCAGCCAATCGTGCCGGTAAATGGCGAATTGATCATAGTTATCCTGCCAAACAAAACTGCTTTGCTGCATACCAAGCGGCGTGAATACCGTTCGCTTTATATACGCTTCAAAACCGGTATGCGTGATGTGTTCTATTACTTTGGCGAGGTACACAAACCCTTCGCCGGAATAGCTGAACTTTTCGCCGGGTGAAAAGTTGATGGGTAGAATGGAATCGCCCTGGGGTCGCCAGTTGGGGAAACCGGCGGAATGCGACAGTACCCTTCTGGCAGTGATCTGATGAATACGTGGGTCATTCCCTACTTCATAATTATTGCCGAGGTATTTATTGAGGGGTGTATCCAGGTTCAGCTTTCCTTCATCTACCAGTTTGAGGACGGCATAGGCGGTGACGACCTTGCTTAAGGAAGCAGCCTCAAAGATGGTTTCATCGGTAACAGGGGTCCTGGTTTCGGCATTACTGACACCATAATGGTGGCGCCATACTATTTTACCATTGTAGATGAGCGCGGCAGAGAGGCCGGGGATGTCGGCTACTTTCATTAGCGGGGGAATGTCCCTTTCGAGGCGCGTAATGGCCATTTCTGAGCGCGCGCTATCGCCTGGTTGGCTGTAAGCGGCGGTGATCAGCAGTAGGCTACAGACAAGTACGAGGGCATGTCTCATGGCAGGCATTTTTATAATGACTGGAAAATAAAGCAATTGTTACAAAAAGACAGGAATTTGTATGTCAAGGGGTTGCAAAAGATCGGGTTACCCTGGAATATGTTCTGAAACAATGATTTAAGGCCCCGGAAATTGAAATATTTGGCTATATTTGCCGCTCGAAAAAGGGCTGGTAGCCCATTTGGTTCAAAAGCTATTATATCCGGACCGGTAGCTCAGTTGGATAGAGCATCCCGACTGGTAAGTCGGGAAGGTCATTTGATTCGAAGGTTATTTATACCCGGACCGGTAGCTCAGTTGGATAGAGCAGCTGCCTTCTAAGCAGCAGGTCATTGGTTCGAATCCAATCCGGTTCACAAACGCCTCGCACGAAAGTGCGGGGCATTTTTATTTGGCAGCAATCAAAGCGCAGCTTTGGAACTGCGAACAAAAAAAAATGCCCGCCCCCGCTTTTGCGGGGGCAGAGGCTTTGAGTAAGGACCATCAAGAAGGATCACCGCAGGTAATCCAATCCGGTTCACAAATGCCCCGTCCCGCGTTAACGGGACAGGGGCTTTGGGTCTTCGTAATGTTTTTTAATTATACGTTACGGATACTACCGTTGATGGTGAAGTGGTAACGTTAATGCCGTTGAAGGTGTAGTAATACTTATTGTAAGCGGCATAATTACTCAAATTACTTACATACATATTGCAAAAAATACTCCCGGTGCTGACGGATATATTATAAGTGCCGGGAGGCAACGATATACTGGTAGAATTATTTGAGTATATGGTCATATAATAGGTTTGACCGGTAGACGTGTTGTAGGCCTGTACATAGGCGTCACCAGTTATGGTGTTACTGCCCCATAAAGTAGCATTAAAGACGGCATTAGTTTGCGCTGGTTTTGCCGCTGGCTTTGTTTGTGCCTGTTGTGCTGAGGTAGCAAGGATAGCGCTACCTAGCAGTAATAACAATAACTTTTTCATAATTAAGATTTAAAATGTGAAGAATAAAAAACTATTTTCAAGATAGTATCCTATACCAGCACCATCATCTTGTTTTGTTATGATCTATAATGCTTGTCTCTGACCCACGATCCCCTGGCATGACCGTCCGCTTGCGGCAAATAAGAAAAGTGCCTTGCAAATGGTGTGGAGCCAATTGTTGTTCACAACAAGTTGTGAGATGTAAATTGATGGTGATAGTGAAAACCTAAAATGTGGACTGTATGGTCCCTTCATGCAAGTGAGGATATGAAGATAGGGCTTTTTTTACTTTCCCCGCAGCATCTCTTTCAGAAAAGACTATTGGACAAGCCAGCTGTTTTCTGCATACAAAGTATAAGTCTGGCGATGTGGTAGATTGCAGAAGAGGGCATCTAATCGCCATGGGCGGATAGGTATTCAAAATCAAGGCACTAAGCCTTGATTTCAATAGCAATATCAATGTAAAACCTTGTCCCTACAAACTCACACCCCGTTTCCAGGGGATAAAATCATCCTGCTCCAATTCAACTGATTTAGGCTTGATATGGCCACTGGCCACTTCAATGACAAAATTCAACACCCTTTCTCCAGCCTGCTCAATGGTTTCCTTTCCATCGATAATTGTCCCGCAGTTAATATCAATAATATCAGGCATCTTCTCCGCCAGGGCAGTATTCGTAGATAATTTTATGACCGGACTGATGGGATTACCTGTCGGCGTGCCCAATCCCGTAGTGAACAATACCACATTCGCCCCCGCCCCTACTTCTGCCGTTGTGCTCTCTACATCACTTCCAGGTGTACACAACAGATTCAGTCCCGGTTTGGTGACAAACTCAGGATAGTCCAACACATCTACCACCGGGGAACTGCCTCCTTTTTTTGCTGCACCTGCCGATTTGATGGCATCGGTGATCAACCCATCCTTAATATTACCAGGTGAAGGGTTTGCATAAAAACCAGAACCACCAGCTTCGGCCAGCGCATTATAGGTCTTCATGAGGTGAATAAACTTCTCAGCTTTTGTTTCATCCAGACAACGGTCACTCAGGTCCTGCTCAACACCGCACAATTCCGGAAACTCCGAAAGGATCACGGAGCCACCCAATGCCACCAGCAGATCGGAGGTATACCCAATGGCAGGATTGGCTGAAATACCGGAAAACCCGTCAGACCCTCCACATTCCAAACCAATACACAATTTGTCCAACGAAGCCGGCGCTCTGTTTTGCCGGTTAGCTTCTATCAAACCAACAAAGGTTTGCTTCAATGCCTCATTGACCAATTGCTCCTCCGTTCCTTCTATTTGCTGTTCAAAAATCAGCAGCGGTTTTTGAAAAGCACCCAGGCGCTTTTCAACCTCTTCTTTAAGGATATCAGCCTGTGCATGCTGACATCCCAGGCTGAGCACAGTGGCCCCTGCTACATTAGCATGGGCAATATAACCAGCCAGCAGTCCACACAAGGCATTTGAATCAGATCGGGTACCGCCACAGCCCATGTCATGAGTCAGGAATTTGATACCGTCGATGTTCTCAAACAACCGGGGATTGATCTGTCCGGATATATTTTGCGTATTGATATCTGCCTGCAAAATAGCATCCATGGCCGCTCCCCGTTGGTACAGCTCTACCAGCACCGCTGTTTTTTCCTGGTAGATACTTTTCCGGGTGTAACCCAATTTTTCGACCAATGCTTCTTTAAGAATGGTAACATTCCTGTTTTCACAAAAGACCATTGGTATCACCAACCAATAATTGGCTGTACCCACTTTACCATCAGCACGGTGATAACCGAGAAAGGTCCTGTTCGCAAACTTTGAAGTATCAGGCTTTTCCCAATCAATATTCCTTGCCTGTACAGAGAAGCCACTGCTTGCGTGAACAATATTCTTTGTAGTCAACAGCCCACCCTTCGGTATGGGCTCCACCGCCCGGCCTACAAGCACCCCATACATAATGATATCATTCCCTTCCAAAAGATCCTTCGCAGCTATCTTATGTTTCGCTTTTATGGGTTCTTTTAATTCGAAGGGATCTTTATCAGCAGCAATCATTTTACCTGCAGGCAGGTCTTTTAATGCTACCAGTACATTGTCAGCAGGATGTATCCGTAAATAATTATTTGATCCCATGTAATTTTTTATTTTATACAATATCCCGGAAGCCGTTCCGCTTTTATCGCGATTAATTACTTGCCTGGAAATATGAAATTATCCCTTTTTCCCTTCGGCTATAGTCAAAAAAGCAGCATCCTTTTGTACTATTTTGGCTTTCGATGCCCTAACTTAGAGCGATTATAGCAAAAATCATACAATGAAGCCCCATCTCCTTAAAGTTTCGCTTAAGCCTGAGGCATCTTTTAGTATCCGAAAAGACGTAACCCCTTTCTTTTACAACAGATGGCATTATCACCCTGAAATAGAACTGCTATACATAGAAAAAGGCACAGGAACCCAGTTTGTTGGTAACAGCATTAAGAGGTTTAAGGACGGAGATGTATTACTCATTGGTTCCGGCCTGCCTCATTACTGGCGCTGCGACGATAAGTACTTTGCAGGTAATCCCAGGCTTAGATCCATGGCGACAGTGGCTCATTTTAACGAAACTTTCTGGGGAAAGCAGTTTCTTGAATTACCGGAAAACCGGCGATTAAAAGAGTTATTCAAAAATGCCAAAAAGGGCATTAAAATACCTGTTAAAATAAAGGGAGAGATCATCAGGTTGCTCCAATTAATGCTAACTGCTACTGATACCACAAAGGTCATCCTGCTGCTGCAATGCCTTGACCTCATTGCCAGGATTGCTAAGCCAGAGATGTTGTGCACGGAAGGATTTCAACCAGACTTTGAGGAAAAAGAAAATGATCGCATCAACAATATTTATGCTTACACGCTGGCAAATTTCAGGTCGCCCATATCCACAGCAGATATAGCAAAAGTAGCTTGCCTGAGTCCCCATTCCTTTTGCCGCTATTTTAAATCAAGAACCAGGAAGAATTACTCAAGGCTTTTACAGGAACTCCGGGTAGGCGATGCCTGTAAATTATTAATAGAGTCAGATAAAACGCCGGCTCAAATTTGTATGGAAAGCGGCTTTAACAATATCACCAATTTCTATCGCTATTTTAAAGAGATCACTGGCAGAACACCGAATGAATATAAAAAAGAACACTCCTCTCCATTTTCCCTATAATGCATACCCGAATCCGGCCAAGTCCAGGTTTTCTGGCATTCTACCGTTAGTTAAAAACACCTCCTCTTTGCTCCTTCCTAAACTGGGAAGAAAATAACGTATGCATAGACGATTAAAAATATAATTTATATTATTTATTCAAACCAAATCCTTTATTTTTACAACACGTTATTTTTCACACCTGATTAGCAGAGCTTGTTTTCTCAATTTCTTTTTGAGCACCGTACCTGAAAGCAAGCAGACCGATTCTCCTTTTTTTCTCTGAACTTTTTGGATCTGATTATTGCATAAGAAGCAACGTTAGTCCCAACCAATTTACAGGGTTTCACCATTAAACAGTCCCATGTACGCATGGTGTCTAAGCCTGTTGGGCTGTGGCATTGTATGCGAAAGCTCCCACATTAATTTCCTATACGATACTCGTGTAATGGTATGTTATTATCATTAGTGAGTGTCTTATGCTCAGCTTGCATTGGGTCAAGTACTGATATAGATGTGTATTGCTTACAACTAAAATCGAATTTCTTATTTAATAACCATCATTATACAGACTATGAAAAGAAATCTAATCATCCTTGCAGCATTTATCCTGGCTTCAACCATGTTTGCACAAGCTCAGGTAGGTATCGGAACTACTACGCCCAATGCCAGTGCCGCATTGGATGTTCAGTCAACAACAAAAGGGATTTTACTTCCGCGAATGACAAGTGCACAAAGAATCGCTATTGCCGCTCCGGCAGATGGTTTGATAGTTTATCAAACCGACGCCATTTCGGGTTTATGGATGCATATTTTAGGTGCATGGATAAGACTCACCAACACTACAGACCTCACCAACATTTCTTTCGGCACCTCAACAGGCTTTGCCGCCAATACATCAGGTTCTGTGATTGCCGTCGTTTTAGGAGGCACCCCAGTTCCTTTGCCGGACGCGCAGAGCCTTGGCTCCAATGTAACAGTAAATGGAGCCAATAATACATTTACAGTTGCACAAGCCGGAAGGTACAGACTGGCTTATGGTATTAACCTTACTGGCGGATTGCTGGTAGATGCCCAGTTGCTCATTAACGGAGTTCCGAATTTGGCCAGTACGGTTAGCCCCACGCTCGCCGTTAGCCGGCTGAGTGCAGAAGCAATTGTAACGCTTACAGCCGGTTCAACCATCCAGCTTCAATTATCTGGATTACTCGGCGTAGCCACTTTATTGGGTAGTGGCCAGGGTGCGGCATTGACTATACAAAGGGTAGAATAATTCTTGGTCCTCACAATTATTAGTTCACCCTAAAATTCAAACAATGCGCTATTTATTATATTGTATTTGCGGCCTGCTATTGTCGCTTTCGGGCTATAGCCAGGTTGGAGCAGGCACCCTGTTCCTGCAAAGCGGCGTTACCTTCACCGCCGACAGCCTCGTACTCATTCCCAGTACGGATATTACTATAACTGCCAACGCACTTACACACGATTATGTGCAGATTCCGGGAAATCCCGCCAGCACCAATAGCATTGACAGAGTATATACCTGGGCTGCACCCGTTACCTACAGCGGGGAAATAGGAATTATCTACAGCGATGCAGAACTGGCAGGTAATACAGAAGCTTTGCTTCAAATTGCTTACCGGGATGGTACCATCTGGACCACTACCGCTACCAGTACTGCCAACCCGGGCGCCAATTACGTTAGTTACCAGGCAGTCGGCATTACTTTCAACAAGGTAACAGCCACTTCTGCCGGTGTTGCCCTTCCGATTGTTTATTCCGGCTTTTCGGCCACCTCCAAAGAACAATATGTACTGCTAAACTGGCAAATGGCTGATATTGACGGGCTAAGCACTTTCGACGTAGAGTACAGCAATGATGGACGTAACTGGACTGTTGCCTCTACCATTTCACCCTCCGCAGGTAATATGAACTTTAGCTACCAGCACAATGACATGAATTTCTCCACCCGGTATTATCGTGTTGCAGGTGTAGACTACAGCGGTGACCGCGTTTACACGCGTATTATTACCGTACACAACAACAATGCAGCATCCAGCCTGCGTGTAATGCGCAGTGGCAACAATACCATGCTTTACTTTAGCGGATCTGCTCCCACTACTGTACAGGTATACGATATGAAAGGCCAGTTGTTGCAAACACGTAATGTGGCCAGGCAACAATGTGAAATCAATGGATTAATCCCTGGTACTTATGTAATATATTATGTAGTGGACGGACAAAAGCTGTCAAGGAAAATACAGTTGTAAAGTCAACTACGGTTATTTCGGGCACATATAAAAAGGGGTACATCAATTATTTGATGTGCCCCTTTCCTTGTTGAATATGACCCCAATCTGCTCCCATGCGTGCCTATAAAATGCCATCAGCCTCGTCCCCCTTCCCTCGCCCCTGATTAATTAAAAACGCTCGCTATTCCCGCCTTTCATGGGATGGAACCGGTAGTCCGTACTAATTATAAGTGCCGCTTATGAAAAGAGCTTAAATTAAACCAAATATCCGCCCCCGGCCGATAAGGGCCTTTTACCGTTGACGTGTCTAAGCAATATGATACTGATATTGCCCAACACAGCCTTTACCAAAAGCGCAATTAACCATAAACAGGCATACACTACAGTGGAAGACCACTACAAGCAATGCTTTCATGAATATTTTGAGAAATTATTTAGCTACGCCTTTACCATCGTTAAAGACAATGCTGAGGCAAAAGACATTGTCCAATCGGCCTTCATTAAATTATGGGAGAAACGCGAAGCATTGAATTTTGCCATAGCAGCCCGTGCTTATTTATATACCTCTGTATATCACCTCTCTCTCAACACCATCAGGAATCGTAAGGTGCGCGAAAGCCATCATCCGCACATCACCCCCACCGTCCTTAGCGCCAGCATCAACATTGCCGAAGAAAAAGAGATCAGGGAGCGGATCCAGCAGGCTATTGATGCCCTCCCACCCCGCTGCAGGGAAGTTTTCTGCAAAAGCCGGCTGGAAGGAAAAAAATACGCCACTATCGCCGCTGAAATGAATATCTCCGTGAAGACAGTAGAAGTACAAATGGGGAAAGCCCTAAAAACGCTGAGAGAACAATTGGCAGACCTGGCCATGATTTCGGTCATTTACCTTTTTATTTGAACCCCGGAATAATGCTCAAACAATGAATGCACACAACAACCAATCCATTACAGACCTCATCAGCAAATACCTGGCCGGTGAAGCCAACGCCTCCGAAGCCATGTTATTGGATGATTGGCTCGCCGAGCCTGAAAATGCCCGGGAGTTTAAGCGGATTGCCGCCCTCTGGCGCCAACTGCCCGGTACAGCGATCCCTGCTATACCTCCTACGCAGGAGGCCTGGACAGCCCTGGAACCCCTGTTGCCAGCTAACCGCCGGCCCCTGCTCATCAGACTATTCTTTAACCGGTATGCAGCAGCTTCCGTGATCGGACTGATGTTCCTGGCCTCCCTTTTCTGGTTTACCCGCAGCAAGGAACAACCAGATGAACTCACCCGGATCACCAAAGCCACCACCAGTGAACTCAAAACAGATACCATGCCCGATGGCACCACCATCACCATCCATAAGAACAGCGCAGTAGTGTACACTACCGGCTTCAACAAATCGGATCGCCAGGTAGCCATGAAAGGCGAATGCTACTTCAATGTAGTTCCCGACAAAAGCAAACCTTTTATGATCAGTTTATACGATTTGACGATCAAAGTGGTGGGCACTTCTTTTAACGTAAGGGATTTTACGCCGCCCGGAAACATAGAAGTGCAGGTGCAATCAGGCGTGGTAAAAATGTATACACAACAAAAAGAGATCACGGTCAATAAAGGTCAAACCGGCATCTACAATAAGCAGCGGCAGGAACTCTATGTAAAGGATACCATCGACATCAACAGCATCGGCTATGCCACCAAAACCTTTTCATTCAATGATATTGCTTTCACCGATGCATGCCGGTACCTGGAAAAAGCCTTCAACGTAACCATCGCTATCAATGCACAACAATTTGCCGGCTGCAGGCTTTCTGCCCAGTTCGATAATAAGTCGTTATCCTACATACTCAATATCATCAATGCAACGCTCAATACTACGTACGAACAACAAGGCAATACCATCCGCATCAATGGAAATGGCTGCCGCTAATTCAAACTTAAAAACTGTAAAGCCCATGTCTTCCTTGTTCACGATCATAATAGTAACCTGTCTGCATATAACCACTACCGCACAGGTAAGCAATGCGACGTTTGAGAAACCCATTACCATTACAGCCAGGTCCATTCGTATTGACTCGCTGCTTAAATCGTTTTCCCGGCAAACCGGGGTTGAATTTTCCTTCAGCACTAATAAGATCAGCCCTTCACAAACCCTTACTGTTTCAAAGCAGCGTCAAACACTCACCCAATGGTTAGCCACACTCAGGCAAAGCATAGGCGTACAACACAAAGTGGTAGGCAACCACATCATCCTGTTTGAAAACAGCGGTCAATCAATCACTGCTCCCAAAAAGAAGCCGTCAACCGGAGCATCCAAAACAGCCCCCGTTAAAGCAGCAGGCAATCCTGGTCAGGCGGCGCCCGCCAAAGTGACCATCCTGATCGATAGCAGCCAACCTGCCGCACAAAAAACAGGTACACCTGTAGTCACCGGGCAGTCCATAGTTCCCACGCCAACGAATGCCGGCAATAATACAGTACAACCTATTATCCGGGAAAAATCAGCACCTCCTGCCTCATCCCAAAAGGCAGCCCCACCTTCTGCCACCCCTATTCCACAAAAACCAAAGCCTTTACAGAGGAATGCCAGACAAGAAGTACCAGCAGGCGAACCCGCCGCTGAGGCCATCCAGTTCATAGCAGGTTACAGCCGTCATGGCAGTGGGGATATGGATGGGATAGTATTTGGCGCAGACTATACCAGATACCTGAGCCACACCTTCTCATTGAACATCAATATCCGTGGCACCATCAATTATGATAAGGATGACTATACTTACACCAACCCCACGACACATATCCGCACAGATGCGTCCGTGCCTTTTACTACCGCCGGGGGTCAGTTAGGTATCAATGCCCAATTAAGCGTCCTCAGGAGCAAACACCATGAGATCATGTTCAGTCTGGGCGGATTTGGCAGATACCAATCGGCATCACCCGACGGTTACAGTGTCACCAACCCCCAAACATCCGGCAATCCGGAGTTTCTTTTCAACTTTTACAACTGGAATAAACAGAATACGTTTGCTGCCGGCGGACTATTTCAATTACAATATCATTTCACTTTAAGCAACAATATCATGCTGGGCGTAGCCGGCGGATTTCAAACAGACACCAATGGCGATGCCATTCCACAGGCAGGATTAACCATAGGCAAACGGTTTTGACTTAGCCTCAGCAACAAAAAAGGCCACCTTTGCAGGTAGCCTTTTCCTATACATCGTTGTCCGGCGAGGCACTAAAACATATTACTCTTCTTCAACAAAGCCGCGGCTTCTATCAACATAGCGCCACTTAATTGGATCGGCATTTCTGTTTCACTGCCAGGTTTGTTTTTCCAATAACTACCAAACAATACCACCGGCTTCCTGGTTCCTGAATACCACAAAGTCTCGAAGTTATTTTTCAGGTAAGCAATATAGCGCTTGCGGTAAGGATCGGGCAGATCGGGATGAAGGATCAGGGCCGTGAAATAACGTACAAAAATACCTTTGAACAATCCACCATCGCCACCACCTTCATCGCGCAGCAAACGGTCGGCGCCATTGGTAAGCGTATTATCCGACAAGGTAAAATTAGCCACCTTCATCGCATCATTCAGGAACAGGGGATCTTTGGTGATATTATACAGCTCCAGTGCGGCCCCGATTAAAGTACCCTGGTTGTAAGTAAGCTTCCAGGTACTGCGCAACCCATCTCCATTGGCATTGATGCCATCATATACCCAACCCGTACCTGCTTCATACAAACTATCTTTTAGCCAGGTATAGATCTTCTGCGCAAATTCAAGGTCTGCCGGCTGTTTGAATTGCTGGTAAAGGCGGGCTGCCAGTATACAGGCAGGTGCATTGGCGGGTGTATTCTTATAGGCCGGCATGGCTTTGCGCCAGGCAATTCCGCCGCCCATATTGGTATTCCACCCGTTTTTGATATCCGCCCATACCTGGTCTGCACCGGTTTTAAACTTAGCATCGTTGGTAACGGTATAGGCTCTCAACATGGCAAGACCATTCCACTCCATATCATCATAATATTCGTTGAGGAAGGTATTGCCGTTCTTTTGCTTCACACCCACCATCCATTCGTCCATGAGGGCACGGTATTTATTGTCGTTGGTACGGGCATAAGCATCCACCAGTACATCCAGGGCATGTGCCTGCGGCCAATAGTGAAACTCTGTATTGCCATTGCTGGTGCGGTTAAAATACTTACCGGAAGGGTTCCAGAAATTGAGTACCAGCGAGCCGATGCTGCTATCAGCCGCGGCAGACCAGTTGATCTCATACTTGACGATACCCGACTGATCGCCGGTGATCACCACATCATCATAATTCTTTACACAGCCCGGCA
The DNA here is from genome assembly GCA_966211765.1 of uncultured Paraflavitalea sp. Taxonomy (GTDB): domain Bacteria; phylum Bacteroidota; class Bacteroidia; order Chitinophagales; family Chitinophagaceae; genus Paraflavitalea. Next base: position 12,555 of record CBIHOV010000002.1, read on the forward strand.
GCAGCCATAGCCCGGCACAGGCCAATAATATAGGAAACTTCATACGTGTTGGTTTAATGGATCATTACTTAATCACTACCTGGTGGGTATAAGCCGATCCGGTAGGGAAACTCACCAGTATATCACAGTTCTTATTGTCGGCCTCCGTTTGGAACTTGTAACAATAATTCCATTGGTCATTGCTGGCTATTTTGATGAGAAACCAATAAGCAGCAGCTGTTCCGGGTACTGGACGCTGGTTGTCATTATTGGTGCTGCCCATCCATTCAAAGCTATCTGTAGTACCATCACTCACTTTAAATCGGAACTTATAGCGTTCATCCCTGCCCCAGCCTTCCTGTTTGAAAACAATGGATTGGTTTTCTGCTTTCCATACGCCATTGGCGGTATAATTGAGGTTGAAGTAAATAGTGTTGTTGGGGGCAAACCACAAGCCAACTTCTTTGATCTCCGTTAAGTTTACGGAAGCATTGTTATAATCGAGATTGATGCGGTACACTTTGGTAGCGCCCGCTACCGTAGTAGAGCCACCTTCTTTAAGGTCAGTGCCACTGATGGAGTAGGAAACCGGCGTACCTGTCTTGCGATCTACAAACTGATAAGTACCCGCTTTCAGTGAAGTATAAATTTCAAATACACCATTGGACACCTGCTTAAGCTGGGCTGCATTGGCAAGATCGGTTCCCACTTCAGTGGCAGAGCCTGTCAGGAACACGTCAGCAGGCACGGTGGCAAAACCTGCCGGGCGTAGTACCTGTATCGTACGACTGGCATCGGCCTTTACTTCATTGATCCCTTTGGAAGAATAGATGGTCCACTTCAATTTCCCTGTACCCAATGAAGGAATGCCAGCCAGGTTGGCCACCAGGTTTAAGGTTTTATGGGTTACTGTGGCCTTGTTGTACACGCCGCCATTGTCTGTAACCATTTTGTAGACCGGCTTGCTAAAATCACCGCCTTCCTTATCAAAAGCGATCTCATACATTACCAGCCCGCCGTCTTCCGCCTTGGCCTGTTCCCACTCAAATACTACGCTGGCCGAAGTAGCTGGCTGTAGTTTTACAAAGCGATTGTCTTCAGGCGTGAAGATGTTTTTCACAGCGGTTACCGCCGTATGGTCCATGTTTTTATCTTTCTTACAACCCACGATGGCCAATAGCACCAGACTCATGGTTATAAATGACAGCATATTCTTTTTCATATTGAAGCGTTTATGAGTTCATGATTGATTACCAGGAATTGTTCTGGCTAAGGTTCTTATTGAGGTTTCGCTCATCGCGCGGTATCGCCCACAGGTAATGTTTGGCAGGATCGAAGCTGCGCTGATTCACACGGATATAGCCATTGTCTACTGTAGGTTCGCCATATTTAGCGCCATGCACCCAACCATTCAATACCGTCTCGGCTGTTTTCCAGCGACGGATATCAAAGATGCGCAAACCTTCCAGCGCCAGTTCTGCACGGCGTTCCCGGCGAATGATAGCCGTACGTTGGTCGGTTGTCCAGGCGTTGTTGAAGTCCAGTGCAGTTGCTTCTGTAAAGCCAGCACGTATCCGCAATGGCCGGATGGTTTGATTCCATACCGCTTCTGTAAGCTGCCCCAGGGCATTTTTAGCTTCGGCATACATCAATAAAATATCGGCATAGCGGATAAGAATAAGGTTCAATCCCGAATTGAAGTTATTGACCGATGTAGGATCATAATATTTACGGATATAATAACCGGTGGGAGAACTTACCCCGCTGGGTACATACTCATCCAGCTTGGTGCTGTTGGGATCAGTGCCCGGCTTGATATAGATGGTCTGGAGACTGTTATCCGGCTTTTTCCACTTGTAATTGTGGTATACCACCGTATTGGAAAGGCGGGGATCCCGGTTCACATAGGGATCATTTTCGCTGTATCCGGAACCAACCTCTTTAATCCCTTTACCATTCAGCATCAGATAATCATCCACCAGCTCCTGCGTAGGCGCCATAGCATTCAGGCGTGCACCAACACTTAGCGGCACCAGGTCAAAGAATACACTATAGGTTCTCGACTCTGGCACATACTGCACATCGAAGATCACTTCATTGTTGTATTCATTCTGTGGCAGGAACAATCCCTCATAGCTGTTGAACAAGCTATAGGTACCCGGTGTATTGCCGGTTATAAACGGTTCAGTGGCAGTAATTACGTCCTGCCAGCGGCCTTCATACAAAAGCGCGCGCGCTTTTAGAGCAAGGGCAGCACCTTTGGTAATACGCCCGCGGTCTGCTGCTACATATTGTGTATTGACTGGTAACAATGCTGCAGATTCATCCAATTCCTTCAATACAAAATCAACCACCTGCGCACGCGGTGAACGCGCAATGGTTTGTGATTCCGATACAGTCAGGTCGTGGTCAAACAAGGGCACATCTCCATACCAGGTGTAGAGTTGGAAATATTGAAATGCGCGGATCACACGGGCTTCCGCTTTCATCCTGTTCTTAAGCCCCTCCTGAAAATTAGGTACACGGTCTATATTTTTCAATACAATATTGCAGGTCTTAATACATCTATAACGGTCGTTCCATTCGTTTTTGAAACGGGGTAAGGAAGCATCGGCCAGACCGGAAGAAATGGAGGTAACGCCTTCCTGGTCTCCGCGGCCGCTATAGGCATTGTCGGAAAGGCCTTCATTATAAAAGAAGGTACCTGCCCCAAACATCTGCGCATAGGCCGTATTCAATACGATGGCCGCTTTATCGGAGGAGCTCCAGTAGGTAGCATCGGTGAACCGGTCGGTGGGCGCAAGGTCCAGTTTCTTGCACGAGGCTGCCGCTAGCAACAACAGCCCTGCAAAAGCTTTTTTGAAGATTGTTCTTTGTATCATATAGCAGCGTTATTTAAAAGTGATGTCTAAACCAATACCGTAAAATATGGGCGTAGGATAGTTACGGCCACTATTGGCGCCACTGTTGCTGAGGTTATTATTGAACTCTGAAATCTCAGGATCGACAAAGGAAACGCCAGCTATAGTAAGCAGGTTTTGTCCAACGAGGAAAAACCTGGCTTTTTGCATGCCTGCCTTATTGATCCATTGTGCAGGCAGAGAATAACCAATCTGCAGGTTCTTGAGCCGTGCATAGGCCGCATCAAATAAATAGAGGTCAGAGCCACGGCGGAAATTGTTGGTATTGGAAGGGCTGTTTACAGCAGCCAGCCTTGGAAACTTGGCATTGGGATTGATTGGCGTCCAGTAATCGAGTTGATGCTGGTACATAGTTTGTCCATAATTGTAATGGAAAGGCTCTACCAGTTCGCCCCGCAGGAACATATCCCGCTTGCCCACACCTTGTATGAAAATGGAAATATCCAGTTGTTTCCAGCTCACCGCATAGTTGAAGCCATAAGTATAGCGGGGAAAAGGATTTCCCAATACAAATTTATCCTGGTCATCAATCACATTGTCCTTGTTGCGGTCTACATAACGAATATCACCCGGCACCACCGTAATACCAGTGGGTGCAGGGCCATTTTCTATATCGGCAATGTTCTGGAAATACCCGTCACGTTTCAGACCGATATAGGAGTTAAAGGGCAATCCTTCACGTAGTATCACCTGCATTTCGTCGGCCCCGGTAATGCGTTCACTGCCCTGGAAGCTCACAACTTCGTTGCGCGAATCGCCGATATTGAATCCGATGGTATGGTTAAACTGCCTGCCTGGAATACGGTAGCTAAGACTCAATTCCCAACCCAGATTCCTTACCTTACCCGCATTGTAAGCAGATACAGAACCGCCAAACAATCCGGGAATAGAGGGAGTAATGAGGATATCGCTCGTGAGTTTGTTAAAATAATCAAATGTCACCTGCAACCTGTCTTTCAGAAAAGTGGCATCCACACCGGCATTGAATGTCGCCGCCTTTTCCCAGCGCAGGTTAGGATTGGCAAATGTAAAATCTACCAGCGCCACCGGGCTGTTGTTGAAGCCATATACATTCCGGGTATTGATATCGTAGGTAGTCTGGAACTGGTAATTGTCAACACTTTGGTTACCTAGTACCCCATAGGAAGCACGTAGCTTAAGGCTTCCGAATTTGCTCACGTAGTCTTCCATAAACCCTTCCTCTGTAACCCGCCAGGCAGCCGATACAGAAGGGAAGAAACCCCAGCGCAGGTCCTTGGCGAATTTGGATGAACCATCATAGCGGAAGTTGAACTCCAGGAAATATTTATCGTCGTAGGAATAACCGGCACGGCCGAAAAATGAATTAAGGCTGCTTTCTGAAGTACGGCGATTGGAATTATAAGAATTAGCGGGATCAATGATGGTACCTGTTACAGGTGTTCCCAGTTCATTGTCATTGTATTTGGTATTCAATGCTATTTCCTTATTGGTCACCGACTCGTTGGAATATCCAGCCAGCACGTTCAGGTGGTGATCACCGAATACCTTTTGGTATTCCAGCATCAGCTGGGTATTGAGGAAGAGATTCTTGGCACTCCGGTCATTCGTATTACGGTCGGCGCCATAGATCCCTTTGGGAAAGAAATTGACCTGCCTTACACGCTCATAGGTATGTAATGTTGAAAGGTTGCCACCGGCTACACCTTTTAGCTTCAGTCCATCTATTATGCTCAATTCTGCAGAGATATTACCAAAGAGGTGATCATCATTGTGCGTACGGTAACCGCCCTGTTCCAGTATGCCCAGGGGATTGAATTCTGCCAGTACATCATTGGTGAGGTAACGTCCCTGGTCATCAATCATTTTATACAGCCTGGGCGTTCTGGCTGCATCCACAATGAGCGTGGAAGTGCTGGATGAATGTTCCTTAATATCCCGGCGGGAATAGGCCATGTTGCCTGTGACCTTCAGCCGGCCCACTTCTGTACTGAGGTTAAGCCTGGCATTGTAACGCTTGAGTCCGAAGTTGGGTCCCACCAGATTGCTTTGCTGATCTACATACCCTAGAGACAGGAGATAAGTGGTTTTCTCATTGCCACCTGATACGCCGAGATTGTGATTTTGCTGCAGTGCATCCTGCTGAATACGATCCAGCATCCACTCTTCACTACCCTGCTCTTTGAAAGCGCGGATCTGATCGGGTGTATACATGGGTTGTAGACTGGCATTGACCAATGATTCATTGCGCAGCATGGCATTTTCATAACCCTCTACCGGTTTGTAAAAATTCTTTGGCTGCTGTATGCCTACCATGCCATTGTAGGTCACTGTAGCACTGGCATTCTTTTTCCCCTTTTTGGTAGTGATGAGGATCACACCATTGGCCGAACGCGATCCGTAGATAGCGGCACTACCGGCATCTTTCAACACGGATATATTATCAATATCAGAAGGGTTCAGTTGGTTGAGGTCGCCGCCCGCAATTCCATCAATTACGATCAGCGGGGAATTGTTATTGAGTGTGCTTACCCCGCGGATATTGATGTTGATATCTGCACCCGGTTCTGAATTCCGCTGCTGTATAATAAGATTGGGCGACACACCCTGCAATGACTGGGTGAGGTTTATACTGGGCTTGCCTTCCAGTGCAGTAGCCCGGATCTGGTCAACAGCCCCACTTACACTGGTGCGCCGTTGAGTACCATATCCGATCACAACTACCTCACCGAGACTGGCATCCATCAATTGGAGGGTAATTTGCTGACTGATGCCAGTAATGGTCACTTCTTCGCGGCGGTACCCTACATAGCTGATCACCAGGGTACCTTTTGCTTCAGGAACCGTTAAGGAATAGCTGCCATCCTCGCGGGTGGTAGTAACAAGATTGGTGCCCTTTAGTTGTACCGTAGCGCCGGCGACCGGCAGTTGCTTATCATCGAGCACTTTACCCGTGATGGTTGCATCCCGGCCGGCAGGATCTGCCACAACAGGCACAGCACTAAATCCTTCCCGCTTCGCTGGTTTCAACAATACATTCTTTCCTGCCAACTCAAATACAATGTGGAGCGGCATAAAGATCTTTTGCAGTGCATCGTCGAATTCTGTATCCCTGATACGCAGCGAAAGTTTTTGAGAGAGATTCAGCTCATCATTGGAATACACAAACAGGGTTCCCGTTTGCTTTTCCAGCTGATTGATGATCCATTTGAGGTCCTTGTTTTTACAGACCACATTTACTTTTTGTTTTTGATCTTTCCAGGCAGGTGGGGTACCCCGTGTACCGGCATAAAGGCCGGAGAATGCCATACAGGCAATAACACCCACGAGGAGCAGTCGCAGTTTCATACGCAAACATTTGGTTATGAATAATACAATCGTTCTATACTTTATCTACCAATGACGATCAGGGAGTCTGAAACCGTATAGGTAAATGCTTTGGTTTTACTGAGGTAATGCAATATTTCCGCCGGCGAGTTGTTGGCAAACTTGCCGGTATAACGATATCCTTTTACTTGCTTGTCTTTAAATTGAACTGTTTTCCCATAGTATCTCTCCAGTATAACCGCAATCTCTTCAAGGCTCAGTACATCAAACAACAGAATGCCATCGATCCAGGCCTTATCGGCCAGTGCATCGGTTTCTTTGACGGTAATCTTTCCAGACCTGGTATTGTACACCGCTTTTTTATTGGGCGTGAGGAACACCGTATCGTTGCCATCACTGTGTGGTGGTATAAAAGCTACCTTGCCGGTAGCAACAGAAGTAGTGATCTCAGGATTTCCTGTATATGATTTAATATCGAAAGAGGTACCCAGCACCCGTACCGCACCCGTTTCCAGTTGCACCACAAAAGGTTTCTGCGGATTGCGTGTAACCTCAAAAAAAGCTTCTCCTTCCAGGTAAAGGTCGCGGCGGTTAGCTGCGAAATGACGGGGATATTTGAGGCGGCTATCTGCAGCCAGCCATACCTTGCTTCCATCCGCCAATAAAATAGCAGAACGTGTTCCCTTCGGGTTATAGGTCTCTACCCATTCCATGGCTGACTGCCGGCGGGCCGGCAACCAAAACCAGACGGCCATGAATACCATGCCCAGCAGCACTGCTGCCGCAGCCACCCTGCCAGCAGTAAACAACCGCCTTACAGGCGTCTCAATAGCAGCAACAGCCACTGCAGGAGCATGGTGTATCTTTTGCCAGGTAGCCATCAATGCTTGTTCCACATCGGCGGACTGATTCAGGTGCTGTTGTTCCCAATACCGTTTGTATTGTTCATATAATGGCTGGAGGTCGGGCTGATTGGCCAGGGTGTTTTGGAGTAACACCTCATCGCCGGGCAAAGCATTGCCCGACAGTACTTTAGTGACCAATAGCAAGAAGTTGTCTTTATCCATCATATAGCAGCCGGAAGTAAAAATCGTTAGCCGGTACTATAAGGACACAGAATTAAAAGCAATTACGTACAAAGGTTGAAAATATTTTTCAGGAAGAGAGGAACCAGCTTACCAGGATCACCGGCAGCAGCACATCGGGCATGTTGGACTGTTGTGGATCAGGCTCTTCGGACAATACTTTGCGGAGTTTTTTTACCGCCCTGAACAATTGGGTCTCCACTGTACGGGGCGAAATGCCAAGAATATCTGCCACCTCCTTGTACTTAAGCCCATCTTCCCTGATCAATTTAAATACCTGCTTACACTGATCAGGCAGTTGTTCGATGGCTTTGTTGAGTTGGTGCTGCAATTCCCGGAAGGCCATGTCCTCTTCCGGATTATACGCGCTGGATAACGTCGCTATGTTATCAGGGCTTACCGTCACATTCCAGAGGGAATGCTTGCGCAAATGGTTATAACATTGGTTTTTTACAGCCACAAAAAGAAAGACGCGTAGCTTTTCGATCAGCAATATTTCCGCTCTCTTTTGCCATATTTTCACAAATACATCCGACACGATCTCCTCGGCTGCCGGCCGCAGCTTTACCATGTCCACCGCAAAATTGACCAGGTGTCCGTAAAAATGACGGAACAGGTTATCGAAGGCGCGTTCATCACCCCGGGCAATCTGTTGTTGCCAGGCAAGCAGTATATCGTCAGGCAGTGCGGACATGGCGTAAATATCAGTTAATTTTTTGCAAAATCCTTATAGTACCGCAGGCAACGCCTCAAAAAGACGTTCAATCAGGGGATATTTTCTTACCAATATTTTACAGTAATGGCTGTGATAAACCATTGAATGCCCTTATATTTAGTGTCTAAAAAGCAATTCCGTACAATAATTTTGAATAACGATGTTGACCAAACAAATAATGATCACAGGTACTATTCTGACAGCCATTGCAGGACTGGGCTGGGCCCCTGCTCAGGATAAGAAACTGGAAGAAAGTAAGGCCCGGGGAAAAGAATTGTATACGGAACTCTGTGTTGTCTGTCACCAGGCAGATGGTAAAGGATTGGCCGGCGCCATCCCTCCCCTTGCAGGTTCCAATTACTTTTTAAAGGATCCGGCAAAAGCCATCCAGGCTATTAAATATGGCCTGAATGATCCCATCAAAGTAAATGGTGTTGAATACAGCACGCCCATGGCTGCACAAAACATCAGCGATGACGAAGTGGCCGATGTAACCACCTATATTCTCAATAGCTGGGGCAATAAAGGAAAACTTATCACCGTGAAGGATGTGGCGAATGTGAAGAAATAAAACCAATCATAATCCGATCTTTCGTTTTGCAATGATCAGCACCACAAATACCGTGACCGACAAAACTGTGCCTACTGGCAGGTACCAGAGGCTCAATATAGAAATAGCCAGTCCCAGTTTGTAGGCCCATGCCTGTGTGGTGAGTACCCCATACAAAAATAGCAGCCAAACAAGGCCATACACTACAAACAAGGGTCCCAGTTTGAATACATTTACCGGCAACTTAGAAAATAGATTGGCCCAGGGGCCGGGTTTTTCCGGACCAATATATTTCCCCTTTAGCATTACATAGATCCCATCCAGCAGCATATAGCCGCCATTGATAAAAGCCAGGGTGGCCAACAGGATTTTCATATCGGGAAGTTATAAAATCTTCTTTGTTTGAAGTATCCCCTTAACCAGGAACATACGGCCCGCCCGTCTCTCCCCAGCCCCATTTGGGCATGGGTTCGGATTGCCCAACAGGGTTTTCCAGTAATTGGGAATTGATCACTGCCAGCCTGCTTCCCCATTCGAGGTAGCCCACAAAGGCCGACCTGAATTCAGGATCATCCTTCACACCAATTTCATCGGCTGTTTCCAGTAATAGCTGCAGCCATCGTTTTCTGAGATCATCCGTCAACATCTTACCAATGTGATGTTGCACCATCGTTGCATGGCTTCCCTGGTCTCCTTCTGTATACAGTTTACCGCCACCAAATACTTCCGCTATAAAATGCGCCACATGTTTTGCATGGGCTGGCGACATGTGTTGAAACACTTTCGACAATACTTCATCTGCCTGCACTTTTTCATAAAACCGCTCTGTCAGCAGCTCAAACTTTTCCCGGCCTCCGGCCCATTCATACAGTGTTGGCACTTGCTTCTCCATACAACTTATTGTTTATTTCGACCATGCGGTAGCTGTCTGGTCGTAATGTTTCATTTCCTCAATATTATAATAAAAAGCCTTCACGAGATTAAAGAAAGGTATAAATTCTTCGCTTTTTCTGAACCCCTGCAGGTGTTCTTCCTTACTGGTCCAGTGAATGATGACAATATAGTGATTGGGTTCTTCATTGCCATGCAGCACTTTGTATTCAAGACAATAAGGCGAAGCCTGCAGGTGTTGGCCGGCATCAGCATAGGCTTTCTCAAAAGCGGCGCTTTTATCCTGGGGAATATTGTACCGGATCACTTCTACGGAAAATGATTTGGTGTTCATACTTTGATTTGATGTTGAGGAATGAAATGAATCGTTGACAGTTGTACTGACCAGCAGCAACAAGGCGAATAAGGATTTTGTAAGCATAAAATTGTATTATTTTTATGCCTGCAAAATTGGGGAGCAGCATTGGCTGTAACAATACCTAACCAAAAAGTAGGCCCCGTTATACAAGTCCGAAAGCCATGATACAATTAAACAATAAGACCTATACTTGTCCTGTAGATATTACATTGGAATTCATCAGCGGCAAATGGAAACTGCTCATCCTATCCCACCTGCATCAGTTTGACCGGAAAAGCTATAGCGCTATCCGGGAAAACCTGCCCGGTATTTCAGAAAAGATGTTGAGTCAGCAATTGAAGGAGCTGGAGCGGGATAAACTGATAGAGAAAGAAGTGCTTTCCCTGAAGCCTCACCGGGTGGAATATTATTTATCGGCAGACGGTAAGTCGATGGCGCCCCTCTATGAATTCATCAGTCAGTGGGGCATTGATTACCTAAAGAAACATGGGATAGATTATATGAAGGACCAGCATTTGTACAAGTAAACTTTACCCTATCTCTATGGCTATACAAAAAGCTGTAATCATCAGCCCATGAATTATCATTGAGGGCAAATAGTCTTTCCTCCCTTTGATAATGCTTTGATAGAAATTCCAGAACAAAAGAAGGCCACAGAGTGGACCGAATATAAAAGCAGCGAATATCATTCCGGGCGACGGGACACAGGGGCCTGCCGGCCAGGCCTCAAAACCAAGGATAATCAGCCCTATCGATACTACATAGAACAGTACCGTTTGCCCTATCTTTTTAAACATTATCATCTTAATCAGGTTGCTTCGTTGAATCCCTGGCAGTTTGGATCAACTCCCCTATGCCCGTAGCGATCTTTTTCAAAGATTGTTCGATTGGCCTTTTATGAACTGTATCACTCAAAATGTCCATCAGGTTTTTATTTTCATAAAGCCCCGATACGGTATCCTTTGATGTCAAAAAAGCGGTACTGTCTGAATAGTCTACGTCAATATAAGAAGGACTGAGCAAGCCATTCTTTATCGAAAATATTGAGCCCAGGGGAATATGCATACCCTCTCTTAATTCAAACTTTACCAATACCTGATCCTTATAGAAATCAAGGTAAGTCACTTTACCAACTGAAATGCCCCTGTTAAGAACTGCACTTCCTTGTTCCAGTCCGTCAACACGGTTAAATAATACGACGCAGGTATTGACATCGGAATGGCAACCCGCGAGAACTATCACCATTAATACAGGAAATAATAATTTGATCATATAAATGCTGTTGACAAAAGAAACTCCAATTAGTTGGGTTCCATTATTTAAGTACTATTTTATTAACCTTATCCACCAGTAATGGCAAGTCTGTTTTCTTAATATCATTAAGCGTTACCTGGTCAAGATACATGAAGTTCCTGCTGTCAGGAACCGTAGCAGAAATAGCAATACACCAAACAATCTTCTCCTTGCTGATTGCAGGATCTGTCAACAGTGTCAAGTAAATACTTGTTCCCACCGGACTCCAGGTTGAAACCAGTTGAATAATATCCGCGAACCACCAATCGCTGGAAACGTCAACAGGGCCTATTTTTGCCCAACCATGATCTATGAAAGCATTGATTAATTTCTCTAGTCTTGGTTCCATTATGTCTTAATTACTGATCCATTTTTTTGTTAAAGCCCAATTTGATATATTCTTTTTCGCGTTGATTGAGTTCCCTCGCTTTAAATTCTGCAAATATTGACAAGGCATCCTCCACTGATTTTACCCCAAGGTCTGCAGTAGAACGGCCCCATTTATACAAGGCCATACCGATATTGGTTGAAATAAGTCCGGGCTTTACTTCCACCCCATTCATTTCTTTCCCTTTGATGGGCGTGAAAAAATCCAGCTTACCACCTTCTTTTGTTTCCTTCAGGATAAGGGTGCGCAGCTCCGGCTTTGAAAGTAATTGTGTACCTGCTGCATCCGAAACGACTGCTTTTTCCAGCGCAGCCTTCAGTTCGGGCAAAGGCATGGATTGCGTCTTTACCTCCTTGCCCTCAATATGACCCGAAGCGATCTGTTTTTCAATATCCACCGACAACCAATAAGCTCCACAAATACAGATCGAATAATCGGTGGCCTTTTCATCGGTAGGTTGTGTACCTGTGTTGGGTCGCCCGGCATCAAAGCCAATGGCGTAGTACTGGCCTTCTTTAAAAGTGTTGAGATAGGGCCTGCATAAATTACCCGGGTCACCCCATACAATTATCTTTTTTCTTTGCTCAACTCCTTTATAGATGGCAATGATCTCGGCCTGCATCGACATGGGGGTCTTTTCGCCATAAATATCTTTGAAGGTTAAATACCGGTTCACCTTCACCACAGCGATCAATTGCGTAGGAGGCGCCATCTTTAAAAATGGACCTCTGTATTCACAGGAACAGGCCTGCACATCTGCTGCAGTAAGCAGCAACAACAGGCCCGATAAAATAAAAAGTTTTTTCATGTCTTTATCAGAAAGATGCTAGAATGGACAATTTTTCACAAAATAGGGGCCAATAAGCAAATCCGCAAGGGGCAACTATGCCCGCGGCACAACCTTCTGTTGTCCCTCATCTGTAAGCTATGGGCACCAGCTTCCCTGTCGCTTTTGGTGTAAGAGACTATTTTTGGCTATCAATGCTATTTTCATGGGATCACTACGGCTTAACCCCGGCTTAGCTACGGTATCACCACGGTATGACCAGGGCTTCACCTCAGATACCACAAAGCTACATCACAGACTATGCCTAATCCAAATAGGGTATCCGGCAATGTCCTGTTATGTCCTATAATGTCCGGACAAAACCGGTCAAAACAGGACATAACAGGTCATAACGGTAATGAAGATTTGGAAATGGGTTATTGGGAATCGTATGTTTGCATCAGACAGTTGGTAAGAAAGAAAAGACATAGCAATACCAGCCAGCACGTCTCTTATTTTTTCACAACCTCCAGTTCTATTTTCACATCCCTGCCTTCCAGGGCCAGCGGGATGGCCTCCAGGCCCGGTACAAAATTGAACACCCGTCCTGTAGTGGTGGGCAGCACGAGTATATCCTGGTTGGAAGTCACTTTTAGTGTTACATTCCCCTTGTCGATGGCGAGTATATGATCATTGACGGCCTTTAGTTGTTCAGTGTTACGGGAAATGACCGGGAATACAATACTGATAACGCCATCCGGCACAGTACCCTCATAACGGAACCTGCAGGTCACTTTGTTGTTGGCGAAGGTATATGCAACCTTACAAATAACGGGTCCTTTTGGCGGATCCTGCTGGTCCTTATTGACGAGTCTTGACCGGGTGCTGATCGTTATTACCCCATTGCTCGTTTTCTCTAGCATTTCGGCGCCCAGGTCACTGATGTTCATGTACAAGGTTTCACCCGATCTCCATTCTATGCGCGGTGTTAAAGTCATCGACACGGGATCGGTATCCACCTGCATATTGCCTGCTTCGAAAAGCTGGTATTCATTCATGCTGGCAGCCACCAGTGGCCCCGTTGATTCATGCCACAGCATGGTAAGCGCCCCACCGGTAGCATGGCCCTGCTTCGTTTTCTTATATTCTTTGTCGTACCCGGTTATGGTTGCCCTGTAGCTGCCTTTACTGATGAGCCAGGTTTGTATATCTGCAAAAAAGCGGCTACCATAAGCTACTTCCCGTGGCAGCACGAGCTTGCTTTCGGCGGTTGTGAGCTTTACCGGCGCTTGATCGAGAATGGTGGTCAATGCCTTGATATGACAAAATGTATGGTGCACACTGGGCGGCACTTTGTGCGATACATAATGGGGGCCGCCATAAAGCAGGCCATCATGGGTGCACTGCTGTAGCAATTGGGTATTCTTTAGCGCTACTTTATAAAAACGGGGATCACGATCGGCCAGTAAGGTATAGGCTGGCTGACATCCATCAGAGGTCCTGCTGCCCCAATAGGTCCACTTGTAATTGCGTGTGCCCCAGCTATTGTCCCAACCTCCATCGGGCAACATAAATTCCATATGCGTCTGCAGCAAGCGGATAACAGCCTGCAATACATCCTCATCTTTAGTCAACAATCCATACAATACCAGGTTAGGGAGCGACTCTTCCACGTTATACCCAAGGTCAATAGCATAACACCCCTTAGCACTGGGCTGATAAACGTCCCCTTCCCCATACAGGAGGCTATCTTTTTTTGTAATATGAGAAAGCGCCAGTTGAGCAAATTCCCTACCCTTTACCTTGTAGGATTGGATATCCAGTAGTTCTCCCAATAGCGAAAGGCCATACGCAGCCGCTATGGGATAATTGATATTGCCATAATCTATGGAGAAATTATTATACACGTAATCGCCTGCCTTCTTCAAGCGTGCTTTCACCTCCTGCTTAAAGGGTTCGTCCAGCAGATCGCCATGGTAATGCAGGGCATCACACAGAGCGATTATCGAAAAGATGGTAGTACCTTTCCAGGCTCCCTTTACCGGCTCATTTAGCCAGGAGCCATCAGCCTGACTCACCTTTCGTTCCATCCAGCGAAATAGCAGTACAGCGCCATCTACATACCGCTGATCCTTAGTTTGCTTAGCCAGGTGCAGAAAGGGATAGATCGTATCTCCTACCCTGCCATGCACCAGCTTATTTGTGGGACAATAAATACCACCATATTCATCTTTGGCCGCAACACCCAGCACTTGCAGATTCAACAATGACTGTCCCCATAAGGTGACCAGTTGATTACTTAACAGGTATAAACTCCCCGGCCCCTGAGTACCTGGCAGCCCCCATTGATCCATTCCTTGCAACCCACCCAGTAATCCAATACTCCCTGCAGCGGATGTCTTAATAAATCGTCTTCTGGAAAATGAATGACTCAAGGGAAATTGTTTAAAATAAAGATAGAATAAAAAATTCTGCGAAGCTTTTCGGCTTCGCAGAACTAATATATAGTGTTATTAAATGATTTTACATTCCGCCCACAATCAATTTCTTCGTAATTATTTGTTGATCATCACCAATTACCCGCACAGTATATACACCAGGTTTGAGGTGGCTGATCTGCAGCGTAGATCTGATGGTGGCCTGGTATACCGGCCGGCCGGCCAGATCAAGAATAGTGAGCTTGCCCGGCCCTGCCGTTTTGATGGTAACGGCACCGGGTGAAGGATTTGGATACACCTGCAAGGCAGCTTCTTCATCGGGTGATAGTGCTGCTGTCAGTTCAGTAGCAGCGGCATTGGTAACCGTACCCACTGAGGTCCAGTTAAAAGCTTCCCAGCCACTAATCGTGGCACGGGTACAGGTCATGGCAGTGGTGCCATTTTCAGAGCTTATATACAGGTTGTTACTACCGCGAAGTGAGATGGTGCCATCCGTATTTACTACCCACGTAAACCGTTCCCAGCCACCCACGGTAGCCCGGCTGCAGGTAATGGCAGCAGCGCCATTTTCGGAAGAAACATACTTGGTCATGCTTCTCAGGGAAATGGTACCATTGCCTCCATCCAGCACCGAGAACTTTTCCCAGTCACCAGCAGTCGCACGATTGCAACGCATGGCCTGTGTACCATTTTCACCGGATACATACATGTTATTGATCCCACGCAGGGTGATGATCTGCCCAATGGGTGCAGGAGAGACGGTATTGGAAGTGATGCTGAGCCAATTGATGTTAAAGCCTCCGGCTACAGCCGCAATGCCAATATCCTGCTGACCGGCTGGCAATGTCACTGTATGAGAAATGGTTTGCCAGGTTTGCCAACCACCGGTAGCAGGTACTGCGATCGTACCAAATACTGTGCTGCCACCAAAGCGTTCCAGCCTGATATTGCCACCACCATTCAGGCTCGCTATGCGGTATTGAATGGTATAGGTACCTGCTGCAGGTACATTGATGCGGTAACCCATCCAATCGCCGGCTTCTATGTGCCCAACATTCAATCCGCCACCCGCATCAGTACAGGCTTCCGTTTGTATGCCACTCATAGCACAATAAGCTTCAGCCTGCAGGGTGCCGGGCACGGCATTGTAGTTGCCGGTACAGGTAGTAGTATTACCACCCCTGCGTGGATCAACAGCTGCCAGGGGTCCCCCGTTCACGACTGTATTGGCAAACTGAATATTGTTCAATACCCCACTCATGGCCGATACGCCATCAGTAAGATAAGGCGGTCCCACGATCCTCCGCAAGGCTGCATTGGCGCTGGAGCTCGTTCTTTTATAAGTCCAGTGGCACCAGCCAATACCGGCGCCGTTCAGTTTGTCTACATTCTGGCGCAGCCAGGCATCAGAGTTCTCTCCTGTTTCTCCCACCCATACGGGTACGTTCCAGCGGCTACGGAACTCAGTAAGGTTGATGAGGCGGTTGATCTGGTTGGGATTGCCATCCCGTATATTGTCATCTCCTTCCGGTATCCAATAGCGGTGGGCATTGTACACCAGGTTGCTCTGGTTGTTGAAATTATTGGGTTCCAGGTAATCATAATTATTACCCCAACCATTGCCCTCGATCATAATCAGGTGGCTATCACCCAGGGCACGTACAGCATTGACAAGGCGGTTGGTCAGATTGAAGATAGCGGGTCCACCGCCAGGTACATTATTGGGCTCATTGATCAGGTCCCAGAAAGCTACGGTATTGTTGTTGATATAACGGGTTACAATAGCCTGCCACAGCCGTACCGTTACATCCTGGAAAAGGGTCCTGTTCCACAGATCATTGGCCACCAACGCATCGGATATATTGGCATCTGTTCCCTGTGCGCCCGGTGCGGCATGCAGGTCTACAATCACATACATGCCCCGCGCCGCACACCAATTGAGACAATTCTCCAGTGTCCTGAATCCTTCGGTATTGGGATCAGTAAACAATTGGTTGTTGTTGTACCAGCTAGTCATGGAGTTTACATAGTTCGTGTAGTTGGCCGAATTGCGGGCTACTGTATTCCGGACGGCCCTTTGCGAAGCAGTGAGGAAGAGTTCATAATGCATCGGGATACGTACACAATTAAAACCCTGATCGGCTATCCAGTTGATATCGGCCTGGGTAATAAAATTGTTGCGCCAGCTTTGGTAAAATGCCTCTACCTGCGCATCCGTTTGGCCCTGATTGTACAAGGTCCGTTTAAAAGACCATTGTGTGCCACCTGTGTTGGGATTCATCATATACCCTTCCTGTAAAAGCCATGCTCCCAGCCCCACTCCTTTCAGGATCACTTCCTGGTTACTGGCATTTACAATTCGTTGTCCATCTGCCCGCAACCTGGATAATTGCGCGGTAGCAGTATGACATACAACAAGCATCGTTAATAGACTGCCGTACACATACAGCAGCCTGCCTACTTTCCGTAGATTTAATCTCATGACATATTTGTTTTTAGTGAACAAACGGGTTTCCTGAAGGCATGCCTATGGCATTCCTTGTCGGAGAGTTGCCAAAATTGGGTGGAAGAAAAAAAGTGGAAGCATTCAACCTGGAAAGGTAAATGCGTTCCACCTTTAAGTGATTGCTTGCGAAACGCGAAGCGTTATCTATCAATAACGCTAACTGCCTGTATCAAAAAATCAGTGTGAGGAGCGGTTCAGGGGTTATTTGGTGCCTCCCCATTCTTTCAGTTGTTCTATCTTGGTGTTTTCCAATTCCAGTAACGGGATCGGCAGGTATTCATGTTTGCCGGGCTTAAATCCTCTGGGACCTAATACAGCTGGTGCATCGCCCCAGCGTACCAGGTCGAGCCAGCGATGGCCTTCACCAGCCAGTTCAAGTCTCCTTTCCAGCTTGATGTTTTGCAAGGTAGCTGCTACATGGTGCAGATTATCACCATATGCGCGATCACGCACTGCATTCAGCAATGCAGCGGCCCTGGTAAGATCACCATTGGCCATCACCAACGCCTCTGCTTCCAGCAGGTAAATATCAGCCAGGCGCATATCATACATATTCTTAGGGAAGTTCAGCTCCATATTACCGGCGCCCGTCCATTTAAACGACTCACGACCAGCCGTCTTTTCCAGGAAATAACCGGTATTCATATAGCCCTTCTGATAGGTAACCTTTCCATCATCCTCCAATTGCTTCAGGTTGGCGATGGTAGCATTCAACCTGGGATCATCCTTCATCGCATTGAACAGGTCTTCTGTAACCGGCAGAAAACTCCAGCCTGAAACATAATCAGGAGCAGCAGGATCCTTGCGGTTATACCCACGTGGGCCTGTCATAATGTTCAGCACATTGCCCTCTGTACAGGATACACAACCCCAGCCACCGGCAGAGGTATTGGTATAGGAGATCTCAAAGACAGACTCACTGTTAAACTCATTGGCCAATTGAAACAGGCCGGCAAAAGAAGAAAACAACTTATTGCCATATTGGCCGGTACCACCGGGTGTGCCATTCACTGCAGCAAACTCTGTGATAGCCTGAGGATATTTCTTCTGCCACAGGTATACCTTGCCCAATAAGGCTTGTGCAGCAGCTTTGGTAGCACGGCCGGCCTGGGTAGACAAGGTAAGACTGGCAGGCAGATCGGCGAAAGCCTCCTTCAGGTCCGTCTCAATCTGCGCGTATACGGCATCGGACGTTACCTGAGGAACATCATACATTTTCTCGGGCGATACCGGTTCTGTAAGCAAAGGAATAGCCTTGAAGAAACGTACCAGGTCAAAATAGAAATAAGCCCGGAGAAATTTGGCTTCTGCTGTAAAGCGCTTTTTATTATTCTCATCCATCGGTACTTTAGGCAACTTTTGCAGTAGTGTATTGGCCCTAAAAATACCGGAAAAGCCTTTCGCCCACAGATCAGCCTGTGGCCCAACGGCAGGCGTAAGAGTATAGTTGGATATTACCTGGTATTGTGTCACATCATTGGGACCGCCGCCACCGGCAAAATGATCATCAGAGGCGGCATCCATCGCACCAATCTTGGTGACATAACCATTGGCCTGCCAGCCTACCACATCATATACAGCTACCAGGCCGTTATATGCTTCCTGCTCATTGCGGTAATACTTATCTTCCAGGAATTGTCCTTTAGGTTCTGCTTCCAGAAATCCTTTGTCACAGGCCGCTGCAAAAATAGCCGCAGCTATCAGAATACTATATGTTATTTGCTTTGTTGTCATTTTACTTGGTTTTAAAGGTGATTAGAAGCCGAGGTTGATACCTACCATTAAGGAACGCGCCTGAGGATAAATACCCCTGTCGATACTCAATACAGCACCGCCGATCTCAGGATCGTAGCCAGTGTATTTTGTAATGGTGAAAAGGTTTTGGCTCATCACATAAAGGCGTACCTTATTCAATCCGGCCTTCTTGATGATGTTGGCAGGTAAAGAATAACCTATTTGCAATGTTTTCAACCTGAAATAACCACCGTCTTCCAGGTAGAAGTCAGAAGGATTGTTGTAGTTCTTATTGGGGTCATCAACATTCAGGCGGGGATTATTATCAGATGTACCTGCTCCTGTCCAGCGGCCCAGGGTTTTCTCCTGCCAATTGGCATTACCAATATCCAAACGGCGAAGCCCTTGAAATATCTTGTTGCCGGCAGCGCCCTGTCCGAAGATCACCGCATCGAAACCTTTGTAGTCCAGGTTGATGGTGAAACCATAGGTCCAGGTAGGTGTTGGATTGCCCAGGAATATACGGTCGGCCTCATCAATGGACCCACTGCCATCCGTATCCTGCCACCTGAAATCGCCAGGCTTGGCATCCGGCTGTATTTTAGTACCACTCTTGCCTACATAAGCATCTACATCGGCCTGAGTTTGGAAGAGACCCAATGTCTTAAGTCCATAGAAAGAACCAATTGCCTCGCCTACCTGTGTGCGAGTAATAGATCCAAAGTTCATTGACTGGAATCCCATTCCGCCTGAAAGGAATTTGATATTATTACCCAGGAAGGTCACTTCATTTTTCATCCATGATATATTACCATTGGCAGAGAAATTCAACTCTCCAAAACGCTTGCGGTAACCCAGTTCCAGTTCTATTCCGGAGTTTTTCACGCTGCCGATATTAGCAGCCGGATTGCCGATTGCGCCTACATAACCAGGAATGCGTGGATTTTGCAGGATGTCTACCGTCTTCTTATTGAACCATTCAGCAGTCACCGTGAAATTATCAAATACTACCGCATCAAATCCGATGTTGGTAGTACGTGTTTCTTCCCATTTCAGGTTAGGATTGGAAGGCGCATTGGGACTGTAACCGGGTGAATAGCTGCCAGATGTACCAATGGTATAGTTACGGCCACTACCCACGGTTGACACGAAGGCAAAATCACCAATATTATCATTACCCACCGCTCCATAACCTGCGCGGAACTTCAAAAAGTTGATATGGCTGTTAATGGGGAAGAAGTCTTCTTTAGAAGCTACCCATCCCAGCATGAATGAGGGGAATACTCCATAGAGCTTATTAGGACCAAAGCGGGAGGAGCCATCCCTTCTTACCAGGGCCTGTGCCAGGTATTTTTCCTGGTAGTCATAAGTTACCCGTCCGAAAATGGAAGTTACCATATGCTCTATACCTTCAGAGCCATCGGTATTGCGCTGATCTGCAGGCACTTTAAAGTTGAGCGATGCTTCCTTAAAGTTATCCGCCGGAATATTGAAGAAGGTTACACTCGTCATCCGGGTCTTGTTTTCCAGGTAAGCACCCTGTCCGGCCAGAACAGATATATTGTGATCACCAAAACTGCGGGTATACACGATGGTATTTTCCAGGTTATAGTCAAAGCGGCGGTTGTTGGTTCTGCGGAAATTAGTCTGCGTAGTACTATTGGTTGCATTGAGCCAGAATACAGGAGTAAATGCTTCATCACCCCAGAAGGAGAGCTTAAGACCAAAAGTAGATTTGATCTTTAAACCTTTAAGCGGCGATATTTCGGCATACATATTACCCACCACATTATCGCTCCAACTGTAGTTGCCCAGTCGGGTTTGTATGAATGCCAGCGGGTTGGTCATTTCCTGGCCAACAATAGTAGATATCCCATAGGGGCGCCCCTGGGGATCAAGCCTTACACCTCTGTTGGTATAAGGTGCTGCTGCGATCTTAGCGGGGTCTGTTTCTACGACTGGTGTAATCGGGTCAAGGTTGATCGAAGCGGATAAAGGTCCGCCAAACTCACTGTTCGTATTACCCAAACCAACAGATTTATCGTGCGCATAGCCTATATTCTCTCCAAGGCTTAGCCATGGAGTGATCTTATGGGTAGAGTTAATGCGTACATTCAAACGTTGGTACTTCGAAATATCTGTAGCCACAATACCTTCCTGGCTCAGGAAGCCGAGTGACATATAAAAGGTAGACTTCTCGCTACCGCCACTGATACTCAATTCGTGGTTATGCCTTCTGGCATCATTGTTAAAGATCTGGTCCTGCCAGTCTGTTCCTTTACCAAAGGAAGCAGGGTTAGCATAGGGCGCCGGCTTACCGGCATTCACGGCAGCTTCATTTCGGAGGGTAGCGTATTGGGTAGCATCCAGCAGCTTCAGCTTTTTGGCTGGCGCGGATATGCCATAAAAGCCATTATAAGCAACACTCATCTTGCCGGTCTTACCCTTCTTGGTAGTAACCAGGATAACCCCAGTCGCAGCCCGGGAACCATAGATGGCCTGGGAGGCGGCATCTTTCAGTACTTCAATGGATTCAATATCGGATTGATTGAGGAAACCAATACCGCCTGCATCCACCACTACTCCATCGATCACCCACAGCGGGTTATTGTTATTGAGTGTGGTAATACCCCGCACCCGTACTGTAGCCGCCGATCCCGGCTGACCGCTGTTGGAGGCGATGGTAATACCTGATGCCCTGCCCTGCAAGGCATCTTCCACCCGGTTAATGGGCATGTTTTCAAGGTCGGTAGCTTTTACCCGGGAGATGGCGCCGGTGGTCACGCTTTTCTTTTGCGTACCATACCCGATCACCACAATATCATCCAGGTCAGCAGCTTTGGCAGCCAGCAGGATTACAGCAGGTACCTTATCAGCACCATATTCCTGTTCACCATATCCAATGTGCTTGAATACCAACACCTCTCCCTTGGAGACGGCGATAGTGAAATGGCCATTGACATCGGTTAATGTTCCGCGTGTAGTACCTTTTACAGAGATAGAAGCGCCGGCAATGGGAGTGCCGTCTTTGTCATTGATCTTACCGGTCACCTGTTGTTGTTGGGCCCAGACGGTGGGCGATAGTAACAGGCATAGTGATAGAATGGTGCAAGCAATTGATTTTGTCATACACAAGCAGTTTAAGAATCAGTTAGTAATAAAATGGTGGCCTAAGCCCCATAGCAAAAAGGGCTTATCCAATTTACTTCTAACACTATTCCCAAACCGCATTCTGTCGTACGTCATTACTACTACAAAAAAATTTAAGCTACTGGTTGTCAATGACTGCTCTTTACGCCACGCCTACTACAAGACAATTTTCCCTTATTTTTACGCAAACGATTGCTGTATGAGATTGCTGCTATTGCCGCTTTTATCCCTATTCTTTTGTTCGGCAAAGGCCCAAAACACCATCGGTTTTCCGGACATTATTAATTACCCTAAAGAAGAATACCGGGGAGGTGGTCAGAATTGGGACCTGGCCATCGACAGCCGCGGGATCATGTACTTTGCCAATACCGAAGGCCTGCTCACCTTCGACGGGCAGTTCTGGAAACTCTATCCTATTGCCAATCATACCCGGTTGCGCTCCGTAAAAGTGGACAAGCGGGGTTATATATATGCCGGCGCTCAGGATGAGCTGGGGTATTACTTCCCCGATCACACCGGTACTCTTCAATATCACTCCCTCAAGCACCTGCTGCCACCCGACAGAAAAGAAGTGGCCGATGTATGGGATATAGAACTTTATGAAGATGCTGTTTTCTACCGCGTTTTCAACATGATAGTGGAGTACAGGGATGGACGTATGAAAGTGTATCCGGCGCCCAGGGAGTGGCGAAAGCTCATTAAAACCAACAAAGGCCTGTATGCCCAGGATTTGCGTGACGGACTGATGAAGTACGAACAGGGACATTGGAAAGCCATTTCCACCAACATAACCCTCCAGGATATGCTGGTGAATGGTTTGCTGGAAGATGAAAAAGGTTCGCTCCTGATCGCTACCCATAAGAACGGCTTGTTTACTATTGACGGTAACCAGTTGATACCCAGGAAAACAGAAGCTGATGGCATTTTTAAGGCCAGTCGCATTTTTAGTGCCATTGCGTTGAACGACACGGAGATGGCGGTAGGAACCACTGCAGATGGGTGTTATATACTGAACAAAGCCACGGGAAAGATCATCCAGCATTTCAGCATGGAGGAAGGTTTGCAGAACAACAATATACTCCGGCTCTTCGCCGATGACCGGCAAAACATCTGGCTGGCCCTGGACAATGGGATAGATTTTATCCGCTACAATACTTTTATTAAGCAAATCTATCCCGATAAAAAGAACATGCTTACAACCTATGCTGCCCAGGTATTTGATAATAAACTCTTTGTGGGCACTTCCGATGGACTGTACAGCACTCCCGTATGCAGCACCAGTGATTTCAGTTTTTCCAAAAACCACTTTCAGCAGGTAAATAATAGCAAGGGGCAGGTATGGAATCTCTCTGTGATCAATAACCAGTTATTGATGGGGCATCATGAAGGCAGTTTTCTGATCAATAAGGACAATGCTTCACAATTGATGTCGGAGAAAGGCTGCTGGCTTTATAAGCCTTATAGCTCTTCCTCATCGCCTTACAATGTAGTGATCGGAGCTTATAATGGCTTGTATGGTGTACAGGCCGGTGTACAGGGATTTTCGGCCCCTGCCCATTTTGATGGATTGAAAGAATCCCTCCGGTTCCTGGCGGTGGACAATGATGATACTATTTGGGCATCACATCCTTACCGCGGCATTTATAAAATAAGCCTGCCGGGTGATTCCCTTCATTACACGTTGTATACCAGCAAGGATGGGCTGCCATCTGATTATGATAACTTTGTTTTCCGGATCAGAAACCGGATCGTAATAGCTACCCGCCATGGCATCTATGAATACGACCAAGGCACCAATCGCTTTGTGAAATCGGCCCTCCTGTTTTCGGTGCTCGGAGATATGGCTGTGCAATTCCTGACAGAGGATGCGAATGGCAATATCTGGTTTACTTCCAACCGGCGCCCGGGCATCATTGATTTTCATAAACCCTCCGATCCCCACCCTTTTTCTATTGTCAACTTTCCCGAATTACAGCAGAAGATCGTAAATGGTTTTGAATTCATTTATCCTTATGATGATGAAAACATCTTCCTGGCGGCAGAAAAAGGATTGTACCACCTGAACTATCGTAAGTATGTTCAATCGGCAGCTGGTCCCGCCATAGCTATAGGCACTGTAAAAGCGATAGGCAAATCAGATAGCTTGCTCTTTGGCGGTTATTTTGCCAACGACAGCATGCTGATGCCGGTACAGGCCCACAATAGCTCTGCGCAGCTGCCCCATGGTTTCAATGATTTTCATTTTGAATACGCCTCCCCCGCTTATGACCAGGGCAGTAGTATTGAATACAGTTACCGCCTCATAGGATTCAACAATACCTGGAGCGAATGGACAGCCAAAACAGAAAAGGAATATACCAACCTCCCCTATGGCAATTACACTTTTGCGGTCAAAGCCCGGAATAACCTCGGCATTGAATCAGCTGAAGGCAAATACAGCTTTACTATTCTGCCCGCTTTTTATCAGACGAATGTGGCCAAGGCTATTTATACCTTGCTCTTGATCAGTTTGCTTTACTTATTGTACAGGAGGCAGAAGCAGAAATTCGCCCACCAGCAGCAAAAATATCAGCAGAAACAGGAACACCTGATCTCGCTGCACCAGCTGGAGCTGGAAAGGAATGAAAAAGAACTGATCAAAGTACAGAATGATAAACTGGCCTCTGATGTCAATTTCAAGAACCGGGAGCTGGCTACGGTAACCATGCACCTCGTCGATCGGGGCCGGGTACTCTCCAATATCAAGGAAGTACTCAATACTACCATTAAAAAGCTGGAGCCTATGGTTACCCAGGATCATTTTAAAAGGGTAATGCGGTTGTTTGAGGAAGCAGAGAACAATGATGAGGACTGGGAACATTTCTCCCGCCATTTTGATGAGGTACACAGCAATTTCCTGGCACGGGTAAAGAAGCATTTCCCCTCTCTCACCACTACCGATCTAAAGTTGTGCGCCTACCTGCATATTGATCTAACCTCCAAAGAGATCGCCCAGCTATTGGGCATATCCGTTCGCGGTGTGGAAACCAGCCGCTACCGCTTACGGCGCAAGCTGGCTATTCCCGGCGAGGTATCACTCAATGCTTATTTATTGGAGGCGATAGAGGTGAAATGAAGCTTGTTGATGTGAACAAATACAAAACTTATTCAATAATTTTTTTTATCGCCGCTTTGGAGGGTAGATATAACTTATACTCTTTAGCAAAAATTGTATTATTCTTTTCAGGCAGCGTGATTTCCACAATTGCATCACTTTTATCTTTGCAAATAATGATCCCGATCGTTGGCTTCTCTGATTTATCTTTTACGAATCGATCGTAATAATTTACATACATCTGCATCTGGCCAATATCCTGATGTTTCAGTTTTCCTATTTTCAGATCAATTAAAATAAAACATCTCAAAAGGCGATTGTACAACACCAGATCTACATAAAAATCTTCTTCGTCTAAAGAAAATCTAACCTGACGTCCCTGATACAAAAAACCTTTTCCCATCTCCAGCAAAAAATGTTCAATTTTATTAATAATGGCAGTTTCTAAGTCTGATTCGGTATAACTCCCCTTTTCTTCTAACCCTAAAAACTCCAACACATAAGGTGACTTCAATACGTCCTCAGGTTGCACAACTACTTGCCCTTTTCTGGCTAGCTCTTTGATTTTCTTTTTATTTTTGCTCAAAGCCAATCGTTCAAAGAATCCACTATTGATTTGACGTTGTAATTCCCGAACACTCCAGTTGCACTGTACAGCTTCAATTTCATAAAAAGATTGTTCGTCCTTGTCTTTAATTCTACATAATGAAATATAGTGCGACCAGGACAAAGGAAACACTTCTGCTACAACGGTCTTGGGAATTGTCACGGGCTTTAACTTTACTAAAGATTCCGCAGACAGTGTCTGCGGTTTTCGACGCCCTGGCAATTTCGCAGACACTGTCTGCGGAATTGGTATTTGCTTTTGCCGCTCTTTATAAGCTAAAAAGAAAAGCCTGATTTGCTCCAGGTTTCTTTCTGAAAAACCGTTACCAAATTTTTTACATAGCTCCCTACTAAGCAACTTAATTGTTTCCTCTCCATACGCAGCCTTAGCTTTCCCAGCTTGCTGATATTCTACTATCAGGCGCCCAAGGTGAAAATAAGTGAACACCATCAGGCTATTGGTTTGTTTTACCACCTGATATCTTGCGGATTGAAGTAAGTCAATCGCCTGATTGATCAATAAATTCTTTGCATTTTTCTTAATACCCAATTTTCTCACACTAAGTTGTTTAGTTGGAAGAGAATGTAAATACACAACACGAGATCCGTGCGCTTTGGTTGGGTGGCGGAAAGCCGAAGGAGAAGACAGCATCAGGCTTTCCCGTTATTATTAATTGTGACGTATCACTGGCAAATGCTGCTCAAACAAATATATAATAAATTATATAAATACATCATTTAGCAATTCTCCTTTTTTCTTTAAAGGGTTCGGATACAGTTATCGCCTTGCTAGTATTTCTGATAGACTTTATCTATCGACTAATAGAAAAGGGTGATGAACCTCTATCATCTCCTACCCTATATTTGCACCACTTTACACACACGATCAGCCTGCCTGCGAAAGTTTTATCCCTTTTTTATTGTAGTAATAAATAGCATAATCAATATGTCCAACAGAGTTATTTCCATTGGCAGCCAGTTTCCTGCCTTTAAGAAGAAAGCAGTAGTATCCATCGAAAAAGGAAAAGAGTTTTCAGAATTGACCAACGAGAGCGCCAACGGTCAGTGGACCGTGATGTTCTGGTGGCCTAAGGATTTCACCTTTGTATGCCCCACAGAAATTGCCGAATTCAACAAGAAGCACAGCGAGTTTACCGACCGCGACACTGTACTCATCGGTGCTTCTACTGATTCTGAGTTCGTACACGCCGCCTGGAGAAGGGATCACGCAGACCTGCGCGACCTGAAATTCCCTATGCTGGCCGATACTTCCAAATCACTGGCTGAAGAGTTGGGTATCCTCGACCAGGAAGAAAAGATCGCTTACCGCGCTACTTTCATCATCGACCCACAGGGTATTGTTCGCTGGGTAAGTGTTTACGACCTGAATGTAGGCCGCAGTGTACAGGAAGTTATCCGGGTATTGGATGCTTTACAAACTGACGAATTGTGTCCCTGCAATTGGAATAAAGGACAGGAAACCCTGACCGCCCAGTTGAACCTGAACTAATACATTCGCTGTGAAACGTGAGAAGTAAGACGAGCAATCAGCGTCCTGCTTCTCACGTTCTCCTTTCCCGGCAATCCTTTCACCATTTTACGTAAATTATTATGAGCGCAACCGCTACCATACAGAACGAAACTTTTCAGAATCTCCTCAACGACCTCAATATCCCACATTACGTGCCTTCGGCCAATGCCCAGACATTGCTGCATGTAAATGCCCGCTTTATCAAGGATATTAAGATCAATACAGGCAATGTACTAAACAATAGTCAGCACCTGAACCGCAAGGAATCGCTGTTGCTGGCGTTGGCCGTCGCTATCAACGAAAAGTATGACCTCCTGAAAGAAAGCTTCACAGGCCTGGCCAAAGAAGCCGGAGCTACTGAAGAGGAAATAGCAGAGATCACTGCCTGCACCTCTTTGATGAATACCAACAATGTATTCTATCGTTTCCGCCATTTCATGGGCAAGGATTTTTACAATAACCAGCCGGCCGGCATTAAGATGAGCATCATGATGAACCCGGTACTGGGCAAAGAATTCTTTGAACTGGTGAGCCTGGTAGTATCCTCCATCAATGGCTGTGAAATGTGTGTTACTTCGCATGAACAATCTGTACTGCAGCATGGCAGCAGCGAATCGCGTGTATTTGAAGCGGTGAAGTTGGGCGCTGTGATCAAAGGGCTGATCAACGTATTGGCTTAATTCCCGACAATCCCGGTCAATATAAATAACTTATTTACCATCAACCCGGCCAAGTGGCCGGGTTGCGTTTTCTCTGGACTTATATTAGTGAAAAAGTCATATTCAGCCTGATACCTTCTTTATTTTTTGATACATGCAACGGATGTCATACCCCCGTTGTTAACAGTAAAAGTAATTTGACACTTTACACTGTAAAAGCGGCCAGCTCACCACCCTCCCGGTCCATTAAGTGAATCCACCACATTTTAATTGTAGTAAACACAAAACACGTCCCATGAAAGGCATATGGCTGCTCCTGGCATTGGCATTACCTCAGTATGCATTGTCACAAAGTACCTTCCTTAAACTATATCCCAATTCCAATGGCTATGAATCCTTCAAGGACATGGTACAGGTTTCGGACAATGAATATGCATTCATTACGGAAACCTCCTTGTACCGGGTAGATAAAAACGGTAAGCTACTGCTGCAAAAAGACCTCAAAGAAGGGCTATCCACTTTTCTCGAATCCATAATAATAGATAATGCAGGAGACTTCTATATTGCCGCCCAGGTATTTCCTACGGTGGCTACCCCTGAAATAGTTGTTTATAAAGTAAAAAGTACTGGTCAGGTTAAGTTCCGGAAAGTAGTGGCCACGGGTTCACCCCATAAAGCCAGGATCATAGCTACCCCTAACAACCATTTCTTTGTTACTTATATAACCTCGGGCACACAACAACGCCTCGTTGTCCACTTACTGGATGATCAGGGAAATGAGCGCTGGAAAAGAGAACTTACTCATGACATTACCAGCGCCCTGGCAGCGCATCCCGGGCCCAATGGTGAAGCCGAATTGTTATTCATGACCCAGGGAGATAATAGAACATGGTTGGCGCAGGCAGATATAGCAGGCAAGATTACTGAAAAAGAAATACTGCTGCCACAGCAGCCAAACAAATGGCTATATACTAATGATTTTTGCCGCACCCCGGATGGTGGCTACGCTTTTTCAGGCGAAACGATCACACCGAATTACCTGGGTGATGCATTGCTCTATAAAACCGATAAGGATGGGCGCCTCCAATGGAAGCAGGAGATCAATATAAACCGGGGTGACCGTTGTTCAGGCATGATCGTTACCAGCGATGGCTATATGTTACTGTGCAATGCAGGATTTACTGAAGATTGGGGCAATACCATAGATGGAGACATTGTACTGATCAAAACCGACAGGCAGGGCCATGTGCAATGGAAGAAAGCACTGGGAAGCGTCAAAGCAGACTATGGCACCCGGCTATTAATTCCCGACGCAAACAGTATACTGATCGGCGGACGGGTATCCTATCCTGGCCACACCGTTGCCATACCTATGCTTTGCAAAACGGATAATCAGGGTAACCTGTCTGCCACCCTTCCCTTTCAGCCGGCACAACCAGCCACCTTTAAAAAGATAGCTGTAAACAATGATGCCCCCGTACAAAAACTGGGCAAGCTGATCCTGGCAACCGATGGAGCTTTTATAGCCGGTGCCAACTTACAGGACAAAACCGATGAACTGATCTATCCTTACATACTGAGGACTGATAAAATGGGCCAGGCAACATGGAATAAAAAACTGACAGGCTATCCCGGCATTATCACGGCCATCACCCATACATTGGACGGCCATTATATGGCAGTGGTGGAACAGAAAGGCTTTTTGGGTAAACTCTATACCCTGGCCAAATTCACCACCAATGGAGATACTTTGTGGACCACCAAAACAGGGTCAACCTTGCTGCGGGATATTATTGCTGTGAGCGACGGAGGCTACCTGCTAACGGGTACGCAAGATGACGGATCATTGGCCAATTCTGATCTTGTATTGATCAAAACGGATGCCACTGGTAAAGAATTGTGGAGAAAGAGAACAGGAATTTCCACACAGTGGGAAATGGGTCGCAGCATCAAAGAAACCCCGGAGCATGATTTTATAATAGCCGGCAATTCACAGAAAGCCTTTGATGATGTATCTGATGCATATGTAGTAAAGGTCAATAAAGATGGCAATGTATTATGGGCAAGGACTATTGTGCCGGGCGCCGGCACCAGTGTATTGAATGATGTGGCACTTATTTCCAGCGGTGGTTATATAATGACGGGCAGTACCTCACCGCTGCTTTCCGACAAAAAAGACATACTGGTCATAAGGATGGATAAGCAGGGCGGTGTACTTTGGGAGAAAACATACGACCTGCACATTCAGGATGCAGGCCTTTCCGTGTATTATACAGCTGATGATACTGTGTTGGTTGCAGGAAGTACAGGTGAGCCCACAGCAGGAAACCTGGAGAAATATGGCTTTCTCCTGAAATTAAACAAAGATGGAATAAAGCAAAGTGTACAATATTTGGGCAAACAGGGCGTTCAGACAACCGTAGAAAAAATATTGATAGCAGGAGATAGAGTAATTCTTACAGGCAACGCGCAGGATGAATACGGCGAAGGGCATATGTACTTTACAACAGCAGATGCCATCGCAGCCGCTCCCCCCGAAGAGCCTGTAGCCGGATCGCTGACCCTGTATCCAAATCCAACACATTCAAAAGCATTTATATCCATGAAAAGCAATTATAACGGTCCCGTCAACATCGTGTTATACAACACTAGTGGTCAACAAGTAATGGTACTGCAAAGAACCAAGACCAGTTTCGAGCTAAAGGAAGAGATCCCCTTAACCAGGCTCTCGTCCGGCATGTATTACTTCTTTATCCAACAAGGAGGT
The DNA here is from genome assembly GCA_966211765.1 of uncultured Paraflavitalea sp. Taxonomy (GTDB): domain Bacteria; phylum Bacteroidota; class Bacteroidia; order Chitinophagales; family Chitinophagaceae; genus Paraflavitalea. The sequence continues at coordinate 43,292 of CBIHOV010000002.1, forward strand.
GACAAAAGCGTTAAGCGGCTTGAGATTGTAAACCGTTAACAGGAGCCTGGTTTATTTTGGCCGGCTGATTGCCAGACTGCTTGTTGCATTGTCCGGTCCTGCTGCGATGCTAAATACCTGCAGTTTATCGTTGTTTATACCGGCCACTATCAACCTGCGTCCATCCTTCATCTTTATCAATGCCAGGTCTTTTACATCACCGTTCAGTATAAAGCCGCTTGCTGCAGGCGACACCGACCTGAACTGTTTGTTCTTCTGTCCCTGCAGGTAACAACCCCAGGAAGCATCATACCTGCCCGTCATTACCTCCGTCTGGTATTCATTGCCGGCTAATAGCAGATCCGCTACACCATCCCCATTTACATCTGCACACACTATGGCATTTACCGGGGCAAATTGTGCTTCTACAGGCAGGTAACGCTTTACAAACTTTCCATTACCAATATTCTCCAGCCAACAGCTGGCCGTTTCATCACAAACCAATTGTAGCAGACTATCCTTTGCTTTTCCCGGATAAATGTCTGCGAAAGAAGCCTGCGCATAATCTTTATGGTAGAGGAATTGCTTTTTGATGGCGGGCACCTGGTCGGCAAACTGGCGACGGTTAATGGCCGGAAAGGATTTACGGCTGCCATCTTTGTCTTTGAAGTAGTAAAAAGGGATGGGATCAATACTGCCATTGCCATCCATGTCTTTCGCATATAAATGCATGGGCTCTTCCCTGCTTACCCTGTAATCGCAATTGAGCCCCATATTACCTGCAATAATATCCTGGTCGCCATCGCCATCCAGGTCGGCCGCATGCAGGCTCCGCCACATGCCTTCCATCTGTTGCAAACCTGTGGAAGCGGTTATCTCCCGCAAATGACCTTTATCGTTCTTAAAGAACCGAACCGCCATCCATTCACCGGCTATTACCAGGTCTGTTTGCTGGTCATTGTCAAGATCAGTCCATACAGCCCCCGTTATCATGCCTGGTTGTTGCAGGGCGGCACAAACAGTACTTGTTACATCAGTGAAAGAACCTTTGTTGTTGTGCAGGATAAAACTTTTGGGAGGCAAAGGATAGCGGCGTGACACACGCCCGCCAATGAACAGGTCGGGCAATCCATCATGGTCATAGTCCCCTACGCTAACACAGCCTGCGATAGTACGTACCTGGTCAGGGATAGCGCCCGGGCTAACAGCAAAGTGGCCTTTACCATCATTTATATACAGCAATGGTTGATTGTATACAGCCTCTTCTTCAAAGCGAATATCACCCACGCTGATCAACAGGTCCTGATCGCCATCACCATCAGCATCAAAGAATACACAATCCTGGTCTTCCTGCTTTTTAATACTATCTGTAATAGCACGGGATGAAAAAGTGCCATTGGTTTGTTGAATGAACAGCTTACCGGAAAAATCAAATGCTCCGCCTACAAAGAAATCCATCAGCCCGTCCTTGTTCACATCTGCGGTAGTAATGAAAGGGCCTAATTGCGAATATTTCTGAGGCAGTAAGCGCTGGCTGGCAAAATCATTATAAATACCTTCCGTGTGTTTATAATCGATATGGGTAGCTAGCGTAGCCTTTTCAAAAACAGGGGCCTGCTGATTGACTGCCAGCTGTATGCCGGCTGGCCGGGCATCTCTGATTGATAGCACCAGCATCGTATCAGCCGGAACATTCCTCCATACCTGCCTGCTCTCATCCGGCCATATTACTTCCAGGGAGTCTATTTTTAATACTCCCTGCCGAAGGCCTGCAGATGCCGTATTCATTACACCTGAATCGACATTCCGCACTCCTGACGCAGCACCCGCAACTCCCGACTCCCTTTCCTTCCCCAGTCCAAAAAACAAGCGCTGGTCAACTGATGAAAAGTAACCTCTTACCGGACTCTGCTCCTGCATTTGTACCTGCTCCTGATCATAAACAATAACTTTTGCTCCAAATCCCTGTGGGTTTCCAGGATCACCCTTCAGGGTAACAGCCAGGAAATGGGCAGCAACCGGCTTGCCGGGCTGAATGGTATTGTTCTCAAACACGAATGCTTCTTTATTGATGTTGTTCACCACCAGGTCAAGATCGCCATCATTGTCAAGATCGACCCAGGCAGCGCCATTGGACATAGAGGCTTCATCAATACCCGCCGGGGCAGAAATGTCTGAAAAAGTATAGTTCCGGTTATTCAGGTAGAGGTAATTGCCAAGGGTAATATGGTTCAAAGAAGATAGTTTGCTATTGATCAGCTGACGTTGTTCCTGCGGACTCCGCTTATTGGCAAATACGATGGAACTGAACTCAATAAAATCGGCGTTAATAAAATCACGGCCAATTCCATTGGTGATATGAATGTCCTTCCATCCATCATTGTCAAAGTCTGCCATCAGCACACTCCAGCTCCAGTCTGTTGTAGCCACCCCTGCCAATTGTCCTATTTCGCTGAAGAAAGGAATACTGGTATCGCCCAGTTTGTAAGAGCCATTGTTCAATTGCAGCATATTACGCATAAAGCCGGGTTCGTACCCTGCTGCCCGCTCGGCCTGGTAACGCTCATAATTCATAAAAGAATAGGTTGTCTTGCGGCGTTGATTGATCTCAGGCATCATATCCAAGGTTACAATGTCCGGCAAAGCGTCATTATTGATATCAGCGGCATCTGCGCCCATACTGGAATAACTCTGGTGACGAACACCGCCGGCGATCACGTTCGAAAACGTACCATTATGGTTGTTAAGCCACAATATATCATCCGATAGAAAATCATTGGCCACATAGATATCCGGCCAGTGATCGTTGTTGAAATCACTTACTACTACGCCCAGTCCATACCCATCGTCTTTGATGCCGGCCGCCAGCGTAACATCGGTAAATACCGGATGTGTACCGCCGGATGGTATTCCTTCATTCCTGTATAGTCTGTCGTTGGCAGGGGAAGAACCGGTACGGTTACGCATGTAAATGGTATTGGCATTAGGGCCATTGAGCAAATAATTGGCCAGGTACATATCGAGGTCGCCATCCCTGTCATAATCTGTAAATACAGCCTGGGTGGAATAACTGGTGTCGGCCAATCCATATTCCGCTGCAGATTCTTTAAAACTGAGGTTTTGCTGATTAATGAACAATAAGTTGGCTGTGCGCCGGGAAAGATTCTTGCCAAATACCGACACATAAATATCATCGTATCCATCACTGTTGATATCGGCAATACTTACACCTGTAGCCCATACATGCGTGGCTATACCAGCCTTTTCTGTAATGTCTTCAAATTGATGGTTACCCTTGTTGATGTACAGCCGGCAGCTTACCTGATTGCCTGTAAAGAAAATATCAGGCAGGCCATCGTTATTAAAATCTCCAATGCCCACACCACCACCCATATAGCCAAACTCGTTGATAAAAGACTGCGAAGAATCATTCTCACGCAGTTCGTTATTGAACTGGATGCCGGTTTGGGAAGCGGACAAGCGGGTAAATAGCGCTGAAGGCTTTTCGGGCTTACAGGCTGCCGCAAAAATTAGCAGGAGGTAAAAGCAATAGGTTGATAAGCGCCTTACAAGCAGCATATGTACATGGTTGAAAATTATTTAACTAAAAAGCCAGGGGTTATTGTTACACAACCCCTGGTAATATAAAGCGAGGATAAAAGGCTTCCTCTAATGATAATAGTTGATCTAATAGCCCGGATTTTGTTTATCAACGCCTCCATCTGACAGCCGGGGATTATTGTCTATTTCCGCTTGTGGTATCGGCAATAGTTCATCCCTTGCTTTGAAATAAGATATGGGATCGTTGACGCTAAAATATCCTTTCTTGCGCCAGCGCAGGATATCACGGTTGCGCACTTCCTCTCCACCAAGTTCTACTGTCTTCTCATGGATAATAGCTTTGGCTACCTCTGCTTTAGTGGAAGTGGGATATTGTGCAGTAGGATAATGAGGCATCATTACGCTGGCCCGATCCCTTACCTGGTTGAGGTAGCCTACCGCAGCGGCAGTATTATTCAGCTCATTCTCACATTCAGCCAGCATGAGTAATACTTCTGCATAACGAATGATACGTTGATTAATGCCTCCTGGCAGAAAGGAATTATTGCTTTTATATATAAGCATAAACTTACGCCAGCTTATCTTTTTGGTAGCTCCATTTAAGACAGAGGTATTTCCGTTCTGCTCAGCATCAGTAAGTGTATTGGCATTGTTATTATACTTATCACCGGTCTGATAAACAGAGAATGCAAAACGGGGATCCGTTTTGGCTGCACCAGTAGCCGTATTTTCAAACTCATTGAGGAATTTATTGGAAGGTATCAGGTTGCGCCAGGCAATTGGAGAATACTCCTGGTTGCGGACGGTGCTTTGCGGTTGAGCATTGGGCTGGTCATCGCCCGTATATCCCCAGTTAAAGTTATTATCGCCACGGTCAAAGAATACAGCTTCAAAAATAGACTCGTTGTTGAACTCATGTTCTTCATCAAAATTATCCATATAATTACTCCGTAAACCATATACACTGCCGCCCGGGTTCACTGCCAGCAGGGCTGTTTTGGCATTGGCATAATCGCCTTTTTGCAGGTAGGCCCGGCCAAGTATGGCATTGGCAGCTCCTTTTGTGGCGCGCCCCAGGTCGGTGGTAACCGCGTCGAGCCCCGCAGCAGCATCTTTCAGGTCCTGGAATACCTGGGAGTACACAGCATCTACAGTAGCCCTGGGCTGAAACTGATCGGGCGTCGTTACTTGTTTGGTATACAAGGGTACTGCGCCCCACATGGATACCAGTTCAAAATAGGCCCAGCCGCGGAAGAATTTGGCTTCAGCTACACAGCGGTCGCGCAAAGCTGTATTGTCCTTCACTGCAGGTCCATTATCAATAACTGTATTGGAGCGGTGGATAACGGTATACAAGCCATTCCATACACTGTTCATGACCGCATTGGTGGCAGTAGTAGCACCGTTGAGCAATTGCGCGCGGGGCGGTTCCAACTGCCCGCCACCAGCCGATACATCATCACTGCGGGTGTCGTGCAGAAAAAACCATTCCCTTCCGATCAGTGAAGCCGAATGAAAGATAGAATAAATAGCATTTGTGCCTCCCAACAGTTCTGTACTGTTTTTAAAATAGGTGGTTACTGTTGGCGAATTGGGGTTGGTTTTGTCAAGTTCTCTATTACAGGCAACAACCACTACTGCTGTAATGATACAGGCCAGGGTTATTACTTTATATACAACTGCATATTTCATATGTAGCATTTTTAGAAATATCTTATTGAAGTTTCACTTTTATTGTTCAGCGTTTGTTCAATTTACTATCCGGTATTCTCTAAAATCCCACCTGCAGGCCAAACTGGAATGAGCGGGCCGCCGGGTACTGTCCATAATCAATACCATTGGTCAATGTGGTGTTCTTGGAACCAATTTCAGGATCCCAACCATCATAACCAGTGAAGGTCAAGAGGTTCTGGGCAGAAATGTATAACCTGAAACTGCTGACGGCGCCTTTGGTTACAGACTGTAGTACTTTATTGGAAATAGTGTAACCAACAATGATATTCTTCAACCGCAGGTAAGATCCATCTTCTATCCAACGGGTAGAAGGACGTACATTCTGGTTAGGATCACCGCTCACAGCGCGGGGTATATTTGTATTCTTGTTGGTAGGCGACCATGCATTCAGCACGGCTGTTCCAGAGCCAAACAAACGGGCCATCCCTTCGCTGATAATACGGGCAGCATTGAATATCTTATTGCCCTGTACACCCTGTAGAAAAAGAGACGCATCAAAACCCTTGTACTTTGCACTGTAATTGACCGCATAAGAAAACTTAGGCAGGTAGTTACCTATAAATGTGCGGTCGGCATCGGTGACCTTTCCATCACCATCCAGATCGGCAAATCGCAGGTCACCAGGTGCTGTGCCAGGGGCTTGTGTAGGGCTTTTGTTGATCTCATCGGCCGTCTGGAAAATGCCAGCAACTACATAGCCATAGTAAGATTGAATAGCCTGTCCAGCACTGGTACGCGTAATAGCGCCACCGCCTCCAAAATCCTGGTCACCACCCTGGTCGATGGTAGCTGTTTCTGTATTCAGGCTAAGCACCTTATTGCGTATGAAACTGATATTGCCGGTAAGGTTCCAGGTAAACTCTCCCTGGTTCTTATTATAGCCAGCCTGAAATTCCAATCCTTTATTCTCCATCGATGCCACATTGGCCAGTACACCCGTACCAGCAAAACCAAAGGAAGGAGGCGTTGGTACGTTCAAAATCAGGTTCTCTGTTTTGCGGGTAAAATATTCTGCGGATAGCGTGAGCCTGTTGTTCATCACGCCCAGATCAAGGCCAATATTTAATTGCTTGGTCTTTTCCCATTCCAGATCGGCATTACCGAGTGCATTGTAATAGGAGGCATTACCGGTGGAGTTCACGTTATTGAAAGGATAGGTAGCGCCATTGGCGGCCACCGTTACCTGCCAGGGGTAATCGTTGTTCAGCGCAGCCACGGCGTTGAGCCCCGTAATACCATAACCTGCCCTCACTTTTAGTTCAGAAATAAAGGGAGCGGTACGCATGAACGATTCCTGGTCTATACGCCATCCCACAGAAGCAGAAGGGAAATTCGCATATTTTTTACCAGGCGCCCATACGGATAATCCATCCCGGCGAATAGCCGCACTCAGCAAGTATTTTCCGGCATATTCATAATTGATCCTGCCCACCATGGATTGCAGGAAATTCTCACTTTTGGTAGATACATAACTTACGTTGGTAGCACCGCGTAATACTTCAATGTCGTTACTGTTCTGGTTACCAGAAGCGTTTTCAGCAGCGCTGTTAGTGCCCTGTACCTCAAATACGCCCGTGACATTGATATGGTGATCACCAAGTGTTTTATCAAAAGTCAACTGCTCTGTAAACAAGGTGGTAGTTGAAGTATTCTTTTGATCCCTTATCGCTGCTACCGGAGAATTACGGCCTTTGTCATTATAAATAGGGATAAACTGGTGCTGGAAGAGGTTCACATAATCTACTCCAAAAGTAGACCTGAATTTAAGCCAGGAGGTGAAATTGATCTCCAGGAAAGCAGTACCCAATAATTTCAGTGTTTTGTTGGTCGCATTACCCAGCAGTTCGGCGTCTTCTACCGGATTGGTAGGATCGGCGCCATCCACGCTGTTTTCTGCCCCACGGTATCCACCAATCGTAGTAGGATCATATACCGGCAGATAAGGCAGGTTGCGTATTACATTCACCAGGCGTGTTCTATTGCCTGCTGTGTTGTCGTACCGTTGTTTGGAATAAGAGATGAACAGGTTCTGTCCAAAAGTAAACACTTTACTAATGACATGGTCTGAATTAAGGCGAAAATTACCGCGTTCATAATTTACACCGCGGGCAATTCCATCTTGTTTAAAATAACCGGCAGAGGCAAAGAACCGCGAAACATTATTTCCACCCGCCAGAGAAAGGTCTTGTTGGGTAATGATACCGCTCTTAAAATAGGCATCCTGCCAGTCGGTATTGGTTTGCGCATAAGTTTGAGTGGCCCCATCATAAATAGGTTTGTTGAAATTGGCCGTTTCCAACCGGGGCGGCAATCCGATACCTGCATTGCCATTGAGGGCCCTTTCGTACTGCAGGTATTGTGCGGTATTGAGCAGGTCGATCTTTCTCCAGGCGCTTTGTGTACCTACATAACTATCGAGATTGATGCGCAATTTACCTTCCCTCCTTCCTTTTTTGGTAGTGATCAATATCACGCCATTGGTAGCTCTGGAACCATAGATGGCGGCGGCGCTGGCGTCTTTCAATACTTCTACTGATTCTATATCGCGGCTGTTGAAATTGCCAAGGTTGCCTGTTGGGAATCCATCAATTACATACAAGGGATCAGAAGCAAAGCTGATAGAGCTGATGCCCCGGATACGTACGATTGGTGTAGTACCAGGCTCGCCATTATTGGTAACGGTGAGTCCGGCTACCCTGCCCTGCAAAGCCCCTTCCACGCTGGCCACCGGCAGTTCGGCCAGGGTTTTACCGCTTACGGAAGAAATAGCGCCTGTTAAAGTACTTCTGCGCTGGGTACCGTAGCCCACGATGATCACTTCATTCATATTGACCATTTCCGCTTGCAGGGTTACGGGTATTTCATTCTCCTGTCCAACAACAGCGGTAAATTGTTTATATCCCACCATCGAGAACTGGAGAGTTTCCCCCACTTCTGCATTGATCGAAAAAATGCCATCCAGATTGGTAGAGGTCCCCTTGGCGGTGCCTTTTACCACTACCGAAACGCCTGCAAGGCCATCACCTTTCTCATTGGTTACCTTGCCTGTAACCACCTTATATGGAACTTCATTGATATCCTCTGATCTATCCATAGCTCCTTCTTCATAAAAAGCAAGGCTTACGCCACCGCCATCGCCCCGGCGCATCAGTACCACCTGGGTGCCGGATACCTGGTAACATATGTTGAGGGGCTGGAGGAGTACATCCAGCACATCACCAAGGCGGCGGTCTTTGGCTACAACAGATACTTTTTGACGGGTTGGAATGCGCTGGGAACTGTATACAAACTTGATCCCGGCGAGTTTACTGATCTCGCCCAGGACAGTTTTTACTTCCTTTTGTTCTGCAATGAGATTGATCTTTTTGTTCAATACCTCCTGCCCATTGATTGGGCTTGCCTGGATGACAACAGTTAATGTGGTAATCAATAATAATGGGAACAATCCTATTCTCATAAACCCGTAAATTAACTGGTTAACGAGCTCTTTTTTCATATTTTTGCAATGTTTGGTTAAAGCATATCGGTTTAATCAACACAGATCCCCCGCATTCATCACAGGCTGTGGGGAACATTCCGGGCTGATATTGTTCGTAGCAATACCGGCCCTTTTTATTGGTAGCTACGAGCCATGAGCTGCGAGCTACGAGCTTAAAACAATCCTGAGCTTCTCTGTATCAGGTAAGTAGTAGTATTATGTCATGGTATTTAGTTTTTGTATTTAGACTAGTCGTTCTCAGTCACTTATTGCATCCTTCCATTCACGATCGCTGATCTATTTCACTGACATCCGTTGGATTGAATCACTACCTGCCCGTCTATCACTTCATAAGAAGCGCCGACAGCAGTACATATCAGGTCGAGCTTGTGGTAAAAAGTTTCATTCTTCAGGTCGGCAGTCACTGTGCATTTCTCCAGCAACTCACTGTCATACACAATACTGATCCCATATGCCTTACTTAACTCATTGAATACGTTCATGAGGCTGGCATCTTCATACTCCATTTTCTGTTCTGCCACCCGCGATACGATGAGCAAAGGATCGTCCAGTAAAACCTTTTGAAATTTATGTCCGGCCTTTTCATAAACCAGTTGCTGATTGGGGGTTAGGATCACCTCTCCGGGCTTATGATCGGTAGAGCTGCGGCGGGTATTCGTAATGGCCTGAGAATACACGGTTACTTTACCGGTGCGCACAATGACCTGTATAGTTGTATCATTTTCAAAAGAACGAACCGTAAAGCTGGTACCCAATACCTTGGTAACGATCTCGTTGGCAAATACCCGGAATGGACGATCGGGGTTTTTAGTTACCTCAAAAAATGCTTCCCCCGACAAATACACATCCCTGTTAGCACTACTATCAAAATGATTGGCATATCCGATACGGCTGCCGGGCGCCAGCGCCAAAGAACTGCCATCGGGCAGGGCGATCGTCACCGGCTTATCCGAAGTATTCACCTGCTCGATCAACTGACGCGACGCGGTCATCTTTTCCCAGGTAAATGGTTCTTTTTCCACGCGGAGATTGGTGAAATAGAACAGAGAACCCATGATACAAGCTACCAGGATAGCTGCTGCCATATACCAGGTACGTGTCTTCATCCTGGATACTTTGGCCGGTATGGTCAAAGGTTGTTGATGAATCGTTTCCAATAACCGGGCAGTTTCGTCCTGTATTTCCTGTGCTGCTATGGGAGGAGGTGCTATATAGATGGATTCCAGGATACTGCGGGCTTCGGCCACCATCAGGTGCTTATCAGGATTCTTCGTAAGCCAGGCATGCCAGGCTTCCTCATCTTCGGGCCGCTGTTCGTATACCCAGCGTGCAAAGTCCTCATCCATAACGAGATCCGTAATATCGAACAAGCGAAAATCTTTCATTCCTGGCGGTGTTGTACGTGTAAGTTCCGCGGATGAACAATTTCTACTGTAGAAATGGAAAGTTTTTTTATTTCGTCAGGAACTCCGCTTGCCACAGGCCCCGCAGCTTTTGTAATGCTTCGTGGAGGAGGTTGTATACACTTTGACGGGAGATGTTCATAAGGTCTGCAATCTGCCCATGATCCAGGCGCTGGTAAAATTTGAGGTAAATCACTTCATGCTGTCTTTTGGAAAGTTGCGACAGTGTTTTACGCAGGGCCACGGCCTTTTCTTCCGATACCTGCTTTTCAATGATCAGGCGTTCCACTGAAAACTCCTGGAAGAAATCATATTTTTCCTGCCAGTCAGCAATAGCTGTTTTACGTGCTTTCTGGTGGAGAGATTTAAGGACTTTGTTTTTAACAGCCCGCAGGAGGTAATATTTAAGGGAGAGTACAGTCGCTATATTGTCTCTTCGTTGCCAGAGACTGATAAAAACCTCTTGTATGCAATCCTTTACCAGTGCTTCATCCTGTGTAAAACGGATACCATAACTTTTCAGGGATGAATAATACTTTTTCATGAGCGCGGCAAGGGCTTGCTCATCACTTTGTTGCAGTTGTTGCAGCCAGTTTTGGTCCGCATGTGCGTCATTCTCAGGCATTAGCAATCACTTGGTTAAGTAGCAGTATACACCGGTTGTCCAACCGGGTAATGATACAATATTAACACATAATCCTAATTCGAAAACCAGGCTACGCAATAACACTTATAAGGAAGACCGCTCCATTACAAACCCTGAACTGGCACAAAAACAAGGATCTTTCGCTCTGTACATCACCCTAATGAACCGAATTGCCGGTCTCCGTTCACGAACCAATAAGTGTTAAAATAACATCAATAAATGCTAAAAATGTATCAGTAGAGCGGTGACTTGGCCCGCGGAGCAGCACAAGTTTTACTTCGACAACAGAACCTGGCAAGCTCTGCGGGATTTCTCCCTGCGGTCGAAAGGATAAAAAAGAGAAACCTGAAATGAAAAAGGGTGATAGCTTTTGAAAGCTACCACCCTTTGCAATTATTGCGTTCTTATTATTTTACATACCCCAGTATCTTCAGCATACTTTGGGCAGTTTGTTCTTTAGCATATACCCAATCCACCAGTTTACCATTTTTATCATGCCCTACAATGATGTGTTTGGGCGAGGGGATCAGGCAGTGTTTAATACCGCCATAACCGCTGATCTGGTCCTGATAGGCTCCGGTATGGAAGAAGCCCAGGTATAAAGGTTCTCCATTGGTTATTTTTGGCAGGAACACTTCATTTACGTGTTCTTCCGAATCATAGTAATCATGACTGTCGCAGGTAATACCTCCCAATACTACCCGTTGGTATTCCTGGTCCCATTTATTAATGGGTAGCATGAGGAACTTCTCCCCAATACCCCAGGTATCAGGTAGTGTAGTAATAAAAGAAGAGTCGATCATGTACCAGGTTTCCCGGTCATTCTGCATCTTCTGTCCAATTACACTGTAGATATGCGCCATGCTCTCTCCTACTGTATAACTACCGAATTCAGTGAAGATATGTGGCATCGGCACATTGTTCTTCTTACAGGCCTTCTTGATATTACCAATGATCTCATTGATCATGAACTGGTAGTCATATTCAAACCCTAAAGAATGTTTGATGGGGAAACCACCGCCGATATTAATAGAATCCAGTTCAGGACAGATCTTCTTCAACTGGCAATACAGGTTGATCACTTTATTCAACTCACTCCAGTAATAGATATCGTCCTTGATACCCTTGTTCAGGAAAATGTGCAGCATCTTCAACTGAAAACGGTCTTCATTTCCCTCGATCTTATCTACATAGAACTCCAATACATCCCTGGGCCTGAAACCTAAACGGGAGGTATAGAACGGGAAATTAGGTTCTTCTTCTGCAGCTATCCGTATGCCCAGTTTGAAAGGCACTTTAACAGATTTCTTGTAGTGCTGCAGTTCCTCTTTGTTATCGAGGATGGGAACCACATTCTTAAAGCCGGTGTTGAGCAGATTGGCAATACGGCTGGTATAGGGCTTCTGCTTATAGCCATTACAAACGATAAAGGTATCCTTCGTGATTTTCTTCTTCTCGTACAACTTCTTAATGATCTCGATATCGTAGGCGTAGGATGTTTCCAGGTGAATATCATGCTTCAGCGCTTCTTCCACCACAAAAGAGAAGTGGGAGCTTTTGGTACAATAGCAATAATTGTACTCCCCTTCATACCGATGCTTTTTAATGGCATTGGCAAACATCTTCTTGGCCTTTTTGATCTGCATACCGATCTTGGGCAGGTAGGTAAGCTTCATGGGCGTACCATACTTGTCGATCAGTCCCTTTACATCAAGACCATTAAAAAAAAGATTGTTGTCTTTCGTTTCAAACCCTTCCTGAGGAAAGTTAAAGGTTTGCGTCACCAGGTCGGTGTACGAGTTGTTCATGAACTGATTCTGGCTGATGGCAGTGAATTTAAAAGTTAGCAAAAAAACACCGTTCAAAAAAAGTATACAAAAGTAATAGTTTGCAGGGTTTTACAAACAAAAACATTCCCGGACTTTGCAGGCCCGGCCGGGATTCGCTCTGTTTGGCAGTCTTATTTCCCGTGCAAAGCACCGCTGTTTAACGCAGATGTGCCCCTCTTGTTTACCTGTGTTATCCTTTTGTTATGTAAAAGCTATACATCCTGGCCGGTAAGGGCATAAAAAAAGCCGGGTGTATGAGACACCCGGCCTGTATATTATTGCGCTAAGCGGCTTATTTTACAGAAGCAACCAACAGCTTAAAGGTCTCTGGCTCATTCATGGCCAGGTCTGCCAGCATCTTACGATCCAGGGTGATACCTTTCTTAGTCAGTTTGTCCATGAATACAGAGTAAGTCAACCCTTCTGCACGAACACCTGCGTTGATACGTGCGATCCACAATGCACGGTATTCTCTTTTCTTCAGTTTACGGCCTACATATCTGTATTGCAGACCTTTTTCCAATACGTTTTTGGCAACTGTATAAACGTTTTTACGTTTGCCATAAAAACCTTTGGCTTGTTTTAAAATCCTTTTGCGGCGTGCCCTGCTTGCTACAGCATTTACTGAACGTGGCATATCTTAATAAGTTTGAAAATTAAAGTTGAATGTTTACAGATCCTTGGGGTTCGCTAACAGCTTAAAGCTTATTTCAGCCTCAGCAGACGTTTTACGAAATCCAGGTTGGATTTGTGAACAACACCATCCATGCGCAGGGCACGTTTACGTTTGTTCGACTTTTTGGTAAGGATGTGACGTTTGAAAGACTTCTGGTGAGTGATCTTACCGGTGCCGGTTACTTTGAACCTTTTCTTGGCACTCGAGTTTGTTTTAACTTTAGGCATTTTTACACCTTTAATTGTTACACCCTGCTGGCGCCCCCGATCCTCCGGGGAACTTTTTGGGCCTTGTGGGCAATATAGCTTCTATCAATAGAATCGATAAAAACCTGAAAATGGAGCGCAAAGGTAGGGAAAGAATTCTTGCCGGAGGAAGATAATGATCAAAATTACAGAATTTAATGCTAAAGGCTGATTTGTAAGAGAATATACCAGCCAGGATTCGGATTCCAGCAGGAAAGCTAATGGCGTCTACCGGCTTTGAATCCTGCCTTTCCGGATTCCCGGTTCTCGCTAATAATATGAGAAAAAGCAATAACCAATTAATAATCAACACAATAATAAATTATCCGTCTCATTTTTTATTAGCTAAATGCTTATAGTACTGGCTATTAAGTTCTTTTCCGGTTTTTTATTAACAGCCTTAACTACCAGAATTTATTGAAACCCTTATCTTTATCCATCATCCCCTACGCATATGAAAAAAACGCTCTGGTTATTTGCTATCGTCGTATTGGTATTCAATCTGTTCAGTTGTAATAGTTCCCGCTCCGGTAAACCCCGGATACTTGTGTTTTCCAAAACCACCGGATACCGGCACTCTTCCATCCCGCAGGGTATTACTGCCCTTACCAAACTGGGACAGGAAAATGGTTTTGAAGTAGATACTACTGAAAATGCCGATTATTTTAATGAAGATTCACTGGCCAAATACGCTGCCGTGGTATTCCTGCACACTACCGGCGATCTCCTGAATCAATACCAGGAGGCTGATTTTGAACGGTATATACAATCAGGCGGAGGTTATGTAGGCGTTCACGCAGCCGCCGATGCGGAATATGACTGGGGATGGTACGGCCGGCTGGTAGGTGGCTGGTTTGAAAGCCACCCCGAGCAGCAGGTAGCCAACATACTTGTAAAAGACTCGACCAATATTTCCACCAAACACCTGCCTCATGTATGGCAGCGGAAAGATGAATGGTACAATTTCAAGAACCTGAACCCTGATGTTCACGTGCTCCTTACCATTGATGAAAAGAGTTACCATGGCGGGAAGAATGGCGATAACCACCCAATGGCCTGGTACCACGATTTTGATGGTGGCCGCGCTTTTTATACAGAGCTGGGACATACGGAAGAATCCTTCACAGAAGAAAACTACCTCAAACATCTACTGGGTGGTCTTCAATACGCCATCGGGAAAAATGATAAGCTCAATTACTCAAAGGCCAAATCATTGCGCACGCCCGATGAGGACCGTTTTACCAAAACGGTACTGGCGCAGGGTATGTTCTTTGAGCCTACTGAAATGGCCATACTGCCCACGCTGGATATCCTGGTAGCGCAACGACGCGGTGAACTGCTGTTGTACAAGAACCTGGATTCTGGCTCAACAGTAAAACAAGTGGGCTTCCTTAATGTATACCACAAAACAGAAACGCCCAATGTAAACGCCGAGGAAGGCTTTATGGGATTGCAGGCCGATCCCAACTTTGCCAAAAATCATTTTATTTACGCCTTCTATAGCCCGAAAGACACTTCGGTCAACAGGCTCTCCCGCTTCAAATTTGAAAATGATACGCTGGACATGAAATCGGAGCAGATCATTCTCCAATTTTATTCCCAACGTAATATATGTTGTCATACGGGTGGTTCTATAGCCTTTGGACGTGATGGGGATGAATTGTTCCTTTCTACAGGCGACAACTCCACTCCTTTCGACGAACCCAAACAGCCTTATGTGAGCCATGGCTTTGGCCCGTTGGATGACCGTCCCGGACATGAACAATATGATGCCCGCCGCTCTGCTTCCAACACCAATGACCTGCGGGGTAAGATCCTGCGGATAAAACTGAAAGCGGATGGCACCTATGAAATACCAGAGGGTAATTTATTTGCCAAAGGCACACCGAATACAAAACCGGAGATCTATGTAATGGGCAATCGCAACCCTTACCGCATTTCTGTAGATAAGAAGAACAATTTCCTGTACTGGGGCGAAGTAGGACCTGATGCCAATAATGACAGCCTGGATACCCGTGGTCCCCGTGGTTATGATGAGGTGAACCAGGCCCGCAAAGCAGGTTATTTCGGCTGGCCTTTGTTTGTAGGTAATAATTATGCCTACCATGCCTATGATTATGCTACAGGCACGCCTGGTCCGGCTTTTGATCCTGCCAAACCGATCAACAATTCCCGCAACAATACGGGCTTGCAGGAATTACCGCCTGCGCAGCCAGCCTTTATCTGGTATCCTTACGGGGCTTCCAAAGATTTCCCGCAAGTAGGTACCGGTGGCCGTAACGCCATGGCAGGACCTGCGTATTACACGGAAATGTTCCCGGAAGCTACACGCCTGCCGGACTACTATAACAACAGGGTATTTGTGTATGACTGGATAAGGGGATGGATCAAAGCAGTGACCTTAAAACCCAATGGGGATTTTGATAAGATGGAGCCCTTTATGGAAAATACGAAGCTCCATTCGATGATCGATTTTGAAGTGGGTCCTGATGGCCGCCTGTATATGCTGGAATATGGTACGGGCTGGTTCAGCAAAAACGCCGATGCCGGTATTTCCCGTGTTGATTACAATAGCGGCAACAGGGCGCCGAAAGTAGATAGCCTGCAGGTGAATAAATCATCCGGCTCCCTACCCTTCGGACTGGTAGCTTCGGTGAAAGCTATAGACCCTGAAAAAGACAAGCTCACCTATACCTGGCATATCGGTGATTCTACCAAAGAAACCAGCGAGCCCAATCTTTCTTATACAATCACCAAGGCAGGTGATTATGCCATCTCCGTAGAAGTCAGTGATGATAAAAAAGCCTCTTCCAAAAGCAGTGTTGAGAATATTTATGTGGGTAACGAAGCTCCCACTGTCAGCATAGCGCTGCAAGGCAATCAGAGCTTCTATTTCCCCGGCAAACCCGTTTTGTACAACGTGCATATTGAAGACAAGGATGATACGGCCAAAGTGAAAGACCTCAGCAACCTGATCGTTTCTGCCGACTATGTGGAAGGAACTGACAGGGCAGCTGCTTCCCAGGGTCACCAGGTGCTTACAGAAGCTACCATGGGTAAAAATCTCATGTTATCGCTCGATTGTAAAACCTGTCATAAAACAGATGAGAAATCTATCGGACCATCTTTTGTAGACGTTGCCAAAAAGTATGAGAAAGATCCTAATGCGGTATCCTACCTCGTGAACAAGATCATCAAAGGTGGTGGAGGGGTATGGGGAGAAGTGGCCATGGCCGCCCACCCCAACCTGAAGGAACCGGATGCACGTCAGATCGTGACCTGGATACAATCGCTCAATGCCACAGCAGCCAAAAAGTCTTTACCCGCTTCGGGCAGTGTACAACCTACTCTTGGTAAGCCAGAGAAAGACAACGGTGTCTTGTACCTGAGCGCCAGCTATACTGATAAGGGCGGCAACAATATCAAACCGCTTTCGGATAATTATGTGGTTACCCTGCGCAGCTCCAAGGTGAACCTGGGAAGGGTGCGTAAAATGGATAAATACCGGGGTGAGAATAAAAATGGTATGCGCCTGCTGATCGCTCCCAAAGCAACAGGTTGGTTTGTGATCGAATCCATCGACCTCACCAGCATTACCGCAGCTACGTTGAACATTGTGTGGGAAAAGCCAGCACAGTCAGGCTACAGTTTTGAACTACGTCTGGATGCACCTGATGGTAAAAAATTAGGCGCCTTTACGCTGGCCGGCGGCGGGCAGGCAGGTAATGAGCAAACACCTTTTATCAGCAAAGCCCTCTCTTCGGCTTTTGAAGCAGTAACAGATGGTAAGAAACATAACCTCTACATCGTAAGCAAACCGAACGATGCAGCAGAGCCCAACGAGGTAGCTGTGCAGTGGATACAGTTTAAGTAAACCTCACTAACTAAATAAGATCGGCTGTCTCTTTTGGGAGACAGCCGATTTGCTTTTTGTAGAATGCCTTTTGCTTTATTGTCAGTATAGTTTCTTGTTATTGATCCCACCAGAGGCGATCAGACAATGGCACCTGGGCCGGAACATTTTTACCATTTTCACTTCTTTCACTGGTAGGATATTCCAACCGGCGAATGAAGGTGGGTAAGGCCGCATTTGCAGGCAGGGTAAAATCCTTGTATTTGTAATCAAACCGGCGTGCATCATTCCAGGCTTCCGGGTTGAGGTAGGTAGCCACGTACTTTTCTTTAAAGATCAAAGCCTTGGTCAGGTTGGCAGCACCTACAGCCACCGTTCCTGCAGCGAGGTACAGATCGCGGTCTGCAGCTGGCACCTGCAATTTATCCATATTGGCCTTGATACCTGCCAGGTAAGCGTTGTAAGCCCTGGTGGGATCGGTAGCCAGTGCAGCTTCCGCTTCTATGAACTTAAGCTCTGCATAGGTAACAAGCAGTATGGGTGATGTTTCACTTGTCCAGGGAGAACTGATAGCGATATAACACTCATCTTTCACGGTATTGTTGCCGGGAGGCCTGTTGCCCGCTCCATTTACGGTACCGATATAAGTGCCCCCGACCGTTTTATCAGTGATCTTGGCGATGCGCGGGTCTACCAGACCATAGGTAACACCATTGAGGTGATCTACCAATTGTTCAGACAACCAGCCGCCCAATGTATTGGCAGCGTTGCTTACGGCCACGCCTGCCCAGTTGTTGCGCGTTTGGAAAGATGCCATACCTGCATCATCAGCATTACTGGCATAAGCACTACCCAGCGCTGTCAACACATCTGCAGGTTTATAAGAGGCGGTTTTACTCACCTTATTCAGCAAGCGTGCTTTCAGTGCATAGGCTGTTTTGAGCCATTTGGTCCTGTCGGCGCCATGAATAAGATCACTGGCTTTCAACAACTTTATCGTAGCATCGGTTTTACTTAACTCCGTAATGGCCTCATTCAGTAAAGTAAGGCAGGCGGTGTATACATCCTGCTGCGAATCGTAGCCTGGGGCCAGTATAGCAGGATTGAAAGCCTTCGAGTAAGGAACGCTGCCCCATAAGTCGGCAGCCAACGTCAGGTTGTATGACAATAAAACATCGGCTACGCCCAAATATTCACTGGACTTATTGACAGCCAGCTGCTTCATGTCATAGATATCAGCCATCGCATAAAAGAGCGCATCCCAGGTACCGGTGTAATCTACGATCTGATAGGTGTCGGTAGAAGCAGCTGCACTGGGATTGGCCAGGTATTGTACATGTACAGAAGTAATAGTACCCACGGTATAGCTGTTGATGGCTGATTTATGGGTAGACGTACTCAGCAAACCTTGCAGGGTGGGCGTTTTAACCAGGTTGGGGTTATCTGTAAGGTCGAAGTATCCTTTCTTACAGCCGGAGGAACCCATGGTCAAACCGGCCAGGAGGATTGTATATAAAGATAATTTTCGCATGGTCATATGTTTTTAGAATCCAACATTAAGGGTAAACAAGAAGGTACGTGCAGCAGGATAAGTAAAACCGGCAAAGCCGTCTACGTTACTGCCACTGTCGGCTGATACAGATTCGGGATCCAAACCGAAGTAATCTGTGTGCAGCCAGAGATTGTTACCTGTTGCTGATATAGTAGCACTGCGGATAAATGTTTTTGCCAGCCATTTAGAAGGTATTGAATAAGAAGCACTCAGGGAGCGAAGTCTTATCCAGGAAGCATCCTGAATAAAGGGCTCAGAAATGGTACGGTAGTTCAACCTGTAATAACCTTCTGTATAGTCAACACCATCTGGTCCTTTGGCTTGACCCAGCCATACAGATTTGGTATTCTTTGTTCCATTGGCCAATACACCATCAAATACCTTGAACTCTCTGCGGTCAAGGGTATATTCAGCAATACCAAAGGCTGCAAAGAAATTGTCCAGGCGGTTGTATTTCTCAAATCCCCAGCGGGCGTCTATCAATGCAGTTACAGTAAACCGTTTGTAAGTGAAGGTGTTCGTCATGCCGCCAATCCAATCGGGTTGCGAATTACCCAGCAGTTTCTGGCTGGATAAAGGGCCGAGTGCAGGGAAGCCATTGGCGCCAATGATGAGGGGCCTTGACTTATCGGTCCTCAACGGATCTTCCTTGTCGGTACCATAATAGCGGAGATAATGCGTACCATACAGGTTGCCATACGCTTCACCAGGAATGAGCTTCATGGTCACGGCCGCATTGCCATAGCCAGGATGGGTGGCATATGGTATTTCACTCAAGCCTTCCCGTATGCTGACCACCTTGTTGCGGTTGGCAGAGAAATTCAGACTGGCATCCCAGCTGAAGTTTTTGGTGATTACCGGTGTTCCTTTGATGATGAGCTCAATGCCTTTGTTGCGCATGCTGCCGGCATTCACCAGCGCCCTCACATAGCCTGTTGCGGAGGATACGTTTACGGGGATGATCTGGTCTTCACTCAACGAATAATAATAGGTTGCATCGATACTTAACCTGTTTTTCAGGAAGCGCAGCTCTATGCCACCTTCATACGTACTTGTAAATTCGGGACGTAAGTCGGGATCACCCAGGTTGGATGAACGGGTAAAGCCGGTAATTCCTGAAGGCAGGCTGCTATAGGCAGCGTCGCCGGTAGAAGTAGCATAAGGGGCTGCATCTTTACCGATCCGTGCATAAGATAAACGGACCTTGGCATAGTCAATAAATTCAGGCATCTTAATTTGCTCTGATAGCACATAACCCAGGTTGACAGACGGATAAAAGAAAGAGTTATTGGGCTTGATGAGCGAAGAGGTGATGTCATTTCTTCCTGTTACTGAGAGGAACAAAAAGTTCTTGTAATCAAAATTCACTTCCCCGAAAATACCCATGAGCCTGTATTCTGAAAAGTTGTCCGTTGGCTGCAGTACAGCTGCATTGCGCAGGTCGAACCAGTCAAACTGTCCCAGTTTGGAACCCAGCACACCAGAGGCACGAACACGACGGTCGTACAACTCCTGTCCAACCCGTACGGAGGTCTTAATATCATTTGTAAGCTTGAACGATGCTGTAGCCAGGAAGGTAGAGTTGATAGCCCGGAAGTTGGTGTTGTAGATACCTACAAAACCGTCTTCGTTGTCGTAGGTCCTTTCGCCCGCAATGCCACGGGGGCCGGGTGCGGTACGCAAGCGGTTGTCGGTATAATTATCAATACCCAGGCGATAATTGATGTCGAGCCATTTCAGGGGATTATAAGCAAGGCTTACCCCACCGATGAAACGATTCACATCATCTTTAAGGCGATTGGTAGCAGCACCATAGATGGGGTTGTTGGTACCACGCCATACCTGCGTGCCATCGGGGTTTACATAATCCGTTACATCCCAGCGGCCGGAATAATAGGCCAGGCTTTCACCAAAACGGTCGGCATCATATTTATAACCACCTGATTTGGTATAGGTCATGTTGATGGAGGTCTTGAGTTTTGAGCTGATCTTAATATCGGTATTCAGACGGGCTGAGAAGTTCTTATAGTCTGTAAAAGGCAACATACCTTCCTGGGTGAAGTAGGATACAGAGGAAAAGTATTTGATGTTCTCTGTACCACCAGCCATGTTCACTGAATTGCGCAACTGCGTACCGGTACGGTAGGCTTGTTTGTAGTTGTTGAACAGTTCGTCGGGATGCGTTGGATCGATGACTTTGGCCTCAGCAATGGTTGGCCCCCAGGCGGGTCCAAGACCAATCGGGGTATAAACACCCAATAAACCAGCAGTATATATCCGTTGCGTAGAAGGATATTTATTGATGTTCTCAAATCCATAGGTGCTGGTGAAATTGACCTGCATGCCGCCATTCTTTCCTCTTTTGGTAGTGATGACCACTACCCCATTGGCGCCTCTTAAACCATACAGTGCGGTGGCTGCACCGCCCTTGAGGATATTGATGGTCTCTATGTCTTCCGGATTGAGATCGGATGCGCGGTTGCCTACCGAGCGCACGTTATTGCTGGATCCTGCACCCAATGTAGAAGTACTGTTGTCGATCAATACCCCATCGATCACAAACAAAGGTTCATTGGATTGTCCAACATCCAGTGAATTGATACCTCTTACACGAATGCTGGCGCCTTGTCCCGGTCCACCGCCCACGCTGGAGATGGTAACACCGGCCACTTTTCCCTGCAGGGCGTTCACCACGTTGGATTGCAGGTTGCGGTTCAACTCAACTGCTTTTACTTCCTGTGTAGCAAATCCCAGGGCTTTCTTTTCACGGGATATGCCCATGGCTGTGACCACTACCTCAGAAAGGTTGTCCACAGACTCCAGGGTCACCGTATGACTGTTGGAGCTACCAGCCTTTACTTCTTTGGGCTTATAACCGATGGCGGAAATGATCAGTACCGGACTGGCACTGTTTACGGTAATGGAGAATTGTCCGTTTTCGTTGGCAGTAACACCATTGCTGGTGCCTTTTTCCAGCACTGAAGCCAGGGGCACAACTTCTCCTGTGTTTGATTTTACGACGCCAGTGATCTGTCTGGACTGGCTAAAGAGAATTAATGGAGCGAATAGCCAACAGGCTATCCACAGCGCGTGGAGGGTTGCTTTCATGCGTCAGTTAGTTTTGTTTGGTCAAAAAATACAAAAAACAGCGCAGGAAATCGCGCAATTATGCATTTTAATGCCAATAAACTTGTGACTTTGCAGCTATTTGCAACCTATACGATACATTATTATAATTTCTATAGAAGCGCTTGCAATTATTTGCGGCTCATGATTAATTGGCTTCTTTTCGCATATACATAATCAATCCCCAATACGACGATCAGGATGATCAATCCGAAGAACTCACGGGTGTCCTCGATCCAGGGCTTTTGAGCCTTCATGGTTTGTGCAATGTTTTCAGCCTGGTGCTTATTGATCCAATCCAGCACGCCATCAGTAGTAAAGAATAAATACGCGGCATATGCAGTATACACCACTATGCCGGCCAGGCAGGCGCGGGGATAATATTTACCACGAAAGGCCAGCCAGCACAACACTGCTCCATAACCATAAATCGGGATCCATACATAGGGATCGGGATCATTGTATTGCAGGCCGGCGCTGACGATAAATAGCAAGCAAAAAAGAAGGTTAAAGAGTTTCATGCCCCAATATACAAAAGCATTATAAGCCATATTCAGCTTTCAGTTTTTTAGGCAGCTTAGCCTTAATAAGTTCGTAAGATTGCTTTAGGTAAGCAGTCAATTCTTTCTTACTTACTTTTTCCACCTGAACCAGCGTAACCCATTTGGCGCGGGCCAGATAGGGCGCCTGGATGAACCCATCTGTAGCTGACAATTCATCAAACTGTTCATCGGGAACCTTGAAAGAAATACGTCCGTCATCCAGTCCATACAGGCAGAATATCTTCCTGGCCACCATGAAGCAAAGGGAATTCTCCCATTTCACTTCTTCTTCCGTAGCCGGCCAGGAAAGACAGTTTTTCTGTAGCCATTCTATATCCATGGTAAAAAACTATTAGATAGCAGGTGTTAGGCGCTGACATCCACAATAAAAAAAGCATCCCGCCAGGGCAGGATGCTTTTCAATATAATAGTGTGAGATTAATCTTTCGCGTCTTTCGGCTTCTTCTGTTTGCCCTTAGGCGCCAGAATCATCAGCATGCGCTTACCTTCGAGCTTAGGCATACCTTCCGGTTGTCCTATTTCGGCCAGGCGTTCTGCAAACTTCAACAGTACAAGCTCTCCTCTTTCCTTGAACATGATGGCACGTCCCTTGAACTGCACGTAAGCTTTTACTTTGTTGCCTTCCTTGAGGAAGGATTCCGCATGACGGGCTTTAAAGTCAAAATCGTGATCATCTGTACCAGGTGTAAAACGGATCTCTTTTACCTCAGCCGTTTTACTATTGGCCTTCATCTCCTTTTCCTTCTTCTTCTTCTCGTACAGGAATTTATTGTAATCGATGATTTTACATACCGGGGGATCAGCCTGAGGAGATATCTCTACCAGGTCAAGTCCCTGATCCTGTGCCATTTTCTGCGCTTCCTGCGTAGAATACACACCTACTGTTACATTGTCGCCAACCAAACGTACCTGTGGTACGCGGATCATGTGGTTGGTACGGTGTTCTTGTTGTTGTTCTTTTCTAAAACGTGGATTGAAATTACCTCTCGGAGGTCTCGGTGGAAATGCCATTTACAATTTTTACGTGAATAATTTTAAAAATTACCGGCGTGTTTGTTTTTTGTTTTCCCTGCATCCGCCTGCCGGAGGCGAACTGCATGCCCGGCAATAACCGGGATAATTATGAGTACGTTTATTCTTTAATCGTTGCGTAATCGTTCTCTTATTCTCCTCTTCTCTCTTTCACCTCAGCGGTCAATTCGGCAATGAATTCCTCAATGGGTTTTACGCCTGCATCGCCTTTACCTTGTCTGCGGATAGCAACTTTGCCTTCATTCATTTCCTTCTCTCCTACTACCAGCATATATGGCACTCTCATCAATTCAGTATCCCGGATCTTCTTACCGATCTTCTCGTTGCGGTCATCGACCTCTCCACGAATATCAGCATTTTTCAGGGATTCTAAAATACTATTTGCGTAAGGTAAAAACTTATCGCTGATGGGCAAAACTTTCACCTGTACGGGCGCCAGCCAGGCTGGGAATTTACCGGCATAATGTTCCAACAGGAACCCGATAAAGCGCTCGTGGGTGCCTAAAGGCGCCCTGTGAATGATGAGCGGGGTTTCCGGGGAATTGTCCTTGTTGGTAAATTCCAGCTTAAAACGACGCCCCTGGGCGAAGTCTACCTGGTTGGTAGCCAGGGTAAATTCGCGTCCGATGGTGCTCCAGATCTGTACATCAATCTTGGGGCCATAAAACGCTCCTTCATCAGGAACCTCGATATAAGGGATATTCGACTCTTTCAGTACCTGCCTTACCATTTCTTCGGTTTCCAGCCACAATTCAGGCTCATTGATATACTTCTGCCCCAGTTTGGAAGGCTCGTGGAGCGATAGGCGCATCACGTATTTATCAATGCCAAATATCTTGAAGTACTTGATATACATGTCGTTAACAGCCCTAAATTCCTGTGCAAACTGCTCACGGGTGCAATAGATATGGGCGTCATTCATGTGCAGGCAGCGAACGCGCATCAGGCCAAACAGTTCTCCGCTCTGCTCATAGCGGTAACAGGTGCCATATTCTGCCAGGCGCAGGGGAAGTTCTTTATAACTCCTTGGTTCTGCAGCGAATATCTTGTGGTGATGCGGGCAGTTCATGGCCTTCAGGTAGTATTTGGTACCGTCCAGTTCCATGGGCGGGAACATACTGTCCTGGTAGTAAGGAAGGTGACCACTTGTCAGGTACATGCTCTCTTTGGCAATATGCGGTGTTACCACGCGCTTATAGCCGCCCTTCACCTCTGTTTCCTTGGCCAGTTTTTCCAGTTCTTCGATAATGATGGTGCCGTTGGGCATCCACAGGGGTAAACCCGGGCCTACATCATCATCCATGGTGAAGATCCCCAATTCCTTGCCCAGCTTGCGGTGATCGCGCTTTTTAGCCTCTTCCAGCATCAGCAGGTACTCATCTAATTCCTTTTGGGAAGGAAACGTAACCCCATAAATGCGGGTCAGTTGCTTATTGTTGGAGTCATTCTTCCAGTAAGCACCGGCTATATTGGTCAGTTTGATCGCCTTAATTGGAGCAGTAGTCGGAATATGTGGTCCCCGGCACAGATCGGTAAAAGTGCCCTGGGTGTAGAAAGTGATCTCCCCGTCATTGAGGTTGCTCAGCAGGTCGAGCTTGTATTCATCCCCCTTTTCGGTAAAGTACTGAACAGCCTCTGCTTTGGGCATGGCTTTGCGTATATAGCTGTTGTTCTGTTTGGCCAGCTCATTCATCTTCTTTTCCAGTTTGCGCAGATCATCTTCTGTGATCTGGCGGCCTCCCAGGTCTATATCGTAATAAAATCCCCTGTCAAGCGCTGGTCCAACCCAGAACTTGGCGCCGGGAAACAGGTCTTCCACAGCTTCTGCCATCAGGTGGGCTGAAGAATGCCAGAAGGTATTCTTACCGCTATCATCATCCCAGGTAAGCAATTTTAGGGCAGCGTCTTCCGTAATGGGGCGCGTGGCATCCCATACTTGTCCGTTCACATTGGCCGCCAATACTTTTCTGGCCAGCCCTTCACTGATTGATTTGGCGATGTCCAAAGCAGTTACGCCTGCTTCATACTCCCGCACTGCTCCGTCCGGTAATGTAATTTTGATCATTGGTTATTATTGCCGTTTCTGTTGAATGATTATTAACAAGCGGTATGAGCCAACTGTTCGTGCTGCTTCCGGGATGCGTGGTAGATGATCGTATCGGTGAAACGCGTATCTTGAGCCCGCATCCTGCTATCTCATATCCGAAAGACCGCAAATTTAACGAACTTTTGCAGACGATCACATACGATATTTGTCGTAATAAACTAAGAATTTAACTAATTTGCCAACGTGAGGTTATTATTCATGAAGCGATTTTTACTTTTTACGATTTGCTGTATTAGTATTTCCGTATCGGCCCAGGATCTGACAGGCATTTGGAGGGGAGGATTCCGGTCGACAGCCAAGAACCGATTGATGGAAATGCTGGGACAGGATGACCGGTACAAGTTTGAAGTACAGCTAGAACAACAGGATAAACGTTTCACAGGCGTTACTTACTCCTACCTCACCACCGTTTTTTATGGAAAGGCAACCTGCGAGGGTACTGTCAATCCCACCAACCATAAAGTATTACTGGAGGAGATCAAACTCGTAGAGCAGCGCATGAGCAGCGGCGGCGGCATTTGCATCATGACGCTCTTTTTGCAATATTCCAAAGTAGGCGAAGAAGAATTTCTGGAAGGGACCTATTCCAGCATAAAAACCAGCGACTCCACGGATTGTGGCAGAGGCACGGTGTTCCTGCGCAAGGTACCTACTTCGGATTTCTACAAGGAACCTTTTCTGGTGGAGAAGGAAAAAGAAGCAGAGAAGAATCCTCCGCCACCTATTGTCAAGAAGCCCGACAGCAGCGCTGTGGTCAAGAAAACAACCCCGGTCAGCAAACCGCCGGCCACGGTAAAAAAACCAGTTACTACAACTGCTAAAACACCACCGGTGAAGAAACCGGTTACCGCCCCACCTGCCAATAACACCCCTAAAAACAATACCACCGTTAAGAAGCCCACACCGGTGCAACCAGCGCCTGCTACCACCAGGCCGCCGGAAAATAACCTGGCGACAAAACCATTGATCGACTCTGCCAAAAAAGTAGAGAAGGCAGTAGTTACCGCGCCACCTGCACCGGTACCCAAGATCCTGCTTACGCGGGAAAATGAATTGGTAAAAACCATTACCACGAGCGCCAAAGAGCTCAATATAAGGATCTACGATAATGGAGCGGTTGATAACGACACGATCTCTGTATACCTGGATAAAAAGCTGGTACTCTCCAAAAAACGATTGACTGAAAAAGCGATCACGTTAACCGTGAAGCTGGATGATGATGACAATTATCATGAATTGGTAATGGTAGCTGAGAACCTGGGCGAAATTCCTCCCAATACATCACTGATGATCGTAGATGCGGGCAAACAGCAGTATGAGGTACGTATCACCTCAACAGAGCAAAAAAATGCGGTAATTGTCTTCAAGTATAAACCGGGCCCTTAAAAGGAAAAGGTGAGTCGCCTTGCAGCAGGGCTTTTGTAGCACCGCAAGACGGCACACCTGATCATTTAAACCCGTACCGTTCACATAAATTTGCGTTGCCTGTACGTCAGTAGTTGTTAATTTCCATTAAATTCCCCTGATGCGTTTTCTCCTGGTTTCATTATTGGTTATCTGTAGCGGCTCCCTGGCAGCGCAATCCCTTACCGGTATCTGGCGTGGTAAACGTACACAAGGCACACAGGGGTGTTTTCCCGAATATTTTCTCGAATTGCATATTACCTGGTCCAACGAGACCTCCATCATGGGCAATGCCTATAGTTATGTTGACAATAAGCAATTCACCAAGATCAACTTTACCGGGCGTTACAACCCTTTGAATAAACGCATGGTGATCACAGAAAGCGCCGTGCTGCAATACAGTGTTCCCGCCAATTGCATTCCCTGCATCAAAACTTATGATCTTACCTGGTCAAAAGCAGGTCCGCAGGAAGCATTACTGGGCGATTGGAAGGGACATGAAATGGGCAACAACAACATCTGTCCTCCCGGCAAGATCACTCTTAACCGGGAAACAGTACCCACCTTCCCGGTGGATGTGTTCCAAAGTGATACGTTGCTGAACCTGCAGAAGAACATCAGACTGCAGCAGCGGGAAAAAGAAGTGGTGCAAACGGTGGTCATTGATACCACTGCTATCAAGATCGAATTGTATGACAATGCGGAGATCGATGATGATACGGTAAGTGTATTCCTGAACAACTCTCTCCTGCTCCATAAGAAACGGCTTACCGACCGGCCGCTCACCTTACAATTCAGTGCTTTCCCCAATACTGAATATGAATTGATGATGTATGCCGAAAATCTTGGCCGCATCCCTCCCAATACAGCACTCATGGTGATCACTGCAGGGAAAAAGCGCTATGAGGTACGTTTATCCTCCAGTGAACAAAAGAGCGCGGTAGTGAAGTTTAAGTTTACGCAATGACGGGAATCGGCAATCAGCGATTAACCACGCTAATTGTACAATAGAACTTCTTATATAAAACGCCCGGAAGATGATCATCTTCCGGGCGTTTTTATTTGTCTGTATTCTATATTATAGCTTCTGTATTCTTAAATCGCTTAAAATCCTTGTCTTCCCTGTCCTGCTGGTGCTGGTGCTTTCCTTGGCAACTTCTCATCGCGCTGGGCTGCATTGTATACAAAAGAAGCGATAATAGTAGCGGCCTGCCTGAGGTCGTCGGCCTGGAGGTGATCATAAGAATCCATATTGGTATGGTGGGTACGGGTATTGTACTCAATTTCATCCTGTATGAACTGGAATCCAGGTAAGCCGATGCCATCAAATGACTGGTGATCGGTACCGCCGGTATTTTGCAAGGTGACGGTGGTAGCGCCGAGGTCATTGAAAGGTTTCAACCACTGAGCAAAAATAGGTTTCACCCCTTCATTGCCTTGTGTATAAATACCCCTGATCTTACCGGTACCATTGTCGAGGTTGAAATAAGCTGCCACCTTATCGCCTGCGGCATTGTAACGGCGGGTAGTAGTGTCGGTGAAATGATTGCGCACATAGTTCCTGGAACCATGTAAACCCTGCTCTTCCCCACCCCACAATGCAATGCGAATGGTACGGCGTGGTTTTATGTTCAACACTTTCAGGATGCGGATGGCTTCCATCATCACAGCACAACCGGCAGCATTATCCGTAGCGCCTACTGATCCATGCCATGAATCGAGGTGACCGCCCAGCATTACGAGCTCATCTTTCAGTGTAGGATCGGTACCCTTGATCTCTGCTACTACATTGTATCCTTTGAGGTCCTTGGTATAGAATTTTGACTTCACATCTACATCCACCATTACGGGGATATTGGCGGAGACCAATCTTTGCAGGGACATATAATCTTCATAGGCCAGCATGATATCCAGGAAGTTTTCCGGTGCGCTGCCAATATAAGCACCACCGCCTTGTACAAACAAGGTACCATCGCGGCCGCGTGGGCTGGTGCTTAACAGGGCAACAGCGCCTTCAGCTTTGGCCATTTCCCTGATCTTCGCCAGAAGGGCAGCAGCAGCATTCATACCACCACGGGGGCCACCGGGACCTCCAGGTCCGCGCCCAGCCGGAGCATTTTTAGGATCGTAGGCGGCCATCTTGCTAAGTTCCTCTTCGCTACGGCGGCTGCCATCTGCAGTATAAGTTGGTTTCAGTGTATCTGTACGGGGCAACAGGATGAGCTTGCCTTTCAGTTTGCCTTTATAAGTCAGCAATTCAATGGAGTCTTTGGCATTTAAGATGATCACTTCCGCGCTCTTCAAACCTTTGGTACTGGAGGTCCAGGTTTTTGGGAAAGCGATAAGCGGTCTGTAGTAAGGCGCGGTCATAGCCACATAGGACTTTTCCAGTTCCCAGCCTTTGCCCCAGTCGCCCCAGGCTTCCAGTTGAGCATCGTCAGCGCCATATTTGGTGAGCTCACCCTTTGCCCAGTTGGCAGCACGGAAATAGCCAGGTGAATTGTTGAGGCGGGGACCGCTTACTTCGGTGAGGTAAAAAACAATGTCCATCACTTTGGAATTGTTCAAACCCTCCTTGCGGATCTTTTGTATCATGTCCGCATCCAGTTTCTCCTCCTGGGCAATGGCCAGGCAGGCGACCATAATAGCAGAACAGGTGAATAGCAATTTTCTCATTATCAGATAATTTATTGGTTGGACGGGAAAACTATGGTTTTCCTGCTGTAAAGCGAAGTTGTAACAAGACAATTTGCTCAAATAGAGGATGAATGGCAGAAAGACGAGGCCGTTTTATTACATTTGAGGACCAAATTATCCCATGAACCTGAAGCAATTCAAGCCACTGCACTGGATGTACAACCTGCTACACTATAAGGCGCTGCAACACAACAAAGCCGCCTATAGCAGGTATGGCATTCACAAGCCGCTCATGGCTTCTATTTCCAGCAAGGACTTTCCTGATAAGGAATCACGCGCCTGGCTGGATACGGGAGATTCAGCCTTGCTCGCACCTCAGCAAGAAGGCTTCCGCAAATTTCAGCCCGCTGTGCAGCAAAAAATAAAGGACTGGAGCGCCAATGGCTACCTTATACTGGAGCAGTTGATCGATAGCGCTACCTGCGATGCTGTGAACCGGGAAATTGACCAGCTGCAGGAGAAAGGCAAATTGTCGTTTACCTATGGCAATAAGCTCATGTTTGCCAATAAGAAATCAGCGCTCATCAAAGGCATTACCCTCAGCCCTGCCCTCACCACCCTCTTGCAGTTTTTGCTGGACAAGGAAGTTGTTCCCTTTCAAACCATTAACTTCATTCATGGCAGTGGGCAGCGGGCGCATTCAGATAGTATTCACATGACGACCTACCCGCTTGGTTACCTCATTGCAGTATGGATAGCGCTGGAAGATGTGACCCACGATAATGGTCCGCTGTTCTATTATCCCGGCAGCCATAAGTTACCTTACCTGCTCAACAATGATTTTAATGAGGGTTCCACGCTGCTCAGACTGGGTAAGAAAGACTATCCTGATTATGAAGATATGCTGGAGGAACTGGTAGCTACCCAAAGCTATACAAAGAAGGAGTTCCTGGCTAAAAAGGGCGATGTACTGATCTGGCATGCCAACCTGGTACATGGCGGTGCGCCCATCCTCAATAAAGCGCTTACCCGCAAAAGTATGGTGATCCATTACTATGCGAAAGACGTGATCAAGTATCATGAAATTACGGAAAGGCCTTCGCTGCTGGAGGAATAGCCATTGAAAAACATACCTATAGCCAGGCACAAGATGCCGACTCACTATGCCTGCCCCACCATCTTGCGCCAGTGGCAGGGCTGCTTTTTTATATCCTTGCCTGAACAATAGTTGCAATTATATTTTTTACTTACTATATAGTTTATGTGCAGAATTTCACTTATGGGCTTGTACATTTTCGGACCGAAAGAATGGAAATGTGCTAAAGCTTTTTCATTTTTTTGCTCAGCTGTTGCGAAAAAAAATCTTTACTTACTATATAAAACTATATAGTTTTTCGTCCGTAGAAGCCCCAGCTTTGTGTTATCAAAATTGATGGAAATGCAATCGACTACCAACTCACGGGTGATCAATTATAGCGCAATGATCGCGATGGAGACAGGCATCGGTCGCCTGCTGGCCTGGCTACTGCCTACACATTGCCTGCACTCCTTAGAGAACAGGCCCCCTTTACAGAGAGCGTTCAGGCAATGTGTAGGCCATGTGCAGGCCATGTGGTCTGCATTAGCCGGCCGCCTGCTGGCCTTCTTATTGCCTACGGATTGCCTGCGCTCCTTAGAGAACTGGCCCCCTTTTCAGAGAGCGCTCAGGCAATCCGTAGGCAATGCGGAGGCAGTCAACAGACTTTACGACAAGCTCCGGCAGCAACCGGATGGCAACTGTAGGGAAAACATGACTGAATTCGGACGGGCAGGCAAAGCAGCACACAATACCAGTGCAGACCTTACCATTATCCGATACAGATCAGAACTTAAAATTCCAGGTCACTGCCGGGATAATAGGGAAAAGCGATACCTGCCGGGCTTCCACTTTCAGGGAGCCATCGTAAGGACTGCCGGTTTGGTCGAAGTAGATGAAATAAGGATTGAGGCGACTGTACATATTGTAGATGCTGAATACCCAGTTTTGTTGCCATTTCTGACCGGCCTTCTGGCGGGGCGTAAGGGTCACCGATATATCAGCGCGGTGATAGGATTCCAGCCGGTATTGGTTCACCTTGCTGTACTCCTGGGTGAGTACACCACCAATTACATAAAACCTTTCGGGCAAGGTAGTAGCATTGCCGGTACCATATACAAACAGGCCGGAGATCTTCCACTTCTTATCAATCTCATACATGGCTACTACAGACATGTCATGCCGACGGTCGTATTTGGCCGGGTATTTCTCCCCACCATTGATGCCATCAAACTTTCGCCAGGTCCAGGATAAGGTGTAACCGATCCATCCGGTCAACCGGCCTTTTACTTTATTCACGAAAAGCTCGGTACCATAGCTCCAGCCCTTGCCAAAGACAAACTCCTCTTCGGGGTCTTTCAAAGAAGGGGTGTACCCTTCGCGGTACTCGATCTGGTTGTCCATGCTTTTGTAATAAAGCTCCAGGGAAGTTTCGTAGGTATTGTCCTTAAAATTCTTAAAGAGCCCGGCCGCATATAACCAGCTGATCTGTGGTTTCACGCGGTAAGTGCTGGGCACCCACAGATCGGTAGGCAAGGTGGATCCGGCATTGCTCACCAGGTGGATGTATTGGTTGTTGCGGGTAACAGCTGCTTTGACAGATGTTTCATCATCAAGAATGTAACGGAAAGTAAAGCGGGGCTCCCATGCGCCATAGGTCTTTACCTTACTGCCCCGACCAAATACAGTACTATCGAGCTTGTTGCCATTTGCATCCCTGTCAAAAATCTTATAGGGACCCACCTGGGTAAAGCTGCTGTACCGCAGGCCCGCATGGATCTTTATCCTACGACTCAGTTCCCAATCATCCTGGATATACAGTCCCGATTCCAATGCATACTTTTTACTTTCATTATTGGGTTCAAAAGTGGTAGAGCCCTGGTTGCCGCTCAATACATTGGGCGTAAAGGTGTGATAGGTGTACAGTGCGCCAAAGCGCAATTTGTGGCGCGGATCGGGGTAATAGTCAATATCTATTTTTCCATTCACATCGCGGATACCGGAGGATAGCTTAAGCGAAAAATCGTTTTGGGAAGCGCCGAAAGAAAACCCATAATCGTTGTATACAAAGGTTGTATTGGCAAAGAGCTTCCTGTTGAACACATGGTTCCAACGCAGGGTGGCGGTGGAATTGCCCCAGGGAATCCTGGCACTGAAGGAACGCTTTGCATTGCGGAAATCAAATACATCCCTGCCAAAATATCCACTGAGGTAGAGCCGGTCTTTTTCGGAGAATTTATAATTGACCTTCATGTTGAGATCGTAGAAATAATAACCCGACCCATAAAAAGAGTTGTCCTTCCTGATAAAAGGTTTTACCAGCATATCGATATAAGTCCTTCGGGCAGAAACGATGAAGGATGCTTTGTCTTTTTTGATAGGTCCCTGAACGGATAAGCGCGAAGCAATCGCACCAATGCCTCCTTCCACTTCAAACTTTTTCATATTGCCTTCCTTCATGGCAATATCGAGTACAGAAGACAAACGCCCCCCATATTGAGCAGGCATACCACCCTTGATGAGGGAGATGTTCTTGATAGCATCGGAATTGAAGATGGAGAAAAAGCCAAAGAGGTGACCGGTATTGTATACAATAGCATCATCGAGCAGGATGAGGTTCTGATCGGGTCCCCCACCCCGTACATACAAACCGGTATTGCCTTCACCGGCATTGCGCACGCCGGGCATCAGCTGCAATGTTTTGAGCAGGTCTACCTCACCCAGTAATACGGGCACGGCCTTTACCTGGTTCATAGAAAGATCGATCTTTCCCATCTGTGCCTGCTGTACATTGCCATCACGCCGCCGCGAGGAGACGACTACCTCCTCCAATAAAGAACGTTGTATCAGTTGAAAGTTGAAGACGATATTCCTGTCGAGCGGCAAGGTCAGTTGCAAAGTCTGGTAGCCTGCAAAGGAAATGTAGAAGGTATAATTGGCTTCAGGCAGGGTAATGGAATAAAAGCCGTACTGGTTACTACTGATGCTTTTACCCTGGCCATTCACGGCAATGGTGGCGCCGATGAGGGATTCACCCGACAGGGAATCCCTGACATAACCACTAAGGGTATATTTAGACTGCGCGAGGGCAGGAAAAACGAACAGCAGGATAAGTATGGTCAGCGCACTGTATTTCACTTCTTAGAATAGTCCAAAGAGTCTTCAACCGTTCCGCAATGGAGCATTTCATTACCAAAATAAGGATTCAGAATAATAGAATCATTGCTCATCCAGTAAGCACCTTTATCGTTAAAAGCCATGGGGCAATACTGCCAGTACACTTTCTGGCCACTGTATTTCACCGTACGGGTGAGGCTCCAGATGGCGTCGGCGATCATTTCAAATTGCTTGCGCTTGTCATCCAGGGTCTTGCTATCGGCCAGCACTTTGGCGGTGGTGCTGATATTGGCGGTATAACTTTTAGCGGTTTCCTTGATCATACCGGTGGAATCGCCCTGTATTTCATTGACTTTCAACGCATCGGATGTCTTTATCAGGTTATTGGCAGCGGCAGAGGCCTTAGCTGTATCACTGGCCACCAATGCGTCTTTTACAGCATAATAGGCATTCAACAATTCAGCATATGACTGATTAAATGGGCCTGTGTTTTCAGCAAGGGCCACCGGCTTTTGCTTTTCGCGGGGCGTTTCGTCCTTGCCAGCCAATAATTTCCAGGCAATCAGTCCTACCACAGCCAGCAACAGCACGCCTATAATCAACTTTTTCATCAGAGTAGTTTTTTAATTATCAAGCCAAAAGAGACTTAGGTCTCACCGGTTTGAAAGTTTTGGCAAAGTTAAAAGATTTAACCTATTCCCGGTCCGCGATTCGCAATTTCAGCGGCCCGATTTGAGTGATAATGCGTAACTTGCGGGGTTTCCAGGAAGTCGGGAAGACGGAAAGTCCGTAAGCCCGGATAACAGGATGGGAACCCGGAATTTAGCATTTAGAAATAATACAATATATGTTAGCAGGATTTACGAATATGACCTTTGAGTTTGGTGCGCGTGCTATTGTGGAAGAAGCAACCTGGCATATTCAGCCCAATGAAAGAATAGGACTGATCGGGTACAACGGTACTGGAAAGTCGACCTTGTTGAAACTGTTGGTAGGTGAATACCTTCCTTCTGCGGGTACAGTAGAACGGAGCCGTGGCACTTCCATTGGTTACCTGCACCAGGACCTCCTGAGCTTTGACACCAATGATTCGATCCTGGAAGTAGCGCTAAGCGCATTTGAACGGGTAAGGCAGCTGGAAGTGGAAATTGAAGAAGTAGGCAAAGAACTGGAAAAAACAGGCGATGAAGACCTGCTGATCAAGTACACGGATATGCTGCATGAGCTGGAAACGCTGGGCGGCTATAATATCCACCACAAAACGGAAGAAATATTACAGGGTCTGGGCTTTGCCAATGCCGACCTGGGACGTCCTTATAAAGAATTTAGCGGTGGCTGGCGCATGCGGGTATTGCTGGCCAAAATGATCCTGCAGGCCCCCGACCTGCTCTTGCTCGATGAGCCTACGAACCACCTTGACCTTCCTTCAATCGAATGGCTGGAAAAATACCTGACGCATTACCAGGGATCGGTTGTTATTATCAGCCACGATAAATATTTCCTGAACAGGATGGTGACGAAGATCATTGAACTGTACCAACGCAAGCTGCATATTTACAATGGTAATTATGCCTTCTATGAAACAGAGAAGGAACAAAGGCTGGACCTGGCACAGCGGGCTTATGAAAACCAGAAGGATTATATACGCCAGCAGGAAAGGTTTATTGAGCGTTTTAAAGCCAAGGCCTCTAAGGCAGCAGCGGCACAAAGCGCCATGAAACGACTGGATAAACTGGACCGTCTGGAAGATATCGGCATCGAACGACCCAGTTTGCGCATCAACTTCCAGGTTGATAAAACACCAGGTAAAGTATTGTGCGAATTAAAGCACCTGAGCAAGGCCTTTGGCAATAATACGATCATAGAAAATACTGGCGCCGAGATCAATCGGGGTGATAAGATCGCCCTGATTGGCGCCAATGGTAAAGGTAAATCCACGGTATTGCGCATCATCGCCGGTGTAGAATCGTTTACGGGCGACCGCCGCTGGGGCCATAATGTGGATGAGAGCTTCTATGCTCAGCACCAGTTGGAAGCACTCAATGTCAACGATACGATCCTGGATGAGATGAAGAATGCCGGCAGTCAGAAAACTGAACTGGAATTGCGCACCATATTGGGTTGCTTCCTGTTTAGTGGCGATGATGCGGATAAAAAGATCAAGGTGTTGAGTGGAGGTGAGAAAGCACGGGTGGCACTGGCCAAAACGATCATCAGCAAGGCCAACTTCCTGATGCTCGATGAGCCTACGAACCACCTTGATATGCATACAGTAGACCTGCTGATCGAAGCCTTGAATAAATACGAAGGCAGCCTCATCCTGGTAAGCCACGACCGTTATTTTATTTCCAAGGTCGCCAACAAGATCTGGGAAATAGACGATCACAAGATCAAGGATTTTAATGGTGGTTATGAAGAATGGGTGGAGTGGAAAGAACGGATGAAGAAGAAGCAGGACGAGGAAAACAGAATGCAGAAGCCCGAACCCAAAATTCAGAAGGGAGGCGCGAAAAGCCAACCGTCAGAGGTGAAAGGTCAAAAGGCAGAAGAGAAGCCGGTATCCCAGCCTGTGCAGGTTATTAATACCCCCGCCCCCCTGAAACAGGAGCCTGTGAACAAAGAGGCCAAGAAGGAGCTCCAAAAAAAACAACGCCTTTTTAAAGAACTCGAAGAAAAAATAACTACCTTAACAACACAAAAAAGTGAACTGGAAGCATTGCTGGCTTCCCCTGATGTGTTTTCCGACAAGAATAAGTTCCTCGCAGCGGAGCAAGCGTACAAAAGCTCCGTTGAAAACCTTAAACAAGCTTCAGCAGAGTACGAGAAAGTATTTGAAAGCATTATTGACTTAGAATCGCAGTAACCCAGCCTTACGCTGTTTTTATTGAATCCCCTTAACGCTCGTTCCGTGGAAGTTCTCCTACCCGCGTACCAGGCCCCTATTTGTCCTGCACCTACTCCCCTGCCGTAGCATGGTCTTTATTTTTCAAATAAACCAGCTATAAAATGACGAAAACAATCCCAACGAGGCTTACACTGCTCACTCTTTTGATAGCAGTAAGCGGGCTATTAATGTATTCCTGCAAAGGCAAGGTAAAAGACAGTGATCTCCAGGTAGTCATTGAAGACAAAGCAAAAACCATTACGGGCCTGGGCACTGCCACTGCTTCTGTAAAAGACGGTGTGGTAACCCTCAGCGGAGAAGCCACCGACGAAACAGCGAAAATGGCTTATGAATCGGCCATCAAAACCATTCCGGGTGTAAAACAGGTGATCAACAATATTACGGTAGCGCCTGCGCCGGTCACTACAGAACCCGTTGTTATTTCACCCGACGAAACGCTTAAGAATGCAGTGAACGATGTGCTCAAATCCTACAACAGTGTAAAAGCAGATGTCAAAGACGGCGTAGTAACGCTTACCGGCGATATCAAAAAAGCCGAGCTCACTACACTGATGCCGCTGCTGCATGCTTTAAAGCCAAAGAAAATTGAGAATAAGCTAACCGTTAAAAAATAAAAGGAGGAACCACGTCATGGCATTGCAAGACAAATACAAAGAACTGGTGGATGCTGCTAAAGGATCGGGGGTAACAAACCTGCAGGTGCGTGAACAGGACAATGTGCTGTACGTAGACGGTGAAGCACCTACCTATGCAATAAAAGACCAGCTATGGGCTATTTATGATAAAATAGACCCTGATTACCGCGCAGGTGATCTTGTACTGAATGTTACGGTATCGGCCTCGGCTACCCCGGAAGAATATGAAGTAGTAGCAGGTGATAACCTTACCAAAATAGGCAAGAAGTTTGGGATAAGCTGGAAAGATATCTTCGAGGCCAATAAAGACCAGATCAAAAATCCCGACCTCATAAAGGTGGGGGCAAAGTTGAAGATACCGAGGAAAGCGTAGAGAAGGCATGAGGCAGCAAGGCATCGAGGCAACGAGGGGGAAAGGCACTGAGGTGCAGTGGTGGTTTAAAACGTTATTTATAGAACGTGACAGGTTTGGGCGGTTCTGGTTACCGGAGGTCCGGGCCAGTCACGTTTGGCACTCTTAAAGGTGGGCACCCTGCAGGCCGCACAACGGGGAAAGTCCACCTTCCTTTTGCCTACCCAACCTTGCATTTTAACTTTTCTTTCAAACAAAGCTGTTCCATTTAAACGGAACGGCTTTTATTTTGTAATAGAAGCGGCTGTAAATTGTAAATTACACTCTAACCCAACGTTTCAATGAAGTACAGTTTTGCCTGTATCCTTTTAATACTCTCCCTTTTATCCCGGGCACAGCCACCTACCCCTTCTGCGCGGCCGAAGATAGGCGTAACCCTGAGCGGAGGTGGTGCAAAGGGCCTGGCCCATATTGGCATCCTGAAAGCGATTGATTCAGCCGGGCTCAATGTAGACTATATCACCGGCACCAGCATGGGTAGTATCATCGGCAGCTTGTATGCTGTGGGTTATTCGGCCGACTCCATTGAAAAAGTAGCCAGTGCCATCGATTGGGATCTTTTACTCAGCAATCAATCATCCCTGCGCAGCATCTTCATGGAGGAAAAGGATGAGTACTCCAAATATATCATTGAGCTTCCCTGGGTCAATCACCGGTTCCGCTTACCCAGTGGAGTATTGCAAGGCCAGGAGCTATGGCTCAAATTCTCCGAATTGTTTTTCCCCGTATACAACCAGAAGGATTTTTCCAGGTTCAGCATCCCCTTCCGCTGTATTGGTACGGATGTTGGAACGGGCGAGGCGGTTGTAATGCACCAGGGTGAGATCATCAGCGCCATACGTTCCAGCATGGCCATCCCTTCGGTATTTACTGCCGTGGAATTCAATGGCAAAAAGTTAATTGATGGCGGCCTTGTACGCAATTTCCCGGTAAAAGATGTCAAGGAAATGGGCGCCGATTTTGTTATTGGCAGTAATGTGGCTACCGGGCTCATGCCTTCGGAAAAAGTGCGCAATGCCCTCCAGATACTGTTACAGGTAGCTTTTTTCCGCGAAGCGGAAGACAACAAAAAAGAAGTGGCGCAATGCGATATCTATGTGCCCTTCAATATGGAAAAGTACAGCATGGGCAGCTTTGGTGATTCTAAAGAGCTGATGGAACTGGGCATACAAGAAGGACGCAGACTGTATCCGCGCTTTAAACAACTGGCCGATTCGCTGAATGCCATCTATGGTCCGCTTCCTCCCAGGGTGAATCGCCTGCCCAATGTACATGGTGTAGTGATCTCCTCGCATGAAGTACATGGGGTAGACAGGACCTCAGCGGAATTCTTTATCCATACCATGAACTTTGAGCTCAATCAATTCTATACGGCCCGCAAGCTGGCCAATATGGTGCGCCAGGCCTATGGCACGCGGTACTACAGCCGGGTAACTTATTCGCTGGTACCACAGCCGGACGGCACTTCGAAGATCATATTTGATGTAACCGAATATCCGCTCACATTTGCCAAACTGGGGCTTCATTACAACCGTTTTACGGGGGTAGGCCTGATCGCCAATATCACTGCGCGTAACTTTTTTACGCCCAATTCAAGAAGCCTTGTATCGGTCAATATCGGTGAGACCTTCCGTATACGGGGCGAACACCTGCAATACCTGGGCAGGCTCAAGAATGTAGCGGTAGTGCTGGAAACGCAGTACGATAATTTTGACATCGGTACTTATACAGAATCCAAACAGAATGGCCTGTATAACCTCAACTTCTTTAAGTTTGGCAGCAAGCTGCAATTCTCTGCCAAGCGCAGTTTCACCGTAGGCGCCGGCGGCCGTTTGGAGTGGGTGAAATACGATCCCAAGATATCCTCGGAAACAGAGTTCAAGGGTAGTAAGAAGTTCTTCACGCCTTTTGCTTATTTGTCACACAATTCTCTTGACAAAACCATTTTTCCGAAGCGGGGCGTGAAGCTGGATGTAGAAGCAGGATGGGTAGCGCCTCAAAACTCACGCATCAGGTTCTATGAAAATGGTGTGCAGATACCTCCTGACCTCATTCCGGTGAGTGATAAAAGTTTTTACCGTTCTTCCATTAACCTGGAAAGCTATACGCCAGTGGCTAAGCGTACTACGGCACTGTTTAGTGTGCAGGCAGGCGCCAATTTCAATTACTCAGATAATGTGTTGAATGAATTTGTGATCGGGGGGCTTGTCAAAACATTCCGCAACCAGATCACGTTTGCCGGATTGCCCGAGGGAGCCGAATATGCTACCAGCACAGCAGCCCTGCAGGCCGGGATCAGGTACCAGGTGTTTAACAATACTTACCTCACCGGACGGGCGAATGTACTGTTCAATAATTTTGTAGAAAGCAGCAGCTTCTTCCTGACCCGCGACTTCTTCTCAGGCTATGCGCTGACATTCTCTTATAATTTCGCGTTAGGTCCGCTGGAAATAAGCGCCATGTATTGCGACCAGACACGGAAGATACAATCGTATGTGAACCTGGGTATTCCGTTTTAACCTCCCGGCACTTTGGGGGCAGAGAATACATCCAGTATACGCAGCAGGGCAGCAATACCGCCAGCCGCTGCCGCCAGGTAGGTGACCAGGTTATTAAAGGCATCACGCTGGGTGGTGAAGAGGAAAACGGCCACAGCCACCACCACCAGGATCACCGGCAGCTGAAAGCGGTTCCAGCTATGACCAGGATCGGTGCCATCATGGAGTTTATTGATCTCCTTTTTATCAATACGGGTCAATACAAATCCCCTGAAACTTTCATTCATCATCCAATAACCGGTACCGCTGCCATTGATCCTGAGCATGCCCAGGGCATACAGGTTATCTGCCACATCCTGGTTACGCTGATTGAGTAAGCCATCACTGGCTATATCATAAATAGTGCGCTGTTCCTCGGCGGAAAGGGACTGCCAAAGGGATAGGTAATAATGATGCGCCAGGGCCCGCAGCTTTACACAAAACGATTCAAAGAGGGCTTCGGTATCGGGTTTAACTGCCCTTTGTCCATCCCGCAGCACGGTAGCTTTAGCGAGCCACTCCCGAACCAGGGATTGTCTCAACGGCGACAGCAACCCATACAGGAATTCACTGTGTGCACACTCTTTGTACAATTTATCATTCAATCGCCTGCCCAGGAAATACACATCATAGTTCTTATCTCCTCCTGCATCCACAGCACCCGATCTTTGTTCATCATACTGCCACTTGTGGTAGAACATGCAAAAATTGTTCATGACATTCAACCAGCGGTCGGTAAAATCTTTTTTAGGCTTGCCGGCATTGGCGGCTGTTTCAGGCTCTTTGATCAACATGGCCTCAAAATGCTTGCTGGAAGAAACCACTACTTTTACATACTTATAAGACAGCAATATTTCCAGCCTTTTGAGTTTTTCTTCTGTTGCATCCAGGTCGTCCATCTTCATATCAAAATGGCGGATCACGACGGCTGTTTTACGCAATGCCAGTTCATTTTTTTCAAGCCCATTAAGATAAGCAACTATGGCAGTCCATTGTTTTTCAAACATGCTTCCTTCCTTACTGCCAGCATCGCCTGCAAATAGCAAAGCGATATCGAGGGGAAGGATCGTATAGTGTTCTGCCTCCAGGCTTGCCCTGATCAGGTTGTATTTACCCGAATTGATGATCCCCTGTACATACACATGGTTGACGGGGTTAAGGGATTTGATAAATGTTTTGCTGATCATTTCCCGGGTAGCAGTGTCGGTCTTATTAAAGAAAAACACTTTGGGAATGAGTTGTACCAACAAAAGGTAAATACCTGCCAGGATCAGTGCCATGATGAGTACGAGCAGGATATGTATTTCAGGATCCTGAACAAATCGTGCCGCCAGGAGGTGGGAAACAGGATGCATTTTCTTGACCGCCAAAATACGGTAGTCACCTTCCGCATAGGTTTTGGTTTTCAATATATCGACCCTGAACCGCAAATAATTGGCATTGACCGTATCCTCCCAGGTAAAATTGCCCATGGTGGAGTCGCCCCCATTGAGGTATTCAATCCTTTTGGCATAGGTCGAAAAGGAGGGTTTAATAACATTGTACAACTTGCCAAAACCTGTAATGGCCCGCTTGAACGTATCATTCACCGTATCGCGTACAATGGTATCGGCGAGGTAATTGTAATGAAAGGGAAAATGATAGGATACATTCCAGGAAGTATCATGCTTATAGAAGCGGTAAGGTTTTTTATACAATAAGGTATTGACGAAATCCAACTGCTGGTATTTAACGGCCAGCTTCTGTTCTTCGCGGAAGGAAAGGGAAAAGAACAACAAGGTGGGTACAATAGCGGTTGCCAGGATGAACCCAAAGAGTGAATAATAATAGTATTGGCGGTAGGCCTCCTTTCCAATTGTTTTCCCTTTTGGAGGCAAGTATTTAGAGATTGTCCATAACCCGATCACCAATAAGAATTGTGACCAGATAAAATGGTTCTCGCCTTCTGTCAGATGGTTCAGGAAGAGGCCTGCTGACAACAGGTACAATACAATCAATATGAATACCGTGAGGTTATTCTTCTCCAGACGGCGTACCCGGGCCGCCATGGTGCCGGCGATCTTGTCCTTTTCCATATCGGCCCTGGTATAGACATAATAGGAATAGACAATGAGGATATGGGTAAAACCCAGGGAAATACCCAGCAGGTACAATTCATCGGGCTTATTGGAATAAAAGGAAAACAGGAACAACAGTACCGAAGCCAATACAAAAGCGGAAGCAGCTTTCAGGTAGGCATTGCCGCGGTGCAACTTGGGCTCTACCCAGATAAAAAGGATGGACCTGGACAGTCTCCTGAAACTAAGAATGCGGGTGATGAGCACCAGCAGCAATATAATGCCCATGTTGATCAATACCAGGATGGAACTGGCGCTCATGATATCGAGGTCCTGGTTCCAGTTGTTCTCAATGTCATAAAAAGTGACCAGGTTATATGGCATCCGGTCTATAGGCTGTGCATAAAACCGGTGGTTGCTACCCGTATAATGGGCATTGAAATAACCGGCAGCACCCGTGGTGAGCAGGGAAGATAGTTTTACGTTATCATTGGATTCTTCCACCAGGTTCTCATTCAGGCTCCTGTTCTCATCATAATGGAAAAGCACATTGCCACGCCCATCTACCAGGCAGAAGCCAAAACCATAGGGCAGAATGGGGTTGAAGAGAGAACGCAAGGGAGCGCTCATAGAGATCATTTGCATCCTGCCGAGGATGGGCAAGAGTTTTTTACGTAGTACCGAATCTTTAATAATGTCGCTGGATTCCAGCAATTCTTTCAGGCGGCTTGGGCGGGCAATAATGGCCAGCTTTTGCTGGGATACCCAGGAGGATACTGCCGTCAAATAATATTCCTGGTTATCCCTGCGCAGTAATGTACCCTGCGCTACTGCCTGGAAATAATCCCTGTTGCGCAGGTCCACTTTACTGGGCACAAAGGGATTGTTGGTCCACCGTATGGCTTGCATACCGTTGCTATCGGTCCATGATATGTGTTCGAAATAACGGTACCTCCTGCCCAGGGAATCGGGCAGATAAGTCATATCGGCTTTATAAGGATTTTCAGTACCGGTATGGTCTATCCGGTAGCCGGTCTCCCCCACCGGAGAATAGAGATCAGGCAATTTGTTGCCGGGCAAGCCGCCCTTTTGGTTCAGGAGCTTGAGTAATTCACGTTCATCGAGGTCCATTTCGGCCAGGGCATCTTTCACTTCGGACAGGAAGGTTTGCTGGATACCGGCCGTGAGCGTTCTCAATTGTTCATCAGCAGGCTTCCTGATCAGGAAATAATAGGCATAGAGGTTGACCAGGATGATAATGACGATGGACCCCATGAGGTGCACGGATATCAGTGAGGTGAGCACATTCCTGGCCAGGAGGGGCTCAGCCCGCGTCATCAAAAATACTTTCAGCAGGGGAAACATGAGGATGACGAGTACGATGCCCAATACCAGCCATAAGATGGCATTGCCGGGAATATAACGGCTCTCTTCGAGGTAATCTTCCACTGGCATATAGCCTCCGATCACAAACTGGTGATTGCCCTTTACGGTAAAAGGGATCATGAATAACTTATACTTTTTTCCGCCCGTTTCCACCTGTTCAATTGCACCAAACTCTTTGGTGGTTTGCCTGGTAAGGGTATCTTTCACAAACCTCCCCCTGGCGATGCTGGTGAGGGTATCGTGCGAGAGATTGATCTCATCGAACAAAACGGTATCATTATGGGCCAGGAAATAATAGTTGAAAAGGTCTCTGCGCAGAAAGGACCTGATAAAGTCTGTAACGGGTGCACCGGCACGCACGGCATCGCCGGTATTAAAAATGATCTCCCAATCATTCAGGTGTTCCAGGGAAAAATAGTCCAGTTTACTTAACACAGCGGACTCTTTGAATTGGCGCAAGCCGTATTCTTCTTCAATACGGATAACTGCGGGATCAGCAGTACGCTTGCGCAGGCTATCGGGCAACTCGTTGATCTCCTTCAGGAAATTGATGCTGTTCTTCTCCGCATACAACTGGACCTTCTCGCGGATATTGCTGCCCATCCGG
Source organism: uncultured Paraflavitalea sp. (assembly GCA_966211765.1). GTDB lineage: Bacteria > Bacteroidota > Bacteroidia > Chitinophagales > Chitinophagaceae > Paraflavitalea. The sequence goes on from CBIHOV010000002.1 coordinate 87,869, forward strand.
TTCAGTCCACGAAAAGACCGTTCACGGATGGTCCGTTCATTTTGTTTGATGATCACGTTGGAATAAAAATAAAAGGCGCCAGCAATAACGATCAACGTTATAAAGGCTGGAGCATAGCGCTTAATGAACTGACCGAAGAAATCGGAAAGCGGTTTGATCATTTTGTACATAGGCTGTCTGATAAAGTTCCTGGTACAGGATTACATCATTATCCGGTGGGTACAGATACCTATAAAAAAGGAAAAGTCAGAGCGGCGGGGATGCGATTACTGAAAGATAGGCAAATAATGGGCCATGACAAAATGGGGGATCACGCGTTGTTGCGGCCCTTTACAAAATCACTCACCAGGTAACTCACCAGCTTACCTGTACTATCGTCCTTGCGACCATCGGCCAACTGGGTAGCACCTTCGCAGATGTGCAGGTAGGCCACATCACTATTTCCGGCGGTAAAGGTGAGGTATTGGCGGGCGTGGAGGGGCAGGATACCCGAAGGCGTCATAGCGCTGGACAGGGTATGTTCTATACAATCCAGGTCGAGCTCGATGCCTGTATAATTGTCTTCTGTAAAGCCGGCAGCATGGGCTACAGCCTGTATGAAATTGCGCTTTTCATGCACAAAGATATCCTCGTAGGTAATGAAGTCGAGGAAGGGATTGTTGACGATGTCGAGCCATACATTCTGGGGCAGGTAGTTTTCGTGCAGGCCCACGATACAATACTTCTGCAGGTAGCCATCTTCTTCGGCATAACGAAAGCCATTACCACTGTGACGACCTTCAGCCGGCCGGAAATCGGAATGGGCATCCAGGTTAATACAGTTGATCTGCGCAAGGGGCAAGAGGCCGGCTTTGTGCAATCCTTTGGAAGCTCCTTTAATGAGGGGATAAGCATTGTTGTGGCCTCCGCCAATCACAATGGGTACTTTTTTGTGAGAAGTTATTATTTTGGTCAACTCTTCTACTTCTTCATCAATGGTGATCACGGCATGGCGGTAGGCATCTACTTTTTCTTCATAGCCGTGTGCATTCTGTTCGATCAGGTATTTGAGGTCCCCAAAATCAAAATGCCCCAGCAACAGGATATCATCGCCCAGGAGGAAATCATTGCTCTGGATATTTAAGAAAGCCGAGAGGAATTGTATCCAGATAGAATCGGTGCCCCCTACCCCATGGTTGGCCCGCACGCCAATATCCTCCGGAATGCCGATCAATACATAGGCGGCCGTTGATTGTGTGAGGGAGGTTTCCAGCTGCCCTTTATCGGCTATGACCTGTACACTTTCGCCCAGCCTGGTCTCGAACTTACGTAGCTTGGTCAGCGATAGGATGTCTTGTCTATCATAAAATTTGAAATGCTTCATTAGTGAGATTTTAGAATAGAGAATACAGAATTTAGAATACAGAATGAACAGCCGGTTGCCTTATACTTCTTACTGCTGGATTAGCTGGCAGGAAAGTGCATCAGGCGCTGGGATCTAGCCTTCTTCTCGGTCTGAAAAAGTCAAGGGGGTGGGAACGGAAAAATTTCCACAATATTCCGAGGAATTCGGGATAGTCCCGCAGTTTAATTCCTCTCGAACGTACAGCCACAATGAAAGCCAGTGAAAAGCTTACCAGGAAGTTCAGGAAGCCAATGCCCAGTACGCCGCCCACTACGATGGCCATATAACTGAAAGATACATTATTCCAGCCTACACCATACAAACCGATGGAAGTATTGGCGGCAGCAATGGTAATATGGCGGATGTCGAAGCCTATGCCAAAAAGATCGCCAGCGGTAGTGGCCATGCCGAGGAAGAAGCCCAGGGAGATATTCCCTGCCAGACTGCCGGCATGCCCTTCCAGGTAGTGTGCGATACGCTGCAGACGATCCTTCGAAGTATATTGTCGCAGGAAAGGGTGCTCTGTTAAGCGGCGGCCTATACGGCCATAGTTGACCTTATTCTGAACATAACCGGCTATGATACCACTGAGGAAGAGGAATACCCCGGTGTTGCAGGCATATAAGAGGGAAAGGCTATGCCAGGGATGCTGGGCCTCCAATAATTTTACGGCAGCTTCACCGCCTGCCAGTGGCTTGCCAAAGGCTATATCATAAAGCCAGGCCAACAGAAAGGTAACGGGAAATACAATAATAAGGTTGCCAATAAATGAGGCAATCTGGCTGCGCGATACTTTGGATACCGTAACGGCCAGGTTATACAGATTGGGCGTGTTATCGCCTTTGCGGGTATCGAGGGTACCGGCTACTGCACTGGCTGTAAAAGCCGGCTGTTTGGTAGCCAGGGTCGATTTGGTTTCTTCGATGGCCACAAAGCCCATACTGTAATTGATGCTGTACACAAAGCCATGCCAGAAAGGCGCCATATGAACCTTACCCAGCAATATTTTGAAGATGGCTACAAAGCAAATAATAAGTCCACCCCACATAGCACTCCCGATCATTTTCCAGTATTCCAGGGGAGATGAGGTAATGTACTTATTGCCCTTCTTTGTTTTATGTTCGGCTATCTGGTAAGCCAGGTAACCGGTGGTTTGTGAAAGGAACTCCCATACGCTGTTCTTGCGGTTCTCGTACCGGATGACCTTCATAAACAGACTGGCAAGGCGGGAAGTATCCATTTGCTGGTCTACATCTACGATGTCCAACACCAGCTGCATGCGATCCAGCTTCTGTTCCAGCTGGAAGAGAATAAAGGTCTGCGAGAGGCTGGCGCCTCTTTCGGCGGTCTGATCACGGATGTATTCCACAACTTGCAGGTCTTCCTCAAATAGTTGCCTGATGCGCTGCAACAAGGAACGTATAGCTTCGGGCGAACCATTGTTCAGCAACAGGTCCTTCAACTCATACACCAGGTATTGCTGTACAGCAAAAGGATTCTCAGCCTGTGGTTCTTTAAAAGGTGCATTCTTTACAATGGCATTTTCCCAACCCAGCTGGGCCACACCTGCCGATAGTATCTGCAATGCTACCAATGCTTGCCGGGTAATGACGGGTTCGCGCCCATGAAAGGACAGACCTACTACCTCAAAGAATTGCACCCAGTAGTTGTGCCCTATCTGTTCTACCCATTCATAATCATCCTTGCGGTAAAACATACGGTCCATCACGTAAAGGAAGTCATTGGGGTCCTGCAAGGCAGGCAGTATCTTATGTTTGAAGCGGGCATAGAGTTCGCGGCCGGCGCCCCGGGAAACGGTGATGCCGCTTTCGGTAAGCATGGGCAGCAGGTTGCTGTTGATGAGCTGGGCCAGGATGGCAATACGTAGTTCACTCACCACAGCCGGGTTCTCCTGCAGGAAAAATAAGGTCTTGCCAAAGTTCTGTGCTGCTTCTCCGGGTTTACCTGTTTTGGGACGAATAAGGCGCATGAAAGAAACCAGGTAATCCAAAGCAGTCTCACGGTCTTTGAGGGAGACCGATGGCTTTTTTTCCAGGAACTGAGCAAATGGGTCGACTTTCTTTTTCTTCCGGATCTTCATCGTATAGTATGATGTTCAATATACAACAAATTACAGCCATTCACCCTTTATCATTACTTTATCAATAAGGCTGGAACCAAAAGCATAAGGGTAATAAGCCAGGGATGGGATGGGTTTTGTAAGGATGAGACTGGCTTTTTTGCCGATGGTAATACTTCCCAGCTCCCGCCCCAGTTCCATGGCATAAGCGCCATTGAGGGTGGCGGCATTGATGGCTTCTTCGGGCAGCATTTTCATCTGGATACAACTCATGGCCACCACCAGGTTCATGTTGCCACTGGGCGATGAACCGGGATTGAAGTCACTGGCCAGGGCTATGGCGCAACCTGCATCGATCAGGGCACGCGCCGGTTGAAAAGGCATGCGCAGGAAGAATGCAGCGGTGGGCAACAAAGTGCCAATGGTATTGGAATTGGCCAGGGCCTGAATAGCATCTTCATCCATGGTTTCCAGGTGGTCTACACTGATAGCACCCAGCTTTACACCCACCTGGGTGCCCTGAGAAAGATGCAATTGATTGGCATGTATCTTAGGTTTGAGTCCATGGGCCATGCCTGCTTTGCAGATCAACTCCGTTTCTTCGGGAGAGAAGAAACCTTCCTCACAAAAGACATCAATATAATCGGCCAGTTTTTCGCGGGCAATAACGGGCAGCATTTCCTGTACGATGCTGTCAATATACCCCTGGTGGTTGGTCTTGTACTGCTGTGGATAGGTATGAGCGCCCAGGAAAGTAGCTTTGATGGATAGGGATGATCTTTCTTTCAGCTTTTTGATCACCCGCAGCATTTTTAACTCCCCCTCCACCGTCAATCCATATCCACTTTTGATCTCAATAGCGCCTGTACCCAGTTTACTGAGTTCTTCGAGTCTTGCCCACGCCTGGTTAAAAAGCTGCTCTTCGGAAGCCTCATTCAGTTTGCGGGCAGAGTTTAATATACCACCTCCTTTGGCTGCAATATCAGCATAACTCATGCCCCTGATCTTATCGACAAACTCTTCTTCCCGGCTGGCCGCAAATACCAAATGTGAATGACTATCACACCAGGCAGGCAAAACGTAGCCGCCTGCAGCATCGAAAGTATGCGTGGCTGAATACTTTCCTTTAGGCACATTTTCCATGGGCCCATAAGCAGCAATGGTATCTCCTTCAATGATGAGGTAAGCATTGTCTATACAGGGAAGATGGGCCAGTTGGCTGCCCCGCAATACCGTTGTTTGCTCACGGACATTGACCAGTTGTTTGATATTGGTAATAAGGATTGCCGCCATTGTTCAGGTTAGCATTTGATGACAGCAAAAATAGTAGAAATAGGTGGTTTACCGGGTATTCTATTACAGCAACCGGCCAGGCTACGGTTGCAGCCTGGCCGGTGATGGTTATTGTATTATTTCCAGCGATACTAAAGGACTTCCGCCTCGAGGCTCAATACTTTTTCTTTGATGAACTTCACTTCGCCTGTTTCAACGCTGTAGTATCCTGCTGCGATGCCTATTTCACCATTTTCAAACATCTCTTTTAATATAGGGCTACGCTTCAACACCAATTCCATTGTATGCAGGGTATTGGCATGGGCTACTGCCTCGATGAATTCGGGGTTCACGGTATCGCTTCCCTGGTTCTTCACCTTTTCGATGGCAGGTTGTACTTTTTCGAGCAACCCGGTAAGATTTCCTAATTCTACATGGTTACAGGCTCCCTTGATGGCGCCGCACTTCGAATGCCCCAGCACCATGATCAATTTGGAACCGGCCACTTTACAAGCAAACTCCATGCTGCCCAGGATATCTTCGTTGACCACATTACCTGCAATACGAATGCTGAATACATCACCCAGGCCCTGATCAAAGATCAGTTCAGCAGAAGTGCGGCTGTCGATACAGCTCAATATGACAGCAAAAGGCCATTGGCCTTCTTTGGTATCATTCACCTGCTCCAATAGATTGCGGTTCATTTTCAGGTTATTCATAAACCGGGCATTGCCTTCTTTTAGAAACTGTAATGCCATTTGCGGTGTGGTGGTGTTCTGTGTTTCTTTGCTATGGGTTCTCATTGTTAACGATATTTATTGATTGATGTGGCTCAGTTCCGCGGAGCGGAAAAAATTCTAACAACCGTTAAGGTTACCGCAAAGCGGAACGACAGCTTAGGTAAATGACATTAAATGGTAACTGACTAACTTAGGAAATACCAGAAGGGGATTCGGGAGGTAGCAATAGTGTTTCACCATGTTGCCAGGGCAGCTCAGTGGTGTGGCGGATATGATATGCTGCGCTTTCTTCTGGCATCAGCCAGCCCAGGAAGTTGTCGGCAAGCTCCTGTTCAATGATAAAGCCTGGGGCATCCATAGTACTTTTTACTTCCTCAGTGTCTGTAAGGCTCACAACGGATTCCATATCTGCGCTATCGTATTGTACGATCGCAGACAGGCGATAGAGGTTTGCCATCAGCAGTAAGCCGAAGCACATCACCTGTAATATGGATACCAGTTTTCGCATTGGGTTGTAAAAATAGGGGAATCCGGTTATCAAAGAAAATCCACTTTATCCACTTTTCGCGCGATGCGGAAAGCAGCATTGATGAGGCCCACATGGCTATAGGTTTGTGGAAAGTTGCCCCATTGGGAGCCATCCACATGTACATCCTCACTGAAAATGCCCAGGTGATTACTGAACCCTAAAAGTTTATCCAGGTTTTTAATGGCATCGTCTGTGCGACCCACACAAGCCAGTGCATCCACATACCAGAAGGCGCATACCAGGAAAGTGGTTTCCGGGAAGCCAAAATCATCATAGTGTTTATACCGGTAAAAGAGGCCATGATCTGCCAGCAGTTCTTTTTCCAGGGCGGCAATATGGTCTTTGGCCCTTTGTGAATTATGATCCAGGTAGTTCATGGTGACCATCGACAGGGTGCTGGCATCCAGGTTGGGCGTGCCAATAGCCTGTGGATATACCTTACGTTCTATGTCGTAGGCTTGTTCCAGGAGCTTGTTGGCAGCTGTGGCAATATCCTGTGCCTTCCGCATAAGCGCCATATCGTTGAAGATAGTTCCTATTTTATAGGCGGCCTTAGCGCCTGCCCAATGGAACAACAAAGTATAGGTATGCACCTGCACCTGGTTACGAAATTCCCATAAACCTGAATCGGGCATGGTGAGGGTACGCTCGATTTGGTCCAACAACCAGGGCACAATGGTGCGGTAACTGTTCTTGCGCGTGAACGTAAGCCGTTTGTCCGTATAAAGGGGCAACAGGCTTACCAATACCTGTCCGTACACATCATGCTGTACCTGCACATAGGCTTTGTTGCCAATGCGCACAGGTTTATTGCCCAGATACCCGTTGAGCCCAATCGTAATTTCTTCCAGGTCCTTCTCCCCTGCAATGGAATACAAAGGCTGCAGGGAAGGACCGGCATTGCTCAGGATATTGTGAATAAAGTCAAAGTACTTCTCCAGTTCTTCAAAGTGACCGATCTGGTTAAAGGCACGCAGGGTATAGTGCGCATCGCGGAACCAGCAAAAGCGGTAATCCCAATTGCGGGTGCTGTCGTGAAACTCCGGTAAGCTGGTGGTGCCGGAAGCAATGATGCCGCCGGTATCCTCATATTGGTGGAGTTTGAGCACCAGCGCTGAGCGGATGATCTCATCCTGGTAAATATCGGGCAGGTAACAGCTCTTGATCCAAAGCTGCCAATGTTGTATGGTCTTGCGCAGGAATTCCTCGCAGGTCTCTTTCAATGGGGCTTCCAGTGGTTCACCATAGGTAAGCACTACATACCGGTCCTGGTCGAGCAGGAAAGACTGCTTGTTCAAAATATAGGTGAGGGAAATGTCGGTGGTAATGCGTACCTGCTGTGCCAGGTTCATATAACGGATATGGTTGCTGCCGGTGGTGATCTCGGGAATGATCTCTCCGTAATTACCACGTGGATCGCAGGTAATCCGGATGGCGGGATCACCATGCAGTAACTCTATTTTCCGCACCAGCATCAATGGCCTGAATTGTCGCTCATGGATGGTCATCCGGGGAGCACAATCCTTTACTACAAAACTGCCATCGGATGCCGTGAACTCGGTACACAATACATTCGTATTGGGCACATAGTATTGGCGGCTGGTATAACCTTCTGCAGCGGGCACTATGGAAAAATGCCCTCCTTTTTCTTCATCCAGCAAAGACCCAAACAGGAAACTGCTGTCGAACCTTGGGAGGCACATCCATTTTACGTCTGCTTTGTTGTCGATATAGGCCAGGTAAGAACAATTACCTATAATACCCATGTTGTATTTATGCACCGGCATATTCATTTTCCGTTAAAGGGGTCATCAATTGATCTAATAGTGGCAATACTTTCTTTTGAGAAAATACAGTGTATTGTGCGGCTGTAATGCCATTGCTCACTTTAATGCTATAGGTTTTGTTTCCTAAAGCCTTGAACATATCCTCATCGGTTGTATCATCTCCTATACACAGTGTAAAATCCGGGTTGAGCTCATTCACGATCCGCAGGGCCATTACCCCTTTATCAAACCCTGACCTACGCACTTCAATCACTTTATTGCCATCTATTACCTGCAGCATGGTATTTTGGACCAGTTGACCCAGGTTATTGATCAACTCCCGTGAGCGGCTGAAACCCAGGTCGGGTGGCGTATTCCTGTAATGCCAGGCAATGGTATTGTTCTTTTCTTCTACGAAGGAACCTACGCACCTGCTTACAAACATTTGCATGATGGGGCGAATCTCCTCCTTCCATTGTTCGGACGAGGGAATGGCCTGTTGCCACACCTCATTCTTCATCTTCACACTGGCGCCATGTTCTGCTACGAGTGTGATGGGCAAATGGCCCAGCCATTTTTCCAATACCTCTGCATCGCGCCCGCTGATGATCACCACATGGTTCTTTTCATCGCTGGCCAGTCTGTACAACAGTTCTTTCAGTTCTTTACTGGGTACAGCTTCCTGTGGCACCCGCGCAAAGGATACCAGGGTGCCATCATAATCCAACAACAGGCAACGTTTCTGCGCCTTCTGATAATGCTGGTGTATCCGTTTGTATGTTTTATCGTCCAGTGACTTTGTTGCCAGTTTTTGTTGTTCTTTCCTGATGTTCACCAGCTGTTCCAGGAAATCATTCACCCACTTTACCACATCATAATCAGCCAGTCTTTTTTGCATGAGCGCCATCCTGTTCTTCTGCTCATGCAGGGGCATGTTCAACGCTTTGACGATGGCATTGGAAACATCCACCACATCCGTTGGATTTACCAGCAAGGCTTCATTCAGTTCACTGGCGGCGCCTGCCAGTTCACTCAATACCAGCACGCCCCGCTGGGTGGTACAGCTGGCCACATATTCTTTAGCCACCAGGTTCATGCCATCCCGCAAAGGGGTGATCAAAGCAACATCCGCTGCCTGGTACAAAGCACAGAGCTCATTGAAGGGAAGGTGGTTGTACCGGTAGATCACCGGCTGCCAGCTGATGGAAGAGAACTTACCATTCAAAGTGCCAATCTTTTCTTCAATGTTTCGCTTCCTTTCAAGGTAAGCTGGTATCTCATCCCGCGAGGGCACGATGTTCAATACAAAAACGATCTTTTCCATCCATTCCGGGTTTTGCTGGAGGAAATATTCAAAGCCGTTCAGCCTGTCCATCAACCCCTTTGTATAATCGAGCCTGTCTACAGAGAAGATGATCTTCTTGTTCTCAAAATTCCTTTTGATATCGTTGCGCAATTCCAGTACTTCACTATCGTAGGCGGCATTGTGGAACTTTTTATAATCGATGCCAATGGGAAACAGGTCGGCCTTGATGAGCCTGTCCTGGTATTGCATGGTATAGAAATAATTATCGACACCCAGCAACATCTTTACGCTTTGCATGAAATGCTGTACATAATCATGCGTATGAAAACCGATCAGGTCCGCTCCCATCAGTCCCTTTAGAATGGCATTTTTCCACTCGGCCGGCATCAGCCTTAGGATTTCATAAGATGGGAAAGGAATATGGAGGAAGAAACCAATGTTGATATCCGGTTGTTTGGCCCGCAACATTTCGGGCAGCAGCATCAACTGGTAATCATGTATCCATACTGTATCGCCAGGCTGTACAATTTCATCCAGCCGGTCGGCAAAGGCTTTGTTCACCTGCACAAATGCTTCATAATAATGCGTTTGGTATTCCACCAGGGAAGGGAAATAATGGAACAGCGGCCACAATACTGAATTGGCAAAGCCATTGTAATAATCCTTATACACTGTCTTGTCCACAAATAATGGATAAGAGGTAAAATCATATTTGGCCAGACGGGGCGCTACTTCCGATTCCCAGTCTTCGTTTGAAAAATCGGCTACGCCCATCCATGCCTTTTCAGTGATAAGGCTATTGGCTGATTGATCGCTTTCAAAATAACTCTTAATGGCAGACACCAGTCCACCGGAGCTCTGCCGTATCGTCACCTGATCACCGTCGCGATCTACAGAAAATGGCAATCTGTTTGAAACAATTATAAGTCTACCCATATAAAATAAATTAGGGGTGCGGATTAATGAATGGATTACTAAATAGGTTTTCAAAAAAGAGGCCAGTTTGGGTAATTGGTACCGCAAACCAACAAATTGCATCACAGCAATTTATTATTATGAGGCTCAACCTGTTGATATCAGGCGATAGTAGGGATAGGAGGAAATAATCCCGCCGGGGACAAAAGTAAAATGGGGGTATTAGGCGGGCCTTATAATAACATTACAATGCTATTAAAATGTGGAGGATTGTGGACAGAAGGAGGTGACAGTTGCTTGGGTGTGTAAGTTAAACGCCTGCCGGATAAAGAGACTTTAACAATTTATCAGAAGGTTTAAATTGTTTTTTTCTATAATGAATATATTTTACGGTGTTAATCAGCAATGTCTTTTTCTTCTTTTTGTAATACAATTCGCAAACAATCCTTATATCCAGCACCTTAAAATTAACATCCGACTTTTCCAATTCATTAATTGCCTGGCTGACCAATAAAAGGTTTGAAGTATCGGTAATAGAAAAATAATTGGCTATTGGAAGGCCTTTTAAGCTTTCCGGATTTGTAACAGGATTATGGCTTAGAAAACTCTGTGGCAAATAATAAACATGTATACTGTCAATTTTTTGGCACAGTGCAGTTGTAAAGTTGAAAATGAAAACAAATAATAGCGGCAGCTTATACTTTTTCATAGTTAGTTTCTTTTTCTTTTTTTCTGAGGAAATAGGTTTGGTGTACGATCAGGTCCATCCTCTGTCGACAAGGGCCCTTTGGTCCATATAGGTTTGTTTCCTCCTCCGTACACACGCAATGGCACAACGATGCCTCTGCTATTAAGTTTTCGGGCGGCAGGATGTTCTACATTTTCCATAACATGTTTTTCTTCGGCATTCACGAATGTTGCATCCGGAGTATTAAAACGCTTCATATATTCAGCCTTGTTTTTTACAAAGCCGTGGGCATGTCCAAGCTCATGTTGTAAATCAAAGGCCGGGAAAGTTCTTTCCCCGGTAGGTGTTCGAAGAGCCGAATAAGGGTTGTAGTAAATAGTTTTTTCATCATGCCTGAACCCATTAAAATCAGCAAATTTACTCTCCTTAATGTCAATATTTTCATTTTTATCTCTGGCTATTTCAATTGCTTCTTTTCCTAATCCATTATTGATAAGAAATCCTAAACTTATCTTCACATTATCTAAGAATTCATTGCGAGGGCCATCATAAACATTGCCGGTACTGGGATCATAAAAGTCATAAGTGCCATTTTCATCCGCCTGATAATATAATCTGTGGGATGTTGTCACTTCTTCTCCATTCGCTCCGGTAGTTGTTACCGTAAAATTAATCCAAAGGCTATCTCCATTTACATCTATAAATTTGACAGGATTATTTGCTGCATATTGATAGGGTGAGACCATGTCATATTTTTCTGAAAATCTATCCATCACATGGAACCTCCCAATCTGTGCATCATACATCCTGGCCCCATAATCATACAACTCCAATCCACTGCCATCACTGAACTCTTTCTCCTGCTTTTCCTTGCCATTGTACTCATATTTATTATCCAGCTTACCCATTGCCTTACTACTTATCCCCGCCATTGTTAGTCCAAAAGGATAATAATGAGACTCTTCCAATATCCGTCCCTTTTCATGGCTAAGCATGAAGTTATCAAAATAGACGAGCTCGTCAGATTCATTGCTGAAATAAAGATACGCATAACCGTTCTTTTTTGCTTCAATGGCGGATGCACCTATTCTGGTGAGGGTGCCTTTCACGTTGGGTGTATAGGCTACCGGGATCACCACACTATTGACTTCGTCAAATTTAAACTGGTCATCAAATAATAAGATATTCAGGTAGGCTTTGGGCGCATTATTGCCTCCATTGGTATTGTTGGGGGTGTTCAACAGGCTCCCCAGTACCTGATTCCCCACCAAACTGCCTGATATTGAAGATGCCGCCTCTTTTAAGGAACCGTTAACAGCAGGACTACCAGTCAGGGCGCCGGCAAAATTGACCAGGAGGCTGGCCAGGCCGTTGGCGCCGCCATTATTGGTATTGAGGGTCGTATAGAAATACTCCACACTGGTATGTATACGATCGCCGCTCATGACTTTTAACAGCTTGGCAGCACCTATCGCACCGGTACTTTTGCGTACCAACATGGCGTTGTTGCCTGTAGGACTGCCACTGCCAAATTCCTTTACCACCCTCACCTGGGTTACACCAATGCTTTGCCCGGTCTTATTTTCCCAGTCCCTGTCTTGTTCCTGTACTTCCGTACTACCACTGGCGCCCTCAAAGCTCAGGGTAGCATAGGAAGCTATGCTGGCTTCTTCGGTCAGCACCATACGCACATTGTTCAGGTGATCAGTAATAAAATAATCGTATTCAAATCTGGCATTTGCACTTCCCTGGGCCGGTGTAAAGCGTATTCTTCCTGTCTCATGAGGAATGAGCTGTAGCACTCCTGCATAATCATCATTGGGTGTATTGGCAGGCAAAGTGGCTTTGCTTTCATATACCAGGCCATATAGGTAAGTAGTGGTGGTGGTAACTGTTTTGCCAGGCAAAAGTTCTATTGTCTCTTTCTTCAGCTTATTACCGGCGGCATCGTAAGTGTAGGTAATAGTACCTTTTGGATTTCCATTATCGTCTTTAACAGTGATTATTTCAGGCAGGTTAAGATAGTTATAAGTAATTGCTCCTCCAGTTGTAAGATTTGATCCCGTGGTACCATTCAACCGTTTGTTCTTGTCTGTGACCATGTTGCCATTTTTATCATAACCATAATCATCGCCATTGGTATTTTTGTCTGTAAAGTCTCCCAGTTTATGGCTGGCTGCTCCCGTTCCTTGCTCGAGTACTGCACTCAACCTGTTGGTATTGGTATAATAGCTGTATTGGAGGTTGTCGATGGTAGTGCTGCCGCCAAATTTCCAGCCATTTTGTTGCAGGGTGATGATATTGCCATTCGCATCATAAGTAAGATTGCTGACACTGAAATCCAGCCCTGCTGAGATATCGAATACTGCAGAAGTGCCGGAGCCTCCGGTATATTGGGTAAACACCGCGCTTGTGAGCCGGTTCACAGCATCGTAAGCATAATCATATTTTCTTTTTTGCTGATCCCCCTCGCTTTTCCAGAGCGTACCACTGATATTTCCGTTATATTTTGGGGTAAAGGTCCCCAGGCTGCCATGCTTATCATAACCTAATTGAAGTCCAAAGTACTGGTCATTGTTGCTGGTAGCTGTGATATAATCTTTGTTAATAGACAATAACCATCCGCGAATATTGTATTCATAATCCAGTGTTGCCAGCGGAACACCTGCTACAGCATCCGGCTTATTGCCCAGTTGTTTTGTAAGCAAATGACCATTCGCATCATATCTATTTTGAACGATAGTAGTGTAATTAGCCGGTGTGGCTCCACTGTTTACCAGGCTGTTGCTTACTTTCTTTGCAATGTTTAATACCCGGCCCTGATCGTCGTAATTCAGTTTGGTAGCAATCACTGAGGTCTGTGCATTGGCCCCTGGTTTTTCGGTTTGCGATACAATAATAAGGGGCTGCCCGGTGAAATTGTACTGGGTGGTCTCAACATCTGTTCCATTCACGAAATTCTTATTTTTCACCTGTATGAGCCTACCTTTTTCATCGTAGACGTTTACTGCATACAAAAATGCGGATGCATTCAATACTTTGGTTTGTGTCCAGGTAACCAGCCCTTTTACTTGTTGCGAAGCGGTTACCGTTTCTGAAAAATCAGGTGAGGTTCCCGCAGAAGATAGCAGGTAAGAACTATGTGCATTATCCAAGGTACTACTCAATCCACTGGCCCCCGGTATCAGGGAGTAGTTGTCATACCCGGTTTTAGTCAGCACTTCCCACCAGGTAGCAGCGGGTGTGCTGCTTTCGCTGAAGGGGTAGGCTGTACTGCCTGCTGCATCGGCAAGGTGTTGCTGAAAGGTTTTGCCATTCCAGGTATTCAATAACCGGCCGGATTGCACAACTCGGTTCAGTGCATCATACAACATGACCAGCCATTTATTATCGTTGCGCATATTAGCGTCCTGGCTCATCACCAGCCGGTCCCGTTTATCATAAACCATGTATATTTCTCCTGCACCGGGTATTTTTTTCATGACCATCCTGTTGCGTGCATCATATTCATACCGGAAGCATTGTTCTGCCAGAATAACGGCATCGGTCAACTCCCAGTCCCCTTTGATCAAGTCTACCCCTTTTGGTTGTATAACACAACGAAGATTCTTCAGGTTATCATAAATATAATAGGTACAAAGCCAGTTGTCATGCCCCGTACCCGATCCATCATCGGCGGCGGCGGTAAGCTGCACTTTTTTAAGGACTATATTGCCATTTTTGTCTTTGAACTCAATCACCTGTTTACCTTGTTCGTCTGTTGTGATCGCTTTAAGCAAGGTGCCAGGATTGTAAGGCGCCGGAGAAGAATAAGCAGCAAAGTTGCCGGAAAAGGCCCCATCTGGCACATGCCATATTCGCACTTCATCGCTCAATGTATTGGGCAAAAGCTCTACTGTAGTTCCACGGTTTTGCCCCACCCAGTTATCACCCTGCGCCATGCTTTTTTCAATACGGTTCAGGGGCGATGCCTCGAGATCAAATTGGCCGTAATAGTAGGTCTCACCCTGTGTATTGCCGAAAACCTGCGTGTTGAAACTGATCTGTTCTGCTACCGGATTCAATTTATATAAGCCATCACTTCCTGAGGAGGCATAAGGCAGGTATTTAATGGATTCCCTGCCCAGCTGGTCATACTGTATTACGTTTACATAATCCACCGGACTCGTATTTGTTTTCAAAGAGCCTTGCTTCGTTACAGTTTGTACCGGTCTTCCCAGCCCATCAAAATAATCTGTTGTTTGTTTTACCTCCCGCAAAAGCGTCAGGTTATTAGCCGCCGTAATATCCGTAATCCCCCCTCTTGTTATCTTCCTGCTCTGAACATAATTCTGATTGGTGGTGCTGATGACGCCGGTATTAATGGTAACTACATTACTGTAAGCGGTTTCGCCATCGCAAATAACCCTTCGTCTGAACAATGTTTTCACGGTCACGTTTCCCGGATCATACGATAAGGCAAGCGCACCGGATATCTCACTATAAGTAGCTCCGTCATCAACCGATTTCAACCATTGATAGGAATAACCCTGGGTCGTATTACCATTGCTTGCCGGGTTACCATTCAGCTTACCAGGACTTGTGCCGGTAGATATGGTTGTTGAAAATGTAGTAATTGTTCCTGCATTTAGCCTTTTGTAGAGGTCAATCACGCATATGTTGCCATACATGGTCAATGGTCCGCAACTAATCTTTTGCCTTATAAATGTTTTGTCAGCAATAAGTCCTGCCGGTGTAAAACTTACACCGGATCCTGCCGTTGTCCAGTTGACTTTATCGGAGGAGGTTTCCCAGGTGTAAGTATAACTACCACCGCAGATCCCTCCGGATGAGGAAGTGGCAGTAAATGTAGTGGCAGGGTTGGTGTTCTTTTTGATAACTATGCGGTTAGGGCTTGCCAATCCGGGTGTAAAGGTGAATGGTGGAAAAGCTACCAATTGTATGGAGGAAGAATAGCTGGAAATGCTGTTTAATGTTACCACACGCCTATAATAGGTGCTTTGGGTGAAAGTTTGTGTAATGAGGAGGTCTTTGGTATTGGTTCCGGGAATGCTGGTATAGTCGGTTCCGTTTAGACTTTTTTGCCAGCTATAGACGATAGCAGGATCGCACACATTGGCATCAGATGCTTCAAGTAATTTGGTAACAGGCACGCCATGGGGTACAAAGGTCTGAGGGCCGGATGGATTGGTAATAGTATTGACGATACCTGTGACAGTCAATGTTGCTACCGGGTTGCCCGCCCTGAAATAAGTTACGGTACCTGAAGTGGTGCCTGTATTCCAGGTAATACCAATGGATGGGGTTCCGTTGTAGGATAAGCATGTATTGGAAGTAAGATTAATGGTGCCTCCGGTTACGCACCATTGATCTCCGGCTCCCCATACCCCGCCACTAATGGTATACGGCCCATAGTAGCTGCCTGAAAGCGCGCAGGTGGGTCCTGATATCTGGTATTGGGCTTGCAACTTAACCAGTATTAATACCAGCATGGTACTGGTTACAAGTAATTTCTTTATAATTAGGCCGTAGTTCATATAACTGATTATAAGGCGTGATTATTGGCGGTAATTGTAGTTGAATGTTTTGATGACATTACCGTCCTGATCCTTGATCAATTGCAGTCGCTGAAAATTATCATACTGAAAATAGATTGTTTTTCCACGTGCATCCGTTTCGCTCGTAATGCCTGTCAGCGGTGCATAGGTCCAGGTGGTAATGAACGCATTGGGCAGATTGGTACGCAGGTTGTTCAATTCTGTCCGCAATTGCTGATCACTGCCGGGATTGTCAAGAATAGCCTGGTTTACATATTGTACGGCAGTATTATAATCTGTGCCTGTTATCCTGGCTACAGGATACCGGCCTCCGTAGCCCCATAAGAATACTTCATGCACGTCATCCGTTTTGGATTGCTCCAATATATTGCCATAGGTGTTGTAGAGGTGGAACTGTTGTCTGGTTTCTACAGCCGAACTGGTATTTTGAATTTGTATATTCTGTGGAAGATAGATACCAGCATAAGGTGAGTAATAGTTGGTACGTGCAAAAGTCAATTGCGCCCCGTTTTGAAAACGCGCTTCTTCAATTACGGGCGAGAGGATGTGGGCAGTGACCATCGATTGGTATATCGGATCAGGGAGATCTGCCGGGTATTTATAGGTTGTTTTTGCTAGGGTATTTTTGCTGGTTGTTTCCGTTACTTCACTCACCAGGTTGAAAGCATTGTATTTATAATTAACCGTACTCAGGAAAGGGTTGTTCCCCTCCAGATCATAGCTTGTTGTTTCCTTCTTTACCAGGTAGTAATTATAGGCAAACACTTTACAGGCAGTGGCTAAAATAAGTGCATCGTAATTAACACAACCTCCGTAAGAGGCACTCAGGTGCAGGAATTTAATATAGTTACTGAATCTTTCAGCGTCATTCCGATAGGTAAATATCGTTTTTTCAACCAATTTATTGGATTGGGCATAGTGAAAAATGCCTGCCGGCTTACCCCGTTCCCGTTCCAGTGAAGACATTGGTATATAGGAATCCTCCCCCACCACCCACCCTATGTAACCGGCAGGTAGTTGGTCGTAATGCGTAATATTGTTAATGTCGGGTCCATAACTCGTGAAAAAATGTCTCGTGTAAGAACCATCTGCATTCACTTCGGCTACTTCATCATAGCCTATATAGGAGCCCTGCGCATTGTAGCTATAGGTGTTGAGGGAATTGATGGCAGCGAACTCTACGGCGACCTTGATCAGTCCTGCGTGGGCAAGCCGCTGCGGAATAGAAAAATAATATTGGGGAGCGCCATTCAAAATGCCGCTGGATGTAAGGGTATTTACATTGACGCCATTGGTGTAATTTCTCTTGTAATAATATTTTTTATGCAAGGCCAGTTCCCCGGTATTGCTATAACTTTTCAATTCTCCTATTCTGCCACCGCCTGCATATCCATTGTTGCTTACAAGCGAGTTCCTGGTTTTGGAAACTGTTTGCGAATAATCATGTGCTTCCCATGTAAGCTCGGTGTATCCGCCTGTTGGGTAAGTAATCTTTTTCAGCATTCCTTTCGTAACATAAGCAGGGTCAGTTTCTTTCAATGCGAATACCTGTGGAGCGGTGGCGCCCGCAAGACTTTTATTGTTGTAAAATCCCCAATGGTCAATATAATTTCCATCACTTGCAGCAGGCAGGTTTTGTACCTCATTATTGTAATCGAAATAAAAACGCTCCACTGTTGTACCCAGTTTGTCGAGTGCGAAAAAAGAATTGAGGGTTAGCCGTTGTGTAGTGACATTACTGTAATTGAACTGGTATTGCTTGTATATATTCTGGTTGTTGTCCTTTATCACAATAGAGTTCAATTGTTCCCACTGGAGATGGGATAGGTCGTTGTTAAGCAGGGCATGATTGAATGCGGTAGCGGGATTTCCCACTGTGCGGCTGTAGAGTACATCGTTAGAATACCGGAGTGCGGTGGATACAGCGCCATTGAAGGTGATCGACTCATTGGGCGTCGTTATCTGGCTCAGGTACATGGGTAATCCCAAATTGCCACTATGGGTATTAACATCTATGGTAGCTGTGGACCATCCGCTGCTGGTACTGTTATTCAGAAAGCCACCATTGGTCTGGTAACAGTTGTAACTGAATTCCGTCATGCCAAAGCCAAGGTCTACCGTTGGATAGCTACGGCGGTATTGAAAAGTAACTTCGTTATTATTGGCATCTATGATCTTTTTTAATAACCAGGTACTGGCATTAAATTGTACAGGGAGGGTACCATAAGAACCATACAACTCGATCGCATCTGCCCCTCCAAAAATATATTTTGTTCCATCCGGAACGGTAATCTTAAAGCCCTTGAAGATCCTTGTTTGAGTTTCTTCATAAGTAGGGCTTATATATAGGTGCGGAAAAAATTCTGAGGCTGCCGCCATTACCTGCATGGGCGTGAGGCATGGATTTACATTGTCCATCAGCTCCACTTTGATTTTCTCATCCGCCACTACCTGCCATCCTTTTACCGCGCCACTATAGTAGAATTTGCCCCCATAACCCAGAAAGTTAAAGGAGAACTCATCGGCTTGTACATCTGTATAACATCCATCAGGGTTGCATGAAAAATAACTGCCTAGTTTTGTAGTGCTGTTCCAATCACTTACATCCGCTTTGTCGGCGCCAAAAGGCCCCGTCTGGTAGGGATTGGGAAAATAGGTGGCCTGTAAGGTTCCCATTATGAGTGAACCATAAAATTCATCCGGCAAGCGGTTAACTTTCCGCGTAATACAACCAATGCTTTCAAGGTCCCAGCCCATACCTACCCATCCCGGATGCTGAGCAGGTCGTGTAGAGCCCGGATGGTACCTCAGGGCAATGGGCACACTGATCTTACCATATTGTAAGGTATAAACCGGGATAGCGATATTGGGAACGCCGGTGAATAGATTAACGGGAATGTCACCGAATTTATTGAATCCGGCCACATTAGGGCTTTCAATTTTGGGAGACTGAACGGTTTGACCCTGGCCAGCCTGTGCAGCAAAAAATAACGTAAACAGCATGCAATACAATTTTGGGCATGCTTGTAAAAATCGGATCCCCATTGTATGGTTTTTATATTTAGCGTTGTTACTTTCCTATAATTAATGCCAGGTATAACCAACCCTGAACTTCAATGCCTGTGTGCGGGGAACTTGCTGATAGCTTAAGAAATCCCACAGTAAGGTCATCTTCGTTTTTTTCAATAATTTGCTGCGGAGTGAAACGATCTTGCTCAATCCTGCCACCCCACCCGGCTGCCAGTAGTTCAGCTTATTTATTTCCTGAATGGTACTGAATGGCTGCTGATAGTGGTATTCAAAGCCCCCGGATAAATAAAAACTTCCCTTGAATTGCACATCTATGAATGACCTTATGGAAAACCCCGAACCTGTTATGTCGATATGCCGGATATCCTTACCCCATCCGATCTTGCCGGATAAGCCAATACCTGCAACACTTTTGTCGTTTAGCTTGTACCCGGCCGACAGACAGAGGTCTGTAATAGCCGGAAAGAAATTGTTTGAGCGGGTGTTTTGGATATTGGATCCTAATTCCAGTCTTTGCAGGAATGTCTTCGTGCGAGTGGATCGTGGTTTGAAATCGGGCATCCCGGGATCTGCCCCATTGCCCAACTGTTTGAGTTTGTTTTTTAATTGATTGAGTTGTGGTTGCGCAGCTTGCACATTTTGCTGTAACAATTCGTTCACGTTGGGCCCGGCACCCAATCGCTGTTCCAGTTCTTGTTGCAAGGAAGCCCTTGTTTGCAAACCTGCCATGGGGGGCCCTGCGGTTGAAGATCCGTTTCCTGGCAAACGGAAAAGCCCTGCCAGGTCGGCATGCTTATTGAAAAAATCCCGGAATAACTTTGAATCACGTAATACGCCCAACAGCTTTTCTTCCAGTTTCGATGGTTCTTCCAATAGTTGTTTATATTCTGTAAGCTGTATTTGATAATAGGCTACTTCCTGCCTGAACCTTTTCATCTCCTTTGCCAGTCCCCACTGCTGTAATTGCTGTTGTAAATAACGTCTTCTTTCTACGAGGTATTGACGGATAGCTTCGGTTTGATTGAGTTTTCCCTGTAAGCCATCCAGACCTTCTAAAGTACCTTTGAGCTTTGCAAGGGCAGGTGCTGATTGTTCAGTAAGGTTGTTGTCTTGTAAGAAGTGCAGGGCGGTTCGCTGCGAGTCGAGGCGGCTGCTATAAACATTCCTGAATATATTCAGCCTTGCAGGTGCTTTGTTTATTTGCTCTTGCAGTTCCTGGTATTTGGCAGGTACAGCGGCAAACAGGTTGGCAGCGGCGGCTGAGTCTTTACGTTGTAGTTGCCGTTGAAGTTTTTTTTCCTGACGGGCCAGGCGCTGCAGGTATTTTTCCGTTTGTTTGGTAAGGCGTGATCCGAGTTTTTCGGTTTTCCTTTGAAGGTCGTCTGTAAAACGGGTAGGAAGGTTGATCAACTTGCCTGCAAATGATTGCTGACCTCCCGGCGACTGTGGGGATTGCTGTGCAGCAGCGTATTGTACACCAATCAGGCAGCAAAATAGGATAAGTAGCCAGGGGCTTCTCATGAGCGGTCAGGTTTAGGAGCAGTAAAGGAAACTCCTGCCGCATATTGTCATATTAACACTAATTGTAACAATAACACTAACCAGCAGTTGTTCCCGACTTCCTATAAAGTAAGGAAAAAGGGTGAAACTGCAAAAGATAAACTAAAAATGAGCAGTTTCACCGTAAGACGTACAAAGTGGCGGGGATATGAATTACCTGAATTTAATCATCAAGACGGTCCTGCAAATCCAATCCGAAAGCGGCAGCTGTTTCCTGTGCTTTGGGGTAGCCAGCATCGGCATGACGGATAACACCCATGCCCGGATCGTTGCGCAATACGCGGCTTAGGCGGGCAGCGGCAGCATCGGTACCATCGGCCACAATGACCATACCTGCATGAATGCTATAGCCCATCCCTACCCCACCACCATGGTGTAAGCTAACCCAGGAAGCACCACCGGCCGTATTGACCAATGCATTGAGCAAGGGCCAGTCGGCCACAGCATCACTGCCATCCATCATCGCTTCTGTTTCGCGGTTGGGCGATGCTACGGAACCAGTATCGAGGTGGTCACGACCAATGACAATGGGCGCTTTCACTTTGCCGGTTCTTACCAGTTCGTTAAAAGCCAATCCCGCTTGCTCACGCTCACCCTGCCCCAGCCAGCAAATGCGGGCGGGCAGTCCCTGGAAAGCAATTTTTTCTTTGGCCAGTTTAAGCCAGCGCTGCAGGGATTGATTGGCAGGGAACATTTCACTGATCACCTGGTCGGTCACTGCAATGTCGGCAGGATCACCGCTGAGGGCAGCCCAGCGGAAAGGCCCTTTGCCTTCACAAAACAGGGGACGTATATAAGCCGGTACGAAGCCGGGAAAATCAAAAGCATTTTTCAATCCTCTCTCCTGCGCCCTTGCGCGGATATTGTTGCCATAGTCGAAAGTGATGGCGCCGAGCTTTTGCAATTGCAGCATCAGTTCTACATGACGGTACATGGAGTCGTAGGCGAGGTCAGTGTACTGTTGGGGGTTTTGTTCGCGCAGTACTTTCGCCTGTTCATAGCTGATGGTATGAGGCCAATAGCCGATCAGGGGATCGTGTGCCGAGGTTTGATCGGTGAGGGTATCGGGAATTACTTTTCTTTCTATCAATCTTTCTAATAGGGTTACCGCGTTGCACCATACGCCTATGGAAAGCACCTCTCCTTTTTGTTTCGCAAGGAGGGCCCGGTCGATGGCTTCGTCAATATCTTCTATCAGCAGGTCGAGATATTTTGTTTCCAGTCTTTTTTCCATGCGCCATTTTTCCACCTCCGCAATGAGGGCCACGCCTTCATTCATGGTAATGGCCAGTGGCTGAGCGCCACCCATACCACCCAATCCGGCCGTCACATTGAGGGTGCCTTTGAGGGTGCCACCAAAATGTTTGTTGGCAGCTGCTGCATAAGTTTCATAGGTACCCTGCACAATGCCCTGTGATCCGATATAGATCCAGGACCCTGCTGTCATTTGTCCATACATCATCAGTCCTTTCTTTTCCAGCTCATCAAAGTGCTCCCAGGTAGCCCAGCGGGGCACCAGTTGTGAGTTGGAGATCAATATGCGGGGAGTATCGGGATGCGTTTTGAGAATGCCTACGGGTTTGCCGCTTTGGATGAGCAGGGTTTCATCATTTTCCAGGTCTTTCAGTCCTTTGATGATGAGGTCCAGGGCTTCAAAATTACGGGCGGCTTTACCACGGCCACCGTATACGATGAGGTCATCGGGTCTTTCAGCTACCTGTGGATCGAGGTTGTTGAGCAGCATACGCAGGGCTGCTTCCTGTATCCAACCTTTGCAGGACAATTGTACACCTGTGGGTGTTTTGTATTTGACAGGATCGTATTTGCGTGTTGTTATTTGTTCCATATGGCAAGTTTTTAATAATACATTTATTGAATTTCAAAACCCTTATATCCCTTATTCAGCTCCACGCCTGCACTTTGGGTGTAGGTATTCACCGCTTCCACAAAAGAGAAATCGGTGATGATGGCTTTGATCTTGTTGATATCGTCCGCAAAGATCCTGTCCTCTTCGGCAAAGCTCACCTGGCTGCGCACCTGCTCATGCGCAAATTCCAGGATAGCACTGCTCTTGAGGGGATGGCGGAACTCAATGGCCTGACAGGCGCTCAACAATTCAATAGCCAGTATGTATTCCAGGTTGTCCAGTACTTTGTTCAATTTCCGGCCGCTGATGCTGCCCATGCTTACATGGTCTTCCTGTCCCAGTGAGGTAGGAATACTATCGGCGCTGGCAGGGAAACACATTGTTTTGTTTTCGGTGACCAGGGCAGCGGTGGTGTATTGAGGGATCATGAAACCACTGTTGAGGCCCACATTCTTCATGAGCAACATGGGCAGTCCCCATTTACCTTCCAGCAAAAGATAACAACGGCGATCAGAGATATTGCCGATCTCCGCAGCGGCAAAGCAGGCATAGTCCAATGGCAATGCCAGGGGCTGGCCATGGAAGTTGCCGCCGCTGATGGTATCATCAGCCGCCAGGATGATGGGGTTATCCGTCACGGAATTCAATTCTATTTCTGTGAGCTCTTTCAAATGCAGCCAGGCATTGCGGGAAGCGCCATGCACCTGGGGCATGCAGCGCAGGCTGTAGGGATCCTGCACGCGGCCACAATCCACATGGCTTTGCATGATGGCCGAATCGTGCAGTAAGAGGCGCAGGCGCTGCGCAACCAGCTGTGTACCGGCATAAGGCCGTAGTTGATGGAGCCGCTCATCGAAGGGGGCCTGTGTGCCGGTGAGGGCTTCCAGGCTCATAGCGCCAATGATATCTGCTACTTCGAGACAATGGTGCATGCGCTGCACAGCTTTTACCGCGAAGGACAAAATAAACTGGGTGCCATTGATCAATGCCAGCCCTTCCTTGGGACCTAGCTGGATGGAGGTCAGACCAAACTGTTGCAGTACATCGGCTGCTTTGTACCTGGTGCCTTTGTACAAGACTTCTCCCAGGCCAATGAGCGGGAGAAATAAATGGGCCAGGGGCGCCAGATCGCCGGAAGCGCCTACACTACCCTTTTCGGGCACGATGGGGATCACATCCTGTTCTATATGCCAGTTGATGCGTTCCAGGGTTTGTAACTGCACGCCGGAATAGCCCTTGGCCAATGCCTGCATTTTGGTGATGAGCATCAGTTTGGCTATTTCCGCCGGAATAGGATCACCCACCCCTACGCTATGGCTTTGCAAGATCTTGTGCTGCAGGGTGCGGGTATCTTCTTCGGATATCTTCGCATTGGCCAGGATGCCAAAGCCGGTATTAACACCATACACGGTCTTATTCTCATCAACAATTTGCTGTACCTGTTGCTGGCTGGCGCTAATACGCTTGCGGGCCGCTGCACTCAGGATGCCTTTCATATTACCCTGGGCAATCGCCAGGGCTTTACCGGTTGTTAAAACATCAATGCCATATTCAAATGCTGTAGCCATGATCAATAGTTAAGGATCGTTAAGGATTCATAATACGTTCTACCCGGTCAAACAGACTTTGTTCTGCGATACCTGCTTCCACTTCACCAATGGCTTTCAGCAATACTTTGCTGTGGCGGCCTTCGTTCACCAGTTCTTCCATGGCTTGTGACAAAGCGGTCCATACCGGGGCTATCTGTTGTTGTAGTTTTTTGCCTTTGGTGGTAAACTCTACCACTTTGCGACGGGCATCGTCGGCAGCGGTGGTGGTCTTCACCAGTCCTTTTTGCTGCAGGGCGCTTACCAACTGACTGACTGATGAATGAGAAATAACCAGCTCATCGGCAATATCCCTGATAGAGACCGATTCTTTACGGGAAAGGATATAGAATACGGGGAACCAGGCAGCGTCGAATTGCAGGTCGTGGGCGCTGTAAATACGGTTCACATCGCCCAGAAATGTTTCACTGAGGCGCCGCAGGCGGCTGCCGAAGACGAGAAAACCGAGGGATTCATAGAAGTTCATAAATTGTATAAGTACTTATACAAATATAGGAATTTGCCCGGATCGCCAAAAGGAATATCGCCTTTGTGCGGGCAGTGCAAACCATTGCGTTGCGCTGTAGCAAGTTTGGCTTGTAGAAAACGCAGAAAACCGGCTATCGAAGGAAACAGCTATCTCACTGCGCTGCATTCGAGACAACCAGGAAGGGAAATGGTGTTGGCTGGTTAATATCTGTTACATTGATGCTTATATAAGATTTGTTCGTAATTTTCGCCACGCTAATGCTAACCTAACTAAAACAGATCAAACTACACTGAATGAAAACTACGACCGGTGTTTCGCTTGGCTTCATGATGTTCCTCGAATATTTTATTTGGGGCGCCTGGTATGTGACGATGGGCACTTATATGGGTGAGCACTTACATTCCACCGATAACCAAATTGGCAATGCTTACAGTGCGCTTGCTTTTGCCACTATTATTTCCCCTTTTTTCGTGGGTCTGGTAGCCGACCGCTATTTCGCCGCTCAACGTATGATGGGTGTGCTACATTTACTGGGTGCTGCCATGTTGTTCCTTGCTACCCAGATAGACAGCAACAGCCCTTTTTATTGGGTTATCTTAGGCTATTCCTTGCTTTATATGCCCACCATCGCCTTGTCGAACAATATTGCATTCACCCAGATGAGCGATCCTGGCAAACAATTTCCCTGGATCAGGGTATTCGGTACACTCGGTTGGATCGTGGCTGGTTTCATTATCGGCCAGTTTGGTATTGAAAAGACCAATACCACTTTTTTGATCGCCGCAGCTGCTTCTGCCGGGTTGGGCCTGTTCAGTTTTGCCCTTCCCAATACCCCGCCCAAAGCCAAAGGAGAAAAAGCTTCATTTGCCAAAACGCTGGGCGCAGATGCTTTTGTATTGTTTAAAAGCAAATCTTACCTCATTTTCTTTATTGCCGCCATCCTGGTATGTATTCCCTTGTCATTTTATTATGGCTTTGCCAATCCCTTCCTCAATGAGGTTGGCCTGGACAAGCCTGCTCAAAAAATGATCCTGGGGCAAGTTTCTGAAGCCATTTTCATTATTGCCATTCCTTTCCTGTTCAACAGGATCGGTGTGAAAAAAATGCTCCTGTTGGGTATGAGCGCCTGGGTATTACGTTATGTTGCCTTTGCTTATGGTGATGCGGACAGCAATACCTGGATGCTGTATGCTGGCATCATTTTGCATGGCATCTGTTATGACTTCTTCTTTGTAACGGGTTACATGTATACTGAGAAGAAAGCCGGCGAAAAGATCAAGAATGCCGCACAAGGTTTATTTACCTTTGCGACGTATGGATTGGGTATGCTGATCGGCACCTGGTTCTCTGGCATCATAGTGGGGCGCTATAAAACTTCAGTAGACCCCAATCCGGTAACACATGATTGGACCAGCATCTGGTATGTGCCCGCCGGTATAGCTATAGCTGTACTGATCTATTTCACGCTGTTCTTCCGTGAGAAAAAAGAGATCAGCCAGGCTGCTTAATCATTCATCAACACTTTCAAACAATAAACATACTTATATGCAACGCATTGCCATGTTAGGCTCAGGATTTATCGGCCGCTTTTATGCCGATTCCATTCAAGGTTACAGGAGTAAGGATAAGATCGTTAGCATTTATTCCCGTCGTGAAGAAAGCGCTAAAAAGTTTGCCGAAGATTATAAGGTTTCCCATTGGACCACAGATATGGAAGCCGCCATTGCCCACCCCGAAGTGGATATGGTATGTATTGCCCTGCCCAATAACCTGCACGAAGCGGCGGTAATGCTTTGCTGCAAACACAAAAAAGCAGTGATCACCACCAAGCCTTTGGGCCGTAATGGTGAAGAAGCCAAGCGCATGCTGGAAGCAGTAGAAAAAGCCGGCATCTTTAATGGTTACCTGGAAGACCTGGTATACACGCCCAAGTTCATCAAGGCGCTGGAAAGCGTAAAGAATGGCGCTTTGGGCCGTATCCTTTGGGCCAAGAGCCGTGAAACCCACCCTGGCCCGCACAGCGACTGGTTTTGGGATATTGAACAGGCCGGTGGCGGTTGTATTCTCGACCTGGGCTGTCATTGTGTGGAGATCACCCGCAGTTATATTGGCAAAGACATCAAGCCGGTAGAAGTGATGTGCTGGGCGGATACGCAGGTAAAACCCATTGATGCGGAAGACCATGCCATTGGTCTGGTAAAATATGAGAACGGGGCTATTGGCCAGTTTGAAGTAAGCTGGACCTTCCGTGGCGGTCTCGACCTGCGCGATGAAGTGATGGGATCAGAAGGTACTATCTGGATCAATAGTTTTCTACGCACAGGCTTCGATATGTTCACTACAGGCAAAGGAGCCGACTATGTTGCAGAGAAAGCGGAAAGCAATACGGGCTGGCTGTTCCCTGTAGGTGATGAGCTGAATGAACTGGGTTATAACCATATGTTCATGGATATGTTCAATGCCATTGAAGCAGGCACTGCACCCAAGGAATCTTTTTATGACGGGTATGTGGTGAACTGTATCCTGGATGCCGCTTACCGCAGTGCCAAAAGCAAACTGTGGGAGCCGGTGAAGCTGGACATCTGGCGCGGTCGCGAAGGTGTGTCCAAGGACAGTCACCTCACAGAATACGATGCCGATCACTACCTGGTGAAAGAGGAAATGACACACTATGGCGCTAAAAAAGTGATCATTAAAAACAAGACGACGGGCAAGATCACGGAAAAGACATTAGAATAAATTGCATTGATCTGGTGAAGGTGGGCCTTCCCGCAATACTGCGGGACAGCACTGCATGGGCCGCCCGGCAGGGAGACTCACCTTTTACCAATATCCAAACAGGGATGAGGCAGGTAAACTTGCTTCATCCCTGTTTTATTATTAACTTATGAGCATGAAACGATGCTGGCCGATTCTATTGTTGTCGCTATCCATGTTTGTTATCCTGTCAACCGGTTGTGGTCATCCACCCGATACACATACCGGCTGGTCAGCCTACGGTGGCGGAAAAGACAATATCCACTACTCTTCCTTAGCCCTCATTGATACCAGCAATGTTTCCCAATTACAACCGGCCTGGACTTACCGGACCGGAGACGCTGACACCGTCCACCACTCACAAATACAGTGCAATCCAATAGTGATCAATGGTGTTTTATACGGCACCTCTCCCACCCTGAAGTTATTTGCCATAGATGCGGCTACGGGCCAGCATCGCTGGACTTTCGACCCGGCAGACTCCACACAACAAAACAGTGTGATGCGCTTTATTCTCAATAACAATCGCGGGGTCGCTTATTGGGTGCACGACAATGACCAACGCATCTTCTATACGGTTGGCTCCTACTTACTGGCAATTAATGCTACCACGGGTAAACTCATTGACTCTTTTGGTGTTCATGGCCGTGTAGACCTGCACAATGGCCTGGGTAGGGAGGTAAAAGACCTGTATGTTACTGCTACTACTCCGGGCATTGTCTACAAAGACCTCTATATACTTGGTTCGCGTGTGGATGAAGGTGCCGCTGCCGCTCCGGGCCATATACGGGCTTATGATGTACGTACGGGAAAATTGCAATGGATCTTCCACACTATTCCACAACCGGGGGAATATGGCTATGATACCTGGGATGATCCCATTGCTTATAAACATATTGGGGGCGCCAATAGCTGGGGTGGTTTTTCACTGGATGAACAAAGAGGAATTCTTTTTGCGCCCACCGGTTCTGCCTCCTTTGATTTTTATGGGGGCAAACGCAAGGGGGCCAATCTCTTTGCCAATTGCCTGCTGGCGCTGGATGCCGCCACGGGAAAACGCAAATGGCATTTCCAATTCATTCATCATGATGTGTGGGACCGCGACCTGCCTGCTCCGCCAGCATTAGTGACCATCAATAAGGATGGTGTTGCCACCGATGCCGTGGCACAGACTACCAAACATGGCATGGTATACATCTTTAACCGGGAAACGGGTCAGCCCCTGTATCCCATTGAAGAACGTCCCATTGATACAAATACTTCGCTCATCAACGAAAAGATATGGCCCACACAGCCGGTTGTTGCCGTACCAAAACCATTTGTACGGCAGCGCTTCACACCTGGTGACCTCAACCCTTATTTGCCGGATAGCTCGCTTGCCAAATTAAAAACAGCAGTGGCCGGTTATCGTTATGGTGATATGTTTATGCCTCCCGGTAAGCAAACCATGGTATTGTTACCGGGCCTGGATGGTGGAGCAGAATGGGGCGGCCCCTCTTATGATCCTGCAACTGGCTATCTCTATGTGAATGCCAATGAAATGGCCTGGCTGCTCACCATGCGGGATAATAAGCCTGCTACCGCAGCAGCAGAAACGCATGGGCAGGCGGGTAAACGTTTATACGAATTGCATTGTGTAGCCTGTCATGGTGCCGACCGCAATGGCAGCGGCAATAATCCGTCGCTGCTTAATTTGCAGGCGCGATACAAAGAGCCGGATATTCTTTCGCTGATCAATACAGGCCGCCGCATGATGCCGGCCTTTGGCCAATTGGAAAACGAGGAAAAAGAAGCCATTGTATCTTTTATTGTAGAAGCCAAAGAACGGCAGAAGAAAGCGTTTAAGTTGGCCCCCAAACCAGTGGATAGTTTTCTCCAACTGCCTTATGGCATGACGGGCTATTACAAATTCCTGAGCCCGGAAGGGTATCCGGCTATCAGTCCGCCCTGGGGCACGCTCACAGCCATCAACCTGCATACCGGCGAACATGTATGGAAGACCACGCTGGGAGAATACCCTGAACTGAAAGCGAAAGGCGTACCGGCCACAGGCACGGAAAACTATGGAAGTTCGGCCGTCACGGCGGGAGGTTTATTGTTCATTGCGGCTGCCCGTGATGGTAAATTAAGGGCTTTCAATAAATACAATGGGAAACTTTTATGGGAATATGCTTTGCCGGCGCCGGGTTTTGCCACCCCTGCTGTGTATGAAGCGGGTGGGCGGCAATTTGTCGTGATAGCCTGTGGCGGCGGTAAACTGGGTACGACTTCCGGAGATACTTATATGGCTTTTGCATTGCCTGCTACAAAATAAAAAATCCCGGCACCTGTTGTGCCGGGATCAATATATTAGCTATTGCCTGAATACTTATGGCTTTTTAACTGGCGTAGTGGCGGGTGCAGCTGCCGGCGCATCGCCTGCCTTGGTAAGGGTAATACCGAGCTTCTTTGCTACCAACGGCAATATATCGTCGCCGGGAGGAAAGGAGATCAGTTGCTCTTTACTCAGTATGTAGGTAAATCCATTCTCTTTGCCTACAGCCTGTGCAGTTTGAACAGCTTTTTGCTGAATAGGTCCAAGCAGTTCCTGCTCTCTTTGTTGAAGCATTTTAGGCGCTTCCTGCTGGCTGAAATTGGCTGCTTTGAGGTAAGCCTCATTCAACTGACGGCGTTTTACCTGCTTTTGGGCTGGTGTCCATTTAGCTGAATCTGTACTAAAGATGCTGTCCTGGCGCTCATAAGCTTCCTGGTATTCATTGGCTTGTTCCTGCAGTGCTTTTTGATAATCAGCCATATCTGCATTGGCCTTCTTGAATTCTGGCATCGCCACAATCAGTTCCTGCAGACTGATGTATCCTATTTTGTTCTGTGCACTTACCTTGCCGGCAGAGAGCACGAGTGCTAGTACCACGATCACTAGAGAAAAACGCTTTTGCATGTTAGTTGTTTGTAGTTGTGTTTTATGTAAGGCATTAAAAATAGTCTTTTCGCTGCTTTTTCTACAGATGAGGGGCATGCTATTTTAGTTGCATGTCCTTAATAATTCCATCAATGCGGCCATTTAGTTCACCATGAACTTTATCAAAATTGCCGGCATGATCCAGTTTGGTATTGACACTGAAATAGAATTTGATCTTGGGTTCTGTACCACTGGGCCGTGCCGATATCTTACTGCCATCGGCCAGGATGAATTGCAACACATTCGATTTGGGTAATTTAATATCCCACTCCTCTCCTGTTTGCAGGTTCTTTCCTTTCTTCAATTCATAATCCAGCAGTTGCACTACCGGTGAACCGTTGATGGTTTGTGGCGGGTTCTTCCGGTAGGTCTCCATCATATCGGCAATTTCCTTCTGCCCATTCATTCCTTTCTTGGTGATGGAGATCAGGTGTTCTTTGAAGAAACCATATTTCACATACAGACCAATCAGTTTATCGTAGAGGGTATTGCCTTTGTCTTTTTCATAAGCAGCCATTTCACAAAGGAAGGCCACTGCCGATACAGCATCCTTATCACGCAGTTGTGAACCGATCATGAGACCATAACTTTCTTCACCACCTATTACGTAATTCTCGCTGGCTTCTTTTTCCTTGATCAGCTCAGCTATCCATTTGAAGCCGGTAAGTACATTGTAACATTTGATATTGCTTTGAGCAGCAATATTATCGATCATGTCGGTGGTAACAATTGTCTTCACTACCATATCATTGGCCTGTGCAATGCCTTTGGCTTTGCGGGCTTCAATGAGGTAGTTGAATGCCAGTACAGCAGTTTGGTTGCCATTCATCAGCACCCAGTTGCCCTGCTTGTCCTTAATGGCAATGCCCACGCGGTCAGCATCAGGGTCTGTACCCAGTAATATGTCAGCATCCAGTTCTTTGGCTTTCTTCAGGCCAATGCTCATGGCTTCACTCTCTTCGGGGTTGGGATATACCACGGTAGGGAAATTGCCATCGGGTACCGCCTGTTCCTGTACGATGGTAACGTTGGTAAATCCAAAACGTTTAAGTACTTCGGGCACCAGGGTAATACCAGTACCGTGGATAGGTGTATACACGATCTTCAGGTCATGTTGTTTGGCGATTACCTCCGGATAAACACTCAGGCTTTTCACCATCCTGATATAAGCCTCATCCAACTCTTTTCCGATCGGGGAGATATTGGCTTCACCACCCTCCCATTGTACATCATCAACGGAAGCGATCTTCTCTACTTCTTCAATTACATTTTTATCATGAGGCGGCACCAGTTGGCCGCCATCATTCCAATAGGCTTTGTAGCCATTGTATTCTTTGGGATTGTGGGAAGCAGTACATACTACACCACCCTGGCAACCCAGGTGGCGGATAGCGAAAGACAATTCAGGCGTAGGGCGCAAGGCTTCAAACAGGAATACTTTAATACCGTTGGCGCCCATCACGTTGGCCACGATCTCAGCAAAAAAGCGACTGTTGTTGCGGCTATCATGCGCTATGGCAATGCGTACCACACCGCCGGGGTATGTTTTTTTGAGGTAGTTGGCAAAGCCTTGTGTAGCCATTCCCACCGTGTATTTATTCATGCGGTTGGTGCCTACGCCCATGATACCGCGTAAACCACCTGTGCCAAATTCGAGGCTCCGGTAAAAGCTTTCCGTTAGTTCATTGGGATTCTCTGCCTCCATTTTCCTGATCTCATCTTTAGTGGCCTGGTCAAAATTACCCGTCAGCCATGCACTCACCTTGTCCTGTATTACTGCATCCATAATGGTTCTTTTTATAGTTGGGGGACTAATATCGTTACAATTGACAAGATTACAAAGAAGGGCCACATTTTTATTGTAAATTAGCTGCCAATAAGTTATCATTAAATTTGGCTGTGCTTTCCTGTAAAATATCCACCTCAAGATGGCTGGCGCTATTGCTGGCAATATTTATATCCCTGTCAGTATCTGGCCAGGATTCGGCAATCGACAATCGGCAATCGGCAATCCAAACTCCCCAACCTAAGCGCATCTGGCTGGTAGCCGGCGCCCACGTGGCTCTTTGGGGAGGCTCCTATATTGCCCTCAACAAGGCCTGGTATGCCGATTACCCCAAAGAATCGTTCCACTTTTTCAATGACAACCGCGAATGGCTGCAAATGGACAAAGCTGGCCATGTATGGACAGCTTACCAGATGAGCCGGGTATCGGGCGCACTATGGAAATGGGCAGGGCTAAGCCCCTCCAAAAGCGCCTGGCTGGGCGGTATCAGCGGGGTAGCTTACCAAAGCATCATCGAGATCCAGGATGGTTTTTCCAGTGAATGGGGCTTTAGCTGGGGCGATATGGCCGCCAATATTACCGGCTCGGCCCTCTATACCGCTCAGGAATTGCTGTGGCATGAGCAAAGATTACAGGTAAAACTGAGCTATTGGCCTTATGATTACAATAGCCCGGAGCTGAAAGCCCGCCGTGACCAGCTTTTTGGGAAAAGTATCCAGGAAAGGATGTTGAAAGACTATAATTCGCAAACGTACTGGCTCAGCGCCAATATCAGCTCTTTTTTGCCCGATAGCAGGTTGCCCAAATGGCTCAACCTGGCCGTGGGTTATTCCGCAGAAGGTATGTTGGGCGGACATGAAAACAAATGGGTAGACAAAGGGGGCACAGAGCACTACAGGCCCGATATAGCCCGCACCCGGCATTTCTACCTAAGCCCGGATATAGACCTCACCAAAATAAGGACGAAAAGTAAATTCCTGCGTTCCGCTTTCTTTATACTGAATATGATCAAGATACCCGCCCCTACGCTGGAGCTGAGTTCAAAGGGGAAATTGCAGGGACATCTTATTTATTTCTAAAGGACTGACCTTCGTTGTGGGGCGTCCCCTACGGGGCCGCTTGTTTATGGAGAAATAATTTCTACAAAGCTGAGGTCCCTATGGGGCCAGAAGCCGTTTGACAATTTTCTTTAGGAAATTAATTAGCCTTCAATTCCTCCGCCCATTTATCCCTGTCATCAGGAGGTACTTTCCAGGGGGCAAAGTTGTTTTCGATATTGCTGAACATACCATTCCATTCCTGGGGTGCATTGCTTTCCTCCATCACCAGGGAACGGCGCAGTTCGAGGATGATCTCCAGGGGACTGATACTCACGGGACATTCTTCTACACAGGCATTGCAGGTGGTGCAGGCCCTTAACTCTTCTGTGGTGATATAGTTGTGGAGTAGCGATTTTCCATCGTCTTTAAACTCACCATTGGCATCGATGTTCCTGCCTACTTCTTCCAGCCTGTCGCGTGTGTCCATCATGATCTTGCGGGGCGACAACAATTTGCCGGTTTGCGTAGCAGGACATGAGCTGCTGCAACGGCCACATTCCGTACAACTGTACGCATCCATCAGGTTGCGCCAGCTGAGGTCCATCACATCTTTGGCGCCGAATTTACCGGGAGCCGCTGCATCCGCAGGCGCCAGTTCAGGCTGCATGGCATACAATACTTCATTCTGGATTACCGGCATATTCCGTATCTCGCCTTTGGGCAACAAACGGGTATAATAAGCATTGGGGAAAGCCAGTAATATGTGCAGGTGCTTGGAATAAGGCAGGTAATTCAGGAAAGCAAAGATACCCAGGATGTGCAGCCACCAACAGAAACGCTCGATGCCTACCAGGGCTCCGTCGCTGAAGCCGTTGAGCAAGGGTTGTATCCACTGGGAAATGACAAAATTACCGGTAATGTGATCGGCATAATGCCCATAGCCGCGGGATTGCAATAAGGTATCGGATGCATTGAGGGTAAGGAAAAGGGTCATGAGGATGATCTCTGTAATGAGGATGTAATTGGCATCGCTCCGGGGCCATCCATCAAGGTCGTGGCTGATAAAACGCTTTAATTTCATGATGTTCCTGCGCACCAGGAAAGCCACACAAACAGCCAGCACGCCAATGGCCAATACCTCAAAAGCATTGATGAGGAAAATGTAAAAACTGCCCAGCCAGCCGGCAAAGAGGCGGTGGGTACCCACTACCCCATCAATGAAGATCTCCAGTACTTCTATATTGATGATGATAAACCCAGCATAGATAATAAAGTGCATGAGGGCCACCAATGGCCTGCGGAACATCTTTTTCTGCCCCAAAGCCAGCAGGAACACATTTCTCCAGCGGTCGGCGGGATGATCATAGTAATTTTCATCTTTACCCAATAGAATATTTCTACGGATCGCCATCGCCTTGCGCGAAAACATCCAAACGGTCACAACAGCCGCAATAACAAACAAAATCTGCTGCAGGTAAGACATGCATTTGATAGATTGGTCACCGCTAAGATATGCCTTATGTCCGAATTAGGTAATGTACAAGGGGCTAAATCCCACAATTCTGGAGCACGTAAGGCTGATTTGCAAGCAATTGACTGATATATACAACTAATAGGCAGGCACAATCGGGCTTTAGCAGATACCTGCATCGCGGAAGCATAAAATTATTAGTTTTGGCAAAACTTCAGCATGGCAAAGAACTATATCCTGGACGCAGATACGGCTAACAGGAAGATGCAACGGATGGCCTATGAAATTGTAGAGAATAACCTCGATGAGCGCCAGCTGATACTGGCCGGCATCCGGGAAAGCGGCAGTGTGATAGCCCGTAACATTCAGCGGCTGCTGAACCAGATCAGTACCTTGCCCACAGAACTGATCACGATATCGCTTGATAAAAAGAAACCCGAAGAAGTGCTGATCACCCCTTCCATGGACTTTACCGATAAAGTGGTGATCATTATTGATGATGTGGCCAACAGTGGCAAGACCTTACTGTATGCCATGAAACCATTACTGGCATTCCATCCCCGCAAAATACAGACCCTGGCGCTGGTAGAACGCACACACAAAGCCTTCCCGGTAAGCACCGACTATGTTGGATTGTCGGTAGCCACTACATTGCAGGACCATATTTTCGTAGAAACAACGGGCGACGCGGTGACAGGGGCCTATATGGAATAGGGTTTATAACTGTTCTGCCGGATCTTTATGCCGCCACATTCTCCAACCCTGGATAAGGGCCGTGAGGGCAAAGATGCCACCGATCACCCAATTCAATACATGCTGGTTGGCATTGAGTCGGTCCACCATTAAATGACCACCAAAGACGAAAATACAATGACCAATAAAGGTGCCAATACCAATACCCAGGATATAGGCATTGTAATGATCGTTGCGTGGCAATAATACTTTTTTAGTAAACAATACGGTACTCCAGCCAAACCAGAAAGGTATCTGCATGGGATTTACAGCGCTCATGGTCATGCCCAGCAAAAAGCGGTGCATGGTACTGCTGAGAATTACATTTTTGCCTTCACCGGAGGGATGGGCAGCTGCGATAAAGGTGGTAATCGCCAATGCCACAATAATGAGGAGGGTGAGCCATTCGAGCCAGCGGAATAATTTCTTCTGCTTTCGTACCCAGTCCATCGCCACCAATGATAGCCGTACATAGGCCATTTCCACCAATAAGGCGCCCAGGGCAAAATAGAGTGCGGGCTGTATGCCATCAGTTACTGATATCTGCATGGCAGCCACATTGAGGGTGCCTAATGGCAATGTGCCCAGGAAGCTTATAAATAAGCCGGTTCCAAGTATACGTAGCAATTTCATTTCGAATGTTGAATATAGGGATTAGGTGCGCTTATTTATTTCGGCATCGCCGCCAGCCTGGCCGACCACTCTTTGTTTTCCCGGAACATTTGAACACCTTCTTTCCAGCTAAGATAGGGATGTCCCCTCCGGTGGTTGATCCGGCTGATACGTGCCAGGATGACCCAATGCCGGATTATTTCTTTCCAGGCAAAAAACAAAGAATGACGGGGATCATAAATATGAGTAGGCTCGGCGCCTGCGCCATTAACTTCAATGATGGCAAAGTTGCGTCCTTGTTTTAATTCTTCCAAACTATCATACCGGATATCCAGGCGACCGAAATAAAATTCAGGTATCTGTTGGCAAATGGTATCGATGGTAGACTGCAGGGCATCATCTATAAGATGGGAATGATCGAGGAACAGGGAACCCCGGGCATGGTTGCCATAAGGCGAAACGATCTTCTTCTCCCCTGCCGGCAATACTTTTTGTAAACCTTCGCCATGCATGTTTTCCAGGCTGGCCATGTACATCAATGCCCGTTTATCCTGCTGCAACAGCTGCCGCATGGTATGCCGTCCATCGCCGGTAACGGATAAGAACTCTTTCTTAACCATGCCGGAAAGGTGACCACGCGCTTCACCCGGATAGCGGTAATAAAAAATACCTACTTCATTTTTCCAGGGAACATATTCCTGTATATGGAAGTCGAGGTAGGCCTGCGCTACATAATTCAGTACAGCGGCTTCATCTGCCAGTACCTTTACACCACGGCCGCGCCCACCAACATTGGGTTTGCCAATCAGGGGGAATGCCAGTCCATCGCGCATCAATTCATTCAGTACAATATGACCATTGGCGGGAATAGCGAAAAAAGCTGTTTTGGGATGGTATTGATCAGGTATCAGGTTGGCCACCTCCTCCTTCGATTCGTTGAGGAAGCCGCCATTCTTAATGCGTGGATTGGAAGCCGCAAAGAAAAACAGGGACCGGGCGCGCAGGCAAAGGAAGAACCAAACAGGATAGATCCATGCATATACGGCAGCAAAACTCCAGTACTCCCAGTTAAACAGTCTTATGAAGAAAGGTCGGTGCAGGATTCTTTGGAAAACATTCATTATCGGCCTACCATTGTTTTTTCAATTGCTAATTCCTGCGCAAAAGTCTGGTTATTTTTTAAATCCAGGTAATTCATTGTAAGGGAGTGGTCAGTAATGGCCATGGAGGTAACGCTTACTGTAAACACTTTTCCATCGCGGTTCATCATCAGGTCATTCTGTTCATCACCATCGCCGGTAAACTGGTGGAAGTGTAAGATATCCTCCTGAAAGGGTGTTCCATGCTCCCGCAGCCAGGTCTCAAACCAGTTCCGGCGTTTAAGGATCACGTCCTTCTTGTATAAGGTAACTGATGACCATATATGTGGAACCTGGGCATCCAGGGCCTGTTCGTATTTTTGTAGCCCATCCCAGCGGCATTCATACAAACGCCTGTCTTCCCAGATAACTGCTGTAAATGGTTCTATATTTTCCAGGGAAGCGGTGAGAAAATAATGATAAGGCATGGTACTGTTGATCAGTTCCAGTAAAACGAGTCCCCTGCTTTTGCGATACGGCGGTTCTGGGGTATGAGCTACCCAGCCACCATTGAGGAATACGATAGCGTTGCCATTTTCATGGGCGGCTATCCAGGTACCACCTGCATCAGCATCTTTGGGAAACAATATTTGACCGGAAGGAAAATCATACACAGCTGGCGGCAGCGCAGGCGAACGCCCCTGTTTCTCATCACGATTGGAGGTAAGATATACTTTATCGGGCGCCGGAATGAAAGTTACTGTGCACATTGCTTTTTATACTTGACCGTAGATGAAGCCACACCAAAATTCTCTGGCAGGATGATAGAGGTAGCCTCTGTTAATCCTACCCGGATAAGTGCCATGTGGTGAATGGTATGTTCGAGGTTGTAAGCTATTTCCCGGAAATAGTTGGTAGCGATGGTAATGGGTTCAGTAGAGTGATCGTCATACGTAGCTTCCAGCGTGAGTTCCTTATTGGGTTTCTCCAACCCGCTGTGTATTTCCAGCAGCAATCTACTGGCCAGCGCTTTATCCGTTTCAATGGACTGGTCGCGTTTTCTTTTCTCGTAGTTCACCACTCCCAGCTCATATCCCTTCTCCAGGCATTGGAACAATTCGATCACATGACGCACATGCTGTCCAATGGTGTTATTGAACAATGTTTTACATGGTTGATTATACTCTTGCTGAGATATTTGTAATAATGACTCAGCAAGCTGTACGAATACCGTATTGACAGCTTGTTGTAATTGCATCGGTCGGTTTTACTAGTTACAAATTACCACTATTTATGCATCTCCCCAACGCTCTAACTTATTTTTAATCAACACTTCATGCACATTACGCGCTTTTGGTAAGTACCCGGAGGTAGACAGTCAGCTTATCTGACACTGTACTGGTGCGGCCTACAGCAAAAGGTTTTCTGCGCATGCCTACTTTCCCTTCCATCCAGTAACCGTCAGTGGTGGGTGTAACGGTAAAGGGGAAAGAGATCGGCAGGGATATACCTTTGATAGTCAGGGTACCTTCCATAAAAAATGTGCCAGCCTTTCTGCCGGCTGCGACTTTCGTAGATACGAATTTTATATGTGGATAGTTCTTAACATCTAAAAAGACTTCCTGGCGCAAATGCGCATCGCGCTTTTCATTACCGGTATTTACTGAAGCAGCATCAATCAGCACCTCAAAAACACTTTTCTCCGGCTGAATTGGATCAAAACCTATAGTTCCCTGCAAACCGGTAAAAGACCCTTTCACTTTTATACCCAGGTTCTTTATAGAAAAATTAACGCTGGAACTGTCATTTACCGGAACATATGTTTGCGCATGTACTACCGTAAACCAAACAATGCCTGTCAGTAACACAACTATCTTTCTAACCATACAATCCTTCCTGTTTCAATAAAAATATCCATCAAAGGTCACTGTTACGATACCTTTCATCAAAATCATTGGTCCAGCCCTATTTTTTCCTGGCTGCCACATGCAAGGTTATGCTCACACTATCGGCAATCGTATTGCTGCCTCCTACTTTAAAGTCGCGGCGATTGATCCTAAAGCTTCCATCAAACAAATACCCGTTTTCAGTAACCGACGCTGTAAAAGGAAAACTGATATCTTTCGTCACATTCCTGATCGTTAGCTTACCTGAGAGATAGTAGGTACCAGCCTGGCCTGCTGAACTCACCCCACTACTGGTAAAGCTGATGCGTGGATACTTTTTTACATCGAAATAATCTTCGCCGCGCAGGTGATTATTACGGAGGTTGATGCCCGTTTCAATAGAAGCCGCGTCCACACTTACCGTAAAACTGCTGGAAGCCAGGTTGACCGCATTAAATACGATCCCTCCCTCCAGGCCTGTAAACGTACCGGTAACGGCCAATCCGAAGTTTTTAATCCTGAACTTAACGGTCGATCCATTGTCGGCCGGTATATATTCCTGGGCATAGAGAAAAAGTGCAGCCAACATCCCGGTCATCAGTAATAGCATTTTTTTCATATCCGTCTTTTGTATAGATACGGAAGGTTGAGGGGACCAGGCTGCTTTGCGGCTGGCAGCTACACCATTCTTAGCGTTGTTTTAACTTAAGCAGTTGAAAAACCTGTGCCCGGTAAATAAATAAGAGGATAAGACAACAGGTAAAAGTGATCACAGCATAGATAAACAACACAGCATCGCCATCGAATACAATACCCAATTTAGTAAACAAGTGGAAATAGAGCGCCCCTGCCATTAATCCCAGCCCGAGTCCTGCTCCATACACCGTAGTACGGGGCATCAGCAATAGAATGGAGGCAATGAGCTCCAGCACACCGGTGCCAATCCGGCCCCAGGGCTCCATTCCCAGCTCAGTGAACAACTTTACAGACTGAGGATGTGCGGTAAATTTAAAATAGAGGGTTTGTAACATGATCAGGGCAGCCAACAAGCGTAATGCCCAGGTGAAAATGGTGAGCAGTTTCATGATGATCGTTTTAAGGAGAATAGAATTGAAGAGCAGACTTTACTTGTATTTCGTCCAGTTCTTGTCTGCCTGTTGTTTCAGGTTGACCTCATCCTTATTCCAACTGGTGAGTGTATTGTTGAAGAATTTGTTGTAAAAGAGGTATAGTTTCCCATTGAGCACCTTAAAGGTTTTGGGGTCAATGGTTACCTTCTCGCCTTTGGCGCCCATGGCATAAGCACACCAGCCTCCGTATTGGGGTTCATACCGGGCAGGCTCCTGCTTAAAAGCTTCTTTATTGCCTGTAGTAGAAAAGTAATAAGTAATACCCTGGTGATACAAGGCAAAATCTTTCCGTCCTTTCACCGCCTTTCCAAGGGTAAAATAAGCGACCGGGTCGTAGCCCTCGATTGCCAGGCCATCATCAATATTAAATTGTTTCTTTCGCTCGGGGGTGGCGTCCTGTGAAAAACCAGTCAGTGCCAGGAGAGAGATGCCCATCAATAGTAAAAGCTTTTGCATAACGAATTATTTTTATTGTTTTTCGTATAACAAAGTTACCTGGGCACCCTGGGGCCAATTGTCAACTACCCGACATTTGCCAGCTTTTGCAATTTTTTCACATCCGGGAACAGGATCTCCTGCCTGTTATAGATCAGCAAACCATCAGCCGACAATTCATTGATCAGGGTGGTAATGGTTTGACGGCTGGCCCCAATCAGCTGGGCAATGTCTTCATGCGTGAGGTAGTTGGGAATGTGGATGGCCCCTGCGGTCTGCTCATCCTGGTGCTGCAAGGCCAGTTGCCATAGAAAGCTCACCAGTCTTGTTTTGACATCCTTATTCAGCAGGTTAACCAGCCTGTTTTCAATAGTGCGGAGCTTGGAGCCTACCTGTTTGGTGTATTTCAGGGCCAGTTCTGGCTTTTTGGCCAGTAATTGCCCAAAAGACTCGATCGTAAAGGCGCAAAGGCTCACATCGTGCTTATAAGCCTGGGCAAATTCACCCTGCAGGTTATTGCGTTCCAATGTAAGCTGCCCGAATATTTCACCTTTTTCGATGATCTCTTTGATCACTTCGTTGCCCTGCTCATCAATATAACCAATGCGTACATGGCCTTCTTTCAGGAAATACAGCTTATTGTGATGAAAAGCTTCAAAGTAGATATAGTCCCCTTTCTTTGCTTCAATGAAATTATGCACTACGTTGAGCGCTTCATATTCTTCATCCGAAACATGACGCCAGAGGTCGTAGCGGCGTATCAGCAATAGTTGATCATCAGACAGCATGGAAAGAGAGGATTGTAATTCAAATGTAGTGAATGTTCCGGGTTCGGAGTTTTGCATTAGATTTACACCCAAATTCTCATGGCATGCAGGTACCAACAATGGCCGAAATGATGGCCAGTGGAAATACACCGGATATATTGTTTTGGGTAGGATGTGCGGGCAGTTTTGATCAACGCGCCCAGAAGATCACAAAGGCTTTTGCCACCATTCTTTCCAAGGTGGGCATT
This sequence comes from uncultured Paraflavitalea sp., assembly GCA_966211765.1. Lineage (GTDB taxonomy): Bacteria > Bacteroidota > Bacteroidia > Chitinophagales > Chitinophagaceae > Paraflavitalea. The sequence continues at coordinate 129,542 of CBIHOV010000002.1, forward strand.
AATTATGCCATTATGGGCAAGGAAGAAATGTGTACCGGCGATCCTGCACGTCGTGCCGGTAACGAATTCATGTTCCAGATGATGGCCTACCAGAACATTCAACTGCTGAATGGCTATGGTATCAAAAAGATCGTTACTACCTGTCCCCACTGCTTCAATATTCTCAAGAATGAATATCCCGAATTGGGAGGCACTTATGAAGTGATCCACCACACTACCCTGCTGCAACAACTGATGGATGAGGGCAAGATCGTATTGCAAGGTGGCGGACCTTTTAAAGGCAAGCGCATTACTTATCACGACAGCTGTTATCTTGGCAGGGCCAATGATATCTATGAAGCGCCCCGCAAGGTGCTGGAGGCCCTGGATGCCGAATTGGTGGAAATGAAACGCTGCCGCAGCAAAGGCCTGTGTTGCGGAGCCGGCGGCGCCCAGATGTTTAAAGAAGAAGAAAAAGGCACTACCCGCATCAATATTGAGCGCAGCAATGAAGCCCTGGACACGGGCGCCAGTATCATCGCATCTGCCTGTCCTTTTTGCAATACCATGCTTACCGATGGCGTAAAGAACAAAGAGCAGGAACAAAACGTACAGGTAGTGGATGTGGCTGAACTGATCGCTCAATCCATGTAGTCGCAGCTTTCCTTATCTTTGTGGTATGAACTGGAATTTTCAATCACTGTTACCCGCTGATTTTGCCCCCGATTCCCGGGTTTGGATCTACCAAAGCAGCCGCCTGTTTGCCATGGGAGAAGCTTTGCAGATAGAAGACCTGCTCAATGAATTCGTAAGCCATTGGAAATCACATGGTACACCCGTAAAAGGATTTGGCACCCTGTTCTTCGGTCAGTTTATTGTACTAATGGCCGATGAAAATGCTACGGGCGTCAGCGGCTGCAGTACCGATAGTTCCGTTCGCCTCATCAAGCAAATAGAAGAACTCTATAAGGTAAACCTGTTTGACCGCCAGTTGCTGGCCTTCCAGGTAAAAGACAAGGTGCAACTCCTCCCCTTGTCGCAACTGCAGCATGCGGTGGACAATAATTTTATCAGTCCCGACAACCTCTACTTCAACAACCTGGTGCAAACCAAAGAAGAGTTGGAAAACAAGTGGATGATACCGGTGAAGGACAGCTGGCTTACCCGCCGTATTGCCATCAAAGCTTAACAGACCAACTTCTTACTTATTGTTAAAGTCTTCCGGCTGTTATTCACCTTAACAGAACCTTAAAAGGAGGCATTGTAGCTTTATGGAAACCCATCCATATGCTAAAATTCTACCTACTTCCGGTTACCACCGGTTTATTCCTATTGATCAATTCCTCCTGCCAGAAACGCCATGATCCCAATAATGGCACCATCCTTCGACAAACAGTGATTGACCGGCTAAGTGCCGGTATAGTAGCTACCAACTATGTGTACAATGAAGTGCATGACCTGGTGAGGTTACAGATAGTGACCAACCCGGGTGACCGGAACGAACGCACGGAAGCATTACTGATGGAAATGAACACGGAGGGCTACCTCCTCAGATCTTACTATGCAGAGCCGGGCAACAGTGCCTACAACATAGAAGAATATACCTACAGAAAGCGGCTCCCCGACACCGTCCTGTCGACCATTACCACCTACCGATTCCTGCCGCCTGCTTATACCCGGCAGGTGATACTGGACATTTACCAACGCGTGGTCAGCGACAGTATACGCACCATTGCCAATGGTGATGTAAACTTTACGGCTTATACCTGGGATGCAAATGGCAATTTGGCTACGGTAAGGACCGGCCTGCTGGTTAACGGGATCATGAGAGATAGCAGTAAGGTCATTTATACCTACGATTCCCGCCACAATCCCTTGCGGGGTTTTGGTGTCCCTTATTACCTGGCCACCCGTGATGCTACGGTATTTAATACAAGTAACGTACAGACCTGGGATGATGGTCAATTCCTGTATTCCTGGCAATACAGGTACAATATCAATGACCTGCCCCTGGAGCGGGTGTACCCCATTGCTGGCGGCCAAAGGAAAAATAGCTTTTATTACCGGTAGCAGAATAAGTAGTATTTTGAAACGGCAGTTCCACCCCTGCACAAAAACAATGCATTTATCAAGACCATCCTTTATTCTGATTGCAGCAATAGGCTTGTTTAGCTGCAATGATCCCGTTAAACCTGATGAAAGCACAGTAGCTTCTGTACCACCTATACCCGCCATCAATTATGCAGTGGTCAAAACCTTTCCACATGACGCCAGCTTTTTTACAGAAGGTTTATTGATACACAATGGTCAGCTGTTTGAAAGCACCGGATCACCCGATAATCTGCCGGCAGCAAGATCCCTGGTAGGGCCTGTTGACACCGCCACCGGTAAAATGGCTATCAGGATAGAGCTCGACAGGAAGAAATATTTCGGAGAAGGGATCGTGTTCCTCCATAATAAGCTCTACCAGCTTACCTATAAGAACCAGACCTGCTTCGTGTATGATGCCAACACATTTAAGCCCCTCGGCCAGTTCAGCTATAACAATACAGAAGGTTGGGGCCTCACCACCAACGGCACAGATATCATCATGAGTGATGGTACAGATAAAATAACCTTTGTACATCCTGATAATTTTACACGGGTCAAACAGCTGGCTGTAACAGAAAATGGTTCCCCGCGCAATAACCTCAATGAGCTGGAATACATCAATGGTTTTATCTATGCCAATATCTGGCAGCGCGATGAGATCGTTAAAATTGATCCTTCCAACGGGAAAATTGTAGGCAGGCTCGACCTCAGTTCCCTGTCGAATGAAGCGAAAAGCAGGCAGGCGGAGGCGGAAGTCCTGAATGGCATCGCCTGGGACAGCGTAACGGATAAGATCTACATAACGGGCAAACTTTGGAACAATATTTACCAGGTAAGCTTTCCGCACTAACAGGCCATCGGGAAAAAAGCCAGTAGGGATAAATTTTTCCCTACCTCCCTGCAGCCCTGTCAGCTGGCTATTTTCTATCTTTATAACAAATAAGGTGACCTATGTACGCAAGAAAAATACCGGAAGACCTGGACTGTGGCATAATCCTTACCATGAAGGTATTGGGCGGCAAATGGCAGCCTTGTATTATTGACGCCATTGACCGCGGCATCAGGCGCCCCAGTGAGTTGCACCGCTACCTCACTACCGCCAGTGGAAGGGTCATTAACATGCAACTTAGAGAGCTGGAACAATACGGCATTATTTACAAAAAGATATACAACGGATTACCCCTCAAAGTTGAATACTACCTCACGACCCTCGGCGAGAGCATACTTCCTGTCATAGCAGCCATTGACAACTGGGGGCTCGCCAATCGGGAACAAATAAAAAAACGCCACCTGCCCGCAACACAGGAACAACCGGTTCTTGTCGAAAATTGATAGCAGTCCTATAAAATGATGGTCTGGATACACCTCAGACTTAAAAGATTGTGCGGCTCTTTATTTTGCCGGCATTATATATTTCTATAATTTAACAGTGGCTTCCAGCTTCCTTTCAATACCTCTCTTCAACAAACCGTATAATCAAACATTAAATCTGGTCCACACAGAACAAGGGTAATATCAGAAGTCTATTCCTGCAATCGCTCCCATAACAGCAATCGTAAATCTTATATTTTTTAACGATAAAATGCTTGTTATGAAATTAGTCCTTACTGCTATATCATTATTTCTGGCAACCTCTTTCCAGGCCATGAATCAATGTGTACCTCCCGTTGCACCTCCCGTTATCGCCTGCGGCACAGGCACTCCATTAGCCGATGGAGTTACCATTAATGCCGGGCAAACCTACTTTTTCAATGGTGTGGGCGGTTCATTTTCCAATATCACCGTCAATGGTGGAACCTTATTGTTATGCGGTTCGGTGTCAATTACCAATATCAATGTCAACAGCGGAAATGTAGTAATCAATTCCGGTGCTTCAGTGACCTTCAATGGCAATTTTAATGCGGGAACCAATAACTTCTTCAATGCAGGAAACGTGGTATTCAATCTAAATGTTGCTGTGCAGGGAACCAATACATTTGTATACAACGCGCTCAACGGTACATTAACCGTCAATGGAACCCTCGCTGTTTTCAATAGCGGTTTGCTCATTAACAATGGCACTGCCACGGCCAACGATATCATTATCAACAGTGGCGCTGCTATATGCCTGGGCCCCAATTCAACAGCACATACTGCCAGCATTACCAATAACCAAACCAATGTGGTGACCGTACCAACAGGTTCAGCTTGTGTAAGCTATAGCAATAGTTTTACCGGGAATAATCCCATTACAGCCACCTCCAATTTAAAAATTTGCCAGATGACGGGCGCCAGTGCGCCGGTACCCGCAGTGCCAGGCGCCGCCGTAGTTACCAGCAATTGCAGCAATTGCCAGGGCCTGTTAGGCACTGCCCTGCCAATGAAACTGGAGACCTTCAAAGGAAGACAGATCAATGAACAGGCCGAACTGGAATGGGTAACGGCCTGGGAAGAAAATGTACATTCATTTGTCGTTGAACTCAGCAAGAACGGCCAGGTATTTGAATCCATCGGTGAAGTGAAGGCACGCAACCAACCCTCCACCTACACCTTCAATACACCCATCCATGGCGATAGCTATTTCCGGTTGAAAATGGTGGACCAGGATGGCAGGTTCACCAGGTCTTCCATTGTCAGGTTGAAATCCATCACCTCCGGCTTTCAACTCACGGTGCTCTCCAATCCTGTTAGCCAATCCTATGCGGATATATCGATTGCAGCTGCGAAAAGCCAACTGGGTGACTTGTTGATCGTAGACAATATCGGGAGGCCCATCAGGAAAATACCGGTATCCCTTATCAGGGGCACCAATAATTTCCGGCTCGATATGAACAGCCTGAGCGTTGGCAACTATTACCTCTATTTCAATGGCAAGCTGGATAGATCCAGCCCTGTCCGGTTCGTCAAATTATGATCCGCATCACGCACCTGCCTCGTGTGTGCGATCGTAGCCGAAGGCTTGATCATGCGTGGATGAAAGGGCGTTACCGGATGTCCGTTTAAAGTATGCCTGGGCCAATGAGGGTCGGCCAGGGCAGCTTTTCCAATAGCCAGCAGATCTGCATGACCGTTGCTGAGCACCTCTTCAGCCATTGAAAGATCGCTCAACCCTCCATTGGCTATTACAGGCAGGCCGGTAATAGACCTGGCCAGGCCAGTAAAGGACGTTCCATCCATATAAAGGCAATCCCGCTGCCAGTGACCGCTTTCAGCGGCAATATGGATGTAGGAAGGTTCGATAGCCGCTGCCTCCTGCAATACTTCCTTCGCCATGGCAGCGCCTTCCGGCCAACGGTATTTCAGGTTATTGACCTTACCTTCCGAGAGGCGCAATCCTATCATGAACGATGCTGGTGTTTGCGCACGAACACCCTGTATGATCTCCCGGATGATGCGGAACCTGTTGTGGATGCTGCCGCCATATTCATCGTTGCGATGGTTAGTATAGCCTGTTATAAATTGATCCAGTAGATAACCATTGGCGGCATGGATCTCAACGCCGTCAAATCCTGCTTGCCAGGCATGCAGGGCAGCCTCAACAAAGCCTGCTGTGGCCGTTTTGATAGCTGATGCTGTCATGGCTGCAGGCAATGGGAAGGCACCTTCCCCACCCCCATATTCAGGCATTTTTTTTCCGAGTGGCTGAATGGCAGAAGGCGCTACCGTGGAGGATAAACTTTGAGAAATGGCACCGGCATGCATCAGCTGGGCAATAAACAATACAGGTTCCTGCTTTACCTGGTCCACAATCCCTTTCCAGGCATTCACCTGGTCACTGGTCACCATACCGGGCTGTAACGGATAAGCCTGACTATAAGCTGCATCTGTATAAATACCTTCAGTAATGATCATACTGAAATGCCCTTCTGCAAAAGCATGGTAATACGCCTGCATATCAGGCGATGGTATGCCTTCGGCATTAGCACTTACCCGGCTCATGGGCGCCACGGCCAGCCGGTTTTTGAGCTGGTGCTGTTGTAAAGTAAAAGAGGAGAATAAAGGGTGATCGGCTACACTGCTTTTGTACATGATGATTTGTTTTGTACAAAATTCAGCAGGCCCAAAACGATGGCCATTCAACTAGTTTAATAAAAACCGTTAAACTATTTATAGTGGATCATTCTTTTTTTCACCCCGCTGCTTGCGCAACTGGCTTAGAAAAACAGGGGTAATACCCAGGTAGGAGGCAATGTATTTTTGCGGCACCCGTTGTGCGATGGAAGGATATTTTGCCAGGAATGTTGCATAGCGCTCAGCGCCTGCCATGCTGATGCTCCACAATATCCGGTTGGTCTGCGCTATGAAGGCCTGCTGGTGCAGTATCCTGAAAAAGCGTTCCAGGGCCGGCACCTGCCGGTACAGCAATTCCAGTTGTTGTTTTTCAATAGAGATAACCCTTGTGGGCTCCAGCGCTTCAATATTCCATTGCGAAGGCGTTTCATGCAGGAAGCTTTCCAGGTCATTGGCCCACCAGTCTTCTACGGAAAAACTGAGCGTATGATCTCCTCCTTTGGCGTCCACATAAAAAGTACGCAGACAACCTTCAACCACAAAATTCTCATTTTTGCTGGTATGGCCTTCCTGCACCAGGAACTGCTTTCTCAACAGCCTGCGCTCTTTCACCACCGAGCGCAATAATTGGCGGTCATCTTCACTAAGCGAAATATGCTTTTCAATATGTTTTAATAAAATATCCATGTACCTTAATTGATCTTACAATTGTTGTATTACCTGCATCACATCATTGCGGCCCCAGTGCTCTACATATTGGCCATCTTTCACGCGCACAAAGTCCATTACGTTGAAGGTCACCTCTTTCCCGGTAGGTGCATGTCCCATGATCTCGCCCAGGTGGGTAGCATGGAAGGTTTTGCGGGTGGCCACCAGGTCTCCCTCCCCTATCATGTCATGGATCTCGATGCGCAGATCGGGAAATCCCTGGTGCAACATACCAATATACTGGATCAGTCCGCTCACATCTTTTGCCACACCGGGTGCGGCCGTATGGTTCACGAAGGAATCAGCCACCAGTTCTTTCAACACCTCCACGTTGTTCTTTTCGAGAAACTCCCTGTTGAAGCGGAGCACTACCTGCTTGATTTGGTCTGTTGTCATATGTATAGATTTTAGAAAGTCAGCGCAAAGGTGAATAATTTTGAGTTAACCGTTTGTAAACGGCTAATGATCACCTAAACCATTAAATTTACTCCCCAACCAAACTGTTCTCCAGATCAACAACAGCTTTCTATTACAACATATAAAAAGTAACTTATTAAATCTGTTGATCCCCTATGAATATTGATATTAATTTTGAAGATACCTATGAATTGACTTCTTTACTACCTACGCTGAGTAGGTTTAGCTTCTACTCTCCCACCCAAGAGGGCGATCCCCAATTAATACTTGTGGAAATTCAGCAAACAGGCAATCAATTTATTCCAGATTTTTTAAACTTGGCATTCGGTCCTCCCAATGCCGAAGGGGAAATTGATGATTTTGCATCTGTCACCCATCTAAATCACTCAAAGGCTTTTTCAACTATTTTACTATGCGCCACAGTTTATCTTAAAAATAACCCTGATGCATACATAGGTATCGACGGATCAGATTTCAGGAGAGCTTATTTGTATTTTCGTACCCTTAGGCGCAATTATGACTACTTGCAACAATATCTTCGTCTATATGGATTGAAATACTATGCCCGTGTGTTAAGAGGGAAAAACAAATTTGACCAAATGCCTATTGATCCTGAAGAACTTACATACGTATCGTTTACAATTGACAAGGCTCCTTTAACCAATCATAAATCCTTGTACAATTATTTTATATTTTACTTAAATTTGTAATAAATGAGGATTTTATGAAAGATCGAGTGTTACAGAAAATCGAGGAAATAAGTGAGAAAGCAAAAACTGTAAAGTCTGAGTCTGCTACTAAAATGGGAAATAATCGCAATTCCCTGGCTGAGATCATCAAATCAAAACAACAGGCAGACAACTTAAGAAGACAATTGAAAGCTTTACAATAATATTCATTATAACTAATGGTAAAAGTGTTGCAACTTCTGCAGCACTTTTTTATTTTGCATGCGACCTACAACTATGTTGCCCCCATGTTCCAATTCAATAAAAGATATTTCCTGCTTGTCCTGCTGCTTTTTGTGGTAGAGGTACTGATCGCCCTGTATGTTCATGATACTATTGTGCGTCCCTATATTGGTGATGTATTGGTGGTGATCCTACTATATTGCCTGGTAAAGTCCTTTTTCAGAACGCCGGTAGTACCAACCGCCATTGGTGTATTGCTCTTCTCCTTCCTCATAGAAATTTTACAATACTTCCAGATCGGGCATCGTCTCGGCCTTGAGCATTCCCAACTGGCCATGACCATCATTGGCAACTACTTTCAATGGATCGACCTGGTCGCCTACACATTCGGGGCTGCCATCGTACTGTTCATCGAAACAAGAAGAGCAGGCAACCGCGCACGCAGACAGGCCGGTGCAATCAATCACTGATTTATTAATAAATGCCGGCCTACCCGGCAATCCTCAATCCGCTTCCGCAATGTCTCTAAGCGCTACCAGGATTCCTTTCAGTGATTGTGGTGCAAAGACCTGCTCCCGATTGTCCTCCTGTATAAGCTGGATATATGTAGTACCGTTCTCCCGGGTGATTACATAACTGGTGATAGTATAATTTTCTATCCTGTCTTCCTGATTGGGCCGGGGTGTAAATAAATTATATTTCACCAATTCATTGGGGCGTAGGTCCAATACCGTACCCCATTGCTCCAGGGTTTTCCCCTCGTATTCAGCACTGAAACGGATAGCGCCGCCCACCTGCCAGTCGGTGATCAACTGCTTTCCATATTGCCATTGCTTTACCAGCCCGGGTTGGGTAAGCGCATCAAACACTTTTTGTGCAGGTGCATTTGTACTGATGGTGGATGTATAGGTTGCCATGGAGGAATATGATTTATTGATTTTGCTATGATGTTTTCCAGACAAAAAACTGATCAACAATTTTTTACAGTATTCGTTCACAACAAACTGTTTCTGATTTATGGCTTGCGTTAAAGTTGAAGCATATACAACCCGATAACACAATTGATAACCAGAAAGTTTATAGCATATTATAACCCAACCATTATATCTTAATCTAAATTCAAAAAGTAATTGATCTCCAGGAACTTTTTAGCACTGCTTTCATCGTCCTTTTTCATTTTTAATTCCTTAAGAACGCCGGCTACTTTAATTTTCTGTTCAGGGAGTTTTTCTGAATCTTTAGCATGGGCAATCAGGAAAGTGTCGGAGGATGCTTCATCCCTTATTTCATAGATATCGTATTTCTCTATGATCGGTACCGGAATAAAGGTCATCGCTTTGCCCGTCATGATTGGAATTAATATAAGACCTGTAAAATCGGATTTGGAATCGATCATTTTTGGATACCCGGTGATGATGGCATTGCAGGAAAGAACACCTTTACTATTGGCTTCAGAAGGCAATAATTCCTGGGGCTTATACTTTTGGTAACTCTTTTGTAAACCATCATCCAACTTTGAAATAATACCTGCTTTAGCACTTGCATCTAATTTGGAAACAGACAACTCCAGGAAAAGGATCACCTTTTGCTTTTCATTGAATAATCCACCCACTTTCCCAACTTCTGACTGCGAAATGATCCCATCTTCTGCATGAGTCAATACATTGTAAAATCGCCCTCCATTGTCTAAAGCACTTATTGCCTCACTAACGTTTACATACGGTTCGATCTGTTTCATAACCTGTTTTTATCCGCTGATTTTATAAATGATGATGATTAACGTTTCCCGGTCTTGTGCTATTTCGAACGCAGGGAATATTCTGTTATCGAAGCCAGCGATTGCCGACTATCGACTGCCGATTGCCGCGTCTTAAAATTGCAGCACAAACGCAGTACCCTCCCCTTCCACGGAATTCACATGGATATGACCGCGGTGCAGCATCATGATCTGCTTACACAAGCTAAGACCAATACCGCTGCCGCTCTTTTTGGTACTGAAGAAAGGAATAAAGATCTTATCGATGAGTTCTTCCGGCATACCAATGCCGTTATCGGCCACCTTGATCACCGTTTTACGGTTGGAGGCCAGGTAGGAAGATAAAATAATTCTTGGTTCGGCCTGGTCCTTCACCGCTTCCATGGCATTTACCACCAGGTTGATCAGCACCTGCTCTACCAGGCTGGTATCCGCTTCCAGTATGAGATCGGGGTCTTTGAGGATGATCTCCATTTCGATGTTCTTCTGGCTCAGTGTAGGCTCCATCAGTTGATGCAGGTTCTCAAACAGATCACGCACATACACTTTCTTTACATTGGGCGCCGTGATCTTGTTGAGGTTACGGTAGGTCTCCGCAAACTTCAGCAGGCCCTCACTCCTCCTTTTGATCGTATCAATACCCAATTCAAGATCATCCAACTGACCACCCTTGTTGTCCATTGATCCCGCTGATTCCTGCAAGCGCAGTTTCAAAGTAGCTGCCAGGGAAGAAATGGGCGCAATGGAATTCATGATCTCATGGGTCATTACACTCAACAGCTTTTGCCAGGCTTTGGATTCTGTTTCATCCAATGCTTCATTCACATTCTGGAAAGCTATGAGTTTATATTTGAGACCTTCCGTCTGGAAGGCAGTGGCCGACAGCAATATCTTCATGGCATTTTTATCCGGATGGGCTGTAGCGATCTTGCTATCACCGGGCTTTAAGACCAACACCTGCCGATACAAATCGCCGTCCCGCTTGGACAGGGAATGGATGGTTTTAAGATAGGGCAAGGCCAGCATCCTTTTCAGCGCCTCATTCATCCACACCACTTCTCCCCCCTCCTCCTTGAACATCAGGATGCCTGTATCGATCAATTCCAGTATCTTTTGCAAATACTGGTATTGCGTTTCCTTCTCTTTGCTGATTACTTTGAACGTGGAGTTGATCTCATTAAATCCTTTCCGGAGGGGCTGTAACTCCACCGGGGCATGCTTTACATCAAAATAACGGGAAAAATCACGGTAGTGCACAGACTCTACAAACTGGTCCAGCTCATCGTGCGCCTTGCGCTGAAAACGATAAAACTCTATCACCTGGTAAATGATCACCGGCAACATGATCACCAGGTAAATAAACAGCTGGTTCACGATCAGGAAAGCAGTAGCAGTTAAGGTTACCAGCAATAAAAATACCCGGCTCAGTATACGCCATTCAATGTTTCTGAAATCCATCATAAAAAGATCTAAATATCATATTTACTAAGCCTTCTGTACAACGCTGTTCTCGTTAACCCCAGTTCCTTCGCCGCTTTGGTGATATTACCATTGTGCTTCTCGATCACACGCAGAATGGTATTTTTCTCCACCGAACTCAGCTTGAGCTCATCCGGCTCCGAATCTACCACAATGGAGGATTCAATGGGCGAAAAGATCAGGTCGGTAGATTGCAGTACATTCCCATCGGCCATGATCACCGCCCTTTCAATGGTATACTGAAGTTCGCGAATATTACCAGGATAATGGTATTGGAGCAACTTATCCATGGCCTTGGTGTCAAACTCCAGCACCGGCTTCAGGTATTTATTACTGTAGATCCGGCTGAAATGTTTGGCCAGCAAAATAATGTCGTTCTCCCGCTTGCGCAAAGGCGGCACCATGATCTCTACAGTATTGATCCGGTAGATCAGGTCTTTCCGGAAACGGTTCTCATTGGCCAGTTCGGCCAATGGCACGTTGGTAGCGCAGATCAACCTGATATTAATCGGTACGGCATCGTTGGTGCCCAGACGGGTTACTTGCCGGTTTTGCAGTACGCTCAATAACTTGGCCTGCTGGTGCAGGGAGATATTGCCGATCTCATCCAGAAACAGGGTCCCGTTGTTGGCCGCCTCAAAACGCCCCACGCGGTCTTCCCGCGCATCGGTGAAAGCTCCTTTTTTATGCCCAAACAGTTCACTTTCAAACAGGCTTTCCGTTAAAGCACCCACATCCACTTTTACATAAGACTTATCGGCACGCAGCGATTGCTGGTGGATAGCTTTGGCTATCAGGTCTTTACCGGTTCCATTCTCCCCCAGGATGAGGATATTGGCATCCGTAGGAGCGATTTTCTCGATCTTATAGAAAATATCCTGCATGATCTCCGACTCACCCAGCAATTCCTTTCCTATGATGGAATCATTGTTGATGGATGGACCGGTCGCCGTTTTCCCGGTACCCTTACGTTTCAGGGCCTCTTTAATGGTAATGATGAGCTTTTCATTGTGCCAGGGTTTCACCACAAAATCGGCAGCGCCCTCTTTCAGGGAACGCACGGCCAGGTCGATATCTCCATAGGCGGTGATCATGATCACAGCCGCCTCTGACTTGAACTCCTTCACTTTATTTAACCAGAAAAGCCCTTCATTGCCCGTATTAATAGAGCTGGTGAAGTTCATATCCAGCAGGATCACATCAAAAGTTTGTTTGGATAACAACCATCGCAGGTTTTCGGGGTTCTTTTCTATCACAACTTCTTTGGCCTCCGTCTTCAACAACAGCCGAACGGCTGTCAAAACATCGGTATCATCATCTATAATTAAAACACTGGCATTTTTAAGTAACATAATTGGAAAAAATAAATATTGAGTTGGATGCAACAAAACCCAACTACAATTATACCATAAATACAAAGGCATGGCAAACAATTTTTTACGCAAAATGATGGGCCAAAGCCAACTGTATCGAAAGCGGACAGTAGTTGTAGCGGTAACGAACAGATTCGTACATATCAGCGGGCTAAGGTTCTGGAAATCATAGGCATTGCATTCTGGCACGTTGTTGCTTTCATAGTTCGGCAATTAGGTATTTCTCATGTGATTGTTATTGTGGTCATCCGGCCATCAGCCAGCCGGATGACTTTTTTAAAAAAAGCTAAATTCTAAAAAGTTTATACCGTGGATAGAGTCATTGCCAAAAAGAAGTGGACAACCAAGAAGTTACTGACCATCGGGGGCATCGTAGCCCTGGCGGGTTTGATTGCTGCCAGTATTTATTTCACCTCCGGCAAAAAACGCCTGAATGTAGATACAGAACGCATTACGATCAGTGAAGTAAAGAAAAGCGCCTTCCAGGAAACCATTCCCATTAATGGCGTGGTACTGCCCATCACCACCATTTACCTGGATGCCACAGAAGGTGGCCGGGTGGAAGAAAAGTACGTAGAAGACGGTACGGTCATGAAAAAAGGCCAACCCATCCTGCGCCTGTCCAACGCCGATCTGGCCCTCAACCTGGTAAACCAGGAAACATCGGTGTACAACCTGCTTACCCAGATGCAGATCGCCAACAACAATGCCCAGCAAAATACTGTCACCAAGCTCAACCAGATGACGGATGTGGAAAACAGCCTGAAGGAAGCAGAGCGCGTATACAACCTGAATAAAAAGCTGTTTGCCCAGAAAGTGATCGGTGAACAGGAATTCCGTCAGTCCGAAAATACTTATAACTACCAGGTACAAAAGAAGAAGCTGACTGCCGAGATCCTGCGTCAGGACTCCGTTTCTACCAACCAACAGATCACACAGGCCCGCCAGCTATATGTAGGTTCTCAGAATGCACTGGACCTCACCCGTAAAAAAGTAGGCGACCTGATCGTAAGGTCACCGGTGGACGGACAATTGACCTCCCTCGATGCAGAACTGGGACAAAACAAGAATAAAGGCGAACGCCTTGGCCAGATCGACGTACTCAGCGGCTTTAAGGTAAGGGCCGATATTGACGAGCACTACCTGTCGCGCATCTACAACGAACTGACCGGCACCTTCGATTTTGCCAACAAATCCTACAAGCTGCGCATTACCAAAGTGTATACCCAGGTAACAGCCGGCCGTTTCCAGGTAGATATGCTGTTTGTGGGAGATATCCCCAAAGGCATCCGCCGGGGCCAAACACTGCAGATACGCCTGGCACTGAGTGATGAATCAGAAGCCATCCTGCTGGCCAAAGGCGGTTTCTACCAGCAAACCGGCGGCAACTGGATATTTAAGGTAAGCGAGAGTGGCAATACAGCCTATAAGGTGAATATCACCCTGGGCCGCCAAAGTCCCGACTACTTTGAAGTGATGGAAGGTCTTAAACCCGGCGACAAAGTAGTGACCTCCAGCTATGAGAACTATGGAGATATGCAGGAATTGGTGCTGAAGAAGGAGTAAAGTTGTAAGTATAAAAATTAGCCGCTACACGGAGTAACATATACCGACCGTGAAACGTCAAAAAGTGAAACGTTAGCAAAAACCAAACGTCATGAAAATCAAGATCACCTACGCCATGTTACTGCTGCTTTGCTGCACGCTTGGCGCTTCTTCCAACAGGAATACGGCCAATTGCACTTGCGATGCATTGAAAAACTGCACGGGCAGCGCCATCCTGCCAATGGAAAAAACCAATACCGAAGCAGGTTCACAGGAGGCATCGATCACCGGATACCTGCCCGGATACAGCATTATTTTTATGAACTAGTTATATTCTTTTTCGGAGCCCCTTGTCCGGACAAACAAACAAAACAAATAACATGATCAAGATCACAGACCTCGAGAAAGTCTACCGTACAGAAGAAGTAGAAACTGTGGCGTTGAATAAACTATCCATTGAAGTAAAAGAAGGAGAATTCGTAGCCGTGATGGGCCCCTCCGGTTGTGGTAAGTCTACCTTACTCAACATCCTCGGCCTGCTGGATGATCCCGATGCCGGCAGCTTTGTATTCAATGGCCAGGAGATAGCCCATTTCAACGAACGCAAACGTGCCGACCTGCGTAAGCACAACATCGGTTTTGTATTCCAAAGCTTTAACCTGATCGATGAGCTTACTGTATTTGAAAATGTAGAATTACCACTCATCTATACCGGCGTTAAATCGGCCGACCGCAAAAAACGTGTGGAAGAAGCGCTCGACAAAATGCAGATCATGCATCGCCGCAACCACTACCCACAACAACTGTCTGGTGGTCAGCAACAGCGTGTGGCCGTAGCCCGCGCAGTAGTAAACAATCCCAAGCTGATCCTCGCGGATGAGCCTACAGGTAACCTGGATTCCTCCAATGGCAATGAAGTAATGGCACTGCTTACCGACCTCAATGAGCAAGGTACTACCATCGTGATGGTTACCCACTCTGAGCATGATGCACGTTACAGCCATCGCATTATCCGTATGCTGGATGGACAGGCTGTACTGGAGAATATAATGGTTTAATAACCAGCAGCGAGATTCTAGCTGCGAGCAACGGGCTTTTCACTCGTTGCCTCAATGCCTTTTTGCCTCGTTGCCTCTATAGCCCACAGCTTTAAAAAATAGCCATGATCTACAATTACCTGAAGATAGCGTTTCGCAGCCTGCTTAAATACAGGTTTATCTTCTTCACGAACCTTTTTGGCCTAACCGTAGGGTTTACCTGCTGTCTCCTCATATTTGTCTATATACTGCATGAGTTAAGTTATGACAAATATAATGACAAGGCTGACCGCATGTACCGCGTAACCCGCCTGTTCAGAAATTCCGAAACAGGCGTCACCAACCTGCACCTGGGAGCCGTAGCGCCCCCTTTTGCCCCTTTACTGCAAAATGACTTTAAGGAGATAGAGAAGATCACCCGTATACTGCCGGCCGGTTCCATGACGCTTCGCTACCAGGATAAGGTGTTCAATGAACCCAATGTTATCTTTGCCGATGAACAATTCTTCAACCTCTTCACCGTACAGGTAAGCAGTGGAAATAAGACCAGCGCACTGAAAGATCCCAACACAGTGATGCTGACAGAAGAGCTGGCCGAAAAATATTTCGGGAAAGAAGACCCAATGAACAAAATGATCCGGCTCGACAACCGGTTTAGTTTTAAGGTCACCGGTATTTTTAAGCCATTACCCTCCAATGCCCATTTTCATCCCAACCTGCTCGTATCCTTCAACACGTTGAAGGACTCTTCCATTTATGGAGAAAAGAACCTGCGCACCAATTGGGGCAACAATGCTTTTTATACCTACCTGCTGTTGCCGTCCAACTATGATGCGCATAAACTGGAAGCACAGTTTCCCGCATTCCTCGACAGGCATATGTCAGAAGCCGGTGATGCTGTGAAAGCCTCCCGCTGGACGCAACTCTACCTTCAAAAGCTGACGGATATCCACCTCCACTCTCACCTCGATTCGGAATTGGATGAGAACGGGGATATCAAACGGGTTTATATATTCTCGGCCATTGCCTTGTTCATATTACTGATCGCCTGTATCAACTACATGAACCTGTCTACTGCACGTTCTATATTGCGTGCCCGTGAAATCGGTATCCGCAAGGTAGTAGGCGCCGAAAGAAAAGAACTTATTTTGCAAGTCCTCAGCGAGTCCACCCTCATCACCTGGATGGCTATGCTGCTGGCATTACTGCTCACCTGGCAACTGATCCCCTACCTCAACAAATTATCGGGCCAAACGCTTTCCATCACTTCTTTGTACCGGTGGCAAATACTGTTGCCGGTATTGTTAGCGCCCTTCCTGGTAGGAACGATTGCCGGCATCTACCCTGCTCTGTTCATGTCTTCTTTCAGACCCGTTAAAGTATTGAAAGGATTTATGAAGACCGGCGGCGCCAATATCTCATTCCGCCAGGTGCTCGTTACCGCACAATTTTCCATTTCCATCATGCTCATCATCTGTACCGCTGTGGTATTCCGCCAGCTGCAGTATATGCAGCAAAAATCACTGGGCTTCGACAGGGAGCATATCGTGACCATGTCTTATAACGATGGCCTCAACGACCGGTTCGATGCCTTCCGCACCGCCTTACTGTCTAATAGCAATATTAAAAATACAGCCCGCTCTTCCCGCATCCCCACCGGACGCTTGCTGGATGCCCAGGGTGCTTCCCTGGAGCGGGGCGACTCGCTGGCTCCTGTAGCCAGCGATATCAAGTACCTGGCCACTGATCAGGATTTTACTGGCACTTATGGTGTAAAAATGGCAGCTGGCCGGGCTTTCTCGCGTGATTACGGGCTCGATACTTCCGCCTATATGGTCAACCAGGCAGCTGTACAAGCCATGGGTTTACCTTCCGCCGAAGCGGCCATTGGTAAAAATTTCAGCTATGGTGGTGAAAGAGGAAAGATCATCGGTGTATTCAATGATTTCCATTTCGAATCCCTGCACCAGCGCATCATACCCCTGGTGATGGTGGTCCCCAAAAGCAATGGTAATTATGCCAGGATATCCGTGAAGGTTGCCGGCAACAATATGACAGCCGCCATTGCCCATATCGAAAATACCTGGAAGCAGTTCTTACCCGAAACACCTTTCGAGTATACCTTCCTGGACGAACGCTTTGAAAATTTGTATAAATCAGAGCAAAGACAGGGAACCATCTTCACCATCTTTGCCTGCATTGCCATTGCGATTGCCTGTCTGGGATTATTTGGCCTGTCGGCATTTGCCATCACCCAGCGGATCAAAGAGATCGGTATCCGTAAAGTAATTGGCGCTTCCGTTACCAGCATTGTAACCCTCCTGTCCAAAGACTTCCTGAAACTGGTGGCGATCGCTACCGTCATAGCATTCCCCATTGCATGGTATGCTATGAACAGTTGGTTACAGGATTTTGCGTACCGGAGCAATATGCCCTGGTGGATATTCCTGACAGCTGGTATTATTGCAGTGGTTATTGCCTTGGTCACTATTGGCTTTCAGGCTATCAAAGCAGCTACCGCCAATCCGGTGAAGAGTTTAAGAAGTGAATAAACCAATTAAGAATATGCATAAGCAATCCCTTTCTGTGCTTCTAATAGCCATTGTAATGATGGCTATTGCCGGTTGTGACCGGGGCACTTCCGTACGGAAATCCGTCTCCTATCAGGGCGAGACCATGAAGATCCAGGTATATGCAAAGATCAATGGCAGAAAAGTACAAGACTTTAACAAAGAATACAATGTAGCCGGTTTAGACAAGGTAGAGCGGGCAGCCATGG
The DNA here is from genome assembly GCA_966211765.1 of uncultured Paraflavitalea sp. Classification (GTDB taxonomy): domain Bacteria; phylum Bacteroidota; class Bacteroidia; order Chitinophagales; family Chitinophagaceae; genus Paraflavitalea. Next base: position 147,607 of record CBIHOV010000002.1, read on the forward strand.
CAAAGCATATCATGGACTCGCTCGAAATACCCGACAACGCCGGCAAGTAAGATCCTTTCCATCCTATATTGGCCATACCACCCTCAGTCAATAAGTTCTTTACCTAACCAATCAGAAGATTATGTTTAGCAACTACATCAAAATCGCATGGCGCAATCTCTGGAAACACAAAGTGTTTGCCGTGATTGTTATCTTTGGTATGGCCATTGCGTTTGCAGCGTCCCTGCTCCTTTCCCTTACAGCTTACCATGAACTGTCGTACGATCAGTTCCATGAGCACAAAAAGAACCTGTACCAGCTCTATTTCCACGAACAACACGCCAAAGGAGATGAGACCAGTTCTACCATGCCGGTACCACTGGCCCCGGCATTAAAGGCCGAGTACCCGGCTATCAAATACATTACCCGTTATGGAAGTAGCGCCACCGACATGGTGCGGTACAACAACAAGGAAATGGACCTCAATGTCCGTGCGGTAGACCCCGACTTCCTGCGCATGTTTACCTTCCCCATCACGGCCGGCAATACCAGCAGTCCCATGGGCAAGCTCGATGATATTGTGATCACCGCCCATTGTGCACAGGTATTGTTCGATAAGGAAGACCCCATCGGTAAAACCATCGAGATGAAATCGGGCAATACCTGGTCGGCCTTTACTGTAACAGCCGTCACCAGCGATTTTCCCAACAACTCCAGCTTCACCTTCGACATCCTCACCCGCTTTGAACATTTCCACGATTACCAGGAATTACAAAACACCTGGGATTCCGATAACCATGAGGTATTTATACAGTTGAAAGATGATGTGAAACAGGCAGCCTTCGAAAAGCAGACCATTCCATTTATTCATAAATACTATACCGAAAAACTTACCAGCCTGAAACGGGATGGCGCCCAGCCCGACAAGACCGGCGAATTAGTAAAGCTGCAAACCATTCCCTTCACCGATATCCATTTCACTGAAGCAAGTGGTACCGGAGCAGGAGCCAGCAAATTTTATGCGTACATGCTGCTGATCATCAGCGGCTTTATCTTATTTATAGCCTGTGTCAATTTTGTAAACCTCTCCCTGGCCCGTTCTTTTACCCGTTCTAAAGAAATAGGTATCCGCAAAGTAATGGGCGCCATGCGCTGGCAGCTCATCACCCAGTTTTGGGGTGAAGCATTGATCGTAAGCCTCTTTGCCCTGGTAACCGGCCTTTTGATTGCCTACCTGCTGTTGCCTTCTTATAAGCAGGTGTTTTACCAGTCCCTGTCGGTTAATATGCTGCGGTCGCCCCTGATCATTGCCTATATATTGGGAGGCTTTTTACTTGTTACCCTTTTTGCCGGTGGCTATCCCGCCTGGATGGTATCGGCTTTCAATACGATTATGACCGTAAAAGGCAAATTGCCCGTGGGCAAATCAAACCGCGTACGCAATACCCTGATGGTGGTGCAGTTTGTATTGTCCTCTTTACTCATCATCTGTACCATGATCGTTTGGCAGCAGATCAATTACCTGCGCACCAAGCCATTGGGCTACAACAAGCAGCAGGTGATCAGCCTGCCCATTGGTGGTACTATGGATGGTGAAAAGGCCCTTAGCCTGATGCGTGACCGCCTCACCCGCGAATCCCGCATCGTAAGCGTTACCGGTACTGATATGAATATCGGGCGCGGGCGTGATGGTTCTTCCACAACGTCTATGATGGGCTTCGATTATAAGAATAAAGGAATAAAGACCCATTGGCTGCGCATAGATTATGATTACCTGAAAACGATGGACATTAAGCTGCTCTCGGGGCGCGACTTTTCCCGCAGCTTTGGTATGGACACCACCGGCGTCATCATCAATGAGACGATGGCCCGGCAGCTGGACGAAAAAGATCCACTCACGGCAACGCTTGCCCTCGATGGCACCCAGTTAAAGGTATTGGGCGTAGTGAAAGATTTCCATTTCAAATCCCTTCACCGTGAGCTGGCCCCGCTTACCATGGTAGTGCGACCCAATTGGCCGGTAACTTATATCTTCGTACGGGTGCAACCCGACAACCTGCCGGCATCTATGGAAGTTATCAAAAATGCCTGGAAGGAAGTAAACCCCAAAGCAGCCTTCCTCGGTTCCTTCCTCGATGAGAATACCGACCGTACCTACAATAAAGAAACACGCTTATCCAAAATATTTATGAGTGGCGCCGTACTGGCCATCCTCATTTCCTGCATGGGCCTTTTTGCCATTGCCCTGTTGGTTATCCTCCAACGTACCAAAGAGATCGGCATCCGCAAGGTGCTTGGCGCCAGTGTGCCGCACATCGTTGGACTGGTTTCCAAAGACTTCCTCGTGCTGGTACTGGTGGCTATTGTTATTGCCTCCCCCATTGCCTGGTATGCTATGAACAGCTGGCTCCAGTCATTTTACTACCGGATCAATATTTCCTGGTGGGTATTTGCAGTGGCAGGCATACTGGCCTTATTGATCGCATTCATTACACTCAGCCTGCAATCAGTAAAGGCAGCACTGAAGAACCCCGTGAACGCCTTACGGAGTGAGTAGTGATTAGTAGTACCGGTAGAAAACAATAATACTAAAGGATACAACCATACATCGTGTTCAAAAACTATTTCAAAACTGCTTTCAGAAACCTGTGGAAGAATCGCTTCTACAGCTCTATTAACCTGCTGGGCCTTTCTGTGGGCCTCGCAATAGGCCTTATTATCCTGCTGTGGGTAAAAGACGAATTGAGCTACGACCGTTTTCATACCAATGCTCCCCATATTTACCGGGCAGTATCCAACCTGGACTTAGCCGGCTCCAAAAAAGCCTGGGGTAATACGCCCGCCCCCATCAGCGTATACAGTAAAAGTGAGATACCGGAAGTTAAGGAAGCCGCACGCGTTGTCAATAACTACGACTTTTCAGTATACAAATTTGGGGATAAGGAATTTAAAGAGGACCGGACGGCCTACGTAGACCCCTCCTTCTTTTCCATGTTCAACTTTACTTTCCTAAGCGGCGATAAAGCCAACCCATTTCCCGATAACAATTCCATCCTGGTAACGGCCAGCACCGCAAAGAGATACTTCGCTAGTGAAAACCCCATTGGCAAAGTGATCCAGGTAGACAACAAAGAGAACTTCATTGTGCGGGGTGTAATGGCAGATTTCCCGCAAAACAGTAGTTTGAATTATGATATCCTTTTTCCAATAGACATTCTGGTAAAAAATTACAGTCCCAATAGTTACTGGAGATCAATGAATGAAAATTGGGGAAGCTATTTCTGTCTTACGTTTTTGCAAGTCACCCCCGGCGCATCAATCGCAGCAATTGAAAAAAAGCTCACCCAACTGCAACGCACGCATAATGAGTATGACAAGAATTCCTATTACAGCCTTCAACCGCTGGAAAAAATGCACCTCTACGAGGCCGATGGAAATGGAAGCGCGATGCAAACGGTAAGGATCTTCTTCGTAGTGGCCATCCTGCTCTTGCTGATCGCTTGTATTAATTACGTGAATCTTTCTACCGCAAGGTCGATGCTGCGCGCCAAAGAAGTAAGCGTACGCAAGATCATTGGCGCCGCTAAAATGCAATTGTTCCTCCAGTTTATTGTAGAAACGATCATCCTGTTTATACTGGCTACTGTATTGGCAATTGTCATCATTTATGTGCTGATGCCTTTCTACAATACACTATCAGGTAAAAGCACTTCCTTCCGGCTATTGGATAAGGGGCTATGGACCACTATTGGGATCACTATCGCCGGCACCTTAATTGGCTCCTCTATCTACCCTGCCCTCTTGCTTAGTTCCTTTAAACCCATCCTGGCTTTAAAGGGGAGGATATCCACAGGCATCGGCAACACCCGCTTCAGGCAGGTGCTGGTGGTCACTCAATTTTCATTCTCCGTGATACTCATCATCGGTACCCTGGTCATCGGCCGGCAGATGCGGTTTATACAAAACAAAGAACTGGGGTACGATAAATCCCATGTATTCACAGTATCCATGAGCGGTATGCAGCAACACTATGCAGCTGTACAGGCCGAATTGCTGAAAGAGCCCGGTATTGTCAGTATCGCATCGGCCAGAGGCAATATTGTCAACATGAGCAGTACTACTGGTGATACCGACTGGGAAGGAAAAGCACCCAACAGTAGTTTTATCGTTAGTCCCATGGGGATTGATGAACATTTTATCCCACTAATGAACCTGGAATTTGCTGCCGGTAGCGGTTTCAAAGGAAGCAAAGCAGATTCAGCTAATATTATCCTGAACGAAACAGCTGTACGGGAAGCAGGTATCAAAGATCCCATTGGCAAATGGTTCACCTTGTTTCAAACCAAAGCCCGGATCATTGGGGTGATAAAAGACTTCCATTATAGTTCACTTAAAACAAAGATCCAGCCTGCGGCGCTTTATTATAACCCGGCAGGTTCAAATATGTATGTTAAGACCACTGGTAAAGATGCCGCAAAGGCCATTGCAGCCGTGGAGAAAAGATGGAAACAATACAATGCAGGTTTTCCGTTCGAATACCGCTTCCTCGATGACAGGTATGACGCTATGTACAAGTCGGACCGGCAAACCGGTACCCTCTTTAATGTGTTTGCAGGTATCGCCATCATTATCTCCTGTCTGGGCCTCTTTGGCCTGGCCACTTACACAGCACAGGTAAAGACCCGTGAGATCGGCATCCGCAAGGTATTGGGTGCCACCGTAGCAAACGTTACAGGCCTGCTGGCTAAAGATTTCATGAAACTGGTATTGATCGCCATTGTGGTTGCTACCCCTGTTGCCTGGCTGGCAATGGATAAGTGGCTACAGAATTTCGTATACCGTACCAATATCAGCGCAACCATATTTATGATGGCGGGCATTATAGCCTTGCTGATTGCTTTGGCCACCGTTAGCATACAAGCAATCAAAGCAGCATTGGCCAACCCGGTGAAGAGCTTAAAAAGCTTATAACAGGTAATACTAAGGAATCAACGCAATTACTAAATAGCAATTTTCTAACAGACCGATAAATCATATACCGTGTATAGAAATTATTTCAAAACCGCTTTCAGAAACCTGTGGAAACACAAGGCTTTCTCTTTCATCAATATCATGGGGCTTACCGTGGGAATGACGGCCTGCTTTCTCATCTTCCTGTACGTAAGGTTTGAATTGACCTACGATGCTTTTAATACCAAGGCCGACCGTATATACCGGGTGGTTACGGATATTAAAACACCTTCGGAAGTGATCAGGGCCAGTGGTCCCGCCTGGGCTGTACCACCCAATATAAAAGAAGAGTTTCCCGAAGTGGAAGCTTTTGTGCGCGTAAGTAAGCAGGGAATGCTGGTCAGAAAGGGAGACATCAAATTCCAGGAAGAAAATGCAGCTTTTGCCGATTCGGCTTTCTTCCAAATATTCGACATCAAACTGCTGCAAGGCGATCCTAAAAAAGTGCTCAATGATCAAATGAGTGTGGTGCTCTCGGAAACCGCCGCAAAAAAATACTTTGGCAAGAGTAATCCCGTAGGGCAAACTTTACTGTTCACCAATAATGGCATTCCCGCCACCGTAAAAGGTGTGATGAAAGACATGCCTGAGAACTCCCAGGTAAGAGCCGATATTTTAGTATCCATGAGCACCCTCACCATCAGGTTCAATCCCGGCCTGGATACCCAATGGGGCAATTATGGCTCATCTGCCTATATCCTGCTGAAACCAGGCGCCAACGCCAAAGCATTGGATGCAAAGTTTCCCGCCTTTGTAAAAAAACGCAATGGCAAGGAAGAACAGGAAAGCCAGATGTATGCTACCATCCTCCTCGAGCCGCTGCGCGATGTATACCTGTACTCCACCCGCGACGGTTCGGGCAATATCAATAACGTGTACATTTTTTCCATCATAGCCATTTTTATCCTGCTCATTGCCTGCATTAACTTTATCAACCTCACCACCGCCCGTTCTACCGAGCGCGCCAAGGAAGTAGGGATCCGCAAAGTAGCTGGCGCCGGGAAACCACAACTGATCCGGCAGTTCATAAGCGAATCGGTGATCATTTGCCTGCTCGCATTCCTCCTCACACTGGGTCTCGCCGCCTTATTGCTGCCGCTCTTCAACCAGCTTGCCGGCAAGCAGGTAAGTGAGGGCATTTTCAGTAACTGGCAATATATAGGTATGCTGTTCCTGGCAGCCATTACCATTGGTTTGCTGGCTGGCTCCTACCCTGCATTGGTATTGTCTTCCTTCAAACCGATCGTGGTACTGAAAGGACGTTTTGCTACCGGTGTGCGTGGCCTGCTGTTAAGAAAAGGACTGGTGGTTGCTCAATTCAGTATTTCCATAGCCCTTATTATTGGCACCATCATCGTGTACCGGCAGATGAGCTTTATGCGCAGCCGTGACCTTGGTTTCAACAAAGACCAAACGGTGATCCTTGCCACCGACGGCGATCCAGGTAAAGAGGCTTTCAAACAGGCCCTTAAAAGTATTCCATCCGTTAAGTCAGTATCCCTTTCTTCCAGTGCACCCGGCACGGGAAATCCGGGCGCTTATTCTGAAATAGAGAACAACAAAGGCGACCTCCAGGTAGCTAACCTCGACCTGTATTTCGTGGACTTTGATTATATTCCTCAGTACGACATAAAAGTGGTGGCAGGCCGCGCTTTCTCGCGTGATTTCCTGACCGACACAACCCAGGCCATGGTGATGAATGAAACAGCGGTAAAACTATTTGGCTACTCCTCCCCACAACAGGCCATTGGCCGGCGCTTCAAACAATGGGGCAGGGAAGGAAAGATCGTAGGCGTGATCAAGGACTTTAATTTCCGTTCCCTGCAGCAGGATATCAAGCCCCTCACCATGCGCATAGAGCCAGGTGGATGCAATCTTGTATCCGTGAAAATAGCAGCAGGCAATGTACCAGCTACGCTCGCCGCCATTGAAAGCAAGTGGAAATCGACCATGCCCAACCGGCCCTATAGCTACCAGTTCCTCGATGAGCTGTTTGATCGTCAATACCGCGCCGAAGAAAGATTTGGCAAACTCTTCCTCAACTTTGCTGTGCTGGCCATCTTTATCTCCTGCCTGGGTCTGCTGGGGCTGGCAGCCTACAGCACCATGCAGCGCACCAAAGAAATTGGCGTGCGCAAAGTAATGGGTGCTTCCGTAGCAAGTATCGTAAACCTATTGTCTAAAGATTTCCTGAAACTGGTGATCATCTCCTTCTTTATAGCAGCGCCGGCAGCCTGGTATTTCATGACCCAATGGCTGCGCGACTTTGCCTACAGAACCCCAATGTCCTGGTGGATCTTTGCCGTGGCAGGCATTGCTGCCCTGGTCATCGCATTGGCCACCATCAGTTTCCAGGCTATTAAAGCCGCAATAACAAATCCCGTGAAGAGTTTACGGAGTGAGTAGAGAATTGTCTGTTCTGAGTAGTGTATAAAATAGGATAGACCCTCAGGTAACACATGACCCAAGTTAAAACAGCTATAAAAGATTAAACCGTGATCAAAAATTATTTCATCATCGCCTGGCGCAACGTGGTAAAGAATAAAGCCTTTTCCTTTATCAACGTATTTGGCCTGTCAGTAGGCCTGGCCTGCTTTATGCTCATCGCCGCCTTTGTATATGATGAGCTGAACTACGACCGTTATGCTGCCAGGGCCAGCCAGATCTATCGTGTAGGCCTACACCTCGATGAAAATGGCGGCACTACAGATTTCCCGATCGTGGATATAGCCGTAGGACAAGGTATCAAAAATGCCTACCCCGAAGTGGCCGATGTTACCCGCTATGCAGGTGCGGGCTATATGTACATGAATTACAAGGATAAAAAGTTCAAGGAAGAAAAAATAGCTTTCCTTGATTCCAACTTCCTGCAAACCTTTTCTATTCCACTGGCTGAAGGCAATGTGAACTCGGCACTTACCGAACCCTCTTCCATAGTGATCTCCAGGGCTATGGCAGTAAAATATTTTGACAAAGAACCAGCACTCGGCAAACTGCTTACAGCAGAGGATAAAGCTTACAAGGTGACCGGGGTTTTTGAAAAGATGCCAGGCAATTCGCATTTCCATTTTGATATGGCCATCAGTATGTCGAGCCAGCGCAAGCGCAATGAGACCTGGAGCAATATATCACACTACACCTACCTTATCCTGAAACCCGGCACTAATCCCAAACAACTGGAGGCTAAACTGCCGCAGCTGGTGGCCAAATTTGTAGTACCGGAAATACAAAATGATATGGGTATTTCACTGGCTGAAGCGCAAAAATCGGTGAACACTTTCCGTTTCTTCCTGCAGCCATTGACAGCTATTCACCTGCATTCCAATACCAAATTTGAACTGGAACCCAACGGCGATATTAATTACCTGTATGTCTTTGGCGCCCTGGCCCTCTTCATTTTACTACTGGCCTGTGTCAATTTCACCAACCTCTCTACCGCCAGCGCCGGCAAACGCTCCAAGGAAGTAGGCATCCGCAAAGTAATGGGCTCTTTAAAGGCCCAGCTGGTAGCCCAGTTCCTGGCCGAATCAATCCTGCTAAGCCTGTTCGCTGCCCTGATCGCATTGGGCATGGTGTACGCGATATTACCTGCCTTTAATAACCTTTCAGGCAAACAGATTGATATCCGCTTTTTTCTGCAATACACTTCTTTACTGACAATATTGGGAGTAAGCCTCCTTACCGGTATCCTGGCAGGCATCTATCCTTCCTTCTTCCTTTCAGCCTTCAAGCCCATCAAAGTATTAAAAGGGCATTTGTCGGCACAACCCCGCCGCAGCATACTGCGTGGCAGTTTGGTGGTGTTCCAGTTTGTAGTATCAACCGCACTTATCATCTCTACTCTTGTTGTTTACCGACAGTTGCATTTTATGCAAAACCAAAAACTGGGATACGATAAGGAGCAGATGCTCATTATCCAGGACACTTATGACGGCCTTGGCAACAACGAACCGGCATTCAAACAAAAGCTGTTGCAGGATAACCGTGTTGTGAATGTCTCTATTTCGGCTGCCGTACCCGTTAATGGGAGTTTAAACGGCACCCAGGTCTTTGTTAAACCACTTCAGCAGAATGATCCCCATAAAGAGATCCAGGCAAGGATCTTTCGAATTGATTATGACTACTTGTCCACCCTGGGGATGAAGATCACTGCAGGCAGGAACTTTTCACTGGACTATCCATCTGATTCATCAGGCGTAATCGTCAACGAAACAGCTGTGCGGGAATTGGGTATTAGTGGCAATCCCATTGGCCGTACCATTGTACGCTCAGGCCGCCGGGAATTTAATATTGTAGGCGTAGTACAGGATTTCCACTTCACCTCTGCCAAACAGAAGATCGCTCCCCTCATGATGTTGCCGGGCAATAATGGCGGAGCTGTCATTGCTAAAATAAAAACCACCGACATCAAAGGATTTATCGCAGATACAAAAAAACAGTGGGAAGCGTTCAGTCCCGCCACCCCATTCAGTTATACATTCCTGGATGATCGTTTTGCCGCATTGTATGCCGCCGAAGAAAAGAGCGGACAGATATTTACCATATTTGCCATCATTTCCATTGTAATTGCCTGCCTCGGTTTGTTTGGCCTGGTAGCATATACTATAGAACAACGCACCAAAGAAATAGGCGTCCGGAAAGTATTGGGCGCTTCCGTACAACAGGTACTCTTGCTGGTATCCAAAGAATTCCTGTACCTGGTACTGATCGCATTTGTGATTGCCATTCCTACTACCTGGTGGGTAATGAACAAGTGGCTGCAGGATTTTGCCTACCGTACCACCATCAATGGTTGGGTATTTGCAATGGCAGGCATCATTGCCCTGTTCATAGCAGGTATCACCATCAGTTTCCAGGCTATCAAAGCGGCCCTGATGAATCCTGTAAAGAGTTTACGTAGCGAATAACAAAAATCATAACCCATGTTCAGGAACTTTTTTAAAACAGGTTGGAGAGCGCTGGTCAGGAATAAGGCCTATACAGGCATTAATATCCTGGGCCTTGCCCTGGGCATCAGCGCCTGCCTGGTCATATTCCTCATTGTGAACCATGAACTGGGCTATGATACTTTTCATCCCGGCAAAGAACGCATCTACCGCATAGTAGGTTCCAGACAGTTTAAGAAGGAAGCCCCCAAATCATTGGGATATATCCCCTCTCCCCTGCCCATGCGTGTGCGCGAACAATTGACCGGACTTGAACAGGTAGCAGGTTTTTATAATTATTACGCCAAAATAACGGTGCCGCAGGCCGGCAACGAAGCGAAAGTATTTGAGTCCCTACGTGATATACCTTCGCCTGTCATTGTAGCCGAAGCACCTTATTTTGCCGTATTCCAATACCAGTGGCTGGCAGGCAATGCTGCCACTGCATTAAAAGAGCCTTTTAAAGTAGTACTCACGGCAACGACTGCCCAAAAATACTTTGGTCCGTTGCCAGCCAATCAATACATAGGCCGCGAAGTGATCTACAATGATTCATTGCACATGCAGGTATCCGGTATTGTGCAGGATTGGGCCCACTCCACTGATTTTGGCTTCACAGATTTTATCTCCTTCCCCACCGTACAACATAGCTTTTTGAAGAAAAGCATTGAAATGGATAGCTGGGGCGTATGGGATTATTATTCCCAGGGCATTGTGAAACTGGCCAATGGCGTTACCCAGGCACAGGTAGAAGCACAGTTTCCCCGCTTTTCTAAAGACAATATACCCGGTGAAGGCGGCTCCCTGAAGCTACAGCCTTTGTCCGATATTCACTTCAATGAAGATTACCAGGATGGGTATGCCCGCAAGGTGCACCTGCCTACCCTCTATGGATTAATGGGCATTGCCTTGTTTATCCTGCTCATCGCCGTAGTGAATTTTATCAACCTGTCAACCGCCCAATCCCTTAAAAGATCCAAAGAGATCGGTATACGCAAGGTACTGGGCAGCAACCGCATCAGCCTGCGCCTGCAATTCTTCAGCGAAACATTTTTATTGACCCTGGCAGCCGTAGTGCTTTCCACTATTCTCCTGAAGCCTGTGCTGGCAGCCTTCCAGTCATTTATTCCTGCAGGTGTTGTATTGCAACCCTTCCATTCTTATACCTGGCTGTTTTTATTGGTCGTAACCATCACCACCACCCTATTGGCTGGTTTTTATCCGGCCAGGGTATTATCGGCCTACAACCCTGTATCCAGTTTGAAAGGACAGGCCGCTCCCCGTATACACCACAAGAATTACCTGCGTAAATCACTCATCGTATTCCAGTTTACCATATCCCTGGTATTTATCATTGGCACCCTCGTAGTAGGCAAGCAGATCCATTTTATGTTGAATACCGATCTGGGATTCACCAAAGATGCCATTGTGAACCTGCGGCCGGGCAGAGAAGCAACACCAGAGAAAAAACTATTGCTGGCACAAAAGCTTAAGCAACTGTCTGCAGTATCAGCCGTGAGCCTGCATGGAGAAACACCGGCTGCTAAAAGACATGGAGGCACTTCTATCAAAACCATGGGCAGCAATGCCATTGATAATGAATTGATCTCTTCCTTTGAATTTGTAGATGCTGATTACCTCCCCTTGTATGACATTAAACTACTGGCAGGCCGCAACCTGCATCCATCTGATACCATTAATGAATTTGTCATTAATGCCAATTGCGCGCATGCCCTGGGATTCAGCAAACCTGCCGATGCTATTGGACAAATTGTTGCAACAGGCATTGGCGGTAAAGGTGGCCCCATTGTAGGCGTAATGGAAGATTTCTATTCCCGGTCATTCCACGAGGCCATCAATCCCTTTTTTATTACGACCAATGCAAAGGCTGCCCGCACCATCAGTGTAAAGCTGGCCACCAATGGCCGGCAAATGGGTGATCTGAAAAATAACCTCGCTGCTATTGAAAAGATATGGCAGGAAGTATACCCCGATAAAAAGCCGGAGATAGGCTTCTTTGACGAGACCATCGCTTCTTTTTATGAGAAGGAGCAAAAGACAGCCCAATTGATGAACACCGCTATGGGCATTGCCATTTTTATTTCCTGCATGGGCCTTTTTGGACTGGCTGCTTTTATGATGCAGCAGCGCGCCAGGGAGATCGGCATCCGGAAAGTACTGGGCGCCAGCATATCGAATATCACCTCCATGTTATCAAAGGATTTCCTGCAACTGGTGTTGATCGCCTCCCTCATTGCTTCGCCGCTGGCCTGGTATTTCATGCACCAATGGCTGGAAGACTTTGCTTATCGTACCACCATTAGCTGGTGGGTATTTGTACTGGCAGGATCGGCCGCGCTCCTGATCACCCTTTGCACCATTGGTTTTCAGGCTATCAAAGCAGCGTTGATCAATCCGGTGAAGAGCTTACGAAGTGAGTAGTGATTAAGAATGAGCAATTGTAAAAAATAGCGAGCCGGTAATAATCAGTAATTATTAATTAATAATTACTGATTATTAGAAAGACAAACAGGTCTCAGAGCACTAACAAACATAAAATAGAATCCCGTGATCAAGAACTATTTAAAGACCGCCTGGCGCAATCTGTGGAAGAATAAAACAATGACGTTTATCAACGTATTGGGATTGATGACCGGTATCACCTGTTGTTTGTTGATTGGATTGTATATCCAGCATGAATACAGCTATGACCGGTTCCAGCAAAAGAGCGACCGCATTGCGCGCGTATTGATGGAATACCGGTTTTCCAGTGGCGATGCCAAGACGGTGAGTGTTACCAGTACCAAGGTATTACCTGTCTTTGTACGAACGTTCCCCGAAGTGGAAACAGGCGTACGGATGACAGATAGCAAACGTGTAGTGGCGCTCGGCGATAAGCAGTTTACAGAGAACCACTTTATGTTTGCCGACTCTACCTTCTTTGATGTTTTTTCTTTTCAGCTATTGCAGGGACATCCGAAGGATGCATTGTCCGGACTCAATAAAGTAATACTAACGACCGCCACTGCCCAAAAATATTTCGGTGCAGAGAACCCGCTCGGCAAAATATTATTGATAGGTGGAGATGCCGTACCTTTTGAGGTGACAGGCGTTATGCAGAACTGCCCCTCCAACTCTCAGATAAAGTTTGATTTCCTGGCTTCCTTTTCATCACTGAAGGCCAACCAGGAACAAACCTGGTGGAATGCTAATTATACTACCTTCCTGTTGATGAAGAACACGGCAGGCATGAAGACCCTGCAGGCCAACCTGCCCGCCTATATGAAAAAAGAGATGGCAGGTTCTAATGCATCTATCAACTTCACCCTCGATCCTTTCAGCAGGATACACCTCCATTCTGAATTTGACAGCTTTGAGCCAAATACCAATATTACCTACCTGTATATCCTCACCGGGGTAGCATTGCTCATACTGGCCATAGCCTGCTTTACCTATATCAACCTCAGCACAGCCCGTTCCATAGACCGCGGCAAAGAAGTAGGCATTCGCAAAGCCGTGGGAGCCGTAAGGCAACAGATCTTCCGGCAGTTCATTGGCGAATCTTTGCTATTATCCTTCATGGCCGTATTGCTCAGTGCCGCCGCTGTACTACTGGTATTACCTGCCTTCAACCAATTGGCAGGCACCGAGCTTTCTATGCGATCCTTATTGTCCCCTGCCATCCTGGGCTTTATAGCCATCATTATAGTTTGTATCAGTTTCCTGGCAGGTAGCTACCCCGCCCTGGTATTATCCGCCTTCATACCGGCCAAAGTACTCAAAGGCGCTTTGAATAAAAATAGTTCCGGTGCCTGGCTGCGCAAAACACTGATCGTTTTCCAGTTCGGCATTTCTGTTTTCCTGGTGATCGCCACTTTCGTGATCCATCAGCAAATGCGGTACATACAGGATAAGAAACTGGGTTATGACCGTGAACAGGTTATGGTGTTGCCATTGGACAACAAAATGTTGTTATCCTTCAATACCATTAAAGAAGAATTCAAGACCATACCCGGCATTGTCAATGTATCCCGTTCCGGCAATCCCCCTACTTCCATTGTGAGCGGCTACAATATGCGCTCCGCTACCATGCCCGAGACGGATAACATGTCCGTAACAGCCGACCTGATAGATGAGGATTATATTAAAACGATGGGCATGCAGCTTATTGCCGGCGAAAACCTTACCCGCCAGGATGTGGCCGATGTATCGCAGGAAGGAGATACCGCCCGGAATTTCCATTTTATCCTGAACGAATCCGCGGCCAAAGCACTTGGCTGGACACCCGCAGAGGCCATTGGCAAAAAAATGTTCCTCGACAATACACGTCCGGGTACCGTAAGAGGCGTAATAAAGGATTTTCATTTCCAATCCCTGCACTTAGCCATCCAGCCCCTCGTCTTGTTTCCTGAAAAGTGGGGCAGGAATGTACTGGTGAAAGTAAGCGGCAACAATATGCCGCAAACCGTGCAGGCGCTTCAGGCCAAATGGAAAAGCCTGGTACCCCATCGTCCTTTTGACTATCATTTCCTGGATGAGGATTACAATAAAATGTACAATGCAGAGATCCGCCTGGGCAAGATCATGAACCTGTTTGCAGCCATTGCCATTGTACTGGCCAGTATGGGGCTTTTTGGTTTGTCGTACCATGCTATCCAACAACGTCAGAAAGAAATTGGTATCCGTAAAGTATTGGGCGCCTCAGTAACACAGGTGTTGTTGCTGGTATCAAAAGGATTTTTGAAACTGGTGCTCATTGCTTTTGCTATTACCGTACCCGCTACCTGGTGGGCGATGAATAAATGGCTGGAAGATTTTGCCTATCGTGTAAACATAAGCTGGCTGGTATTTGGTATAGCTGGTCTGCTGGTATTGCTGATAGCCGCTTTCACCGTAAGTTTCCAGGCCATCAAGGCAGCTGTGGCCAATCCGGTGAAGAGCTTACGCAGTGAATAGCACTATAACATCATAACACCCTAACGTATGATCAGAACTTATTTCAAAACAGCCTGGCGCAACCTTATCAAGCATAAAGCAGGTAGCATTATCAACCTGTTGGGATTAACGATCGGTATGTCTGCCGCCGTATTCATATTCCTGTGGGTACGCAATGAATTGAGCTTCGATAACTTTCATGCCAAGGCACGAAATATCTACCGGGTCAAGAGTATTATAGCCATCGATAAGACGAGCACCTGGGCCTGGGAAACCGCCCCTTATATGCTGGGAGAAAAGGCCAAAGCCGAGGTACCAGAAATACAGCTGCTCACCCGTCTGTCGCCCATGTCTTACAATGGACCGGCACTCAAGATCAATAATGAGTTGCTGCAAGAGAAAGCTGCCGCCTATATTGATGAGAACTGGTTCAAAGTATTTCACTATGATTTCCTCAGCGGCAGTGCAGATAACTTCAACCGCCACCCCTTTAGCCTGATATTGACAGCCACTGCAGCAAAGAAATATTTCGGTACCCAAAATGCTGTAGGCAAGATTGTTCGTATAGACACCCTCGATTACCAGGTGCAAGGCATTATTAAGGATTACCCGACCAATTCCAGTTTTGCCTATAATATGTTCATGCCCCTGGCTGCCAAACATGCCAACACCAGGAGCCTGAAAGATGACGGAACATGGGGCAATTTCAGCTACCTCACCTTTGTCAGGTTAAATCCCAGGGCCAATCCACAAACTACCGCATCCGCGCTCAGAGCCATCTTCAAAAAGAACAGAGACAAGGACAATACCGCCGTACAGCTAACAGCCCTCCTTGATATGCATTTTGAATCCGACCTCCAATCATCTCAACTGGCACATGGCAACCGGAAGATGGTCAACATATTTATGGTGCTGGGCATTTTGCTGCTGGTGATAGCCTGTATGAACTATGTAAACCTCACCACTGCCAGGGCCACTATCCGCCTCAAGGAAGTAAGCGTGCGGAAGATTGTAGGCGCCGACAGAAAACACCTCTTTCTGCAGTTTGTACTCGAATCGGCCCTGGTGAGTATACTATCACTTGGTTTTACTTTATTGATCATTAAACTTACCCTGCCTTTATTTAACCAGGTCACAGAAAGGGAATTTACCTTACCGTTGTTATCAGCCCCCCTATGGACCATCCTGGGAAGTACTTTCCTGGCCAGTGTGCTCCTCACCAGTATATACCCCGCCTTATTGCTGTCGTCCTTCAAACCCATTGCAGTGTTCAGGGGCGCTGGTATCTTCAGGGTAAAAAACAGCTCGCTTAGAAAAACACTGGTCGTATGCCAGTTCACCATATCCATTGTACTCATCGTGGCCACCATTGTGATTTACCGGCAAATGCAATTCATCCAGCAGCAAAACGAACGATACGACAAATCACAGGTATTGGCCTTTTCTATCCCCTGGTCCGACATGATGAAAATTAAGAAAGACCAAAGAGAGGGATTGATCAAAAATATAGAACAGGCACTCCGTTCACAAAGCGAGATAGAAAATCTGTCAATCATGAACGGCGGATCTGTACTTGATTACCGCAGCTCTTCATCCGGCGGCAGTGACTGGGATGGAAGGATCGAAGGATTCGATCCAGGTATCACTTTCTTTAGTGCAGATACCAATTTCCGTAAGATACTGAACCTCCAACTGGCCGAAGGGCGCTGGTTTATTCCTGGCAGCACCGCCGATGCACACAACGCCATCATTAATGAAACGGCCGTTCGCGAACTAGGCATACGCAAGCCGGTGATCGGGCAACGCTTTGTAGCACGGGGCGATACCGGTGTGGTGATTGGTGTAGTGAAAGATTTCTATTATAAAAGCCTGCACGAAAAGATAGACCCCGTAGTGATTAAGAATGATGCCAGTTATGCTTATTCTTTCCTGGTCAAGACCATGCCGGGCAAGGCTTCAGCAGCCCAGGTGGCCATTGAGAAGATCTATAAGGCCCAGGTACCCGGTTCCATATTTGACTATAAATTCCTGAACGATGAATTTGACCACCTGTATCGCGAGGACCGTAAAACGGCCTCACTGATCCTGACCTTCTCCCTGCTGGCCATCTTTATCTCCTGCCTTGGTTTGTATGGATTGGCAGCATTCAGTGCCGAACGGCGCCACAAAGAAATAAGTATCCGGAAGGTCCTTGGCGCCAGTATGCAAAGCATCATATCCCTGCTGTCGAAGGAATTTATTTACCTGGTACTGGCAGCCCTGCTGATCGCCACCCCATTGGCCTGGTGGGCGATGAACAAATGGTTGGAAGACTTTGTCTATAGGATCCATGTACAGTGGTGGATGTTTATCCTGGCAGGTATACTGGCAGTTTTCATCACCCTGGTAACAGTAGGCTTTCAGGCCATTAAAGCAGCCCTGTTGAATCCGGTAAAAAACCTGAGGAGTGAATAGTTAATTGTGCCGATAACTTTCGAAATTGAGTGGTAGTGTTTAAAAGCTTGTATCAAAAACGGACGGTTCTTGTACTGTAAACGAACATGTTCGTAGCACCTTATACATAAACGATTGATTTACAACTTAGGTAAAGGCGGTATGTTTTCTGTTTTGTAAGACCGTAACCTGAAAGTTTAAACTGTAAGATATGTTAAGGAACTATTTCAAAACTGCCCTCCGCAATCTGCTGCGCAATAAGACGTATGCAGCCATCAATATTGCCGGAATTGCCATCGGCCTTACGGCCTTTTGGATGATAACCCTGTATGTAGCCGATGAGCTCAGTTATGACCGCTTTCACAGCAATGCCAACCGTGTTTACCGAGTAGCCCAGCATACCGTATGGGAAGGCGGCAATATGCACCAGGCAACCACTTCGGCCCCTTTTGCAGGCGCCCTGAAAGCCAGCTTTCCCGAGATCCAGGAAGCTACCCGTATTGTGCCCGAGGGCGGTGGCATCATCAGCTACAACAATAAGCCCATCAAGGCCGATGATATCATGTTTGCTGATGCCAATATCTTTAAAGTATTCTCTTATCCCTTTATCAGCGGCAATCCCGCTACAGCCCTTGCACAACCCGAAGCCATTGTGCTGACAGAAAGCCTTGCCCGCAAATTGTTTTCCGACCCGCAAAAAGCACTCAACCAAACTGTTTACTTTTCAAACAATTATCCCAACCTGGTTACCGGTGTTATAAAAGATATTCCTGAAAATACACACCTTCGTTTCAGCGGCCTGCGTTCCCTGCCAGCCAACTATACTGATAACTGGCAGAATTTTAACTCCTACACCTACTTGTTGTTGAACAAAGGCGCCGACTATAAAAAGCTCGAAGCCCGCCTGCCCGAATTTGCAGCGCAAACCATCCAGAAGCTCATGAAGGTAAACAATTACCGCATGGAGCTACAGCCCCTGACCGCTATCCATTTACATTCCGATCTGCAGGTGGAGATCGGCGCCAACAGCAGCATCACCCGCATTTATATCTTTATAGCCATTGCAGTCCTGATATTGATCATTGCTGTCATTAATTATATCAACCTGTCTACCGCACGTTCCTCCACCCGTATCCGGGAAGTAGGCGTACGCAAGGTAATCGGCTCCGGCCGCCGGCACCTGGTTGGTATGTTCATTGCAGAAGCCCTCGTAATGACCATTGTGGCAGCGATAGTAGCATTCTTCCTGGCAACCGTATTATTGCCTTTGTTCAATACCCTGTCTGGCAAAACCCTCACCATTTGGCGCTTTGGCACCATCACCACTATGCTGGTGATGCTGGGCTTTGCTCTGCTCACAGGTTGCATGAGCGGCCTCTACCCTGCCCTCTTCCTTTCACGCTTCAAAGCCATTCCGGCCCTGAAAGGACAAATGGGCAATTTGTCAACCAATATCCTGTTCAGAAAATCATTGGTGGTGTTTCAGTTCACCATCACCGTGATCATGATAGCCGGCTCCATCGTTATTTACCGCCAAATGCAATATGCCAACCAAAAAGACCTTGGATTTAATAAGAACCAAACACTCACTTTTCATATCCACGACCGCGAAGTAAGGAAGCAGGCAGCAGCCCTTAAAAACCAGCTCACCAAAAGTCCGTACATAGAAGCAGTGGCCGTAGCTGGTAACCCTATTGGTAATAATAACCTCGGCGCCCATGGTTTTAATTTTGAGAAAAACGATGGCTCATTCTCCACCAGTAGCAAGATGGCGCAGGAACTGATGGTAGATGCTGACTATATCCCTGCCCTGGACATCAAAATAAGTCAGGGAAGGAATTTTTCTACCGCGGTAGAATCCGACAAATATGGCGCGGCCCTCGTCAATGAAACATTAATGCAGGAGTTGGGCTGGAAAGATGCCATCAATAAACGCCTGCGATTCAAATATGGCGAGGGAGAGATCGGAGAAAGAACAGTCATTGGTGTTATTAAAGATTTCCATACCTACTCCCTGCAGCACAAAGTAGAACCGATGGTGATGCTCATGCCACCCGTAGCTTCCATGGAAGACAACCTGTATGTAAGGATCAATACCAGCCATACCAAAGAAGCATTGGCCTGGATAGAAACAGTATACAAGCAATTTGATAAGAGCAATCCCGTAGAGTTCAATTTCCTCGACCAGAACTTTGCCCACCAATATGCGGCTGAACAAAAGCAGGAAACACTCTCCCTGATCTTTACTGTACTCGCTGTTTTAATTGCTACCCTGGGCCTGTTTGGACTGGCTGCCTTCACTGCACAACAAAGAGTAAAAGAGATCGGTATCCGGAAAGTGCTGGGCGCTTCCGTACAATCCGTCGTTACCATGTTGAGCAAGGATTTTATTAAACTGGTAGCAATCGCTATCCTGATCGCCACCCCCATTGCCTGGCTGGGCATGCATCAATGGCTCCAGGGCTTTGCCTATCGTATCGCCATTCATTGGTGGATATTCGGACTGGCAGGTATACTGGCATTGGTGATCACCATTGCCACCATCAGCATTCACGCCATCAAAGCGGCCCTGGCCAACCCGGTGGACAGCCTGAGAAACGAATAGTCTTAAAACCAGAACCTATATGCTGAAAAATTATTTACTGGTAGCGCTGAGAACACTTTGGAAACACAAAGTGTTTACCGCTATTAATATAGCGGGGCTGGCCATTGGCATCAGCGCATCCCTGGTCATTTACCTGCTGGTACAATATGATTTCAGCTTTGATAAATTTCATAAAGATGGCGAACGCATACACCGCATCGTCTCCAAATTCACCTCTCCCGACGGAGAAGTATACAAAAACTCAGGCGTACCCGTCCCCATGGGCAATGCCGTACGCACAGAAATGACTGGTCTCGATGTGGTAGCTCCTTTTTACACATGGGATGGAAGTGGAAAAGTCACCATACCAACTGCCGGGAATGCCAAACCCCTCACCTATAAACAACAAGAAGGAGTAATTTTTGCCGATGCAGGTTATTTTAAGCTCCTGCCCTATGAATGGGTAGCCGGTTCACCTGCCACGGCTTTACAGCAACCCTACCAGGTAGTCCTGACCACTTCCAACGCAGCCCTGTATTTCCCGGGCATAAAACCAGCTGATATTATTGGCCGGGCATTATTTTTCGATGACACCATCAGAACGAGCGTAACAGGTATTGTAAAAGACCTAACCCAAAACACCGATTTTACTTTCAAAACATTCATTGCCTGGAGCACCCTGGAGAAAGGAGACCTGTCGCAGGGAAATGCACAAACATGGAACAATACCACCAGCAGCTCACAATTATTCATAAAGCTGGCTGCGGGCACCACTGTGGCCAAAGTGGAAAAAGATATCCGCAACCTGTACAACAAATACCATAAGCGCGACGCAGACGATAATACAAAGACAGAGCACCTGCTTCAACCCTTACAACAGATTCATTTTGATGCAGACTATGGCACTTTTGATCAACGTACAGCCCATAAGCCCACACTCTACGGCCTGCTGGCCATTGGCACTTTTCTATTGTTATTAGGGGCTATCAATTTTATCAACCTGGCTACAGCCCAGGCCTCACAACGGGCCAGGGAAATAGGTATCCGCAAAACACTGGGCGGACAGAAAATACAACTGATCCTTCAATTCCTTAGCGAAACCTTCCTTGTTACCTTGATGGCTACCGCACTTTCTGTTGTTATTACCCCACTGCTCCTTAAGGTCTTTGCAGATTTCATCCCTGAAGGCTTACACTTCAGCCTCATCAGCCACCCGGGCATCCTCTTATTCCTGTTGGTGCTACTTATTGTAGTGAGCCTGCTGGCAGGATTTTATCCAGCCCTGGTACTTTCAGGTTATAAACCTGTGTTGGTATTGAAGAACCAGGCTTTTGCCCATACCGGTCAAACACGCAATGCCTGGTTGCGCAAATCACTCACTGTTTCACAGTTTGTGATCGCACAGGTATTCATCATGGCCAGCATACTGGTGAGCAAACAGATCCATTATGCCATCAATATGGACATGGGCTTCCGCAAAGATGCCATTGTGTATTTCCAGACCAACTTTTATGATACCGTGCGCACCAACAAGCAGGTGCTGATGAACAAAATAGCTGCCATTCCCGGAGTGGCCATGGTGAGCCTCGCCAATAACCCGCCTTCCGGCAACAGTGTATGGTCCAGCACCTTCACTTATAAAGACGGGAAAAAGGACTTACAAACCGATGTACAGATCAAACATGCCGATACCAATTACACCAAGCTATACCAACTCAGGTTATTAGCAGGCAGGAACATTACCCAAAGTGATACGGTTACTCAACTCATCATTAATGAAACCTTTGCTCATATACTGGGCTTTCAGCAACCACAGGAAGCCATTGGGAAAACGATTGAATGGAGTAAGAAGCAATTGCCCATCGTTGGCGTGGTAGCCGATTTTCATCAACGCTCCTTGCATGAAGCCATTAAACCATTGGCGATTGCCAATGCAACAAGCCGGGCTCTCACCATCAATATCCTCCTGCAGCCCAAAAACAATGCCGGCGCCAACTGGACTGCCACCATTAAAGAAATGGAAAAAGCATGGAAAGGCCTCTATCCTGAAGAAGCTTTCAACTATAGATTTTTTGATGAACAAATAGCTAAGTTTTACGAAAGTGAAAAACAGGTGTCTACCCTGCTCACCTGGGCCACCGGCCTTACCATCTTCATCAGTTGCCTTGGCTTGCTGGGTCTGGTAATGTACACCACCGCCTACCGGGTTAAGGAAATTGGTGTACGCAAGGTACTGGGCGCTACAGTGGCTCAATTGGTAACCCTGTTGTCCAAAGATTTCATGGCATTGGTGATACTGGCATTTTTCATAGCTACCCCATTGGCATGGTTAGCCATGCACCAATGGTTGAACAATTTTGCCTATCGCACAGGTGTGAGCGTATGGGTATTCGGGCTTAGCGCTATCATGATGATCCTGATAGCCCTGATCACCGTAGGATTGCAAACCATCCGGGCAGCATTGGCCAACCCGGTAAACAGTTTGAGAAGCGAGTAATTATAAAAACCATAACCAGTGATAAAGAATTATTTCAAAACCGCTTTCCGGAGCCTGCTGCGCAACAAAAGTTATGCAGCGATAAATATCACCGGACTCACCGTAGGTATAGCCGCCTGCATGCTCATCTACCTCATCACCAGCTATCACCTGAGCTTTGATAATTTCCATACCAAGAAAGACCGCATCTATCGTGTGGTGAGCGAATCCATTGGCGAAGGCACCGGACTATCCCGTTCCGCGGGCGTACCTTATCCTACTGCGAGAGGAATACGGGAAGACTTCCCTGATCTGGAAGGAAAAGTAGCCGGCATATACGGCAGCGGCAACGACCAGATCACCGTACTGAATGAACAGAATCAACCCGGCAAAAAATTCAAGGAAGCAAGAGGTCTGTATTTCGCAGAGCCGCAGTTTTTTGAAGTATTCGATTTCAAATGGCTGGCAGGCGATCCCAAAACAGCCTTGTCCGATCCCAATGCCGTAGTGCTTACCCAGGAAATGGCAGAGAAATATTTTGGCGATTGGCAGGCAGCCATGGGCCGCGCCATTAAGTATGAGAATGCAGATGTATGGAAAGTGACCGGCATCCTTGAGAATCTGCCCCCCAATACTGATATCCCCCTGCAAATAGTGGCTTCACTAAAATCCAATAAGTCTGCACAAAACGATGACTGGGTGAGCATCTACAGTTCCAATCATGTCTATCTTGCCTTGCCCGAAAACTATCCTTCATCGAGATTGAGTGCTTTATTGCCAGGCTTTGTAAAAAAACACAAACCCGCTGAAAATGCTGCTGACGGCATGGCCCTGCAGCCTCTCACCAATATGCACTTCGATACCCGCTTTGGTGTTTTCTCCCGCCAGACCTTCAGCAAAGAGTTGATCACTGCACTATCCCTGATCGGTCTCTTCCTGCTGATCATCGCTTGCGTTAACTTCATCAACCTGGCCACTGCACAGGCAGTAAACCGTGCTAAAGAAGTAGGTATCCGAAAAGTAATGGGCAGTAGTCGTAAGAACCTCATCATGCAGTTTATGGGTGAAACCTTTCTGATCACCTTATTTGCCGTTGCATTGGCCACCGCCATTGCCTGGATGACTGTTCCTGCATTGAATACCTTATTACAAATAAGACTATCCCGGTCTTTTTTTACGAGCCTTCAAATACCTGCCTTCCTGCTCCTCATCACTTTGCTTGTAACCCTGCTGGCAGGCTTTTACCCGGCCCTCGTATTATCGGGCTACAATCCGATTACCGCCCTCAAAAGTAAGCTCGCCGCAAAAACAGGCGGCCTTTCACTGAGAAGAGCCCTCGTGGTATTTCAGTTTGCCATTGCACAGGTACTTGTGATTGGTATGCTGGTGGTCGTAAGCCAGATGAATTTCTTTAAAAATGCTTCCCTCGGATTCACCAAAGACCATATACTTTCAGTACCCATACCCGGCGACAGTGCAGCTCGGTCAAAGATCGATTACCTGCGCACCCAGTTGCTGCAACAGCCCGGTATCAGCAATGTCAGCTTCAGCTTTGGCAGCCCTGCTGAAAATGGCAACTGGAGCAGTGATTTTAATTTCGACAATGCCACCAAAAGCTGTGGTTTTGAAGCCAACCTGAAATGGGTGGATGTAGAACAGTTCAAAACATTCGACATGCAATTCGTGGCAGGCCGCCCCTTTTATCCCAGTGATACCATCCGCGAATTTGTGGTCAGCGAAGCGCTCGTGAAGAAACTCGGCCTCAAAAGTCCACAGGACATCATCGGCAAGAAGATAGACCTTTGGGGTGGTCAGCATGTAGCCAATGTATGTGGTGTGATCAAGGATTTCCACACCCTATCCCTCCGTCAACCCATCGATCCCATCATTATGGCTCCCCTGCGCAACAATTTCCGCATGTTCAGTGCTAAAATACGGCCGGAGAAAGCAAAGGAAACCCTGGCCTATGTGGAGAAACTTTGGACCAGCACCTTCCCCGACTTCGTGTATGAATACCAGTTCCTCGACGAAAAGATAGACCGCTTTTATCGCCGGGAATCACAGCTTTCACAACTCTATACCATTTTTGCAGGCATCGCCATATTCATTTCCTGCCTGGGCTTGTATGGCCTCGTATCCTTTATGGCTACCCAGCGTGTGAAAGAAGTAGGCATCCGCAAAGTATTGGGCGCATCCGTAGCGCATATTGTTTACCTGTTTTCCCGTGAATTCACCCTGTTGATCCTTATTTCATTTGTGATCGCTGCACCATTGGCCTGGTACATCATGAGCCAATGGTTAAACGATTTTGAATACCGTATCCAACTCGGCGCCAGCATATTCCTGCTGGCTATTGCCGGCTCTGTATGCATAGCCTGGATCACCGTAGGTTATAGGGCGATAAGAGCTGCATTGACCAACCCGGTGAAAAGCCTGAAAAGTGAGTAAAAGAATTAGAACCAGATAACATGATTGGAAATACTAACAATCTTAAAAGTACAACCCGTGTTTAAAACCTATTTCAAAATAGCCTGGCGTACCGCCCTGCGCAACCGGAGCTTTACCGCCATCAGCCTGGGAAGCCTCGTATTGGGAATTACCCTGTTCTTCCTCATCAGCCTTTGGGTAAAAGATGAGATGGGATACGATGCCCAATTTGCCAACCAGGAACAGGTATGCCGCCTGGAAAGCGAAATGATCCGGCCCGACGGCCAGGTCAGTAAAATGGGTGCTGTAGGTTGGCCCATCGGTAAAACATTAAAGGCCCAATATCCGGAAATAGAAAGCCTTACCTACCTCAGGGATTGGCGGCCTATTGTGAAACAAAAGGAAACCCGCTTTTATGAAGAGGCTTTGTTTGCCGATGAGCAATTCTTTGCCGTGTTTGGCTACCAGCTACAGGAAGGCAATCCGGCTACTGCCCTGAAGCAGCCTTACAGCGTGGTGATCACACAGGCTATTAAAGAGAAATACTTTGGCAAGGGAGAAGCATTGGGAAAAATACTGATGGTCAATGATACCGTGCCCTATAATGTGACCGGGGTCTTTGCCCAACTACCCGCCGCCTCCCACCTGCGCTTTGATATGATCGGTTCTTTTGCCTCTGTATGCAGCCTGAACCCCGGCATGTGTGAGGAAGAACTTGCCGGCGGCTGGTTTGATATCAACGTATACAACTATGTACGGCTCACTAAAAATGCATCCGTGGCCGCCACTACCAACAAGATCAAAAACCTGGTACAGGTAGCGGGTAAGGCAGCCGTGGCAGAAAGTGGTTTTAAGACAAACCTGTCCCTGCGCCCCGTAAAAGATATTTACCTGTACTCTGGTATGCCCACTGCGCAGGGAACCGTAGGAAATTTTAAGACCATCCAGCTCTTCCTGGCTATTGGCATTTTCATCCTGCTCATTGCCTGTCTTAATTTTATCAACCTGTCTACAGCCCGTTCCGTAGAGCGCGCCAAAGAGATCGGCATACAAAAAGTGTTGGGCAACGACCGTAAGCGGCTCATTTTACAATTCCTTACCGAAGCCGCTGTATTGTGCACCTTCGCCGCCATCATCAGTATTGTACTGATGGTCGCCCTGCTCCCCGCCTTCAACAGCTTTGCGGGCAAATCATTTACCGTTTCCTCCCTGCTCACTGTGGAAAACCTTTTGCTGCTCTCGGGCATCATCGTGGTACTCGTACCCCTGGCAGGCTTCTATCCCGCCTGGGTATTGTCTTCTTTCAAACCCATCAAAGTATTAAAAGGAAGTTTTTCACATTCCACCTCCGGCGCCTTGCTGAGGAAATCACTGGTCGTATTACAATTCGTGATATCCGCCGGCTTCATCATGTGTACCCTCATCATGTGGAAGCAGATGAAGTACATGCAGGACCAGCACCTCGGCTTTGATAAAGACAACATGCTCGTGATCGATGCCATAAAAGTGCCCTGGACACTACGCCATGAAAAAGCCGGGGTATTCAAATCAGAATTACTTCGCCGGTCAGGCACCGTAAAGATGACTGCCGCCGGTGCTGTGCCAGGCAGGTCAGGTTGGGGAGGACAATTTGCCTACCCCGAAGGAAAAACCAAAGAACAAGCCACCATCGTAGAATACATCGCTACCGATCAGGACTATGTAAAGACCATTGGCCTTCCCCTGGTAACGGGGCGCGATTTTCTGCCCAACAGTGAAGCCGATGTGAAAGAAGCCTTCCTCATCAATGAGGCAGCTGTGAAGACATTTGGCTGGGGCAGCGCACAAAATGCGCTGGGCAAAAAACTGACTACCTCCGGAAAGGATGGCATCGTGGTAGGCGTGCTGAAAGATTATCACCAGCATGGACTGCAGTCAACCATCAACCCCGTAGTATTAAGCCCTGTACAATTTTACACGCTGTTTGCCATGCGGTATGAAGGCATCAGCCCTGCACAGGCAGTGGACAATGTCAAAGCCGTTTGGGATGATGTATACAAAGGTTATCCCCTGGAATACCGGTTTATGGATGAAGACTTCCAACGCCAATACAGCAAGGAGAACAAGCTGCGCAGTTTCTTTGGCATCGCTGCAGGCCTTTCTGTAGTCATTGGTTGCCTGGGTTTATTAGGCCTCATCATTTATACAGCCCAGAAAAGAGTACGTGAAATTGGTATCCGCAAAGTATTGGGCGCCGGCATTGGAGGCATTGTTGCCCTGCTGTCCGTTGACCTCTTGAAACTGGTAGGCATTGCCATTGTACTGGCCATCCCCCTTGCCTGGTGGACCATGCACACCTGGTTGCAGGGCTTTGCCTATCGCATCCAGATCAGCTGGCAGGTATTTGCACTGTCCGCCGCTGCCGCCCTGTTCATAGCCATGTTCACCATCAGCTTCCAGGCTATCCGTGCCGCCCTGATGAATCCGGTAAAGAGCTTACGAAGTGAATAGTGCGTAGTGAGTAGGAGTATCAGAAAAACGAAGAACCGGTAATAATCAATAATTATTAATTAATAATTATTGATTATTACGATTGAAGAAATAACATTCTCAAAATAGAACACTTTGTTTAGAAACAACATCATATCAACCTTACGCACCCTGAAAAGAAACAGGACCTATACCCTCATCAATATGCTGGGCTTATCCCTCAGTATTGGTGTGGCCATTGTTATTTTCATGATCGTACGCTTCGAAGCAAGTTTTGATACCTGGCATAAAAATGCGCCACGACTGTACCAGCTCCTTGCCTATGATAAATTTGATGGAATCAACTCCCATATTCCCCAGGGAGCCATCAAAGCATTAAAAGACAAAGTGCCGGGCATTGAAAAAGCCGCCACGGTATATGGGTTTACCCCCTCTGTAATAAACGTGAACGGGGAAAACCTCAAACAGGAACAAACCTATTTCGTGCAACCCGATTTCCTGCGCATGATCGATATGCAATGGATACAGGGATCACCCGAAACTTCTTTAAGCCAACCCGGTCAGGTAGTACTCGATGAAGCCACCGCCAAAAGATTGTTCAAATCCGGAGAGCAGGTCATTGGTAAAAGCATCCTGTATGACAATACCCTTTCCTTAACCGTATCCGGCATTGTAAAAGAAATGCCCGCCAATACCCAGTTCCGTATGCCCATGATGCTCTCCTACGCTTCCCTTCTCCAATTCATGAATTGGTACAAGGACGAGGATTACTGGGGTGGCGGAGACTCTTACTTCCAGGGATTCGTATTGCTGAAACCCGGTGCAAGTACCGCTGCGGCAGAAGCCGGCCTCAACCAGGTCCTGGCACAACATGCAAAACAAACCAGTTATGCAAGGTTTAGGCTGGCCAGCCTGCCCGAACAACACCTTAATCCCAACCCCGATATTGATTTCTTCAATTATGCCATACCACGTTGGTTATTGGTCACCCTGGCCAGTATTGGTATTTTCCTGCTGCTGATTGCCTGCATCAATTTTATCAACATGGCTACCGTGCAGGCTATGCAACGCAACAAGGCCACCGGCATCCGCAAAATACTGGGCAGTAATCGAAGCCAGCTCATTGGCCAATTCCTGTTGGAAACCGCCTTCATTGTCACCGGTGCCCTCCTGGCCGGCGCTTTATTCGCTTATTTCCTCCTGCCCTATACCGGCAAGCTATTGCATACACAGGTAGCGGAAGCCCATAACTGGAATGTCTCTACCCTGTTTTTCCTGGCTGCTATTGGAATATTGCTTACGTTTCTCAGTGGGCTCTATCCTGCCTTTATGCTTTCAGGGTTTCAGCCCATCCAATTACTAAGAGCCCGTTTTTTTTCCATACCTGCCAAAGGTTTCTCCCTGCGGCGACTCCTGGTAGTCACTCAATTCAGCATTGCACTCGTGCTGGTCATTTGTACCATCATCGGTGTAAAGCAGATCAATTATTTCTACCACACCGAACTTGGTTTCGATAAGGCTGCTGTCATTACCGTTAGTATGCCCGATGGCAGAAGCAGCGCCATTCGCGAAAGGTTCCGCCACGGCCTGCAACAATCGCCAGCCATCAGCGATGTAACTTTTGGATTGACCACACCATCCGGCACCAACAACTGGTGGTGGGCCAACATCAAACACCATGGCCTCAAAGATGGTGAGCAACAATGGAGGCAGCAATTCATTGATACCAATTACCTCTCCTTCTTTAAAGTACCCATACTGGCAGGTCGTGGTTTCAATGCATCCGACAGTACCAATGCCATCGTACTCGTCAATGAACAGGCTGCGCACGATATGGGATTTACAGATGTCGCCAAAGCCCTGGGCCAACAAATATCCATGGGCAATGAACAATATACCATTGGAGGTATTACCAAAGATTATCAATCACAAAGCCTTAAATCCGGCAGAACCCCACACGTGTACATTTACAACAGGCGTTTTCAAACCGCCTGCATACGCATAAATCCTTTGCAACAGGAAGCCGCCCTGCAACTGGTAGCCAATGAATGGAAGGCCATTTTCCCGGAATATTACTTTGAATACAGGTTCCTCGATGATGACCTGAAGACCTTTTATGGCGACGAAAGCAAACTCGCAAGTTTCCTGTCCCTCTTCTCCATCATTGGCATCCTCATCGGTTGCCTGGGAGTATACGGACTGGTAACTTTTGTTTGCGTACGCAAGACCAAAGAAATAGGCATCCGAAAAGTATTGGGCGCCGGCTTCCTGGATATCATGGCCATGCTGAATGTGGAGTTTATCTGGCTCATTGTCATTGCATTTGTTATTGCAGCGCCAATAGCAGGTTTTACCATGCACCATTTTCTGCAGGATTATTCCAACCGCATTGCCATACCCTGGTGGATATTCCTGCTCAGTGGCGCTGGAGCATTGCTGATCACCCTGGTCACCATCAGCTTCCAGGCTATCCGTGCAGCGCTGATGAATCCCGTGAAAAGCTTAAGAAGTGAATAAGAAGAACCAATTTAAATACACACCCTCAATATGTTCAGAAACTATTTCAAGACCGCCTGGCGAAACCTTTGGAAAAACAAAGCGTATTCGACCATCAACATAATTGGCCTGTCGATAGGCATGGCTGCCTGTATTATCATCATGTTGTTTGTGGTGTATGAAAAGAGCTTCGATAAACAACACACAAAGAATATTTACCGGCTCGATGAAGTACAGAAATTCCCCGGCATGGTGGAGCCTCAAAAAGTAGCCCTCTCCATGTTTCCCATGGGGCCCAGCCTCAAACAGGAGTTTCCCCAGATCCTTCAGTACACCCGCATCAATTCATTCGACAAACCACCGCTGGCCTGGAAAGACAAAAAGGTAACCCTGTCCAAAGTATTCTGGGCCGACTCTACCTTCCTCGACATCTTCAACTTCCCCCTGCTGGAAGGGAGCAGGCAATTGGCCCTGCAAAAGCCCAACAGCATGGTGCTTACCCAGGCCAGTGCCGAAAAACTATTTGGTAAAGAAAATGCCATTGGCAAAACGGTTACCATTCCCAGTCGCGATACCCTTTCCTATACAGTAACCGGTATCCTGGCCAATATACCAGGCAATTCCCACCTGCAGTTTGATGGATTGCTTTCTTTCAATACACGCAACACCGCCGAGTTGATGGGCAACTGGGGTGGCAACTGGGTCAACACCTATCTTGAAATGGCCCCCAATTTCGATCAGGCAGCCCTGGAAAAAAAGTTCCCGGACTTCCTGAAGCGGCATATGGAAGGAGAAAGTTCTACCTTTTATGAACTCTTCCTGCAACAGCTTTCTGCTGTTCATGCTGCCTCCACCGATATTACCCATGATTACCACAATTACCATAAGTTCGATGGCACCTATACCAAACTGTTCTCTATTATTGCCATCATCGTGCTGATCATAGCCTGCATCAATTTCATGAACCTGTCTACTGCCCGTTCAGCCGGCAGGGCCAAAGAAGTGGGTGTACGCAAATCTGTAGGCGCCAACAGGTTTCAGCTGGGCATACAGTTCATAGGCGAATCCGTGCTATTGTGCTTCATTGCCTTAATAATAGCCCTGGCCCTCGTAAAATTGGCTTTGCCCTGGGTTTCCAACCTGAGTCAGCGTGATATGAACCTGCCCGTATTTACCAATGGTAAGCTTTTATTGAGCGCATTGGCGGGTACACTTATCGTCGGCGCATTGGCTGGCCTCTACCCTGCCGTATACCTGTCGTCTTTCGAGGCTATCAAAGTATTGAAAGGTTCTATTCAAACAGGAAAAAGCAAGGGCCTCTTCCGGAATATATTGGTGGTAGGTCAATTCTCCAGCGCCATCTTCCTGATCATTGCCACCCTCTTTGCAGTAAGGCAACTTAATTTTATGCAAAAGAGAGATCCCGGTTTTAATAAAGACCAGGTAGTGGCAGTCACCCTCAATTTCAGCACCGGACCCAAATACGACGCCCTCAAACAGGAATTGCTCAACAATACCCTGATAAGCGGTGTAACGGCCTCCTGGCAACGCCTGGGCAATAACCTGCACCAAACCGGTATCAATTTTCACCCAGGTGATGGCCCCATGCGCAATATGGCTACTTCACAAGTAGTAGTAGACCACGATTACCTCACCGTATACAATATCCCCCTCGTAGCAGGCCGCAACTTCTCCAAAGATTACGGTACAGATAATGGCAAAGCCTATATTATCAACGAAACCATGGCCAGGGAATTATTGAAAGACCATCCCAAAGCGCCCATCAGTTCCCTGGTCGGAAAGCAGTTTGGCTTCGGCGGTCTGGACTCTGCCGGCCATATAGTAGGTATCGCCAAAGATTTCAATTTCAACTCCCTTCACCACAAGATCGAAACACTCACCATATTTGATCAGAAGGACTGGGGCTACAGCGAAATGTCTGTACGCATCAATGGGGCCAAAGCAAAGCAGGCCATTGCTTACCTGCAAACCGCCTGGGCAAAGATCAACCCAGGGCAGGACCTTGAATATGTATTCCTCGATGATCACTTTAAGGAATTGTACCATGCCGATTCGCAGGTAAGTGAAACCGTGGGTATCCTGGCAGGCCTGGCCATCATCATTTCCTGTCTGGGTTTATTCGGACTGGCCTCCTATGCCGCCGAAAAGCGGGTTAAAGAGATCGGTATCCGGAAAGTATTGGGCGCTTCCGTGCAAACCATCGTACGGCTCTTGTCAAAAGACTTCCTGAAACTGGTGCTCATTGCCAACCTCATTGCATGGCCTCTTGCCTGGCTGGTATTGAGCAAGTGGTTGCAGGACTTTGCCTATCGGATTAACATCAGTTGGTGGGTATTCCTGGCAGCAGGTATAGCCGCTTTGTTGATCGCCTTATTGACCGTCAGCTTCCAGGCCATCAAGGCAGCCTTGATGAACCCGGTAAAAAGCTTGAAAAATGAATAAAACGGCATCCCATGTAACAAAAACAATAGACAGACGTCTCTTGAATAAATACAAATCATCTCCAAATTAGAATACCATGAAACAAATACTTTTCCTTCTCCTCGCTGGAACCATCACCTATACCCTGCAAGCGCAGGACGATGCCCCCTACCTCACCAAATCACTGAAAGACGCAGGCATTGAACAGGTGCAGGCCGAAACATCAGGCGGCAATATCTCCATTACCGGCGGCACAGGAGAAGCAAAGATCGAAGTATACATAAGGCCCAATAACGGCCGAAACCAATTGTCAAAAGAAGAGATAGAGAAAAGGATTTCGGAAGACTATGAGTTTTCTATCAGCACCGCCGATCATAAACTAACCGCTATTGCGAAACCCAAAAACCGGAATGGCAGGTTTGATTGGAAAAGAGCCCTTTCTATTTCCTTTAGAATATATGTACCCCGCAATGTTTCTACCAATCTCACCACCAGTGGCGGTAACCTCGATCTGGCCCATTTATCCGGCACACAGGATTTCAGGACCAGTGGTGGCAACCTGCACATTGATGATCTTACCGGCAAAATAAAAGGAGTGACTTCCGGTGGCAATATTCACCTGATAGATTCCAAAGATGATATTACCCTCTCTACCAGCGGCGGTAATATTGATGCCAGGAACAGCAATGGCAAACTGAAGCTCACTACTTCCGGTGGCAATGTGACCCTCGAAGAGCTCACAGGCAATATTGATGCAACCACCAGCGGTGGTTCCGTGCGCGGCAATGTATTGTCCGGAGAATTGTCTGCCGTTACTTCAGGTGGCAATGTGACCATGAGCGAACTCTCCTGCAGCATCACTGCCGCTACCAGTGGAGGCAATATCACCGTAAGCGTGAAAGAATTGGGCAGCTTTGTGAAATTGTCCAACTCAGGCGGCAATATTAACCTCGATTTGCCAGGCAATAAAGGCCTTGACCTGAGGATCTCTGGCGATAAGGTGAAGGTGAACAGCCTCAACAATTTCAGCGGCAAGATTGAAGATGATTCCATCGACGGAAAGATCAATGGCGGAGGCATACCAGTTACGGTGAGAGGTAACGGTGGTCGTGTATCGCTGTCGATCAAATGATTCAACTTGTATGGTGGCACCCTCTGCTTATATAAGTATAACCATAAAACTAATCAACTGTGTTTAGAAACTATCTTAAGATCGCCTGGCGCAACCTGCTAAAGCACAAAGCCTTTTCCTTTATCAATATCTTCGGCCTATCAGCAGGCCTTACCTGTTTTTTGCTCATTGCCCTTTTCCTGGCCGATGAGCTCACATTCGACGCCTTCCACAGCAAGGTAAATTCCATCTACCGCATTGTTGAAACATCTACCACCTCGGCCGGTAAAGAACGGACCGCCACATCCGTGAATTACAATAGTTCAGCCACCGCGTTGAACGACCTCCCCGAAGTTGTTAGCACATGTCGCGTGGCCACCTTTGGGAGAGTGAATGTAGGCACATCCGAAAACACCAACGTGTTCTACGACAATTTCACCACCGGTAATGAAACCTTCTTCCAACTATTCGATTTCACTTTATTACAAGGAACCCGCGATGCCCTGAAAGAGCCATTTACCGTGGCAGTAACCGATAAGATGGCCATGAAATTATTTGGCCGCCAGGACGTATTGGGTAAAGCGATCAGGGTAGAAGATGATAGCTTGCCTTACAAGATCACCGCTGTGGTAAAGATCCCCGGCAACTCCCACATTCAATTTAATGTATTGTTTTCTGAAGCTACCGACCTGGCTAGCCCCCGCTTCAGGCAATTTGCTTCCAGCGACTGGACATCCAACTTATTCACCACCTATGTGCAATTAAAAGACAACCAGTCCGCCGCCCCAACAGCGGCTAAGCTAAGCGCCCTGGTAATGAAGAACAGACCTGCTGCCCAGGAGACCCGGAAAAGCACCTTTAGTTTCCAACCATTGAAGCAGGTACACTTTTATCCCGATGGTCAGGAAAATGAAAAGACCCAAAGCGGCATCATGCACCTCTATGTATTTGGCATTGTGGCCCTCTTTGTGTTGTTCATTGCCTGTATCAATTATATGAACCTTACCACCGCCCGCTTTGCCGGAAGATCGAAAGAGATCGCCGTTCGAAAAGTGGCAGGTGCTTTGCGCAATAGCCTCATCATACAATTCCTTGCCGAAGCACTGCTCATCACCATCATAGCCCTGGTAATAGCCTTGTCGGCCGTGCAAATGCTATTGCCCGCCTTCAATAGCTTTACAGGCAAAGAACTCTCTTTAAACTTCCACACCGATTACCGCATCTGGCTGGGTGTACTGATTGTTACCGCATTGGCAGCCCTGATGGCAGGCATCTACCCTGCCCTCTTCCAATCGGGTCTCAGGCCTTTACAACTGCTCAAAAACAAATTGAAGCTGAGCCATGGCCATTTATCATTCCGCCGTGCCCTGGTCATCTTCCAGTTCTCTATTTCCATTATCATGATGGTAGCTACCATCATCGTATTCCAGCAGTTGAGGTACATGGATGCAAAGGACATGGGTTTTAATAAAGACCAGTTGGTGGTCGTTGACATCAACAGCGGATCCGTACGCCGCGCCGCTACTACCATCAAAAACGAATACGCCAGGTTATCAGCCGTAAAGAATGTAACCGTTACTTCCCGTGTGCCGGGCGAATGGAAATCCATCCCCCAAATAAGAGTGCGTTCAGCAGCCAACCTGTCTGGCAATACACAGGACATGTATTATATATCGGCCGATGATCAATTCCTCAACACATTCCAGATAAAACTGCAAAGCGGCAGAAACTTTTTAGCTTGAAATAACCTCCGCGACTCTGAGGCCGTATTGATCAATGCCACTGCTGCCAAAGCTTTGAACATCACACAGCCTTCCGAACAGCTTATTGAAATTCCGGCTGCCCTATTTGGTGATGGGCTCAATACCTATGCAACGCCTGTAAAGGTGCGCGTAATTGGTATTGTGAATGACTTCAACTTTCAGTCCCTGCGCGAAAAGATAGCCCCCATGGTGATCGGCAGCCCAAGGCTACCCGTACACAATATTGATTATTTCACGGCAAGGGTCAACTCGGCCAATATGCCTGAAACACTCAAACAAATGGAAACCATATTACGCTCCATTGATCCCACCCACTTGTTTGAATACAATTTCCTCGACAAACAGTGGGACCTGTTTTACCAGGAAGACAAAAAGCGGGAAGTCATCTTCCTGTCTGTTGCTTTTATGACCATTCTCATTGCCTGCCTTGGCTTGTTTGGCCTGGCTACCTATGCGGCAGAACAACGCATCAAGGAAATCGGCATCCGCAAAGTATTGGGAGCAAGTGTCAGCAGCATCATCTCCATGCTTTCCAAAGATTTCGTGAAGCTGGTACTCGTAGCTGCGGTGATCGCCTTTCCCATTGCCGGATGGGCCATGCACCAATGGTTGCAGGACTTTGCTTACCAGGTAGGGCTTCAATGGTGGGTATTCCTGGTGGCCGGCGGCGCAGCCTTGTTCATTGCTTTATTTACTGTGAGTTTTCAGGCCATAAGAGCGGCTTTGTCCAATCCGGTAAAGAGTTTAAGAAGTGAATAGTTTGATTAAAAATACACCCTCATCATGTTCAAGAACTATTTCAAAGCCGCCTGGCGCAACCTGTTTCGCCAAAAGACCTACAGCTTATTCAACCTGTTTGGATTGGCCATTGGAATATCCTGCGGCCTCCTGCTCACCCTTCATATCAAGGAAGAGTTGAGCTATGAGAAAAGTTTTCCCAAACACAACCGCATTTACCGGGTAGTCAACGACGAATGGTCCAAGTCATCTCCTCCCCTGGCGGGCGAAATGATGAAGTATTTTCCGGAGATCAAAAGTATTGTACGCTTTGCCGACAGGGGCAGATCCGTTGTAAGTGCCGGGCATGATATACAGGGCGAAAGCAAAGGATATTATGCCGACTCCTCCGTGATGGAGGTATTTGATCTCAAAGCTATTGCCGGAAAACCTGTAGAAGCACTCAGTGAACCCAAGGCCCTTGTGCTCACCCGCAGCATGGCCAAAAAATACTTTGGGAACAAAGACCCACTGAACCAAAAACTCGTATTCAACGATAAAGAAGAAATGTGGGTGAAAGCCGTCATAGAAGATTTCCCGTCCAATAGCCATATCCAATTTGATTACCTGGCTTCCATGGCCTCCTTTTACAAAGATGTGCCACCCGACTGGACAGGCAACCGCGGCTGGATGTTTGGCTGGACCTATGTAACTTTCAACCGTGCCGAAGACATCCCCAAAGCAAAGGCTAAGATGGAAGCCTTCTACACGAATTATTATAAGGACAAGTGGACAGCTGAGGAAAGGAAAGTTGAAGCACAGAAATGGCGCTTTCAGGCCCTGACCGATATCCACCTCCACTCCAACCTCATACAGGAAATGGGGCCCAACAGCAGCATTATTTACATTTACATTTTTATAGGAGTGGAAGTGTTGATACTCCTGATTGCCTGTGTAAACTTTATCAACCTCTTCACTACCCAGGCCCTGAAAAGGATCAAAGAAATTGGCATTCGCAAGATACTGGGTGCCGACAAAGGTCAACTGGTACTCCAATTCATGGGAGAAGCATTTATCCTTACCTGTCTCGGAGCAGTGATCGCCATCTGCCTTTACCAGCTGGCCATCCCCTTCTACAACAATATTACCGGCAAAGACGTATCCGCCTGGGAATTGTTCAAGCCCGTCAACATGTTGATCATCGCGGGCATGGTGCTTTTTGTAGGTATCTTATCCGGACTCTTCCCTGCTTTATACATTACACAGTTTGGTGCTGCCGGTTCCTTAAAAGCCAACAAACTGCCCAAATCGTCCGCCTCCCTGGTACGCAAAGGCCTGGTGGTATTCCAGTTTGTGGTGTCCGGCCTCCTGATCATTTCCACCGTACTCATTTACCAACAAATGAAATTGTTCCATGAAAAAGAACTGGGGTTTGATCGCAACAATGTGATCGTCGCCAGGCTCTATGGCAACCTGCAGGAACAAGCCGTAAAGCATCCCGAAGTATTAGAGCAAGCCATCCGTCAAAACCCTGATATACTCGCCGTTGGTAAAGCCTCCAATGTGATCGGTGACGGATTGAGCGTAGAAAGCCTCACACCGGTCAACCCCGAACCCAATAAGGAATATTCCTCCGTACAGGTGATGCGCGTTGATGAACACTACCTGGATGTAATGAATATTCCCCTGAAAGCAGGCCGTAATTTCTCCCGCGCCTTTAATGACTCCGGCGCCTTTATCATCAATGAGAAAGCTGCCGCCATGCTGGGCTTAAAAAATCCCGTGGGCACTCCCGTTGCCAATAATGTGATGGGCGTGCAGGGAAAGATCGTAGGCGTGATCAAAGATTTCCATTTCGCTTCCCTTCACCACCAGGTAGAACCCCTGGTATTGGAATATAAACCCGAATGGACAGGCTCTATGTTCATCAAAATAAAAGCAGGCAATCCGGCTGCTACCATCAGCTTCCTGGAATCGACCTTCAAAAAGCTGGCCCCCAATACCCTGTTCAGTTATGGCTTCCTCGACGACAGGATCTCGGGCTTGTACAAGAAAGAAAATAACATGAGTGCTATATTGAAGGTCTTTGCCGTGCTGGCCATTCTCATTTCCTGCCTCGGCTTGTTTGGGTTAACCGCCCATGCTGCTGAAGTACGGACCAAAGAGATCGGCATCCGTAAAGTGATCGGCGCCAGCATGTCCAATCTTCTCGGCTTGCTCTCTAAGGATTTTGTACTCCTGGTATTGGCTGGCAACCTGATTGCCTGGCCCATTGCCTGGTATGTTGCCAATAAGTGGTTACAGGAATTTACCTACAGGATCAATATCAGTTGGACCGTCTTCCTGTTATCCGCCGTCGTTACCCTGGCCATCGCCATTGTAACCATTGGCTATCATTGTATCAGAACCGCCACTGCTAATCCGGTAAAGAGTTTGAGAAGTGAATAGAAAAAAGCAGCGGGCCAAAAACAATGAGCCATTAATCAATAATTATTAATTAATAATTATTGATTAATAAGTCGAGAGGCCTGGATCGAAAGTATAACCACCTTAAAACTATACACTGTGTTTAGAAACTATTTTAAAACCGCTTTCCGCAATATCTGGCAACACAAGTTGTTGTCTGCTATCAATATTGGAGGATTGAGTATCGGTCTGGCCTGCGTGATGCTCATTTTATTATTCGTAAATGATGAATACAGCTTCGACAGGAACCATACCAAGGGCGACCGCATCGTAAGACTGGTACATACCTTTACCGATACGGCCGGCAAGGAATTCCGCCAGGGCAATTCTGCTATACCGGCGGGGCCCGGTTTCGCATCGGCTATTCCCGAAATAGAATCCTTCTGCCGCCTGAAAGGTTGGGAAATGACCATCAAAAAAGGAACAGAAGGATTGGAAGAACGTGTATTGATGGTTGACAGCTCTTTCTTCAATATCTTCTCATTTGACATTGTAAAAGGCAACCCCGCCAAATTATTACAGGGACGCAATTCCGTGGTATTGACAGCAGCAGTAGCCCGGAAATATTTCGGCAAAGAAGACCCTGTTGGCAAGATCGTAGAGATTGAAGTGGACGACGCATTCGAGCCCTTCATCGTCACCGGTATTGTAGCAGCGCCCCCACAAAACTCTTCCGTTCAATTCGGTATGCTGATCCCTTTTGAAAGAGAATTTGCTACTGACCCCGCACAACGCACGGAGCAAATGACCGACTGGGGCTCCCTCCACCTGAATACTTTTTTCCTCCTGCGCAAGGATGCCAGCCGCAACAAAGCCGAAGCCAAACTTATGCAGGTATACCTGCAACACAATGGCAGCGAATGGGAGAAAAAGAAACAGCATATGGGTAGTAACATCAGCCTGCAGTTTTTCCTGCAACCTTTCTATTCCATGCACCTCGATGATCAGTTCTTCGCCTCCAATGGCTTGCAGAACTGGAGCGATGCCTCCTATTCTTATATCCTTTCCGGGCTGGCCATTCTCCTGCTCATCATCGCTTGTATCAACTTTATTAATATCGCCCTGGCCAGGTCTATCCGGCGCAATAAGGAAATTGGCATCCGCAAAGTATCCGGTGGCTCCCGCACACAGGTCATGGTCCAGTTCCTGAGCGAATCCTTCATCGTTACAGCCCTGGCTTTCCTTCCCGCCATTGCCTTGGTACAACTTTTCCTCCCCACTTTCAGCGCCCTGGCGTATAAACATTTTGAGATATCCTACCTGTTCCAGCCACGTATCATCGGCCTTTTTGCGGCCTTATGGATACTCGTATCCCTGCTGGCAGGCGCCTGGCCCGCCTTTGTAGCATCAGGCTTTAAACCCGTAGCTACTTTATATGGACGTTTCAAACTGTCTAATAAAAACGTATTGGGCAAATCACTCGTTGTAGTACAATTCGTGATTGCCCTCGGCCTCATCATCAGCATGATCGTGTTCAACCGGCAGTTCGCCTTCATGACCCAAAATGCCGATCTTGGCTTCAGCACAAAGGATATGATACGCCTCCAGTTTCCCTGGGGTAAGAAAAGTGAGTTGAAAGTATTAAGGAATGAGTTGGCCAGAGACCCCTCCATTGTGATGATGGGCGCCAAAAGCGGTGACCAAAACAAGTCGAAGTTTTCCGTCAACAACAAAGAGACCGACTGGACCTATTATGAGAACATTGATGACCAGTATCTGCAAACCCTGAGCATCCCCCTCGTGAAAGGCCGCTATTTAAGCTATAACAATACCATCGATACCGTTTCCACCTGTTTGGTCAACCAGGCTTTTGTGGATGAATTACTGGACAAAAGCAAAGATCCTCTTGGTCAGGTAGTGAGCAGGCCCGGCAATAAGGTCAATTATACCCTAGCGGGCGTGGTAAAGAATTATCACCTCGCCTCCTTCAAAGAGAAGATACAGCCCGTTGTTTATATGCTGGACAAGCGTGGCTCCACCTTCAATACCTTTATCAAATATGCTCCGGGCCAGGCAGCTGCTGCCACCGCCACCCTCGAAAAAACATTCAAATCCCTGCTGCCTTATGCTACCTTCGACTACCAGTTTATGGAAGATTGGAACAGGCGGCGCTATGAAGCTGAAGAACAATGGAAAAAGATCGTGACCTATGCGGCCATCATCGCCATCCTGGTTTCCTGCCTGGGCTTATTTGCCCTTACTACCTTATCTGTGGAACAAAGGATCAAAGAGATCGGTATCCGCAAAGTATTGGGCGCTTCTGTGTTGCATATTACCAGTATGTTGTCCAAAGATTTCCTGAAGCTGGTGCTCATTGCTTTTGTGATTGCCGCACCGATCGCCGGCTGGTTCATGTATGGCTGGTTACAGGATTTTGCTTATCGTATTTCACTCAGCGCCTGGATCTTTATTGGAACAGCTGCAGCAGCCGTGATCATCGCCCTGGTCACCATTAGTATCCACACCATCCGGGCTGCCCTTGCCAATCCGGTGAAGAGTTTAAGAAGCGAATAGTTAAGAAAATTTGAATAATACCCTCTTTATGATATTGAACTACATCAAGATCGCTTTCCGCAGCCTGCGCAAACGCAAGGGACATACTTTCCTGAACATTGCAGGACTAACCATTGGTATGACCTGCTGCCTCCTGATCTTTCATTATGTATCGTATGAGAAAAGTTATGATGATTTCAACAAGGATGCCAATGATATTGTGCGTTTGCGCATCGACAGCTATAGTAAAGGAGACCTGCGCTGGAAATCGGCTACCGTATACCCGGCCATAGCCCCCACTATGAAGAAAGACTTCCCGGAGGTACAGGATTACTGTCGCCTCATAGATGCCAACTTCCTCATTACCAATGAGGCCACCCAGGCAAAGTTCAAGGAGACCAAGGGCTACTTTGCCGATCCGTCTACCTTGAAAATGTTCAACATCCCCTTATCCCAGGGCAATGCGGCCACCGCCCTCACCGGCCCCGATAAACTGATCATTTCTCAAAGCATGGCCACCAAATATTTTGGCAGCCCCGATGCGCTGGGCAGGCAATTAAAAGTACGCTTTGATGGTATTCCCCAGAACTATGAGATCACCGGCGTATTCAGAGACTATCCATCCAACTCACACCTCGATATCCAGTACCTGGCCTCTTATGATGCCTTTAAAAAGATCATATTAACAGCCTGGCGTGATAGCAGCAACCCCGCCGACAATGCCTGGGGATGGTACGATTTCTATGCCTACATCCAATTGAAGCCCGGCACTGATAAGGATAAATTTGCAGCCAAGATTCCTGCCTTCAGTGATCGGTACATGAATAAGACAGAATGGGCCCTGAAGAATAATTTCAAAACGGAAATACATATGATGCCCCTGAAGGACATCCACCTGTATTCCAACTTCAACCAGGAAGCTGAAGTGAACGGCAACGGCCAGGCCGTTGGGTTTCTGTTCCTGGTAGCCATTTTCATTATCGGCATTGCCTGGATCAACTATATTAACCTCGCTACTGCCCGTTCAGTAGAACGCGCAAGAGAAGTAGGTGTTCGCAAAGTATTGGGTGCATTACGCACCGATCTGATCAAACAATTCCTGACCGAAAGTTTATTACTCAACTTTATTGCACTGACCCTCTCCGTAAGCATTTTCTTCCTGTTGGTATCGTCATTTGATCAGTTTACCGGTCACCCGGTTACCCATATCACCTTATCACCACATTACTGGCGCCTGTTTACCATCCTGTTTTTGGCAGGCACTTTATTGTCCGGTATGTATCCTGCTTTTGTACTGTCCGGTTTCCAGCCTATCAAGGTATTGAAAGGCATGTTTAAGAACTCAACCAGCGGGCTGCTGCTGCGCAAAGGCCTGATCGTATTACAGTTTACGACTTCCGTCGTATTGATCGCAGGCACCATCATCGTATTCAGGCAGGTAAGCTTTATGCGCGACCAAAAACTGGGCGCCAATATCGATCAAACACTGGTACTCGAAGGAGCCGTCTCACCCACAGATTCTACCTACCAGGGTACCTTCCAGCCTTTCAAGAGCGATATCCTACAACTAACCGGAGTAAAGAAACTGGCAGCTTCCACCAATGTAATGGGGCAGGAAATTTACTGGACCAATACCCACAAGCGGGTGGATGGGGAAAGCCAAACCGGCACTACCCTGTACAATTTGGGTGTTGACTATGATTTTATTCCCCTGTTTGATATGAAATTGAAAGCCGGCAGATCTTTCTCCACCGATTTTGGCACAGAAAAAAAGAATGTACTGCTGAATGAAAAGGCCATTGCTATGTTGGGCTTTCCAAATGCCGCAGCAGCCTTGGGTAAAAAGATAAATAGCGGCAGGGACACCAATACCATAGTGGGTGTGCTGGCCGATTATCACCAGCAGGGATTGCAAAAAGCCATTGAGCCTATGATTTTCTGGTGCAGGCCCAATATCAGGAGTTATTATTCCATAAAAGTGGCTTCCGGCAAAATGCCTGCTACCATTGCCGCTATTAAGCAAAAATGGGACAAGTATTTCCCCGCCGATCCATTCAACTATACTTTCCTCGATGAAACTTTCAGTGAGCAATACAAAGCCGATATCCTCTTTGGAAAAGTGTTTGGGATATTTGCTTTCCTTGCCATCCTCATTGCCTGCTTTGGCCTGTTGGGATTATCAGCTTACAATGTTATTCAACGCACCAAAGAGATCGGTATTCGTAAGGTGCTGGGCGCTTCTGCACAGAGCATCCTGCTACTCTTGTCCAAAGACTTTATGAAATTGATCCTGGTGGCCCTCGTGCTGGCCATTCCTGTCGGTTGGTACATTATGCACCAGTGGTTGCAGGATTTTGCCTATCGTATTCATATTGGGTGGTGGATATTTGCCATAGCGGGAGTGCTGGCCCTCCTTATTGCTGTGCTCACCATCGTATTGCAGGCTGCAAGAGCAGTAGTGGTCAATCCTGTTCAAAGTTTGAGAAGTGAATAGGATAACGACTGTCAGAGTTTATTCCGCTTCGCGGAACTGAGCTTGTCGAAGGGTATTCATGCCCCTTTAGGGGCTAAAGCTTTGTAGAAATGAATATCAACAAATTCATTTGCCCTGTAGGGGCAATCCTCCACGCGGCTGTGCTATGAAGAAGATTGTCGAAGGGTTACAGTTACTAATCTTCATAAATTGATAAGTAATGATTAAGAACTTTATCCTCCTGTCCTGGACCGCTTTCCCATTTTTGCAGGGAGATGCCCGCACTGCCCGCACCAATCCCATCAGGAATTTGCGGAGTGAGTGACCTTGCCTTAGATGTTGGACTATTGGCATATTCATCCCAGCGGCACCATTAGTGTAACGGTTGATGGAGAGTCAGAGGATAAGGTTTCAGCGCTTGGGCCTTCACCGTCAGATAAGGGCCATAGCGGTACTTCAGGTGTCCGAAATGCTACAGCAATACAGGTTGATACCTATGGAGATGTTCAGGTTAATTTTTATAATACCCAGGGGACAATTTTTCTATGACTTACGAAAACTTCTTAAAGATCTTGAAATTGTAATCCTGGTTTGTACCTAAAATTTATCCGGAATGAAAAGTATATGTGTTCTATTTTTCCTTTTGCCAGTCGCACTGTCAGCAACGAGCCAGAAGATTACCCAAAAGTATTTAACCAATACAAACTGGGCAGCCAGTAATAAGGATAATCATTT
Source organism: uncultured Paraflavitalea sp. (assembly GCA_966211765.1). GTDB lineage: Bacteria > Bacteroidota > Bacteroidia > Chitinophagales > Chitinophagaceae > Paraflavitalea. The sequence continues at coordinate 191,541 of CBIHOV010000002.1, forward strand.
TGAAAAAGCTGATACGATCAGGCTGCTAAAGCTTCATCATTACTCACCTGCTAATCACGATTATGTTGAGGATTTGCCTCTTTATTGGGGCAATGCAGATTTTGTTTGCCTGAATTTTCAAAAGAAAAAGGTCCTGAGGTTTTTTAAGCACGAGGTTGAAAGCTGGACAGTTTCGGAAACTAAGGTGCGGTATACCTGGCAATTGGAAAATGGCGTATTGACGCTTTTTAAGGATGACATAAAGTATAAGTCCTTCCGGATCCTGTCAAAACGTACAGTAGCAGTGAAATCAAAATTTGCCAATCGCGGAAATATAGAATCCCTGGAGGTGACGTTGGTCAATAATTACCATTTTTAAAACAGTAAACTTAGCTGTTAACGAATCGTTTTCACAGTTGGTTCTTTTTTATATAAAGCCCTGTTCTGTTTCGGCAGAACAAGGTTTTGTCTATTCTTAGCTCCCCCTCACCTGCACACTTTTAGTCCAAATCTGCGCACTTACCCCCCAAAACGACTCACTTATTGGTTTGTGCTTTGCAGGTCGAAGGTTTAGTTTTTACTTCACAGCGCTAAAAAACAACGAACTATCGATTTCTTAAATAATGGAAAAAGATAAAACAATTCTTGAGTTGATTAATAAGATCAACCAACACGCTGAATGGAGTAGCCTTGAAATTGTAGATTTCTGGGAAGGAGACTTTTGTGCTATAGGGCTAAAAAAAGAAAATAGACTTATTTACATTAACACCTATAATTATGTAGAAGCTACAGAAATTAAGTATGATCTGGACCTGGAGTTATTAAAAGGTAATGAACATTCTACTATAGTAAGAACCATTAGAGGGGTCTCACAAACTCAACTATTTACTGAAATAAAACAGTTCTTAGCGTAACCCTCCCCCATCAAGCGTTCCTACTGAAGCACGCCAGGTTGATTTTCGCGCCTGGCTTGCTTCTACCAATTAACGCCTTCTCACAGGTGATACTTTTTTTATATAAAGCCCTGTTCCGTTTCGGCGGAACAGGGCTTTCTTCATTTTCCCCCTTCTCCATCTACACGCTTTTTGCCCAAATTTGCACACTTACACCCCAAAACTGCACAGCTATCGGTTTGTCCTTTGATAATTGCCTGGATAATATTTACTTCGTGAAGTAGGTAGATATCTGAACTCAAGGGAACTACTTACCCGAACGAGACCTTAATACTGATTAATCAATCCTAATTGCTCATATGAGATGCCAGAAACCTACTATCCTTTGCCAAAACATTTCTTGTATACCACTAAGATCTGTTAGCAATCCTTTCTACTACATCTACCTGGAAAAGATTGAAATAGGTCACCCACCCATATACACCGTTTTTCCCGATACATAACTAAAGTACCTCCTTTTTGAGATGCCACCTATACTGAAGACCCATGCCTTCTAAAGTCGTCTGTATTAGGAATTATAACAGCACAAACTAAATAAGCTTACTGATACTATGAGAAAGTGTACACTCCTGCTTTTCACCCTGATTCCCGCCCTGCTAAATGCACAAACCCTTCCGGGAACCGTTAACATTAAAACGCCCGAAGCAACAGCTTTCGACAGAAATATTGAGACGCCGGTTTCGATGTATACAGGCATCCCCAATATTTCCATCCCATTATATGAAGTTGCGATAAAAGGTGTAACTCTCCCTATATCCTTAAATTACAATGCCGGGGGCATACGGGTGGATCAGGAAGCCACCTGGGTAGGCCTCGGCTGGAGTCTCAACTACCAGGGAGAAATATCCAGAAAAGTACGAGGCATCCCTGATGAAAACTTTTTCCTGAACGGGATCAACAATTCTTCAAGCAGTATCAATTATTTCAATCAACTGCCGGCGCCAAACAATCAAGCCGACGTTGAGCTGCGCCAATCCTATATCATACAAGCAAAAGCGGGCGGAAAAGATTATATGCCAGATGCTTTCTATTATTCTCTGCCCGGTTATTCAGGAAAGTTTATGTTTAGCCAGGAACAAAATAAGTTTATTCTTTTCCCGAAGGAAGATATAGCTATTACAAACGATGGTAACCAACTTTATTCCTGGAATGCCAAACTACCGAATGGGGTGTCAATTGATTTGGGTGAAGATGCATTCTCCAGGCTTCAACTTAATGGTACCAGTAATAGTCCCAAAAACACATGGAGCATCAAAAGGATAAACAACACAAACAACGAAAGTATCAATTTCTCCTACGATGCTTTCAATTACACAAGTTTTAAATTAACCGGATCAACCTTTACATTCGATGGAGCATCATCATCGAACAATACCAATATCGACAGGTTTGACTACACAGATACCCGGATCAAGACCATTACCTTCCCCGAAGGCACGGTAAACTTTGTAACCGCCTCCCGGGCTGATATGCCCACCACCTGTTTGAGTGAGATCAATGTGATTGATAAACAGGGGAATTCCATTAAAAAGATCAGGTTCTACTATAGTTATTTCTATGCTGCGTCCTATGATATTATGGACATCTTCGGCCTTTCATCCACCAACACAATAATAACCTATGCTCCCCCTCCTTACAGATACAATCGCCTGAGATTAGATAGTCTGACCGTTCTTAGCAACGATTTGCCTGCTTCAAGGAAAACCTATAAGTTCAGCTATTATGAAAAAGCCCAAATGCCTTCCAAATTTTCATTTTCCCAGGACCATTGGGGCTTTTATAATGGCATAGCAAACACAGGTATACACTCATTTATCCCCAACATAATGCCTGGAATGTTCCAGGGTGGCGACAGGAGGGTTAAACCAGAGAACAGTAATGTATTTTCCTTAAAGACCATGACCTATCCTGAAGGTGGTGCTACCGAATTTGTATACGAAAACAATACCGCCGGCGTATGGGACATGCCAGCCCATCTTATTGAATATTACCAGGATGACAATGTAATCAATAAAGAAGCGGGGATGTCGATCAGCAGTTTCAGCAGGACCACCGCTAATCCCAATCCCGACTATACCAGTAATGCCACACGGTATTTCAAAAAACAATTTTCCATTCCACCTACAGGCTATATGTCATTGGGTACCTACAATTGGGAATGTTCTACAAATTTTGGGATATCTACTGCAGAACAATACATGTCAGCGTACGAAAACAATGTCAGGTTTTTGCTGGAAAAAATTGAATCGAATGGCACAAGGGTCTTTATCAAAGAGTTTACTACAACTCCTGGTTCTCCCAACTCCTCCGGCATCTATCAGAGAAATGGTGTGAGCAATGAAAAAATAAATTTATCAGTTGGAAATTACGAAATGACCGTTGCTCTTACCTACCTCGGTAGTGGCTCAATCGCAGAACAACCTTACAATTTATATTTTACCCTCAAATGGCGTGAGCTTGATCCTGCAAAACAAATGATAAATGTTGGCGGCCTTAGGATCAAGGACATCAATTATTATACGTCAGAAGGCGTATTGGCAAAAAAGAAGCATTACAGTTATATAAATCCATACAATGAACAAGTTTCAAATTTCACTTCCGGAAGAGTAGTGTCATTTCCCAAATACTACCAGGTCAGGCACAGACTTGCTTGTACCGAAGGGCCAACATCAGGCTGCGCAGTTTATAAGGACGTTGTTTGTTATTCCAACTCTGTAGCTCCCCTGGAAACGACCAGCGGCTCCTACTTAGGTTATGACTATGTGAATGAAGAAGAAATAGATGTAACCAACACCAACAATAGTTATACAACCGCCTATCATTTCTCCTTTAATCCACCCTACTTTAGCCAGTTTTATCCTTACCTGGGGCAGGCAGCCTATGAGCCCGCAGAATGGACCAGAGGAAAATTGTTATCCAAAACTGTTTACAAAAAAGGGTCCATTATCCAAAAGGAAGAAAATGAGTACTATGCCTGGTCCCCACATCTTGCCAATGCGACCAACGAAGATTATGTACAGGAAATCAATACCGACCTCATTAGCCGTGCTTATCTGCATTACACCCAAATAATGGCCAATCAGCCCGCCGATTTTTATGACCGCGTCGTAGCAGACAGGCCCGATAATATAAATTGGGCAATTGATAATGAATGCATCTCTTTTAAATATGGGGCCGGAAACCATCAGGTGATCCAAAAGATACTTGGCAGCGGCTCCATTCAATACATGTGCATTCCAATTAATGTCACCCTCCCCTATTTCTCGCACTATACCGGTTTCGACAGACTCAAAACCAGGATCGTTACCAATATTGATGACAACGGCAACCAACTGAAGCAAACGGAAAATTATTATTATCAAAAAACACCCACACATAATCAGTTAACCAAAACAGAAACCCTTAACAGCGCGCAGGAAACTTTGACCAGCGCACTGACCTACGCTGCTGACTATCCCACCACCGCGCCTTATAACACTATGATACAAAAACATATGTTAAATGTGCCTGTAGAACAACTTAACCATAAGAACACCACCTTTTTGAGATCAGCTAAGACCAATTACCAGGATTGGGGCAATAATATCATAGCGCCAGTAACTATCGAGGAAAAAAGAGGCACGAATCCATCGACAATAATGGGTAGGTACCACGGATATGATGCCAATGGAAATATTCTCTCTTTGTCAAAGGAATTTGATGTGCGCGCAACATACCTGTGGGGGTACAATCACGCTTATGTGGTAGCTAAAGTAGCAGGTGCAGATTATGCTACAGTGAGCAGCTTTATAAATCAGGCTATATTGGACAACCCAGCCAGTGACCAGCAACTTCGGGACGAATTAAACAAAGTCCGTATCGGTCTGGCTGGCAACACTGCCCTGGTCACTACTTACACTTATGCACCTTTGGTCGGAATTACTAGTGAAACAGCTCCCATAGGAAAGACCATTTACTACGAATACGACGGGTTTGGAAGATTAAAGCTCATCAAGGATCAGGATCAAAACATCATTAAAACATTCCAATACCATTTCAAAAATAACTAATCGTTATTTCCTGCAGCGTTTGAAACCTATACCTACATACCATAAGCACCTGTTCAATATGCATATTGAATTTAATACCCATAAAAAATATCTGGTTGCATTGACAATATCCATTTTCCTGTTTGCAACAACGAAGGCCCAGATCAGCATTGACGGAGCGTCCTGTGTCAAAGACAGTACTTCTTACTTTTATATGACTACCGGTACCAGCTCCGGCTGGAGTTATACCTGGTCGATCTCGGGCGGTTCCATTAATGGCGTACACAACGGAAATGTTAGCGGTACACTAGGCTCGGGAGGAAATGGTCTTGTGGTAGTATGGGACGCCAGCGGTTCCGGAACCCTGTCATTTTACAGTTCGGGAGGCTCAGCGTCTAAAAGTGTAACTATCACTACTTTCCTGGGCGGCACTATTACTGCCGGTAAGAACCAGACTATTGCTTACAATACAGTGCCTGCTTCTATCTCCTGTTCCGCAGCATCGGGAGGCGTCTGCACCGGGGGTAGCCTCACCTATCAATGGCAGCAATCCGCAGATCTCGCCAACTGGTCAAATATTTCTGGTGCTACCGGATTGAATTACAGTCCTGGCGCATTGTCTGCTTCCACCTATTTCAGGAGAATGGTTACCTCCTCCGATCTCAGTAATGCCGTCACCTATTCAGATGAGGCCAGCATCTTCGTCAATCCTACCCTTAGTGCTGGTTCCATCTCCAGCCCCGTAAGCAATACCATCAATTACAATACATCACCAGGAACCATCACCGGTACCGCAGCAAGCGGTGGTAGCTGCTCAGGCAGTTATTCCTACCAGTGGGAAGTCTCTAATGATGGGCTTTCATTTATAGACGCTTTTCAGGGAACTGATCAAAACTATACACCCAATACATTGACTTCAACCATCTATTTCCGCAGGCGGGTAACCTGTGCCAGCCAAACCATGGTGAGCAATAGCATTTCTATAGCCGTTGCCCCTGCTTTGGTAGCAGGCGCAATAATGCCCTCTTCTGCCAATATTGAATACAATACGTCCCCCGGTACACTCAGCTATTCCGGTACTACCGGTGGCAACTGCGGCAGCAGCTATACCTACCAATGGCAGTCAAGCCCTGACAATAGTACCTGGAACAATATTGGCGGAGCCGCTGGTACTTCTTATTCTCCAGGCCTGTTGACTTCCACTATCTATTACCGAGTAAAAGTAAGCTGCAACGGCCAGGATGCATACAGCGCTGTCATGATCACTACCGTACAGCCACCATTAGGTCCCGGCACTATTTATGGCGATAACCTGCCACCTTTACTTACCTACAATACGTCCCCCGGTACACTGCATGGTACCAGCCCTTCCAATGGCAACTGTAGTGGGAACTATCAATACCAATGGGAAACTTCCTCCGACGGCAGCAGCTGGGGCCCGATGTTTGGGGCCAATGGTACAGATTATAATCCTGGTAACCTCCTCGTCACCACCTATTTTCGCCGGAAGGTTACCTGCAGCTCTGCAACAGCTTACAGCAATGTATTGATCATCCAGGTAGCAGCAGCCCTGGGAGGTGGAACTATCTCCAGTTCCGTTTCATCCATAAGATTTAACAGCGACCCCGGTACCATCACTGGCACTTCTGCCACCGGAGGTAATTGCTCGGCCAGCTATAGTTATCAATGGGAAAGTTCTACAGACAATTTGAATTATATCACTCTTACTGGTATGACAGGTTTGAACTGCACACCAGGCAATCTGGCAACAACAAAATACTTCCGCAGGAAAGTGACCTGCGGCTCCGAGATCGCCTATAGCAACGTGGTTACCATTAGCGTATATCCACCTTTGACCGCCGGGTCCATCACACCAGCATCGGCTACCATTAACTACAATGTTGCACTAGGCAATATATCCTACTCCGGTTCTTTAGGAGGCAATTGTGGAGGTAGTTATACCATTACCTGGCAATCCAGTGCCGACAATACCACCTGGGCCGATATCCCGGGAAGCCCGAATGGTCCCATCTATACCGGAGGCGTTCTATCTGCCGACACATATTTTAGGGTAAAAGCGTCATGCGGTGGTGAAATAGCCTATAGCCCCGTTACAAAGATTACCCTCAGTGGACCAGTATTGGCAGGTACCATTGGAGGTCCCGCTGCGCCGATTACTTATTATACAGCTCCGTCATTGACCAGTGTACAGGATGCACAGCGTGGGTTCTGTGGAGGTATCTATGTTTACAAATGGCAGTATAGTACGGATGGAACAACCTATGAGACCATCTATGGCTCCAATAGCCCAACATTTAGCGGCAGAAAAATAACTGGAACCACTTGGTTTAGAAGGATCGTCTATTGTAATGGAGTGTCAGCAACTTCCAATGTAGTCACAGTATCAGTAAATCCGGAATTACGCCCGGGAACAGTAGTCCCTTCCCTCGTTTCCATAGCTACAGGCGCTAATCCGGGAAAGATCACTGCAAACGCAGCCAGCGGAGGCAATTGTAACAACAATTTTACTTACCAGTGGCAATCCAGCACAGACAACATTAGCTGGACAGATATTGCTTCGACCGATCCTTTAAGCATCAGCCCCGGCAACCTTTCTTCAACACGGTATTACCGCCGTAAAGTGACTTGTGGTGCGGAGATCAGCTATACCAATACCAGCACCGTACAGGTGGTAAGCAACACCATTGTTGATATGAATTATATCAAAGAGAGAAATATTACCAAACCGGGTGTGCTGAATGAAACAAGTGCCGGCCAACTTACCCTCCTTAAAGAAGTAAAACAAACAACACAATATTTTGATGGATTAAGTAGATTGGTTCAAACTGTTGCCAAACATGGTTCTCTCGTAACAGGTGAAACCCCGGGCGACCTCGTGGCCGGTGTATCCTATAACGGGTTTGGCAAACAGGACGTTAATTTTCTTCCTTATGTGGCAGCTGCCAACGACGGAGACTACAGACCATATGCAGTAGCCGAACAAAATATCAATAATGCCCAGCGATTTCCAGATGAAAAATTCTATTATGGCAGGGTGACCTTAGAACCTTCATCCCTGCATAGAGTGGAAGAAACTTACGCTCCTGGTGATAACTGGGTAGGTAACAACAGAGGGATCAAAGGCAAAGCATGGTTCAATACCCCCACTGATGATGTGAAGATCTGGTCAGTCACCGATGTGGCGAATAATTGGGGAACCTACGCAGTTACGGGTATTTATCCGGCCGGGGAACTTTACAAGACCATCACTGTCAATGAACATGGCAAACAGGTCATAGAGTTCAAGGACAAGGAAGGTCAGGTCATCCTCAAAAAAGTACAGATCAATGGCGCTGGAGATGATGGCAGTGGTATTAGTTACCCCAACTGGCTTTGCACCTACTATGTATACGATGATCTCAACCGTCTGCGCCTGGTGATACAACCCATGGCTGTGGCGCATCTCTTTGCTTCTGGCTGGCACATCAATACACTAACTAATGTACTACCCAATTTATGTTTCCAGTACGAATACGACGCCCGCAACCGCCTGATCCGCAAAAAAGTGCCTGATGGCGGTGAAGTACGGATGGTCTATGATGCCCGTGACCGGCTGGTACTGACTCAGGACCGCAACATGCGCACAGGTTACAAGGGCTGGATGTATACCCAATATGATAACCTCAACCGGCCTGTTGCTAACGGATTCATTCCCGACCTCACCAATTACGACAACCTTGCCTTTCATACCAATGCAGCCGGGAGCAGCACCAATTATCCTGATCTGAATAATTATGCAGAAGAAGAATATACCCATACCTTTTATGATAATTACAATTGGCTGGGTGTGTATACCACTACTTTAGATGCTATTTATGATATTGCCCATAACACCTGGCTATTGCCGGCATCTGCCAGCTTTCCCTATCCGCAGGAAAATGTTAAATCAACAGCCCTTACCGGGCTGGTTACCGGCACACGGATCAGGGTGGTGGGCAATATTACCCCTTACCTGTATTCAGTAAATATATATGACGACCAGGGCCGCATCATACAAACCAAGGCCACCAATATTACAGGTGGACAAGATCTGACCACCACACAGTATGCCTGGAATGGCCAGCCACTGGTCATCGTGCAAAAACAGCAAAAAGCCGGTGTGAATCCCCAAACCCATACCACCATTACCAAATTGACCTATGATGACCTGGGCCGCCTCCTTACCACGAAAAAGACGGTGAACAGTACGATCAACAGCCAAACTATCAGTAAGCCGGAACAGGTGATAGCCACCCATGAATATGATGCGCTGGGGCAGTTAAAAAAGAAGACACTTGCTCCTACCGGGGGAGCCGCAGGAGGCCCGGTAGAAACCCTCACCTATGATTACAATATCCGTGGCTGGATACTGGGCAACAACCGGGATTATGCAAAAGATACCAACAGCACCGCTCATTACTTTGGTTTCGAACTGGCCTATGATAAAAATGCTTTGAATGTCAATGGCATCAGTGCCAACTATGCAGCCAACCGACTGTACAATGGCAATATTGCCGGTATGCTCTGGAAAAGCGGTGGAGACAATCGCGTACGCCGCTATGATTTTTCTTATGATGTAGCTTCCAGGCTGATCAATGCCGATTTCAAACAATTTACCGGCACCACATTTAACCTCAATGCCGGCATAGACTTCAGCGCCACTGGTCTCAGCTATGATGCCAATGGCAACATCCGTACCATGAACCAGCGCGGCTGGAAGCCGGGAGGTAGTGTGTACATTGATAGCCTCTTCTACAATTATTATGTGTACAGCAACAAGTTGTTGAATGTTATTGACAGCGTAAACGATCCCTTTACAAAACTGGGTGACTTCCGGGCATCAGGTATGTACATGCAGACCCTGCCGGGTGGAAAAACCAATTCCACCGTAGATTACACCTATGAGGCCAATGGCCACCTGGCTAGCGACCGCAATAAAGACTTGGAATCCGGCATTGCGTACAACCAGCTGCAACTGGTGCGCTATGTACAGGTAAAAGCCCCGGGCGGAGGCATTAAAGGGGGTATTACCTATACCTACGATGCACTGGGCAATAAGCTGAAAAAAGAAGTATGGGAAACCGGCAAGCCTACGAAAACTACCCTTTACCTGGGCGGTGCCGTCTATGAAAACGATACCCTGCAGTTCATTGGACATGAAGAAGGCAGACTTCGCTATACCAAAAGGCGGTTCGTCAATGGCGACAGTGCATACCAGTTCCAGTATGATTACTTTCTTAAGGATCACCTGGGCAATGTCCGCATGGTTCTCACTGAACAAACTGATACCGCCCAGTACCTGGCTTCCATGGAAACGGCTACCCGTACCAAAGAAGATCAGCTTTTTTACAATATTCCCTTAACAGCTGTCACCAAAACATCCGTATCCGGCGGTTATCCAACAGACCCCAATCCTGTGACCGTCCCCAATGACCTGGTGGCTAAATTAAATGGCAGTGGCAATAAGGTAGGGCCTGCCATCGTGTTGAAGATCATGAGCGGCGATAAAGTAGATATTGGTGTAAGCCATTTTTACCGCAGCGGTGGCACCGCCAATGAGGGCGGCAATCCGCTGACCGACATCCTTACTTCCCTGGCTACCGGTATCATCGGTGTAGCAGGGGAAAGTAAAGGAACACTGACAGCCTTAAGTAATAGTGCCAGCAGTCCCTTATTGGGAGCATTGGGCAGTTTCCGCACTGGAAATAATCCCAGCCAACCTACCAAACCCAAAGCCTATCTCAACTGGATATTGTTGGATGAGCAGTTAAATTATGTAGCGGCAAGCAGCGGTGCTGTACCTGTTAGTGATGCCGACCTGGTAAAGCCAATCAGTTATTCTGCCATCCCCATGACCAAGAATGGATTTTTGTATATTTACGTCAGTAATGAGACCCAGAACTGGGATGTGTTCTTTGACAACCTTACTATCAGGCATTTTACCGGCCCTATCACCGAGGAAACGCATTATTATCCATTTGGGCTGACTATGGCGGGGATATCTTCCAAAGCTCTCAACCCGAATTATACAGAGAATGACAAAAAGTATAATGGAATAGAACTCGAAGGAGATTTGGGATTAGACATTTACGACGCTCAACTTAGGGAATTAGATCCACAGGTTGGACGCTGGTGGCAAGTGGATCCGAAGACTGAAAACATGGAGATGTGGTCGCCTTACGCATCGAATTATGATAACCCAATTAGGTACAGCGATCCTTTAGGCGATGAAGGGGCGGAGTGTTGTGGAGGTTGGCTTCAGGCCGCACAAGATTGGATAGGAGCAAGGCTCGATAATGCAAAAGAAAACTTTAGAAGAGAAGCAGCTTGGGTAAGAGATGGCGTAGAAAGAGGCTTAGAAAACGCCGAAAATAATATAAAATCTGGCCAGAGTATACCTCAAAGAATGTGGGCGGATTTTAAAGAAAATCCTCTTGCGTACGTATCTCCTGCTGGACCGGTCGGAATAACCAAGACGTCCTTACAAATTGCTGAAATAGGCGCAGTAGAAGAGATAACGTTTTTAAAGGTAACTACACAGGCAGAGGCAAAAGCAACTTCTAAGGCCGTTGAAAAATATGAGGTTGGATTATATAATGACTTAAAAAGCAGATCTCTGCCAGGAGATGATTTAGCTCTACACCATGCGCCGCAAACACAACCAGCGAAACAAACAATCACTGACTATGAAAGATGGACAGCGCCTTCCATTGCTTTACCTACCGCAGAACACAAAGCAATCCCCACGCTAAAAGGTGCAGCAACTAGTACACCAAGACAACAATTAGCAAAAGACATAAGAGATTTAAGGAAATATACAAATGCGCCCAATCAATCATTTTTCGATTTAATTCTTTTGACAAAAAAACAGTACCCACAATCATTTATAAAAAAATAAACAACTATGAATAGTATTGAATTTATCGAGATGCTTAGAATAGTGGTTGCCAAGTCAAGCATAAACGCTGTTAAGACAAACATTACAACTCCTCCTGGAAAGGCCCCGCAAGAGAAGTATATTATTATGTCTTCTTTTCATAACTCCTTAAATGAGACTGATAAAAAAAATATTGATTTAATAATAAAGGAATCGGTTGATACTGCCATATTTCAATTTTTAAGTATTATTGATGGTGTTGTAAGTATAGATAATAATAAAGGGAGTGAGTTGAAATTATACTATGAAGCCAATAGTGTAAAGACACTCATAAACGACAGTAAAGAAGAATATTTACATGATATATTTAATGCTATATAAATACCCCCCACTGGCAAGGTGTGTCAAAAAGTAAAATGAGTGAATAGTTCTTTTACATGCTGTTTAATAGATGAGAGTTGGCCTCTCATACACGCTGTACAGACGAAGTGCATAAACCGCTTCAGGCTGCTGTAATCAAAAATTTCGGTGGTAAGCGATGAAGAAAAGGTGGAGTGAACCACCAGGTAGGTGTAAAGGAGTTGAGCGAAAGAAAATCGTTGAAGACATGTCGAAAACGTATTGACCTCGTCAAATTGTCAACTGGTCAACTTAAAGCAGGCAGTTGATAACGCTGTTGATCCGTGAAGATAAAGACGGCACCGTAAAGTACAGTTTTTGCCATTGTCCGCGAGCATCGCTAAAAGAATTGGCCTATCGTCAATGTAAAAGGTATTCTGTGGAAAAGGCTTTCAGGAAAGCAAAAAAAGAATTAGGCCTCAATCAATATCAGAACAGAAGTGCGCAAAGCTGGCATATACGTATGGCGATGATCATGCTGGCATAAAGGTAAGATATGAGCATGCTGATTAGATAAGTGCCGATGCGTGCTTGTGCATAGAATAAATAGCTCAATCGCTGCCAGTAATATCAGCGTTTTTTTGTTGCCCTTAAGTAACTGGGGTTTGTTATTTTTTATTAGATTCGACGTACTTCAAATAGAGAAAAGAAAAGTGAAATTTTATTACCTTTTCATTTCTCTATTTGAATAAACAGTACTGCATGAATTGGGCAAAATCTTAAATACTAGTCAGTCAGGAATTAGTTGAAAGCAGAGCTTCTGGAGCATTTGCATTCTCCGCCAACAAAGTTTAACTTGTACCCACCATATAATATGAAACTTCTTATAGTACCAGCCATCCTTTCAGCTACCCTCCTCTCCTGCGACAATACCCTCTGCGGCGAATTATCCGGCGCATCGAAAGCGCAGTATGAGGCCGCAAAAGCCAGGGCCACCAACCTGAAAATAGAAAACATACCCTGTGAACCTTATTACATAAATGTAATCGTCACAACAAAAAATATCGACACGGCCACCATTCATGCCATCCACCCATACCTCTACAACCAAAAGACTAAAACAGGTTGGCCCGTATTGCTGGTGCATGATGCTGATGGTAAGTACCTGTTTAGCCACAACTACAACAACAATATATTTGTTCAATCCGGCGACTAGACAACGAAACAAGCTAAATTCTACTCAACCTTTACCACCACCCTGATCTAATCAGCAATGAATCTAAGTTTCTCCAAAGAACCAAACGCCGAATACATGAATGCGTACTACAACGTATACAGCCTCTTTGCAAACGAAAGCCTCCTGGGTAAGTTCTACTATAACACGAAAGAATGCTTCTTCCGTTTTGATAATATTTCCGTAAGGATTGATACCAACCAAAAACTCTTTCGCAAGACCAAAGTGGTGATCACTGACGAAATCTCAAAAAAGGAAATAGGCCACTATCAACTAACCAATTGGACCATATTCATTGGGTACCAGCATAAGCTATACTTACAGGATGAGATCCACTCTTTTAAAAGACATCGGCCGGACGGATATTCCCCCTTTGATAAAAAAACCTGGGGCCGGTACAAATTCACCCTTACCAATAACTCTGAACAAATTACTTACAACTTTCAGATCCATTTCCCTTTTTTTAGTCTTGGTAATATAAGCCCCACAATGCCATTTGAAGGATCAATTGAGTTCAACAGCAACAATCAAATAGCCCTGTTCGCTGGCTTGTACCTGATCGAAACCGCCTTGGAAAACCTGAGTGACTAACCAAGCCCGTCCAAGATTGATCGAAAGCAGTATGACAAGGATCGTAGGGAATACTGGAAGAAAGAATTTTTCCCAGATTTAATTTAAAAGGAAATGAGCATATACGACATTATTAATGAGCTAAAACTCTTCTCAGAGAAGATAATAACATTCGAAGATCCTGCAACAACCGAAAATATTTTCAGTTTTGAGAATCAGTTCAAATTCAAATTGCCGGACGATTACAAAAAATTTATTTTAACCCTTAATGGAGTAAGTTTAATGGGCAGCCGTGTCTATGGGGTAGGCAAGGAAAAAGAAGCAAACTCAATTAATGAAAACTACATATTTGAGCACGAGGAGGTTGCTAATCCGATGCCCATTGAGCTAATCCCATTTGCACCAGATGGCTATGGTAATCATTATTGCTTTAACACTAAGGCAATAGCTGGTGAATCTTGCGAAATAGTCTTCTGGCAGCATGACTACACTTATAATGAGTTTGACTTACCTGAGGTGATTAATTCAAGCTTTGCAGAATGGTTAAAAGAAGTTGTAATCAATTGGACACTTGAAGATTATGGATATGACGGAGAGCGGAGATCTACATAAAGGTTGCGAATCTGAGAACTCGTAAGATAAGGTAAGAAGGTAGTATTTCCTCAAATACGAATCGGGAAAGCCAGTTAGTAGAAGTACAATTGGAAGTTTCTCTAACGATTTTTCGTTGAAATCCGTAGCGCCGTTTTATACTTTTTCTAGCAGAATACCCCAAAACTGGCACGGCTATGTCAAGAAATAAGTGATCTAATATGTCTTTTGTATGCTGTTTAATAGATGAGAGTCGGCCTCTCATCCAACTCAACCCACCACCGCCAGCCCCTTATAACTAGCCACCTCCCAATACTTTTGTACATGGGTGTACCCCGTAATGCCCAGCAACATTACATAAGGGGCAGTAGCCGACGGCGCTGCCACTTCCATCACCACCGGACCAGGCTCTTCTGAAAAAAGCGTCATAGGACCGGCCGCAATTTCTTTTCGTACACGCCCCTTCGAAAAAGAAGGATACAACACAACGAGCTGCAACTGGTAATGTGTCATTTGTTTGACATCATTTTTCCTGGGTGCCTGATCAAGCTTAACCGTTATACCCATTGTTTTGGCCCCACGTTCAACTGCTACCTTATAGGAAACGCCCAGTAATTGACTAAGGGGATGTTTCACATCGCATTCCAGTCCTGCCAGCATACCCACATTTGGCTTTAGACCCTCCTTGGCCCGCTGGAAGAAAATGGACAGCAGCCGCCACCACAAACTCCCATCACGCGGCTCATCTTTCAACGCATCAAAGACCGCTTTGGCTTGCTTATTGCAATTCATCAGTGTGTCCTTGCATTTCTTCATTGTCTTGTTGAGCGTTATGGGCGTATGAGTTCCACGCTCCATCCGGGTATGCGGTCCATAGGTCGGACTGTCCACATATGTAACATTACCCAGGGTTCCCTTGAACTTAAAAACCGTCGAGATATTCCTTGCCATAGAATAAGCTATTAGAGTAAATAAGTTGGTTTCAGTGGAGCCAGGCCCACCTTATACTTATGTACGGAAGAAAATACATCCCGGATCTTACAGAGACATTGTAGAGACCTTTCAGAGAGTTTTTAGAGACCTTATAGAGACTTTATCCCCTGTCCGTCATTAGGGAGTCCTATACCTGTTTTTAGGTATACGTACAGTCCAGGCATCAATGGTCCGGGTGCCCCCTTACAATTTAAAGCACTTCACTGGGATTCCCCCTGGAGCAAACAGTAGCTCACAAATAATTGATTAGAAATAATTTAAGGTTCACCCCAATCATCCCTCCACAACCCAATTAATCCCCAAGAGCCCAGTTCAGAAAAAAACGCCCCACCTTCCGGCGAGTCGTTTGCTAGTAAAAATGTAAATCTTGTTATCTTATCAACTTTTCCCAACCCTGTCAACCTCTCCCCTTCACTGAAGGATGCAGGGCGGACATTTAACAGCCTTGCGTCCTTGTGTCTTTTACAGCCCCTGCATTACGGCAAACGACTATCCACTGTTATCCCACACCAGCCGCAACCAGTACCAGCCCCGTTCCACTTCCTCCCAAAAACATCAAAAAGCCCGCCAGCAAAATAATGCGGCATGCCAGCCCCCGCCAACCCACACCCACGTCCGCCTACTCACCCACCCATTGAAAATTCGTCTACAGCAACCAGTGACCACAAGCCATTTAGCGGTCTCATCACTCCCGACTCCCTACTCACACCTCCTCACTGCCTCCCCACCCACCTGCCGCCAAAAACGGTCCGGCATAAAGCTTCAGTACCAGCCATCATCGGTACATCCCGCACCAGCTGCAGCAAGTTGAATCAACCGATGTGATCCGCGCATTTATTCCGGTCCTTTTTGGCCTTGCGCTCATGCCGCATTGAATGCTGCAGGCAGCTTTTGCTGTTATTTTTTCATTTTAAATGTTTTGTTATGAAGTATTATCTCGTGGCTTCCACTACTTGCTCGCTGGTAGGCATCGAGCAGTGTATCGTCTTCGTTGTTGGCCCCTCCAGGCAGGCGGCTTTTGAAAGGCAGTATCAGGGCCGCATCCTCATGGTCAGCACCTGCCGTCAGGCCCTTCCACCAGTGCCCGGCCGTGTCTATCAGTAAGGGCTTCGGCCCTTTTTCTTTAAATCCCAAAACCACCATCCAGCTACTTGTTAACAAGATTCCCTGGGGACCCTTCCACGATGCCTACCGGATACTGTACTGATATCCCATGGATAAAGCATATAAAAGGCGCAGTTTCCTAAAATAGCCACCCCAGCCTGTAACCACACCACAGCTTCAGCCGGGGATCAGCCTACTTTCAGCCGTAGACCAGCCGTTTGCCAGACGTATAAAAGGCGCATTTTACTAAAAACGCAACCTTATTACATTGCAGCCACAACTCCCTTACCCATACACAACCATTTAAAAATCAATCAAACCGACACCAACAACTGCTTTCACAGGCTCACCAGCAACTAGTGCCCGGCTACCGGCACCCTTAGTGATTTTTCGGTCGCAGCTCCTCTCCCCCATTTACCAGCCCCATCGAAGTAAAGGACCTCCTCCCGCCCCTTAGCGGGCCCTGTCTGCCGATTGCCGATTTAATTTTTCCCCTCCCGGAATTTTGCTAAATTCAGGAACAATCTGTTCCTATGGCAAAACAAATCGCAGGACTATGCTTCCTCGAAGGCACAATCGACGACCTTACCTTCTACAAGATGGACGGCCAGTATTATGTACGCGTCAAAAGCTCCCTCAGCAGCAAGCGCGTCAAAACCAGTCCCGAATTCAAGTGGACCATGATCTATGCCCGTCTCCTGGCCCGCGCCTCAAAGATTGGCTCCGCTATTTATAAAGAACTGCCACCCGGCTGGCGCCAGTTCTGGATGTATCGCTCCTTCACTGGTGAAGCCTTCACTTTATTAAAAGAGAATCCCCATACAGATGATCAGGTAAAACAGCTCCTCTGGAAATGCTATGTGGAATACTGGAAGCAACAGAAAGCAACCGATCCGGATAATCCCATCTGGCAACCAAAGCCGGTTAAGGTTAGGAAGAGAAGAAAATACAGCATAGAATCAATCCTGCGCAAGAAGGATAAAAATGGTAAATCCATTTGGAGAGATCCGGAAGCATTGGAAAGAAGACTGCGGGAGGCGGAGAAGAAACGCGAATGGTGCAGGCAACATACAGCCCAGGAAGCCCAACAGGCCAACACATCAACCATACAACCATTTACAAACAAGGACAGTATCCCCAATGAAATGAATCAGGCAGTTAAACAGGAACAATCCAAAATCCTACATCCTAATTCCGAAATCCGCAGTCCCTGGCAGGTAGCCAGCAACGGTACACTTCAAACCACTGGAAAGTATAGCTTTCCGCTGTATGTAAACGAAGCCTGCAATTCATCCTGAACATGCACTCCCTTCTCATTAAATCGATCAAATAATAATCGTAAACCGGTCTGGCCATCATCTATCCAACTTGGCCCAAGGCTCCTCCCATCCTGGGATATTTATTGGGTATATTTTAAAGCGATTAATGAAGGAGAAGATGGGTCAAAATAATCATACAAAAGCCCCATTCACCATCCCTGGCGCTACATATCCCCGCTGAAGCGTACAATCCAGCAAAGGGCAGCGCTCCATCTCCAACCCAGACTTTCCAACTTCCTGACTTTCGGACTTCCGCACTTTCCGACTTCCCAACTTTTACCTGTATCAAAACCGGACAGTTTTTGTATCGGAAACGAACTACTTCGTATGGGGAATGCCTCATAGCTCATTGCAAATCACTCATCTACGTTCTGGCATGTGTTTGCCATACTACCCGCAGGCTCCCAAACGGCGGGGAAAGTATAGCCATGAAAATATACCGCCCTTAATGCAACATAAAGCTGTTCGGGGAGCCTATTAGTTTAACATTGTTAAACTACTTAAACGAAAAACACATATGATCAGGAACTACCTAAAACTGGCCTTTCGTAATGTCAGGAAGCACAAAGTCTTCTCCCTTATCAATATTTTGGGACTCGCCGTAGGCATCAGCGCTTCCCTGGTCATTTACCTGATCGTACAGTACGAGTTTAGTTTCGACCGCTTTCACAAAGACGGCGACCGCATCTACCGTGTCGTTTCCAGCCTCGATTTCTCCGGCACCCATTACGACAACAGCGGGGTGCCTGCTCCCCTGCCAGCTGCCGCCAGGACCGAAATACCCGGCCTGGAAAACACCGTGGCCATCTACACCACCTACGATCCAAAGGTGAGCATCAACAAAGGCAATAACCAAAAGCCCGAAGTATTCAAGGCAAGGAAAGGCGTGATCTTCACCGACCAGCATTATTTTGACCTTATTTCCTATCAATGGATGGCCGGCTCGCCCGACGTGCTCAAAGAGCCCTACAAAGTGGTTTTGACGGAAAGCCGCGCCAAAGAATATTTCCCTTATGCAGCTCCTACCCGCGCAGTAGGACAACTGATGATGTATGATGACAGCATTGAAGTAACAGTGGCCGGCATCGTGAAAGACCTCCGGGAAACCACAGACCTTAACTTTAAAGAATTTATTGCTACAGCCACCATTCCTGCCCGCAAGCTGGAAAATAACTTTAGCTGGACCACCTGGAATAATTACTTCGGCAACTCCCAGCTATTGGTAAAATTAAAGAAAGGTGTATCGCCCAAACAAGCCGCTGCACAGATCAACGCCCTGGTAGCCACACATGCCCCCAATAGCAGCAGCGTCACCACAAAGCAGCTCTTACAACCGCTGAACGACCTGCACTTCAACGACAAGTATGATATTTTTGGAGAGCGTAGGGCCCATAAGCCTACCCTGTACGGATTGCTGCTGGTAGCCGCCTTCCTGCTCATACTGGGATGCATCAATTTTATCAACCTCACTACAGCCCAGTCCGTTCAACGTGCCAAAGAAACAGGCATCCGTAAAACCATGGGCAGCACAAGGCCACAACTCATTGCGCAGTTCATGAGCGAAACACTGGCGCTCACCATCACCGCTACCCTGCTGTCCATTGCCCTCATCCCTTTCCTGCTGAAAGCATTTTCCGGTTATATCCCCGAAGCCATCAGCTTCAACCGCGTATTCCAGTCCAATATCATAGCCTTCATTATTGCCCTGGTATTGGTCGTGAGCCTGCTTGCCGGGTTCTATCCCTCCCTCGTACTGTCGGGTTTCAAACCGGTATTGGTATTGAAGAACCAGGCATTCAGCAACAGCGGCAAAACCAGGAGCGCCTGGCTGCGCAAAACATTGACCATAGCCCAATTCATCATAGCCCAGTTTTTCATCATCGGCACCCTGATGGTGGCCAAACAAATACATTTCTCCCTCAACAAAGACCTGGGTTACCGTAAAGATGCTGTGGTTAATTTTACCATCCCCTGGAGAGAGAACAGCCTTTCTAAAAAGCAGGTATTGCTTCAAAAGCTGAAGAGCATTCCCGAAATTCAAATGGTTACCCTCAGTGGTATACCTCCTGCTTCAAAAGGAACTTCCTCCTCTACCCTTACCCTGGATGATGGCAAAAAGACCATCGAGAAAATGACCGAGATCAGGCTGGGTGATGCTGCCTACTTCGACCTCTATAAGATCAAACTGGTCGCCGGCAATATGCTGCAACCCAGCGATACCATCCGTAAAGAATACCTCGTCAATCAAGCATTTGCCCGCGAGATGGGATACGCCAACCCGGCTGATATCATTGGCAAACACATCCAGCGGCGCGACAAAACACTGTTGCCCATTGTGGGTGTAGTGGCCGATTTCCATACCAAGTCCCTCCACACCAATATTACCCCCCTGGTATTTACCGCCAAAAGCGATGAAGCCAATACCTTCCATATCCTGCTGTCCCCACAGGAAGCAGGCAGCAATACCTGGAAGAAAGCTTTGGCAAAATTGGATATAGCCCTGAAAGAAGTATTTCCCGAAAGGACTTTTGAATATAAATTCTTTGACGAACAGATAGCCGATTTCTATAAGACAGAACAAAACACTTCCCGCTTATTGACCTGGGCCAGCGGCCTGGCCGTATTCATCAGTTGCCTGGGTTTATTGGGACTGGTGATCTACACCACCCACCAGCGGGTAAAGGAAATAGGTGTGCGCAAAGTATTGGGCGCTTCTGTAACACAACTGGTGTCCCTGCTGTCAAAGGATTTTATTTTGCTGGTGATATTGGCCTTCGTGATCACCATGCCCCTGAGTTGGTGGGCCGTCAACACCTGGTTGCAAAATTTTGCCTATCGCACCTCAATGCCTTGGTGGATATTTGCTGCTGGCGGGGCCATTATGCTGGTCATTGCATTGATAACACTAAGCATACAAACTTTCCGCTCAGCACTGGCCAACCCCGTGAAAGCGTTGAGAAGTGAATAGAAAGCAAGCTGCGAGCCACGAGCGGCG
Source organism: uncultured Paraflavitalea sp. (assembly GCA_966211765.1). Classification (GTDB taxonomy): domain Bacteria; phylum Bacteroidota; class Bacteroidia; order Chitinophagales; family Chitinophagaceae; genus Paraflavitalea. The sequence goes on from CBIHOV010000002.1 coordinate 212,562, forward strand.
AGCAGCGAGCCAAATACAAGAAAGCCATTCGAAGCAAAAGGCTCGCAGCTCGAAGCTCACAGCTCGCAGCTTAACAAAAGAATGATACACTAAAAAATGATACGTAACTATATTAAAATAGCGTTTCGAAATCTGAAGAGGAATAAAATTTTCTCCTTCATCAACATCTTTGGCCTGGGCCTCAGCATGGCCATATGCCTGCTCGTGATCATTCATGTGAAAGATCAGTTGAGCTACGATAAGTTTCACCCACAGCCCGATCGCACTTATCGCATCATCACCAACCTTACCAACAAGGAAGGCAATACCAGCACCTATGCCAGCACCCCCCTGCCGCTGGCAGACAAGCTGACTACCGACTTTGCCCTGGTAGAAGCCTTTACACGCATCTACCCTGCTGATGGCAATGCCACCAATGGCGTAAAAGAACTGCGCTTACACCAGGCATTTGCCGACAGCAACTTTTTCAGCCTGTTTGGCTATACCTTGCAATCGGGAAACAGCCATACCGCTTTAACAGCGCCCAACAGTATTGTATTAAGTGCCGCCATTGCAGAAAAGTTTTATGGCAACAGCAATCCCATGGGCCAGGTCCTGACTTTTACCGAACTGGGCGACTTCAGGGTTACCGGTGTAATGAATAAACCAGCCGGCAAATCCCATGTAGAACAGGACGCTTACTTGTCTATGAGTTCTGTGCCCCTGCTGGAAAAAAACCGCAAGCTCTCCGCCAACCTGCACCAATGGAACAATGTTTCCAGTGCCTATACCTACCTGCTGCTTAAACCCCAGGTGAAAGAAAAACAACTTAGCCAGGCCGTAGCAAGCATTTCAAAAGAGCTGGTAAAGCATAGTACCCTGGTGGGAAAAGAGAATTACGCTTTTTCAGTACAGCCACTTAACAAGATCATATTAAGCGAAGAAATGGGCGCTCCATTGGGCAATACCGGATCACGCGGCAAAGTGCTGGCAGAAATAGTCATAGCCTTTATCATCCTCTTATCCGCTTGTTTCAACTATACCAACCTCTCCGTGGCCCGTTCACTCAAAAGAGGTAAGGAAGTAGGTATCCGCAAAGTATCGGGCGCCATCCGCTCCCAGGTATTTACCCAGTTCGTTGTTGAATCGCTGCTGACCGCCTTTTTAGCCCTGATACTGGCCTGGTTACTGCTCAATATCATTACCGGCCAACCCTTCGCCCGTGAAATAACATCGGCCGATGACCTTACACTGGACGCAGGCACCTGTTTATGGTTCCTCCTCTTCAGCCTTTTCGCTGGCTTACTGGCTGGTATATTACCCGCCTGGGCCCTCTCTTCCTTTAAGCCCGTAGAAGTCCTCAAGAACCTCTCTACCGTAAAACTATTCCTGGGCAATAATTTCCGGAAAAGCCTCATCGTAGGACAGTTCACCCTGTCCCTCGTAGCCACCATATTTACACTTACCTTTTTCCGTCAGTTCGACTATATGGCCAATGCCGATCCGGGATTCAGGCAGGATCATGTGATCACCATTCCTATTGCAGCAGCCGGCCAGCCATTGCTGAAACACGAACTGGAGCAATTGAACGGCGTTACCAGCGTAGCAGCCATTTCCACCATACCTGGTAAAGAGGTAACCGGCCACACAAGGGTAAGACCCCAACCAGCTGCCGAACCCATTGGCATCGACTATTATTTTGCTGATCCCGGCATATTCAATACCCTCAACCTGTCATTACTGGCGGGCACCAGCTTCCCCCCGCAGGCCGACAGTGTGCAGACCGAGAAATATATTGTTCTGAACGAGCTGGCATTGCAACCCCTGCAGATCGCCTCGCCACAGGAAGCCATTGGTAAAACCATCTGGATAGACGATAGCGTACAGGTGCAGATAGCAGGCGTTATGAAAAACGTCTCTCACCGCGGCCTGGCCGTCCCCTTCATACCCCTGGTTATGCGGCAGAAGCCGGCAGCCTGCCATTTCCTGGTGGTCAGTACCGCCACTTCCTTACCGGCTACTTTTCTTAAAACAGTAGAAAGCACCTGGAAAAAACAATTCCCCAACCAGCCTTTTGAAGGTAAATGGTTGCGCGAGGAATGGGTAGGCAGGAACAGCGCTGCCGGTACCGTGGGTATGCTGGGTTTCCTGACCCTGATCACCGTTACCATCGCCTCCCTCGGCTTATTGGGCATGGTGATCTATAGCACTGAAACCCGTCGTAAGGAGATCGGTATCCGCAAAGTAATGGGCGCCAGCATCGCCATCATTATGAGCCTCCTGAGCAGGAGCTTCCTGAAACTGCTACTCATTGCCGGTTGTATTGCCTTACCCATTGGCTACCTGCTGAGTTTCTTTTTTTTAAACATATTTGCAAACCGGATTACCGTAGGGGTCGATATTTTACTGATCAGCTTTGCAGCCATGATATTGATTGCTTTAATGACTATTATTACGCAAATTTACCGGGTGGCCGCAGCCAATCCGGTCAATAGCTTAAGAAGTGAATAAGGGATACACAATACAAGAACTAGTAAACAAAAAACAATAGATCACATGTTAGAGCTAAAGCATATCTCCAAATGGGTTAATGTAGGCGGCAAACCTACCTTTCTGTTAAAAGATATTAACCTCACAGTCACCGCAGGAGACTTCTTGTCCATCATGGGACCTTCCGGTTCCGGTAAATCCACCCTGCTCCACATCATTGGTATGCTCGATGACGCCAATGAAGGTGAATATTATTTCAACGGCGAGGCCGTGCACAGCATGAAAGAAAAACAACGTTCCCTCTTATACAAAAGACATATCGGCTTCGTTTTCCAGGCCTATCACCTCATCGATGAATTGACCGTATACGAGAATATTGAAACCCCGCTCATTTACCAGGACATCAAATCATCGGAGCGCAAGGCCATGGTAGCCGATATCCTCGACCGTTTCAATATAGTAGGTAAAAAAGACCTCTTCCCTACCCAGCTTTCCGGCGGACAGCAACAGCTGGTAGGTATTGCACGCGCCCTGATCGCCAAACCACAATTGCTGCTGGCCGATGAGCCAACAGGCAACCTCAATTCAAAACAGGGAGAAGACATTATGGACCTTTTCAAACAACTCAATAAAGAAGGCGTGACCATCATACAGGTTACCCACTCTGAAAAAAATGCAGGTTATGGATCACATATCCTCAACCTGCTGGATGGAAGGATAGATAACTAAAATCCCAAACCTTAATTTACAAAAAAGAGAAATAGAATGAAACCCGGTAAAGCCTTGATGACCTGTTATGCGGTAGTACTCATGTCGCTGAACAGTTTGGCACAAAATACGCCCATGACACTGAAGCAGTGTGTAGATACGGCTATTGCCAATAATTTAGATGTTAAAAGGAAAGACCTGCAAAGTCAGCGGGAACGCATCTCCCTGAAGCAGCAGAGAGATAACCTCATCCCCACCCTGGGCGCTGGTATAGACCATACCGCCTACCAGGGGCGTAGTATTGATCCCGTTACCAATAGCTATGTGCAACAGAGCTACACTTCTGCAGGTTATAATGCGTCGACCGATGTTACCCTGTTCAACGGTTTCCGTTTGCTCAACAATATTAAAAGCGCCCAGTTTGCCTGGGAAGCCAGCCGGATGGAATTGCAACAGCAAAAAGATCAACTGATGCTGAGTGTAATACTGGCCTACCTCGATATCCTCACCAACGAGGACCTCCTGGAACAATCTAAAAAGCAATTGGAAGTAAGCCGTAAGCAGGTAGAGCGGCTGGAGATCATGAACAAAGAAGGCGCCATCAAACCTTCAGACTTCTACGATCTGAAAGGTCAGTATGCGGATAACAAAATATCCCTCATCAATACTACGAATGACCTCAACAGATCTAAACTCGCCCTGGCCCAATTGATGAACCAGCCCTACCGCGCAGACCTGACGGTGGAGAAACTCACAGCAGAACAGTTTGCCAAGGATTATGCCGGCACAGCAGAAGGCATTTACCAGGTAGCACTCGAACAAATGGCTATTGTAAAAGCTGCCGACCTGCGGCTGAAAAGTGCTGAGAAAACCGTAAAAGCTACCAGGGGATCCTATTTCCCATCTATTGGCTTTGGAGCAGGTGTAAACACCAATTATTCCAGTCTTGGCAAGGATGCCAACAATGTGAAGCTCAAATATTATGATCAGCTGAGTAATAACTACCGGACCAACTTTGGCGTAGGCGTCAATATTCCTATCCTCAACAACTTCCGCGTAAGGAACAATGTGGCCCTGGCTAAGATCAACCTGAAAGAATACGACTTCCTGACCCAAACCATGCGCATTCAATTAAAACAAAACATTGAGCGCGACCATTTAAACATGGAAGCATCCCTCAACAGGTACAATGCCCTGGTAGAGCAGGTAGCTTCTTATACCGAATCCTTCCGCGTAGCAGAAGTAAGGTTCAATGAAGGAGCAGCCACCTCTGTAGATTATGTGATTGCTAAAAACAATATGGACCGCGCCAATATTAACCTCATCATTGCCCGGTACGATTATGTATTGCGCACCAAGATCCTCGATTATTACCAGGGCAAAATGCTCTATCAATAATTGAATGCTTTATTACTAGCATATAATTTATCAATAGTATATAGCTAAACAAAAACAGGTGACACTTTTCGAAAAGGTGTCACCTGTTTTTGTTTATTGACGTTTCTATTTCTTTTGTCATCTCGGACGCAGCGAAGCGGAGAAAGAGATCTGCTATCGAAGCAAACGTCGAAGCAAAAGATTGCCGACTGCCGATTCCCCTACAACTTCACCAGCTTGATCACTTTCCTGTTCTTGCCTTGCACCGCTTCCAATGTGTAATACCCTTTCGCATACTGACTGCCAATCGTGATCCTCGCCCCAATGGAAAGCTGATCCTTTCCTTCCACCAACCGGCCCACCTGGTCATATACCCGGATGCGAACCTTTTCAGCAGGATCACCCTGTTGCAGGTGAACCGTGAAATCATAGTAACTGGGCACCGGTGATACCACTACATTGAACGCGCCCGCACTGTGCTCAGGCGCCATCTTACCATTACCGGTTGATGGTCCATTGCTGGTGATACGCGGTTCTTCATCCACCTGTCCATCACAATTATCGTCTTTGTTATTCTTTACCTCCGGTGCGCCAGGATAAACCTTCGGATCGAAGTCATTACAATCCCCGCCCAGCAATACATACCCGACTAATGGAATGGCACTCAAACGCGAACCCTGCTCACGGCCATAACCATCCTTGTCTACATCCTGGTAATACCTCGCCATCGGCAATCCTTCATCCACTTGTCCATTACAATTGTCATCACGGCCATTCCCCAGTTCAGGAGCGCCGGGGTAGATCGTAGCATCAAAGTCGGCACAATCACCATTCACCAGTACATGACCCATCAGCGGGATCGAAGAGAGCTTCGAATTTTCATTCCGTCCAAAGCCATCTTTATCTACATCCAGGTAATAGCGCTTCACCGGCAATCCTTCATCCACCTGTCCATTACAATTGTCATCACGTCCATTCGCCAGCTCCGGAGCACCCGGATAGATCGTAGCATCAAAATCTGCACAGTCGCCATTCACCAATACATAACCCGTCAGCGGAATGGCTGATAGTTTGGAATGCTCATTCCTTCCAAAGCCATCCTTGTCCACATCCAGGTAATACCGCGTCATCGGCAATCCTTCATCAACCTGCCCGTTACAGTTGTCATCACGGCCATTGGCCAGTTCAGGAGCGCCCGGATAGATCGTAGCATCCCAGTCTGCACAATCCCCATTCACCAATACCCAACCAGGTATAGGCGTACCCGACAAGCGCGAGCCATCATTGCGGCCATAGCCATCTTTGTCGATATCCATATAGTACCGCTGTGTACCACAGCCTTCATCTACCAGGCCATCACAATCATCATCCTTTCCATTGCACACCTCAGTAACGCCGGGGTTCACGTTCTTATCATTGTCGTTACAATCCGTGCTGCTCAGCACATAGCCTTCCGGCACATTACAGGTAGTTCCCTGTTTTGGCAGCGCCAGCGCGCCAAAGCCATCACCGTCCGCATCGCGGTAATACGTAACGATAAACCCTTCATCCACTTCCCCGTCACAATCATCATCCACACCATTGCATATTTCATCTTTGCAATCATCACTTATTTTAATAGTTGTTTCCCCGGCATTCTTCATCCCTTCTATATTTCCCGTATGATCCGTAGCCACCGTAAAGAAACGATAGGTATTGCCGGCAATGCCTGTATACATAAGCACAGTATCTGCAGAAGCAGGTTGTACCGCTTTAAAAGCGCCATTGTTTTCTGATACATACAACACATAATCCCGTATGCCCGATCCCCCTGCGTCATCCGCACCGTCCCAGCTTACCCTGAACTCTGTAGCTTTGCTGGTGGCTGGCAATGCCTTCACCTTGCTCACCGGTGGCAACGCATCAATCGTATTGAATATAATGGGTGTTTCAATAGCTCCATTTACATCAAACACAATACTGGCTTTGGCGTGAATCGAATCACCCGTCTGCGTATGATTGCCAGCCTTGATCGTATAAGAAACAAAGCCTTCTCCTTTGCCTGTAGAATCATTCACCGGCAGGAAGCCCAGCAAAGCATTGGCAGGAGGCAATCCTGTGGCCGGATCCTTCGATTCAAATATCCAGAACACCTCTTTCTTGTTCACATCGATACCCGCTGTCACATCCACTACCACACCCAGCGAATCCATTACATCCAGCCGTGCTGCATAATAAGTTTTATCGGCCGGTACAGAGAACGTCATACCCGCAAATCCAAAATCACCCAGGCGCAGCGAAAACAGGTTCGCGTTTTTATCCAACGGGTGGTTGATCTTCACCACCTGTGCAGGCGCCGTAGCAAATTCCGGATCGTTTTCAAAACGAACCATATAGGAATGGGCCTTCGACTTGGCGATCATCTTGCCCGGGCCATACCCTTCCGGTCCAACAATATCATTGGGATCTTTGGAACATACGATCGGAACGAAAGTAACCTTTCCGCCCTTCGTACGTTTACAACCAGTTTGCTTATCTGTAACCGTTACCGTATAGTAACCCGATCCACTCACCGTCAATACCCCACCCGGCCAGCTGTATTCATAATCACCCGATCCACCACTGGCAATAGCCGACAACGTGATCGTGGGCCGCTCATCTTCACAGAACTCTATCGAACCAAAACCCGATACCTCCACTTCCAGTTTACCATCCTTCAGGTGAAAATCCTGGTTAAACTCACACTCGGTATCTTTTTTACGCACTGTGGCCTGATGCCAGCCACCTGCCAGTTTCTTAAACACATTGGATGCCTGGAATTTAGATCCATCTACACTGTACTCAAATGGACCTTCATCACCATATACATTGATCGTGGCTTCCCCGTCTTTTTTACCACAGGAAGAAGCAGGCTTGGCCACTACATCGATCGTAAGCACCAGCAACTTGAATTCATGAATAATGTCTTTGCCTACACGCACCGAGGCAGGTGTCCAGGAACCATCCAACGCACGCTTGTGAAAATCATTTTCACCCTTTGTTCCCTTGTCCCCAAATCCCTGTACTGCATTTTCAGCCATATCATGACCATCGATTTCCAGTTTATGCGGACCTTCCGGACCGTCCTTCGTAAGATCAGCAGGTATTTCAAATTCAAACACCCTGCTATCAGAGCCACCAACCGCCGCCGTTTTGTTCTGATTATAACCAAGCGCAGGCACTTCCACCGTCACATCCTTCATCGGTTCACTCATCGTGACTTTGATCCTGATCACACCGCAGGCCTTCTCATCGTTTTTGTCTTCCGTCAGCGTCAGTTGTCCAGCGCCCGGCTCCCATTCCCAGCTGGCCTTGTACTTGAATTTGCCTCCTTCTATCGATACCGCCTTTACATAAGGACGGAAATTATCAACTTTGAATTCTTTGAATTTGGTGGGGGCCTTGTTGACCAGGTCTTTCAATACAATACCCACCCGGTATTTGGCATCCTCAAATTTGGCCTCATCAATGATCCTCGCTTTCTTATAACCTGGTACATAACCATTGTCCTCCCCAACTGTATTCTGCGCATCCGTACACCAACGGGCCTGTTCACTGATCTCCGCTTCGTCGCCCGTAGTACTCTTGGTGTTTGTCACCTGGTAGCTAAACCACTGGTCCCAATAATAAAATCCGGGAGTCGTTGGCGCTTTACTTTGGGTTTTTGGTTTGTAATAAATGATGCCCTGCGTAATCAGCGGGTTCTCATAGTCTGAATCTGAATGATAAAAAATCGTACTGTTGAATACACAATAGGGATCATCGGCATCTTTCACCGATTGTACCCAGGCGCCCTTTTTGTCCTGCTGAATAAAATAGCCAACAAAACCAGGGTTCTGCCAGGGCGCATCTGAAGATTGTTTATCCACCGCTTCTGCAATAATGTCAACGCCATTATGGACCTTATCATCCTCAAAAAAATCATCTGAGTCCGGTGCCTTGCGAAAAGTGATATCCTTGCCATCCCCGTTCACATCCATCACCACCGGCGCCATCCCCTGAGGATCGCGGTAAACAGGCGATAGCCAGATATTATAAGGGTTCATTGTACTGCCAAACATATCACCCTCTACACTCCAGTAATGGCAATGCGTATGGGAATTTTCCGTCTTCCAGGCGGGACTACTATAAATACGCCCCAATATCTGCCCTGCTTCTACCGTCTCATTGTCCTTTATATTGGGATCCAGGTCTTGCAAGTGGTTTAATTGAATAAACACCGTACCTCCGCCAATGGAAACCTCCAGGTCTACATTGATGGCATTGCCTTCTCCGCCATGGTTTTTCACGATGCCGCCAATCGGGGCTCGTACCCATTCCGATATCTGGTTCGTTTCACCGTGTATATCCACCCCTTCATGAAAATAAAATGAATTGGCCTTGATCGGTTGCCCGAAACCATGTAATATCTCTACACTTTCAGCCGTTGGATCACCTGCTTTCATGACAGGCCATAGACGTTGAAAACTATTTCCCTTCTCATTCGAGGGATTACTCCACACCCCATTCACTTTTTCCCTTACCTGGTAAGTATACTTGCTGCCTTCCGAGAGGCCCATATCGGTGAACTCATTAATGCCCGACCCCATATTGGTCCAGGCCGACCAGGCGCCACCATCCTTCCTGGTGCGCACTTCCGTTTCCGTAGCCCCCGGCGAATTGGTCCAGAACACCTTCATGCTGCGCTGACCAAGATACGGCTGCGCACCCCGCATTACAGGTTGGGCCTGCAGGCCTGCCGCCGTCATCAGCATACCGGTGAATAATGCGCCTGCCAATAACCGAATGAGTAATTTATGTCTCATAAATCCTTAATTGAATAATGTTTATTTCATGCCTAAAGTGATCACCTCATCCCCTGTTGTCAACTGAATGCTGCCCGCACTGTTCACAGTTACCTGCCGGTAAGCTTGCCAGGTGCTCTTCCCCTGGAAACTTCCCTGCGCCAGTAATGTTCCCTTTTGTGCATCAAAGGCCTGCAAACGCACCCCCTTCGCGGCGGCGTCGGCAGTCACAATAAAGAAGATATCGCGTGAGGGATGCGACGTAACCGGAAACTTGCCGATGGCATTGCCCGGCAATGATCCCTTATGCAGCAATTGAAAGCCCTTCGAAGCATCATACAATGACCAGCTGCGCCCGTCTGAAATAACCAATTTACCAGACGGCAGAAAATCAACGCCATCCGCATTTTGCGCCAGCGTTTGCAGCAAGCGGCCTGAGCCATCATATACCAGCGTACTGCTCAAATACTTCTTGTTGTTGAAATGAACGACCGCGATGTATTTGTTATCAGGGCTTACAAATACCCGCGAAGCCCTCCCTTCGGGCAGGTTTACCTGCCATTGGCGATTACCATTGAAGTCGTATAAAGCAAGGATCAGGTCCAGTTTACTGGTATCCTTACCCGAATTACCGGCGAAAGCCAGCGAACCATTGTTGGCAATACCAATAGCATAAGGTTGCCTGCCCAGCTTACCAACAGATTTGATCAAGCCACCTGTATTCGAATAAACATTGGCGTATACATTATCCACAACGTGCCGCCAGGCCGAATCGCCATACACCCATACCCTGCCGCTACCTGCGGGCGCTTCCACATAAGTAAGCGCCGGCACCATTGCCTGCACACCATTGCCCTCTACACGGTAAAATTGCTTGCCTTCACGCTTTTCATCCTTAATGGTCACTACTTGAGTACCAGCCGACAAGGCCATCCTGCCGCCTTTATCAGCAGCAAGCGGTTGCCTGCTGAGGACCTGAAAGCCCGGGACCTGTTGAGCCACCACACCTGCCGCGGATAACAATCCCACCAGCAGAAGTCCACAATAGCCTGTTATATGTAATGTTTTCATGACTGATCGTTTATTGAAATATTATTAATACTACCTGTTACCCTCTTCCAGCATAAAGCCCAGCACCGTTGTTGCCTTCGCATACACGATGATCGTACCCTTGGCGCCTGGCCTTAAACGGCCGGCAGGTCCATTTACTTCCTGCAACTGTAACTTCAGTGCTTTGTTGGCCTGAGCCAGTTCGGACGGCTTCAATGCGATCGGCGCGCCTCCCAGGCTGGTGAGCGTCAATACCGGGTTGAGGATATCCGTATTCCCCGTATTGGCAAACTGAACCTGGATGCTCAATACATTGGATGGTCTTGTATTGGGCGGCGTCACTACATTCGTCTCCAACCCCAGGCCGGAGCCCGCTACTACTGTAAAACCGCCTTCCAGTACCGCTGTATCCCCGGCCTCATTCTCTGCCACCACATCATACACACCAGCTGCAGCGCCTTCGAGGTTGAATTGTGCAAACAGGCTCACGGGATTGCTCACGGCTACCTTATCTGCTGCAATGCTGCCTGTACTATTGCGCAGCCTCACTTTCCGCACCGTGCCCAGCTTCGAACCTTTTACCTGCACCGTCACTTGTCCTGTATTGCCACCTTCAGCAGCATCCACCGACCGAACCTCGAAATGCAGCACCTCTGCCAGCAGGCTAACCGGTTGCACCGTATTGGGTGCAGTATTACCATATACCAGCAGGTAATAAGTACCCGTCTGCAATGCGGGAACCGTGATCTCCTGGTGGGCTTTGAAGGGTTCCCCAAAAGCATAATCATGTACCGCCCGCGTAGGCATTTCCCCCCGGCGCAGGAATATTTCATTATTACCTTTTGCTGTATCCCCTTTCAAGGTTACCAACAAGGATTCTCCCGACAGTGAATCAGGTATTTCTATCCGGTAGTAGGCCTCTTTATTGTCGGCCAGGTTTTGTTGCTTCAACACCTGCAACGGTAATTCTTCCACCGTTACCCGCATCGCCTGTTCGGAAGGAGTGACATTATTATTGTCATTAATTTCTACTATATTATTCAGGATATCTGCATGGATGATTACATGGTAATCACCCAGCGAAGCTCCCTTTAAACTTATTTTTTGGCTCCTGGCCAGCGTAGCGTTGGGCGCCAGGTTGATCTTTAACGGCAGAGAAGCCGCCAGTATATCCTGCGCATCTTTCGCAGTATCTGTCGACAGGTATATTCCCTCCTGCAGATATCCCCTCGAAGGATTCGTGCCTTTGTTTTGTAAGGTCCATTCTACCGTTACCTCTCCTCCTGCATTAGCAGATTCAGGCACTGTAATATCCGTTACGATCAGGTCCGACAATTCGTCCTTAATGATCGTGATCAACGATGTCGACATATTTTCTTCTGCACCGTGTTCATACACGTTATTGTTTACATCCGATCTAATGATCAGCACATGATTGCCTAGATCATTCTGTGGCAGGAACACTTCCAGGCTGTCATGGTATTCCGCACCAGCCGTCAATACACCAGAGCGGTTATAAGAACCTATTATCCGGTCGTCTTTGTCCCACAATACATCTTTCGACAGGTATACCCGCTCCGTCCAGTTGCCGGCAGAAGTGATACCGGGGCCACTGTTCTTCACCTTCCATTTTACTTTAATGGGCTGCCCTGCAAAACCTTCATCCGGCGCATTAAAGGAACTGATCACGAGGTCGGCCGGAGGCGTCAGTTCGATACCAATTGGAACAGGATCATTATTGCCCCCTCCCGTTTGTCTTACCATGCCGTAATTATTCGTGGTATCAGCATCATAGTTCACATCCGCCTCATCCGTCACCAGCAACAAATAGTAATTGCCCGATACCCCATTGGGCAATACAAAGCTTTGTTCATCGGCATATCCTGAGCCTGCAGGCAGGGCGCCCCGGTGTGTGAATGCCTTCACCAGTTTGTCATCTTTATCAAATACCGTATCGGCCGACAGATACAGCCCATCACTCCATTGGTTTTCCAATGTTATTGCCGCTCCCTGGTTCTTCACCGACCATTTAACCGTAATAGCATTCCCCGATTTGCCCGTCAAAGGCGCCGTAACTGAAGTCACCATCAGGTCCACCGGCGGATATTTGTTTACATACAGCTTATTACTCCTGCCTGTATTATTCGTCGTATCACCATGCTCATACACCGTCTTGTCTGCATTGGTCAACACGTATACATAGTAAGTAGTATCGCCAATATTGCCCGGCAATTTGATGGGCGTTTCTACCTGGTAAGTGCCATCCTTAGCGATATTCCTTGTTTGTGGAATATCCCGCAGGAAGATGCTGGCAGCAGCGTCCCACACCGGTTTCAGCGATATATAGATATTATCCTTCCACGTACTGTCGTTCGTGGCTTTAGTGCCTTTATTGATCACCGTATAGGAAATAGTAGTCGCGCCCGCAGCGTCGGCTGTATCCCTGGCCGTTACCTTACTCACTTGCAGGTCCGCCCAGGGGCCCAGTGTAATAGCTACAGGCCCAGAGCTACGGTGGATATTGTTATCACCACCCGTTTCATACACCGTATCCTTATAGTCTGTTTGAACATATACATAGTAATTACCGGCCAGGCCATCGGGCAACAACAGCGTTGTGTGCTGCAGCGTATCCTCACCGGCTGCTACCGTACCTGTTTGATACACCACTTCTTTCAAAACCTTACTATTGGCTTCATTCCAGGTCGCACTGGTCGAGAGCAATACCCGGTCCGTGAGCTTTGTATTCTTCAAAGCGCCATTGCCAATATTTTTGAGCGTCCATTCCAGCGCGATCGTATTACCGGAAATGCCGGCTGCCGGCGCTGTGACAGATACGATCACCAGATCAGGAGTGCCAATATGCAAGGGTTGCGCCGAACTGCCTGTATTGTTGTCTTCAAATGTGTACTCATATATTCTCTTCGTTGCATCCGCTTTTACGATCACATAATAATCACCGGTAATTTTTGCAGGCAACTCAAGATCAATAAATGTATTGTATCCTTCACCGGCCTCCAGTGGCAGGCGATTGCCTGTTGTACCCAGCCGTATCGCTGTTTTGTCATTAAATGTTTTTGTGGGAGACAGGAATATACTATCCTGCCAGTGCGTGCTGCCTGTAGTAGAACCACCGCCATTTTCTATCCGCCAGCTGATCGCCACCTTTTCACCGCTAACCGCCTCAGCCGGTACATCCACCTTGGGTACTACCAGGTCTACAGGAGGCGTAAGGATGATATTCACCAGTTCACTCCTGCCCGTATTATTGTTTTCCGCAGCATGTTCATACACCCGGTCTAACTCATCCGTCACTACAAACACATAATAGTTACCGAATACCGTATCTGGTATTTTTACCGAAACCGTTTTGGTATAACTGGCCCCATCATTGATGTCTTGCTTTTCATGAAATATGCCCAGCCTGATCGCATTGGCCTTGTTCAATACTTCCTCTTTCGTCAGGTAAATCACATCATGCCAAAACCCTCCAATCACTTTACCCGTACCTGCATTCGTCACCGTCCATTTGATCTCCACCGGCTGACCTGAAAACGCATTGTTGGGAGGTGTCACCTGGCTTACCTGCAGATCGGGAGGCGGCGTAAGCTGTATATTGATCGTACTGCCGCTGATGCCTGTATTGTTGGTTTCATTACTTTCCGCTAAAGCATTAAAAGCATTCGTCTCTATAAAAATGTAATACTTGTTGTTAATGCCATTGGGCAGCGTGAAAGTAGCCGTATTGCTGTAGCTGCTACCCGAACCCAGTTCACTGGGGTTTTGCGCATAGCCAACTTCCAGATCACGATCGTCCAGCACCTGGTCGAGCGACAGGTATACCCTGTCCAGCCATTGCCGGGGGGGCGTAGCGCCTGTACCAATATTCTTCACTTCCCATTTCACCGTAATCGGCTGGCCCGAAAAGCCACCGGGTGGCACCTGAATATTCCGCACTATCAGATCGGGCAGAAAACGCAGACCAAACAGTTGCACCGGGCTATTTAACAAACCGCATTCACCTTTGGCTACTACCTGCCATTTATAGTGTTTACCATATTCCAGGTCCCCATTGTAATAGATCGTATGACTGATATTGGTCACATCTTGTACCATCGGCATATCGGGCCTGGTTTCGTTTTCAGGCCATACATAGATATCATAACCGATCGCTTTTTCAACAGGGAACCAGGAGAAAGTAAGCGGAAAAGAAACATTCATATTGCCATCCGCAGGCAGCATTTTGGTGATCGCTCCCATGAGCGGGTTATCGATCACCTCCACCGCCAGTGTACGGGCTGGCCCCTCAGGGCCGCAATTCCCCTTATAAGATACCGACACCGTATGCGTTCCTACCGTTTGCCAGGTCACCGTAGCAACCGTGCCCTGGGCTTCAATGGTACCCCCCGCATCAACCGACCAGTTATAGATCGCTCCCGCAACATAGGGTACTTCATATGTTGATTTATAGACCAGGCAAGCTTTAGTAGCACCCGTAATGGCAGCCGGCTGTTTGGCATTTATACAGAGGTCCACATCTTTGAAAACATCAGGCGCTGTACCATCTCCCTCCACATAAGCCCTTACTTTCACCAGGCCTACCCCATCTGCTACCAGCACCGTATCGTCTTCAATATAGGCAAGCCCTCCAATCACATCATAATAGATCGTTTCACCACCACTGGAACTGGCCCGCAGGGGATAACGTCCATCACCATCCTCATCTTCCGGCATCGGAAAGCTGATCTCCGGCGCATCTGCCGTTACAATCACCACAAAAGGTACCGTAGTGCTTTGCTGTGGATTACCATTGTCGGCAGCCACCACATAAAATACAGCGCCGCCTAAATTGCAGGCAGCACCCGTAATTGTGATCTTCACTTTCGAAACATTGCCCGTGGTAGCCGTAAAAGAAAGGTTACATATTGAACTGGGCTCCATGATCGTGCTCACCGTTTGCCCTGCTTCAGGCGCTGCAAACTCCGCTTCCGTTACCACCGTTTCTCCCACACGCACATTGATCACCCGCACCGGGGAACCAAAGTCAAACCGCGGAGGGATATTGGTGAGTGTGGATACATTATAGGCAAAACACTTATTATCGAGCCAGTTGATCCCATCGTCATTGCCACCCGGTCCGTCATAATCACTGGTGTTTTCACTAAACCGGCCTATTTGCATGTAGTTGAGGATATCGCCGCCGTCTACCCCTACTGTGCTGCCCCATATGCCAAACCCATAAGGAGAGGCCCATTGCATATCCCCGTAATTCAGTTGGAGGTTATGATCCGGCCCCAGCAGTTCATCCCCGGGTACACCCATTACCACCTGGAAGGTGTTGAGCATATCCGCCATCTTGTTGTCATAACCCACGTGGTCCCAGGTTACGATCAGGTGTGTAGGGGTTATTTTATAATATACCTGTCCACTGGCTGGATTGCGGGTATCCACATCGGCCCAGAATGGCGCGATCAAAGGAACAAAACCCGGAAGACCGGCTGAAAAGCCCGACTCTTCAGGGTCCGTGAACGAGATCGTTCCGTTTGTATTAATGTACACTTTATTGTAGGGCTTGCCGTACAGGTTGAAAGTGAAAGGCAGGTCGATCAACTCCGTACTTCCATCATTGCTCCGCGGCAGCGCCGTATACGTAGCATCCACCGGAATAAGGCAAGTGGAAGCAGCCAGCGATTGTCCCACACTTGCATTGCCCTTGAAGGCGCTATTGGGACTGATGCCCTGTTGCTGTTTGCGTTTTGCCTTTTCTATCAGTTGTGCCCTTAATGCCTTGTAGGCAGAATCAAATGTTGCGTTGCCCTTCCTGGTTTGCGCCACGGCAGATTCGCTGTGCAGGCAAAGCAGGATCAGGAAAAAAGCAACAACCTTCAGTGTAGTCTTCATGATAGAAAAATTGTTCAATATGAATTCAGTTTATTAGGAACATTCAAAGCAATAGCTATCCTGTGCGGGCGAATAGCCCACCATTTGACAATAGCCTCTTAAAATAAATTATTGGATTGCAAGTAAAAGTATACCAGGCGCGTGGATTAAGAAATGGACATTCGATCAATTGGTATTTACTCCGATCAATTGTAGTTTTTGAGGTTTGACCGGCACAATTAACTGCCCCAACAAAGCCTGGAAAACCGGGACACAAAAAAACCGGCGATGGCCGGTTGTCTGGAGCGGAAGACCGGACTCGAACCGGCTACCTACAGCTTGGGAAGCTGTCGCTCTACCAGGTGAGCTACTTCCGCTGATCTCTATAAAGATATACAATAAAACAAAATATACCCTGGCATTTATCTTCCTTAAAATGACCCCCTTCTTTATCCGGAAAACTGCGATATTTATATCCCATTAACCAACCCCCTCTTATGCACAAAAGTATTCTACTGTTATCAGCAATCACCCTCGTATGCTTTTCCTGTAATGACAAAAAGGAATATACCGTTAAACAAAAAACAATATCAAACTCATCGTTGGCTTCCGTTTCAATCATGGGCGCTGTTCAACCAGGCCAGGATTGTAAACAAATACAAAGAAAGCTTACAGCCCTGCAAAATAATTACGTAGCCCTGGATTCTTCCCGGAGCGAACTTCAACGAATGTTTGATGCTGCCATTATCCGGTTGGATTCGTTGGTGGGTTACAATGAATTATTAGAAAAAAAATTAACCGAACGCAATAGTGAGATCCTGAAACTAAAGCAACAGATCAGGACATTGAGTGCTAAAAAGGCCCAATAAGAAAAAGAAGCGGTTTCCATATTCCCTAAAAACGCTTCGCCCTTCCCTGCACCTACCATTGAACAAACTCATACGCTACGCGCACCACCGGAAGTTTATCAAACACTTTCATGATTCTGTCCCATCGTACCCGATGATTGCTTGCTTTGGCCGTGTATTTAAGTCTGTGCATATATCCAAAAACTGTAAAATTGCCCGTAATGGCCACTTCATTGCGTATGACAGCAACTCTCAGGTTAAGCGTATCCTGTGAAATAAGATCGTTCTGGTTCAGGTCCATATTGGCCAGCAGCAGTCCAAAAGACTGTTCCCGGGAATCAACATTATAACCTTGCTCCACCAGCGCCCTGCCTATTTCCTGGTAAATTTGTGCGGCAGAAAGCGTATCCGGGAAAACAGCGATTATCTTATTGCTTTTGTTGTTGACAGGCTCAGCCGTCCTTTGCGCAAATGCCTGTACCGATAAAAAGAAAGGAACGAAGTAAAGTAGCGCTTTCTTCATGAGCATAATTGGGTGGATTATTAGTAAGAAGATTAGCCTAATCAAAGTTGAGTACCTGAAATGCCAGTTGCAGGCGATTTACCAGCTGCCATTTCCTGGAAGAACCGCCTGGCGCCTTCCCTCCCACTTTCCAACAGATCTTCTACCACTTTCTTAGGCAGCTTGCGTACCCGGCCGGAATAATTGAGTGTACTGATCGTAATGGTACGATGCCATTGGCTATTGCCTTCTGCTTCCGGACTGGCCTTATCGATCAGCGTGATGTATACTGCCTTAAAATAATCTTTGATGCTTTTAATAGGGATGGGAGATTTTCCCGCCTGTCTTTTATTGTAGGCAATCTGTTCAGGTGTTTCCATCATCAGCCCCAGTGTTTCAGGGTTCTCCATGTACACATTGCGGGCAAGGGCAATACCTGATACATACCGGGAAGAATCAAACAAAAAAACCGGATAGTTGCTGAGCGCCCCGCCATCCACCATCATATGCAAGCTCACCCCGGCCACCGCCTTGTCATATACCTTGCCCTTATCGTCAATCAATACCGGCTTATAATAGAGCGGAATGGACAATGAAATGCGTACTGCATCTTTAATGCGCATATCGGGATACTGCTCATACGAAAAGATACGCAGACTTTGATAAGTAAGGTCGGTACCCGTTATATAGAGGTCCTTGTATCCTTTGGTAGTACGTTGCCGGTGTAACTGGGCAAAACTGATATTCCCATCGCCTGTTTTACGGGCGATCAGTTCTTCAATCCACTGTGCTATCTTTTCTCCCTTATAATAGCCAAACTCCTTTTTCAGACGCCGCATGCCTGTACCCACAAACCAGGACCCATCATTGAATTCCTGCGGCTTAATATAGGCCGTGAGCTCCAATATCTCTTTGGGTGTATAACCCACTGCCAGTAAAGTTGCTTGTATGGCCCCCGCAGAGGTACCTCCCACCCTTTCTATACCAGCCAGGATGTGCAGACTGTCCAATACCTGGAAAGAACCGGCATAGGCAAAGCCTCTTACGCCGCCGCCTTCCAATACCAGGTTTTTATAACAGGGAGTTTGTGCTGATGCAGTACCGGCAACCGCCATGGTCATGACTGCAGCTATGAATAGGTGCTTCATGTACTAAAAATACCCTACCCCTTGCGGAGATACAAGCTGCCTGACCTTTTTAACGATTATTTACAGCAAAGGTTCCTTGCCTTTACAACTGCTTTCTGATAGAAGTACCCGTCCCCGGCTTAGCTGGAACTGCCTTTGTCTGCGCGGGCTGTGTTGTCTTAGCCGGCATTGGCTTCTTCTTATTAGCACTAACCAGGTTGGTAAAAGCATAACTTACCGTAAGCCGGTAGCTGCGCGTGCGCGCATTGCTGAAAGATTCAATATTGTAATTAGGACCAAAAGTATAACTGGTGTATTTCTGCTGGAAGATAGGATCAATAGCATTCAGCGTAAGAACCAGCCGCTTGTTGAACATTTTGTGCTGAAATGCCAGGTTCATGCGGATATTACTCCTTACCGTACCCTGCGGATTGGCAAACCGGTTGAGTGTAAAATTGCCATTGAAATTCCACACATCCTTCGGTGAATAATTGGTATTAAAACTGGTGGTGAAACTGCCGCCATCGCGGTACTTATTCTTTTCCTTGTCAAACTGACTATACTTATTGAACGTATAGCTGGCGCTGAAATTCATCCGGAACTGTTTGGACACTGTATAACCACTCCAGGTACTTACTTCATATTCATGGCGGTCATCAATATTTTGCCAGGTAGTTTCCGTTTTGCCATCCGGCAGCAGGTTCCTGATCTGGCTAAAGATGCTTTGCACAATATTATAACCAAAACCCAGGTTGGTGTAATAATTATCGCCATTGCGGCCCAGCACCAGGTCGAAATTATGCGAAGTAGTAGGCGATAATGCAGGATTACCATATCGCAGGTTGTTAGGATCCCCATAATCAACACTCGGGTTCAGTTGCCCGATACCCGGCCGGCGAATGGTTTTGCGATAGGCAAGACTCAGGTTAAGGATATCCTCCCAGCGTTTATTGAAATTGGCAAAAGGCAGCCAGGTAGTATAATCATTGTTTACCTCCGATTTGTCTTTCAGATCAAACTGAATATCCGTTACCTCCGCCGTTACCCCGGCAGTAACACTCATCTCTTCAGTGATCACTTGTTTCAGAGACAGACGGCCACTGTGTACCGCCTGGTTGAATCCAAAGTCATTACTCAACAGGTCGCTTTTTACATATTCATTCTCCGGCTTTTTCATGTACTGCGTATTCAGCACTACATGGCTCACATCTGTTACCGTAGCTACGCCGGCAGAAATAGAGGTAGTCTTATTGTCCAGCAACTTATCATAGTTGATGCGTAAGCTGTATCCATGGTTCCAGCTATCATTCAATTGCTGTTGCGTTGAATCTACACCCGTAGGCGATCGGTCCGGCTTCAGGAACTGCTGGAAGAAGGTGCGGTCATTCTGGTTGTAAGAATAGTTGGCGCCCGCAATCAGCCGAAGCGTTTCCCCCGGCTTTTTACCCCGGTGCGTATAAGTGAGGTTCATGGCAGGGTTTACGTTCTGCCCTTCCGTTTCCACATACCGGTTGCTCAGCTTGGTGATCTCCTCAAAACGATTCAGGTTGGTATATTCATTCTCACTACGGTTCCTGAAATCGTTGTGGTTAAACAACAGCAATACATTTACGATATTATAGCGATCAAGATCATAATCGATGCTTAGCCTGGCGCCTGGCCTTGTATTGCGGTTGCGGTAACTATTCGTACTGTTGAAAAAGTTGGAAGAGTCCTTATAAATATTCTCCCGTTTGGAATACCCATTGCCATTTACCCGGTTGTCACCCGTATTCAGGTTGAAGTTGATGGCCAATCCTTTCTTGCGGTAATTGAGGTTACCACTCACATTCCTTTCTCCATTCGTGCCGGCAGTAACGGTTACCCGGGCGCTGGCGCCTACCCTGCCCTTGCGGGTAATAATATTGATCACACCCCCCTGCTCATTGGCATATTGGGGTGGCGGATTGGTCATTACTTCAATGCGTTCGATCATACTGCCCGGCATCGATTCCAGGAAATCCTGCAACTGCTGCGCATTCAGGTCCACCGGCTTGTCATCGATCAGTATTTTAGGTTCCTTTCCACGCACCACCACTTTTCCATCCGGATCATTGGCCACCAGCGGCACACTTTTCAACAACTCACTGGCCGTAGCGCCGGCGCTCAAAGCCGATTCCCCGGCATTGAATGTGATATTGCCATCCTTACTTTGTATCAGCGGTTTCTCTGCATAAACCACCACTTCATGTAATTGGTCATTACCACCCTGCTTCATGAGCAGGTCGTTCATGTTGAAGTCGAACCTTTCTGTGCGGAAATGAAGACTGTCAATGATCAGCGGCTGCAGACCCACATACGTGATCTTAAGCCGGTACCAGCCAAAAGCAATATTGGAGAGCGCAAAATTGCCGTTCTTATCGGAGATCGTTGTCTTTTTGGTGAGCGTGTCTGCGAGGAACTGCAGTTCCACTGTTGCATCCCCTACCGCCTTTTGCTTTTCATCCAGGATATTGCCGGTCAAAATACCCGGCGCACCGGCCGCAGCATTTTCCTGAGCTTGCAAGGAAAATGCCATTATGATAAAAAATATCAATAAAAAGGTTCGGTATAGAAGGGTCATGCAAGGATAAAGTTATCTTTTCTTAAAAAGTATTTAAAGCATTAGTTGGTAAAATAGTGGTTTTCCGGTATGAACGGGCCTGCAATCGTTCCCACAACAGAGATCAACCTTACATACGGTCATTTCCACCCGCATCCTTAAGACGCTTTTTCCGGGGGTATTCCTTCGGGGCTCTTTCCCCTGCCATCCTGTCATCATTTATCCCTCATTTTAGCTATCTTTGCCACTTCCAAATTTTGAACAACTGATGCCGGATCTGATTACCCATACCAAACAGGACGAAAGTCGCCAGGGAGAGGCCTACAGCCCGTTTGTGCAGGAGCCTGTTACCTATGGCAAGAAATTTTATATTGAGAGTTATGGTTGTGCAATGAATTTTTCTGATAGTGAGATCGTTGCTTCCATATTGAATGACAATGGTTTCGGTGCCACCAAAAACTTCGAAGAAGCCGACCTGATACTGATCAATACCTGCTCCATCCGGGAAAAAGCCGAACAAACCGTGCGCCATCGCCTGCAATACCTGCGGGCCGCCAAGGAAGTAAATCCCGGCACCCTGATCGGCGTTTTGGGTTGTATGGCCGAACGCCTGAAATCCAAGCTCTTGGAAGAAGAAAAGCTGGTAGATATGGTCATAGGCCCCGATGCCTACCGTAGCCTGCCCGCACTTATAGAAGAAGCGACTGATGGGCAAAAAGCCGTGAATGTGCTGCTGAGCCGTGAAGAAACCTATGGTGATATTGCCCCCATCAGGCTCAACAGCAATGGCATCAATGCCTTTGTGAGCATTACCCGGGGCTGCAACAATATGTGCTCTTTCTGCGTGGTACCCTTTACCCGCGGTCGGGAAAGAAGCCGGGATACCGATTCCATCCTCCGCGAGTGCCAGGAACTGTTTGACAAAGGATACCGGGAAGTGACCCTCCTGGGCCAGAATGTGGACAGCTATTACTGGAATAACGGCCAACAGGGTGCCGAATCCGTCACCTTTGCCCAGCTCCTCGAAAGAGTAGCCCTTATCAGTCCCTTGTTGCGCGTACGTTTTTCCACCTCCCACCCCAAAGACATTACAGACGAAGTACTGCACACCATTGCCAAATACGAGAACATCTGCAAATACATACACCTGCCGGTTCAAAGCGGATCGACCCGGATCCTGCAACTCATGAACCGCACCTATACCAGGGAGTGGTATATGGCGAAGGTAGACCGCATCAAATCCATTATTCCCGACTGTAGCATCAGCGCCGATATCATTGCCGGCTTTTGTACCGAGACCGAAGAAGACCACCAGGATACCTTGAGCATTATGGAATACAGTGGCTATGATTATAGCTACATGTTCTTTTACAGTGAGCGTCCCGGAACACTGGCTGCACGCCGCTATACAGATGATATTCCGGAGGCAGTGAAGAAGAGAAGACTGGACGAGATCATCAACCTCCAGCGGAAGCTGAGCCATGAGAGTAACCTGAAAGATATTGGTAACACCGTGAAGGTATTGATAGAAGGCAACTCAAAAAAGAGTGATGATGATTGGATGGGCCGCACCAGCCAATACAAAGTAGTAGTTTTTCCAAAAGCCGGGCATGCACTGAACAAAGGTGATTATGCAATGGTTACAGTAGACGATTGTACCGGAGGTACCCTGCTGGGCAGGATCGTTGAGTAACTACCGGATACGATATAAAATAGGATGATGGCAGGAATTGAGAAACCAGATTAATTGAGTTAAAAGAATTGTGACTATGGATATCCAATCAATTAAAAACCGCTTTGGCATCATTGGTAATTCACCCGCATTGAATTTTGCCCTGCAGGTGGCTGGCCAGGTTGCCAACACTGATCTTACCGTTTTGATCTCCGGCGAAAGCGGCGCCGGAAAAGAAGCCTTCTCACAGATCATTCACGCTTTATCAAACCGAAAGCATAACCCCTTTATTGCGGTAAACTGCGGCGCTATTCCGGAAGGCACCATTGACTCCGAATTATTCGGTCACGAAAAAGGATCTTTCACCGGTGCAGTAGATTCCCGCAAAGGATACTTTGAAACTGTAAACGGAGGTACTATCTTTCTGGATGAGATCGGCGAAATGCCCCTGGGCACACAGGCACGTTTGCTGCGGGTGCTGGAAGCCGGAGAGTTCATTCGTGTGGGTTCTTCCAAAGTACAAAAAACAGATGTGCGGGTAATAGCCGCCACCAATAAAGACCTGCTGGAGTTTACCCAGAATGGTAGGTTCCGGGAAGACCTTTATTACCGCCTAAGCACCGTACCCATCAGGGTACCCGCCCTGCGCGATCGTAAAGAGGATATTCCTCTTCTGTTCAGGCGCTTTGCGGTAGACTTTGCGGAAAAATACAAGGCCATTCCTATCCAGCTGGATGAGGAGGCGAAAGATGTGTTAATTAACTATGGCTGGCCCGGAAATATTCGTGAATTGAAGAATATTGCAGAGCAGATGTCCGTTCTTGTCAGCGATAAACAGGTAACGGCCCAGGAGATGAAGCGCTTTTTACCGGAACGGGATGTTTCCAATCGGTTGCCCGTGCTGGCGCATCAAGGCAACATCTCCAATGGACATGAGTTTAACAATGAACGCGAGATACTGTACAAGCTCTTCTTCGATATGAAGAAAGATGTGACCGAGCTCAAGAAGATGTTTGTAGAGATATTGCAGAATCCCGGCATGGCACAAAACCAGGCGCTGATCAATGAGCTCAAGAACAACAAAGAGATCATGTCGCCGTCTATCATGCCCCAGCAGTCTTCAGGAGGCAATGCGCAGCCCGTGATGCTTCACCATGAAGATGCCATTCACCACCATGAAGAAGTGGAAGATTCACTCAACATCATGGACATGGAGAAAGACCTCATCATGAAAGCCCTGAAGAAACACAAGGGAAAACGTAAAGATGCCGCCACCGATCTGGGCATCAGTGAAAGAACCTTATACCGTAAGCTTAAAGAATATGACATTAAGGAGTGATAGCATAGAGAATACAGAATTCAGCATACAGAATGCAGCGGGAAATGAAGCAACCAGCAATAGAAGGCTCATTGCTCACAGCTCGCAGCTCACAGCTCGTAGCTTGCAACTCGCAGCTCGCAGCTCGTGGCTCGTAGCTGTATTAGCCCTGTTCTTCAGCGGCTGCTATTCATTCAAGGATGTAAGTATCCCACCTGCCGTTAAAACATTCCAGGTAGACCTGATCAGCAATACAGCCCGCTATGTGAATCCCCAGCTGAGCCCGCAGATAACGGATAAGCTCCGCCAAAAGATCGTAGGCCAGACAAGGCTTTCACCCGTTCGGGAAAATGCCCATTATGAAATATCAGGCACCATTACCGATTACAGTGTGAGTACCTCGGGCATTTCTCCCAATAACCAGGGACAGCAAACAGCCTCCATCAACCGGTTGACAGTAGGTATTAAAGTTGTATTAAAAAATACCCTGGATCCCAATGATCCAAAGACGAATTTTGAAGCCAGTGTTTCCCGTAACTTCGACTACGATGCGAGTTTATCGCTCACCCAGGCCGAACCACAATTGAATGAAACCATCATCAAGAATATGGTAGATGAAATGTTCAATCGTATTTTTTCAAACTGGTAATCCTTCTGATGCAACAACATATTCACACGATTGTAAAGCACTTTTTCCAAAAAGACTCCTTACAGGAGGTGCCTGAACAGGTATTGCAACAGTTTACAGAGGATCATCCTTACTCTTCTGTTGGTCACTGGCTGTTGGCCAAAAAGGTACATGATACTGCGCCGGAACGCGCTTCAGCACAATCGGGCAATACCGTGCCCTGGTTCACCAATCCCCTGTGGCTGCATTGGACCCTGCAGGAGCACGAAATGGTAACAGAAACCTTGCTGATACCCACTGTCCACAGGGAAGAACCCCAGGTAGCACATGCGCCTGTCATTGTTCCGGAGATCATTGAACCAGTTCCCCCTGTACCAGCAGAACCGGAAGTAACTGACCTCCTACAGGCTCCCATTACAACGGAAGCCTACACAGAAGCTCCGGCGGCTCCAGCAGCGGAAGAAAACGATGATCTGCTTGAAACAGAGATACTTATTCCCGGCGTGTCGGAACCAGTGAGCCTTATTGAAACGGCTCCTGAGAAGGAACCAGCTCCTGAGATAGAAGCTGTTACAGAGCCTGCGGCTCCCGCACCAGTAGAAGCGCCCACGCCACCAGCAGCGGCGCCTCTATCACCCGTGGCAGCACTGATCGGCACCTTCAAACCGGTGATCAGCGAAAGTGAAGAGCCCGTATTTGAACCCTACCATACCATCGATTACTTTGCTTCCCAGGGCATTAAGCTCCGGCAGGAAGACTTTAAGGATAAACTGGGCATGCAGCTGAAAAGCTTTACCGAATGGCTGCGCAGTATGAAGCGTATAGCGCCGGTAGCGCTTGAAGCAGCAACCAACCCGTTTGATGAAACCCTGCAGCAATCCATCCAGGAAAGTGCAGGGCATTCTGTAGAAGGCAAAGAAGTGTTTACAGAAGCCATGGCCGAGGTTTGGCTCAAGCAGGGAAGCAAGCAGAAAGCAATTGCGATCTATGAGAAATTAAGTTTGCTCAATCCCGCCAAAAGCCCTTATTTTGTAGCCCGAATTGACCAAATAAAAGCATTGTGATATGATTTTGTTCCTGATCCTGATCATTGTAGCGAGTATAGCGATGGGCCTGTTCATCCTCATCCAGAATCCCAAAGGCGGTGGCCTGGCTGGCAATATTGCCGGTTTCAACTCCCAGTTCATGGGTGTAAAGCAAACCACAGATGTACTGGAAAAAGGTACCTGGATCATGGCTGTGGCCATAGCCGTACTGAGTTTGTGTTCAGCTTTCTTCATTAACGGTGGTTCTTCTGCCGGCGATGTGAAAGATTCAAACATCAGACCTTCTACTCAACAAACAGCCCCTGCAGCTACCCCACCGGCACCCGGCGGAACAACTGTACCTGTAACCAAATAAGCAGTTACTTTCTCAACATATTCAACCCTGTCAATAACATGGCAGGGTTTTTTGTTATGTGAAAACCAGAATATAGAATCCAGAATACAGAAGCGTTTGCTTCGACTAGCACTTCCCTATGCGGTAAGCAGTGTGTTGCCGATAACCCAAAGTTGCTCAAAGCGCGGCAGCATTCTGAATTCTGTATTCTAAATTCTGTATTCTTTTTTTATTTTACAGTGTCAATCTTAATAACCTATGTGGAAAAAGCTGATACTCATAACCCTTGTAATCCTTTTGGCAGGTGCCGCTTTTATTGGCTGGAGATTCTTTATGTCCAATACCGCTTTTAGCGAAAAAAGCAAATACCTCTACATCCGTACCGCCCATGCTACCTATGATGATGCCTTTAAAACCATCAAAGACAGCAACTTCATCAACAACCCCGGCTCCTTCGATTTCCTGGCCCACCGGATGGACCTGCCTGAAAAGATCAAAGCAGGCCGCTATGAGATCAAAAAGAACATGAGCCTTTCTGATATTGTACGCATGCTCCGCAATGGCCAGCAATCACCCGTCAACCTGGTGATCACGAAGGTCCGCACCAAAGAAGACCTCGCCGCCATGATCGGCCGCCGGTTTGAATGCGACTCTGCTTCCGTCATGGATTATATGAGCAATGCAGACACCCTCCAACATTACGGCTTCGATGCCAATACCATCATTGCTACTGTATATCCCAATACCTACACCTATTTCTGGAATACCACCCCTTCTGCCATCTTCCGGAAACTATATGCGGAATACAAAAAAGTGTGGACACCGGAACGTGTACAACAGGCGAAGGCATTGGGCTTAAGTCCGGTACAGGCTTATACCCTGGCTTCCATCATAGAGGAAGAAACACAGAACAACAGCGAGAAAGACACCATGTCCAGTGTATACCTCAACCGCTACCGCTCCGGCATGCCCTTGCAGGCCGATCCCACCGTGAAATTTGCGTTGCGCGATTTCAGTATCAAACGCATTTATGAAAAGCACCTGCAGGTAGAATCGCCCTATAATACCTATCGGAACAAGGGCTTGCCGCCAGGCCCCATTTGCACGCCTACCCTCATCACCCTCGACAAAGTATTGCAATCGCCAACCACGAAATATTTATACTTTGTGGTAAGTCCCGACCTTTCAAGGCATATCTTCACAGAGAACTATAAGGACCACATGGCCTTTGCCCGTGAGTTTCACAAGTCGATGGACGAAAGGGCCGCCAGGCAGCGCAAAGCCGCTGCAGATAGCAGTGCAGCCAATTAATACCAAGAAAGGATAGACAGGATACCATGACCAAACTGGAACGCATACTGTTGAATTTACCACCCGTTCGTTTTGTAACGGAAAAATGTAAACACATTGTGTTGCCAGGGTTTGATGGAGTGCCCTTATATGATGTGGGCGTCTTCTTCTTTCAGCAAATGAGTAAAGTAGGATTGACAGAAAGGGCATCGGCCGTTTCCTACAACTTTATCATGGCCATTCCGCCCACCTGCCTGTTCCTGTTCACCCTCATTCCACAGCTACCTTTTATCCGGCAGAAATCCATCCGCTGGCAGCTTAAGACCCTGATCCGGGAAATGATCCCGGCGCCTCAATACAATGAGGGCATTATACAATTTGTCGACAGCTTTTTTGAAAATACCAAGATCGGGTTACTGTCCTTTGGTTTTGTATTGCTGATCTTCTTTGCCTCCAATGGCATGATGGGATTGATGCGTTCCTTCAACAAGAACTACATTGGTTTTCAGCGAAGAACAGGTCTCCAAACCCGCTGGACGGCCATCAAGCTCACCCTGCTCATGATGGGCCTCATCTTTGCCTGTCTACTCCTGTTGTCCTTACAGGGTATTGTATTACATTGGCTGGGCATCAACAGCGATTTTGTTAAGACAGTGATCCGTACCCTGCGCTGGGTATTCTTAATTACCTTAATCTTTTACGCATATGGTTTTATCTACAAATATGCGCCTGCCATCAAGAAGCGCTGGCGAATAGTATCGCCGGGCGCCATCATTGCTACCTTTCTCAGCATTCTTTCTACCGTGGGTTTTTCTCTCTTCGTGAGCATGTTTGGCAAATACAACGCCCTCTACGGCTCAATTGGCACCATCATTGTGCTGATGATCGTGATATACATCAATTCACTGGTATTATTGATCGGCTATGAGCTCAATGTAAGCATCCATTCTCTCAAGGCCCTGGCTGACGAAAGGGTCAAACACGAGACAGGCGGTGAACTGGTGAAGTGATTTTTTTGCTAACTTGTAAGTATAAAAACACATACACATGAAAAAGCTTGCGGCAAGCCTGTTGCTACCGGTCATAGCATTGCTGGCTTTCTCAGTTTACAATGACCCGCTTCCTATTGGCGCTCCCCTACCCAAAGCAGAAAATAAGCTGAAAGATATATCCGGAAAAGAACTTACCTTAAAAAGTGCCGCTAAAGAAAATGGATTGTTGGTAATGTTTAGTTGTAATACCTGCCCCGTGGTGATCAACAATCAATCCCGTACCAATGAAATATGTAAGTACGCTCAGGACAAAAATGTAGGCGTGGTATTGCTCAATTCGAATGAAGGAAACCGTAATAGTTCAGAGTCTTTACAGGCGATGAAATCTTATGCAGAAGGTCAGGGCTTCCAATGGTTTTATGCGGAAGACAAGAACAATGAACTGGCAGACGCCTTTGGCGCCACCCGCACACCCGAATGTTTCCTGTTTGACAAAGCAGGCAAACTGGTGTACCATGGTGCTATAGACGACAATCCCAATGATGCAGATGCTGTAAACCGCAAGCACCTGAAAGAAGCCATTAATGAAGTGACCAACGGTAAAGAAGTGAGTGTTAAGCAATCCCGCTCGGTCGGATGTGCTATTAAAAGACTTAAATCATAAGCACCCCGTTTTTAAAATCTTAATGGGTGGGCCATTAATCCCGCAATGCTGCGGTAGCAAATGGCCCACCCATTTTTTGTATAGTATACCAGTTTGAGTCCCTTGTAGCGGGATAATCTCCAACAGCTTAATTCAATGACAATGTATTTAAAAGAGAGAATCTCCCTTATCTCCTTTACATTGATAGCTTATATCCTCAAGCTTGCCAAAATAAAAACCGGCAAACCGGCCACCCTGGTCGCTCAAATTCATACTGGTAGGTAATCCGTCTGCGGTCCAGCTAGTGGCATAAGCATTGTTTTCGCTATAATTCCGGTCTATAAACATCCATACCCTGTTGGTACGATGAATACACACCTTATCATCATAGACAACGCCCGGAACCACGAGGTTCCCATTGCCGTCATAAGAATAATAGATATCCAGAGGCATACCCGGACTACTAAACCAATCCTGTGAAGTGTGTACAATACGGCCTTTCTGGTCATACTCATAATCCACAAAAGCCCCATCCATATACCACTCCGGCTCACCATCCGTCATACCACCAAAGAAATAGCTCGTATCCCCTATTATACGGTCGTTTTTGTCATAAACATACCGGTGCCAGAACTCAAATCCCCCATCTTCAAAAACACCAATATAATCAGTAAGGCGGCGCTTTTTATCGTACCTGAAAATCGCATTCGGATGACCTGTTCCTGGTTTTGTTTGTACAATGCTGGTGGGATCGCCCTTGGAATTGTAGCTTATGCTTACCCCAATGGGTTCAGAAGAATAAGAATAGGTCATGAAACCTACCTGGCATTTGTCTTGAATGGCCAGCGCGTCTTTGCTGAGATTGTCTTCGTTGGCTTCCTCTTTATTACATCCGGCAAAAGCAATCAATGTATAACCGAGTCCCAAAAGCAGGCAACTATAGTATAATTTTTTCATGCAGGTTATTTAAGACATCTTTAATTCAAAACTCAGGCCGCAGGAAACTAAAACAGATTGCGTATCAAAATACTCAAAGCAGCGTTTTCCGGGCTTGGTCAGGGAAAAGATTATTTAAAAGGGAGAATCTCCTTTACATTGATAGGTGATACCGTCGAGGTTGCCAAAATAAAAACCGGCAAAGCTGCCGCCTTCGCTGTCGACCGTCATTGCCGTGGGCAATTTGTCTTCATTCCAGGCAGTGGCAAGGGCATTATTAAGGCTGTAATTCCGGCTGATAAACATCCATACCCTGTGCGTACGGTTAATACTGATCTTGTTGTCGTACGTGAGCCCTGGCTTTGCCAGGTTGCCTTTGGCATCATACGTATAAGTAGTTTCAAATGGGACTTGAGGAGAATTTAACCAAACGTGTTTTGTATAGCTTATCCGGCCAAATTTATCATATTCGTAGGTGGTTACCGAATGGCCATAATAATCAACAGGAACATCATTTACAATATTACCAAGCGTATAGGTAGTATCGCGCACTACCCGACCCTTGTTATCATATACATACTTGTGCCAAAATTCAAAACCGCCGCCATTGCCATACATACCGATATAATGCGTCAGGCGGCGCTTATTGTCATACCGGAAAACACCATCCGGATGACCGGTTCCCGACTGTGTTTGTATAACGCTTACCGGATCTCCAAATGCATTATAATTAATGGTAACGCCGATAACATTAGATAGAAAAGAATAGGTCATTGAGTTTACCCGGCACTGGTCGTAGGTAGCCAGCGGGTTATTTTCAATATAATCTTCCAGTTTATTACAACCGGCAAAAACAATCATTGCGCAGCCGGTGCACAACATCAGGCAATAGCGATACATACTCTTCATAGCAAAAAGTTTGAGGGGTTAACAAAGAAAGGCCTGCACCATCCGGTTAAGACAGCCACAGCTTTAAATGGATGCGAATAAAGGATTATGGAAATCGGATACCAGATATCAGAAACACCGTATACGGGAGGAATCACAAAGCTACGCCAGTACTTTGAACACCTCTATTACACTTTAGTGGTATTTAAGCATGTAAATACAAAACCCCGGTGAATTACCAGGGTTAGTTATTCAATGATGCAAATAGAAGAATGGCTTACCTGCCGTCGATCCTGGTTTCTTTCAACATTGTTTTGATCTCCGGTTCTACCTGTCGATCTGTTAATGCACGATCGAAGAAGCGGCGATAGCCGGTTTTATTGTTCACAAACAAAGTGGCCGGAATACCCCCTTCCCAACGGGGATGTACTTTGGGACAGAAATAGTCGGCATTGGTCTCGTCGAGCCAATAGAAACTAGCCTGCCAGTTTTTCTTTTTGATAAAGGCTTCCAGTTTATTCGGGTAGTCTTTGGGGAAATCAAGACTTACCAGTATCAGCTCTACTTTCTGATCGGCAAACTTAGCCACCCCTTCCTGGAACCAGGGTATCTCTTCCACACAGGGCACACACCAGGTAGCCCAGAAACTGATCATCAGCGGATGATCGCTGTTCTGTATATATGTTTCCAGGTCGGTGATCTTCACCTTCTTCACCTGGGCCTGTGCTCCTCCGACCCACAGCGCCAGCAAAAAAAGGAATATTATACGCTTCATAAAAGCAAGTTAATACCTATCCATTTAATATTTTAGTCTTTTCCTGGTCAAACTCAGCTTGTGTAAGCACCCCGGCATCCAGCAATTCTTTCAGATCAAGCAATGCCCGCTTCTTATCAACAACAGCCGATTGCAGCGTATCCTGTTTTTGTTCAGCAACAGGCAATACAGCGCTATCCCTGGGCCCCATTTGCACAATGACCTGCGTGATCTCATTAAAGCCTTTGATATTGCTATAGTCCATAGCCTTCTGTTCCTTTACGTTCACAAGCGTGGAGTCTGCTTTTTGCTCCAGCAAATATTTCACCGCATCTTTTTTACCACCGGCCGCAGCATAATGCAAAGGCGTATTTCCCGATTCATCCTGAATATTTACCCGGGCGCCACGTTCCACCAACAGCTTCATCATACTTAAATTCCCTTTCTTCGCTGCTATATGCAATAAACTTTCTCCACCGTAAGAATAACTACTGTTCAAGCTAAAGCTGCTTTCTATCGCTATATTGCTGGCGCTCTCCACCCAGTTCATATAGGCGTTCATTGATTCATCATTACCGCTCACGGGCTTGCTGTAATTGGCATCCAGTCCATTATCAAGAAACAGCGTTACAATTTCCTTTTGATTATGGCCACAGGCATACCATATAGGCGAAATTCCTTCATGCGAAGCGATAGTAACATCCGCCCCCTTGCTTACTAATAGTTTTACAATTGAATTGTTGTTGTCATAACAAGCCAGTAATAACGCGTTCTCTCCACCGTGGTTATTGTGGTTGATGGTTGCCCCATTGTTCAGCAGCAATTCAACCATGGGCAACTGTTTATTGCGCACAGCGTATAGCAATGCTGTATTCCCCTGTTTATCACTGGCATTAACGTTTGCATGGTTATTAAGCAGCAATTGAACTACTTCCACGTTTCTATAAGCCACGGCTATCAGCAAAGGGGTCACCGCTTCGTTGTTCGGGGCGTCTACAGGCTCCCCCATTTGCAACAGCTTTTCAACAATTTCTATCTGTCCGGTCTGGGCAACAACGTGCAGTAAACTATTTCCTTTGAAGTCATTGATATTGGTACGGGCACCTTGCTCCAGCAGGTATAAGGCCGTTTGCTTCTGCTTTTGCAAACAGGCAAAATGCAAGGGAGTTTCGCCCTCGTGATCTTCGTAATCCTGTTCTGCACCATCCGCGATCAACAACTTCACAATATCCAGGTATCCACGATGTGCAGCGTAGTGCAAAGCTGTACGGCCTTTTTCATCCGTATATTTTACATCGACTTCCTTATTCGTAATTAATATCTCTGCAATTTTCCGCTTGCCGCTTTCGCAGGCAATTATAAAAGACATAGACATATTGATCTGTTTATTGCTTTTTCGTGGATAATAAAAGTTCTACGATCTTCCCTTTAAGGTTATCAGTCGAAGCGAGCATCAGGGCCGTTTCTTCTTTATTGTTGGTGATCCAGGCATCCGCGCCCAATCCCAATAACAGCTTTACCTTTTTGTACATTTCCTTCGCTGCTTCATGCGAGTAATTACAGTCAATGCGGCAAACCATATGCAATAAAGTATTGCCTTCATTGTCTTGCGCATTTACATCCCGTCCCGTTTTGTTCAAAACCATTTGCAATACAGCCGCAGGCTTCTCCGCCATCCAGGCCCATCCTGTCTTAGGCCTGCTGTAATGATCAGCCACCGCTTCCAGGTCGGCCCCTTCATCGATCATCCGTTCCAATAAAGCAATTTGCTTTTCGCTGCTTTGCATGCAACTCAGATAAGCGCTTAAAAGCGTTTCGCGCGCATTATTGATCAAGGTAAAATTGGGCGGCTCAATAGCTGCCATCTTGTTATAAAATTCTTCTCCCCCACCCGTATGGATAATGGCATAATAATAGGGCGTATTGCCTTTCCAATCCTGCTCATTGGGTCTGGCCCCTGCATCGAGCAATAGCTGTATGAGTTCAATTTTATGGCGTTCAGCGGCCAGATGCAACGCATTTTTCTTTTCAACATTTACATCGGCAGGATCAACACCGGCCGCCAGAAAAATGTTGATATAAGCCAGCTGGTCATCTATTGGCATCATCGTCAGGTTTACCGATTGCGCAATGAGATTGTTTTCCGCCATATTTTTCCAGTTGGCATCGCAACCTGCCCTTATCAGGGATTGAATAATACCCGGCTTTACTTTTTCGTTCACGGCATAACCCAACAATGTATATCCGGTCACCTCCTCATTAATACTCGTGAACTTGCCGACCAGTTGTTCAAGTTCCTTCAATGAATCATCATCAGCGGGCATTCTTTTGATCACTGTTTCCAGCACACTGTCCCTGAAACTATCGTATTCATACAGGTCGGTGGGTATTTCTTGCCGGTCGATCAGAAGTCCCAACAGATCAAAGCGCTTTTGTTCCACCATCTTTTCATAGAGCGCTCTAACAGCATAGTAGTTTGCTGAGGCAGGTATCTTTTCGCCATTGGCGATCATTTGAAAAATAGCTGGAAACTGGTACTTTGAAATGGCCTGTGAAATATCGTTCTGTTGCTCCATCAGATATGTTTTATGGGTTCTTTATGCCAGATCCTTTTCCTCACCATAAAATCCCCACTCATCCAGCAAGGTTCCCAACATAGGTTCCTGTATCTTTCTCTTCTCGTAATGCCCTGCAAGCTGTTTTTGCCGGTAGGCTTCATACAGGGTGACCGCACAGGCTACCGAGATATTCAGCGACTGGATAATGCCCTGCTGGGGGATGATGAAATTTCCATCGGCCATGGTCCTGATCTCATCCGTCACCCCGGAATGTTCGTTGCCAAAAACAAGGGCAATGGAACCTGTAAAATCGATGCTGTACAAATCTACAGCATCACTGCTCAGGTGCGTCGTTAAAATACGGCTATAGGAAGAACGGATCTTTTGAAAGCATTCCACCGCATCTGTATACTGATGTATGGTAAGCCATTTGGCGGCGCTGCTGCTGCTTTTGGCGCCCCATTTTTTATGGGGGGGTATGCGGGTATTCAGTACAAAGATCTCCTGAATGCCAATGGCATCGCAGGTACGCATCACAGCCGAGATATTATGGGGATCAAATACGTTTTCGAGGACAATCGTAAGGTCATTTTGGCGTTTATTGAGTACAGATAACAACTTTTCCCGTCTTTCTGGCGTCATATTTGTAAAGTATTGAATGCTAAAGTACAATAAACTATTTTTGCAACCTTTAAACCACCGCAAACCCTGATAACCTATGCTTAAGAAAATACTGAAGATCACCGGTATTACCCTCCTTGTACTGATCGTGATCCTCTTTACGGCCCCCTTTATCTTCAAAGGCAAGATCCTGAAGATCGCCAAAGAACAAATCAATAAAAATATCAATGCGAAGGCCGAATTCAAAGACCTGAGCCTGTCTTTCTTCCGCCGGTTCCCCCGGGTATCCGTAGCATTGGAAGAACTGCAGGTGACCGGTCTGGGTGAATTTTCCAAGGACACCCTCATCAGTGCCAAAGAAATTGATGTGGCCGTCAACCTCTTCAGCGTTTTCAGCGCCAAAGACATGAAGGTCTATTCCGTCAATGTTAATGAGCCACGCATTCATGCCCTGGTGACCAAAGAAGGTAAGGCCAACTGGGATATAGCCAAACCTGATACGGCTACCGCCACTACCCCCGAAGAAGCAGCCAGCCCCTTTAAGCTGAACCTGCAAAAATATGCCATTAAAAACGGCTACATCTACTACGATGATGCCAGTGCAGGTATGAGCAGTGAGATCGTGAACCTTAACCACGAAGGCAGCGGCGACTTTACTTCCGATCTCTTCACCCTGCAAACGAATACAACAGCAGATGCCATCACTTTCAGCTATGGCGGCATTCCTTACCTGTCTAAAACAAAAACATCCATCGATGCCGACTTCGAGATCGATAACAAGAACAGCAAGTATAGTTTCAAGACCGACGAGATTGCCGTCAACGACCTGAAGATCAGCACAGCGGGTTTCTTCCAGCTGGTGAATGACAGCACCTACAACATGGACATTGCTTTCAAAGCCCCCTCTACCGACTTCAAAAGCATCCTTTCCCTGGTGCCTGCTGTATACCAGCAGGACTTTGCCAAAATCAAGACCAGTGGTAAGGCTTTGTTTGATGGATTTGTAAAAGGCACTTACAGCCCTACACAGATACCCGCTTACCATATCAACCTCGGCATCCAGGATGGATTTTTCCAATACCCCGATCTTCCACAACCAGTTAAGAATATCAACCTCGAACTGAAAGTGGACAACCCTGATGGTGTAACCGATAATACGGTTGTCAACATTCCCAAAGCGCATATTGAATTTGGTAACGACCCTTTTGATTTCCACCTGTTGCTTAAAAAACCGCTTACCGATCAGTACATTGATGCAGCTGCCAAGGGCAAGCTCAACCTGGCCAGCATTACCCAGTTTGTAAAATTACCCGATACCAAATTGAGCGGACAGGTAAGTGCCGATGTACAGGCCAAAGGAAATGTAGCGGTGATCAGTCAGCAGAAGCCCGGTGAATTCAGTGCCAAAGGATTTGTAGAGATCGCCAACCTCTTTTATTCTTCGAAAGATTTTCCACAACCCATACAGAATACCAGCGCCCGTATCAATATCGACAATCCCGATGGCGTACCAGATCATACTACGGTGCAAATTCCGGCCGCGCACGTAGAAGTAGGCAAGGATGCTGCCGATATTACTTTGCTGTTAAAAACACCTGCTTCTGATCCTTATTTCGATGGTACCGTAAAAGGCTCCCTCAACCTGGCCAATATTGCCCAGTTCTATACTTTTGAACCAGGCACTTCCCTGGCAGGATTGCTCAATGCAGATGTAGCTTTCAAAGGAAAGAAATCCTATATCGACAAAAGCCAGTATGAAGCCTTTCAGACATCCGGTGTGATCAAGGCTTCCAATGTATCGTATAAATCCAAAGACTATCCTGATGGTGTCAACATCAGCAGTACCGGTTTAACCTTTACCCCTAAGAACGTAACCCTGAACAACCTGGCTGGTAAGTTCATGGAAACAAACTTCAATGCCAATGGCAGTTTTGACAACCTGATCGGCTATGCCATGAAGGATGAGCCACTCACAGGCACCCTCAACGTATCGGCCGACAAAGTAGACCTCAATAAGCTGATGGGCGCTACCAGCGATGCTCCGGATACTGCTGCAGCAGCAGCCACTACTGCACCATTTGCTGTTCCGAAAAACATCAACCTTACCCTCAATACCAAGGTCGACAATGTAAAATATGACAAGGTAGATTACAACAACATCAACGGTACCCTGGTATTGAAAGATGAAACGGTAGCCCTGAAAGATGTGAAGATGAATGCACTCGACGGTAGTATTGGACTGAATGGTTCCTACTCTACCAGGGTAAGCAAGACTAAGCCTGATATTACACTAGCTTACGATGTACAGAACCTGGATGTGCAGAAAACATTCAATGCTTTCAATACCGTGCAGAAGTTGATGCCCATTGGTAAATTCATTGCCGGTAAGCTCACTTCCAAAATGACCATGAAAGGGAAACTCGGTGAAGATATGATGCCCGACATGACCACCCTTACCGGTGATGGCACCCTGTTTCTGTTGGAAGGTTTCCTCGCCAAATTCCAGCCATTGGAAAAGTTGGCTTCAACCCTCAACATCAATGAACTCCAGTCTATCTCACTGAAAGACATCAAGAACTATTTTGAATTTGCCAATGGCAAAGTGCTCGTAAAACCATTCAACGTAAAGGTGAAAGACATGGACATGGAAATTGGTGGCATGCACGGGCTTGACCAA
Organism: uncultured Paraflavitalea sp.; assembly: GCA_966211765.1. GTDB lineage: Bacteria > Bacteroidota > Bacteroidia > Chitinophagales > Chitinophagaceae > Paraflavitalea. Next base: position 250,263 of record CBIHOV010000002.1, read on the forward strand.
TCCCTGGATTATGTGCTGAACCTGAAAGTACCCAGGGCCAAGCTGGGCGAAAAAGCCAATTCATTTGTCAACAACCTCGCTGCCCAGGCGAATAGTAAAGGAGTACCGGTGAAGTTGGCAGATATCGTGAACCTGAAAGTAAACGTGGGTGGCAGCATTACCAGTCCAACCATCAAAACCGACCTGAAAGACGCCGGCAGCAGTCTGGCCCAGGATATGAAAGCCCAGGCCAACCAGTTTGTAGAAGCCAAGAAAGCTGCAGCAGACAGCGCTGTAGCGGCCGCAAAGCAGGCAACAAAGGATTCCATCGCCTCCGCCAAAAGCCAGGTAGTGAAGGGCCTCAAGGATGAGCTGGGCAAACAACTCTCCGGCCAGAAAGATACCACCGGCACCGGCGGTACCAAAGATGTGAAGAAAGGCCTGGAAGAAACCGGCAAGGGCTTACTCAACAACCTGCTCAAGAAAAAGAAGAAGGATACCGATACTGTGAAGCAGTAAGGACCCGGAAAGTGAGGACTTGAGACGGTCCCCGCATCCTCACCTTATGGCCTCAATAGCGCCTGAGAATGGCCTACATATTGTACTCGAATTGCACTGGCACCCTCTGTAGACCCCTGTTTTAGGCGGGGCCAGTGCAATTCGGGTACTCGTTTTAGAGGACCTTTAGGCCATGTGCAGGCAATTGCGCTAATACCCTCCTGCCGCTCAGCCAGCATAAATAAACGTGAAGGCTGAGCGGGCTACCATGGAAGAGTCCCGCCCGTCTTGACAAATGTCATCCCCACGGGTCTTGCCTTCCGGCTAATTCGTGTAATTCGTACTCAACCCCAAAAAAACACCGTCCCATATTGATTTTGAGGCTTTTTACCCTATTTTTGCCCTCCTTAAAAATTCAACTCGAATAAGAATCAACTACTTATGGACAAATTGTTCTATCTCGTCCCTGTGATGGGAGTCATAGGCCTGCTGTACACCCTGGTTAAGTTCAATTGGGTATCCAAACAAGATGCCGGTACCGACCGTATGAAGGAGATCAGCACCTACATCGCAGATGGTGCTATGGCCTTCCTGAAAGCGGAGTGGAAAGTACTCGGCTATTTTGTGGTGATCGTGGGTATCCTGCTCGGTGTTATGGCACAAGCCAACCCCCACTCACACTGGTCCATCGCGATTGCCTTCGTTCTTGGCGCTGTGTTTAGCGCTACCGCCGGTTACATCGGTATGAAAGTGGCCACCAAAGCCAACGTACGTACGGCGCAAGCTGCCAGAACCAGTTTAAGCAAAGCCCTCAATGTATCCTTTACCGGCGGCGCCGTAATGGGATTGGGTGTAGCTGGCCTGGCCGTAATGGGACTGGGTGGTTTATTCCTTTTATTAAAAGCTTATTTCGGCGCTACAGAAGTTTCTTCTGCCGAGATGCTGAAAACAATAGAGGTTCTTACCGGTTTTTCACTGGGTGCTGAATCAATTGCCCTGTTTGCCCGCGTAGGTGGTGGTATCTATACCAAAGCTGCCGACGTAGGCGCCGACCTGGTAGGTAAAGTAGAAGCAGGCATCCCTGAAGATGATCCCCGCAACCCTGCCACCATCGCCGACAACGTAGGTGATAATGTAGGTGATGTAGCTGGTATGGGCGCCGATTTGTTCGGTTCTTATGTAGCGACTGTACTGGCCACCATGGTACTGGGACAGGAAACGACTTCCGTAGATCAGTTTGGTGGCTTTGCCCCCATCCTGCTGCCGATGCTCATTGCCGGTGTGGGTATCCTCTTCTCCATTGTAGCTACCTTGTTTGTTCGCATCAGCGATACGGCAGGCATCAGCACCAATGTGGTACAGAGAGCCCTGAACATGGGTAACTGGGGTTCAATTATTTTAACCGCTGCCGCTTCTGTAGGCCTGGTTTATTATATTCTTCCCGAAACAATGGAATTACGCGGTACTGAATTCACCAAATGGGGTGTACTGGGCGCCATAGGCGTAGGCCTGGCAGTAGGTACCCTCATGAGTATCATCACCGAGTATTACACTGCCATGGGTAAAGGCCCTGTAAAAAGCATCATCCGTCAGTCATCTACTGGCCATGCTACCAACGTAATTGGTGGATTGGCAGTAGGTATGGAATCTACCTTCCTGCCCATCATCGTATTGGCAGCTGGTATCTACGGATCTTTTTACTGTGCAGGTTTATACGGTGTGGCCATTGCGGCTGCAGGTATGATGGCTACCACTGCGATGCAGTTGGCCATTGACGCCTTCGGTCCTATTGCCGATAACGCCGGCGGTATTGCTGAAATGAGCGAACTGCCCAAAGAAGTGCGCGAGAAAACCGATGTACTGGATGCAGTAGGTAATACTACAGCTGCTACCGGTAAAGGTTTTGCGATCGCTTCTGCTGCCCTTACTGCATTAGCCCTGTTTGCCGCCTTCGTAGGTGTAGCTGGTATTACAGGAATCGATATTTATAAAGCCAACGTGCTGGCCTGTCTCTTTGTAGGCGGCATGATCCCCTTCATCTTCTCTTCCCTGGCTATCCGCGCTGTAGGACAGGCAGCCATGGCGATGGTGGAAGAAGTACGTCGTCAGTTCCGTACCATTCCCGGCATTATGGAAGGTACCGGCAAACCTGAATACGACAAATGCGTGGCCATTTCTACCAGCGCTTCCCTCAAGAAAATGATGCTGCCTGGTGCCATTGCCATTGTTTCTCCCCTGATCATCGGATTCCTTTTTGGACCCGAATCATTGGGTGGCTTCCTGGCAGGCGCTACTGTAAGTGGTGTACTGATGGGTATGTTCCAGAACAATGCCGGCGGCGCATGGGACAATGCTAAAAAATCTTTTGAGAAAGGCGTTGAGATCAACGGACAGATGTATTACAAAAAATCAGATCCGCATAAGGCATCCGTTACCGGTGATACTGTAGGTGATCCTTTTAAAGACACTTCAGGTCCTTCTATGAACATCCTGATCAAGTTGATGTCCATCGTATCGCTTGTAATAGCTCCTACCCTGAAAGAGATTCACAATCCGGCGCCCGAAGTATTCAGGCCGGTGTTGAAGAAAACCGAGCAGGTGGTGGTAACAAATGAGAATACCGGTAGTATCCCGGCCACTGAAAAATTCTAAGGAAATATTTTAAAGGAAAACCCTTATTATTTCCTCGCTAGCTGCTATATTTGCAGTCATAACTAAAGGCACTATATCATACCAAATACCAAAGTCCCCATGTTTCCACATGGGGTCTTTCATTTTTACTACTACCCAGTTATTTAAGTAAGTATTCTTTCTATTATATTTCAACTACCCCGGGCAAACTGAAAAAGAATTCTGTTCCCTCTCCCGGAGCGCTTCTTACCTGTAGCACGCCGCCATTGCTGGCTACAAACTCTTTACACAATTGCAAACCCAGGCCGGTACCTTTTTCAGGGACGATACTGCCCGACGAATGAAAGCTGTTTTTTTGTAATAGCATGTTCGCCTCCTCCTGCAACATCCCCGCACCTGTATCCGACACATAGATCACTACCTGATCCGCACGTGGCCTGCAGCCAATGGTGATGGTCCCGCCCCCGGGAGTAAATTTGATCGCATTGTCAAGCAGGTTACGCAATATCAGTTCCAGTTGATGACTATCTGCCACCACGATCAATTCTTCCGGCATATTCTTTTTAAGGCCAACGCCTTTATGCTCAGCCGAAAAGCGGTATGTATCCAATATCTGACGGGTCATGGGAGAAAGCGCTATTCTGGAAAGATTGGTCTCTATATGATTCCGTTGCGTAAGCGACCAGTTGAGCAGGTTGTTCATCGACTTGGAAATATGACTGATGTTTCGCCGAAGCACCTGGATGAACTGCTGTATCTGCCCCGCAGCCAATACTTTTTTTTCTGCCAGTTCGAGGTAACCCGAGAGGTTGTTCAGCGGGCTTCTGATATCATGGGCAATAATATTGAGTAATTTGTCTTTGGCCTCGTTGCTTTCCTTAAGCAGCCCCAAGGCATCCTGCAACTCCCGGGTGCGCTCATTCACCTTCCCTTCCAGCAATGCTTTCTGCTCATTTTTCATCGATGAATATCCATAGCCCAATGCGAGGGAAAGCAGGATCACTTCAATGGCAGATCCAATAGGCAGGATATCGAAAGTCCAGCTTCCATAAGGAAGGAAGCCCATATTGGTGATTGCGAATAGTACGATCGAAGACAACAACAAGGCCCAGGCTATGATAAAATAAATGGCCGGTTTATAGTTGCGTTTGTAGGCCATAACCGCCATCCAGATAAAAGCTATAGGAACAGCCAGGCTCACAATTTCCTGCTGGCGGATGAGGGCATGACGCCAGCCAAGCGCACAACAAATAATAGGGATCCAAAGCAGTCTGGACAAGATGCGCAGCCCACGCGCAAGTTTAGGGGCATATTGATCACCCTTCAAAAAAGTAATGGCAAACCAGATCATGAATATATACCCCACCGACACCGATCCGATACCGGCATATTGGTTAATAAAGGTGGAAAGGGTTTGCCCCAGGTACACATGAAACCCACAGCAGTACAAGAATATAAAAACGGCCAGGAAGAAGAGATACCCCAGGTAATACAGGTAGCTGCGATCCCTGATCCACCCGTAGAGGGAAAGATTATAGAAAAACAAAGCCAATACAACGCCTGCATAGAGCAGGGCGATAATATACATGCCGGCCATTGCTTTTGGCAAACCGCTTGTGGTTGCCAATGAAAGGGGAATGATCATGGCGTTGCCGGTCCGGATGCGAAGCCAGAAAACCTGTGAGCCGTCCACGGCAGCCGGTATCTCAAAGATGAAACCGGGGATATTCATGGGTTTGGCGGCAAGCGGTGTCAGACTGCCGGAGGGCACTGTTTTTAATACCCCATTATCATAATAGTAGAGGGTAATGCTATCTATATTGGCAAATTCAATGAGCAGATACACTTTATCAGTGCCGGCATACCGGAAGCTACCCTGTATCCACACCGCGGCATCGGTAAGGCCGTAGGCGCCCATTTCGTGCCTGGCCCGTTGAAACCTGGCCTGGAAGGAGGGTTGGGATATATCGGACAGGGTGAGGCTGGCGCTGCTGTCAACAAACCATCCGGATTGTGTGGCAATCCGTTGATAAGGAGCATCGGAGGAAAGCTGAATAACTGGCAGCGATTGTGCGGCTACCCGTATAGATCCAAGGAAAACCAGGAAGATATAAAGCAAGCCTCTTTTCACAGTCAATGGTGTTGTAAGTGGGATAAATATAACTCATTAATATACGAAAAGAATGAAATTATAGGTTTAGGCGGAGGCTCACCGCCTGGCACTTTTTATCCCCATTCATTGATTAAGTAGTGATTAAAATGCCTAACTTCTTTACCTTCCTTTAACAATTCATTACGAAATATGTCGTATTTTTAAGGCAAATGTTGTTCCACTATGTCCACAACCAAGAGCATAAAACCCACTGAGAGTGAACTGGAGATCCTGCAGGTATTATGGATCAAGGGGACTGCCAGCGTACGTGAAGTTCATGAAGATCTACTGAAGATCAAGGATGCTGGCTATACCACTACCCTGAAGCTGATGCAGATCATGTTTGAGAAAGGATTGGTAAGGCGTGATGATTCAAGCAAAACGCATTTCTACCAGGCCGCTGTAAGCAGGGAAAAAACACAAAAACATTTGCTGGGTAAAATGATCGACTCCTTATTTGGAGGTTCCCCAACTGAACTGGTCATTCAGGCACTGGGTAATCATAAAGCATCTGCTGATGAATTGGAAGCAATTCAGAAAATGTTAGACAACTTAAAAAAACAGTAGCCGATGAACCTGGTGAACCAATCTGCTTTCCTAAAGGCATTGGGATGGTCACTATTAGACAGCCTGTGGCAAATGGGAGTTTTATGGCTGCTCTATGTTTTGCTGACTGCCAATGGAAAAAAATTCAACGCCCGCCAACGCCATTCACTGGCTTTGTTATCATTGGCCGGGGGTTCCTGCTGGTTTCTCCTGACGCTCGTGATCAATTTCTATAAGGCAGCCGCTACTCCGCAATTCGTGACCCTGTTGGTCAATGCCGGAGAAGCTGTTGCCACGCCCGCTTCCCTGAAAAGCAATATTGCCACCTGGCTCGAGCTGGTGCTCCCCTTCCTGTCGGTAGCTTACCTGCTGATCACTGCCTGGCTCTTCTTTCGATTCTATCGTCAATACCGTTATACACGACAATTATTCCACCAGGGCCTCCAAAAGATAAACCCTGAATGGCGCGTATTCCTCCAGGAGTCGGTGCAGCACATGAGTATCCCCCGGAAAGTAACCATCTGGTTATCTTCCATGGTCGATACACCGCTCACCATTGGTTTCTGGAAGCCGGTTATCTTATTACCGGTAGCCGCCGTTAACAACCTCTCCATTGAACAAACAGAAGCTATTATACTGCATGAACTGAATCATATCAGGCGCAATGATTACCTGGTCAACCTGCTCATTGCCTGTTCGGATATCGTTTTGTTCTTCAATCCTTTTGCACAATTGTTTTCCGGTATCATCCGCCGGGAAAGGGAACACAGTTGCGATGACATGGTATTGCAGTTCCGGTACGATGCTTCCCAATACGCCCGGGCATTGTTAACCCTGGAAAAAAGCCGGTCGGGCATCTCCCCTGCACTGGCTGTAGCAGCCACCGGCAGAAGCCATACCTTACTGCTCAATCGCGTAAAACGGATGCTCACCAATGAGCCCGTAACGGCTCCGCTGAACCAAAAATTGATGGCATGGCTGCTCTCGGCCATTCTGATAGGCTTTATTGGCTTGTACAATCCGGGCAGGGCAATTGTCACTACCATCAGGGAAGTGGCCGTAAATGCACCGGAAAGCCCTGTAAATGAATTTGCTGCTGATATCAGCACACCAGCGCCACAACCGGAGGCCAAACCCCTGGCGCTTCAGATAAATGAAATAATCATTCCGGATACAGAAAAATTGATCAGAGCGGCAGTTGCTGAAGCATTGCCTGATGCCGAAGATATGGACGACGATACAGACGAGGAAGAATTTGCCACTGCCGGACAGGGCCTGGCCTCTTCTGTGCGGTTCGCCAAAGAAATGGTATCATTTGTAAGTTCACCGGAAATGCGCGACTACTCCATGCAGGCTACCCAGGAGGCCCTGGCTGCTGTAGGTTCAGTCGCCACACATCCTTATGTGCCAGGTAACAGCTTCCTGATCCAGGCGCTGGAAGATACCCTGCTCCCCAAAAAGTACACCATGAGTGTATCTGAAAAGCAGGCCAGGGATGCCATGGACAAAGCGTTGAAAGCCTTACAGGTAATTGACTGGCAAAAAGTAGAAAAAGAACTCAGTACCTCCGCTGGTACCGTAGATATCAAGCAACTGCAAAACGAGATCAGGAAAGCCTTTAAGGAAGTTGACTGGAAGAAGATCAATGTAGAAACAGAAAAAGCCCTTCAGGAAACCAGTAAAGAGCTGGTAGAAGAACAAGCCTTGCTGAGGACACAATTGGAGCGCTATAACCAGGTACGCCAGGAAAAACAGGAAAAGATCAACCAGGTGCAATACCAGATATTGATGGACAGGCTGAATGACAATGAAAAGAACAGTACCTGCGATCAGGAAAAACCGGTTAATCAACAAAAGACCGTGAAGAAGAAAAAGATCGTGATTATCTAAGCAGGATTGGTTTTTAGGTGTTAGCCTTAGCTTTGAAAACTGCATGGACCAACTTATAACAACAAGGTCGCCCGATAAAGGCGACCTTGTTATTTGTATAGCCTACCCTGCTTTATTGTACCCTTACTTTTTCCTGCCTGCTTTCTTTATCGGTTTGAAGGATCACGATATACATTCCCTTGGCAAAACGGGAGGTATTAACAGACACATGGTTCAACCCGGGCGTAAGCCGATGCTGCGCCTGGTGAACAATGCCCCCACCCGATCCCACTATTTTTATCTGCGCCTGTTGATTGGCATTGGAATAAACTTCCAGGTTGATAGCGCCGGGAACGGTGATGATGCGGATATTATTTTCTGATACCTCCTTCACTTGCGCCATGTTTGAATACTGCAGATCCCCATTCAGATCAGTTTGCTTAAGCCGGTACCAGGTGGTGGCACCCACAAGGCGGGCCGCATCCCTGAAAGAATAGGACAATAAGGTATTGCTGTTGCCACCCGGTGCGGAAGAAGTCACTTTACCCAGCATTTCCCAACTGCTGCCATTGGCCGAACGCTGTACTTCGAAACCTGCATTGTCCTGTTCGGAAGCGGTTTTCCAGGTAAGTAGTACCCCGGCAGGATCCCGTCGTGCTGTAAAATCGATAAGACTAACCGGTACCAGTATATTATTATTCGGATATCCGGTGATGCCTGTACAACCACTGGCCGTAAAGCCCAGGCCAGGCGTCACAATCCCGAACGGAGCATAGTTGTTGGAGAACTTGGGCTCGCAGGTTGGTGAGCTGCAGCTAATAAGAGCCGTAGATGTGGAGGTGCCTGTAGTAATAGACATGTCAACAGCGCTAATAGCCAATCCGCCGGCACAGTTCACTGAACCAAATAAATTTATTCTTCCTCCCTGGAGTATCTGGATATTGCCGGTGCCGTTGATACTGCCTGCGAACCTAAAAGTAACACCGCTGGCAATACGCATCGTTCCATTGATGATGAGGGAATTAACCGCTGAATTGGCACAGGCGCCAGGGAAATTGGACGCAGCACCCATACAAAAATTGCTGTTGATGCACAAAACCTGGCCTGCCGGGACGGTAAATGAAGCTGGTCCTCCGACAAGGTTGGCTTCAGTAAAATCGCATTGGGCATTACTTTTCTGTGAAAAGGCGCAAAACAGAACCAGGCAACAAAATAGAAAGCGTCTTAAATTTTTCATACAGAGGCATTTGGATAATTGGATAAAAGATGATAGCTGTGTCGAATTGATCACAGGGTTGGGGTTGGGCATGGGGGAAGGCGCCAAATAATGGTGGCGTTAAGGAGGAAAGGTCCTGGCGATGGGAAATGTGGTGCGGGAAACTAGCTTCTGAAGACTAAATTACATTTTTTGGCAATCCCGGCACAATAAAATAACAATCAGCCTATTAAATGCCATTAAAATATTCCATAAGTATCCGACAAAGCATAAAAAAACGCAGGCCAGGGAATTCCCTGGCCTGCGCTTTTACTTATATTTTGAACCTTGCGGTTATTGCTTACTTAACGTCCAGTAATTCCACATCAAATACCAACACCGAATTGCCTGGTAGCACTACCGTGTTGCCATCCTTAATGTCGTCACAGCCATAGGCCAATGATGGAGGGATGATCAGCTTGATCTTACCACCTTTTTTGATCTTGGGGATCCCGATCTGCCAGCCAAGGATCAACCGGTTGAGGGGATATTCAAGGCTATTGCTGCTGTCGAAAACGGTATTATTAGTGAGTTTGCCGGCATATTTCACCACTACAACAGAACTAACTGTAGGCGCTGTGCCGGTACCGGGCTCAATGATCTGATAATATATTCCGCTGGCATCTTTGGTAGCTGTTATCCCATTGGCAGTAATATAGGCCTGCATTTTGGCATCATCTTCGGTTGCCGAGGTAGGAGTACATCCACCACTGTCTTTCTTACTACACCCGGCTAATGCCAGGGCCATTACCACACTGAAAACAATACTGAATAAACGCATGTAGAAAAGTTTAGCAGCAAATATAATATTCGACGCGGTATTTTAATATATTAGATAATCTGATATATCTGCAGCAATCTGCTCTGGTGTAGCATCTTTCCTCCACCCTGCTTCCTTGTATTTTTTGAGCAGCACTTCGGCCAATTCCATCTTTGTGTATTGTTTTCCCTTCCTGACCGTTGGCGGAACGATCTTTGACTCATCAATACTGGCTATTTCGATCCGGGTGGCAAACCAGGTAGTGTAAAGGCGGGGAATGGCGAGGCCCAATATCATGCCGGGCAGCCCGGAAACCAATTCAGGGCCACCCTGGGGAATGATCTCCGGACAATAAAACGCCACTACATATACACTATCATAGATACGACCAACAGCCTTGCGGCAATTCCATCCGGCAATTTTCCGGGTCTCATTTTCAAACTTCCATTTTATGGCATGCACGCTGTCGGCCAATAAATAGTAATCATCTAACTGACGCCGTTTGGAAACGAATTTCTTTGTTTCAAGGTCTACGTAGACCTCATTTTCATTAAGGTATCGGGAAGGGGTAAGTCCTTTACGACCGGGCTGATATACAGAACGATCCCAGGCAAACAAAAGCTCACGATAACTTACATCATACTCCGGCAGGGAAGCTATAAAAGGGCTGCTGCTGCGGTCTTCATCATCATACATGCGCTTGTTGTTGCGCCTGATCTCATACTCTATCTTGCCACGGGTAACGAAATCCTGTGCGCTGATGCTGGCAACCACCGGAAATAAAAATACTCCTAAAAGGATGAGCTGTTTCATATAATTTCAATCTTACTCAATTCGTACTAAATCCATGTATTCGCGTTTAACCCGCGTAATCTGTGATAATTCCGCGCTTATATGGGCTTCGTAAAATTCCAGGTCAGAGTAAGCAACCAATACCGCTTTAATACAAACCGGTTGCTTTCGCTGGTATAATTGCCCGAAATATTGCGTGAATAGCCTGTATTATTGTTCAGAATATCATTCACTGAAAACCGTACGCTGGCCATATCGCTCTTAAGGAACTTTTTCTGAAAGAATGCGTTCCACTGTATAATGTTTATGCTGGAATTAAAAGAACTGTTCTTAGGTTGAAAAGTAAAATTACATTCTGATCCCAGTTCCATCTTGAACGGTAAATAAAAATTGTTGTTCAGGGTATGGGTATGTGAAACCGTACGGTTGGTTTTGTTCCCCACTACATTCGAACGTCCCACATTGTAATTGATGGAAGCAGCATAAGAAGTGGTCATCACATCCTTCCAGTCGTGGGCCAGCGATGCACGCGTGCTCAAATTCAGTGACTCGCTCTTTATTTTTCTGTCATTCTGGATAGAATAATTTCCATACTTACTGACGTTGGTACTGATAGAAGGACGCAAGTGCCATTTTTTGTATTGCCAGTTGTACCCAACGCTGCCATTAACCCCAACAATACCATCCATATTGATATACCGGCTTACATTGCGGTTCTGGGCATCTATGGTCCGCTCGCTGGTAACGGCGTTGTCTGTATAGTTAACAGAAAAATACCCATATAGGTAGCCTTGGGTTATCATGTTGTATTTATTAAAATTAAGGCTCCCTGAATGTCTGAAACCTGGCTGCAGATCGGGATTACCCACTTGCACATACAAACGGTCGCTGGTTCTACGCAATGGTTGTAACTGTTCAATAGAAGGTTGCACCGTTTGCCCATTATAGTTCAGTGTCAGACTCGTGTTTTTGGGAAGCCTTAAGGACACAACCACCTGAGGCGCTACATTGATAAACCGCCTCTTTGTTTCTTCTTTTGTACCATTGTTCATTTGCTCCAGGCTGGTATGAAATAGCTTGCTACCGGCATTGATACTGATGCCTTTCCGGGCCCAGTTGAGGGTAGCGCCTATGATATGGGTATTGACTGTAAAATCATAATTATTGCTCAGGCTGTCAATTCGCTCCACGTATTTCCCATTGGCATTATTAAACGTATTGAATACGTTGGCCGATTGGGCTGTTTTCCAGCCATACTCTACAGATATGCCGAATTCCTTTGTAAACTTATCCGTGTAAACACCCCTGGCTGCATAGGATTGAGTAGGGTTGCTTGTTTGCTGAAGCTGGTCGAGCGTATCTGCATTTTTGTAATTGCCCGAATTCGGATCGTAATAATTGGTAGCTGCAAAAGCATAATTGTTTGCGCTGCTTTTGGCGTAGTCCTGCTGGAACGTCAAAGACAATGTTCTGCCCTCTTTCCTGAATTTGCGCTGGTAATTGATATTGCTGCCGAATTTCCTGTTGTTGCTTGCCCTGCTGTTAATCTGTTCGTTGGCATTTACACGGAAACCTTTTTCATTTTTTGATCCTGATGAAGAATAAGTATTGGAGCTTTGGTCTCCAACAGAACCATTGACCGAGACTTTGAGGAGAGTAAAAGAATCGAGCGCGAAAGTAACGCTGCCACTCCCCTTTTGCATAAAACTGTGGGACTTATCACGGCTTTCTCCGATACTGGTAAAGCCGGTACCATCGGGCAGCACATTGGTATTGGTATAATTGCTCCACCCATTGGCATTCACCTCTTTTGCCCGGTAATTGGCAAATACCTTCCCCCTGTCGCCATTCCATTTGTCCGAGAAATGGGCGCCACCATACAAGACAGCTGGCAATCCATTTCCATAATAACCATCAATATCGTCATTATTGTTACTGTAATAGTACACACCACCCGTACCGTCGCTGATCATTTCATAATCCTGTGCCACATATTTGCTCATGTCGGCATAGCCCAGCGCCTGTTTGCCTGTTTTGGCAGACACTCCAAATACAGAGATCTTTTGGGTACCACTGAATAAAGCCCCCATGGCCTCATGCTGGTAATAATCTTTGCCATCGGCACCTGCAGACAGTTTACCGAAATAGCCATTCTTCTTATTTTTCTTGAGTTTCAGGTTAATGGTTTTATTGCGCGTACCATCGTCCATACCCGTGAATTTCGACTGCTCGCTTCTCTCGTCAAATACCTGCACCTTATCCACGGCTCCGGCCTGCAGGTATTTCATGGCCAGGCCCGGATCGTCAGAGAAAAACTCATCGCCATCCACCAATACTTTTTGTACTTCCTGGCCCTGGGCTTTTATTTTACCATCTTTTTCCACCTCTATACCCGGCAGGCGCTTTAGCAGTTCTTCTACATTGGAGCCGGGCTTTACAGCAAAACTATCCGCATTGTATTCCAGGGTATCACCCCGCATGCGGATGGCAAAACCAGCTCTCACCACCACTTCCTCCAATAGCTGGGCTTCTGTGATCATGTATACATTGCCCAGATCGATCTTTGAAGTATCCGTCACGGTGATATCATGCAGGAAATCGGCCATCTTTGGATAAGCGATCATGACAGTATATTTCCCGGAGGGTATATTGGTGAGCCCAAATTCACCTTCAACATTTGTCCGGATAGCACGGTACAAGGTGCTGTCTTTTTTATTGATCAGGGCTACGATGGAATGGTTTAGTTTCTTCTTTTCGGCAGTATCCAGTACAATTCCTTTGAGTAGATTTTTTTGAGCTTGCGCAGGTAGGATTGCGATGATCAGTATTAGTAGGCCAATACAGGTCTTGATAAGGCGATGTGCAGCCGGCATGCAGATTAATTGGTTTGTGTTAGGGGTTGCTCAAATATAGGAATTGCCCATCTCCTTTTCCACACCTGAACCTGCCGGACAACCGATTAATGAATTATTTAACAAATGCAGGAAAACAATAAAGTAATAAGGTGGTAATCACTTACCACACATTCTTCGGGCACCAGTCGCCGTATTTATTACCGATGAGAAAACCAATCATGATCTCATGGGTGCCTTTACTCACTGTATTGAGGTTGGAAGTAGTATAGTCATAGGCATAGCCCACATTCAGGGTATTTGAAATATTCATGCCTATCATACCGGCAAAGCCCTCTCCGGTCCTATAAGAAGCGCCTATCCATGCCAGGTCCTGGTATTGCAGCTTCAGGTTGAGATCGGCCTGAAGCGGCAAAGGCTTGATGTATTTTACCAATATAGAAGGGATCAGGTTAAAATCATCATCCAGTAAGAAGCGGTAACCTGCTGTACCAAACAGGTGGGGCACAAACTTACCATCCCGGGCTACCACACTGCTGTTGGCAAAATTCACCTTTTGCGGAATGAGCTGCTGGGCCGATATGCCCACAAAATAATCGGCCGAATACAGATATAGTCCGGCATTGAAATCCGGCTTAAAATTGTTGATCTCTCCACTGGTGTAAATAGCCGGATCAACGGGCGCCTGTATGCCTAAGAATACTTTATCAGTATTGAGGCTAAGGTTGGTAAAGCCTGCTCCAAAACCAGCTGCCAGGCTGGTGCGCGCACTGATGCCGATGTGATAAGCATAGGTGGCATAGGCAGAAAAATTATTAAGCGGCCCGGTACGGTCATTGATCAATTGTAATCCAATACCATGGTGAGGAGCTGCTGCTTCATAATTCTCCCAATAACTTTTTCCCCGGGGATTTTCACCCGGCACCCGGTAAGAAGTAGCAGAAGTTCGGTAATCCTTTTTGCCAATAGGGCCATGAATGGTGACATAGGTGGTAACAGGCGCGCCGTCAAATCCTACCCATTGGTGACGATGACTGGCCTTCACATCAATATAATTTTCAATACCGGTAACTGCAGGATTAAGTATATACTGGTTCAATATATACTGGGTGTAATGCGGCTTCTGTTGCGCCTGCGCACCCACACATAGCATGATGCCACAAAAGCAGGCCATTATGTTCTTCATGTCACAGGTTTACGTTGGTTTGAAAATTGCTTTCTATTTGATCCTTTGCTATTGCCTCATCGCCTCCCTACCCTGTTCGCCTCCTTATCTTTTGCCTCTACGTATTGGCGCCTATCTTATTATCGTAACCGATCCATTCATTTGTGCACGGCCATTCCTGGGGTTGATGATCCAGTAATAAGTACCTATCGGCAATGGATTGCCATTCACCGTACCGTCCCACTCCCTGCCATAGCCAATGGAATTGAATACGCGCTGTCCATAGCGGTTGTAGACATCCACGGTACAGCCCGGGTAAGACTCCAGGTACAATATTTTCCAGGTATCGTTGATCTTATCGCCATTGGGCGTAAACGTATTGGGCACGATGAGGTTCTTGAGCACCTGTACAAACACGGCATCGCTATCAGAACAACCATCGCCCGTTACAACGGTGAGCGTGTAAGTAATATCCTCCACGGGACTTACCCTGGGGGTGGCTTTGGTGTGATCATCCAGGGCCACGTTGGGCGTCCATAGGTAACGCAGGCCTGTACCGGTGGACTGTCCGTTCAAGACCGCAAAGCCACCTTCCAGCACACCTTTATCAGGACCAGCATTAACTACCGGCGTGGGGTTTACGCGTATTGTTTGGTCACTGGAGTCGGTACAACCATTATCGGCTATAAAGTCGTACCGTAGGGTATGGAGACCGGGCTTTGCCGCTGCAGGGCTAAAAGTAATTCCATCGGCAGCCATACCCGGACCGCTGATGCTGCTTGTTCCGCTGAATCCGAATATTTCCCGGGCAGTTTGAATGGCGAATGGCTTCACCTCTTCACAAACGGCCTGTAAGGCGTTAAATTCCACTACAGGGCTTGCCTTGAGGGTAAGCACCTGCACATCTGTTTTGAAGCAAATTTCGCCAGAATAAGCTATATAACGCACCTGGTGGTTGCGGGTAGCAGGTGCGCCAAAGTCGGGATATTTGTGGGTGTAGGATTTCCCCTGTACCGGATCGTCATCTACTGTCTTGATCGTAGGATCATTGGCATAATCCCAATAGATCTCCACTTTCACCAATTTGCCGGATACCACCTCTGAATTATCCTGTATGAGCACTTGTTTATTGGCGCAAAGAGCCGCAGCATTATCCACCCTAAAAGCCCCCCTTCGAACATCACCGTTCACCGTTAAGGGATGGGAAATACTTTTGGTACAGCCATCCTTCGAAGTAATGGCAAGGCTTACGGAATAATCACCGGCAGCACCATAATTGTATTGTGGATTGGCCTGGTTGGAAGTATTACCATTTCCAAAGTTCCAGAGATAACCAAACTGGGCCTGGCTATTGTCGGCAATGGTGCTGGTACTGGTAAACTGAACTGCATCCAGCAGGCAGACTTCCGGCGAAGTAAAATCCGGCACGGGCATGGAATGTATCACCACCTGTTGCGACACCAGCGGGCTCACACAACCCTTACTGCTTTCCACGACCAGACTGGCGGTATAAGAATTGGCATTGGCATAGGTTGTGACCGGATCAGGCACAGCGGCTGTATTGCCGTTTCCAAACGACCATTGCCACCTGGCCAGTGTACCAACCTTGGGAGCGGAAGCATCGGTAAAACGCACCGGGGCACCTTCACAGGTAGGCGCAGCAAAAGTAAATGCAGCTACCGGCAGGGGGTGAACAATTGCCTGCCTCATGGCAGTATCAGATGGACAGCCTTTATCTGTGACTACGGACAGCTTGACCTCAAAGGTATCAGCTGCAGTATAGGTGAGTGTATTGTTCTGCTGAGCGGAGGCCTGTGCATTGCCAAAATCCCAATGCCATTGGTTGACATTACCGCCCTTGCCATCGCTTTTATCGGTGAATTGGATAGGAGCCGCCAGGCATACTTCCCCACTCACCGTAAAATCTGCCCGGGGTTGGGGGTAAATGGTATTGACGGTTTTTACTTTACTGCCTACACATTGATTATTGGAAGTAACTGTCAGTTTTATATCGTACGGACCTACCCCGGTAAACTGGTGTACCGGGCTGCTCCCCGCAGCGGTGAGGCCGTCACCAAAATCCCACAGGTAAGTAAAGAGGTTTTGGGTACCATCTGCAATGGCTGAAAGGCTGCCAAAAGTAGCCGTACCTGCGGGCAGGCAAACTGTTCCCGGAAGACTGAAATCAACCGCTGGTTTTGGATGCACTGTAAGGGGTAATTCATACGCTTTGCTCTTGCATCCAAAAGTGGTTTCCGCTACCAGTCCAATGGTAAAATTTCCCGGGGCAGTATAAGCATGGGTAACGGGGTTTCCATTGGCCGCAACAACCGTTGAATTGTCACCAAAGCTCCAGGTCCATTTTGACAGGGTTCCTCCCACCACGGTAGATTGATTGGTGAAGGTCATCAGGGAATCCTGGCAGTGAATCGGCGAGATGGTAAAAAGAGCATCGGGTAATGCGGCCACTTCCACCATTTTTTTAACGGTATCTGACAGGCATCCGACATCTGTAATTCCCCAATGCGCCACCTCGTACATGCCGGCTGCCGCATAGCTATGTGTAACATCTTTGAGGGTACTGTTATTGCCATCCTTGAAATCCCAGAACCATTTAAAAACTTCGCGCCCCTGCCCATCAATCCGGTCTGTAAAACTGACCGGGTCGCCGAGGCATTTTGCAGTGAAGGAAAAATCGGCTTTAGGACGCTCGAAAATCTCGAGGTCATAATCTATCTGCTGCTCGCCGTTGCAGCCATCGGCTGTTGGATTATTCGCCTTTATGATGATGGGGTATGTGCCCGGCGTAGCAATGGTGTATTGTTGGTTGAGTTTGTAGCGATACAAGGTGCGGCCATCTATTACCCAGGAGGAATCGGCGACCGGGTTCACAATGTTCACATCCGTAAATCCTGCAGTGTTGAGGGTGGGCCCAAAGATCCATTTTATCTCGGTGGGCTGGTAAGGAAAAGTCATCGCCAAACGGAAGGGGGTGTTTTTACAACCTGCCGGAAAATTGACGACGCTGTATTCATTTTGGACAGACACGAATTGGTACAGATCCTTCAGGTTGCTGCCGGCGGAAAAACCGTAGGATTCTGTACGGCCAAATCCATAAGCGATCGCATTGAAAGGAGTATCGCAGGTAATGGTATGCGTAGAGGGTCCGTTCACCTGGATCTGGGCATAAGCATAGGACGGGTCGGTGGGGTGCTGCACAAAACTGGTGGCATAGGAAACCCCATCAATTTTAAAAGTATTGATGGCGGCAGGACTGTTCTTCACTACCGCATTGATGAAGTGGGCATTGTCGAGATTATTGATCAGCCGCATGGATGCCAGTGTAACCTTGTTGATGGTTTGTTCTACCGGGCTGAGGTAGATCATTTCAGGGTCTCCATTATTGGTTGGCTCTCCGCAACTCTGGGTTGTAAAATACTGGGCCACCAGGATGGGCTTGTCCGATTCGATGACATGGGGTACGCCATCAGAAAACTGGTGGTAGAAATTATTGGTAAAACTGGCGGCAGGAATGATGACTCCATCCTTCTTCACCACGGCTGCAGGATCGGGCCTGATGATGCGGTAAAAATTGAGTGGCCGTGTCAGGCTCGGAACCGTCAGGTATTTTTTGCCCCAGGTACTGGAGGGGTACATTTGTTGGAAGAGGTTGTCGGAAGAATTAACGCCTCCTGGTGCACATCCAATTCCAATACGACCACTGCCACAGAACACGGCAATCTTTTTACACCCTGCTCCATTGTTCACCGACTTGATGGTGGAACCGGTAAGGTCAGTTTTGGCGAGCACATTGTACACCTGCCCTTTTTGCAAAGTGCGGGTATAGGTTTGTCCGGCCGTCATGGTACGCGTATCGGCGGAGGGGGTTATTTCAATATCGGTATTATCTTCTGTAGCCACTACAAAAAACCAGGAGTAAGAATTGGCATTCACATCGGCCTGGGCCTCCTGCTTGTAATTGACGGAATAATATTCCCGGCCGAGGGTGGCAACCGGCAAGCAGAGGGAAGCGCCGGAAACAGAGGAGTAATAAATATGGGCATATACAACAACCGGTTTGAGCGAGGTAAGATGAA
Organism: uncultured Paraflavitalea sp.; assembly: GCA_966211765.1. Lineage (GTDB taxonomy): Bacteria > Bacteroidota > Bacteroidia > Chitinophagales > Chitinophagaceae > Paraflavitalea. The sequence goes on from CBIHOV010000002.1 coordinate 268,859, forward strand.
TGCCCTTATCAAAAATGCCCTCATTGTCGAGAAAGGCCTGGGAAGGAATAGTGATCCTTGTGAGCTGATTAGCATTTACAACATAAGTCTGGGAAGTGCCTAGTCCGGGAAGTTCGAGGGTGGCTTCGGTATTGACATCTGAAGTAACATATACATCCATGCCCGGATAGGCGGTACGGTCGGCATACATCTGCTGGTGGTTGCCATAGCCCAACCAAAACTCTTTCCCTTTATTCGTAAAGTCTTGCGACCAGGATAAGGAGGTTAGACATATCAGGCAAATAAGCAGTGTAATTTTTCTCATGTAGTCCCCCCATTTTAGGAGGAAGGGTGTTATTGCAATATAAGAAAATAACGGGTGGCTATAGTTGTTTTAACTGGGTATTTTGGGGTACCGCAATTTGCATAATAAATAATTCTACTTCGACAAAACTGATGGGATTGGCAGAAATACCAACCCTCCATCCTAAACGGAGAAAGTCAATCACCCATTTCATTTCATGTGCTAGATCAGTAACCTTCCTTCGATAAGATCATCCGGGCATTTTTGCCCTCACAGAAAAGCAGGTCCAAAATGGAGCAGTGTGGAACAAACCCCGTTCGATCTTCAAAAACCTGCCGGTAGACTACCGGATCGGGGAAGTTTTGCATAATAGATTTAGGTAATATTTGATTTCTCAGATCAAGCCATTTTGTCACATCATATACCGCCTGGTACGCTTTGGTGGTTTCCGTGAAAACCTCCATCCCCAATTTTTTGAGGGTCCATTCCCAGCAAGCCAGATTCCAGTCTACCAAAAAATTAACCTGCTTTTGAAACAGGGCTTCCAGTTCGTCCCGGTAAAATTCGAACCAGGGTGACCGGTTGTAACAGGACATGATGGTTTTCCATTGCTGGGATTGCCAGGGGTACCGGTTGGCAATCCGGACATCCTTCGTTAGCCTCCGTTGACTCCTCCCTTCCTCGAGCGGAATACTCAGGGTAACCGGCCCGCCGGCTCCCAAAATGATGCATCTGTTCCGAAAGCTCATTTTTTGCCATGTCTCATATACGTCAAACTCAACATGTGAAATTTTATTTACTTTTTTATAGAAGGTACAAGGTGCAAAATATTGGCTTTCAATTATAACAGTATTCATAGACAAATAGTAATAGAGTCCGTTTATCAGGGTTTAATTTTTGCTGCAATGTGAACAACTTGTGCATGAATTATGTCCAACTAAAATTAAATATAATCTGCGATAAAATGTTTGGAACTAACTCAATAAACAATAAATAGTAAGCTAAACAAATTAGGCATTGATATTGAATATCTTCACTCTTCAAGGCGCCCAAAATCTCTAAACTTTTTAGCAAAGATTCTCATAAATGTACAACCCCGTTTTTGGCAGGAAAAATTTATCCCCTACTTTGTGTCCACAAAAAATAGACATGAAAAAAACGCTTCTAATAGGCCTCCTACCGATCCTGCTCATAGCCTGCGCCAAGCCAACCGGGTTCGATTACCTGGGCATCCGGAACATTAAAGTGGTCAAATTTGGAATGAAGGAATCGACCGTTGCCGCCGAAGTTGGGTACTATAATCCCAACAAATACCCAGTAACGATGAAGCGGGCCGAGGTGGATGTTTATGTCAACAACAACTATTTTGGGCATAGTTTGCTCGACTCAACCATCAAGATCCCGAGGAAGGATACCTTCTATTTACCGGTGATTTTGACTGTCAATATGTCAACAACTGCAATGAGTTTGATCCAAACTTTTGGGGGTGGACAGGATGAAGTGCTCATCAAATTGGATGGAAAAGCCAGGATCGGCCGGGGCGGAATTTTCATTAATTACCCAATAAAGTATGAAGGGAAGCAAAAACTGCAGTTTTAGGATTTGCAGTTAAAGGTCTAAAAAGACGTAAATAAAGAGGTTTATATGGGCCCTAAAACAAGTCACATTAGACGTACTCAACAGCTCAGATACGTCACGCAATTTTTCGGACAGCCAAATTTTGTCCCAGCCAGGCGCCCCCTTTTTGACTAAGATATCTCTATAAAAAACATATTCTTAGAAATTGGAATGAGCCATTTTACTAAAAGTGGCCCATTTTTAATGCTTACCAATTTGCCGGTTTGAGGCAAAAAGAGTGGTAAAAAAAGCGAGTGGCGAAGAAAACGGGGCATGCAATGACGGTCATTTTTGACCTCTCCAAATAATCAGATCTGCCCAAATTGTGAAATTTGGGGTCATTAAGAAAGGCCGATCCGAAGGTCAATTTTGCCTCAATAATTATTCAGCTATAGACACTCACTGCAAGTCGTTTGGGGATGAAAAAAACCAGAAAGCTGATTTCCTCAATTTGGAAGGATTGCCAGACAAGGGCATTTTTGACTTATATGGTCTGCGAAAAAAAGTGCCCGGGAAAGGCTATTTTGACCAACTCCTGGAGGCACTAAAAAGGCCACTCCAGCCTACTACTCACCATTTACTCCATTTGTACATCGGCCATTGAAGGTCAATTTTGACATTCCTCAGCGTCAAATAAAGTGCTGATATTGTCGAAAGTTTGATGGTTTGAAAGCATGAATAAGGAGGGCAATAATGACTTAGTCAGGAAGTTTCAGTCCGGTCATTTTTGACGATTTACAAGACACTCCTATTGGCTTAAAACTTTCGACAGGGGGTAATGCCGGCCCCTTTGAAAGCACACAAAAAAGGTCATATTTGACATTGCCTTAAGGTTTGCGTAGAGAAGATCCTGGTTCGATTATTTTGCTACAAGCGAAGGATAAGGGCTTCAAATAGCCTGGCAGGTGGGGCAATTTAGACCTATTGAAGAAGGGCTTTGAAGGTCATTTTTGACAGCATTGTTTCGTTAATCCGGAAGCGGGCAGAGGGATATTCTCCCAGGTTTCGATTTTAAACAGCCTCTGAAAGAGCGCTCACGGAAGGGCAATTTTGACCTGCAGCCAGTGAATTATAGTGGTCAATTTTGTCCCTTTCTATGAGTAATAAATGCGCTTAAAACCTTGCGGCCTTAGGGCAATTATGACTTCCAGGCCCCTTGGCTTGAAGGTCATTTTTGACAGCAGTAACTGGACTTCCCAGCGTAAATCGATTTGCCTTTTCCTGGTGTACGGCAAGGATAAGGGGTTTGAAGAAGTCGGCCCGGAGAGGCAATTTTGACTCACCAAGGAGAAGGCCAGACAAGTCAATTTGGACCTCTTTCAGATATATAAGATCTGCCTGAAAGTCTCCGGTCTTAAGGTGTTTTTTGTTTCAGGGGGGGCCCGGAAGGTCATTTTTGACAGTAGTTGGAGGCAGCTCGAAGGCGATTCTCTCCCATTTTTCCTGGTATTCGAACGAGGAGAAGGGCTTTAATAAGCCGGCCCAGAGGGACAATTTTGACCTGAGAATCAGTAAATTAACCAGGTCAATTTGGACGTCTTTTAGGAGGCGAAAATCTGCTTTTAACCCTCCGGTCTTAGGGTACTTTTAGTCGCGTAGGACCATCCCAAAAGGTCATTTTTGACAGCGGCAGCTGGCTGGCCAGGGCAAAATCCCTTACCCTTTTTCCTGGAAAATAGCATGGATAAAGGCTTCAAGAAGCTGGCCCGGTGGGACGATTTTGACCAACAGAGAGGCTATCAGGAAAGGTCATATTTGACACCTTTTTGCGAGAGGAAATCTACTTTAAAGTCTCCGGTCTTAAGGCTATTTTGACTTTCGGTGGAAGCCTGGTGAGGTCATTTTTGACGGCCAAAATGGTATGCGCAGAGCAAAATTTTTACTTTTATTTCTGGTATAGGCTAAGGATAAAGGGTTTAAGGGGCGATCCGGAAGGTTAATTTCACGGTTGAATCCCTGGTTCAAACACGTCATTTGTGCCCTTTTTCAGGGACAGATAATCTACCCAAAAACCTCCCGCCCCGGGCAATTATGACCGCCCAGAGGGCTTACCTTTAGGCATCTTTAACCAGCTCTGCCAGGGCTGATTGGAGCTAGCACTACCCCATTTCTTCAGGATTTGTAGTCAGGAAAAGCTCCTTAATAGCCACGCCCAAAGGACATCTTTGACCCAATTAGTGGCGCCATAAACAAGGTCAATTAAGCCCTTTTTCGGGTAAGGGAAATCTACCTGCAAACCTTCCCCCCTTCTGACTATTAGGACTACCCAGGAGACGTATGTATAGGTCATATTTGACAGTCTACCAAGGCTATTTTGGGCCTGTTACTCGCTATTTTGAAGGGTTTTCAAACCTCTGGCGCCTCCCAATAAACCTCATGAAGGGGTATTTTACACCTACTAATTGTGCTTAAAAACAGGTCAATTACGTCCTGTTTGAAGGAAGGGAAAATTGCCCCAGGACCTCCGCTCTTTCAGGCAATTTTGACCGCCCGAAAGTCGTTTTATATAGGGAATATTTGACCAATCCGCCCAAGGCTGTTTGGGAGTCTATTCCCCTATTCTCACAAGAATTCGAGAACTTTTGGACCTCCTCCTAACTTCTGGTGAAGGGCATTTTTGCCCCAGTCAGTGGCCCCTTAAACTAAGTCAATTACGTCCTGTTTGAAAGAAGATAAATTCGCCAGGAAACCTTGCCGCTTCCGGGCATTTATGACTGCTCCAAAAGGCGCCCTTTATAAGGCATCTTTGACCAGTAGCGCCACGGCTGTTAAGAGGAAATTTCGTCAGGATCTGCTGACAGGAGCGATGCAATATATTCCCTTCGCCGACGGGCATCTTTGCCCCAGGCATCAGCGTTTTAAAACAAGTCAATTAAGACCTTAAAAAAGAGGGAAAAACTCGCCTGTGAATCTTCCTGCCCGGGCGATTAGCGCTGCGAAAAGGGCTGAGTCATTTGGGACATGTTTGACCCAGGCGAGACGAGCCTGTTTGGGGGTCAGTTCTACTCCATTCTAGCTGGATCTATTGATGTATAGAACCCCTAAACACGGCCTCCTCAGAAGGACATCTTTGACCCATATTTCAGGAGCATAAAACAGGTCAATTACGTCCTGACTGAAGGAAGCTTAAATCATGCGTGGCGCCTTTTGGATTCGGTCAACTATGACTCCGCGGATAGTACATTTTAAAGGGCATCTATGACCACTTTTAAGTCCCTTTCGATGAGTCAATTATGCCGTCATTCTTAATGCCAAAAATCGCCGGGAAACCTATTTAATTTATCCATTTTTCGAAGGTAGACAGGCCTATTTTTTGTAAATTGTAGAAGGCTGAATTTACAAGATTTACCATGACTAATGAGCAAGACCATACAACCTGCATTTCGATCAAACCCGCTCCAGCGGCTAGTTTGCCAATCAAAAACAATATAAACCCGCATTGGGCCTGCATTTGACCCCCGAAGTCTTACTATTGTCTTACTATTGCCTTACTTCTGTCTTACTATTGTCTTACTTCTTCTATGGGAGTCCTATAAGGGTGCTATAAGAGTGCTATGGGGATGCTATGGGAGAGATATGAGCGGGATATGACAAGGATATGGGTAGAATATGAATAACCTGGCCTTTAGGAGGCATTGGGAGCCCAAAAGACTATCTCCAGGGCTGGTGGGTTACCAGGCAAGGGGCCGGCCAGGGCACAAAAAAACGACCATTTTCAACTGGAAAATGGTCGCTCCAACCTATTGATCAGGTCATTTAATACTGTTGTTAGTGGTCCATACCACCGCCGTCTTCTGTCTTTTTACAGCATTTGGGCAGCTTCTTGTACGCTTCTGCGTCGGCCGTTACATCATCTGCATCATAACCGGCATTGGCAATGGCGGTCTTCACATTCTCTATATTGGTACGCTCGGCAACAAAAGTAACCTTGGTTACTTTCTTTTTGTAATCTACGTTCACTTTTTGAACGCCGTCTTCGCGCTTCATGAACTCTTCAATGCGCTTTTTGCAGCTTTCGCACTGTACAGTGGGGGTCTTAATGGTGACTGTCTGGACTCCTTTTTTAACTTGTCCAAATCCTGTGGTCAGGATGCCGGTGATGGCTACAGCCAATAGAAATAGCTTCTTCATACAGACATAGTTTTCTCAAATATAGCTATTTCCCTGTCCAGTTGCCAGGGTCCTGGCTCCACTTTAACAAAACCTCCTGCTGGTCAGCGGATATGAGTGCTTTTTCAATGGCCAGGTCAATGAGCACGGGATAATTAGTAAGGGATCTATAAGCAATTCCGGCCTTTTCGAAAGCCGCTGCTGCAACGGGGAAACCGTAGGTAAAAATGGATACCATACCGATCACTTCCAGTCCGGCTGCCTTTAAAACGTCTACCACCTGGAGGCTGCTTTTACCGGTAGAAACCAGGTCTTCAATCACCACTACTTTCTGTGCGGGCGTGTAAGATCCTTCAATCTGATTGCCCAGGCCGTGTTCCTTTGGCTTAGGGCGTACATATATATAGGGTAGTTTCAGTTGATCGGCGGCCATAGCACCCCAGGCAATGCCGGCGGTGGCTACTCCTGCCAATAGATCAGCTTCGGGAAACTGTTCAAAGATCACATTACACATCTCTGATTTAATGAAATCACGGATATAAGGAAAAGACAACACCTTGCGGTTATCGCAATAAATAGGGCTTTTCCAACCCGATGCCCAGGTAAAAGGTTCTCCTGGATTTAATTTAATAGCATTAATTTGTAGTAGCTTTTCGGCTACTGCTTTTTCGTTCTGGGACATAGAGTGATTTTATTCAGTCCGGCGAAATTGGCGGTTGGGCCGGGAAAATGGAAAATTATTTATGCACATCAAGATCTACTTCAACGACAAACCTTTGTTCCTGACGGACGAAATTACCCCCGAAATTGAACCGTATGCGCATCATGATGATGCTATTTTGATCGATGAATTCTCTACCCCCGGCGTTAATTCGATGATCCATGAAATGCGCCTGGCGAAAATACATGCAGGGATTTTCCTCCATTCCAACCTGGCTGAGCTGGAAAAGACCTTTCGCAAGAAGTTTACGCTGGTAAAGGCGGCCGGTGGCCTTGTATTGAATGATGCAGGAGAGATATTAATGATGTTGCGTCGCGGTAAATGGGATCTCCCCAAGGGTAAGCTGGACCCAGGAGAATCGCTGGAAACCTGTGCTGTGCGGGAGGTTCAGGAAGAAACAGGGCTTCAAAAAGTGATCCTTGAAAAGCCACTGATCGTAACCTATCATACCTATGATGAAAGTGGCAAACATATATTAAAGGAGTCGCACTGGTATGTATTGAAAGCACCAGGAAAGCAGTCGTTAGTCCCTCAATGGGAAGAACAGATCACTGAATTGAAATGGGTGGCCGCAGCGGAAGTAAAACAGTATACGAATAATACCTTCCCTTCCATCATCGATGTATTACAGGCAGGTGGATTTCTGTAAACAGGCTCCAACTGTACAGAACAAAATCAAAACGTAAGGAATCTTCTTATGAGTAGTGTTATTTCTTAGGCAGGATAGCTACTGTAAGCCGGCTAATGCATACCAGTTTATCTCTTTCATCCTGTATCCTGATATCCCATACATGGGTGGAAGCGCCAATATGAATAGGTGTGGCTGTACCCGTTACAAATCCTTCCCGTACACCACGTATATGGTTGGCATTTATTTCCAGTCCTACGCAAATGAACTTCGATTGGTCGATCACCAATGCGGATGCTACACTACCCAATGTTTCGGCCAGTACACAGGAGGCTCCGCCATGCAATAAGCCATAGGGTTGATGTGTACGGTGGTCAACAGGCATCCGGCCTTTCAGAAAGTCGGGGCCTATTTCGGTGAATTCAATACCAATCTGTTCAGCAATGGTATTCTTACCTAAGGGCTGAATATCGTGTACTTGTACAGGCTTGTGAAACCAGATCATGTAGTGAATTGTGAATGGTCAATAGTGATCAGGAATTATTATTTCCAGGCTTATATCTCGTATTTCTTTCTTTGTTCGAGGGACCTGGCCACCACATCGGGCAGGAATTTCATGACATCTCCGCCGTTCCTTAGTACGTCGCGTACCAGGGTAGAGGCAACAGAAGTAAATTGAGGCAGGCAGGTGAGAAAAACAGTTTCAATATTGGTATCCAGGCTACGATTCATATCGGCAATTGCCTTTTCATATTCAAAATCGTTTACGTAGCGGATGCCCCGTACGATGAAATTGGCGCCTACTTTCTGGCAGCAATCAACGGTCAGCCCTTCATACAATACTGCGCTTACTTTGGGATTGTCCTTATAAATTTCCTCTATCCAGGATATACGCTGATCATCGGAAAACATGGGCGTTTTGTTGATGTTGCGTCCTATACCGATCACCAGCTTATCAAATAAAGGCAATGCCCGGTTGATAATATCGAGGTGACCAATGGTGATGGGGTCAAACGTTCCGGGAAATAAAGCAATTCGTTGCATAAGAGGAATTTAAGGAACAAGGCTTACTGGCAATATGCAGGTACAAAAAGGCAATATACTTAATTCATGGTCCCTCGTCCGCCTGAAAGCAGGTAAAGGGCTGCCATACGTACGGCTACACCATTTTCCACCTGCTGCAGGATGATCGCTTGTTTGCTATCCGCAGCGTCACTGTCCAGTTCCACCCCACGATTGATAGGTCCAGGGTGCATGATCACCACTTCTTTATTCAGGCTGTCGAGTAATCGTTTATTAATACCGTATGCCAGGCTATATTCCCTGAGGGAAGAAAAAAGTACCTGGTTCTGGCGCTCCAGCTGGATGCGCAATACATTGGCTACATCACACCACTCCAATGCTTTTTTCAGGTTGTATTCCACCCTCACATCGAAGGCTTCTTTGATGTACTTCGGTATCAGTGTGGGAGGGCCTGCTACCATGATTTCGGCGCCCATTTTCTTAAGCAGGTAGATATTGCTCATGGCCACGCGTGAGTGCATGATATCGCCTATAATGGCCACTTTCAAGCCTTCCAGCTTGCCCAGCCTTTCCCGCATGGAGAAGGCATCCAATAACCCTTGTGTGGGGTGCTCATTGATCCCATCGCCGGCATTGATGATCGCTGCCGGGATATGTTTTGCCAGGAAATGTGGGGCGCCGCTGGCGCTATGCCGCATTACCACCATATCCACTTTCATGGACAGGATATTATTAACGGTATCCAGCAAGGTCTCTCCCTTGGAAACAGAAGAACCACTGGCAGTAAAATTAATGGTATCGGCGCTAAGTCTTTTCTCAGCCAATTCGAAGGAAATACGGGTACGGGTAGAATTCTCGTAAAACAAATTGACGATGGTCACATCCCGTAGGGAAGGGACTTTTTTTATGGGTCTTTGCAATACCTCTTTGAATTCCGTAGCAGTATCTAAGATAAGCTGGATGTCTTGCCGGGTAAGATCCCTGATGCCGAGCAGATGTTTAACTGAAAGTTGCATGTCGGGCAGCAAAATTAGGGCAAAATACAATAAGGTACAAAATAAGGTATCGCACAGGATACTAACATCTTATAATAGCACAACTTCTTCTTTTCCATCCTTTTCCTTCCAAAACACCTTTACTTTTTGGGATACTATGGAGTCGATGGATTTACCTACATAGTCGGCCTGAATAGGAAGCTGGCGGCTAAAACGGCGGTCGATGAGGATGCACAATTCCACTTTGGCGGGCCTTCCAAAGCCCATCAAGGCGTCCAGGGCCGCCCGGATGGTACGCCCGGTATACAGCACATCGTCGATGATCACCACGTTTTTGTTCTCTATGCTGAAGGGGATATCTGTATGGTTGGGGGATTGCAGGGAATTGCGGATATCATCCCGGTAAAAGGTGATGTCCAGTTTTCCGTATTTAACCAGGCCGGCAGGCACCAATTCACGTATTTCCCGGACGATCTGGTCGGAGACAAAAATGCCCCGGGGTTGGATACCTATCAATACTGTATTCTCGAGGTTGACGTGATTTTCCAGTATCTGGTGGCCCAGGCGTTTGATGGTTATAGCCAGTTGCTGTTCGTTCAATACCGTTTTCATGTAAATAATATTAGTCTCTTCAAAGCCACCGGGATCTTTAGCAGGACCCTTTAAAAAGAAAAATTTCCATAAAAGTAAGAAACCACTGCCAATGACAGTGGTTTTCTCTTAAAGAATATGTTTAAGCTAGCCGGACCAGTTTATCAGAATGATCCGAGGGTATAAGCAACCCCAATTTGTAATACGCTGTTACGTATTTTGCCTGCATAGTCTGAGACATCAGTCAAGCCCAGGTTCCAGCGAAGGCCTACACTTGCCTGATCGGTGAATCTAAAACCAGCACCAAATCCCCAGGATATATCTAAGGATTTATAGGAACCGCTAACGCCATGTACTCTGCCATCTTCCTTCACCTTGGCATTTATTAAGAACCCAAACTGAGGTCCTGTCTCCGCATAAAACCCTGATGGATCGTTATACTGTCCCAATATGGGTACGTTGAGGTAATTAAGCCGGAGCTTCGTATCATCTCCTTCATCATCAAACTTAGCACCCTGCCTGGAGAATACAAATTCGGGCTGCAAACTAAACCGATCTATCAGGGGGATATTTGCGAAACCACCTACATGAAAACTAAGCTTCATGTCATTATTATTCACATCTCCGGAAATATTAGCCAAATTAAATCCGCTTTTAACGCCAAGCTTAACCTGCGCCTGCCCTGCGAGGAAGGAAGCAGCACATACGATCATTAAGAAAACCTTTTTCATGACTTTTAGTTTTTCCGGGGCATTCCCCCGGGAGTGATTAGAAATTTGAAGCGCGAAACTATGGCAAAACAAATTTTCTGTTGTTACACAATAACGTGATTTTATTAACGGTACCGGTATAAGCCTATCATAACGAAGAATCATACAAATTATTATGGTTTCCGGGCAGGCAATAGCAATACGTACAGGTACCTGTTAGCATTAAATAATTAACAACAGGCCACCTGTTAAAAGCTGGTTAATAAGGATGGGTGCATTTTATGGCATCAGCCAAGGGATCTTGATAATAAAAAAAACCGACCATCAAAAGATGGCCGGTATTCCTATTGAATGATCAAACAAGCTTATTTACTGCCAAGCACGTAGAACACACCCACCTGGATAACGCTGTTCCTCACCTTATAATCTTCTTCATTGCCTTTAGCGATATTACTAAGCCCCAGGTTAAAGCGCGCATTGAAGCCAAGGTTTGATTTTGTAAGAAATCCTGCACCAAAAGCCCAGGCAAAATCTATTCCTTTGGTATGTTCTTTTACATCCTGCTTCCCTCCATCCGATTTCACCTTTGCACTCAACAGAAAGCCCAGTTGGGGGCCAGTTTCAGCATAGAAACCACCGGAAGTATTGTATTGAACGAGTACAGGAATGTTTAGATAGGTAAAGTTGTTCTTTGCTTCGCTGGAAATACCTTCCCATGTCATTTTCTCCTTTGCTCCTTGTGTGGAAAATACCAGTTCAGGTTGGAAACTGATTTCCTCTGTCAGAGAGATCTTTGCAAACGCGCCTGCATTGATCCCGGCTTTCATTTTATTGCCTTCTACATCACCAGAAAAATTGGCAAGGTTGAGCCCGGCTTTAACGCCATACTTTACTTGAGCAGAAGAAGCCATGCAAATACCGGAGAGGGTGAGGATCAAAAAAAACTTTTTCATAAAATCACATCTTTTATTGGTTATTGATGCGGCAAAACTCCGCTATACGAGCCCTGTAGACAATAGCATAAAGATGTGGTTTTGCTTAGGGAACCATGCGAATGATCATGCGCAACCACTCAAATTGCTCAACAAAAGGTGTGAAATGTCGGATTTAGGGTATGAACTACACAATACCACCCGGATACAGTGTATAACATGTTTCACATACACACTAACAATTCAGCGCAGCTGATAATATTTTAGGATGCATACACAATAAAAATGATGTTTATACCTTTTTTATAGTCGAATTGCTACTAGTAGTTTTTGCATTCATTTCTAATTAACCTAAAAAACCACAAAATGAAAAAGGTTTTATTCGCAGCATTAATGACAATTGCAGTACAAGGAGTTTTCGCACAGGTAAACAAGGGCCAATGGTTAGTTGGTGGTAATGCCGACTTTGCATCAAGCAAACATGGCGAGCTTAAGGCTACTGAATTTACCTTCAGCCCAAATGCTGGTTATTTCTTTATTGACAAGTTCGCTGGTGGTCTTCGTGTAGACCTGACCAGTTTAAAGTACAAGGGCGCTGATGCTTCCACCCGGTTTTTAATTGCACCCTTCCTGCGTTATTATTTCCTGGAAGCTGCACAAAAAGTCAATGTTTTTGCTGATGCCAGTTATGGATTTGGCTCTGTGAAAGATGACGGTGAAAGCGCAAGCCAAAACGGATTTGCTATTTCTGCTGGTCCTGCAGTGTTCTTAACTCCGAACACAGCACTTGAATTTGCTTTGCAGTACCGTTCTCTGGGCGGAGATGCATATGGTGATGACAACCTGAACACTTTCGGCTTTAAAGTCGGTTTCCAGATCCACCTGGGTGGCGGAAAGAAGTAAAGTATAAAGAGCGCTTAATAAAAAAGCAGGCTATCGTTACCGATGGCCTGCTTTTTCTATTGTTGATTCCGCCAATTTCTATACCTGTGGTTGTGGTTGCCGCAACGCCGCACGCATCTTTAGAAACACCTTACGCTCTTTCAGGAACCAGTAGACCCAGAATACAGCCAACACAGGGAATATCAGGAAGGACAGCATATGGTAGGCATACGCTTCTTCAAATTCAAAGTGAATGAGGTGCATACAGGCCCTGGTGAGCCCACAGGCATAGCATTCTACATTGAAGAGCACCCTGGAAAGGCAAACTGCTTCTCCCTTATCAAAAAAATCGGCTGGTAGTATTAATAATACAATAGGGGTTGCAACAATAAAGACCAGCTTGGCAATAGTAAATAAGTAACGGAATTGCATTGTTCAGTAAATAAAAGAAAAGGCTCCGGTATGAAGCCGGAGCCTTTCCATCAACAATTATAAAGTTGTGGTATAAGTGCCATTTTTAGGCTGCAGGTCGCCAGTGATGATACGGATCAGGTCAATCAATGTCCAGATACCGCAAACACCTAAAGTCAACAATTGAACGATACCTTGCCAAGTGTAACCCAGGTAGAACCTGTGAATACCAAGACCACCTACAACGATACAAAGAATAAGCGCAATTACCTGCGATTTGTCGCCTTCGCGGGGTACTGCATTCATCTTAGAAGTGATCTTCTTACCAAAAAGTTTCAGGCCGACCTTTTCTTTCAAGGTCAGCTTGCTACCTTTCAATTCGGTAACAATACCTTTCAATTCTTTGGTTGATACATTGCCATCGGCTGCAGCTTTTTCCCAGGCCAGTGTAGCCTTCTGTACGTTAACAGGCGTTTTGTCGGCGGGCTTCTCGCTATATGGTACAGCAGAAGTCAGCACAACTACGGAAGCAGCAGCAATCGCAAGCAATGCAAAGGGTTTAAACAATTTCATAAAAAGAGATGATTAGGTTTGCGCTTACTCTTTAGGATTTTCAGCTTCCTCCGCCTGACTTTTCTTGGATTTCGGCGTTCTCCCTAAGAAATGATCTATCAGATAGATTGTCTTAACGATTTCTATTTATATACAAGGCATCCTGAACAATTTTATTGTCCATTGAGCAAAATAACGAGGGTGTATTGAGTAGAAAACAGCAAACGGTATGAATTGTACCTTTTCAGGGACAAACCGATACTTATAAGCTAATTGAGTGGTGAATGATCGCTATCGAACAGACTGCTTAGGTGTGCTATGAATGTTATTTCCATGGTAGAGTTGCTGATTAGGGTTAAACAAAAATGCTATTGATAATGACAATATTATAATAAAAATAAACAAGTTTGTATAACCGCAAAAAAAATATCACATGGCTAAAATCAAATATGTTTTATTTCAATAACGCGTACAGGTAGCTTCTACCTGTTTTCGGGTAGGCCACAAAACAAAAAAGCTGTACTTCATCAGTACAGCTTTTTTAATATATATCAAATGTGTATCAAAACCGGACAGTTATGCTTCTGCCAGGAATGGATAATGATAATCTGTAGGAGGATTAAATGTTTCTTTAATTGTCCTGGCGCTCAACCAGCGATAAAGGTTTAGGATAGACCCTGCCTTATCATTGGTACCGGAGGCGCGTGCACCGCCGAAAGGCTGCTGTCCTACAACTGCTCCTGTTGGCTTGTCATTAATATAGAAATTACCTGCAGCATTGCGCAGCTGATTGGTGGCCTGTTCTACTGCTGCCCTGTCTTGTGCAATGATAGAACCGGTGAGGGCGTAGGGAGAGGTATTGTTGACGAGGTCGAGGGTTTCTGTAAACTTCTCAGCATCGTATACATATATCGTCAATACAGGTCCGAAGATCTCTTCGCACATGGTAACGTATTGGGGATCCTTGGCCTCTATCACAGTTGGCTGAATGAAATAACCCTTTGTTTTATCACAATCACCGCCTACCCATATTTCTGCTTTCTTATCGGCTTTGGCATTGTCGATATAAGACTTGATCTTATCAAAGCTTTTTTCATCGATCACAGCATTCACAAAATTGGTAAAGTTTTCTACTGTGCCGATCTTAAAGCTCTTTACGCCTTCAATAAGTTTTTGCTTTACCTCAGCAGCTATATTGGAAGGAATATAAGCACGTGAAGCTGCTGAACATTTCTGACCCTGGAACTCAAAAGCACCACGGAGCAATGCAGTTACCACAGCATCCGGGATGGCACTTTTGTGGGCTACTACAAAATCCTTTCCGCCGGTTTCACCTACAATTCTTGGATAAGACCGGTAAGAAGCCATGTTTTTGCCAATGGTTTCCCACATGTTGTTGAATACACCTGTAGAACCGGTAAAGTGTACACCTGCGAAGTCGCAGTGACCAAAGCATACTTTCCCAAGTGTAGGACCATCTACATAGACCAGGTTGATGACACCATCGGGCAAACCTGCTTCCTGCATGATACGCATAAACATTTGGGCAGAGTATACCTGGGTATTAGCAGGTTTCCATACTACCACATTGCCGCACATCGCTGCAGAGGTAGGAAGGTTGCCACCAATAGCGGTGAAATTGAATGGTGTTATTGCCAGTACAAAGCCTTCGAGGGGGCGAAATTCGAGCCGGTTGTGAATACCGGGGCCACTGATGGGCTGTTGTTTATAGATCTCACTCAGGAAGTGAACATTGAAACGCAGGAAATCGATGATCTCGCAGGCGGCGTCAATCTCTGCCTGGTAAGCATTTTTACTTTGGCCTAGCATGGTAGTACCGTTCATATAAGGACGGTATTTAGTAGCGATCAGGTCGGCTGCTTTCAGGAATATATTAGCACGGTTTTCCCAGCTCATGGCAGCCCAGCTATCTTTGGCAGCGAGGGCTGCATCAATAGCCTGCCTGATATGCTCTTCTTCACCCTGGTGAAAATACCCAAGGGTATGGGCTATCTCATGCGGAGGATGGATGGCTGCTTTTTTGCCGGTACGCACTTCTTTTCCACCTATGTACATGGGTATATCTGCCTCCTGGCCCTTCAATTCGGCCAACACTTCTTTCAATCTTTTCTTTTCAGCCGAACCGGGTGCATAGTTAAGCACAGGCTCGTTGACAGGCATTGGATATGAAAAATAACCTAAGCTCATAGTTCACGTAATTTATTATAGTAGATTATTCATGAATTAACTCTGTGTTTCCTTTTCCATCATGAGGTAGGCCTTTATGAATCCGTCCAGTTCTCCATCCATTACGGGCTGTACATTACCGACCTCAAAATCGGTGCGGTGGTCTTTGATCATCTTATAGGGATGGAATACATAGGATCTAATCTGGCTCCCCCACTCGATCTTCTTTTTATTGGCATTGGCGGCATTCTTCAGTGCCTCTCTTTTGCGCATTTCTTCTTCATACAGGCGGCTCTTCAACATCTGTAAAGCCATTTCCCGGTTTTCACCCTGTGTACGGGCTTTCTGGCATTCTACGATTATGCCGCTGGGAATGTGCTTGAGCCGTACAGCGGTTTCCACCTTGTTTACGTTCTGTCCACCCTTACCACCACTCCGGTAAAACTCCCATTCGAGGTCGGCAGGGTTAACAGCTACTTCAATACTGTCGTCTACCAGGGGGTATACGTATACGGAGGCAAAGGAAGTATGGCGGCGGGCGTTGCTGTCGAAGGGAGAGATGCGCACCAGCCGGTGCACCCCGCTTTCGGCTTTCAGGAAGCCGTAGG
The DNA here is from genome assembly GCA_966211765.1 of uncultured Paraflavitalea sp. Taxonomy (GTDB): domain Bacteria; phylum Bacteroidota; class Bacteroidia; order Chitinophagales; family Chitinophagaceae; genus Paraflavitalea. The sequence goes on from CBIHOV010000002.1 coordinate 285,109, forward strand.
CAAAGGGGCCGTCAAACTGCAGGGTAGCGCTTTTAACGCCTGCCCCATCCCCATCCTGCCAGTCGAGCTCGGTCACAGACCAGCCCTGCTTTTCTCCATACATACGGTACATCCGGGCCAGCATTTCTGCCCAGTCCTGGCTTTCGGTACCACCGGCGCCGCTATTGATCTGCAATACGCCTGGTAATTCGTCTTCGGGTTGATTCAGCGTGCTCTTGAATTCAGCTTCCTCCAGCTGTTGCAGGGATTTTGTATAGGCCTCCCGGGTCTCTTCTTCCGAGGCCTCTGCTGCTTTCCAGAAGTCGAAAAGCACAGCAAAATCCTCTACAGAAGCTTCCGATTGCTCATACAATTTTACCCAGTATTCATTCAGCTTGATATTCTTGAGAATCTCGGTAGCGCGCTTGTTATCATCCCAGAAGCCGGGAGATAAAGACAATTGTTTATCCTGGTTTATCTTATCACGTCTGTTATCGACGTCAAAGAAACCTCCTCAGGACCACTACACGGTCCCTCATAGCCTTGATTGATTCTTGTGTCATAAGGGCGCAAAGATAAGGATAGTTTAATTGGCCCCCAACGGGAAAGAAGGCATAATAATTATGGTTAAGTATTGACTAATCCCGGATAAATTAAGCGGGATATTTAACTTTTAGACGAACTTGGACGCGCAAAATCCGATTTAACCATCAAAATCGTCTCAACTATGAAATATGTTTCTTTATTCCTTGTAATGCTGGCAATCAATGCTTTCATGACTGGCTGCAGTGACCAGCCGGCCGCTGCTACCGACACGCCCAAAGCAGATACGGTAGTGCTGAAAGAAGAAAATGTAAATTATACGGCTGATACCGCTAAGCTGGTGGGTTTTGTGGCCTACAATGAGGCCATCAGCCAGCCAAGGCCTGCAGTGCTGGTCATTCCGGAATGGTGGGGAATGACGGAATATCCCAAAATGAGGGCCCGGCAGCTGGCCAACCTGGGGTATATAGCCATGGTGGCCGACATGTATGGCAATGGCCTGGTTGCCGACAGTCCTTCCCTCGCCGGAAAACTGGCCACTCCATTTTATACAAATCCCGCGTTGGCTCGTTCCCGATTCATGGCAGCCCTGAATATTCTGAAGAGCTATCCACAGGCCGATACCACCAAAATAGCCGCCATTGGTTATTGCTTTGGAGGATCGATCGTATTGAATGCTGCCAAGATGGGTGCACCCCTCAATGGCGTGGTAAGCTTTCATGGCGATCTGCGTGGCGTGCCTGCCGATAAAAAGCTGTTGAAAGCCAAAATACTGGTTTGTCATGGTTTAGCCGACAGTTTTGTTCCGCAGGAACAGGTGGATGGTTTCAAGAAGCAAATGGATTCTATTGGCGCGGATTATACTTTTAAGGCATACGCCGACGCTACGCACGCTTTTACCAATCCTGGCGCTACGGCAACGGGACAACGTTTTAACCTGCTCATTAAATACAATGCTGCTGCAGACAGTGCTTCCTGGAAAGACATGCAGGATTTCTTTGGCAGGATATTCAAATAATCATTTTTCGCTATAATTATAGAGCAAGGCTATGGTAAACAGTTCAGGCAGACTGTTATCATAGCCTTTGCCTTTTAGCTGTGTAATTTTAACACCCCCGGCTTTGTGTAGCTGCAGGATTCTACTATCTTTCTGCCCTAAACGCTCCCCAAGCCATGCATACCACCCCAAAACCTTTTCTAACGATTGCAATAGCGATCTGTATTTCCTGCAACGCTTTCTCCCAAACTGATACATCTGGTACCGATCTTAACCTGGGAAGAATAAAGCTCAAAAAAGATTTTACGCAATCCATCACGATCAAAGGTGAACAACTGGAGAAGATGCCATTTACCAGTTTGTATGAAGCGATCAATGCCTGGTCATATGGTTATTATGCCAGCGGCCGCAATATAGTATATGTAATAGATGGGATCCTGGTCAATGATGTGAATGCTTACAGTGTATATGATATTCAGGAAGTGACGTTGGTGCAAAATGCGCTGATACAGGCCAACGGCGCCACCCGCCAGCAACAACTGGCATTGGTAACCACCCGGAAAGGGGGAACGGACAAGCAAGGTATTATGGTTACCGGTCAAAGCTTCCTGGTAAAGGGCGACAATGTATCAACATCTCTGAGTAATAACACGGCAACGGAAACCAACTATTTTCATCAATACCAAATTTCCGCCTACCAGAAGACCAACAATATTCAATATGGGCTATCGGCCAATTATCTCCGCGATGTAAGCCCTGCCATTAAAGCGCCGAATTATAAGACTAAAGTGCCTACCAATTCGGACCGTTTCCGTATCAATGGCTGGCTCACTGCCCAACTGGGCAGTGCCCATGCGCTTTCTATCCGTGTAAATGCCACGCCGCAAATTTCCGATTACGACAGGAGTCAAATCGATAACTTCCCTTCCGGCACATATAGCAACCAGCTAAAAGAACATATTACACAAACGCTGTTTAATCCCACTGTCAGCCTGCGCTCGAGGTTAGGGGCGGGTTTCACCAATGAGTTTACGGCCAGTTATGCTTCTTCAAAAACAAAAAGCAAAACTGAACAGACAATGTTCAATGCCTCCACCAACAAGTATTACCAGGTATTCCAATCTTCTCGCAACTTGAAACAAGTGTTGCTGATGGACCAGTTGAGCTACCAGGCTTCTCTGGGCGATCATTGGTCTGTTGAGCCATCTGTGAATTTTACGTTCCGTTACCTGAAAAATGATTATGAATATAGTCAGGCAGCTACGACTAATGACAATATTACGTCCATTAATACGGCTACCTACAACCAGGAGGGCAGGATCTATTTACTAACGCCGTCTATTAACCTGTATTATAAGAACAGTTTTAATATCCAGGGAGGATTGGTAGCCAATCTTTCAAAGACCTATGGTCAGGATGTTAGGAAAACACTTCCTTTTGTCACCACCAGTGTCGATGTATTGCGACTGGCAAACTCCGGCAACCCAACCAGCCTGAAATTCTTTGGTTCTTTAGCGCAGGCTGATAATGTAGGAGATATCGCGCTAAGCCTGGACAATCCCACTGTCACCCCTTACTACTTAGGACCAATTTTGGGTCCTTCCATTCCTTCCGGCCTCGCTCCCGATAACTCCTTCTGGATATGGCAAACGGGCACCCGGTTGGGCATACTGAATGACCTGGTAACGGTTAACTACTTTTTTGAGCGCCGGGATTTTACAGCTGAAGTATATATACAGATGCCCAGTAATTATATAATTATATACCCCGACATCACCTCCAGCACGCATCACCTGGATATTAATGCTACAGTAATCAACAAGAATTCAATTTACTGGCGTACGGGGCTGAACGCCACCAGCATAAAAAGCAAGACCAAGAAAGAAATTGGCTTTTATTCTCTTACCACTGCAATTGGGGATCTCAATAGTGATAAAGCTTCCTGGACAGGGGGATGGGTAAACCGGTTTTCCTGGAGAAAGTTCACAGCGGGCCTGGATATACTTTATTATTTCAACCCCGATCAGCTTCCTCAAATTCCCGGTGACAGCAAGTTGGATGCGCTGTCCTTACAAAACGTGTATGTAGGTTACCAATTTAACCTGAAAGGAACCAAGGGATTGGAGCTATATGCTGATTGCAGGAACCCAAAGCAGGATAAAGATCTTAAGATCAGTGGAAACAAGAAATATTATGGATTGGGGATAAAGGCTATTCTTTAACTTTAAGTCAAACCCTCCTTTTCATGAAACAATATTTTTCTTTTAACCCTACCTACTACGACTATTGGCCAATTTATGAAGCGATCAGCAAATATTATCCTATAGGCATCGACCATAATACCTCGCAGGAGATGCGGCGGGCATATCCGGGCAGCAAGGCGCTGGCACAGCTTATCAATGATCATATTTTTGACCAAAACAGGTTTGATGAATGGGCTGCCTTCCAAAAGCAGCTAGGCCAATCATTGCAAAAAGAGATTAACGGATACACTTCTATACATTACCCGGCGTATACTTCGGAAGTCGTATTGGGAATATTTAAGTACGATAAGGTAACGCTTAATCAAAAGATCCGCTTTTCTGTAAGTCTTACCGGTCCTTTTTTTACTATATACGGCATAAATGAAACTGTTGTAATGGCGCCCAATGCTGCCGGCGAATTGAGTGCGGCACCCGCCATCAATTCAATTATCGTTTCGCCCATTGGAGATTTTGAAACGGCTTTCATCCAGATTGAAAATAGGATCAGGGAACGCTTTGCCGGATATAAACTTGTGCCATTGACGATAAGTGCTCATTATGTGAAAGGATTGTATAATACATTTACATCAACGGATGAGAGTACCATTCATCACGCATTGTTTGGCCAGTTGCCTGATCCTTTTGACAGCGGTTGCATGGTGTATGGAGATGAATATTATGGCTATACGGAGTGGAGAACGGATGAACCATTATCAGAAGGCTGGGTAGCCTATCCACCTTTATCTGAGCCTTAGGCCACCTGGTTATCGTAACGTGGCAAGGTAAATGAGAAGGTACTGCCTTTACCGGGTTCGCTTTGCACGGTAATATCGCCGCCATTCTTTTCCAGGAATTCCTTGCATAATTTAAGTCCCAGGCCGGTACCCGTTTCATGGTTTGTACCCTTGGTAGTATAGTAGTTGTCTCCAAAAATACGTTGCATGTTCTCGTGGCTCATGCCAATGCCAGTATCCTGAACAAAGACTTCTATTTGCCTGGACTTTTCGGTAGCCCCAACATATACTGTTCCATGCTTCGGCGTGAATTTAATGGCGTTGGACAGCAGGTTGCGCAGCACCAGACTAACCATGTCACGGTCGGCATAGCAATATACGGGTTCATCCAATTGAGATTCCAGGTATACCTGTTTGTTCTCAGCCTGTAATTGTAATAGTTGTAATACCTCAATTACCATTCTTTGTACATCCAGCACTTCGGGGTTCACCGTAGCATGTTTCATCTGGGTTTTGGCCCATTGCAACAGGTTTTCCATCAGGCTGGTTGTATAGTTCATTTCTGTGGCAATGCCCGGCACCATCTCCAGAATTTCCTGTGATGACAACTTATACCGTTGCATATTGTAAAACAGGTTGCGCAAGGCATACATGGGTGTTTTTAGGTCATGTGCTATGACAGAGAATAGTTTGTTCTTGACCTGATTCAATTCTGTCAATTCCCGTGTTTGCTGTTCCAGCAAGTTTGCTTTTTCAGCAATCTCCTGTTTCTGCTTTCCTATTTCCAGGTTGCGCCGGTGTAATTCCCTGCTTTTACCGAGCAGGCTGAATTGATAATCTGCATTCTCCTTTTTGATAAGGAATAGTGTATAGAAGATAAAGCCCAATGCTGTAACATGATGAAATACGTATAGCCAGTAATTGACAGCAGCAAGCCTGAAATAATAATCATGCGGCACTACAGTAGCGATTATATAACAGGCTGCCGACCAACAGAAGGCAAAGATGATACTGGTGAATTTTTGCAAAAAGAAAACAGCCATTACCCCATACAGGATAAAGAACAGGGATACGCCTGCATCTACTTTGCCCAGGTATACCAGGCAGGTAACAATGGGATATACGCTAAAATAAACAAGACGGGAAGCCTCGTAATACTGTTCATGGGTAAGCCACAAGATAATGATGCCAATAGCCAGGGGAGAACATACAACATACCACACCAGGGGAGGCAAATGGTCTTTACTAAAAAGCCCGGCCAGGGTCAATACCAGGCCAGCCACCATACTGAAGATGTTTAACTGATTGAAAATACTTAGCCTGCGCTTTTCATACTCCTCCATGGAGCTGGTAATCCCCACAGATTTGATAAAATCCCAATAGTGCAGCAAGGCCTGACCCAATGGTTGGACGGCAGACAATTTCGCAGGATTGAATTTATAAAAGCGTATCAGGGTTGGGTGGTTTTAGAGATATAATGAAAGATAGTTATAAAAGCTATGTTGTGCAAGTCTCCCTGCCGACTTAGTGGAAATATAATCCCTGAAATTAGCATGAGACCATTGGGTGGGCCTGCGCATTAACCCAAAATCATGGTTGAAAATCAAAAATATATGTTAATTTCACCTCATTAAATACCAAAATTAATCACTATGAAAAGACTTACTATCCACTTATTTGTGTTGTTGATCATGATCAGTACGGTAATTCCTGCCAGCATGGCTGCCAGCACATCTGAGCCTGTTCCAGCTACTGTTCCTGCTTCTTCTGAACCCGATCCGGCTGCTGTAAAAGCTGCGATGAAAGACTTTAAGAGTCTCCCCCGCAGCGAAAGAAAATCGCGCCTGAAAGAAGCCAAGAAGATGTTTAAGCAGTACAAGGCTGATAAAAAAGCCGGCAAGGAAGCAGAAACAGACCAGGTATTACTGGCGATCCTCGCCATTTTGCTGCCACCATTGGCCGTTTATCTGAAGGAAGGTGTAATCAACAGTAAATTCTGGATCAGCCTTATTCTTACGCTGATCTTCTGGATCCCTGGTGTTATTTATGCTTTGCTCGTAGTATTTGACGCAGCTTAATTGCTATTTCACTTAAAATTATTTCGAGCTTCTGCCCTAGCCTGTGCAGAAGCTTTTTTTATTCCCCCTAATAAAATGTTAATCCCTTTGCCGCAGTATGTATCTGCTGTTGACACAGCATCTATTCATCAACAAAACATACACTATGCAAAAGGCATTATTATTCCTGGCTTTTATTGCCATCATGGCAGGTTGTGCTCCTAAAAATGTGCCTTCCAAGGATGAAACAGCCAACAGTACCCTCACCAATACGCGATGGAAACTGACAGCGCTCAGCAGCCTTCCCAATGGGTTGCCCCAACTATCCAAAGATGTATTCCTGCAATTGGATACGGGTCGCATCAAAGGCTTTGCCGGGTGTAACAATTATTTTGGAGCTTATACCACCAGCGCATCCTCCCTCAGTTTTACCGGAGTAGGGAGTACCAAAATGTTTTGCCAAGGGGGCATGGAAACAGAGAACAAGCTTTTCCAGGCGCTTAATACCACCAGTCACTACCGCATCACAGGCACCAAACTGGAATTGCTGAAGGGGCAGGAGCTGCTGGCCAGTTTTGAAGCATTGTACCTGCAATGACGGCAGTCGGCAGTCGACATAGGGCTTCGGATAGTTTAAAGCTGCTGTTTACTCAAAATGCCGGCCAATGAACCTGCGTGGTTGTTGAAACCTCGCAGGTTTTATATTTTTGTAGTATGATACAAGCGTATAACTTCCTTGCCAGCTGGCAATTGTTTCCAGAAAAAGGTGTGTATGAGTTTGGAGACCGCCCGCGGTCCGGTATCTATAAGATGGAGGCCGTGGAAAACGAACGATTATTGTCGGTCAGTATCAACTGGGTAACCATAGAGAACCAGGCTTTTGAGTCCAGGTATCAATTGGTGCCGGATGGGCAGGAGCATAGTTTTGAAATCCCGGAGATCGCAGACAGCAGCAAAGCCCATTTTATCGATGGCATTACGTTTGAAACGCAGTTCTTTAAGAATAGCAAACCTGTATTGCAGGTAATGAATGAATTGATGCCCAATGGCTATCTAAAGATCACACAGAAGGGATTTACGCCTGCCCAACGGGAGTATACCAATATAGAGTATTACCATAAACAGATGAGTGTTCTGCCCTACTCTTCTTCTGTGGCCGGCGCGTTGATCAAACCAACAGAGGAAGGCGTGATCCGCCACAAAGCACTTACTGCTATGGAAGAACAAACCAATATGCAGTTGGGGCAAATACGCAAACAAATTGAACTGCTTGCCTTACAAGCCCAGGAAATACAAAAGCGCAAGGAACTATCGCTGATCATTTATTCTGCCAAGCTCAATTTTGCTCCGGTGATCGGGCAAACCTATTACCTGTATGAAAAGAGTGATGGAAGCCACCTGCTATCGCTGGTAAGTCCCCGGGAATGGGGAGGCGGGGCTGGTCCTTATAAACGATTTGTAGCTGCCGTGAAACTACTGGCCGACCATACCTGGATGGAAGTGGTATAGATCACGGGAGTAACGCTTTGAAGATATAATAAAAGCGAAGAGGTGACACCATTAGTTTTGGGTGTTAAAGAAAGGTGTGACCAATTATTTTTTTGGGAGTTGCGGCGGGTTAGGTTAGTTGTTGTTGTTTGGAGCAGGTTGTTTTTTCTTGTCTACTGCAGGTACGCTACCTGAATTAGGAGCGGGTGTCTGCTTAACCTCTTTAGGTTCAGTAACGCCATCCTGGGTAGGCACTACAGCTGCCTTAGCTGCTGCCGGCGGCAGGTTGCTCGCTTTTTGATCGCTGGGCAATACGCCATTGGCGGGTTGAGTCCGGGCTGTACTACGTGCGCCGGTGGATGAACTTCTGGCGGCTCCGGCTCCAGGAGCAAAACGCATCCCCTTGATGGTTCCTTTTTTCAGTTGCATGCCACTGCTTTCGCTGTGGTTTTCCTGTTGTTCCGCAATCGTAGCCTTTCTTTGGGCTTTTGGTTTCTCAGGCGCATATTTTAATCCGGGCACCCGGTTGTTGAGGAACTGTTTTCCGAGACTTTCGCCGGTATTTTTATTCTCTTCCTCCTGAGCATTGGCTATGAAGGCCTGCGCCAGCAATAGCATCGCTACTATCATTGCTTTATATTGATGTTTGAATGTCATACTTGTTGTTTTTATGGTTTATTTAATGCTTACCAATATATTGATCTTTCCTACACCATTGGTATTGTAGTCTTGCAGGGCTTTGCCTATTACCTGACCGATCTTTACTTTATCGGGATCGGCTTTCATAGCTACGCCGCTGATGGAGGAGGTAACGATCAGGTCGCCTCTTTTGATAGCGCCGCCTTCCATACATACTTTGGTGGGAATGACACCTACTACGCCCATGGGCACTTTGCCGGCGAGGTCGCTGTCGATATTCTCTTCCGTGAGCAATACGCCGGGTTTGGTAGCATATACACCAGCCACGAGGGTTGAGTAGGCGCCGGTAGATTTTTCAACGGCCCTGTCTTTGTCAGTAGCTATCGCCAGTACATCGCCCGGTTCGTATTGAGCAATAGTGCCAGTAACATCAAATGCTTCTGCTATATCGGCGCCACTGTTCTGTGTACCACCGTTGAAGAATCCTCTGCCGGCTTTGTTGATGCGGGCAACATTGACAGAAGCACTTTGCCACACTGCAATGTTCCCGGAAGGGCCCTGGTGGTTAACGAGCAGGGTTGATCCTGTACCTGTTGTGGTAACATGTACTACCGGCTGAGAGTTGGCATTATTGAAGTTGGCGAAGCGGCCAGCTTTACCGGTGCCAAAGTTGGGTATGAAACCAGAGATGGCATTTCCATTACCATCACAGGAGGCTTCTACGCCGTCGCCAGTTCCACCGGCATTGGCGGTGATGCCATTGCCGTTACCTTCTGTAAGGGCCAGAACAGCAGGACCGTTGCCACCGGGATTGGAGGAATAGAACAGGCCAGCATAGCCACCTGTACCAGATGACTCGCCGAATATACCAGCAGTACCAAAGTTGGCGAAGATGGAATTCACTTCCCCTTTTACTGCCGGAGATGTACCTGTAGTACGATCTACCAGGAAATTACCAGCGGTACCATTACCTACTGTTTTCACTGTAATCACGTTGTTGTCGTTGTCTTCATTGAAGATCTCAAACCTGCCAGCACGCCCCTCGGAGAAGGTGGGCACCCAGGCATACAAGGCTGTACCGGCTCCATCAATATTGGTTTCTACGCCATTTCCGTCTTTACCGGCATTGGCAGTGATGGCATTACCATTGCCATCTGTCAGCGATATCAGTGATGCGCCATTACCAGCGGGGTTGGATGCATAGAAGAGACCTGCACGACCGCCGGTGCCGGAAGAAATACCAAATACGCCCGCAGCACCGAAATTGCCGAAGATGGTATTCACCTCTGCTCTTACCGCAGCACCAACACTGTTGGTATTGTCCAGGAGGAAGGACGAAGCATTACCGAGGGTATTATCCGGAATGTTACCATTACTGTTGGACTCTACCTGCAGGATATTGGCTTCTGTATTAGTCTGGTTGGTGTTGGTAAACAGCCCTGCGCGGCCGGTACTACCGTTCAGTCCAACCTGTCCGAATACACCAACGCCCGTATTGCTGGTATTAGTGGCAATGAAACCACGTACGCCATATCCTCCGCCATCATTACGGCCTACTACGGCGCCGGCAATATCGCTGGTAGTACGACCAACTACAGCTTCACCAGCACCGGTATTGTCGCCTATGATGCCGGCAGAAGTTTGTTGACTTGTGATACCATGCACTGCGAATCCTGCCCCTGTAGAGCTAAATACCCCGGTACCATTGCCGGAAGACATAACATTGACCACCGTACCATTACCCAGGCTATTGACATTGAGCGCATTGTTGTTATTAGCATTGTTGAAGATGGAAATACTGGCAGGTATACCATTGTTGGAAGTAGCAGTTAAACCGGTACCGGTATTGCTGTTGGCATATACGCCGATGCCTGCTCCTGATGAATTTCCGTACACACCAAGGCCATTGGGCGTAACGCCATAAACTCCCCAGCCCGAACCAGCTTGTGAGCCCCATACACCGATGCCCAGGCCTCCGGTGCCATTGTTGATACCCCTTACTGCGGAAGAGAAACCGCCGGGAGATGTAGAGGTCACCATACCCCGTATAGCAGTGATGCTGCTGGTGGTTGTATTGTTCACTCCTTCTAAGGAAGCACCATCTCCATCATTTGTTAATGAAAATAAAGTACCCGCATTATTCTCTGTTGCAACATAGGGCAGGGTGAATCCCCCACCACCAATGGGACCGGGAGCCCAATTAACACCATCAAATTTTAATACCTGCCCTGCTACCGGTATTGCAGGTGTTACACCTACACCCTGAAGTTTTGCCACTATCGGATTGGGATAATTACCGCTCAGGTCACCACCTGCAGGACCACTTGGCGGCAGGGTAACACCAGGAGCTATCTTAATCTGTGTTATAGAAGCATCTGCCAGTTTAGCTGTGGTAATATTTGCATCCACCACTTTATCCGTGGTTACTGAATTGTTGGCGAGCTTCAGTGTAGTAACGGATCCATCAGCCAACTTTGCGGTGGTGATGTTCGCATCAACAACTTTAGCGGTAGTCACTGCATTATCGGCGAGCTTCGGTGTAGTGACGGAACCATCAGCCAGTTTTGCGGTGGTGATATTCGCATCAACAACTTTAGCGGTTGTCACTGCATTATCGGCAAGTTTCGGTGTAGTAACGGAGCCATCAGCCAACTTTGAAGTGGTGATGTTCGCATCTACAACTTTAGCGGTTGTCACTGCATTATCGGCAAGCTTCGGTGTAGTGACGGCCCCATCAGCCAGTTTTGCGGTGGTGATGTTCGCATCTACAACTTTGGCGGTTGTTACTGCATTGTCGGCCAGCTTGGGCGTAGTGACGGAACCATTAGCCAGCTTAGCCGTGGTGATATTGGCATCTGTTACTTTAGCAGTTGTTACTGCATTATCGGCCAGTTTGGGCGTTGTAACAGAGCCGTCTGCCAGCTTTGCGGTGGTAATATTCGCATCGGTGATCTTGGTAGTAGTTACTGCATTATTGGCCAGTTTGCCATTTGTTACAGCATTTGCTGCAATAGCCGGATTGGGATAGGTGCCACTGAGGTCACCACCTGCGGGACCTGTTGGTGCACCTCCTGTAGCGTATAAGGCATAGGGTACTGACAAAAGCTGTGTTGCACCAATAGAAGTAAATGCGTTCCCGTTTTCGGGGTCTACTTCTACCTGCATGAATTTGGCCCCACCTCCCCAGTTAACGCCGGTCACTGTACCAGTTACATTGCTGGCACCGGCGCTTCCCACCTGTACATTAAACAGACCAACGGGATTGGTGGTCACAGACCTGGTTTCAGAATATACGATAGCACCTTGAGCCGATCCCTCCCGGATGCTCAGGCGCAGTTTAATGGATTTATTGGGTAAGACATTACCAACGGAATTGCGGGCTACGCCCTGGTAGTTTAGCATGCCAGGAGCCTGGCCTATGGTAATCATAGCTACCAGTTGCAATACACAGAGTATGCTTAAAAATCGCTTCATAATTTGATTTGTTTTGTGGTTAGAGAGATGCTATTTGATAGGCCTGCAGCCACTATCAGGTGGCTTCAGGGAGGTATAGATGCACATTATTGATGCGGGTGCTACTTGTTGTCAATTTTAACAACCCTAAAGGCGCTGCGCCTGATAACGGAATGATTGTCGCTTCGTTTTCTGTCGGGAGATAAGCGTGCAACCACGTAATAGGTACCAGCCGGATAGCGCGACAGATCGAAGTACTCGATGCGGCAACAGTTCTTATACTCGTATTCGCGCCGCTCCAGCACACTGCCATTACCATCGGTTAATTGTATTTCCATGTAGCCTGATTCCCTGACGAAGAAGTCGAGCTCAAATTTGCCCGCTGTGGGATTGGGGAAAAGGCGGTATTCGCCGGAAGCGAAGATGAGGGAGAGATTTGACTTGCCTACAATGTCTGTCAACGGCTGCAAGAGGCCATGTGTTACGAGGATCAAGCTGTCGGAAGGGGCAAGTGATTCGATCATTGTCATTTCACCAATACTCCATTCGAAGCGATAATAGGAGTTGGGATCATTGTAAGACCCACCGGCGACATTGAAGACAAAGGGTTTGATGCTCTGTGCTGTTACCTGACAGGTACTGCCTGTCAGTAATGCCAGGAGGCATACTTTGTAAAGTTTATTCATAAGCAGGAAGGTGTATTTTAAAGGTTATTGAATACAAGGAAATACAAGTCCCATTCACTGCCATGCGACAGTGACTACTATTAAAAAGCCTAAAACAGGACAGGTGGTAAAAGGTATAGGTGCATACCGGAATATGCATAGCAGGATCATTGATCCAGGTGTAAACCGCAAGCAGATATCAATGCTACAACAGGCTGAGTGAGTTCTGATCTGATATTATTGCACTTCTTAGGAGCAATGCGTTAAACATGCATGGGGCATGTTATGGTTGGATCGACTAAGGGTATCATTTAATCCGGTATAAAAATAGAGACTTTTTCAAATATAAAAAACTCCCTCTTTGTGGTATATTTCAAATAATAGGGAGGCTAGCCTGTAATTATAGCTTTTTGCCTCCTTATGATCCTTCCCGTTTTTAGATAACTACCTGATGAATAAGTCAATGCGGCTTAATTCATCCGCTTTACCCTGAAATTACAGGTAACCTGTTGGATGCTGTTGTCATAAAAGTCCAGCATCAGACCACTGAAACTGCCGGCGATAAAGCCGCCTGGCTTACCAAATTCTGTAATGTTTACCGTTAAAGGAACGGGTGCGTAAGCGCGACCGTTGGGAAAGCTGGAAGAGAAAATATCGGTTACCTTATGATCATTGCCCGGCGCATTGGGGCCGCTGAACTGGAAGCTCCAGTCGGGTGATGTATTTTGTCCTGTATTCAATTTAACGATAGTGGTCCAGCCATTTTGCTGGTCAGCAAAATAGGCTCCCAGGGTATCCAGGGGCTCCATCAAAGTTTTGGCAGTGCCATTGTTAATGGTGTAGCCGATGGTACCTACAGTATTTACTCCGCAGGCCTGTAATGTACCCAGGCTATTGATACCGGGCACAAGGGTAAGGGACTGAGGAACATTTTGCTGGTTAGCATCTTTATTAATCGCCACATAATGGACCTCCGTATTGGTACAGGCCAGTCCTGTAAAGCTAAAACTGCCGTTAACTATGTTGATGCGATTATAAAAGCCATTATCGTAGGTCTGAATATAACCATTGGTCACTGGTGCATTGCTACAATTGATCACAGTGCCGCTGATGGTAACCGTACTTTGTCCAAGATTGCCGGTAAGCGTTCCCATGTCTACATCAACGTTGGTGGTAGTAAAAGGATGTGAGTAAGCGGATGTTGCACAAGGGGTCATTATATCCAATACCATACTCCTGCCAGACAATACAGCGCCATGCACATAGCCATTGGCATCTGTGAAGTCAAACTTACCGAAACCTGCATTAATGGGTTGGTTGGCAATGGTGATCATTACGGGTACATGTACCAACGGTTGCCCTTCGCTGTTCACAATCCTGGCTGTGAAATTAACCAGGGGATAACCTATAGCCCCACTCCAATAAGAAAAATGGCTTACAGTGGCTGTATAATTATTACCGGCTTTAATGGCTTCGCCTTCCTGCTTCCATAAGCCATTGACCTCGTTAAACGACCACAGATCTATTGTAGGCGGCGCCAATGATAATAAAGCTGCCGGAATGGGCATTGTGAGGGTAGCCTGCTTACCGGGTGCTATTTGTAAGCGCTCCCCTCCCTCACCAACCAGTTCTACAGCAACAGTGCTGTATATCTTCAACAACTTAAGATATTCATTTTTATCAGTGGCTCTTCCATCTCCGGGCAAGGTCAATTGTATATCGCCAGTGGCAGCAGGATCCATCTTTTGTACCTGCACATGCACCTTACCAGTATAAGGAATGCCATTTTTAGCAGTAATAATGCCGGTAGCAGGCAATGTAAGGTTTATCCCCTCTGCAGTAGTGACAACACCACCAGCAACAGCGTCTATTATACCGGCTTCATTTTTAAGGAGCATCTTCGCGCGTACAAATGTCTCGCGGTCTTTATCGGCAAGAAATGTTTTGTAATTATCAAAATAACCGGTCTTCTCAATTTTCACAAAGCCAGCTACCTCCGGAAGCGATACATTGAGGATGGAGAAATATCCAAATTCATCGGTGGTTGTTTGTTTATCACCAGCTTTTACCAGCGCTCCGGAAAGCGGTACATTATTTTCATCAGTAATGAAGCCTGCAATGGCAGTTGTTACTTTTACTGTCAGGTCGGGTTGCGACAGATCGGAAGTGATACCCGTAGTTTCCTTTTTCGCACAAGAGGTAGTAAGGAATGCAATGAACAGTGCAAGTAAAATGATCTGGCGGGTATTATTCATAAGGGAAGGGTTAATCATATGGATTGTTTTTACCATCAACTGTCTTGCTGCGCGATGGAAGATAATACGGCTATTCCGTATTCCAAAGACATTACAAGATTCAGGTATATAAGGCCTGGTTTGTCCAATGAACGCCTTACGAAACGGTAGCTGCTTCAAAATATTGCCGGCATACCCGGTTATATGGTCCCGTGTGCCAGTTTTATTGATCAGTTTTAGTGAAAGATCGAACGGTCTTTAGTCAACCACATTGGTTAGCTATCAATTGCAAAGCCCTCCTGGTGAATGGAGGGCTTTTTGCAAGATTAGTGCCTTTAAAGGAACCGGTTTAACTTTTCATAGGTCAATGGAACCGTTCAAAGGGCTTAGTATTTTAAGTAGTCGTTATTAAAAAAAGGTGGAGCGATGATGATGTCAATTCAGGTCCACATAATCCGTCAAAGTCAACGCTAAAGAGCATTACGGAGAGCCCCACCAGCACATATAGAGCGATTCGCATGCAAATGTGCATCGTAATAGGAGTAAACCAGTTACGGTTTCAGTAAAAGGTATTTACGGAATTGGGAAATAGCGGATCAGGGAGCCGTCTTAGCAAGCAGCCCACCCTTGGGCAGGCCCAGTCCCGCAGAGCGGGATAAACGCTGACAGGAAAACCGCTACAACTGGCTGAAAAAATTGGGATAGTCAGTAATGATACCATCTACACCCATTTTTATGAGGGCTTTCATTTCTTCCTGGGTGTTTACTGTCCAGGGCACCAGTTTCATTTTGTGTTGCTTACAGGCAGCTACCATTTCAGGTGTCACCATTTTGTAATGCGGGCTGTAGATATCGGGGGTGAATCCCAACTGGGTAAGGTTATTGTCCAGGGTAATATTAGCAGAACCGGTCAGGAAACCGATGGTAACACCCGGATATTTCTTATGTACTTCCTGCAGCGGGCGAACGTCGAATGACTGGATATAGAAACGATTGCCAATGGATTTGCTTTTAACTACATCCATTACAGCTTTGATCATTTCTTCAGGTCCGGCATTGTAACCCAGGCTGTCGAATTGGGGGCTTGTTTTTACTTCTATATTGTAAATAGCAGGAGCTAGTTTGCGTGCAGTCGTGAACTCTTCTACAGAATCGATCAACTCGCCCAACAAGGGCATATAGGTCTTTATTTTCTCCTGTTGGGGCCAGCCGTTGTATGGTTTGGAACCCACATCAAATTTGCGGATATCGGCATAGTTCATCTGATGCCATATGTATTTCTTAGCATCTGCTTTGGCTATTTCTTTTCCATCTTCATATAAAGAATGGTTTACATTGACCATGGGGTCGTGCGCTATCAATACCTGCTTGTCTTTGGTAATGTAAATATCTACTTCAATGATATTGGCCCCGGCCTCCAGGCCTTTTTTCATAGCCGGGATGGTGTTTTCCGGCATCAGCCCCCTGGTGCCCCGATGGCCTTCTTTATAGAATGCGGGAAATTGAGTAGTTCCAGTTGTTTTATGCATTGTTTTACAGGAAAACAGGAGAATAATTGCAAGAACAGAAGCGATAGGAAGCAGTGGCAGCATGGGTTTCATGGAGAACATGGTTGTGGTTGTAAATATACAATGCACGGGATGATGAACGTATTAAAATTACTTGTTCCTGCGGAAATCCCAGGAGGCATGATCTTCATCATCCACATTGGTATCCTTAGGCTTATCGACATCTGACACAGTCCGGTGCTCATCTTCTTTCTTGTACAAAGGAGGCAGTTTTATTTCTTCCGGATCGGGTAAAACAGCGCCGGTTGAAGCCACATCGGAGGCATCGTCCACCTTGTTGTTTTTGGTTTCCTCTTCGCTGTGCAGGCCATCGGCAATAACGTCTTTCTTTTTATCCGCCATAACCATCTGTTTTTAATAATTAAACAAAAAACATACCCTGGATCATAAGGCAAGCAGGATATTGGATGGATGCGATCATTTACCATTTCACCCGCAGGGTAAATCCCCATGTTTCGGGATTGCCCAGGTGTACGGCGCCAAAATCATAAGCATAGCTGATGTATTTCCTGTTGCCAATATTGCGCGCCCAAAAGAGCAGGTCTACATAGCGGGTAATAATTCCGGTACGCGTATTGAGCAGGTTGTAGGGAGACTGCCTGATCTTATTGGCCAGGTCAAAATATTGTTCCCCCAGGTATTGCCATTCACCACGGGCCATGAGTTGAATAAAAGGCTTGCGGGATACAGCAAACTGGTATTGCAGGGCCAGCATGGAAGTCATATCGGGGGTGAAGAGCTGCTTTTTACCTGCAAGGTCTACCTCTCCCCCATTCTGTGGCACTTTTAATGTCTTATATTCCGCATCGGTGAATCCTGCCTGGTAATTTATTTCCAATCCTCTTACAGGCAAGGCAGCCAGTTCTATCTCAGCTCCCTTGCTGGTGAGCTTCCCGGCATTCTTAGTGATGGTAATAGCAGCAGGCAATACAAGGGTGGGAACCTGTGCATCAGTTATAGTAGCGTAGAACAAAGCTACATTTATACGGAGCTTGTTGTTGAAGAAGGTATTCTTACTGCCCAGTTCAATATTGTTGCTGTACTCCGGCTTATAAGCATATAATGGGGGGGTGGAAGGATCAGCAGCCAATTGGGTTAGGCCGCCGGCGCGGTATCCGCGGCTATAGGTAGCATACAGGTCGTTGTGAACTGCCGCATGATACAATATGCCCACCTTGGGTGAGAAAGCATTGAAGTGGGCGGTAGCTGAAGTATCCGGCTGGAAATCGAAGATAGGATCAGGCGAAGCGTCGGGTTGATACTCTCCCAGCACCTGTTGTTTTTTGTGCTCATAATCGTAGCGTATCCCGGCAATCAGTTCCCATTGTTTATTGAGGGCATAGGCAGCTTCTCCATAAAAGGCAATACCAAATCCTTTGCCTTTGGAAGTACCGATCAGGCCATAGTTCTTATCAGGTGATCCCACCATTTCTGCATCCTCTCCAAAATGGGTGGTTTGCTTGACGGGATTGTCCAGCATAAACATATAGGTGCCGGCTGTCCATTTAAGCGGTGATGCGACGGTTGTAGGTGATGTGAACCTGAACTCCTGTGTTAATACTTTTACCTTATTCCATTTGCTGCCATAATCGTTGATGATGGTTACGCCATCAATGGGTGAAAAATCACCATCAATGGGATCTTTATAATAGCGGTGATTGGATTGCCAGGCTGTTTGAGAGCTGAAGTTAAAAGCATGGCCGGTATGGTTCACCGATAAAGAGGTATTGAATGTATTATCCACCATCTCTGTTACGGCATTCTGGTTCAGCTCAAAGGGATGTTCCAGCGCATCCTCTACTCCATTGACCAGTGGGAAAGTTCCATTGTTGCGGTTGGCCAGGTGTTTCAGGTTGAAGGTCACTGACCAGCGTGGGTTTACGATATATTTCAGGTAATAATTACCGGAAAGGCTGTGTTGACGATCAAAATCTTTGTTGTTGTAGAGGTTGGTATAAAAGCCATCGCGACGGTCGTATATACCGGATGCACCCAGGTACAATTTGTTTTTTACCAGGGGGGCGCGGATGCCGGCAGCATAGCGCTGTTGGCCATAGTTGCCGATATTGCCTTCTGCAAATCCGGTGATATGGTTACCGGGCTGTTTGGTAATGATATTGATCACTCCACCCATGGCATTGCGGCCATACAAGGTGCCTTGCGGTCCGCGCAATACTTCTATGCGTTCGATATCAGACAGCTGTGAAATATAGGTATCCAACCCAAACTGGTTTACGCCGTCTATATAAGTTGCTACTGCGGGGTCGTAGGAAGTAGTGGTAATACCGCGAATGGAAGTTACATTCCTGTTGTCGCCGGGATCGGCTGAATACAGGTTGGGCACTATGGCCGTAATTTCTTTGGTATTCCACAACCGGTAGTCAATCACCTGCCTGGAAGTAATGGCAGATACACTCACGGGGATCTTTTGCAATTTCTCTTCCTTTTTCTGTGCTGTTACCACAATGGCATCGAGGCTATCAATGGTTTGCCCATATGCACCAGAACACAATAAACTGCCAACTAAAACGTACATCAATTTCATAAGCATCGTTCAAAATGAACGTCAATATTACGCATAAATCCTGTAATGCGAACCAGGTACCAGGATACGGCCTGCTTTACTGTGGCAATTGGGGCCGGTCCATCTTATAGGGAACGCCTGTTATAGCGTCCAGGAACGCAATAATGGCCTTTTTTTCTTCAGGGGTCAGTTCCAGCTTTTTAATCAGTGGATCAGTTTTCGGGAACAGGGGGTCATTGACCTGGTCGGGCTTCGGTTTGGGCTGCGGCATGCCGGCATTGTACATATTGAGAATCCCATCCATATTATCAAAAAGGCCATTGTGCATCCAGGGTCGTGTACGCATTACATCACGCAGGGAAGGCGTCCGAAACTTGCCCACATCGGCCGCTTCTTTGGTCACCTTGTAGCGGCCCAGGTCTTCGTATTTGCGGCCATAATAGGTTAGGCCAATGTTGTGAAACTGGTTGTCGGTAAAGTAGGTCCCGTTGTGGCAGTTCATGCACCTTGCCTTGGTACGGAACAGGTGCAGGCCCTGTATTTCTTCGTCGGAAAGTTGTTTGTACTTACCATTTACAAAGTCATCAAATCGGCTTCTGCGGCTGCTGATTGATCTTTCAAAGGCAGCGATAGCTTCAAGTATGCGATCGAGGTTAATACGTTTGTTGCCAAATACCTTCTCAAATAACGGAGGATAACCGGAAATGGCGGCCAGTTCGGCAGGAATGGTGGGTGGCTCCTGGTTCATTTCATGCATGGTGGCCATTGGATTGATGGCCTGATCTTCGAGGCTGGCAGCGCGGCCATCCCAGAAGAGTTCTTTTACCTGTGCTATGTTCAATAAGGAGGAAGTATTGCGGGTGCCCTGTAGGTGATTGTTGCCGAGGGATACCGTACGGCCGTCGGTCCAGGCGAGGTCCGGATCATGGCAGCTGCTGCAGGATATCTGATTAGACCCTGATAAACGTGGATCAAAGAATAAGAGTTTACCCAGTTGGACCTTGGGGTCATTTAGATTAGCTATAAGATGAGAATCTACTGGCAAAGCTGTTAATTCTTTCCACTGCACGCCCTGCTCAATCAATGGCTGGGGCCATTGATCAACCGACCGTGCATACAAGGCACGGAGGCTGTCGTTGAGGGAGGGGCTGTTTGCCGCCGAAGGGTCATTTGTAAAAGAGGCTACGGCTGCTACTAATCCCGTCATCAGGGCTATGACGAATAACTTTTTCATACGTTACAAAGATATACCGATAGAGGTTTGGATGTACCACCTGTTGCTGCCGGGTTTATTAGCCGTGGGAAAATCATTGTCTTGTTTGATCGAGGCCTGCTGGTATTGGCCCGCGAGCTTGAAAAAAGCATTGGTCCTCTTTACCGGGAAATGAT
Organism: uncultured Paraflavitalea sp.; assembly: GCA_966211765.1. Classification (GTDB taxonomy): domain Bacteria; phylum Bacteroidota; class Bacteroidia; order Chitinophagales; family Chitinophagaceae; genus Paraflavitalea. The sequence continues at coordinate 305,622 of CBIHOV010000002.1, forward strand.
ATATCCATTCTGCTGTGGCAGTGAAAGCACTGGCGTTGTAATAATAATAATCGGGATAGATGATCCCTTTCACAAATACAGTTTGCTGCACCGCGGAGGTCAATGCAGGGGAAAGCGGCAACTGCCCTTCCAGTTTTACCATGGCTTTCCAGAAAGTGCGGGGAGCAGGCAGGTAGTGATACCAGGCAGCTGTAATGCCGGCATTGGCCATTTGGTAATTGGCCCTTATACCTGCAGTACCGTCGGCCCTGAACAAGTTGCTGATGCCACCCTGAAATCCCAGTTCGTACTGTGCCCGATCTTTGCGTTTTTTGATGAACAAGGGTTCCACGCTCAATTTATCCAGCGTATACATATAGTTGTTGCCTTGCAATATACTTAGTTGCCTGTCCTGCCCGGCATGATAGAGATAATGCACGCCGATATTCCAGGCCTTATTGCCTTGCTCGTACTGTGCGGATGCATCAGCACTGATGATATCCTCAAAAAATTCGCCATATACCAATGTAGAGGAGGTTACTTCTGCCCGGCGGGAGAACCTGGTGAAGCGGGAGGTATACCCTCCTTTGGCTGTTATATGCCATTGATCAAATTGCCCGTCGTAGATACCTTGCGCCTGCCAGCCGGATGTTTTGCTGCCGATGAAACGGTTGCCACTGATCAGTTGCCCAAAGCCGTACCCATACATGAGGTAGGTCTTGTAATTGTCGTACAGTTCACTTTGCTCATAATCCCTGTTCCTGTATTCAATTTCTACATTGGTATTCTTGCGAATGATGCTACCAGCTATGCCCAATGTATGTTGGGGGCGGAAATGATAATGCAGGGTGGCGGTACCCTGTATATCATAAAAAAAATACTCCGGCCGGGGGTCGTTGCTGCGCCAACCATTGCCGGCAAAATACACGCCGCCTGCCCCTATGGTCAGTTTGTCTTTCAGCAAGGGATGGCTTATGATCCCCTGCAAGCGGTACTGCCCGATCTCCCAATTGCCTTTGGAAGGGGTAATAAAATAATAAGGGGCCGGGTCATTCATTGCGTACCGAAGGGTATAGGCCACACTGTCCTGGTTGATGTGCTGGTAAGAAAAAGAACCACTGAACAGAAATTTCCTGATCTTCCGGGTTCCCTCTGTAAAGAAAAAGACATCCTGTTGTTTGGCTGCGTCCTGGCTCAGCTTATAATCGCCCGATGTATAACGATATCCTCCTTCCACGATGGCATATTGATCCTGGGGCAGGAGGGGCTGACTGATCACCTCTTTGGTATAAAAGGAATACTTTCTACCAAAGCTTTCAGTAAGCAGGTTGCGCGTGCTGTCCTGCGCACAGGCAATTCCTGTATAGAAGCCTGCTACTGCAAGGAGGGATCGCTTTATTAACCAATTTGTCATCATGGTGGATACTCAATAGTAGGTAGTGAATGGCTGGTGCCCCACCACTACCCACTATTTGCTTTTATTTATTTGAATCCTTTGGGAGCTGCTTTTTCGAGGTAGTCGAAATCGTTGGCTGAGTTATTGGTATCCATCAGAATTCTTCTGCCGCTCACGACCTTGGCTGTTTTGCGAATGGCCGACTGGGAAGAGTACTGTCCGCCAGGTACATTGTACGCTCCTGCATCCAGGCTACCTACCAGGCGCTTGGCAACCCGGCTGGCGGGGTTTGAATGCTGTACCTCCATTGCATCGATGATCAGGCTGTTGGGGATCTGGTAATGCAGATCGGTGGTGGCATCAATAGCTATGACCGAAGGGTTGGGATAACGGGGCAGGGTAGTAGCGATGTCGGCATTTGTTTTGAAGATCGCAAATGCAGCACGGCCGGGGTTATCGAGCACCCAATCTCTGGGTGCATAAGTAACAGGGATCAGGTTGGGCACAAGCGGATTGTCAATATCAGAATTGAGGGGATTGGGAATAACATTGCCAAGGTATACCTCAAACTCTGCACCGCTCAGGTCTACTGTCAGTGAAGGGTCTTTGATGCTGATAGTGGTGCCTGTAGTACTTGTATAGGGTGCTTTGTGATTGAGCGCTGTTTGTGCCATGATAAAGCTTTGACCAGGCTGGATGGGATAAGATTTACCAGTGCCAGGTACGCGATAGATGGTCTTGCCATATACAAAGTTCTCAACAGCCTTGCTATTGGCAGGCATACCGATCGATTTGGCCCAGTCATATTGTCCTTTAAAAACACCCTCGTTGATAAAATAACCGGTGCCGTAGTTGGGATTCGCGGTATTGTTGCCCATTACTTCCATGATGTATAGGCTATCAGCATAAAGTAAGGTATTAGAGTTGTTGTATACCTCGATAAACTGGTCGCGGTATAAAGCACCATTGGTATTGTGGCTGCCTGCGTAGTACACCTGCTTAAGCACCCAGTCGCCGATCTTACCAAACTGTAGTTTGAGCTCAATAGTATTGTTGGTCGTATTGTTCAACGTAGTGTTGCTGAGTGCCGCATTAAACACCACACTGTCTTTATCGAGGGGTAAACCGGTAATAGATTCATATAGCGCTTTCTTAATGGTAATGTTTGCTTCGATATTGTATACACCGGCGCTCACACTGTTGAAAATAGCCAGTCCGCTGTTGTCGGTATTTTGCGTCAGATCGGAGCTGTTCAGCAGGTTCCTGATCTTAACGGCCACCCCTTCTTTGGGGAAGCTATAATTGCCGCTGGCAGTATCATACATAGCCTTCACTATAATATTGATAGGCTGCACGGCCGGGCCATCGTTCTTTTTGCAACCGATGCTGATCAGCACGGTCGCCAACACTATAAAACCTATTATCTTTCTCATACACATGTTTATTTAATAGTAAAAATTAATTCTGCACCAAAGGATGGTTGTCCATTGTAATAATCAGTCCCCGTTAAAGTTTCATGGGCTGGCCGGATATTGAATACGTTATAGGCATTGAAAGAGAAACGCAGCATATCGCCGATCTCCTTGCTCACGCGCATACCCACATTGGGATACACCATTGAAGGCAGGTACGAAACGCTTTGCGACGCTGATTTTTTTCGCAGGTGTTTGAACTCATCAGACCTGGCCAGTTCTTCGGTAAGTGCTGTATAATTGCCGCCCCGGTCAAGATAGCCTACGGGATAAATACCGGAGGCCAGTATCTGTTGGCGGTTCATCCAGAAAATTTCGCCGGAGAACATCACCACCATCCGCAGAGCGGGGATATGAGTAGTAGAAACAATCGTTGATTTGATCGATGCCGATTTACTCTCCTGGTTCCTGAACACACCATACACGGCCGTGCGGCTCGTATCAATTATACTCTGCCCGCTGGTACTGCTGAGGTTCACATCATCTGCCGAATTGAAGAAATAACTATAATAAAAGGCAGCAGAAGCGCTGAACGAGGTTTGCAGGGCATTGATCTTGCTGGTACTCACCATCAGGTCCACGCCATTGGTGCGGCTATAGGCGCCATTGGTGAGCTTGTTGTAGGTAAGGTGCCAGGTCTTGAAGGTGCCATCCGGCTCGTACACCACTTTCTGGCCGGGCACTGCGGTATACTTATAATTAGGTAAAGTAACAGGCAGTACATTGGAAGTACTGGCAAAACCATCTTTATTGATGCGGTTAAAATAATACATGGAGACCCTTAGCGGATGCGCATCGATACTGATACCCGTCTCAAAGGTATAGCTGCTGTAGGGACGCAGGTCGGGATTACCGGCATTGAAAACCTGGGTATGCACGAGGTACATACTTTCAGCCGCCTTGCCTGTATAGGCATTCACCAGGGGGATATCCATGTAAATATCGCCTGGGCTGATCTGTGATAAAGAAGGTGCTTTTGTGGCAATACCATAGGCGGCATTCCAGGTGATATTTTTGGTAAGTTTCCAGCTGCTGTTGATCCGGGGTGATACGCTGAAGTGACCGTTTTGTATATCTCCGCGAATACCGGCATCGGTGGTGAATAGCCTGCCCAGCAGTTTAGTGCTGAAATTGCTGATCAGGTAAACACCTGCATTGGTTTGATCAGGCACTTGCCTGAATGGCCGCGGCCTATCGCTTTTTTCCCCGCCACCGGGAGCAGGACGTGAAGGATCGATCACAATGCCCGGCCCTTTATTACCGCTGTAGCTGATATTACCACCCAGCGTAAACTGGTAAGTGACCCCGCTTCTATTCAGGATACTGCGGGCCTCAATACGGCCCCCTGCACTCACCGGCCTTCCAAGTATCTGTTGCACGGCAACATAATAGCCGGGTGCATAATAACCTTCATTAATACCCGTGACGACCGCATCGGTGATGCCGATCACGGCATTGGCATTTACATATTGTTGTTCATACGATTCCTGGCGGCCATAGCTATAGTTGGCCGACATAGAAATATTATACAGCCAGGGCTTGTTGATGATCCATTCACTGCGGTTGCTTATACGGATAGTACGATTGCTGAATTTTGCCATCTGATCCCGGCTGGCATCAGGATCGAGCCTCGTCCTATCGAGTGAGCTCATGAAGTCGATGCCCAGGGTATTCTTAAAGCGCAGGCCATTGTCTTGCTTGTAGGTCCACAGTACGCTCCCTCCTACCCGCTGGTAGGCCTTGATCTTATTGCGGGGATCGTCATTACTGTTCAGGAAGTCGAGGCTGAAGTTTATAACACCGATAGCGGGGCTGACCTTGAATCCTTTATTGAGGCCAATGTTCTGGGTGCCCTCATTGGTACGCATGCTAACGCGCCAGGGCGTCTCGCCAGCCTGGCGTTCGGCGTTAACCAAACCAGTAGTGTAATTGCCATATCGGGCAGATGCTACACCGGTGATCACTTCAATGCTTTCGATATTTTCCGCCGGGATCTGTCGTAAGTCTATTCCGTTGTTGGCCACATCACCTGTATAGCTCTTGTACAAGGTACCATTGCGATATCCCCTGTCCCTGATCACGCCGTTCTCCGGGTGATCGATATGATTGGCAGTAAGAAATCCTAAACGGGCGGGATTCATCGTTTGCATATTGGCATCGTTGGATATGGTAGCGCCATCTATTTGTATGGACACCCCGAAGGCCTGGTTGAGGGCCTGTTCACCTGCAGGAGGCAGCGCAGTACGCAGGGTGAGCACCGAAGCCGTTTGCACGGTGATCACAGGCTTCATAATGGTATGCCCGGGCAGGTAATTCAATACATTGGCTACGCTGAGGGCCTGGGTTTGCTCGATGGCTTCCCGGTCAAAAACGATGGAGGAGTTAGAGGCGCTGGTCTTGCGGCGTACGCCATTGACCTCTACTTCGGGCAATTTGAGGCTCAGGGCCTGCAGTTTGATGACCTGCAGCTTTTCCAGTTCAGCCCCGGAATAAGTGCGGGTAAGGGTTTCCATACCTACGTGGCTGATGGTGATGGTAAGCTCGGAGGCATCGGCTGCCAGGGGAATGGTAAAAGAGCCATTGGAGCTGGCATAATACAATATGTCCTGTGATGGTATTTTGATGGTGGCGAGGGATAAAGCTGCGCCGGCAGCATCTATGATCTTGCCCCTGAATTCCCTTGCGGTATTGCCATAAGTGAGCAATTGTGTGCAAAGGCATACGAATACCAATAGACATGGTTTGGGCAGGGATGATCTCATTCTTCTAATTGATTGGGCCGCAAAGGTGTGCGCAGGACGAGGAAATGCAGTTGCGAGAAAAGGAAAAACAACTACGCAGTCGGGAATAAATGAGCATGATACTCAGCAGCTTGCAATATTTTGCAGGAGGCAGCTACTATCAGGGCGAGTATTCAAAACAAAAAGCGCAGAAACACCGGGTCGATCACCCGGCACTCCTGCGCTGTATAATATATTATCTGTAAGGCTTTGACAAACTCAGCCCGGCAGCATCCCTTATTTCATTACCAGAATGCCATTGGCCAAAAGGCGGATCTCCTTTTTGGGCTGGGTAATGGCGTCTATTTCGGCCTGTGGTTTCTTGGCATCTTCGGCATAGTGCTTCAACTCATCTACTGAAGTTGTTTTAAGCTTTGCTTCGGTATCGAGTACAACGGTTTTACCGATCATATCCATTGGTACGAAGAAACCATAGTCTTTCATTTTTACAAATGCGGTAGTGGAATCATTGACCTGTACTTTCATCCAGCAGCCTTTTTTGGGGCATACGTCCAGCACCTTGGCAATTACCTTGGTTTGGCCAATGCTGTCTTTCTTTTCCAATTTGGCGGGCAGTTTGGAGATATCGACAGCGCCTTTGGCGGTTGTTTGAGCGCCGAAAACGTCGCCGGGATTGGCTGGGCCTTTAGGGGGCTGGGCTTGTGCCAGGGATAAGGTAGTGGCAGCAACCACTAATAATAAAAGCTTTTTCATATTATAGCTCCTTGTTTAATTTTATACTACAAAGGTGCAGAAATAGGGTCAAATTCTGTTACGAAAGCGGAAAAACTATTCCTGCAAGGCTGATTTACAGGCTGATATACATCAATTCACAGTTGTGGGAATATTTTATGCCTTTTTTACTCTTAGGGCCTAATCATTAGTGGATTATCCCTACCTTTGCAAACTCTTTAAAAGGGATGCTCATGAGTAGCCGCAGGATTTTTGATATTGCATTCGTAGGGCTAAAGCCGGGGATCCATGAGTTTGAGTATGCTATCGACGATAAGTTCTTTGTAGATTACCAGGAGCAGGATTTCCGCCACTGTATTGCACAGGTAAAGCTGACACTTGACAAAAAGGTAGGCTTTATGTTGTTGAAGTTTGAAGTAGGCGGAAAACTGGAAGTTACCTGCGACCGTTGCGGTAATAACCTGCCTTTGGAACTCTGGGACGATTTCAACATCGTAGTAAAGATGGTGGAAGACCCGGAAGTGATGAATGAGCAGGAAGAAGATCCGGATGTATATTATATATCCAGAGGCGAAAGCCACTTACGCATATCAGACTGGATCTATGAGTTCATTAATCTCAGCATTCCCATGCAGCGTATGTGTACGGTAGAAGAGATGGGAGGCCCGCATTGTAATAAAGAAGTGCTGGCCATGCTGAAAAAACTGGAAGCCGACGCCCAGAACGACGAACCCCAAAACCCTTTATGGAAAGGGTTGGAAAAGTTCAAAGATTTAGGAGACAATTGATTTTAAGTAGTATATAAATTTTGAGGTTATGCCTAATCCGAAACGCAGACATTCCCAACAACGGGGTGCCAAGAGAAGAACTCACTATAAAGCTGAGAAAGTTACATTGAGCAAGGACAGCACTACAGGAGAGATCCATGTACGTCACCGCGCTCACGTAAGCGAGGGTAAATTGTATTATAAAGGAAAAGTGGTGGTAGAAAAATCCCCCATTAAATAAATCCTTTTAATACAAACCTTACCTGCCGGATGATAATTGGTTTAGATATGATGGGTGGAGATTTTGCACCGCTGGAAGCGGTGAAAGGTGTCCAGCTATATTTGTCGGAAACTGATAGTCCGGCAATATTGTTTCTAACCGGTGATGAAGCACAGCTGAATCCTTTGCTGCAGGAATATAATATTCCGGCAGACCGGGTGAAAGTAGTGCATGCACCACAGGTTATTGACATGCATGAACATCCCACCAAAGCGCTGAAGGAAAAGCAGCAATCTTCTATTGCCATCGGGTTTCACCTGCTGGCATCGGGCAAAACAGAAGCGTTTATCAGTGCCGGCAATACCGGCGCTATGCTGGTAGGCGCCATGTACAGTATTAAAGCCATAGAAGGTGTTCAGCGCCCTACCATTTCCACCATTATTCCCAAAGAAGACGGTAAAACTGGTTTGTTACTGGATGTTGGCCTGAATGCCGACTGTAAACCAGAGCACCTGAACCAGTTTGCGATCCTGGGTTCCCTGTATGCACAGCATATATTGGGTATTCCCAATCCCCGGGTAGCTTTGCTGAATATTGGTGAGGAAGAAGGTAAGGGCAATATCCTGGCGCAAAACACCTACCCCCTCCTGAAAGAGAACAGCCAGATCAACTTTACCGGCAATATCGAAGGCCGGGATGTACTGGAAGATAAGGCCGACGTGATGGTGTGCGAAGGCTTTACCGGTAATGTGATCCTGAAAATGGCTGAATCCATCTACGACATCACCCACCGCAAAGACATTAAGCACGAATACTTCGACCGCTTCAACTTTGAGCTGTATGGCGGTACACCTGTACTGGGTGTTGCCAAACCGGTGATCATTGGTCATGGTATATCTCATGCCAAAGCATTTTGCAACATGATCAAGGTGGCACAGAAAATGATTGAGGCCGACCTGATGAGCAAGATGAAGGCCAGCTTCGAGGCTTGATTTACCTCACTCTTCTACAATGAAACTTATCCTCGGCTATTTACGGGTATATGTTCGTGAGCTGAATATAAAAGCATGGTTGCTGGTAAGCCTGCTAATGGCTGTATTGATCTATTTCAATTACACAGCCGGCATAGAGTCTACCATCATGGGTAAGGATATCCTACCCCAGCTTGCCGGTTTCTTTTGTCTTTACCTCTTTGTCTTTGGAAGTGCCTGGCTAATACAATGGCTATTTAATAAAAATGCAGGCAGCCCTCCCCTCTTCTTCTATGTATTGCTGCTGGCCGGCCCCCTGATATTTGCCATCAAGGTATCTGCCGATGATATCGCCAGGGTATTGACGGCTGGCTTATCTATGCCCTGGAACGAATATGGTTATAGAGCACTTAACTGGCCTGTAAAATGCCTGTTGGTTTTGTTGCTGGTAACAGGCGTATGGCGTGCGGGCAAATATGAATGGCCAGTAGCCGGTATGCAGCTGAAAGGATTTGATGTAAAGCCTTACTTTTTGTTGTTGCTTTTGATGGTGCCCCTGATCGCACTGGCAGGTACACAGGCCGATTTCCAGCATACTTATCCCAAAGTACAGCGTATTGCTTTCCTAGATGAATATGTAACTGTGAGATGGCCCTGGAAGCTGTTGTATGAACTTTCCTATGGTATCGACTTCCTCACGATTGAATTCTTTTTCCGCGGATTTTTAGTGCTGGCATTTGCACGTTATGCCGGCAAGGAGGCCATCATCCCCATGGCAGCCTTCTATTGCTGCATCCATTTCGGGAAGCCCTTGTTTGAATGTATCACCTCTTATTTCGGGGGGATCATATTGGGCGTGGTGGTATACCATACCCGGAGTATCTGGGGTGGCCTCATCGTTCACCTGGGCATAGCCTGGCTGATGGAACTGGCGGGCTATGTTTTTAAATAACTACAAACCTGTAAGCCGGATTCTGTTATCTGCCCCGGTTTTCACCGCAACGGATATGGTTATCATTTATCTGGGCCTGGCATTACTGACAGGCTCTTGCTGCCTACCCACCCAACGTTCCCGGCTGTTAGGCCTGGATCGGACGAGCAGTCCTCGACCGTTGGTATACATGGCATTTCAGCATGTAAGGTTTACCCCTGCTGTACATTACTGTACAACACCGTAGGCTCTTACCCTACGTTTTCACCTTTACCGCACCGAAGTGCGGCAGTTATTTTCTGTGGCACTATCTGTTTCGCCCTGGTGAGTGTTGCCACCCCCCATTTTGAACCCGGCTCTTCACCGGTACATTGCTCTGTGCTGTCCGGACTTTCCTCCTCCCTGGTGATTCGTTATACACGAACCATGGCGGGAAGCGATAACCCGGTTTGTAGTTGCTGCAAAAATACACTTTTATGCGCGGCAAAGGTCAGCTACTATTGCCGGCAATGATTGATTGCGAAGGAAGAGCAGTCAGGTAAAGGCTTACAGAGAAAATGCTGCAGTATAGTTTATTGTGCGCGGGATGGCTTAACGGCAGGAATAGGATAAGGCGAACCCGGAACCTTTAATATCGTAACCACCCTCTTTAATGAATCGGGGTGTTCCGCTCGGGAATGCAACTTCGCGGAAGCCTTTTTCTTTGGCTGTTTCCAGGTACACAGCGCAAGTATCCCAATAAATACCACCATCACCAGCAGAACATATTTCATAGCGTATGCTTTTGGGGGAATTCAGTTGATTACCCCTTATGAAATTAGGCATACCAGGCAGATTTAGCAACATTTAAGCAGGATAATCTGGCAGTTCGTCGGGCATTTAACGCGATCGTATGATAATGATTTTACTTTTAACTAAAACAGGTATGAAAAAACTACTGCTGGTTATTATGTTATCCGCGATGGCGCAATGTATTTACAGCCAGGCTGGGCAGGATGTGGTGGCGGCGGAGCAAGCTTTTGCTCAGTATGCCATTACGCACAGTACGCGCCAGGCCTTTCTGCAGTACCTCGATAGCCAGGGCGTGGTATTTAACCGGGGAGCGATCAAAAACGGTATCGAGCAATGGACCACGATCCCGGAATCACCTATGAAACTGCTATGGCAGCCTGCCTTCGCGGCCACATCAGCCAGCGGTGATATGGGTTTTACGACAGGCCCCTATGAGCTGCGGCAAACCATGGAAGATACGGCAATAGGTGCCGGGCAGTACACAACCATCTGGGTAAAGAATAAAGCAGGGGAATGGAAGTTCCTGGCCGATTTGGGTACGGTGTACAGGCTTTCGCTGTACAATAAACAATCTGTTCAACTGGCATCGTCTTTCACTCCGGCCCCTGCAGCCGATACCAGCATTCTACTTACAGAAAAAAAGTTCATTGCAGATCATACAGCCAGGGGATCAATGGCTTTCCTTGACGCGACCATGCCGGGATCATGGTTTAATATAGACCGTAGGCAACCTGTCAATACTTTGCCCGCTATCGAGCAGGCATTGACCAAGGTGCCCGCTGATATTACATTTATGCCAGTAGCCAGTGGAATGGCAAGCAGCCGGGACCTCGCCTATGTATACGGCGTGGTGATCAATAAAGAAAGAAAGGAAAATTACCTGCGCATCTGGGCGCATACAGCAAGCGGATGGAAACTGCTGGTACAGGTGCTCAAATGGTAATGGCATTGCGGCTGACGCAGATCAGTCGCCCAGCCACTTTTTGAAATCATTGGCCTTTAGTCGTCCAACTATGATCTCTTCATAAGAAAGCGGCTTTACCTGCACTTTCAATTTGCCGCTGAACCAGGTGTGCACTTTCTCTATGTTCTCGTAATTGATTATGAACTGACGGTTGGCTCTGAAAAATACCTGAGAATCTATTTCGGTTTCTATTTCATCCAACCGTTTGTCTATCACATAATCGTCATTCGCTTTTGTCTTGATGTATTGCAGCCTGTCTTTGGTATAGAAATAAGCGATATCCTGTTGAGCTATAGAAATAAGCCTGGTGCCGTTTTTGGCGAGGTACCTGGTCTTGAATGCCCCTTCGCTGACCTCTGCCTTCCGCTTATTAAGCGCGGATACATTGTATTCATTGAATGGCTGACTGGAGCGCACATGTATTTTCCTGTATTTGAGGATGGCGGCAGTAAGTTCGTCCTTATTCACCGGTTTGAGCAGGTAATCAATGCTATTGAGTTTAAAGGCCTTCAATACATGCTCCTGGTAGGCGGTAGTAAAAATGATGGGTGACTCAACATTTACCCTGGTAAAAATATCAAAGCTTTGACCATCGCCCAATTCAATATCCACGAGCACCAGGTCTAACAGGGGTGCATTGCTAAAGAAATGGATGCTGGATTCAATGCTGTCCAGGGAGGCAACGACCTCAATGTCGGGATCAATTTCCTTGAGCATCGTTTTCAGGTGCCGGGCGGCAATTTCCTCGTCTTCAATGATGGCTACTTTCATATTCTTGCGATTTAATAAAGGGAACAGTTACCAGGAACTGGCTTTTGCTTTCATTAACGACCATATCAGGAAGTCCAAGCAGGCGCAATTTTTTCCGCATGTGGTTGAGCCCTTTGCCTGATCTTATGTCGTTCTTTTTGCGCTGCAGGTTGTTGCATACTGTTATATGCAGGTAATCATGTTCAAACTTAATGTCAATGTATAAAGGCTTTGCCTGGGTAACAATATTGTGCTTGACCGCATTTTCAAGGAGAAGCTGAAGGCTGAGCGGCGGCACCAGGTATTGGTCAAGATCCTTTTCTCCCGTCACATGCAGGTGAAGCCCTTCGGCATACCTGGTTTTTAGCAGGAAGAAATAGGCTTTTACAAACCTGAGCTCTTCTTCAAGGCTGATGAGTTCCTGATCATTGGCCTGCAGAAAGTACCGGTATATATAAGCCAGTTCTTCTGTAAACATACGGGCACGGCCTGTGTCCATTTCCATCAGCCCTATGAGGGTATTGAGTGAATTAAAAAGAAAATGAGGCTGGACCTGTACTTTGAGGGAATCAAACTGTATCTGAAAATTTAAACGCTTTAGTTCTTCTGCTTCGGTTTTGGTTTTATCCCATTCTGAAAAGAAGTAGATGCTTTCATAGACTGCCACCTGAAGAAAAATAAACAACATGGTGATGCCTATGATATTGGAATAAACGGAGATATGCGCCACGTGAATCCCCCAGAGATTGGTATAGTCTTCCAGGTATACTCTGCCAAAACCTACCAGAAAAGCATAGGGTAGCAGCATAGCAGCAGCCAGGATTATCCTTCTTTTTACCCAAACAATGCCCTGCCATCTTTTTCTTAGTTGAAGAATGATAAACCTGGTAGGCTCCCAGATGGCCAATGTGTAGAGCATGGTGAGCGTGACGGTTTTCAGGAGAATATGCTCGTCCTTCCACCAAAAGAACATTTCCAGCATAAAGAAAATGAAGAACATGCCAGTCATCACCAGATAGCCAACAACCCGAAGTTTTTTCTCATTTACCTGCACCGGAAGTGTTTTTGCAATATGGGTTAGAATTTATACCCGACAAATAATTGGAGCACATTGTTTTTCACATCAACCTTAGGAATAAAGTTAGGGTTGGGCGCACCTGCGTTGCCCTTATATAAATTGCCCAGGCTAATATTATAGCGGGCGCCCACCAGTAAACCTGCAAAAGGATAAATTTCAATACCCCCGGCAGCGCCATAGTCCACCTTGTTATAGTAATCCATCATTTTCTTTTGAAAGTTGGGGACAGAAGAAGGGCTCGGAACGCTATCGATCTTACCACCCACCAGGAATGCCAGTTGACCGCCTGCCTGCAATTGAACATACTTTGTAATGTTGATACACATTAACTGTGGTAACAGGATGTAGTTGAGATCTACAGAACCGGAAGTTTGCCCTGTTTTATAGTCATATCCTTGTTTGGAGAAGATAATCTCAGAACGATATCCCACAATGCCACGGGAGGGTGTGGCTATAAAAGCTCCTGCCATAAAACCGCTGCGGCTTTGGGCACCAATGGAAGAAGCTTTTGTAATGTTGGAAAAGTTGAAACCAGCCTTGATGCCGATCTTTGTTTTCTCAACCTTCGTATCAGGGGTCTGGCCAATCACTACAACTGGCAACAGCAGGAGCATCACGCAATACAACTTGTTCATAACAGGTTTTTAGGATAGTAAAAATATCCTATACCTGTGTGGACATGCTGCGGGTTCCGCCCAAATGTCGTTTTTTAGCGCTGAAATGACCTGATTGCCCACTAATGGTAAATAGGCTGCCGGACTAGTATTGGAAATAGATCTCCGTGGCCCCATAGCCATAGGCTGGATGGTACTTATTGAAAAAGCTTTTGACCTCTTTCCGTAAGCGTAGTACCTCATGTATCTCATCCCTCAGTTTACCACTTCCTACACCATGTATGGCAATAAAAGCCGGCTTGTGGTGCAGGATGGCCAGATCGAGGTATTTCTCGAAGGTCCTTAGCTGCAGGTCCAATTTTTCGAGGTTGTTCAGTGCATCCGGATCAGGTGTGAGCTTTTCGATGTGCAGGTCTATTTCATTTTTGGCGGGCTCCAGGTGCTGGCGTGTTTGGGAAGCTTCATATACTTTATAGCCTTTGGAGGTGAGCACGCTCATGTCCATGCCCGGATCTTCCACGCGCGGCGGATAGGTATCAAACAATTTATAGGAAAAAGTAGCTTCCCCTTTTTTCTTCAGTTCTTCGATTCGGGCAAATACCTGTTTGGGTTTGAGCTTGAGGGATGCCTCATAGTATTCAGCTTTGTTCTTATCCGGGGTGATCAGGGAAAACTCAAAGGAGAAATTAGGGCTGTCGTTGAGGTTCTCAAAAGGTACATCATGCAGGTAAAAGTCTTCAAAAGGATGAACCTGGTTGATCAGATCGAAGGAAGTTTCCCCTAAATAATTGAGCTTATAAGTGAATTTGTAACCGGTATGGGTTCTGTTTATCAGGTGTACTTTGAGTTCTTCCACCACATCGTCGCCAAACTCGTCGGGCACCATGATGGGTATAAAAGTGAGCCACACGCCATCTACCACCTTGTCCTTGATGACCTTCTTTTCGCGGGGCAGATCGTCAATGTATTTTTTCTCCTTTTTCTCTTTCTTATCGGGGAACAGTTTTTTCTCTGTAAACCTTTTGAAATAGGGAAAATCCAGTTGATCGGTATAGGCCGGGAATTTTACGCCCCGTACGTCTACCATCACCATTTTTTCATTAATAATATCTACCACTTCACCATCGTCATTGGAATGCAACACCACTACTTTATCGCCTATCTGAAATTTCATGGTGCAAAATTATTGCAATTCGTTGACATCTGGCAAGGGCGGCTGACCCTAAGCATACAATTGCAGTTCCCTTTCCATATTGGCCCTGGCTTTAGCTTCATATTGGCCCCTGAAAGGGGGCGTATGGAAGAGGTGGGCTGTTTGCAGGGATTTCTCCAGAAAAGCCTTTCTGCCGGGTTTATAGAGGATATCAGGGTACACCCGGTATTCTTTGCGCACCTGGCGGGCATAGGCCTCGTATTGCTCCCAGGGAGCCCCCAGGATGGCCATATCAAAGTCGAGGAAAAAGGAGAGGTCTGCCCTATTGGGAGCCATATCCGGGAGGGTATGGGTATGGGTGGCTTCAATAAAGAATTTTACCGCTTCCCGCTTTTCAACGGGCACGCTCAGTAACCTTAGCCGTTTTTCTGCCAGTACGGCACTGCGGGGCTCATTGTCCTTCCGCAATACATTGTAGATGATATCATGGTAAAAAATGGCAAAACTTACCAGGTCTTTATTCTGCAGGAATTGATCGTATTGCCGCGCCAACTGCAGCAGCTCTTCAATGTGCTGCAGGTTGTGGTAATGGCGGGCTGTGCCGGTATATTTTTTACTCAATTCCTCAAAAAGGCCCTCTTTCAAGGTCAAATCTTTGGTATAATGGCCGCATAACTTCAACCATACATCCTTCAGCGCTTCCGGCATAGATCAGTTTTTGGCCAGTTTGCTTTTCTTATAGCCGTAAGTAAAATAAATGACAAGTCCCAACGCCAGCCATCCGAGGAACCAGGCCCAGTTGCTTTTGGTCATCCCGGTAAGCAGGTACAAACAGGTAGTAACACCCATCAGAGGGATCAAAGAATATTTCTTAAAGAAAGTAACCACACTAAGCACCAGGCAAGTGAGCCAGAAAATGATCAATGATATTTTGGGCAGTGCCAGGTCCATAAAGGTTACTTTACCCGCATTGAGATCAGCATCGCCAGAGAAGTCATAATTGAACATATCGGCGAAATAATGGTCGGCAAATATTACCAGGATCGCTATGGCGCCAAATACAATAAGGGGGTAAATAAACTGGCCATTGATAAAAGGCATATTGAAACGGCCGGGTGTTTTTTCCCTGCGGGGCAGCAACAGCACACCACCGCATACCAGTACAAAAGCAAATAAAGTGGCGATACTGGTAAAATCCAGTACAAATGATTTATCTGTAAACAGGATGGGTATTCCTACTACCAGCCCGGTAAGGATAGTAGCGAAGGAAGGTGTTTTGAATTTATGATGTATACGTTGGAATACGGGCGGAAGTAACCCATCGCGGCTCATGCTCATCCATATACGGGGTTGGCCCATTTGGAAAACCAGCAACACACTGGTCATCGCTATCACGGCACAAATTGCCACCAGGAATTGCATCCAGGCCACTCCTTTTACTTCAAATATTTTTGCCAGGGGATCGCCTACTCCTTCAAACTGGCGATAGTTTAGCACACCGGTCAGTACCAATGCCAGCAGGATATATACACCCGTACAGATGATCAATGACCAGGACATACCCCTTGGCAGATCGCGCTGGGGGTTCTTACTTTCTTCGGCCAGTACACTCACGGCATCAAAACCGATATAGGCAAAGAATACGCCCGATACAGCAGCCATCACACCACTAAAACCATTGGGCATGAAAGAAGTTACACCGGCATCATTGGCCGGAAACCAGTTGTCGGTATTAATATAAGCTGCCCCGACGATGATCACGAGGGCCACCACGGCCAGTTTCAGAATCACCATGGCGTTGCTGAAATTGCGAGATTCCTTAATACCAATATAAACTAGGATGGTAATGAGTACATTAATAATGAGGGCAGGCAGGTCGAAGATGATGCGCAGTCCGCCAAGCATGGGGGCAGTATTCCAGGCCCCGATCAATTCAGTATTGGAAGAACCATTGAGGACCGCTTTTTTGGCTTCCAGGTAACTACAGGCCAGGTAATCGGGTATATGTATATGCAGCCTGTGCATGAGGGAGGTAAAATAATCGCTCCAGGAGAATGCTACATAGATGTTGCCGATCGAATATTCCATCACCAGGGCCCATCCGATGATCCAGGCAAAGAGTTCTCCAAAGGAAGCATAAGCGTAGGTATAGGCACTACCTGCCACGGGAATGCGGCTGGCAAACTCAGAATAGCAAAAAGCGGTAAATCCGCAGGCAATGCCGCAGATGATAAACAATATAACAACACCGGGACCACCTTTAAAACAGGCTTCGCCCAAACTACTAAAGCTGCCGGCGCCGATGATGGCGGCAATACCAAAGAAAGTAAGGTCTTTTACGGTCAATACCCGCTTTAATCCTGATGCATGATCCTCGTCTCCTCCTTCTGCCAGTATAGAATCGACTTTCTTAGTACGGAACAATGAATTGGCCATGCTGGTGTTGGGTTTAAGGGGTGGAAATTAGGGAAAAATCATGAAAAGGAAACGGCCGTTGCCAGGTATTAGCTTTTAGCGGTTGGGTTTTAGCGATCAGCTGCAAAGGCAGGTAGGAGCATTTTTGATCACTTGTGAGCGGAGATGAATATGACTAAAATCAATAGTCGCGCTGCACAAGGAAATGGGCCAGTTGTGTCAGTGGCTCTTTACGGCCGGAGAGCACAGCAATATTTTCGAGGTGCTGAAAGGCACTGGTAATGTATTGTTCTTTGAGATCGAAAGCCCATTTGTCTACCCCACCCTCATGGAATATGGCGAGTACACGGGCTACTTTATCTGAAGGGTTTTCCTGCATGAGGCGTTTTAGTTCCTTTACCTGGGCAGGTGTACCCGATTCCAGGGCTTTGATGACGAGGAAGGTCTTCTTATTGGCCATGATGTCGCCTCCCACTTGTTTGCCAAATTTGGCGGGATCGCCAAAACAATCGAGGTAATCATCCTGCACCTGGAAGGCAATGCCTAGTTCGCGCCCAAACGCGTACAGATCTTCCTGGTTGCCTTTGGAAGCTCCGCCGAGGATGGCGCCCATCTGGAGACTGGCAGCCAGCAAAACGGAGGTCTTCAGCTCTATCATGCGTATGTATTCATCGAGGTGTACCGTCTCCTGTTTCTCAAAATCCATATCCAGCTGCTGGCCTTCACACACTTCTTTGGCTGTTTTGTTGAAGAGGTTAATGATCTTTCGCTGCTGCTCAGACCTCACTTTGTTGAGGTAGTCATAAGCAACCACCAGCATTACGTCGCCGGCCAGCAAAGCAGTTGACTCTCCATATTTTTCATGCACGGTGGGCATGTTCCTGCGCAAGGGCGCTTTGTCCATGATGTCATCGTGGATAAGGGTAAAATTGTGGAAGAGTTCAATGGCAGTGGCTATATGCCAGGCATCGGGTACAATTTCATCAAAGAGTTCATTGCCCATGAGGCAGAGGATGGGCCGCACCCTTTTGCCGCCCAGGTTCAGGAAATACTCATTGGGATCGTAGAGGGAAGCGGGCTGCTCCGGGAAATGCCTGGTATTGAACTTTTGCGCAAACTCTTTGGATAACTCTTCAAATGCATGCATGGTGGTGAAGTAAGGTATGCAAGATAGGCTGAAAAGTTGAGAGGGGAAAGGGTTTCACAAGATGGAAAACTGACGAGCCCGGGAAAACGATGATCAGGCTATTTTTAATTTTTATTAATAATAGCGGGCAAAATATATTCAGTCATCATTTTATCTACCTGAGAATGTGCATATGGTGCACCATACGCACTGGCTGTGATGACGATGACCCAGGGCTGATCCTTAAAAACGAATATCTTATTTCCGCCATTTCCCGTGCAATAAAAGGTCTCATAGCTCTTGCCTCCAATCGTATACTTTTTATTCCAGAACAGGTATCCATAATATTCATCGTTAGTATTGGGAAGCACCTTGTATTTAGTGAATGATTTTTGTACCCATTCCCGGGGAATGATTTGCTTGCCCTGCCATTTTCCTTCATCCTTGTATAGCTGGCCATATTTGGCAAAATCCAATGCACACAACTGTATGCCACCCGCAGTATTGGCAACATGCTGAGGCGTATATTGCCATTGATAATGGGTAATATGCAAAGGCTTAAAAAGCTTTGCATCCGCATATTTTTCAAGCCCGCCTGGAACGGTTTTGTGTAAAATATCTCCCAGCAACATTACACCTGCGGTAAAATAATGCCATTGCTCTTTAGGCCTTTCAAGGTTTACCGGCAAATCCAATGTAAATTTTACCCAATTATCAGTAGGATACATATTCTCTTCATTTCCGGGCGAGTTGGTATTGTCATCACCATCGAAAACGGAGCTCATGGTCAACAGGTCTTTTATGGCAACTTCTTCCTTTTGAATGGCATAATTCGCGAATGAACGGAGGTCATAAAATTCTTTTAGCTGCTGCTGCTCATTTTTCAGGTAGCCTTCCTGTATGGCAATGCCGGTCATGGTAGAAGCAAAGGTTTTCCCTACCGAACGGGGATCATGCAAGGTACTCCGGTTATCGCCGTTAAAATATTCTTCGATGAGTAGTTTACCTTTATCGATCACCACAACACCTTTAATCCCTTTAAACACACCTTCATTTATATTCCCGATCAGGGTTTTTATCTTATTGCTGTCGATTGTTGCTTTCGAAATATCAAACCCATCATAAGGCCTGATCTTATTCAACCGGATGCCGGCTATATCTATCCGGGGTTTTCTGTATACCTGCATGGGTAATGTTCCTGAAGCGATGATATCGCCTACAATTGCATTGCCAGCCAATTGCACATAGGGCCTGATCTCCATACTCAATACATGTTTCCCTTCGGTCAATGCGCTATCTCCCCCATTGCGCATAAATCGTCCCCAATAGGATGTGCTCCATACTGATCCCAGCTGCTGGTTATTGATCAACGGCTTGCTAAATATTGTTGCGGTGTCCTGTATTTTGGGATAAGGGGCGCCAGGCCATAAGTCACTCCGGTATACCAGCTTATTATCAATAAATAAAGTGAACTGGTAATTGCCAACTTTTACCAGGCTGTCGGCAGTTAGCGCAGGCGCCAGGCCATGCATGTAATTCGTTAGCGAATGATGCATAAAGACGGAGATGAACAGGTTGCTTTTATTGGTCAATTCATAGTTGCTTAGGAAATCCTTTTCTGTAAGTTCCGTCAAAGCAATATCGCGGGAAGTAAAAATGATCTTTCCAATATTGTCCTGGTGAATCCGTGAGGTAATACCCTGGTCTTTAACAAAAGCCCCTTGCTGGGCATCCAGTTTCAAAATGGGTAGTTGCAATAATAAAAAAACAAATAGTTGCAGGCGCATAAGGAGGTGATTATTCATGGCTGGCCACAAAACTACTACCTGTAAATGGCGGAAAATAGAACGTTATTAACGTTTCTCTTTTTTTAACATTAGTTTTCGGTAGCGTAAGGGGGTAAGTTGCTGGGAAGCTTTGAAGGACCTGATAAAATGGCTTTGATCGGCAAAATCACATTGAATGGCAATATCCGTCAGGGAAAGCTCCTTGTTGGGCAGTAAGGAAAGCGCCCGCTGAATTTTAATCGATCGTATATAATCGCCCAGGGTAGCATGAAAGTATTTTGGAAAATCCCGCGACAGGTGGACAGGATGAATATTCCCCAGCTTAGCCAGGTCTATCAATTGCCATTGTTCCGGTTCAGCATGTAAAGCCTCTTTGACCTTATTCACCCATTGAGGCTTTCTTTTACCGGCATCTTTGGTGGCCTGTGATAATAAGCCAAACGTTTGTATCAGCAAAGCATCAATAGCCAATTGCCTTGCTTTGCCGGCCAGTTTGGTCTCTTTGAAAATATTATACATTAATATTTTCACGCCCGGATCGGCAATATTAATGGTGCCCTCAGTGATAGTAGACGGAATATCAAAAGAGGCAAACCAGGAAGGTTTTATTTCAACATGGAAACCACGGGTAAATTCTTTCGATCCGATATTATAATGTGCATCCTGCCAATGGTGAAACAGCAGGCTGCCGGCGGTACATTCATTAATTCCTTTTTTATTGCCTTCCAGCACACTTCCTTCCAGGATAAAAGTAAAGTAGGCATTTTCATGATAATGCCAGTCCACCCTGCCATGCAAGTAATCTGCATCGTTCAAAATGAGCCCGTCCAGGAAAACCGTTTCATTGGTATTGCCATAAAATTGGCCCGCTTTTGAACATTTCATAAATTCAAAATATTTTTAGTCTATTGGTCACTAGTTCACGGAACAATATTAACCATTTACTACGCAAAACCCCAAACATGAAGTTACTCACCTCCTGCATATTCCTGTTTTTCTCCTACTCCGGCCTGGCCCAGCTATCGGACCAGGAAATAATGGACCTGAAAACGGGCCGCAGGAAAGAAGATACCAGTTATGTTTATTGGCTGCCTTATGCAGAGAAAAAGAGCTTTTTGCTCATCCAGGCATCGAACAGCCAGATGAGCCATAAAGAAGAATTGTCGCTGGACTTTAAAATGAAGAAAGGCAGTAAGATTTGCGCAGCACGTGACGGGATCGTTACGGAAGCCCGTGGCGATAGTGACAAGGGCGGACTCAAAGAAGAGAATCTCCACGATGGTAATTTCATCATCATCCGGCATGCTGATGGCAGCATTGCCAAATACTGGCACCTGGAAAAAGATGGTGTATTTGTGCAGGTGGGCGATACGGTGCAACAAGGACAAGTGATCGGCGCCTCCGGCAATACCGGCTATACAGCTTTTCCCCATTTACATTTTCAGATCAATGACGCCGCCGGACGGCAGATACTCACCCGCTTTTATACCCGAAGAGGTATTAAATACCTGCGACCAGGCAATTGGTATAAGAGTGTTCACCCCTGAGCTTTTGAACAAACCAAATTGAGCTGCTGGCAAAACCTGCCTACCTTTACTTTGTGGACATTTGACATACAAACAACAAAACATTTCAGGTATGAAAAAGGTAGTATTGGTCACCGGCGCCTCAGCCGGCATAGGTAAAGCAACAGCCCTGGTATTGGCACATAGCGGCTACACGGTATACGGTGCTGCCAGGCGTATAGAAAAGTTAAAGGACCTGCAACAGACAGGCGTAATACCCATCGCCATGGATTCCACTTTATAGATCACTAAAAACAGGTAACGCTGTACGGTTCTGTTACAATCCGTACAGCGTTGAACCTTATTATTGATTAATAAAACAGGGAATCTTAGTTGAGCAGTTCATTAACGGACTGATAAAGCTGGGCCCTGGTAAATGGTTTTTCCAGAAAGATATCTGCTCCGTTTTCCAATGCTACATCTTTTGCTGAAGCATCTATACCAGATATCATAATGATCCGTGATCCGGGAGATGTTTCTTTAAGAAAACGGATAAAATCAATACCGAAACCATCAGGCAGTCTATTGTCCAATAAAATGATAGCGGGCTTTTCCTGTAGAAGATATTCCTCAGCGGCTGAAAGACTTTGCACATGGTCTACTTCCATACCCTTCCCATCCAGCAGGATGTTGAGCAATAGACACATATCGCCTTCATCTTCAATAATTAATGCTTTCTTAACTACGCGGTCTTTTGTTGTATTTGCAGTCATAACAAATGGGTTTGGTTTGAGTATGGGTGGATATAAAAAAACCATACCGCGTTCCCCGATTACCACAAATACTGAAAGAAGCCAGGTATCTGTTTAACCTTTTTCCTGCTTTCACGATTTCAATAAAACATCAAGCATAAAGTAATTAAATCACTCTCTTTTTTAGCCTCAGGGCATAATAATTTAATGGTTACCCTAAAAAACTTATGGACAGCATTAACCGTCAGCAAGCCGAGGAAAATCATCTGGACCTGCAAGGCCAGGAGGCTGCTAAAAAGATTAAGATGTTCATTGAAAAAGCTAAGAATTGCTTTTTCTGTACCCGCATTACAACAGGCGAAGCATTTTCAACCCGCCCAATGTCTGTACAAAAAGTGGATGATGATGGCACCTGCTGGTTTCTCAGTGCAACAGATAGTCACAAGAATGCACATATACAACAGGACCCTTCCATCCAGTTGTTATTCCAGGGTTCTATGTATTCCGACTTTGTAACCCTGTATGGCAAAGCAAGCATCAGCCAGCGAAAAGAAAAGATAAAAGAACTTTGGGAGCCTCTTTTGAAAACCTGGTTTACGGAAGGTATTGATGATCCGCGCATTTCTGTTATTGAATTCACACCGCATGATGGTTATTACTGGGATACAAAACATGGACAGATGATCGCTTTTGTTAAGCAAATTGCCGGTGCTATTTTGGGTAAAACCCTGGATGATTCGATAGAGGGCAAACTCAAATTATGACAAATTAGTGCAGCAATGGAACTGTATAACCAATTTAGTTAACTCAGGAATACTGTATAGTTATTTTAGTAAGGTACAGGGTATTTCATAGGGGTCTTGTTAGGGTCTTGTTATTACCAAGTTCGTACCATGTTCGCCCCTTCTTCGGGAATCCTTCGGTACTTAGCGAAGCCACCCTAAACGAATTCCGAACGAGTCCCGAACAAGACCCGAACAAAACCAAAACAAACCCCCTCAACGGGCCATTTGTGACACACAAAGAATAACTATTCAGTAAATCGGGGAGAACCGCCAGGCCGCACAATTTAAACCGTATTGCAGCCCATCTACGGCCCGATCTCCCATCTCCCGAATCACTAACCAGTTCAAACAAAAACGCCCGCTAATCGCCTCTAATGCCTTTTAAAACGAAAACCCAATTTAAGCTCCCCAAAAAGGTATCTAAGCCATGCCGGGGATCGCAGTAGACCTGGTGTAATAGCCCGGGTAGTCGGGTGCTTTGGCTGGCACCTGGTTCCTGCCCTGGTGCTTGTCGCAATTGCCCCTTTAAAAAGACATTTTCACACCTGCTCGATGCTGTTTCATGGCAGTAAGTTTGTGTTTACAAAAACAAAAAACGAATAGTCATGAGTCAGAACGAAAAAAAACTTGTCACCTGCCTGTGGTATGACAACAAGGCCGAAGAAGCCATACAATTTTATAAGTCCATTTTCAAAGACAACCTGCAGCAAGGTGATGTGCTGCTGTGGGGTGATGAAGGTCATGGAGCCAAAGGTTCTGTATTGACCTCAACCTTCTACCTGTATGGACAGGAGTTCCTCGCCCTGAATGGAGGCCCTGAGTTCAAATTCACGGAGGCTGTTTCAATATGTGTGAATACTGATACCCAGGAAGAAACTGATGAATTGTGGGAAAAGCTCTCCAAAGGGGGAGAAAAAAGTCAGTGTGGCTGGCTGAAAGACAAGTTTGGTCTGTCCTGGCAGGTTACACCACGCCTTTTACCCAGGCTGTTAATGGATAAAAACCAAAAGAAAGCCGATCGTGTGATGAAGGCCATGATGGGAATGAGTAAGATCGTTATTAAAGACTTACAGGCCGCCTACGATAACGCATAAAGAAGGCATTGACCTATAGGAACACCCTGTGTGGATAACCGCACAGGGTGTGTTTTTTTACAGATTGCCCTGCATGGTGAATAAATAAACTAATTTAGTGAGCAATCAACCCATTGTATGTCCCCAAAACTCTTGCTAATTGTTATTGCTTCCCTTATTGTTACCCATAGTTATTGCCAGGATAATAATACTGAAATAAGGAAATCTGTCGCCTCATTTGTGGACGGCCTTACCCCTCTGCAAAAAAAGCGGGCACTGGTTGGTTTTGCTGATACGATGCGCACAGAATGGAATAACCTGCCAGTGGGCTTGCGGGCCCGGGTAGGCATTAATATCGGCAGCCTTACTGATGTACAAAGAAAATCATTACACCGTATCCTATCTGCTGCTTTAAGTTCACAAGGATACCTGAAAGCCACAGGCGTGATGCATATGGACAACCTGCTGAATATGTATTATGATACTTTGCTACAGCGCAAAGAGATCAATGAAGACCTGCACAGCAGGATGCGGGCGCTGCAATGGAGCCATAAGCAATTTTACCTGGCCATTTTCAATCTTCCTTCAGATAGTATCTGGGGTTTCAAGCTGGAAGGCCATCACCTTTCACTGAACTTTACCTTCCACCAGCAACAGCTGGCCGTTACGCCCTTTTTCATTGGCAGCGACCCTGCTGAATATGGCATTTCAGATTATGCCGGCTGGCGCATATTGGGGCAGGAAGAAGACTTAGGCGTTAAACTGATCCATTTACTGTCACCGGCGCAACAGCAGAAAGCTACCCTGAGCCAGGCAGTGCCGGGAGATATCATCACGGCTGCCGAGAGTGGTAAACGCCTGATCGATTACTGGGGCCTGCAAGGCAGCGCCATGAATAAACAGCAACAAGAGGTATTGAAGCAGATCATCCGGGAATTTGTATTCAACATGGAATATGAAAAAGCTACGGTAGAATATGATAAGATCATAAAAGCCGGAATTGACAAAGTTCACTTTGGCTGGATCGGCCCGTATGATGAACACAAGGCGCATTATTTTGTGCTCAATGGTCCTACCTTCCTGATAGAGTTTGACAACAGCGGATTTAACCATGAAGGCAACCATATCCATGCCATCTGGCGGGAGAAGAACAACGAATTTGGCGGGGATGTTTTAAAGAAACATTACCAGGCTTCGCATTAACACAATACATTGCTATTTCACTATTCAGCGTAAAAAACAGGCGGTTCATCTGCTTTTCCGGCAATTAGACGCTTCTTAACAGAACGCTAATTATAATCACACTTATTATTGCCCCGTTATCCTGCCTGCGGCAAGCAATATTCAACCATAGTGAAATTATCAACCCCACCCATGCCATCAAAATTATTCGTTACACTCCTGCTCCTTATCAAGGGGCTATTCTGTTGTGCACAGGAAGAGCCGGTCACCGACATTACCGATATTACCAAGGTCACCATTCTAAGTCCTGGCTTTGGCTATGAAAAGCGGATAGCCAGGTACCAATCACTCTATCTGCAAGGATTTTTCAGTCCCTCAGCAGGACTGGGATATTCATCCAGTCAAGGGTTTGATTCTCATTTCTACCTTGAACCTACGCTATCGCTTGAATACCGGTATTATTACAATTTCCGCAGGCGGCAGGAACGCGGCAAGCGGGTGGCCATGAACACCCTGAATTATATAGCGCCTTTTGTCAGAAGCGGTTTCCCGAAAAGGTATTATAACACTTCGTCCGGTGAGGTAAAAAAGGAGCGCAGGGCAGTGTTTGCCACCGGCGCTACGATCGGCCTGCAACGCAATTTCAAAAGCCGCTTCAGCCTGGATATGAATATAGGTTTTGGTTATAGAATTGAAGGAAAATACACAGACAATTATGGATCGGGCCAAATCAACAACAGTCAATTCTATTTTCCCGGCCGTCTCAGCTTTGGCATCTGGCTCAACAAACGTAAGTAGACGGTTGAAGTGCGCAGGCACTTAGAAAAGAGCCATCCCCGTGCAACCGGTTGCACGGGGACCAGTGAGAGACAATGATCAAAAAATGAATATCATTGTCTAAATTACCGGGATGAAAAAAACAGGCTTGCTCCTATTGTTCAGTATTGGTGTAGTGTTGGGTTCTATAGCTCAACAAAAGCCCAATGTGATCTATATCTATGCAGATGACCTGGGCTATGGCGACCTGAGCTGTTATGGCGCCACAAAGCTACATACTCCCCATCTTGATCAACTGGCCAAACAAGGTATCCGGCTTACCAACGCCCATACTACCTCTGCCACCTGTACCCCTTCGCGTTATGCATTGATGACGGGGCAATATCCCTGGAAAAGAAATGGAACAGGTATTTTACCCGGAGATGCCGCCCTGATCATCCCTACTGATAAGATCACTTTACCCAAAGTGTTTAAACAGGCAGGTTATGCCACGGGCATTGTAGGTAAATGGCACCTGGGGTTGGGAGATAAAACCGCCAAAGACTGGAACATCGATATAAAGCCCGGTCCTAATGAGGTAGGCTTTGACTATTCCTTTATTTTCCCCGCCACTGCCGACAGGGTACCCACAGTATTCCTGGAAAATCACCGGGTAGTTGGCCTGGATACTACTGATCCCATCGTAGTTGACTATCAAAAAAAGGTAGGCACTGATCCTACCGGCAAGGAGCATCCTGAGCTGTTGAAGATGCAGTCTTCCCCTGGCCAGGGCCACGACAATACCATTGTAAATGGCATTGGCCGGATTGGCTATATGAGTGGAGGTAACCGGAGCCGCTGGGTAGATGAAGAAGTATCGCTCACCTTTTTGCACCAGGCTACACAATTCATAGCCGATCATCAGAAGGCGCCTTTCTTTCTCTATTATTCACTCACGGAACCACATGTACCGCGCATGCCTGCCACCCAATTCAAAGGCAGGAGCGGGCTTGGCTATCGTGGAGATGCCATCCTGCAAATAGACTGGACCATCGGCCAACTGATCAACCAACTGAAGGCATCAGGTCTTGAAAAAAATACGCTCATCATTTTTACCAGCGACAATGGCCCTGTATTGGATGACGGTTACCAGGATGGCGCCGTGACGATGCTGCAGGGGCATACGCCCGCAGGCCCCTTGCGGGGTGGAAAATACAGTGCGCTGGAAGCGGGCACACGTGTACCTTTTATTCTAAGCTGGCCCGGCCAGGTAAAAGCACAGGTATCCAATGCGCTGGTATGCCAGATGGATCTGCTGGCATCTTTTGCACAGCTGCTGAAGCAACCCATTCCGACCGGCCAGGCCATGGACAGTGAAAACCTGCTGGCTGCCTTTACAGGCAAAGATCAAAAAGGAAGGTCCGTATTGATAGAGCAGGGCATGCGGGATGCCACCGCTATTATTAAAGATGGATGGAAATATATTCAACCCCATACAGGGGCTGCTTATATGAAAGAGGTAGGTATAGAATCGGGCAATTCACCGGAGCCGCAATTGTATCACTTAACCGAAGACATCGGAGAAAAGCGCAATGTAGCCAGCCAATACCCGGATAAAGTAAAAGAACTGGAGGCCTTACTACAAAAAATGAAGCAGTAACCTGTTGGTCACTGCTTCGGTATTAGTTTATCGCAATGAAGGGTGGCCTTCTGCTATGATTTCTTGCGTTTACCGCCCTTACCCCTTTTGGGAATAGGATAGGATGGTTTTTGAAGACCAGCCTCTACTTTATCATCTCCTGCGGTAGCGGTGATCACCCACTCGTAATCCAGCTGGCGCTTGGTAAGATTGGCTGCGATCACTTTGATACGTACTTTATCGCCCATCCTGAACTTACGGCCACTGCGCATGCCAGCCAGGCTGTAATCGCCTTCTATGAGGCGGAAATCATCGTATTCCAACAGGCTGTTGATGCTTACCAGGCCTTCGCATTTGTGTTCGATGGTCTCTACCCAGAATCCAAAGGCAGCTACACCACTGATGACGCCTTCAAACTCATCGCCCAGGAAGTTCTGCATGTACTCTACCTGCTTGTATTTATTGGCAGCTCTTTCAGATTCCATGGCACTGCGTTCTTTTTCGCTGCAGTGTTTGCATTTCTGCTCCATCTTTTTATCGGGCTCGATCTTTTCATTGAGGATATCAAACAACACGCGGTGCACCATTACATCGGGGTAACGGCGAATGGGTGAAGTAAAGTGGCAGTATTGTTTAAAGCCCAATCCATAGTGACCGATATTCTCGGCTGTATACACGGCTTTAGCCATCGTACGGATACCCAGCTGTTCCAGCACATGTTGCTCGGGCTTGCCCTGCACATCTTTCAGCATCTGGTTGAAAGACCTGGCAATGCCATCGGGTGATTTGGTATCAAACTCGTGGCCGTATTTACGGGCAAAAGCGGCAAAGGGTTCCAGCTTCTTTTCATCGGGGGTATCGTGCACCCGGTATGGGAAGGGTATCTCTTTTTTATTGAACTTGATCTTAGCAACGCTTTCTGCTACAGTACGGTTGGCCAGCAACATGAACTCCTCCACCAGTTGATGGGCTTCCTTGCTTTCTTTGATCATGATGCCAATAGGCTTTCCTTTCTCGTCCAGTTTGAAGCGTACTTCCTGGGAAGAGAAATTAATGGCGCCTTTCTTAAACCGCGTTTTGCGGAACTTCTGGGCCAGGTTATTGAGGATAAGTACTTCATCCTTGTACAAACCTTCTTCCTGCTCAATGATCTCCTGTACCTGCTCGTAGGTGAACCGGTGATCGGAGTGAATAATTGTTTTGCCCAGCCAATGTTGTTTCACATCGCCTTTGTCGGTGATCTGGAAGATCGCTGAAAAGGTGAGCTTGTCTTCTTTGGGACGCAGGGAGCACAATTCGTTGGATATCCTCTCGGGCAGCATGGGCAACACCCTGTCTGGCAGGTATACGGAAGTAGCTCTTTCATAGGCTTCCTTGTCCAGTGCGGTCTCCGGTTCTACATAATAGCTTACATCGGCAATGTGCACGCCGATCTCATAGTTACCATTCTTCAGTATGCGGAAAGAGATGGCATCATCAAAATCTTTGGCGTCTACGGGATCGATGGTGAAGGTGAGTGTTTCACGTACATCCTTGCGGTTGTTTATTTCCGCCTGGGGGATGATATCTGGTATACGGGCTGTTTCTTCCAGTACATCATCAGAAAAGGTCAATGGAAACCCATTCTGCATGAGGATCTCCTTCATGGCGATGTCATTGTCATCACCAGCTTGCATCACCTGTACAACTTCGCCTACAGGCTTTTTGTTGGGCTGCCATTCCACTATCCGAACGATCACCCGGTCTTTATCCTTCGCCTCATTGAGGCTGGTGAGGGGCACAAATATATCGGGCATGGGCTTGTCTACATCAGCAATGAAAAACGCAAAGGTCTTTCCTACTTCTATTCTACCCATGAACTGAGTTTGCTTACGCTGCACTACTTCCACGATCTTTCCCTGCTGGCGGCTACTTTGCCGTCCGCCGGTATTGACCACTCTTACACGCACCGTATCTCCATGGAGGGCCGTATTAAAATCGCCGGGGCGTACCAGTATATCACCGGCACTATTGGGTACGATCACGTATCCTACTCCGGAACGTGTGATATCCAATACACCTTTCAGGGAATCCTGATCAGTAAACCCTTTTTTCTTCTTAGTCTTGTCCTTACTCTTCTTTGATTGTTTCTTACTCATCGCAAGTTTTTAAGGCCTGAATGTAAATTCCTTAATGAATTTAGTGATTAAATCACTAAATACCTGTTCTTCGTTGAAAAGGAACTGCACTTCTATCGGAATTACATACACAGGCAATTCTTTTAATTGTTGTTCAAATTTTACCAACCGTACAGCATCTTTTTCGGTGGTGAGAATGATCTTGTTGGTGGTTTGCATGTTGTCAAACCTTTTTACGATCTCTTTTAAATCATCAATGGAGAAAATGTGATGATCGCTGTACGGGATCTCATAGTAGGTTTTAGATACTTCCTGCAGGTACCTTTTGAGGGGGGCAGGATTGGCAATGCCGCTTACCAGTAATACTTCCATGGAATCGTTCACCTGCAACTCATTCCGGAGAAGAATATGGTAAGGAATGCCATACCGGATGGCAGAAAAAAATACGTGCTGGTGTGGCAGGGGTCGTATTTCTTCCAGGATGATATTTCTTTCTTCTGCAGAAAGATCAGGCCGGCATTTGGTAACCACGAGTATATCGGCCCTTTTATAGCTGTTCTTCTCGTCACGCAGGTCGCCGGTGGGCAGAAACCAGTCGCGGGTAAATAAATTGCTATAATCTGTGAGTACAATATTAAGTCCTGCTTTCACAGTACGGTGCTGGAAAGCATCGTCCAGCACGATCACCTTTGTACCGGGCCTATCATGGAGCAGTTGGGGGATGGCCACTACCCGCTCCTCTCCCACGGCAATGCTCACATCCGGGAATTTGAGGTGGAACTGCATGGGTTCATCCCCTATTTCCAGAGCTGTGGTACCAGTACCGGCCAGGGCATACCCCCTGGTTTTACGCTTGTATCCCCTGCTTAATACGGCTACTTCCATATGGCTTTGGAGGATCTTCAGCAAAAACTCTACCATGGGGGATTTGCCGGTACCTCCGGCCGACAGATTACCTACGCAAATAACAGGCAGGTTGAAGGAGGAAGATTTAAGAATATTCTTATCAAACAACCTGTTGCGCAACCAAATTACAGCGCCGTAAACCAGTGAAAGAGGGAATAATAATATTCGTATAGGCCGTAGCAGTGGAGCGTTAAAATTCATAATTACGATACGGTGTGATACAAAAGTTTAAAGGTACATCAAATTGGTTGATGTCTTCGATGCCCCGTACGGCTTCAAAAAAGGAGAACCCAACGCGAATGATATCGTGTCGGCAACGGGCGAGGTAACGGTCATAATACCCTTTGCCATAGCCTATGCGATAGCCTTTTTCATCAAAAGCCACGAGGGGAACAAATATCACATCCAGCATTTCGGGCTCTATAATATGGCCACTGATG
Source organism: uncultured Paraflavitalea sp. (assembly GCA_966211765.1). Classification (GTDB taxonomy): domain Bacteria; phylum Bacteroidota; class Bacteroidia; order Chitinophagales; family Chitinophagaceae; genus Paraflavitalea. The sequence goes on from CBIHOV010000002.1 coordinate 336,665, forward strand.
GGCTCCAGTACATTGAACCGGTTCTTGACAAACAGTCCTCCCCTTTGTACCAGTGAAGCGTCCATTTCGGAAGAATGTTCTTCAATACGGGGCCAGGCTGTTTGCATGGAAGGGTTTTGCTGCTTGAGCATGTCTTCACAAACAGATACATCGAATTCACGCCTTGCCAGGAGGGGTGAATAAGACATGAGGAATTTAACAGGTGGGAAGGATAACTTCTTAAAGTTAAACGCCATGAGGGCGGTTTGTTGCTGGAGATCTTCTTCGGGAATGTCCATCCTGCGTTGCAGGTAGTCTTTTCGAACGGTTTTTTTTATCATAGAAATCCTTTCAGTCGCTTTTGAAGGGTGGCCGCTTGCGCCTCGATAAATTTTCCGTCTGCTGCTTTCGTATAAGGTACAGATGCTATTAGTGGGTAGTTGGTCCAACCTACGATCTCTTCTTCATAGTGAAGATACTGGTCATTGAATATCCACCCCATTACCGGCAAATTCATCTCCCTGCACACACGGGCGGTTAACAATGAATGGTTAATACTCCCCAGGTAATTGCGACTTACCAAAATCACTTTAGCGCCCAGGGCCTTAACAAGGTCTGCCACAAATTCCGATCCGTTTAACGGGACCAATAATCCTCCGGCACCTTCGATGATCAAATTACGACTAATTGGCGGAACCTGATCACAAATTTTTTGAATAGAAATAGTGATGCCTTCCTCCCTGGCGGCTATATGCGGGGATGCGGGCATCTTCAGTTTGTATACTTCGGGATGTATCACGGATGCAGTGCCCGTTAGCGTATTGTGTACATATTCACTATCGGTGCCCTCCTCATAGCCTGCCTGAATGGGCTTCCAATAATCGGCCTCCAGGGCTTTGGCGAGTATGGCGGAGATGAGGGTCTTACCAATGCCGGTTCCAATACCGGTAACGAAGATCTTGTTCATGGGATAGCTTTTAGGATTTAGCTATTAGGTATTAGCTGTTAGCCTTTAGCTATTAGCCATGGGCGAAGCAAACGCGCTAACACCTAATACCTAACAGCCAACACCTATTTGTCTTGCTTATTTACAAAAATGCTGAAAATTGTGGTACCGTAGTTGCGGGCAGAAGCAAAAAGAGGATAGTTCTCGTATTTATTGCGGGGCGTATGTTCCAATACAAACCAGCCACCGGGCTTGAGTAATTGTTTTTCCACCACTTTTTTAGGCAACTCATCGATGGTAGTGAGTGCATAAGGCGGACCGGCAAAAATGAAATCAAACTGTTCGGTACATTGATCCAGGTATTTAAAGACATCCATTTTGATGACCTTGAAATTAGTGAGCTTCAGGTCTTGCGCGGTTTTCTTAATGAACTCATACATCGCGGTATCTTTCTCTACAATGGTACAATCTTCGGCGCCGCGGGAAGCAAGTTCATAACTGATACTACCTGTGCCGCCAAATATGTCGAGCGTTTTGAGCTCCTCAAAGTCCAGGTTATTCTGCAGGATGTTAAAAAGGCCTCCTTTGGCAAGATCGGTAGTAGGACGTGTATGCGGCATATTAGCCGGCGGATTGATACGTCGTCCTCCCAATTCGCCACTGATTATACGCATAAAGCCATGTTCAGCAAGGGTGAAAAATAGTGCGCCGGATAGGTCTCAAATGCTTCATCAAGGCGGGAGCTTTCAGCTATCGCCTCCCACTCCAGGCGGAGGAAGTATTTGAACAGTTCCTGGTACAGGATGGATTGCTCGTCAATAAGACCGGATATCTTCAGCAACACCTGGCCATTATCCAGGTCAAACCTGTTGCAGAGCGCCAGTAAGTGATAAGATACATCATCGGGTGTATCGTAATGATAGGTTTGGATCAGCTGCAGCGCATGCTTCTTAAACACGGCTACGATGATCCTGTCGGAAGCTACAATCACTTTCAATACGCCATCGCCGGATGATTCTTTTTCAATGCCCGAAAGCATAATGGTATAGTAGTGCCAGTATTTGCCGGCTGCAAACTTATGCTGCATCAGAGCATGGGCCTCACGGGGAATGCGGTAAATATTATAGACATTCCAGCCGGGTATTTTTTCACTGAGCAGCAATCCTTTGTGGGCATTGCCAAACACCAGCTCGGTCACCGGCTTATTCAACTCAATATGAAAGAGCTTTTCCGGCAACAGGTTGCTATCGGTATAGTGGTAAATTACAAATGCTTCGCGGTAGGAAAGCTGCAACAATTCGTCACCGGCGAGTATCTCCTGCAATGCTTCCATCACCGGCTTGCCAGGCATGAAGTCGAGGTTGTACTGCCGCAGGCCCATAAATCGTTGCTGCTGTTTGTTGTACAACACATAACTAAAAACCTTCTCACCCACTTCCATGAGTAACAGGCTGTTCTGCAATTCTTCCTGTCGTGCAGATTCTGGAATAATATCAAATGTTGCTTTCAGCATATTATTTAGAGGTGCAATAATACACGAATTATACCAATTACACGAATGAGCGCCTCCCCGGATGTAGGTAGGGCTTATTTGCCGGCAATGAATTAGTTTTGCAGGCTCTACAACAGCACCATGAGGATTGGGGGGTAGTTAAATAAGTTATGGCCACAGTTATACCGAATGATTTACGGGTAGAAGTTTCCAACCGACAGATACTGAAGATCGCCTTGCCGATCAGCTTTGCATTGCTGGTACCGCAGATCAATTTTATCACCAACAACATATTCCTGGGGGCCCTGGGAGAGCAGGAATTGGGCACAGCCGGGCTTACCGGGGTTTATTACCTCATTTTCGCAGCCATTGGTTTTGGCCTGAACAATGGCTTGCAGGCATTGATTGCGCGGAGGGCCGGAGAAAACCGGGTGGAAGAGATCGGTAAACTCTTTTCGCAAGGGGTGCGGATCGCACTCATCATTGCTGTGATCGGCATCGTGCTCACCTTCCTGGTGGCGCCCACCATTCTGAAATACTCGTTGCACGATCAAAAGGTACTGCAGCAATCCGTGCAATTTCTCTATATCCGCATCTGGGGTCTACCCTTCCTCTACATCTATCAAATGCGCAATGCCTTGCTGGTGGGTACCAACCAAAGCAGGTACCTGGTGATCGGCACGCTGGCAGAAACCGTAGCCAATATTTTCTTTGATTATACATTGATCTATGGCAAGCTGGGATTCCCGGAACTGGGTTTTAACGGGGCTGCCATAGCCTCGGTGATCGCAGAAGCTACCGGAATGTTGGTCGTATTTGCGGTGATCCATCGCAAAGGGATCAGCAAGCGTTTTTCGCTGTATAAGCATTTTGGTTACCATAAGGATATCTCCAAGCTAATACTGGTTCAATCTTCTCCGCTTATTTTCCAGCATGCCATCAGTGTGATCAGCTGGATATTCTTCTATATTTTGGTAGAGCGTCACGGCTTTTCACAAGGACATAGTAACCGCGACCTCGCGATCTCCAATACCATGCGCAACCTCTTCGGTTTTTTTGGGGTATTCACCTGGTCATTTGCTGCCACTACCAATACCATGGTGAGCAATGTGATCGGCCAGGGAAGGAAGGATCTGGTGGTACCCCTGGTACAAAAAATAGTACGCATCAGCTTCTGCATAGCATTGGTGATAGCCTTGCTGCTGAATTTCTTTCCGCATGTACTGCTTTCTATTTATGGACAGGATGCTTCTTTTGTGGAAGATGCCATACCGGTAGTACGGGTAGTATCGAGTGCATTGGTATTGATGTCATTCTCCACGGTATGGCTGAATGCCGTAACCGGCACCGGCAATTCGACGGTGAACCTGGCTATTGAAGCCGCCGCTATCACATTCTATTGTGCCTACATATACCTGGTACTGGAGGTCTTCAAATGGTCCATTACCTGGGGCTGGATGTCCGAATGGCTCTACTGGACCACCCTGTTCTCCCTTTCCTATTGGTATATCAGGAGCGGAAAGTGGAAGAAGAAGGAAATCTAAACATCATACTTCTTGTGCATGGTGATGCCCAGCTTGCCCTGTATGTTTTCGATGGGAGGTTCTAATTTGTAAATGGAAAGGATGATCTCGGTGGAGAAGGGATATTGGTGTTTCAGTTTACGGATAATGCCTTCGGCTACTTTCTCGAGCAAGGGAGTTGCTACTTTCATCCGTTGTTTTACGATCTCAAATACATCCACATAATTGATGGTATTCTTCAGGTCGTCGAACTTAACATGGCCCTCATCATACGTTATTTTAAGACTCACTTCGTAGGGGCTTCCTGTTTTTTGTTCTCCTTCATAAAGACCATGATATGCCTGTAACCTGATGTTGTGTAACTCAATCGTAACCATATGTGAAATTTGGACCCCGTCTTTACGGGACGGGGCCAAATTAGAAAGAAGTAAGGAATTGTAATGTTATTTTTTCTGTACTACAGAACCCCTTGTTATACAAGCAGCCAGGGAGGATCAGACCAGCCCTTTGGCTGATAAGTAACGTTCTGCATCCAATGCAGCCATACAGCCGCTGCCTGCAGCCGTTACGGCCTGGCGGTATATTTTATCCTGCACATCACCGGCAGCAAAAACACCTTCTACATTGGTTTTGGAGGTGCCGGGAATGGTTTTGATATAACCGGCCTCATCCATATCGATCACCCCTTTAAAGATGGTTGAATTGGGTTCATGGCCGATGGCTACAAAGAAACCACTGATGGCAATGGTTTGCTTTTCGCCGGTCTTAATATTATGAATGCGAACAGAATCTACTTTGTTTTCTCCCAGCACTTCATCTGTTTCGGTATTCCAATATACCTTGATATTGGGGGTCGCCAGTACCCTGTCCTGCATTACTTTGGAGGCACGCATGGAATCCCGGCGTACAAACATGTGCACGGTAGAGGCCAGTTTGGAAAGGTAAAGGGCTTCTTCGGCAGCTGTGTCACCAGCACCTACAATCGCCACTTCCTTGGTGCGGAAGAAAAAGCCATCACAAACAGCACAGGCGCTTACACCAAAGCCATTGAGACGTTCTTCACTTTCCAGGCCCAGCCATTTGGCTGAAGCACCGGTGGCGATGATCACTGCATCGGCTTCCACCAGTTTTTCATCATCAATCCATACCTTATAAGGTTGTTGAGAAAAGTCAACCCTGGTAGCCAGTCCAAAACGAATATCGGCGCCCATCCGGGTAGCCTGCTTTTCGAAATGGATCATCATTTCGGGACCTTGAACACCATCGGCATAACCCGGGTAGTTCTCCACCTCGGTAGTAATGGTTAATTGACCGCCGGGCTGAATACCCTGGTACAATACGGGTTTCATATTAGCCCTTGCTGCATATATAGCCGCTGTATATCCTGCCGGTCCGGATCCTATAATCAAACAATGTACTTTTTCACTTTCCATAAACTGTATTCTTAAAGAAAATTTGACAAAATAACATCAAAACTGTCAACAAAGCGTCAAGTCAGTTAAGACCTTAATTCTCTGTGTATAACCTTGCGTATAGTATAACAGTTTTCAGGTTCACAAGTTCAAATGGCCTAACGCGGGATGACGAGGGTTGAATATTGTACAGCATAGCCGCCAAAATAACCCAGGCCTCCACCTTGTATATTGCTCAGCACTTTTACGGGGGAAGAAAATGGATTGCCAATACTGGTGTAATTGTATTCCATAGTCCGCCAGAAATCGAAGGTGGCTTTGTCAATATTACACAGTTTCACGCTCACCACATCGCCCCGGTAAAAGAATGCATAATCCTCCAGGTCGATCGATTCATTCCTGTCTACCCCATGTTCGATCTGTATCTCATAGGTTTTCCCATCCACGATCTGGTCATCAAACACGGAATTGAGCCCTGGCAGAAAAGGTTCAACATTGGACTGGGTAAAAAACCGGATATAATTACCAAAACCGGGAGGATCGGTCGTACGGCCCATGATAATGACTTTGCTGGTATCGGGATTATTGGGAGCTGGCACCCACCAAAGTGAATCAAAGGTCTTGGTAAGGTTGGGAATGGTCGTCACGGCGGTATATTCCTTCCCACCGGTCTTTACCTGCAGGGAATAGCTTTTGTTGAGCTCTCCCGGGAAGGCGGTGGCCAGGCTGGCGGAATCAATGGAATAGTAATAGACGGTATAGCCATTGTTGGCGGGAAATGCATATTCTTTAAGGCGGTGCGTTTTGCTGCCGTTGGAAATATTGATCTCTGCCTGGTGTATAAAGGAGGCAGCCAGTGAATCGGGCGATATTTTACTAAAATACCGGAGGCTATGCGAAAGGATGACCATGGGCGGCTGCCCGTTCTCAATAGTGGCTTCTATGACCACCACCGGCTCCGCATTGCGGGGCTTAAAAGAAATAGCCTTTTCGCAGGAGATCATGGTTCCCGCCAGGAATATTACCAGTGCCAGGCGCTTGAGCATAGCTTATAAAGATAGAATAGAATGGCAACAAAAAACCCGGCTGGCTTTCACCATACCGGGCTTTTATGTTGATTAACGTACTATTACTAACCTAAATATGCTTTAAGCGCGTTGCTGTAACGGGCTTTCTGTAAACGTTTGATAGCTCTTTCCTTGATCTGACGGATACGTTCTTTGGTAAGATCGTATTTCTGACCGATCTGCTCGATGGTCACACCATTTTCGCCATCCAGGCCAAAATAGGCGTTTACGATCTCTGCTTCACGGGGGCTGAGGGACTTCAGAACCCGGCGAATCTCATTCCGCAGTGAGTCTTTCATCACATCATCATCGGTATCATCGCCACCTTCGAGGAGGTCGCCCATGGCCACATCTTCTGCTTCATGCACGGGTGCATCGAGGGATGTGTGACGGGTATTGCTCTGGAAGATATTATTGATCTCGGTTTCGCTCATTTCGAGCAATTCGGCCAATTCTTCAGTACTTGGTTCACGCTCATGCTCCTGCTCGAAAGCCATATAGGCTTTGTTGGCTTTGTTATATGTTCCGATCTTATTTTGAGGAAGGCGTACGAGACGACCCTGTTCAGCCAAAGCCTGCAAAATTGACTGACGGATCCACCACACGGCGTAGGAGATGAATTTAAAGCCTTTGGTTTCATCGAACCGCTGAGCAGCTTTGATCAGACCGAGGTTACCCTCGTTGATCAGATCACTGAGGGATAAGCCCTGGTGTTGATACTGCTTGGCCACGGATACAACGAAACGTAGGTTAGCCTGTACTAACTTATCCAATGCTTTCTGATCGCCCATCTTGATCCGTTGGGCAAGTACAGTCTCCTCTTCTGGAGTGATCATTGGAATTTTAGAGATTTCCTGCAGATATTTCTCTACTGCCTGCGAATCGCGATTGGTTATCTGGGTAGCAATTTTGAGCTGTCTCATATCAAATTTCTAAGTAATAAAATAACTGTTTCAGGGCAGGGTAACAGTATCAACAATAAATAGACTGAGAAAGTTCAGGGCAGGTTGCAAATCAACTGCAAATGAGCTGTTAATGTGTCCGATCCGTCCAAAACCGTCTGCAAAAATAACACGCAATCGCGAAATCTCATAGCTTTTGTGGATAAAAACAAAGCTGCTAAGGGTATACTTCGGATTGAATGTCAACACAAACGTTTGTCCATAGGGGGTGATAGTGAGCTGTAATCTGCGCCAACACTACTATAGACGACATAACTATGCAATTCCTGTGCGCAACAAAAAAAGCTCAAATAAATTGTGGATAACCGCTAAAAAAGATTCTGTAACTAAGAAAATAGTTATAAATTTGGCTTACAACTAAAAAATTAGTTATGAAACCGCTCACCAAAGCAGAAGAACAGGTAATGCTGGTTGTATGGGACCTGGGACAGGGCTTTTTGAAGGATATAATGGAGCATATACCGGAACCCAGGCCGCATTCGAACACGGTAGCTACCCTATTAAAGATCCTGATAGAGAAGGAGTTTATAGAATATGAGGTACAGGGCCGTAATAATTTGTACAAACCCAGGGTAAGCAAGGCCGCCTATGGGCAAAAAAGTGTCAACCAACTGGTGAAGGGCTATTTTGAAGGTTCTCCTGCCAAGCTGGTGTCGCAATTTGTGAGCGATAACAAACTGAGCCAGGAAGAGCTGCAAAAGCTGCTGGAACAGATCAGGAACGCTCAAAACAACCAATTATGATCATTTTATCCTACCTGGGGAAGATGGTGCTTTGCTCCGGCATCCTGTTGGGTTACTACTGGCTTTTCCTGCGCAACAGGCGTTTTCACCATTACAACCGGTTTTACTTGCTGGCCACACTGGTATTCTCCATCGTATTGCCTTTCATAAAGATCCCGGTATTTGAAGACCCTGGTATGCTGAACCAGGTGGCCTATAATACGGCCAGGATCGTCACCCTGCCATCGGTCACGCAAGCGGAAAGCCTGCAGGAAGGGCCATTGCAAACATCAACTTTATTAACCCCGTCCAACCTGTTGTGGCTGCTGTATGGAGCCGGGCTGCTGGTTTTGTTGTTTATCCTGGTGCGTGGCTTATTGTATATCCGGAAAATATCCCGGAGATATAATTATGAAGTGGTGGAGAAGTTAAGGTTCTACCAGACAAGGGAGCCGGGCTCCCCTTTTTCCTTCTTTCGCTCCATCTTCTGGAACGACCAATTGAATTTTAACAGTGCTCAGGGACAACAGATCTTCCGCCATGAACTATTCCATGTGCAGCAGAAGCATACAGCGGATATTTTGCTGGCAGAGTTGATCACTATGATCGGTTGGTTCAACCCTTTTTTCCACCTTATCAAAAAAGAGCTCAAGGCTATTCATGAATTCCTGGCCGATCAATATGCTGCTTCCGGCAGCAACCAGTACCAATATGCCGAGCTGCTGGTACAGCAGGTAATGACGCACCGTCAGCAATCGCTGGCCCATCACTTTTTTCAAAACCAATTAAAAAGACGCATTGCTATGATCACTCAACTCAACCAGTCCAAATACGGATACTGGAGTCGGGTAATGGTATTACCTGTCTCCCTGCTGCTATTCTTTTCGGTGACATTATATGCCGGGCAACAAAAAGAAGTGCCTGCCGGCCCCATCAATAGTTTTGTTTTTGAAAACGAGGAACAGTACACAGATCGCACAGATACCATCCCCCCTACTGACGAGAAGGCTATCCTTGAAGCCAAAATAAAGATCCTTAGTAATGCGCTCATACTGGAAAAAAAAGTACAGGAACAAGCGCCCCGGAAAAATGATAAGTTTCAGAAATCGCTCGAACTAAACCTGCAGCTATTAAAATACGAGCTGGAGTTGACTGAAAAAAACAAGCTATCTGAGGATCAATTGTACCACAACAAAGACACTGTGTACCGTGGTAAAGATATAGTCTATCGTGGTAAAGATGCCGTGTACCATGGTAAAGATGCCGTGTACAGTGGTAAGGATGAAGTGTACCGTGGTAAAGATTCGGTGTTCTATAGTGAAGAGCAATTGTACACCAGTAAAGAAAAGCTGTACTATAATGAAGAAAAGGTAAAAGGTACAGCTTTGGAAAAGAACCAGATCAAACAGAAACTACTGGAGGATCTCTTAAAAAAGCAAGGGATCCAGCAGGATAAGCGTGCAAGCAATACACTCAAAAAGGAGTTGCAGGAATTGAAGGTTGAGGAGAAGGTATTGCAGGAAAAGAACTTCTATACTGAAGATGTCGCAAAAGTATATGTATATGACCAGGCATTAAAGACAGCAGGAGATGCAGCCATGCAAAAGGACCTGGCGGTAAGCAATACAATGAGGTATGCTGATGACACCGTACAAAATACAATTATCCGCTTTTTCAACAGGCGCTTCCGCTATCCGGTGGAAATGATGGACCATGGTGGAGAAGGATCCATCTGGTATTCAGTTTCGCTGGATGAAACGGGCAAGCTAAAGGATTATGAAATATTCCAGGAAGAGCCGGCTGCTGCACATGGCAATGTGCAGGGAATTGTGATCGTAGGCTATGTTCACAAAGATAGAGTGCTTGGCGCCCCATTAAGCGAAGAAAGGATCCGGGAATTGATGAATGCGGAAGTAAAGAACTTATCATCCAAGAGCGTTAATATTTTTGGTAGCCGTAAAGTATCCCCTGCCCGTTATTTTTATAAAGCGACTTTCAAGCTTGAAAAGGGGAAATAGCATTCAACTACACATGAAGCACAGTAACCAACTTTCCTAGTAAACAATCATGCGTCCGGAAATGCGCACACATTGTATCAAAACCGATCACTTACCCAGTAATTATTATTCTCATAACTACTGGTTTTCAGTGACTAACAAAGTGGCATACGCCTTGGATAGAGATGTCCGGCTTATACCAACATCTACATCAAACATTACTTTTTTTCTATACGCAAGTTAACCTTCGTTAACTACGGGGCAGGTTTCCACCTGCCCCTCTTTGTTCATACAATTTAATTAAAAAAATAACGTTGCTGTTCTTTATTGTATAAGCTGCGAATAATACCTCCTAAACTTAAACTAACGATGTATGAAATGCTTCTTTATCATATTTTTTCAATTGATCGCATTTGCGGCCAGCGCCCAAAAACAGGTGACCATTAATGCCAGGGTTACCGGGTTGAAAGAAGGCGATAAAGTCTTCCTGCTCTCTAACCATGAGAATTGGCGCGACTCAGCATTGGTAAAAGATGGCCGGTTTCAGTTCAGGCTATCCGTACAAGAAGGCAGCTCCTATATGATGCAACTTACGCGCGCCTACCTCGACGGACAATTCCGCGAGTTCTACCTGGAAGAAGGCACGCTCAACCTGGAAATCAAACAGGGTGTGTTTTACAACTGTCGTATATCAGGAGGATCTTTTGCAAAAGATCAACAGGATTATTATAAAGCTATAGAGCAACTGAATACATCCCAAAAGATGAAAGCCAATAATGCGAAATTCCTGGAAGCTCAAAAAAATAACGACACAGCAACTCAAAATGCACTTAGCAAAGAGGCTGATCGAATACTTGCGCTGCGGAAATCAACCGCTCAACAATGGGCCATTCAACACAGTAGCTCTCCGGTGAGCAGTTTTGCCCTGTACAGCTATGGTATGCCCAACAATTTGCAACAAATGGAAGAATTGCTGAACAAGCTATCACCCGCTGCCCGGAATAATGCGCCGGGCAGGTATTTCCAGGAAAAAGTAGCTGCTTCTAAAGCTACCGCGATCGGAAAAATAGCACCCGGCTTCATTCAAAATGATACGGCCGATAAACCGGTGGCATTAACGGACTTCCGTGGCAAATATGTATTGATCGATTTTTGGGCAAGCTGGTGTGGCCCTTGCCGTGAAGAAAACCCTGCGCTGATAGCTGCCTGGCAGAAATACAAAGACAAAAACTTCACCGTGCTCAGCATTTCCTTAGACAATAAAAAAGATCTCTGGCTGCAAGCCATTCAAAAAGATCAGCTTACCTGGACGCATGTTTCCGATCTCAAATCCTGGGATAATGCCATTGCGCGGCAATACGGTATTGGATCTGTGCCAGCCAACTTATTACTTGATCCGGAAGGCAGGATCATTGCCAAAAACCTTCGGGGAGAAGGGCTGGAAAAACAACTGGCAGCTACACTTCATTGATGGGTTATCATCGAATGACCTGTAACTGCCAGTCTGGTCTAAATATATGATGCCTTAAATTAGAAAACGATCTCTTCACCAGCGGTCTGGAGCACCAGTTCTTTTTTAGTGCCGGCCTCTACCCTGCCCACGATCTTTGCTTCAATACCCAGGGCTTCTGCTGCTTTGATCATAGCGGCGGCAGACGCTTCCGGGGTAAATACTTCGAGCCGGTGGCCCATATTGAATACCTGGTACATTTCGCGCAAGTCGCTACCCGATGCCTGCTGAATGATCTTGAATATCACCGGGGGTTCAAACAGGTTGTCCTTCACAATACGGAAATCGCCCGGCAGGTATTTCATGCATTTGGTTTGTCCACCACCACTGCAATGGATCAATCCATGTATGGCATCAAAATGCTTGCTGAACAGTTCTTTCAATAAAGGTGCATAAGTACGGGTGGGGCTCAGCAGGAGCTGGCCGATTGTAAGCTGCGAGCTTTGAGCTGCGAGCTGCGAGCCGGCTTCCAGGTTGTAACCTGCATTCTTTAGCGAATCCGTCATTTTATGAGGCCCGATATAGACCACTTCATCACTCAATGAATTTTCGTATGATTCTTTGAATTGCTGAGCATAGAACTTGCTCAGTACATCGTGCCGGGCGCTGGTAAGGCCATTACTGCCGATACCGCTGTTGTAAGTGGTTTCATACACAGCTTGCCCATAGCTGGCAAAACCTACGATCACGTCGCCGGGCTGTATCTTTTCATTGGTCACCAGTTGTTGTTTGGGCCAACGGGCGGTCATGGTGCCATTCACCGCAATGGTGCGCACCACATCGCCTACATCGGCGGTCTCTCCACCCAGAAAATGGATATTAACGCCGTATTGTTTTAACTCATCAAAAAACTCCTGGGTACCATTGATGATTACTTCCAGCACTTCGCCTGGTACGCGCGATTTATTGCGGTCGATGGTTGAAGAAAACAAGAGGTTATCGTGGATACCCACACAGAGCAGGTCATCCAGGTTCATAACAATCGCATCCTGGGCAATGCCTTTCCATATGGAAATATCACCGGTTTCCTTCCAGTACAGGTAAGCCAGGATACTTTTGGTACCTGCGCCATCGGCATGCATCAGGTTGACTGCATTGTTATCGCCCGTGAGGTAATCGGGGTATATTTTGCAAAAAGCATAGGGATACAAACCTTTATCCAGTTTCTCGGTAGCCTTGTGAACTTCTTCTTTCTGAGCAGACACGCCCCGCTGTGAATATAAACTCATGCGGCAAAACTAAGAAAGAAGTCGGACTTTCGGATGCTATTGACATTCGGACGATTCGACTTTTCGGGCTATTTTCGCACCGCATTTATGAAAGTTTACCATTCAACAGATAATATACCTGCCTTTAACCGGGCAGTACTCACCATAGGTACATTCGACGGGGTACACCTGGGGCATTGGCAAATACTGGAGCAACTGCAGGAGGAGGCCCGGCGGATAGGCGGTGAAACGGTCATAATTACGTTCCATCCGCATCCCCGCAAGGTGGTTTCGGCCGAACAGCCTGCTTTTCACCTGCTCAACACCATTGAGGAAAGAATTGAATTGCTGGAAAAATGTGGTATTGATCACCTGGTGATCGTTCCTTTTACCCCGGTTTTTGCCCAGCAAACCCCGGAAGCCTATATAGAGCATTTTTTAATAGAAAAGTTCCATCCCCATACGATCATTATCGGCTACGATCACCGTTTTGGACAAGGCAGGACAGGCAATTACAAGCTCCTGGAGGAGTTTAGCGCCCGTTCGGGTTTCCGGCTGATGGAAATCCCTCCGCATGTAATTGATGAGAATACAGTGAGTTCCACCCGCATCAGGCAGGCTATCCTGGAAAGCCGGATAGAACAGGCCAACGGCTTGCTGGGTTATGATTTCTTTTTTGAAGGAACTGTTGTTGAAGGCAATAAACTGGGAAGGGTATTGGGTTATCCCACAGCCAACCTGCGCATGGAAAACGAGGAAAAGCTGGTACCCGGCAATGGCATTTATGTAGTGGAGGCGGAGATAAGAATGCAGAATACAGAATTCAGAATTCAGAATTCAGAAGCCTCGGACCAGGACTCAGGCCCCAAGCTTCCGGACTTGCAAAAAGGCATGATGAGTATTGGCATAAGACCTACCATCACAGATAACAGGCTCACCATTGAGGTAAACCTTTTTGATTTCAATGCCGACATCTATGGCCGCACGCTTCGTGTATATGTAAAGCGATACCTGCGCGCAGAAGAGAAGTTTGACGGACTGGAAGCGCTGAAAGCTCAACTGGCCAAAGACAAAGAAGATACACTTCGCTATTTCGGTCTTAACTCATCATCTTAGCCACCATTTCTTTCAACAGAGACGCATCTGAAGTTCCCACATCATTCACACCAATGCTTTTAAGGTTGTATTGGTGTAATAAGAGTAAAGCGCTCTCGGTACCTTCATATCCATAATTTTTTGCAGTAAGCAGGTAGTCTTTCACAAACCAGGCGTTGACACCGATATTCAGCGCAATTGTTTTATCATCTTTAGCACTCTGTCCAAAGATCATATAGGTTTTACTGAAAAGATTATACAGGGCAGGCAATACCAACTGGATAGGGGCTGCTTTGGGATTGGCTTCAAAATATTGAATGATGCGCATGGCTTTGGCCAGGTCACGGGAAGCTACCGCGCTCTGCAATTCAAAAGGGTTGTATTCCTTGCTTACACCTACATATTTTTCAATATCATCTTCAGTAATATTCTTGCGCTCACCCAGGTTCACCAGCATTTTATCAATCTCATTGTTGATGCGGCTAAGGTCATTCCCAATATGATCTACCAGGAGCAGCAAGGCTTTTTGAGACATGGAATAACCTTTTGACTGTACCAGTTCATTGGTCCAATCGGGCAGCTGGTTATCATACATCTTTTTGGTAGTGAGCATCTCCCCCTTTTCTTTGAGGGTTTTTGCCAGCTTGCTACGGCCATCTACCTTTTTTTCTTTATATGATACGACGAAGATGGTAGACTTTAAAGGATTTTCTATATATGGCTCCAGCTTGTCGATATCCCGCATTTGCTGGGCTTCTTTTAATAATACGACCTGCTTGTCTGAAAACATGGGATAACGGCGGCAGGCATTGATGATATCAGGCCAGTTAGCGTCCTTGCCATAGAAGACAGTGAGGTTAAAACCAGCCTCCGCCTCGCTCAGGATATGGTGTTCGGCGTAATTAATAACCTTATCAATAAAGAAATCCTCCTCTCCTTCCAGCCAATAGATGGGTTTAAATTGCTTTTTCTTCCAATCAGATAATATTTTTTCAGCAGACATGGGGACGTAGAATATTTGAAATTGGTGCAATATTACACCAAAAAAGGGCTTGTTTGGGGAGTAAATATACACAGCTATAACACAATACTATACTACATTACAGCGTTTTTTACCCCGCCATTCCGCCTTCCTCCGGGAAATTTTGGCATGGTTTTGGACTAACCCAATATCGTAAACCTAATGAAGGGGTTAGCACCCAAATTTTAAACTTTTGAAAACACATATTAACTATGAGCACAACCAATTATCCATCAGCTAGTCCTCAAAATCAGCCTCCTAAAAAGGATTCTAAAAATCTGATCATCGGTTTATTAGCCGTTGGTATCCTTGGTACATGGGGTTATTTTCTGTGGGACAAAAACAAATCTGACCAACAGATCACTTCTCTGCAAACTCAATACGTTGCAGTAGATTCTTCCAAGAATGAATTGCAAAAGAGTTTTGATGCAGCTGTGATCCGTCTGGATTCACTGACCGGTTATAACAATGAACTGGAAGGTAAATTAAGCGAGCGCAATAGCGAGATCTCTAAAATCAAAAATCAGATAGCCGCCAAACTGAAGAAAGAAAGGCTGACTGAAAGAGAGAAAAAAGAGCTTGCTGCACAGATCACTGACCTGAATAGCAAGATCAATAACCTGGAGCAGGAAGTAGCCCGCCTGACGCAGGAAAATTCAGTGCTGACTACTGAGAAGACTCAGTTAACAGCTGACAAGGAAAAGCTCTCTACTGATCTGGCAACTACCAATACTGCCAAGCAGGAATTGGAAAAGAAAGTAGAAGTAGCTTCTACCCTGAATGCTTCCAGCATCGCTATCACGCCTATTGATGAAAGAAGCGGTGGCAAAGAAAAAGTAACTACTACTGCAAAACGCGTAGACAAACTGGTTATCTCTTTCGATGTTGACAATCGTATTGCTGCAAATGGCGCCACTGACGTTTATGTAGCAGTAACTGACCCTGAAGGAAAGCCTGTAACTGTTGAGGCACTGGGTTCCGGTACCTTCACTACCCGTGAAGAAGGCGACAAATTCTACACTTTCAAAATGCCTGTTAACATTGAAACCGGTAAGAAAGTACACGTAGAATATCCCTGGAAACAAAACAGCGGTTTCAAGAAAGGTAACTACAAGATTGAAGTTTATCACAATGGCTTCAAGATCGGCGAAAGCGTTCGTGAACTGAAAAAAGGTGGCATCTTCGGATAATCACTATCAGATATTTAAGAAATAAAAAGGACCGTTCCGGCTATACCGGGACGGTCTTTTTTTTATGCTTTATTGGTGCCACACTTAATCAGTTGAAGTGCTTAATTAAATGTAACTACCTACTTCAAAGACGGCTTCGACGAACTCCTTTAGAGCACGGCCACGTGGGAGGATTGCCTCCCGCTGTTGCGGGACAAGCTCTAAAGGGCAAATGAATTTTGTTGATATTCCATTTCTACAAAGCTGTAGCCTCCGCCTTGGTGCGGGACAAGCTCTAAAGGGGCGGGAGTACCCTTCGACAGGCTGATATTTCTTTCCTGAAGAAGAAGTTATTAGAGCAATGCCCTGATGGCGGCTCGTCCGATGTGGACCACTCTTGAAGTGCCGGGTTTACGCCCCTCGTACTGGATATTTATTTCCAGGCTATTGGAGAGGCGTTTGGTAAGGTCCAGGTTCCAAAGGAAGTTCTTGCCAGGCAACAATCCATCGAGGATAATATAAGCAGAAGGCGAATTGGTGTTGGGAGTAGTATCCAGGGAACTGAATGTAATATTGTTATACGTAAAACGTGCCTGTATGGAAGTACTCTGCAGGATATTGTATTTTATTTCCGAACTCACTGCATTGGACACAGACTTTTCCTGGCTGCCCGTTTGATTATTCTTTTCGGTGAATTTATATCCCACCATGGCACGGAAACTAGCCCCCTTTGTAAAGGTAAACCTGGGCTCTACTGCATATTGGTCGATCTTGAAATTTCGATTACTGAACTTAACATTTGAACTGACGAGTTCATTCACGCCGGTTTTGCCACTCACTTCCAGCATGAATAGGCGGGTAATATTCCATCGGCCCCGCAGGTTCCATTCATCCACTTTACGGCTTTCGTACCCATAAGTAAGTAATGATTTGCTGCTGTTGCGGGCATTGTTGACATCAAATCCCCATTTAGGACTAAACCGGTTATAAGAAAATGTATTGATAAAAATAGAGTTCAGTGTGATCAGCGAAGTATCGCTCAAAGGAGCTTTGAAGGGATTGAATTGTACGATGCCCCTGGCTATTTCCTTTTTATTGAGCTGTAAAGAAGACTGGAGGTTCACATTGGCCAATAGCTTCATGAAGCGCCTGGCATCGGTAAGGTTAATGATGGACCTGGGATTGAGCCCTACAGTATAGTTGAAGGTATTATAATTGGCTTTCACAAACTCATTGGTAGGCGTAAAGATGCGTATGTACTTGGCCTGGTCCTGAAACAAAGCGACCTCAAACTCGTTGAGTTGCTGTATACCATCATTGTTGTAATCGATCCAGGTATATTCACCCTGACCCGCAGGTACTTCCAGGTAAGCATAATCCCGCTTTTGTTCCTGCCCTGCTCCTACTTCATACAACACATTGCCGGTCACCAATCCTCCCCATTCATTCACCAAGTATTCGGCCCTTCCCAACAGGCTGTTATCGGCCTTCTGGGTGGTTACCTTATCATTGAGGATGGAGAGTGTACGGTAAGTAGCATTGAACCGAAACTGGTGCCTTTCATTTTTGAGTAGTTCGGCAGAGACATTCACATTATGACTGCGGTCGGAAGTGGCCAGTTCTTTTCCCAACGGATAGGCATTGGTACGGGTAAAATAAGTCACCCCCCAGCGATTGGCCTTGGCCGCATCTGATTTAATAGAAGCCTGGAAGTTCTCAAAGGAGAAGCTTTGCGCCAGCACAGAATCCGACAGCCTGTTATGGATCTCATTGTGCTCTATGGAATAATTAAGTCCCAGGGTATAGTTCTTCAGCGCAGGGAAGGTGCGGGAGATATCAATCGTAGGGCGTAGGAAATACCCCTTATCGGTAACGCCGTCTACGTTGGAGTACATAAACACATTATTCAGTTTCCAGCCCTTGATCGTATGGTAGTGACTAATGGTATTACGAAAACCGGTGAAACTATTACCCCGGCTATACCGGGTAAACTGGTATTTGAATGAATTGCCTTTGGCATCCGCCAGTTGGGCTGCACCGGTAGCGATGGCCTCATCTTCCGGCGTTACCTGCAGGGGCAATCCCCAATCGCGTGTGAACTCAACATTCCTCAGGCGCTCCAGCGGTTTAAATTTGGCCTCCACATATTCTAATCCCCCTTCTGTGATCAATTGAAGACCTGCTTTGGAAGATTTGAACGGTAGGGTATTTTTTAATTGCACTTTACCGGCATAGCCCTTGTCATTACCCTTATCTCTCGAAGAGAAGGAATTGACATCATAATTACTCATGGCCACTTCGGTATTCAACACGGTGTTTTTGGTGATATTGTAGTCTATCCCCACACTAATGAGCTGCTGCTTTTTAGGCGTTACAAGTAATACCGCCGGCTCATACTGGCCCTTCTTCTTCCCGTCTACCGGTTCTACCCAACGGTAAACCTTTCCATTGGCGCCATTGAGGTCGGGAATGTAACTACCGTTCCCAACACCCACATCTATAAAAGAGAGGCTGTAACGGGCGCTGTCGGGGTTGGTAGTGTATACATAGATGGAATCACGGGCAGGTGCACCGATCCAGGTAGTATCGATCTTTTTGTACAATATCTTCCCCGCCGCAAAAGTGTCGAGGGTAGCCGTGGGATAAAAGGCTCTTGATATGCTGTCACCAATGGAATTCAGGAATAGCTTTTGTTGGGGGTCCAGCGACTGGTTGATGGGCGAGCTTTTAGCATCTGCATTATTAAATAAGCCAATACGCAGCTTCAACTTCTCTCCCATTTTCACTTCATCGGCCAGGTAGATATTTGAGTTGAGGTAATTCCGGTCGGCATATTCAAACTCTACCTGTATCCGCCTGTCCTTGGTGATCATTCTTTTGGGGGTGAAGGCGATCTCCGCCGTATTGTAATTGATCACATAGTCCTGGTCTTCTCCGCGTTGCAGCAGCTCTCCATCAATGTATACCCGTTCGGTATTGGCCAGCACAACAAAGAAAAATTCATTGTTGGCACCCTGCAAACGATAAGGTCCCTGGTTGCCTTCCTGCCCATTGAACACGTTGCGGGTAAACTTGCCTTTGGCAATAGAACCACTCACCAGCAGGTTGTTGCTGATGGACGGGGTAATAGCTGTATTGGTTTCAAAAGAGATCCCCTGCAGGCGCTTATAGAAGTTAAGGAAATAGCTTTGCTGCTGACGGATGTCGATATCGCCCAGGCTTAATGACCAGTTCTTTTTCCTGAACTGGAGGAAGATGCGATCAAACTCATTCAATTCCTGCGTAGTGCCATCAGGCTGGATGGGAATATTGTTGTCGGTGATAGCGGCTACGATCTCAATACTATCGGCCAGATAGCCATTCAACTGTAGGTTGAGGTTGGACGTGACCACAGCATCCTGGCTATTGCCAAAAGAAATAGCCCTGCCGAAACTACCATTGTAATTGATATTGCCGAAGTTGAAGAACCCTTCTGCTTGTGATACGCCGGCATAATTGGGCGCAAAAGGCTGCCCGATAAAATTGTTCATAATGCTGTCGTAGGCCATCCTGTTGACCACAGCATTGAGCTTTGTAGGGAATACCCGGTAATAGATGACCAGGGTATCGAGGGGCGGCCTTCTTTTCCAGGTGAGTAAGGCGTTCACATAATCGATGGTATAGAGGCTATCCGGAGCACCCAACACAAACACTGTTTTGGGGATGATGCTTACGGAATCCAGTTGGGTGATGGGCTGGCTGGCGAGGATCGTCTTTTTGCGGAGGTTGGACAATGCTTTCTCTGTCCGCGGAGCCTGGGCAAAAGCAGGCTGCAGTATGGGCAGACTCAATAAAGCGAGTATCAGGATCCTCCCGATCAACAGCTGTAATTTCGGTTAACTCAATCCCTTTCTAAAAGTGGAGGGCACATAGGCTTCCAGAAAGGCCACCTCTACAAATCCGCCTGATCTTCACTCCCTTCAACATTATCAGGCCGGGCTTCATTTATAGCGTTTAAAATTAGGATTTTATTGCCTCAACACAGGCTTTTATGCTGTTTATCAATAGCCGCAGTGGGCATGCAACGCAAAAGCCGCCTATTCTGTCAATGCTTTACCATACACCCTATTGCATGAGAAAAATTTTACCCTTTACCCTATTCATACTATTGCTTACCAGTTGTACGCGATACGCTATATACCAAAGCCCGTTACACATCAACACCAACCACTACAGGCCCACTCCCATGCACCGGGAAGGAGTTCCTGCTGCCACTTATGCCGGCATCCACTTTGCGGCCGGCGGCGCCAACCACCGTTGGCACGATCCCACTTACAGTTTTGCCGGCACTTTACACCGAAGTCATAATTTCGGCAATTTCCAGGCTTCCTACGGAATCAACCTGATACTTGGGAACTATGCTGTAAGGAGCTTTAATATCTCAGATTCTATTACTTCATTCAATCGCGCGGCATTCGATGTAACAGGCATTAACAGCCGTGCCGGCAACAAATTTTTCGGCGCCTGGGGATTTACCGGCAGCATCAATGTACGGGCAGATGTAGGCAATGCCGAATGGCGGGTGTTGGGAACTGAATTGACGTGGAATAACGAATTTGGCCAGTTTCAGTCATTTCGCCGTAAGCTGCCACCTGGTACCGCCACAATAGTAGACCGCCATCGCAACTATTTTACCTATGCCTTATTTACCGAGATCCTGGGGCCTGTCGGACCCGATAAAACCATTGGTTATAAGATTGCCTGGGCAGCAACAGCCCATCAGGTTCGCGATGACAGGGGATTAAGCCCCCAGAATTCACTAAATGATTACCACCCCGGTTATCTTTCCCAAACTTTGCATTTTACATTTGGCACAACAACGCTCTATGGCGCATTCAGCCTGGGCTCCTATGCATTCGACTGTAAAGTGGGCGCCAGCCTGCGACTTTCCAAAATGAAAAAGGCTGGCAATCACGCCAGCCTGTAAGTATATGTAACGAATTAAAATATCGGGCATTCTTCCTCACTACTCAACGCTTAAGCTACTTTCAGCTTGCGCGATTGCTTTTCTTCCAGGTACTCGTCGAAGGTCATCAGCTTATCAATAACGCCTGTAGGCGTCAACTCAATAATGCGGTTGGCCACTGTTTGCAGGAAGGTATGGTCATGAGAAGTGATCAGCACAATGCCTTTGAAGTTTTCCATGCTTTCGTTGAAAGCCTGGATAGATTCCAGGTCAAGGTGGTTGGTAGGCTCGTCGAGGATCACCACGTTGGGATCCTGCAACATCATACGGCTGATCATGCAACGTACTTTTTCACCTCCGCTCAATACGGATGTTTTCTTCATGATCTCATCGCCACTGAACAACATCTTGCCTAAGAAGCCACGCAGGAAGGGTTCATCTACATCCGTAACATGTGGCGGTACATACTGGCGCAACCAATCCATAAGATTGAGCTGGCCGGTAAAGAACTGCGAGTTATCATTGGGCAAATAAGCTTTGGAAACCGTAGTTCCCCATTCAAATTTGCCGGTATCAGGCGTTGTTTGTCCGTTAATGGTCTCAAAGAAAGCAGTAACAGCCATCTGATCATCGGCTACGATAGCTACTTTATCACCCTTGTTCAAAGTGAAGCTGGCATTGCCAAACAACACACGGCCATCGAAAGACTTGGACAGCTTTTCTACATTCAATATCTGGTTACCTACTTCGCGCAATTGTTTGAAGATGATACCCGGGTACTTACGGTTGGAAGGTGTAATATCTTCAATAACCAGTTTCTCCAGGGCCTTCTTACGGGAAGTGGCCTGTTTGGATTTAGAAGCGTTGGCACTGAATCGCGCAATGAACTCCATGAGGTCTTTACGCTTTTCTTCCATCTTCTTATTCTTGTCGCCTGCCTGGCGGGCTGCCAGCTGGCTGCTCTCGTACCAGAAAGTATAGTTACCGGTATAGATCTTGATCTTCTGGCGATCTACGTCGGCCACGTGTGTACAAACCGAATCGAGGAAGTGACGGTCGTGGGATACTACGATCACAATATTTTCATAGCTGGCCAGGAAGTTCTCCAGCCAGGAGATGGTGATCACATCGAGGTTGTTGGTAGGCTCATCGAGGATCAATACATCGGGATTGCCAAACAGTGCCTGTGCGAGCAGCACACGCACTTTGAGGGCACCGCTGATGTCTTTCATCAGGGTTTGATGTACTTCTTCTTCTACACCCAGTTCGCTCAACAAAGTAGCCGCATCACTCTCTGCTGTATAGCCCCCCATTTCGCCAAATTCGCCTTCCAGCTCACCTGCACGGAGACCATCGGCTTCGGTGAAATCTTCTTTGGCATAAATAGTGTCACGCTCCAGCAATACCTTCCAGAGTTTGGTATGCCCCATCATGACGGTATTCAATACCGTGGATTCATCAAATGCAAAATGGTTCTGATTCAGTACGGCCATTCGTTCTCCAGGCGTAATATCTACCGTGCCTTTGTTGGGCTCGATCTCGCCAGACAATATTTTCAAAAAGGTGGATTTACCGGCGCCATTGGCACCAATCACACCATAGCAATTGCCTTTGTTGAAAGAAAGGTTTACTTCATCAAACAAAACCCGTTTGCCAAAAGAGAGTGTTACGTTATTTACCGATATCATATTTTACAACTAAATTTCAGGGCGCAAAGGTACGATAAAAATAGTTGCGGATTTCGAATATAGGATTTAGAATTGCTGTCGCCCCAGCTATCCGCGGGCTTTACCTATATAACTGATAGTCAGCAGTATACAAAGAAAAAGAACTGACCATGCAGTCAGTTCTTCCATAAATTAACATGCCGCCCAGGGAGCACCATCCGAAATGCTACTCCCGGGAACCCCAGCCTACTCCGTTTTCCCTTCCAGGGCCAGGAAAAAGGCATAGCGCAAGGCTACATCTTTGAGGTAATCAAAACGGCCGGAAGCGCCGCCATGACCTGCCTCCATATTGATCTTGAACAGCACTACATTGTTATCGGTTTTCAATTCCCGCAACCTGGCCACCCATTTGGCCGGTTCAAAGTATTGCACCTGCGAATCGTGCAAACCAGTGGTAACCAACAGGTTGGGATAGGCTTTTTTCTCTACATTGTCATAAGGAGAATAGGATTTCATGTAGAAGTATTCTGCACTATCGGCAGGATTGCCCCACTCTTCGTATTCACCCGTGGTGAGGGGAATAGTAGGATCGGACATGGTGGTGATCACATCCACAAAAGGAACATCAGCCACTACCCCATGCCAGAGATCGGGACGGATATTGGTAATAGCGCCCATCAACAGTCCACCGGCACTGCCTCCGTTGGCGTACAGGTGTTCTTTGGTCGTGTATTTTTCGTTGATCAGGAATTCTCCGGCATCAATGAAGTCATAAAACGTATTCTTCTTTTTGAACAGGTGGCCCTCATCATACCATTGACGACCCATTTCCTGTCCACCGCGTACATGGGCGATGGCATATACAAAGCCCCTGTCGAGCAGGCTGATCACATTGCCATTAAAACCGGGCGACATGCTGGAACCATAAGAGCCATAGGCATACAGCAGGAGCGGGTTACTGCCATCTTTCTTCACCCCTTTCCTGTACACCAGCGAAATGGGCACCTTGGCCCCATCACGGGCTGTAGCCCATAAACGCTCAGAGATATATTCGTCTTTCTTAAAACCACCCAGTACTTCGGTTTGCTTTTTCAGCTCACGCTGCTGCGTATCCATATTGTAGTCATAAATGGAATTGGGTGTGGTCATGGATGCGTAGGAAAAACGGAGCACATTGGTATTGTAATCAGGATTTACATTTACAAAAGAGGTATATACCGCTTCATCAAATGTAATGTAGTAATCCTTTTTGTCGGTTTGATTGATGACCCGGAGTTGGTTGAGGGCATCTTTTACCTCTCCCAATACCAGGTGATTCTTAAAGACCGTGAGGCCGGACAGGTAAACATCTTTGCGGTGGGCGATCACTTCCTTCCAGTTCTCTTTGCCGGTATTTCCTTCGGGTGTTTCCATCAGTCTGAAGTTGGGCGCTTCCCAATCCGTCAGCACATAGAATTTGTCATTGAAATGCTCAATGGTGTATTGGAAATTATCCTGCCTGGGTTGGAAAATATTGAAAGTCCCCGTAGGGGTAGCAGCTTCCAGCAGGCGGTATTCCGTAGACACCTGGTTCATATCCGACACAATACTTATATACTTTTTTGATTTGGTACGGTATACGCCAATGGAAAAGCGGTTGTCCTTCTCTTCATATACCAGCACATCCTGCTTTGGATCGGTACCCAGCACGTGCCGCCATACCTGATAGCCCAATAAAGTGGTGATGTCTTTTTTGATGTAGAAGAAGGTCTTGTTGTCTGCCGCCCAGGCCAGATCGCCACCTTCTATATTGGCAATTGTTTCGGGGTAGATATCCCCTGTTTTCAGGTTCTTGAACCGTAATCCATATAAGCGACGGCTTACGGAATCAATGGTAAAGGCCAGCAGTTCATTGTTGTCACTGACCGACCTTCCGCCGATAGAGTAATATTTAAATCCTTCGGCCATTTTATTCTGGTCGAGCATGATCTCTTCCGGTGCTTCGAGTGTTTCTTTCTTCCGGCAGAAGATGGGATATTGTTTACCTTCTTCAAATCGGGAGTAATACCAATAGCCGTTGTTCTTAAAAGGTAATGATTCGTCTTTCTCTTTGATACGGCCTTTCATTTCGGCAAAGAGTTTTTCCTGGAAGGGCTTGGTGCCAGCCATCATGGTATCGAGGTAGGCATTCTCTGCTTTCAGGTAATCTATTACCTTGGCATTCTCGCGCTGATTGAGCCAGTAATATTCGTCGGTACGAACATCGCCATGCGCTTTAAATTCTTTGGGCTCTTTTGCAACAACAGGGGTCTTAATATCCTTGGGCCATTGATACGATTGCATAGTAGTAGAACTTTGATTACAGGCTGTAAACCATACAGCCATCAACAATAAGCATAAATTTTTCATGCAGCAGTGTTTAGTGATGCTGAAAATACTCATTCTGATGCGGATGGTACAACCATTGGTGTAAAGAATGAAAATTATTCCGCTTCGGCCAGGAGGCCTTTCACATCGAGGTGTTCTGTCACCATCAGCAGCTCACCCGCTGCATCCAGGGGCCATTGCTCTTTGGGTTTATCCCAATACAGCTCTACCCCATTCCCATCAGGATCATCGAGGTAAATGGCTTCCGATACGCCGTGGTCCGACATGCCCGTCAATGGATATTGAGCTTCTATAAGCCTTTTAAGGATTATAGCCAGGTCTTTACGGGTAGGATACAGAATAGCCGTATGAAACAATCCCGGTGCTTTTTGGGGCGCCGGAGGCGCATTGCGACTGTACCAGGTATTGAGGCCTATATGGTGGTGGTAACCGCCGGCAGAGATAAAAACTGCCTGGGAACCATAGCGTTGCATTACTTCAAATCCCAGGAGGTCGCGGTAAAATGCCAGCGACTTGTCCAGGTCCGAAACCTTGAGGTGTACATGCCCGATCCGGGTTTGAGAAGGTACTTTATATTCCATCAGGTAAATTAACAACAATTGACAACTAAAAGTTGAGGCACAAAAAAACCGGCTTTTCAGCCGGTTTATAATGATCTATAAAGCATTGAAACTACTTATCAATGGTGAGGCCAGCCCGCAGGTATTCGCTGTTAAGGCGTGCGATATTGCTGATGGATATCTCTTTGGGACATACTGCTTCGCAGGCGCCGGTATTGGTGCAACCACCAAATCCTTCTTTGTCCATTTGAGCGATCATATTCAGCGCACGATCCTTACGTTCGGGATCACCTTGTGGCAGTAAAGCCAGGTGACTTACTTTGGCTGATAAAAAGAGGCTGGCAGAGCTGTTCTTACATGCTGCTACGCAGGCGCCGCAACCGATACAGGCTGCATTGGCAAATGCCAGGTCGGCCTTGTCCTTTTCAATCGGAATGGCATTGGCATCCACCGGGTTACCGGTATTTACAGAGATATAACCACCCGCCTGGATAATGCGGTCAAAAGCGGTACGGTCTACCATCAGGTCTTTGATCACCGGGAAAGCTTTCGCCCTCCAGGGTTCTACCACGATGGTATCGCCATCTTTGTAAGCCCGCATGTGCAGCTGGCAGGTAGTGTTGGCTTGCCAGGGACCATGTGGACGGCCATCAATATACATAGAGCAGGCGCCGCAAATCCCTTCCCGGCAATCGTGGTCAAAAGTGATGGGATCTTTCCCTTCACGAATAAGTTCTTCGTTCAGGACGTCGAACATCTCCAGAAAGGACATTTCCGACGAAACATTTTTCACCTGGTAGGTTTCAAATTGTCCCCTGTCATCCTTATTCTTTTGTCTCCAGACCTTGAGGGTCAGATTCATGTTATAATGCTTCATAGTATATTATTAAGTACCGGGTATATTTGTCTTTGCTTGATTATTTATAAGAACGTTGACTTGGCTTGGCCACTTCAAATTCCAACACCTCTTTGTGTAACTCCCATTGGCTATCGGCTTTGTATTCCCAGGCCGACACGTACTGGAAGTTGTTGTCATCGCGCAGTGCTTCCCCTTCTTCCGTTTGGGATTCTTCGCGGAAGTGACCACCACAACTTTCCCTGCGGTTGAGGGCATCTTTACACATCAGCTCACCCAGTTCAATAAAATCAGCTACCCGGTTGGCCTTATCCAATTCGGGATTCATTTCATTGATGCTGCCGGGGATGCGAACATCGCTCCAGAATTCTTTCTTCAGTTGTTGTATTTCTACAATGGCTTCCTGAAGACCTTTTTCATTGCGGGCCATTCCACATTTCTCCCACATGATCTTGCCGAGGCGTTTATGAAAACTTTCTACTGTTTGCTTTCCTTTAATACCCATCAGCCTTTCGATGCGTGCGCTCACTGCTTTTTCTGTCTCCACAAAAGCTGCATCGGTTGTAGGGATGGCTTTGGTGCGGATCTCATCGGCCAGGTAATTACCAATGGTATAAGGGAGTACAAAATAGCCATCGGCCAATCCCTGCATCAGGGCAGAAGCACCGAGGCGGTTAGCGCCGTGATCGCTGAAGTTGGCTTCACCCAGGCAATATAAACCGGGTACTGTCGTCATCAGTTCATAATCCACCCACAAACCTCCCATGGTATAGTGCACAGCAGGATAAATACGCATGGGTATTTGGTAGGGATTTTCACCGGTAATCTTTTCGTACATATCGAAGAGGTTACCATATTTCTCTTTCACTACGGCTACACCATGCTTACGTACTGTTTCAGCATCGGGATTGTTGATACCGAGTTTGCGGCATTCTATCTTTCCATAACGATCAATAGCATCTGCATAATCGAGGTATACGGCCTGTTTGGAAGTTCCTACGCCATACCCGGCATCACAACGTTCTTTGGCGGCCCGGGAAGCTACGTCGCGCGGCACCAGGTTACCAAAGGCGGGGTATCTTCTTTCGAGGTAGTAATCTCTCTCCTCTTCGGGTATTTCATCGGCCCGGCGGCTATCGCCTTTTTGTTTGGGCACCCAGATACGACCATCATTACGCAAGCTTTCCGACATCAGGGTAAGCTTGGACTGGTGATCACCACTTACAGGTATGCAGGTGGGGTGGATCTGTGTATAGCAGGGATTACCAAAATAAGCGCCTTTCACGTGGGCTTTCCAGGCAGCGGTAACATTACTGCCCATGGCATTGGTAGAGAGGTAAAAAACGTTGCCATAACCACCGGTACACAGCAATACTGCGTGACCAAAATGGCGTTGCAGTTCACCGGTTATAAGGTCGCGGGCAATGATACCCCTGGCCTTGCCATCGATCTTTACAATATCCAGCATTTCATGGCGGGAATATTGTATTACGTTGCCCAAAGCTACCTGACGCTCCAAAGCCTGGTAAGCGCCTATAAGTAATTGCTGACCGGTTTGACCGGCAGCATAAAAAGTTCTTTGTACCTGTGTACCACCAAAGGAACGGTTGCTGAGCAAACCGCCATATTCACGGGCAAATGGAACACCTTGTGCTACGCATTGGTCAATAATGTTGGCACTCACCTCTGCCAGGCGATGTACATTACCTTCACGCGCACGGTAGTCACCTCCTTTTACAGTATCATAAAACAAACGGAAAACCGAGTCGCCATCATTCTGATAGTTCTTGGCAGCATTGATACCACCCTGTGCGGCAATGGAGTGGGCCCTGCGGGGAGAATCCTGGAAGCAAAAAGTTTTTACTTTATAACCCAGTTCACCGAGTGCTGCCGCTGCCGAAGCTCCGGCCAATCCAGTACCTATAATAATGATCTCCAGGTTACGCTTATTGGCCGGATTCACCAGCTTGCAATGACCTTTATAATCTGTCCACTTGGTTTCTAAAGGACCGGCAGGAATTTTTGAATTCAACATATAACCAGTTTATGGTTTTTGTTTGTCCGGAGTGTTGCTCCGGAATATTTTTTTTTGATTTGCTTAGTTCTGTAAGCCTACCCACTGAAAGTGCATGCTGATAGGCATCAGGGCGAATACCAGGGGTATCAGGATAGAAAACCCAAGACCAACGACGTTGATCAGGATCAGGTAACGCTTGTTGTATACACCCAGGGTCCTGAAAGCACTCTGGAAACCATGCGCCAGGTGATAGGCCAGGGAAATACATCCCAATACATATAAGGCCACTATGAAAGGGTTCTCAAATACCAGGGCCATTTTACCGAACAGGTCATGGTGTTCAGGATTATAGGAGGCTTCGGGCAAACCCGTAATACGGGAAGGCACCCAGAAATGAGAAATGTGCATGATCAGGAACAACAGTAATAAGGTGCCCAGCAAGCCCATAGAGCGGCTGTACCATTTGCTGCCTTTGTTGCCCATCGTCTTTTGATAGCCTATGCCACGGCGGCTGCGATTCTGGATCTCCACCATAAAGCCCTGTACTACGTGCAGGATGATAAATGCAAAGAGACCAATCTCAGCGGCACGGATCACCCAGCTTGAACCCATAAAATGAGCTGCCCGGTTAAACATTTCGCCATCATCAGTGGGATCGAACAGGTCGGCAAAAATGCAGGCGTTGATCCCTGCATGCACCACCAGGAAGGTGATCAGAAAAATACCCGTTAAACTCATTACCAGTTTTTTACCTATCGAAGACGTAAAGAAGGCGGACCATTTCATTGGTTAGTATTTATGATTCTTGGCAAGTCCCAGGATGAGCTAATGAATTCATCATGAGGTAAATTGATCTATTCAACTGATTTCGACGCAAAAATAACGCAGCAAGGTGAAATATCATATTTCGGTAAAAAATTTCCTGATATATATACAATTCTTTGCAACATTTCGTTATACCATGTGATGCTTACACAATTGTTGGAAGAGCGTAATATATAATACTGCTATTATGACACTCGGGGCGGACGCTGTTCACCTCACTAATTTTATCAATTCCCGATTCACTTTATATTGTACTTCTTGCACTTATTCTAAAATTCCTATCTTAGCCCCCTTAAAATCGACCTAATGAAGCAAGATGAGGATTTTGAGGCCAATCTGGCAGGGGAAGAAGGACAAAGTGAAGAGACGAAGAGCAGTTGGTTCAAAAGGATCAAGAAGGGGATTCTGACCAGTACCGCCGAAAAAAAAGAAACACCTGAAGGACTCTGGAGCAAATGCCCGGAATGCGGTTATATATGTACCGTAACGGAGCTCCGGGAGAATATTTTTGTTTGCCCCAAATGCAATTACCATCACCGTATTGGCAGTTCGGAGTATTTCGACATTATTTTCGATGAAGACCAGTATGAAATACTGTATGAGAACATCCGTTCCAAAGATTTCCTGCACTTTACCGATCTGAAGTCATACGACAAACGTTTGCAGGAAACCTGGGCCAAAACCGATATTACCGATTCCATCCGTGTGGCCAGGGGTACCGTCAAGTCGCAGGACCTGGTGATCGGC
Source organism: uncultured Paraflavitalea sp. (assembly GCA_966211765.1). Taxonomy (GTDB): domain Bacteria; phylum Bacteroidota; class Bacteroidia; order Chitinophagales; family Chitinophagaceae; genus Paraflavitalea. Next base: position 366,752 of record CBIHOV010000002.1, read on the forward strand.
TGTATGGATTTTGAGTTCATCGGCGGTTCCCTTGGCAGTGTAATGGGTGAACGTATTGCCCGGGCAGCCGACCTTTGCCTGGAGCACCGCATCCCGTTGATGATCATTTGTAAATCGGGTGGCGCGCGGATGATGGAAAGCGCTTTTTCGTTGATGCAACTGGCCAAGGTATCGGGTAAGCTATCGCAACTTACGGATGCCGGCATTCCTTATATCTCTTTACTGACCGACCCTTCATTCGGAGGTATTTCTGCCTCTTTTGGTATGCTGGGCGATCTGAATATTGCGGAACCGGGCGCTCTGATAGGGTTTGCCGGTCCCCGGGTAATCAAGGAAACCATTAAAAAGGACTTGCCGGAAGGCTTCCAGCGCAGTGAATTCCTGCTGGAACATGGATTCCTCGATTTCATTGTGCACCGTAAGGAACTAAAAGATAAATTGGCTACTGTACTTTCATTGTTCAAAAACTAAGAAAAGAATACAGAATATAGAAGACAGCATACAGAAGCCTGCATCGCAACATGCTGTATGCTGTCTTCTGTCTCCTAAATTCTTGTTTTTCCCCCATGTCAATCAGCAACAAATCGGCCTATCATGAGTTTTTCATCGAAGACAAATACGATGCAGGACTTGTATTGATGGGAACCGAAGTCAAATCACTCCGGGCCGGCCGGGCTAGTTTCAATGATAGCTACTGCTATTTTCAGAAAGGGGAATTGTGGATCAAAAGCCTCCACATTGCAGAATATTCTCATGGAATAGGCAATAACCATAACCCTGTACGCGAAAGAAAGCTGCTGCTGCAGAAGAAGGAATTGCGCAAAATTGAGACCAAGGTCAAAGAAAAAGGATATACCATTGTACCCCTGAAGATCTTCTTCAATGAAGGTGGACTGGCTAAAATGGAAATTGGCCTGGGTAAAGGTAAAAAACTGTACGATAAGCGTGAGACCATCAAGCAACGGGACAATGACCGTGAGCTGAAACGGTATACCAAATAGGAGAAACGAGGCCCCGGAACTCCCCTCTTCCGTTTCTGGCTTGATTTTTTCTCCTTAATTTCACGTATGCTGAAAAAAACACTCCTCCTGTTATCGCTTTTTGCAGCCCACCAGGTGGGTGCTCAAACAGTAACCGGCGCCTGGTTTGGCAGAGCCGATGTAGTGGATCAGGGCAATCAGAATAACTATTTAACAGAATTTATCCTGAAACAAAAAGGCGATGAGGTAGAAGGTATTTTCGGTTATTACTTCAAGGATAGTTACCAAAGTTTTTTTGTGCGGGGCACTTACAATAAGACCACCCGGGAAGTGTTGATTCCTAACTTATCCATGTTCCATTTCAGCTCCTCTACCCGCGGCGGTATTGAATGCCCCATGAGCTTCTATGGCAAACTGATGGTGAGCCAGGCCAAGAGTACCCTAAGCGGTTCCTTTCTGACAGAACCAAAATATAAATATACCTGCCCTGAATTGCGCACCAGTTTTACATTAGACATTGAGCAAAACCAGGATGCCCTGTTGACCAATGTAAGCACCGGCCGTAAGTTCTGGTCGCCTCAACAGGAAGATGTGATCGTTTCCAATTCCAATACTGCAGACAGCAAGCCAGTAGCTGCTACGGCTGTAATTACGCCTGACTCACTTGTTTTGCAACCTGCTAAATTAGAAGAGGCGGTAAGCAACAAGCTGGTCACGAAATTCGAAGGCAGGAAGAACATTTATATGCAGGACCTGGAAATAGAAAGCGATTCCATACGGATAAGTTTTTACGATAATGGAGATATTGATGGCGATACGATAAGTGTATTACTGAACAAAACACCGATCATCGTAAAGCAGGAACTGAGCTCAAGGGCGCTGACCATCTATATAGCGCTGGATGATAAAAGGCCGGTGAGTGAAATTGGGATGTTTGCAGATAACTTAGGTAAGTACCCGCCCAACACAGCCCTTATGGTAGTGACAGACGGTGTTCACCGGTATGACATGTACCTTTCCAGCAGCCTCACGCAAAATGCATTGGTACGATTGCGTAAAAAGAAAAAATAGTCAATAGCTTACATAAAAAAAGGGGCTCACTTGAAAGTGAGCCCCTTTTTTAGCTTATTTAAAACAATTCAGGCTGATCAGTTTCCGTTTCCTTGATCTCCTTCATTGCCCATTCAAACTCAGTGCTCTTGGTAAAGTCGGCCAGTTTATTGCCTACCGCTTTCCAGCCCATCACTTCCACAAAGCCATGGATCTTGATCTTCTGGGTACGTGCCTGTGTACCACGACCAGACTTGATCAACACAATGGGTTCGGGGTGGGTAGTAACAGAATCCAGGTAGTTGCCATCCCCTTCCTTGATAAACATAAACTTGTTGTTCAGCGTAGTGGTCTCAATTTTGAACCGCTTAATATTGAACTGTTGTTTATCATTATCCAGGTAAATGGCGGTCACAATTTTCCCGGGATTGAACTTCTCGATCTCTACCACCTGCTCCACATCAAACTTCTTGGTCAGTTCCTGATCGGTGATCTGATAGGTACCATCAGAATACATCACCAACAACCGGTCTTCGGGTTGGAAGGTACCCAGGTATTCACCTTTGGTCTCGGTGGTCAACCGGCCAAACTGGTCATCAAACCAAAGCTTACGGCCACCCAATGTAGAACGTCCGGCCTCTTTGAACTTAACGCTCTTGATAGGATATTTCGTCACCTGGTTGCCCATGCTCGTGCGGTTCTTGATCTCCAGTTCTTCGAAAGCGAAGTCGAATTCTTTATTCCGGGCAGAACTGTTGGGATTGAGCACAATTTTCACGATCTCTGCTTCGCCATTGGGATTGGCAGAGAAGTAATGCACCTTGCTTTTTTCATCTCCCTTGGTAAGATCATACTCTTTATCACGTGTAATACCGGTTACATTGAATCGCTTGGCGAAGCTGATGCCCGACTTACTATCTCCATAGATCATATTGTAGGTAGTACGCTCGTCATTCTTCTGGAACAAGGCCACATGGATGATATCTTTTCCAATGAAGGCCTTATCAGACACCTTCACGATCTTCATTTTACCGGTTTTGGTAAAGGCAATGATATCATCGAGTGCTGAACAGTCGGCAATAAACTCATCCTTCTTTAAGCTGGTGCCAATAAAGCCATCAGCCCGGTTCACATATATCTTAATATTGGCTATGGCTACCTGTTTGGCCTGAATGGCTTCAAACAATTTAACCTCCGTTTTACGTTCCCTGCCCTTACCGTATTTGCTCTGGAGGTTCTCATACCAGGCCACGGTAAAATCAACCAGGTTATTCAGGTCATGTTTTACCTGCTTCATCTCCTTCTCCAGCCCCTTGATCTGATCGTTCAGCTCATCAATATCCAGCTTATAGATACGACGCACGGGCTTTTCGGTCAGCTTTACAATGTCTTCGCGGGTAATATCGCGCTTCAGTAGCTTTCTAAATGGTTCGAATGCCTTGGCGATCGCCAGCAATACCTTATCCCAGGTCTCATGTTTCTTTTCCAGTTCCTTATAGATCTTTTCTTCGAAGAAGATCTTTTCCAGTGAGGTATAATGCCATTTTTCCATCAGCTCACCCAGCTTGATCTCCAGCTCACGTTTCAGCAGGTCCTTGGTCTTATCTACAGACAGGCGGAGGAGTTCATATACACTCAGGAACTGTGGTTTGTGGTCTACGATCACACAGGCATTGGGTGAAATGCTTACTTCACAATCGGTGAAGGCATACAGGGCATCAATGGTAATATCCGGTGAAATACCGGGCGCCAGGTCTACCTGTACTTCTACTTCAGCGGCTGTATTATCGGTAACTTTTTTGATCTTGATCTTTCCCTGGTCGTTGGCCTTTACGATGGAGTCCATCAACTGAGCCGTGGTCACCCCATAAGGAACATCCCTGATCACCAGGGTCTTTTTATCCAATTCCTCAATATGGGCGCGCACCCTTACTTTTCCTCCGCGTTTGCCTTCATTATAATTCGTGGCATCCATCATACCGCCGGTTTGGAAATCGGGTATCAATTCAAACTTCTTTCCACGCAGGTATTTAATGGCCGCTTCTATCAGTTCTATGAAATTATGTGGTAATATTTTGGTAGCCAGTCCCACCGCAATACCCTCGGCACCCTGTGCCAGCAATAAGGGAAATTTCATGGGCAAAGTTACCGGCTCATTCTTACGGCCATCATAGCTCAATGCCCAATCGGTGGTCTTGGCATTGAAGGCTACGTCCAGGGCAAATTTGCTAAGGCGTGCTTCAATATACCGGGCTGCTGCCGCATCGTCACCGGTGCGCACATCACCCCAGTTACCCTGTGTATCGATCATCAGGTCTTTCTGTCCCATATTCACCAGGGCATCTCCGATACTGGCATCACCATGGGGATGGTATTGCATGGCCTGTCCAATGATATTGGCCACCTTATTGTATCGGCCATCGTCCATTTCTTTCATGGCGTGCAGGATACGCCGTTGTACGGGTTTCAACCCATCTTCTACCGCAGGTACCGCTCTTTCCAGGATTACATAGGATGCGTAGTCCAGGAACCAGGTTTTGTATTGGCCGGTTAACCCGGTGTCAAGATTAAATGCCTGTTCGTTTATTTTTGATTTTGCCATAGATCAATGTTATTTTATTCTTTTAGCCTGCATCGTTGCACCCTGTTTCCAGGTGATGGAATTCACTTTTCCATCGGCATCCTTTACAAACTCGCAAGTGGCATCCACCACTTTCAAAAAGAACTTATTCTCTGTTTCGGCGTACATGTCAAACTCCGGTTGTCCCGTCACCAGTCCCTTCAATGCTCCATTTTCTACACGTACAGTAAGGGTCAATCCGGGCTTCAATTCATATTCGCCTGCATATTGTTGTAAAATGGCGCTGTCTACTTTAATAGCCACTTTCTCTTTAGGCACTTCGTAAGGGCGATTGTACAAAATAGCCAATATACTTTCGTTGATGGCTTCGAGGGCGCCGGTATTCATATTGGACAAGAGCACCACACATACATCATCGGCCGGTATACGCGCAAAATTGGTATTGAAACCAAAGATCCCGCCGCCGTGCTGTACGATCTTCTTACCAAACACCGTATCTATTGTCCATCCATAACCATACTTATGCATATACGGGGTGTAGGCTTTTTCCAGGGATGCCGGCTTCAGGACAGTATTTTTCAGCAACCCCTTGTGCCATTCCCACAGGTCATTCACAGTTGAATAGATGGACCCTGCCGCATAGGAAACAGAAGAATCCACAATACCTGCCTGCACCTTCATCTTTTCTTTATAGACCGTATAACCGGTGGCTTTATTGGCATCGGCCAGGTGCGTAAAATCAAATCCGCTGTGCGTCATGCCCAATGGCTTGAAAATACGTTCCCGCACTACTTGTTCATAAGGCTGACCGGTTACTTTTTCAATGATATAACCCAGTAGCATATAACCGGAATTGCTATAGTTCCACTGGGTACCTGGCCTGAAATCCAGCTGCCTGTCTTTAAACAAGGCGATGATCTTTTCGGGTGTAGCTGGTTTAACAGCCTCCGTCATCATGAACTTACCATCATTGGTATAATTGAATATGCCTGATGTATGGGTCAACAGGTTTTCAATGGTGATCGTATCGGCCCCCGGGAGTTCCGGAAAGTATTTGCCCAGTTTATCCTGCACCGACAATTTCTTCTGCTCCTGCAGCTGCAGGATGACGGTTGCTGTAAACTGTTTGGTGACAGACCCCAGCTGGTACATGGTGTTTACATCGTTCCAGGTGCTGTCTTTCACATTTTTAAACCCGAATCCTTTACTGAATACCACCTGACCTTTATTAATGACCAGTACTGTTCCGTTGAACTTGTATTGGCGGGCATAGGCAGTGACCAGTTCATTGATCCGGTCGGCATCGGTTTGGGCGGAGGCTGTATGGCTGCTGCATGCAAACTGCAGTATCACCACCACGATCAGCCATAGTTTCTGTCTCATGATATGCTTAGGCGTTGGTTGTTTCTGCTCCCTGCGTCACCTTATTCTTCACTTCAAACTCTTTCATGTTCTTCACTTCACCCTGTACATCAAATTCACCGGCTGCCAGCATTACTTTCAGTCGCCACAGGATATAAGCATCGCCCGTGGTTTGCTTATTCTTGTGCAGGAACTGGTGAATAATTTTTGAAGCCTTCTGCCAGTCGCCGGTAATGTATTTTTTCAGGTCCGCATCATAATAATCATAGCCCTGCAGTGCCAGTTTTTTACCTCCTTCCAGGAGGCGAACACCTTTGTCTTCCTGTTGCAGCTTGGTCCATTCATCCGGGTCTACTTCAAATTCACTGAGGGTAATGGGACGGGCCAGTTTTTTGGCTTTCAGAAATTCTTTCGGTGGAATAACATGGAGCCATTCAGGATAAAAGATCAGTCCCTTTTCATTGATAAAAGGCAGGTTATTCAGGTACAGGATATACAACCTTCCCTGGAAGTCCTTCAACTGGCTCATGAGCCAGTAATAACCGCTCACATCATGTTTATTCTGCGCAGCCCATATCCACACCAGTTCAGTGGGCTCATTTTTTAACCTTTCTATCAATTCAATTACTACAGCGTTATCATCTATCTGCCCTGTTTCTACCTTGCCATCATAATCGCCACCAGCCAGTACATCCCGCCACCACTGCTTGCGGGCTTCCATGCCTTCGGCGGTATAAATGCCCATGAGCGGCCCCACTGCATAATCGTCTTTTATCTGCACCACATCGCCCTGCATGGTTTCATCCAGCTCAATTGCTTTTTTTAAAACATCTACATCAGCTTCATTAAAAACTATATGGATCATTGCAAGAGTTTTCTATTCAGGTGTTATGAGATAGTATACACAGGTAGTTACAAAATTACGCAGCCAGGGAATATGCCTGATGACCCCTAACTGCTTGCGGGCCTTCCATCCAAATTTATACTCATAGATCGGATTGATCAGGTAATGCCTGCTTAAACTTATCTTATACCCGGTCTTTTTAGCTATTCGCTCAAACTTTTCGATGGAGATGCGGGTATCTCTTATTTCCAGCATTTCCTCCACATGTTCCCCGTTGCGCCTGAGAATATAACTGTACAGACCTCGTGGCAAGAGGTGATACCAGGGCAATTTACTAAGCCATTTCCCTTTGCAGATCTGCTGGTGGCCCCCAAATGGCATTTGCCAGGGTGGGAAACCAAAGAAGATACAACCTGAGGGATTCAACAGGCGTTTCATTTCGGCTATCAGTTTTGGCTGATCGTGAATGTGTTCAATAACATCTTTCAGAATGATGATATCAAACTTTCCGCCCAGTTCACGTTCCACATCTACCTTATAAATGTCTTTGTCGATGTACTGTACTTTGCCTGCGTCCAGGTATTCTTTCGTCCACATGGCCGCATTCACCAGGCGTGGTGCATCGAACTCTACGCCTACACCTGTGCAACCTCTTTCCAGGAAAGCCAGTAATACCCCTGCTTCGCCACATCCTATTTCCAATACCCGCTGTCCGGGTTTTATTGGAAACCGCTCCTCTATAAATGGAATGACAAATCGAACAGCATTATCACGCTGGATATCAAAATATCGTTTCCGGTCGGCATGAAATTCAAACATAAATACTGCAAATGCTTCTGATTATTGTCACCTTTTCCTTTAAGCCTTTGTTTCCTCCGTCTCTTCTGCCAGGTCCACCTCTACTTTCAGGTTATCGATGATAAACTCCTGGCGCTCCTGGGTGTTCTTACCCATATAGTATTCCAGCAGTTGCTGAATGTGCTCGCCATGTTCAATGATGACGGGCTCCTTGCGCATTTCCGCTCCAATAAAGCGGCCAAACTCATCGGGCGATATTTCACCCAATCCTTTAAAGCGCGTGATCTCCGGTTTACCGGTCAATTTTTTAATAGCAGCCTGCTTTTCCCCCTCATCGTAGCAATAAATAGTTTCCTGCTTGTTGCGTACGCGGAACAGTGGTGTTTCCAGGATGTATACGTGTTGGTTCTTTACCAGGTCGGGGAAGAACTGGAGAAAGAAAGTCATCAGCAACAACCGGATGTGCATACCGTCTACATCGGCATCGGTAGCAATTACAATATTGTTATAGCGCAATCCCTCGTATCCTTCTTCAATGTTAAGGGCATGTTGCAAAAGGTTGAACTCTTCATTCTCGTACACTACTTTTTTGGTAAGACCAAAGCAGTTGAGGGGTTTACCACGCAAGCTGAATACCGCCTGTGTTTCCACCTGACGGGCTTTGGTGATGGAACCACTCGCCGAGTCTCCTTCGGTAATGAATATGGTGCTTTCCTTTTGCTTTTCTATGATGTTCTCTTTCTCCTTACCGGTAGCTTCATCATTCAGGTGAAAACGGCAATCACGCAACTTGCGGTTGTGCATATTGGCCTTTTTGGCGCGCTCGTTGGCCAGTTTCTTAATCCCTGCCAGTTCTTTGCGCTCGCGCTCACTTTGCTCAATTCGTTTCTTTAATGATTCAGCCGTAGTAGGGTTACGGTGCAGGAAATTGTCCAACTCTTTAGAAAGGAAGTCGGCAATAAAGTTCCGCATGGTAGGGCCACCCTCAAATACGACCTGTGAGCCCAGCTTCGTTTTCGTTTGGCTCTCAAATACCGGCTCCTGCACACGAACAGATACCGCTGCACAGATACTGGCACGGATATCTGCCGCATCATAATCCTTTTTATAAAAATCGCGGATGGTCTTTACGTATCCTTCCCGGAAGGCAGCCAGGTGGGTACCACCCTGGGTGGTATATTGTCCATTTACAAAAGAGTAATACTCTTCCCCATACTGGTTTTCATGGGTGATGGCTACTTCGATATCCTCTCCCTTGAGGTGGATAACGGGATAGCGCAGTTCATCTTCATTGGTTTTTCGTTGCAACAGGTCGAGCAATCCATTCTTACTTACATACTTCTTGCCATTGAGGTTAATGACCAGCCCTGCATTGAGGTAACAATAATTCCACAACTGACCATCGAGGTATTCGTGGATATAATGGAAATTTTTAAATACCGTTTCATCGGGTATGAAAATAACCATGGTACCATTCTCTTCGGTAGATTTGGCTTCCTTGTGTTCTTTGGTCAATATACCCCGCTCGAATTCGGCTGTCTTTTCTTTGCCCTCGCGGTAGGCTGTTACTTTGAAATAGGTACTTAAGGCATTGACGGCCTTGGTACCCACCCCATTCAAACCCACACTTTTCTGGAAAGCTTTGCTATCGTATTTGGCGCCTGTATTGATCTTGCTCACTACATCCACTACTTTACCGAGGGGAATGCCGCGGCCATAGTCACGGATGGTAACCGTTTTACCTTCAATGGTAATGTCCACATGTTTACCATAACCCATGGTATGCTCATCAATACAGTTATCAATGACTTCTTTTATTAATACGTAGATACCGTCATCAGGACTGCTGCCATCACCCAGCTTTCCGATGTACATACCGGGCCGCAGGCGTATGTGTTCGCGCCAGTCGAGACTACGTATCGATTCTTCGTTGTAATCAAACAGGTTGCTGTCTTTTTCTTTTGCCATATCCATTCTCCCCGCCAGGTGGAGGGGGATCACTTTTTTAATGTTATCAAACTAAGGTTTTCTATACAGTATTGGTTACTAGTCCTTTTTCGCCCCAGCCCGGCGGGGGCCATTTCCGGTAAAAGCAAGCTGTATGCCTGATTTTCAAGGCAATAAACCACTAAATACCAGAAAAAACAAACTCCGTTCCATCATTTTTTGAGCAAGCCAGGGGCCTTACCCATTTTCCGGAACGGGCAAATATAGCAAAAGCGCATCAGAAGGTGTTTCCCGGAAATATTAACGATTTGTGGAAAAAAGGAGTTGATGATGAGCAATTTGCAATGGAATCCAGCCTGCTGGCCACCCCATGCTCCTACAATCCATTTTACCATCTGTAAATACTTGATTATTTATAGCTAAAGAAAACCCGGCCTCTAAAAGAGACCGGGCTAAACCCTATTGTACACAAATAACCAATTACCTGTTTTTGATCACTTTCTGCACTACCGTCCGGTCACTGAACACCACCCTTACGGAATACAAACCATTGGCAAAGGCGCTCAGGTCAAAATCGTACCGGGTAGTACCATTGTTGTTCCCTACGAGCTTTTCGGCCACTTTCTGGCCGGCTACATTGTAAATGGCTATACCCCGCAGATTGGTTGGATTGGGGAAAAACTGAACACTCAACGCGCCACTGGTTGGATTGGGCGTTACCAGTACTCCTTTGGCCCTCAGGTTGGGATTGATAACCACCTTATAGACATTGATATCATCGAGGTAAATATTGTTCTCAAATTCAGAACTATTCAGGAAGGCCAGCATGATAGGCCCGGCGCCGATATAGGCCGTGAGGTCTATAGAGTCTTTTCGCCATTCTGTGGAGGTAGGCACAAAAGACTGTGTGATGGCTGTTTTACGGGTAATCAGTGAATTGCCCCATTTTTTATAGAGACTGGTATAGGTATTACCGCAATCCGTACTGACCAATACCTGCAGGGTGTCCCATACATTGCCGGCAGCGGAAGGGTCGGTTTGCACGGCCGCAGCGACCTGGAAGGAAAGGAAAGCCGAATCGGCTGTACCAATATTCACCAGCGGGAACCGCAGGTAATCTTTGGGACCATTCTGTTCATACTGCAGGTTGCGCATCACCACTGAAGCATTGCCCGTTTTAGCTACCCCGGTCACCTTTTCCCAGGTAAGGTAGCTATCGGGGTTCACTATATCCCAGCCTTGCGGCGGAAAACTGCTTCCTTCAAAACCCTCAGTGAGCGGCGGGTCAACCGGGGGATAATATTCAAAGGAAGTTGTCAACGTATCATTAGTAAGTTCACCATCTGCTGTACCGTTGGGGTCGGCTACATATATTTTGAGGGTATGCCTGCCGGCGCCGGTAGTAAGATTATTAAGTGTTACGTTCACCGTGGCGCGGCTGGCCAGGGAGCCTGTCCATTGGGTACGCACCGGCGTACCTCCATCTATACCGGCATAAATATTGGCTGAAGTAAGCGTTTGCACACCGAGATTACGCAAGGTAATGGCCGGTGCAAAAGAAGCATTGCAAATACGGGCAGTGGGGGTATTGATACTGCGCAGGGAAGCATTCACATTTTTCAGAACTACGGGGTCGGCGCCATTAGAGCTAAGAAGGGAGGCACGATAGGTAGCAATTGCCGATTCCATACGGGTAGCCTGCTGCCTGGTAAACATCACCATACAGGCATCATCCGTATAGTCCATGTAATTCTGGTACATGATGCCCGGGGTGCCCGGAGAACAGGCATCGGTGATCACGGTGCCATTGGGACAACCGCCCGACTTATCGGCCTGGTTTGGAGTATCATTTACATCATCAGAGCCGCTACAGGCCCCACCATCATCGCCCCAGATATGGTAAAGGAAAAAATAATGGCCGGTTTCATGGGTAAGGGTGCGGCCTTTATTATAAGGAGCGGCACTTCCACCCGGTAGGCTGCTGTACAATACCACTACCCCCTGCTCAGCTGCTACACTGCCTCCTGGAAAAGTGGCATAACCCAGTATGCCGCCGGAAATATTCGTAATCCAGATATTGAGGTAACGGGTAGGATCCCAGGCGTCTGCGCCACCGGAACTTGCATATTTAAGGGTATTATCAGTATAAGTATAAGAAGCGCGGGTGGTAACATACCGGTTGATACCGGTAGTAGGCTCGTCGTTGGGCGTGCGCTGTGCCATTTTGAACTGGATCCTTGCTTTGCCAAAAAGCGGTTTGAAAGCCGCCGGTATCCTGACAGAATCAGCATTGAGCCCTCCAAAGTCTATATTCAGGGTATCGAGCTGTGCCTGTATCTGGGCATCAGAAACCAGGTTAGGATTCTGCAATACAATGTGAAAGACGATGGGTACATAAACGGGTTCAGCCTCTTCCTTGAGTGCTGGCTGGGTTTCGCGCAAAGCTCCTGCCTGGCGCATCTCCTGAACAGATCGTTCAAAATTGGCTTTTAAAGCGGGATTACGTGCTAATGTGTTTTGAAGCAGTTCAACCGTTGCACAACGGTCAACCTTTTGTTTTTGCTGGGCAATACCAGTACAATAAACCAGCAATAAAAATACGGTAGGCAGTAAGGATCGGTTGGCGGCCAACATGCTTTAATGTTTAATATGACTACGTATGATGGTTCAAAACTGTTGGTTGCCGGGGCGTAAAATAGAGGGAATGAGGTATTTTATCTGCCAACCTGCATTTTGAAGACACCAGTTTGTGGCCACAAAATACAGAAATAAAAAAGCCTCACCTTATAAATAACGGTGAGGCGGCAAAATACATCGGTAAAAGGTTTACTGGCCAATTTCCTTCACCTGAACGGTTTCTACAATATTGGTATTAATGGTAAATGTTTTGCTGCATTGTTGTTTTTTGCTGCCCAATATAAAGCGGATGGTGTGTCCTGCCGATCTGGGGATGCGAATACGGCGAATGCTGCTGATCTCGCTATGGAATTCACGGTAGATATCATCCCCTGCTTCGTTGCGGATGGAAAATACTGTTTTAGGAACTACTTTCTCGGCCTTTACTGTAAAGAGCAGAAAATCACCTTCCATACCCAGGTATACTACTTCAAGGCTGGGCTTTTCAATGGGCTCCTTTGTTGGGTGACCGCCGGCGGCCCCTACCGATGAGATCAATAATAAAGTGGAAACAATGATAAGGCATATACTTTTCATAGACTGAAAATTGGTTTACGAACATATTGTTTTGTCGCCGCAAAGGTGCAGCTGTTATATTACCAGCATATGACCGAAGGTTTAAGGGAATGTTATATCGCAGACTGCAGAGATTAAAGGAGATTACATGGATTAGGAGACTTGCACGAACTGCAGGATTAGGATGAACAGTGTTTGCCTTATGCCAAACCGGGGTTCGCTAAAATTAAAATGTATTTAATGAAATGCGGTGAAGCGCCCGCTATATCAGTCAATCCATACCAAGTGCTGCAAAGGACTAAAGAAGCTGATATATTTCTATTCAATGTAATACAGAGACTAACAAAAATAAATTATCAATCAGCCACTGTAGATTTTCTTTCTCATGATTAGTATTAAAAAAATCGCAACCTAATAAAACAATCGTGCCATGAAAGAGGCTCCAGTGGCTAACTGGCAGAAAAAAGTTGTTAATTTATTTTTTATCAATTGAAAAAGATTATGGCATAGTACTTGTCTACACTATCGTAACTCCTACAAACCATCAGAACCGCAAGAATAGTTTAGTGTCATTTGTAACCATTTTTATTAACCTATAATTTATCATTGTATGAAAAGCATCAAGTCAAGATTGGTGGGATTAAGCATCGTTGCCGCCACTGCAGGATTATTCGCATTCCAGGCTGTTCAAACAGGCTCAGTGAAAGGTACTGTATCACCCGCTGATGGCGGTGTACGTGCATGGGCTCTATCTGGCACGGATACGCTGAAAGCGACTATCGATAAAGGCGCATTTGAAATTACCGGTGCAAAAGCTGGTACTTATCGTGTGATCATTGAGGCTAAACCGCCTTATAAGAATGCTGCCAAAGATGGTGTAACTGTGGTAGACGGACAGCCTACAGATATAGGCGAAATCAAACTGGAACAATAGTCTATACATTATATAGTCATTGATCCTCACTCAAAGCACGCCACGGGCAGGTATTAAATCCTGTGACCGTGGTGTGCTTTTTTATACCCTATCTTTGCCGCTGTTTTTAAGCAAGGATAACATGGCGGATATATTATTACAATTGGAACAGGTAGCTGTAAAGCTAGGAGCACAAAAGGTTTTAGACAATATTGATCTTATCATTTATGAAGGGCAGCATTGGGCCGTTACCGGCCAATCGGGCAGCGGCAAAACGGTGCTCGCCCATACCCTGGCCGGCAGACATTTCTTCAGCGGTCATATTACCGCCAGTTTTGATACTCCGGACACTTTTCACCAGTCTATTGTAGTAGTAGAACAACAACATCGTTTTAAAGACCTCACCAACCGGAGCGATTTCTACTATCAGCAACGTTTTAATTCCTTCGATGCAGAGCAAACAGCTACTGTAGGGCAGGAGCTGGCCGAATATATCACACCAGCCAATCAAACAACGGCAACGCAATGGATATCCATGCTGCAAATCGAAAGCCTGTTGCAGGAACCACTGATCCAACTTTCCAACGGAGAGAATAAAAGATTACAACTCATCATTGCTTTATTGCAGGAACCCAAACTGCTGGTGCTCGACAATCCCTTTGTTGGATTGGATGTAAATGGCCGGGCTATACTAAACAGTATTCTCGAAAAGATCAGCACTTCAGGGATCACCCTGTTACTGATCACTACCCCCGATCAATTACCACCTTGTATTACCCATGTTGCAACCTTACAAAAAGGCGTATTGACCCAGGTGGTTCCCCTTGCACAATACCAGGCGCCCGCACCTGAAAACCTCGCGCTTCCCATCACTTCAGCCTTACAGGCTTTGGCAGGGTCGCCTGAGGCTGATTTTATAACCGCCATCAGGATGGCAGATGTAACCATACAGTATGAAGGGAAATACATTCTTCATCATATCAACTGGGAAGTTAAGCGGGGTGAGCGTTGGAGTGTTTCCGGCCCCAATGGCGCGGGCAAGTCTACCCTGCTGAGCCTGATCACAGGCGACAACCCACAGGCTTATGCCAACGAGATATACCTATTTGATAAACGACGCGGCAGTGGAGAAAGCATTTGGGACATCAAGAAAAAGATTGGTTATGTATCGCCAGAGATGCACCTGTACTTCGATTATACAGCCACTTGCTTCCAGGCCATTGCCTCCGGCTTGTTTGATACCATTGGACTTTTCCGCACATTGAATGCGGAACAGGAAGAACTGGTGAATCAATGGATCAAAGTAATGCAATTGGATAAGAAAGCGCATCACGGACTTTCAAGGTTATCAGCGGGAGAACAAAGACTTACTTTACTGGCAAGGGCATTGATCAAAAACCCGGCCCTGCTGATCCTGGACGAACCCTGCCAGGGATTGGATACTGCACACACTCAATTATTCCGGCACCTGGTAGATACGATCTGTGCGCACTCCCCTACCACCCTGGTATATGTAAGTCATTACCGGGCAGAGATACCCTCCTGTGTCAATAAATTCCTGGAGCTGGAGAAAGGAAAAGCTACCATTACCGCCTGATCAATGAATGCATAGTAACTCATTTAAGTGTGGGCAAGCGGGCGCCCCGGGTCAGGTCCCAATGGGAATGATAGGTCTTACCTGATTGTGCGGTAACCCATATATAGCCTAATTCCTGTTTGGGGTCTTTTATGAGCGGCAGGATCGCCTGCCCCCAATCTTTTATTGGATCTTTCAATTTCCACCATCCCAATTCAGCACTGCCATTCATACCATCCTCATCGGCTGGGTAGCCCAACTGAAATGCACAGGCCGTGGGTGCAAACCGGTTGGCCCAGGCAGCAAAACCTTTATTCAATTCTTCCATGGTTCCCTCGGATGCATCGTTGATAAAGATGAGATCACCCTTACCGCGGTAAACGGGTGGCATATAATCCGGGTTATAATGACGAAGGAATAAACGATAAGAAGGCTTGTGCGCTTTCACCTGCGCATCCCAGGTGGCCGCTGCAGAATCCGTGGCTTTCCCAAAGTATTCCAGTTCAATACCCAGACCAGCAACACAGGAATGGTGTTTGAATTTATTCAGCCAGGTATTGATGGAGGCGGGAATATTTGTAGCAATAATTCCTTTCTTCCCATCGGCTTTGAAGGGAAATATCTCGAGAAATATTTTCACTCCCAGGCGATCCATATAGGAAAGCCAGGCTTCGTGTGTTTCATCAGGTATACCAACGTAGGCCGGTGTAGCTTTCGACAGATCGCCCACCGCCCAGACAGCCCAGGGTGTGGAAGCGGGAAACTTATTCTGTACATTAAAGATCACATGCGCCAGGGCTTCTTTATCGGGCAGTGTAATGAACTGACCGATCTTGGTATCTAATTGCGTAATGCCATCCGCAGCGCTTTTACGGGTAGGCTGCCAGGCGCCCGTCCATTTGAAGGAAGCGCCAACAGGAACGGCCGGAGTAGAAGTCAATGGTGTGGGTTTGTTGATAAATCCAACCACGCCCAGGATAAGAACAAGCAAACAAGGAATAAGGAATTGTTTTTTCATATATGGTTTCGCCATTGGGCGAATTCCATCAAAAGATACTGGATATTTTTAGAACCCGTTCTCCTGCAACCAATTTCTACAGGAGTCAAACCATTTGTCTTTGTTGTTGGGATTGTCTAAACCAAACCCATGTCCGCCAGTCTGGAAAATGTGCATACTGGCTTTTACATTGGAATTGAGCAGGGCATTATAGAATACCAGGCTATTTTTAACCGGCACCACGTCATCATCGGCGGCATGCACCAAAAAAGCAGGCGGTGTATTGGCGGTCACATGTTTTTCATTGCTGAAATGATTGATCAGTGCGGGTTGTGCTGCCGCGCCTATAAGGTTTTCGCGGGTGCCGCTGGCGATGGCCGTATCAAAAAGAATGACGGAATATACCAGCACCATAAAATCCGGACGCAGGTTGATCTGATCTTTGTTATCAATAACCGGTTGATCAAAATGGGTGGCTGCTGTAGTAGCCAGGTGGCCACCTGCTGAAATACCTACAAATCCTACTTTATGCGGATTGATGCCCCATTCTGCCGCCCGCTTACGGATGAGCAGCAGGGCAGTTTGTGCATCCTGTAAAGGGCCAATGGTCTTATCCACCATGATCTCATCGCTGGGCAAACGATAGTTGAGCACAAAGGCCGCTATGCCTGCTTTATTGAATGCCTTAGCCACCAGTGCACTTTTTTCAGCCGATGCCAACACAGCATAACCGCCACCCGGACAAATGATGACAGCAGTACCTGTGCCCATACCCTTCTTCGGTAAAAAGGGAATGATGCTGGGGTTGGTCACGTTCCTGATGAGGCCCGAACTATCGGTGTATTCCACATAACCTGCCGGTGCTTTTTTGGAATTGGGAATATCCTTACCATACAAGGGGATCGCTTTTTCCTGGGCATAGAGAAAAAGACTTGCCGAAATAAAAACCAGTGTGAATAATGTACTTTTCAAGTTGCAGCATTTTAGAAGGCCCAAAACTATCCCACCCGCCCGGAAGGGCATGTGCCAAAATGCTCAATTTACTGCGTGTTTATATGTTTGAATGATGTAACCATTGATTTGATTTACGCGATATTCCTATGAGCTTTCCACTTGGGCAAACAATGTAAATAGTGGAGCGGGATGCCAGGGCGAAATAACTTACTAAGATCCAATTTCATATAGCCCTTTCTGTGAACCCTACGGTACAGGTCCCGAACCGTTTTAGCACAGATCTGGGGCTGATAATTGATACTGTAGCTCTTTAAATTGTTGGTTTTCAAGAATAATACAATGTGGTTTAATATAATCTCCCCATGGGGGTCTTCAACCGAATAATCATTTTTTAGAGATCCCGGGATATGTAGTGAGCAAAAATTAATACAGTAAGGATTAACTTTAAGAATGATGCGGTCTCTCACTTTACAGGCCATTTGGATTATTTATTTTCTTTTGCATTCCCCTGTAGCAGGGGCACAATACTTTTTCAAAAAACTTACAGAAGAGAATGGGCTATCCGATAATCACGTCACCTGCTTCTTAAAAGATAAAACCGGATTTTTATGGATCGGTACCAAAAACGGGCTCAACCGGTATGATGGGCATTCTTTCAGGGTATTCAAACCGGCAAGCGGCAATTCCATTTCCAACGAAGTAATCAATGATATTGTGGAGGACGCTGACGGGAAACTGTGGGTGGCAACTATGGCAGGTTTGAACATTTATGATCCCTCAACCAATCAATGGGAAACGATTATGCCGGATGCCAGAGATTCCCACCTCGGTATTCCCAGTCCTATTATCTGGGATCTGGCAGTAGATAAATATAATAAGATATGGATCGTATCCGATGTATGGGAATTTTCGGTGTACGATCCTGTTGCAAATAAATTTACTTATTACGACTGGCCATCCTTTCAGGAGCAAAAAATATTTGAATCGTTTATCCGCTACAGATCGATACAAAAAATAGTGCCTAAAACGGAAAACGAATGGTGGTTGGGCACTACTATCGGTTTATTTTCCCTGAACATACAATCGGGTGAGTTCCGGTTTTATGGCGCTGGTTACGGAGATAATATCATGGATATAAAATATGATAAGGCCAATGCAACTGTATTTATTGTAACGGAAAAGGGGCTCCTGTTTTGTTATGACGAATCAAGAAAGCTATATAAAGAGATCAGCATAAAACAACAGTCTTATCCGGTTGTGCAATGGAATAAAAACAAATTACACAAAAACATATTCCTGATGCCGCATAGCCGGGGTATGATCGAGATGAACAGACTTACCAGAGAAGCCATCCTTATCACGCATCAGGCATCCCTCTCTTCTTCTTTATTGCCGGGGGAAACAAGAAATATCTATACGGATAATGCAGGCATCGTATGGGTGGGTACAGGCAATGGGATCAACTACTATAATAGCCGCAACCTGATCGCTGACTTTATTCCGCTTACACTTACGTCGGACAAAGAAAGTACGGACCAGATGAGTGCCGCCATATATGATGCTGTGGATGGTAGATATTATATCACTACCGTTCAGTCCAAAGAAGTATTTATCATCGATGACCGCACTGGTTTGATCACCGCCATCAATAAGATAGATGGGAAACCTTTATCCGGCTGTACCAATATTTGCATGGACAGGCAAAATAATCTCTGGCTGCTTACCGAGACAAATGTGTACAGGTACAACCGGGAAAAGAAGCGATTTCAGCTTTTCCCTACTCCAACTAATAACGAGCATGTAATATTCCAGGATTTTATTGAAGATGCAGCAGGTAATTACTGGCTGGCTACCTGGCACAATGGTTTGTATCAATATAAAGCAAAAGAAAAATCATTCCGTCGATTCACCGACGATGATCATATTTCTTCAAGAAATATTTCATCACTTATCAATGACCCGGTTGACAGTGCTGTATGGATCGCAACATTTGGGCACGGCGTTTTTCGATATGACCTGCGGCTCGATACCATTATCAATTATACAGAAACCCCTGCCAATCCTGATTACAGGCAGTTGACCCTGATCAGGGACATGGAAGCAGATGCTTCGGGAAAATTGTGGATAACCACTGTAGGAGGCGGATTGTATGTGTATCGCCGCGGTTACGCTTATGAAAAGGCTCTTGACCAGATCACAGCAAAAAAAGGGCTGACACATGGCAGCTATTTTTCCATAGCAACCGATCATGCAAACAGGTTATGGTTGTTGAGCGCAAAAGGATTGAGCGTCATCGATACCGCAGGGAAGTTCCTATATGAAGCAATCAATCATCCGGTGCTTGGGTTTGCTAATTATGCACCGGCAATGACTTATCCCAAGCGGATCTTTTATAATAAAATAAATAATGAGTTGCTGGTACCGGTAGCGGGTGGGTTAATGTTCTATTACCTGGATAAAGAAATCCCTTCCGGTAGCTTTCCGATAGAGTTTACAGATATTTCGGTTGACGAACATTCTGTTATTCATGATCCGGATTATATCATCAAAAAACATATCACTGTTCCTTATCAATCGAATTCAATGTCATTTCAGTTTGCAGCCCTCAACTATGATGCACAAGGAGATATACAATATGAATATAAGCTTCATGAAAACGATGTTGAATGGAAGCCTGCCGGCACTTCAGGCTCATTGAATTTCCCTGATCTTTCCTCGGGCAATTATACATTTATGGTAAGGGCAAAGGACAGCAATGGCAATATCTCCGGCACGGCTACGCTTCCTTTTTTCATAAAACCTCCTTTCTGGAAAAGGGCATGGTTCATGGCAGCCATTATTGTGCTATTGTCGTCCGTTTTGTTTTTTTGGATACGCTCCCTGCAGCGAAAGTTAAAAGCAGAAAAAATCCTGAATTACTTTGCCACTTCCCTGTATGGACAAAATACGGTTGATGATATTTTCTGGGATGTGGCCAAGAATTGCATGAACCAGCTCAGGTTCGAAGATTGCGTGATCTATCTCTATCAACCGCAAAATCGTTTGCTCATACAAAAAGCTGCCTATGGCCCCAAGAACCCTGATAAACATGAAATCTCCAATCCGATGGAGATACCTTATGGCAAAGGCATTGTTGGTACCGTGGCAGCCTCTGAAAAACCTGTGATCGTAAAAGACCTCCGGAAAGATAAGCGCTATATTGTAGATGATCAGCCACGCTCCTCGGAAATTGCCGTCCCCATTTTTGTTGAAGGAAAATTGTTCGGGGTGATCGATTCAGAACATTCCCGCAAAAACTTCTATACCCGCTGGCATCTACGGCTACTACAGAAAATAGCAGGTATCTGCAGCAATAAAATTTCAAAATACCTGGTGGCAGAAAAAGTAAGGACAGATATTGCCCGCGATCTTCATGATGAAATGGGGTCTACACTCACCAGCATCAACATTATCAGCACGCTGGCATTACAACAAACAGGAACAGAAGAAATCAGCGAAAATCTGCAAAAGATAAAAAGCTATTCAGGTAATATGATGGAATCCATGAGCGATATTGTTTGGGCTATCAATCCATATAACGATTCGATGGACAGAATGATATTGCGTATGAGAGAACTGGCGGAAGAACTGCTTGAGCCGGCCCGCATCAATTACAGCTTCCGGGAGGAAGGAATGGCAAGAGCATTCAAGCTGGATGTAAATCAGCGAAAAGAACTATATCTCGTTTTCAAAGAAGCGGTGAACAATGCTGTGAAATACAGCGGCGCCTCCGAACTGCTCATTCTACTCAAAGAGGAGGCTGGCGCCCTCCACATGCAGATAAAAGATAATGGAACCGGGTTTGATACAAAGAAAAACAATTCAGGTAACGGCATTCAGAACATGTATAATCGAACAGGCAGGATCAATGCCAGGCTGCAGATCCATTCTGCGATGGGGCATGGCACTTCAGTATCTGTGACCCTACCTCTTGCATAACAGCCCTATCACATCATCAGGGTATGCCTGGGTTTGCTTTTTTTCAGTAAGTTGCAGCATCACATGAATACTTCAATACTTATTTATGAAGATAATACCAGCCTGAGGGAAAGTCTTGCCAATCTCCTGCAGCTCCCGGGTTCTTTTACTGTGCTCGGTGCATATTCCCATTGTCTTGATGCAGAAGTGCATGTAAAGGATCATAACCCCGACGTGATCCTGATGGATATCGATATGCCGGGCCGTACAGGTATCGAAGCCGTACAAAAAATAAGGGCCCTCAACAATAAGGTGCAGATCATCATGCTGACTGTATTTGATGATAACACGCATGTATATGATGCATTGTTTGCCGGTGCAAATGGTTACCTGCTGAAAAAATACGCTTCCGATAAGCTGATCAGCTCCATTAATGAAGTATTACAGGGCGGCGCACCCATGAGTCCGTCTATTGCACGCATGGTGATCAGTTATATGCAGAAACCGGCGACAGCTCCTGCTGCCGATTACCAACTTACGCCCAGGGAAAAAGAAATATTGCAGTCACTCTCACGCGGCAACAGTTTTAAGCTGATCGGTTCAGAATTGGGCGTCAGCCTGGATACTGTGCGCACTCATATCAAACACATCTACGACAAGCTGCATGTTCGCTCCCAAATCGAGGCTGTGAGTAAGGCGATCAACGAAAAATTAGTATAACTCTTTCACACTTTTCCTATTTAATCTCCTAGCTCCATCACATCATCGCGGTATTGTTCCGCTTTTTTTTCGTCTACATCTTTGCAGGTATTGATTCATCCATAAACTTTTTTATGAAAACGATTCTTTCAATATTTGTTTTGACTGTTCTCCTATTTGGCAGTTGCAAAAAAGATGATGATGACAATGACAACCCAGGCGGCGATTCATTAAATGTTTACCTGGCGGGTAGTGACAAGAGCAAAGATGGCAGCCTTCCCTGCTTTTGGAAAAATGATACCAGGACAAATCTCCCGAATACGGCAGGAGGCGATGCTCATTCCATAGCTGTTGACGGGTCTAATGTATATGTAGCAGGCAGAAGTTGGGTGGACCTTGCTCAAACCCGCTATGTGCCCTGTTATTGGCTAAATGGAAACCGCACAAACCTTCCTTTTTTGCACGAACGGGGAAACGGGACGGCCAACTCAATTTTATCTTTTAACGGAATCGTGTATGCGGCAGGCACCTGCAGTGACAGCCTGACGTATTTTGCGAACAATGGCTGGAGAAACATTCCCTGTTATTGGAAAAACGACAAAATTATCAGGCTCGAGATGCTGAATGGTTTTGGGAACGGCTCAACAGCATCCATCTCGCTGCTGGCAGCGCCTAATCGTATCATTACCTACATTGTAGGAACAAGCACGGCATCCAGTGGATATGATGAGCCCTGCTATTGGAAGATAGATCCCATGGTCATAACCACGCCGGATGCAGAAATTGAGGCTACCGCTCTTAGCGACAAAGGATATGGAGGGGGCGCCAAGCATGTGTCGCCGGGGAATGGTCAAATTCAAAATGACGTATACATTGCGGGCTATGTAGATAATGCTGACGGTGTTAATGATCCCTGTTATTGGCATAACGGAAATAGAACTGACCTAAGTAAGGTCAGCCCATCCGGCCATGCTGTTGCTACGGCTATTGATTATGCCGGTAGCGATGTTTACGTGACAGGATACAGTGGTAATAATGATGGCAACCGTATCCCCTGTTTGTGGAAAAACGGCACAAGAACAGACCTTACGCTGCCTGCTAATGCACATAGCGGCGAGGCAACATCCTTCAAAATTCGCGACGGAGATATCTATGTGGCCGGTACGGTCAACACTGTCAACGGAGAATTTCCCTGCTACTGGAAAAATGGGACGATCGTCACATACAAATCAATGGGCGCCGCCGCTTCAATCACTTTGAGCAATCATTAAACAATCACCTACCAAACAAATTATATGAAAAAGAGCTGCTTCTTCTTTTTGATCGCGCTGTTTGGGGGACTTGCAGTAGTAGCGCAGAGCGGCAGCGTAGGTATCGGCACCTCTACCCCCCATGCCAGTGCTGCACTCGATATACAAAGCACAGACAAAGGGGTCCTGATCCCCCGCATAACCACTGTGCAGCGAAATACTATCAGTAATGCAGCAACAGGCTTGCTGGTATTTGATAATACTACGGGTTCATTCTGGTTCAAGAGTAGTAGTGGCTGGGTTGAGTTGGTAGATACATTAAATCAGGTCTGGAAGAAAAACGGGGCGCATATTTATTCCCCGGTTTCGGCCAGCGTGGGAATAGGCGTTACCAACCCGGCGGCTAAGCTCGATATAGAAGGCGACCTGAGATTGCGTGATGAACCGTCTGGTGCGAATATTGGTTATTTCCGAAAGTGGAACACGCTTGATCTGAATATTAATGCCCACATGGGTAGTATTCTTTCCGGTGAGCGGGCAACTAACCTGATCTTACAGGTGGGTAATGCCAGCGCTTTTACCACTGCAGGCAATGTGGGTATTGGAATAAATGCCCCGGAAGAAAAGCTGGACGTGAGCGGTAATATCAGGATAAGCGGTGAGCTCAACCGCAACTCCACAGGCTCCGCTAACCTGGTGCCTTTTGCTTATGGAAAGGTGAGTAGCTCCGGAACGGTAATAAGCGGAACGGGCAACTTTTCTGTTTCTAATGGCGGAGGACTGTACACGCTAACAATACCCTCGATGCCGGCCAATGCACAGGCGCAGATAATGATAACGCCCGCAATCATTTTTGATGGGGTAGGGTCTCCTGAAAGCAGGCTGATAGCACCGGTTGCTTCCAAAAGGGCTGGTTTTTCAGAATTTGAGATCATTCTTTGGTCATTACTGGATGGATTCGGTGGGTTAGCAACGTCTTTAACCGCTGTATCATGTGAATTTTCATTTGTTGTCTATATCCCTTAATTACAAATAACACGACATGAAAAAAACATTTTTATTATTGATAACTCAAAGCCTGTTTATTATCACGCTGGCCCAAAGCGGTAGTGTGGGTATTGGCACCACTAACCCCAATAACAGTGCAGCACTGGAAATACAAAGCACTACAAAAGGTGTGTTGATACCAAGATTGACCACCGTGCAGCGCAATGCCATCCCATCTCCTGCAACCGGCTTGCTGGTCTATGATAATACCACTAATTCATTCTGGTTTAGAGGTACTGCCGACTGGGTTGAGCTGTCGGATACAGCGAATAATGTGTGGAAGAAAAATGGTGCGAATGCTTATGCCAATGCAACGCTTGTGGGAATTGGCACCAGCACGCCTGCGTTTCATCTGGATGTAAATGGCTCAAGCAGGGTAACCCTGGATCAT
This sequence comes from uncultured Paraflavitalea sp., assembly GCA_966211765.1. GTDB lineage: Bacteria > Bacteroidota > Bacteroidia > Chitinophagales > Chitinophagaceae > Paraflavitalea. The sequence goes on from CBIHOV010000002.1 coordinate 391,290, forward strand.
ACGGTAAACCGGGACACCTATATCAACAGAGATGCATGGGTCGACAGGAACCTGGATGTTGACGGCATCAGTAACCTTTTCGGCAATATAACAGCGGGAAATAATCTTAGCGTTTCCGGCAATGTAACGGTAGACGCCGGAAAGGGTATTGTAAGAGGCAATGCCAGCCAACAGTTGGTTGTTATATTTCCAAGCGGCTCTGTGGGATTTACCAATGCTCCTCCGGGACATACGCAGGATGTTGATTTTTCTTTGTCCAATGTGTTTGCAGGCACTCCGCTGGTAAGTGTGGCACAGGTGCTTAATCAAAGCGGCAATTTTGAACAATGGACCACGACCATTCATGCTGTCGATATCGTTAACCACCGGTTTACGGTCAGGTTTTACAACGCCAGCAATACCAACTCGACATTTACGGCCACTTACAGATTTATTGCAATAGGCGCAGCACTATAAATTAAGCTATTATGTTACGTTTATACTTCATCATTATTTACAATCTTATATCAGCCTCGTCTGTAGCACAGGATACATTTACAATAACACCAGGTTCTTCTCTCCATATAGGACCAGCAGGCGTGCTGACGCTTCATAATACCAGCCTGAATAATAATGGAGCTATTTCCACTGCACCGGGTGGATCTGTTATCAGGTTTAGCGGCAATATGACCACTTCCATACAGGGAAGCAATCTGCCTTTATTCGATATTATACAAATAGAAAAGACAGGTGGGGCAGAACTTTTACTGCAACGGAACATCAATGTGCGTACAGCTATCAATTTTTCCTCCGGCCTGTTCAACCTGAATGGGAATACCATCTTCCTGGCAACAAATGCTACTTTGATTGGTGAATCACCAGCCAGCCATATTAGCGGTACAAACGGGTACATAGAAGGTTCGATGGTATTGAATGCCCCGGTATCTCAAAATCCCGGCAACCTGGGCGCCATGATCAGTTCCACACAAAATCTCGGTCTTGTGATCGTGCGCCGGGGACACCAGTCCCAAACGAATGCAGCAGGCAATGGTAACTCCATTCTGCGTTACTATGATGTCTCGCCAGTCAACAATACCGCATTGAATGCAACTTTGCGTTTTCATTATCTCGACGCAGAGTTGAATGGTCTTCCGGAAGACGGTCTCGTTTTATGGAAGCGTACAGACAACGATCATTGGACCAACGAAGGTTTTACCTCGCGGGATATTGGGGCCAATTATGTAGAAAAAACAGGTATAGCCGGCTTTTCAAGGTGGACGCTTTCCACCCTCAACAATGTGCTGCCCGTCGTGTTCACATTTTTTAATACGCATTGCGAAAATGGAAAAGTATCCATTACATGGAAGACGGCGCAGGAGTCGAACAGCAGTCATTTTAATATTGAAAGAAGCCAGAATGGTAGCATTTGGACTGCTATCGGCGCATTGCCCGCAGCAGGTAACAGCAGCACGGAAAGAACTTACCGGTTTACCGACAATTTGCCCCTGCCGGATGGTTTATACAGGATCGCGCAACATGACCTGAATGGCAATAGAAAATACTCCGTCGTAGTACGTTCATCCTGCAATGAAAATGAGGGCATAAAGCTTTGGCCCAACCCTGCACATACTACCGCCTGGTTGAGAATAACTACTAATACAGGCTCACCGGTACTAATAAAATTGTATGACAGCAAAGGAGCTTTGCTGCATATACAAAGAGCAACACTGACGACAGGCAGCAACCTGGTAGCTGTTCCCCTGCACCGATTGCCCAACGGAGTGTACGAAGTAGTTGCAGATCTCATGGACGGTACAATAAGAACATTCCGGCTGGTAAGGAATTAAAAAATAGAAGGAATAATGCTAATTTAGCTGTATTGTCGCAATAAGGTTCCGGCAATGCAAGTGGTAGCGGTAATGCAAAAAACGTCACAATCATGATCTATAATATTTTAAACGGCGACTCTCTTGCTTACAGTTTCCCAGACTCGAAAATTGAAGGCGATGTAATAGTTGTTAGAGAAGGTCTTATAGAGGGAGATTTGTCAGGCGACAACCTGCATGACTTTTGGCAATCAAGAGCAAAGTATATGGGATTAACAGAAGCCGAATACCGTAGTAAAGTTGTAAAAGAGTTTGAAATAATAAGAAATGCGCCTGATAATTCAGTGTTTAATCTTTGGTTTGAGTATGACTTGTTTTGTCAAGTAAATATGTGGTTTGTTATTTCAATTATCAATAGTTTGCCAATAAAGAAAAAAGTTTTTGCTGTTTATACTTCCTACTTAGACAAAACCAATAAACAATTTTGGAATGGCTTTGGACCAGAGAATTCAGATGAACTTAAAGTTTTCTATGCGGATAAGATTCCTCTAATTGAAGCCGACATAAATTTAGGGAAAGACTTGTGGGCATCTTACAAAAATGGCAATCTTTCAGCGTTGACAGATCTTTCAAAGAATCAATCTTTGGCTTTTCCGTATTTACAAGAAGTAGTAAAGGCGCATGTTGATCGTTTCCCAAAAGATGGCTCAAAAGGAAGACCTGAAAAAGTTATTGAGGACATCACAAAAAACATTTCTACTGACTTTCATAAAGTGTTCAAAGAATTCTGGAACAGAGAAAGCATTTATGGTTTTGGTGACACCCAATTGAAGCATCTTTATGATAAAGTAATGCACGACCACTAAGGATTCACACAGATGGGGTGTTTCGTAGTTGCAGTTCTTCCAGTAAAAAAGGCCACCGGCGGTAGACCAGAACCTATCATGAAATTTTAGCGAGTACCAAATCTCTGCGGTTCAATAAAGTACCGCTCACTTCAATTGTCTCTATACCAAAATCTCCAATCCAATTGTGTAGTAAATCATCAACCAGGCCTCTGAGTTTTGGCAGATCTGTCTGATGGCCCGGTATCACATCTGGTTCTTCTATTGGGACAAACACGAGAAGGTCGATTCCAGCAATGACTGTTTGAGCTGTTTCAAATAATAATTGAATATTCCTGCCTGGGTCGATAACATGCAGATAGGCTAAGATATCAATGATACATCTGTCAAATATTACATTGCCTTCGCTTTTGGAAACCAGCCTTGCCGAATAATTAAACTGTTCAATAAAATCCTCAGCAGTAGGAATTTCTGAGAATTCATACCCTGATTTTTCCAGTTGATAGTATGGTTCCATTTCAAGTGTATACCCAGGAAGATTCACCAGAAGTTCTTCTGCCAAGGTTGATTTACCTACCCGGTGAGCACCAACTATTGCAACTCTCATAGTTTAGTTCGATTTGTGGAATACCATAAAACAAAACAGGTTCGCAAATGCGAACCTGTTTCTCTGTGACCCCCCTGGGACTCGAACCCAGGACCTACTGATTAAGAGTCAGTAGCTCTAACCAACTGAGCTAGGGAGTCTATTCCTTTCAGCGTTCTATTTTTGCGATCGCAAAACCAAATCGTAAAAGGGATTGCAAAAGTAAGGAAAGCCAACGATATGTAGCAAACTTCTTAAAAAAAATGTCTGTTCCCTGAAATTTGCACTAAAGCCTGCGCCAGAGCCTATTATTACCCTTATTTACCTACCTCACTACCCTATACCTGCATTTTTAGCAAGGATTTTGCATGGTAAACCCGAGGCTGCCCAACAGCAGGTCCTCACCCCTTAAAATCAACTATTTATGAAAAACATCTGTCTCGCTATTGCGTGCCTCGCCCTTAGCGCTGTATCCATGGCCCAGTTAAAAGCCAAAGTAATCTGTCCGGCATTTGATGTGGATATTCTCGAAGGAAAAGTAAATAGCTATAAAGCCACTGTGGGCGCCGGTGAACTAAAAAACAAATTTCCCTGCTTTACCAGTACTACCAATGACAGCGCCAAATGCGGTGAAGCGATTTACTTCAAAGACAAAGACATTATCTTCTACACAGGACGGGATTATATCGAGATCGGGGAAAAATTCAAAGGCAAGATAAGTCTGCCCCTGATCGGCGCCAGCCGCGGCAGCTTATTCAAATGGCTGGGAAACCCGAAAATGAAAGACGATACCTGGGATGCCTTCCAAACCGCCTATGGCACACTGGTATTGCATTACAACAAAGCCAAAAAAGTACGCCTCATACAATTCAGCACCAAGGATACCAATACCCTAAGCCTGTGTGAATAATACAGGCTTAACAAGTATTTCCCGTTTGCGTAGCACAATTTCCTGATTGCGATACACTGTTTATAAGAGATGGGGGCAATTTGCAACCTTAACGCTCTGCTATGCACTGATGAATGCAGCCCTATCTTACAATGCAAAGAAGTTCTCAACTGCCTGTAATGTCAACAAGATAGGTGATGAGGTGTACTATATCGGCTACTGGTCTGTGAACCCACAAAGGAGACGCAATTTTGTGGTTAGCTTTACTTATAAGCTTTAATGAGTTAATTCCCTGATCGCAGGGATCAACGAACAGAGGTTACCCTTCCCGGGTAGCCTCTTTTTATTATTGAGCAGGCCAGTAGACCACCTGTATATAAATAATAAATATAACCTTTACCTTTGATACGCTATTGCAGACTTACATGCCTATCCCCATACCACTGCTGCCAGCCAGGCGGCCAATGGCCCTCAACTCAATTGGTAACCGTAGACATCTATTCACTTCAAAAAAAATGTATGAACACGTTTACTAAATCAGCCCTGCTAATGATCGTACTCCAGGTTACCGGGGTTTTGTATGAGTGCTATGCCTGCACAAGGGTTATGTATAAAGGCTTGAATGATCTGATCGTTACGGCACGCTCCATGGATTGGAAGGAAGATATCGTTCCCAACCTCTGGATCTTTCCACGGGGCATGACCCGAAGCGGTGAAGCAGGTCCCAATTCGTTACGATGGACAGCCAAATATGGTAGCGTGGTAGCCTCAGCATATGATATCAGCAGCACAGACGGTATGAATGAAAAAGGACTGGTGGCCAACCTCCTATGGCTGGCCGAATCAGAATATCCGGCCTACGATGGAAAAAAACCTGGCCTGACCATTGCCGCCTGGGTGCAATACGTGTTGGACAATTTCGCCACAGTGGCAGATGCTGTACAAAACCTGTCGCAGGAACAGTTCACGATCGTATCGGATAAAGTACCCGGGATGGACCGCATGGCCAATCTCCATCTTTCTATTTCGGACCCATTAGGCGACAATGCCATTTTTGAATATGTGAAAGGAAAACTGGTTATCCATCACGATAAAAGCTACCAGGTAATGACCAACTCACCCGTATTCGACAAACAATTAGCCCTCAATGAATACTGGCATGAAATAGGCGGCACTGTTATGCTACCCGGAACCAATCGTGCGTCTGACCGATTTGTAAGAGCCTCTTTCTATGCAGAAGCAATCCCTAAGACCGACAATACACGTATCGCTATCGCCAGTGTATTCAGCGTGATCAGAAATTGTTCTGTACCCTATGGCATTTCCACTCCGGGACAACCTAATATTTCCTCCACACGGTGGAGATCAGTATCTGATCAGAAAAACTTAGTCTATTATTTCGAAACAGTATTAACGCCCAACACCTTTTGGGTTAACCTGAAGGAGATTGATTTTTCGGAAAAATCACCCGTTAAGAGATTGGGCCTCTCAAAAGGAGAAGTATATGCCGGCAATGCTGTTGCGGCATTTAAGGCAAGTGCTCCATTCAAATTCCAGGGGTTAAGCCAATAAGCCTGACCAATAGTGTACAACAAGGTGGCTGCAGCGGACTGTGCCTGACCACCCCGATCATGCTACATACAACAATGGATCGGTTTTGAATTCAATATGGATAGAAGTACCCCGCGGAGAGGAATCGATATCTACCTTCCCCTGGAAAGCTTTCATGCGTGAATGGAGACTGTTAATGCCCAGCCCGCCCACCTGTCCAATACCGGAAGGATCAAATCCTTTCCCGTTATCTTCTACTGTGATGGTGATCATGTCTTCATTGAACACCAGCTGCACCAGGGCCCGGCTCGCTTCCGCATGTCTGATCACATTGTTAATGAGTTCCTGTATGGTTCTGTAGATCATCAATTCAAAATGGTTATTAAATCGTACGGGCGCCCCATAGGATTGAAAATCTATACCCAACTGATGGTTGTTACTGAATTTAAGGCAAAATGCCTGAACAGCTTCATGCAGGCCTTGTTCATGTAAAATGACTGGCAGGAGATTATGCGCCGTTTCCCGGATCTCCGAGGTAGCATCCTTTAGCAGGGTGAGTGATTCCCGGTAGGCAGGAATAGCCGGCAACTGTACCACCTGGAGCCCCAGGGAGTCCATATTTAGCCTGGCTGCCGAAAGGATACTTCCTACCCCATCATGCAGGTTGCGGGCAATACGGGTGCGCTCCCGCTCTTCTCCTTCCATCATAGCCTTCACTGCCAGCAACTCATGTTCTTTGCGTATCATTAGCCATTGAAGTTTTTGCTTCTGCCGGAACCCCAGCCATATCAACACGCCAATGATCAGCAGGGTGATCATCGAAATAATGGAAAACACAATGAACATGTCTTTCTTCTTCAGGGCTGATTTTTGATGCTCAATTGCCAGTTGCTTATCTGATAATTCTTTATCTTTTTGAAGGGTACGATACTTTGTTTCCAGGTCATTGACCCTGGTAGCCATTTTTTCATTGGCAAGACTATCATTGTACAGCACAAACTTTTTGAAAGCAGCCATGCTTTCTTCATGCATACCCAGGCCAGAATAAACCTGCAGCAGTTTGCCATATGCTTTGAACAGTCCTTCCTTACTGCCAATCCGTTCAGCGATCTCAACACTTTTAAGGAGGTATTCTTTTGCCCTGGGGTAATTTTTTGTATTCTCATAGATCTTTGAATAGCACAAATACACCTGCAACAAGTAATAAGGCGTACCAGCCTTGAGCGCCAGCCTTTCTGCCTCCCGCAGGTACCTGGCAGCCGAATCATATTGTTTATAATCGATGTAGGTATCGGCAATATTTGACCTGATCATAAATGGCAGCACCTGGTCATTTGTCAGATCAGCCAGTTTCAGCGCCTCCTGCGCCAGTTGCAATGACTTTCTGGTGCTGTCCATCGAACTGTAGGTAACACTTAAATTGGTCAAGCTACGGGTAAGGGTGAGGGTATCTTTATTCTGCCGGGCGATACTTTCTGCTTTCTTTAGGTAATACAGGCTTTTTTGAGGCTGGCCCATCTCCTGGAAAGTATTGCCAATCCCGTCATTTACCTGCGCCATCAGATGATGGGCCCCGGCTTTTTCAAAAGCATCAACAGCTTTGAGGTACCACACAATCGCCTCATCATATTTATCCTGGAAATAATACAGGTTACCCGTATTATTGAACACCTTACCCAGTTCGAGATAATTCCCCAAAGCTGAAAAATGGATAGCTGCCCGATCGTACCAGGATCTGGAAGTTGAGAACTCAGCTTTATCTGCATACACAATACCAATAAGGGTCGCACTCTTACCTTTGCCGTACCGATCGTTCTTTGCGTCGCTTAGTTTGGCCGCCCGCCACAAAACAACCAATGCAGTATCATTATTATAGTCCATCAGATCACTTCCGTATTTCAGCAGCTGCCTGATGAGGGTTGTATCTTCTTTGGCGCCATTGATCAGCGGACTGTATCGTTCATGGACAGCCTGCAAGGATTGGGAATAGCCGGTAACATACAGCAAGAGGCACAGGAATGCCAGGTACCATTTTCTGCAGGAAAAGTTTGCCGGTGGTCTTATCATGGTTCGCTATACTATAAAAGCCCTAATTTAGGAAGGTTTTTTATCTATGTCTTTTCAGCAGACAGTATTCAGTAGGCATCCTGGGTCTGTTCAGCTTCCTTTTATACCAACCTATTCACTCCATATAGCAATTCATACATGATCCCCATTGACCCCAGTAACCTCGCTTAGATTAGGGTCAATAAGACACTACCTATAATACCCTGGTTATCATTCTCCATAAGACAATTGTACCTTCCAATCTTACCACATTTCGGCAGGCACTATAAAATTGATTTTGAAAAATGGTCCATTTGCTACCATCTTCGCATAAATGATATTTCCACCCCAAATCGCTTCTCTTGATCCAGCATAACACCCAGGCCACCTTGCCGGATGACGAAAAATTATTATTCAACCTGATAAGCACAGGCGATGAGCGGGCTTTTGAGTCCTTGTTTAATCTATACTTATCCAGACTCTATCCCTTTATCATAAAATTTACCCGGTCAGAGCAGGCTGCACAGGAAATCATCCAGGAAACCTTTATAAGGGTGTGGCTCAACAGAGACAAACTGGCTGAAATAGAAAATCCAGGCGGCTGGTTATTTAAAGTAGCGTCCAATGAATGCTATACCTATGCCCGCAAAATGGTATTGAATAATAAATTCTCTCAGCCCATTTCTGAAGATCTTGACCCAGCAAATTCGACCCACGAATGGATGGACCTTAGAGAATTGAACCAGCTGATCGTTGAAGCGGTGGATCAATTACCGGCCCAACGGAAAAAGATCTACCAGATGAGCCGCGACCAGGGGAAAACAATTCCTGAAATTGCTGCTGCCCTTCAGTTGTCTCCAAACACCGTCAAGAATGCCCTGGTTACCTCGCTCAAATCCATACGGGAATACCTTGGCCAGGCCGGAGTGACCCTCACTACCCTGCTCTTCCTTTTTGGGGAAAATAAAAATTTTTAACGTCAATAGTCCTAATTAGCCGCTCAGGCTTCTTATTAGTAGAAAGGGCAGCGCTGCCTAAATCAAGCATCAATGGAACAACAACGCTTAACTTATTTACTGAAACAATACCTGGCCCGGGAGACAAGCTCCGCGGAACAGGAGGAACTTTCAGCACTCCTGAAGGCAGATACCGGGCAGGAGTTTTTCTCCGCCGGGCTGGCCACCCTGATGCAGGAGGAAGCACCCGCCTACCCCGCTAATGCGGGCCTGTGGCAAAAAATGGTACAGGATATTGTAAATATTGACAGATCGGCTGTACAACCAGCAGTCATCACAAAAGGGAAAATTTTCCGGTTGTCTCAGTGGGCAACAGCAGCGGCCATCCTGTTGTTGGTGAGCACCTCTATTTACTTTTTTATCAATCGCAGTCAGTTGCGGAACAACAACCTTCCTGCACTTGCCATAGCGCCTGTAAACAAGAATGTACTCAGCTTCCCCGATGGATCACAGGTATTGCTGGATGAAGTAAAGAACGGCCCTATTAGTTCGCAGGGAAATATTACCATCACGAAACGAGATCATCAGCTCATTTACACGACCTCCACTCCCAATGACGCGGTTGCTTACCATGTGATCTCCACGGCCCGCAGTAGTGATTACGAACTAGTGCTCACCGATGGCAGTCATGTATGGCTCAATGCAGCTTCTTCCTTTCGCTTTCCCACTTCCTTTTCCGGAAAGGAACGGATCGTTGAACTGGTTGGCGAGGCCTGGTTTGATGTGCAACATGCGGATAAGATCCCCTTCCGTATTCATTCCGGTAGGTTCACCACATCCGTATTGGGAACGGCCTTTGATATCAAGGCTTACCCTGATCAGAAGAACATGACCGTTTCTGTACAACGCGGCAAGGTAAAAGTACAGGCAGGCAGCAATACACTGGCCACCCTGGAAAAGGGAGAACAGGTAAGGATCGTGGCCGATACGATCATCCACAAGCAAGCCATTGATACGGCTGCCGTCAGCAGCTGGAAGCATGGTGAACTGATTTATGATGATGAAACACTGGAAAACATTGTGGCTGATCTTCAAAGAGTGTACAAGGATAGCATCGTAATAAAAAACAAGGCGCTCAAAAATGCACCGCTCAGGGTTGTCTTTAAGAAAGCAGACGGCATAGAAAAAATACTTGAAATGCTCTGCATTGTGATCGATTGCCACCTCACGAAAAACAAGAATATTTACATCATAGAATAAACCAACCCAGGTAAACACCTTATGAAACAGATTGTAATAGTACTGTTACTGGTAGCCTGTGCCCAATTGTCAACGAAATATAGCCAGGCCCAGGACATCAACAAAGTGATCATTAGCTTAGAACTGAAAAATGCTACCCTCAAGGAAGCATTTGCTGCCATAGAAAAACTGACAACCTTTAAGTTCAGTTATAAGACCACCGATATCAGCAGCATTCAGCACATCCATTACCAGCAAAAAAATGTATCGGTGAAGAAGGTACTGGATGACCTGTTATCGACTTCCTCCTTACAGTACGAAGTGATCAGGAACAATATCCTGGTGAAAAAAAATAATCGTCAGTCGGCCAGGGCAGTCACTGTATACGGATTTGTAACGGCTGCACAGTCAGGCGAAGCCCTCATCGGCGCTACCATCAGCTTGTCGGGCGACCAGGCATTTACCACTACTACCAATGCCTATGGCTTTTATTCATTGACCATTCCCACCGGGGAATATGTACTCAACTGCTCCTATGTGGGGTTCCAGGAGTTGGATGAGGTCCTGGCTATCGAACAAGGGTACCGGAACAATATTGGATTAAGCGCTAAAGTGGCTGATACCCTTCAATCGGTCATGATCACTTCAGCTGGTAAGAAAAGCATCGTTCGCAATGTAGTGACCGGCAATCACCGGTTAAGCATTACAGATATCAAAAAGATGGCAATGGGAGGTGGAGAGCCGGATGTACTGAAGAGCCTCCAATTCCTGCCAGGGATACAGGCTTCGGCAGAAGGCACTACCAACCTGTCGGTACGCGGCGGATCGTATGACCAGAACCTGATCCTGCTGGACGAGGCGCCGGTATACAATCCCACGCACACCATGGGCTTCTTCTCTGCCTTCAATACCGATGCGCTGAAAGATGTGGCGATCTACAAAGGGGTATTCCCGGCACAATACGGTGGCCGGCTGTCATCGGTAGTGGATATCCGGATGAAAGAAGGCAACAACAAGGAATATGAAGGCTCCGGCGGAATTGGCATACTGGCCAGCCGGCTCACCTTTGAAGGACCCATTCAAAAGAACAGATCATCCTTTATGCTATCTGGCCGAATCAGTCAAGTGGGCAGCTTTCTGAACCTTGCCCATGCCCTGAATTTTATTGACGCGGGCACGGATAAGAACAAAATAGCGTTTTATGACCTCAATGCCAAGTTCAATACAGCATTGGGTAAAAAAGACAAGCTGTATCTCTCCGCCTATACGGGGCGTGATAAGTTTTACTTTGCTCCGCTGGACAATGCCACGCGCATGAACTGGGGTAATACGACCGTAACCGCCCGGTGGAACCATGTATTCAATGCCCATTTATTTGCCAATACCTCTGTTCTTTATAGTAATTACAACTACACTTATTACATGTTGGACGATGCCAAGAACTTTTCCTGGAAAGCCAACCTGAAAGAAGGCACTGTAAAGACGGATATTGACTGGAGCACGAATAAGAACAGCCAGTTCAAATTCGGTGCGGGCATTACCTTCCAGGATGTGTCACCCGGCCAGGCGATCCCCAATGCGGCGTACCCGCATGCAAAAGCAACATCCCTCGAGAACCGCCGGTCGGCCCAGCTGTTTGCTTATATCCATCACGAACAAAAAATAAGCAGCCGGATAAGCGTTGCCTATGGCATCCGGGCTACCGGTTTCGCCGCCCTGGGCGATAGAGTGGTTTACCGCTACAATGCCGATACCAGTGCAGTTATTGACAGCACTTCCTATGGTAGGGGAAAGATCGTGCAATCGTACTTCGCAGCAGAGCCAAAGGCCACAGCCCGTATCTTACTCAACCAGGCTACGTCTCTGAAAATTGCCTATGGACGCAATTACCAGTTCCAACACCTGCTCAGCAATTCTTCTGTAGGCCTGCCTACTGATATGTGGATGCCTTCGGACCCTTATTTCAAGCCCCAATACTCGGATCATTATTCGGCTGGAGTGTACAAAACCTTTCGGGGCAATATGTACGAAGCAAGCCTCGAAGGTTACTACCGGCAATCTCATCATATTATTGATTTCAAAGACAATGCAGAACTATTCCTGAACGACAAAATCGAAACACAGGTATTGCCGGGAGAGGCCCGGGGATATGGTATAGAATTGCTGGTGAAAAAGAACAAGGGACCATGGACGGGATGGGTGAGTTATACCTGGTCAAAAGCTTCCCGCCGGATCGCTGGCATCAATGACAATGAATGGTATCCCGCTACCTATGATCGCCGGCACAACTTCTCGGTGGTGTACAATTGGACCATAACTGACAGGTTGAGTGTTTCCGGCATATGGGTCTATCGCAGCGGCGGGCATATTACCTTTCCCCTGGGCACCTATGCTTTTTATGGCAACCGCTATATGTATTACAGTAGCCGGAACGGATACACCTTGCCGGCCTATCACCGGCTCGACCTCAGCATGACCTGGAAGGAAAAGATCAAAAAGAAAAGGAAATGGCAGGGTGAATGGGTGCTTAGTATTTACAACGCCTATAGCCGGCACAATGTATTTGCGCTCTATGTGAAGCAGGATATCCGGAGCTACAATTTCAGTACCACCAAAGTTTATCTGGGCGGCATATTGCCCACCGTTACCTACAATTTTAATTTCTAAAAGATGACCATGCGTTTCCCATACTTTATAACTGCCATTGCTTTTATCATGATCATGGCAGGATGTACCAAAGATTTTGATCCCGGCGCGCAACCTTACAGCAGACGGAAGATCACCATTGAAGGCAGTATCAGCACTATGCGCGGGCCTTATCATGTACGCATTACCAGATCAGGCGGTTTAGTGAGCATACCCGATCCTGGTTATGGACCCGACAAGGCCGAACCTATAAAAACAGCACTGGTGATCATCACAGATGACGACGGCACGAAGGATACCCTTATACCCGCGCCTAAATCCATTGAGCGCTATAAATACATTTATTATAACAATGGACGTATTGATTCCTTTCTCACCACTACACAGGATCTGTTCAAGAGCTCCGATAACGGATTTTATCAGACCACCAGGATCAAAGGCCAGCCGGGGCATACTTACCAGCTCAGGGTGGAGTACGGTGATATGGTATTCCAGTCCTCGGCCTATATGCCTCCCGTGCCTGAAATAGAGCATCTTGAATACAGGGATACCACCGTTCAGCCCTACCCCAATTCAGGCGAGATGACCTATGCATTCTTTAAGGATCCCCCCGGCGAAAAAAATTATTACCTGCTATCAAAGCATTTGCCAACGATTCATTCGTTTGATCATAATAATAGCGGTAGTATCAAATCGTTTTACCCCTATGACAATTTTTTAGATTCGGGGATATTCAACAATGCCGCAGGGAACCTCCTTCAGTTTTATACGATTGATGACAAGATGCTATCGGCCGATCTGAACATAGTACCCGTACGCGTCAGGACTATCAACCGGGGTGAGACCAATTTATTTTATCCTTACGGGATACCACAACCTTATCCTGTCCAGATCAGGTTACATGCTCTGACGAAAGAATTTTATGACTACCTCAATATTTTGGCCAAACAACAGGAAGACGATGGCAATATTTATAAACCGGTACCCAGCTCAGCACCCGGCAATATAAGCGGTGGCGCCCTGGGATTCTTTTTCGCCACAGCAGTGTCGCACAAGTTGATCTATCCCAGGTAACAGGACCAATACAGTTGGCCCGATAACCATTTCTCTTACGCTCCTTTCTATACAAGCGTTCTGGTCTCAGAACGCTTTTTCTATTGATAAAAGAGGAGGTATACAAAAAAAGTTTACTATTCCTGTTCCCCCTTTCTTATTAGCGAACGTCCAATATACAACAGCACAAAGTTCAGGTACGTTTACCTGCTTACTATTTTTCCTGTCCGTGTCCCACATTGAACTGCGCGGTACTCCCTGCCTTCCCCGCTAAAAAATGATTGTACGTGAAATGTATTTCACGCAACAGTACTTATTACCCATTCACCTGGTAACTAATTTGTTTTCACAGTTTTTTCAAAAACTTAAATACAAGGAGGACACTACCATGAGTAAAGTTAACGCCGGGCGTTTCTCTATTGAGATCCCCCTGGACGCATCAGCCGTGGAAGGTTTTAAACCCGACAAGGCTGTCAAAGTATTGATAAAGGACAGTAAAGGCGCCCTGCAATCGCAGACATCCAAGCTCAATGAGAAAGGGCAAGGCGCGGCCACTTTTACCTTTGAGGCGCATCCTGGCCCCTTACAGGTGGTATTGGGTCCGGAAGACGCCACCGATCAGGAGCTGCTTGGTCTCCAAACCGTCACCCTCAATGTATCTACCCGACAGTGGCAGGGAAAACCAACCGTGCAGCTAACCCCCATCATTATTACTGCCTATTATTGGTGGTGGTGGTGGCGCTGGTGCCGCACCTTCACCATTCATGGCCGTGTGCTGTGTGCCGATGGCAGTCCGGTGCCCGGTGCAAAAGTTTGTGCTTACGATGTAGACTGGTGGTGGTTATGGAGCAGCACAGAACAGGTTGGATGCGCTACTACAGACATTAATGGTTCGTTCGAGATCAAATTCCGCTGGTGTTGTGGCTGGTGGCCGTGGTGGTGGTGGAGGTATCGTACCTGGCAGCTAAACCCGCTGTTGACGCAACGTGTAAGTACGGTGCTCCATCAGGCTCCTGATATTCAGTTGTCGCCCATCACCAGTAATCAGCCGGGGTTATCGGCATTCAAAGAGCTGCTTGCCGGAGAGGGACACCCGATTGATCAGCCGCTTACTGCCAATGATGCCAACAGACTTGAACTGGTCCGCAGCCAGTTGGTGAAGAAATTACCAGTATCGACAGAGCTTTCTCAATTACGCATCTGGCCATGGTATCCATGGCTGCCATGGTGGGACTGCAACCCCGATATTATTTTCAAAGTAACTCAGGATTGTATATTGCCAGGCACTGTCATCGTAGATGAGAACGTGAATGATACGCGTTGGAATGTTTCAAGTCCGCTCAGTGTAACGCTGATAGCCAATGAAAAAGCATGCTGCCGGCAGTTGCCCTGTCAAACACATCCTTGCGAAGAAGGAGAATGCCTCCTGATAGCCGATGTATGTGGCGATCCGATCAACAAGATAGGTGGAAATATAGGAGCCCCGGCATCACCTGCAGGATACCTCTATCCCGGAGCGGTAACGCCTGGTATGACCAGTTCCAACGGCGACCGGCCTTATGCAGGCATTGTCACTACGCACAAGAACTCAGGTGATATGCTCAATGTAGACTATTACGAAATTGAATTTTTCAGCAGCGGCAGTTGGGTTCCTTTACCACCGGGAGCTGCGGTTGGGTTCACCCGGAAATGGATGGTATCGCCCACCTTTGTTTCAGGCGATGAGTCCTTTGCGTTCGTGACCAAACTGGATGGATCGGCTGTACCTCATACAGTGGTGGAAAGCCGTGAACATTTTGAGGCAACCCATTATTTCGATTGGTGGCCTCCTGGCACCATTGCCAGTAGCAGGTTCTGGATCATGGATGAGTTTAAGTTGTTTGATCTTGATTCCTCAAAATTTGCCGATGGTACTTATCAATTCAGTGTAGTTGGCTGGCAATTAGGCGGCAGCGGAGAGCTCATTAACCGGAAAGTGCTTCCAGTATGTAATACGGAGCAAGACAATAACCTTGTACTCACTTTTGACAACCGCATCGAAACGGCATTGGCACATAGCCCATCAGGCCATAGCTGCGGTGGCGTACACACTTGTACCCTGGAGCCCGACACGCATATCATGGAGGTACGGATCAATGGCGTGAAAGTAAAAGCATGCGACACCATCAATGCCAATGAAGGGTGGCTTGAAGTAGACTTCCTGGCAAGCGATGTGGATGGCCATCTGGGAGAATATACACTGCAGGCAACGTATGGCCTGAACCAGGTAGTGAATCTTCTAAGCCAACCCAGCACCACCATTACACCCATGGCAGCGGGCACTCAAACCGGTTGGAACGCCGGCAATACATCCGGCACCTATGGCGTAGCCCTTTCACAATTTGCAGTAGCACCTCATTGGTATGGAGGTAAATACACATTGAGGGTGGATGTGGCAGAGGTATTCCAGGTGCCCTGTTGTTATCAATTTGAGCTGCGGGCATACAAACGTACCGTTGTCAGTTGTTACCATGGATCGGCTTACCAAAACCTGACAGAGTACTCCATCGGGGTGGGTATTTGTCCATAAACCGACAGGTAAGATCGCAAACGGTTAATAGTAGTTTGTTTTAGTGTAGTAGCTGCCCAATGGCAACTACTACACTAAAATTTTTGATCCCCCTGATGAATTTCATAAACAATAAATATGGACTGGTTTTATTTTATCGTTTCGACTTTGGCTGTATGGCGGCTTACTCATTTACTGGCCAAAGAAGACGGACCATTTGATGTAATTTTTCTGCTGCGAAAAAATATAAGACGGCCCTTCTTTGCGAAATTGTTCGATTGTTTTTATTGCATGAGCATCTGGGTTGCCCTGCCTTTCGGGATTTGGCTGGGCCCGGATTGGGTAATCAAAATAATAACCTGGTTTGCTTTATCTGGCGCAGCCTGCCTCCTGGAACAGGGTACCACCAAAAATGATGGCCCCAACCAGGCAAAGTATCACGAAGATTAATAAATAATATTCACCATAATCTTTATCAATTATGTGCAACTGCGGAAATAAACGAATGGAATTTTCACAACAGGCTTCGACGGTCAATCAGCCGCCCAGGATGCGTACACAGCAAACAGTTTCCTCCGCCAGCTTTGAATACACTGGCAAAACAGCTTTAACAGTGGTTGGACATGTTACCGGCAAACAATACCGCTTTAGTCATCCGGGTAACAGGCAAAATATTGATTATCGCGACATACCTGGCCTCACAGGCATCCCGGTATTGAAGAAAATTACCTGACCTGCAACATGACAACCAGGCTATACCCAGGATCAGACCCCGGGGTCTTTATTTTATAAGCATCATTTATTAAGCGGGATACACTATATTGCATTTTTTGTGCACATGTTGACTAACCCCTTAGCCCGCCAACCTATCTGCTGGTTATTCCTTTTTTTCATTGCAGCCCTCCCCTGCAAGGCAGATACTTTAACGCTTCGCCCAGGTGCCCAGGCAGTACAAAAAGTCAAACTGAACAACTACCTTTCTATATGGGAAGACCCTTCCCGCAGTACCGATACCGCCATTGTCAATAGCCACCGGGCCTTGTTTGTGCCTGCACGCATCCTGCAACAACAACAAGCCACCAGCTTTTACTGGCTGCGCATGCCCATTAAGAATGAAACCGGTGCAGCAGCCAATATGATCCTTTCCTTTAGCAGCCTCACGCTGGTAGATGTGTACCTGTATCAAAATAACCGGTGCATACTGCATAAGCAGGCAGGGGCTTTCCGGGAACGGAAAAATATCGTCCCCTACGACGGGAGGTTGTTTAGTTCCCTGATCTTTCAGCCGGGGCAATCCTATGAATTATTAATAAAGGTTTACCATACCAAGGGTTATTCGCCCGTCTTCAACTTCACCTTACAGCAAAAGGAACCATTTCTACAGCATCTCCACCAGCTCAAGCTCATTGATGCCTGGTCGCAGGGCGCCGTTTGCCTGTTCTTTGTGTATGCCCTGGTATCCTGGGCGGTAAGCCGCTACAGGCCCTACCTGTGGTTATTGTGTTATATAGGCGGCATTGGCCTCTATGGCATCAGTACTGGCGGATACCTCATCGAATGGGTATTCCCCGACCATCCTCGTATGGGCTGGTTGTTCAACCTCGTCTTTGTTCACCTGGGCAGTTTGGGCATTTATATGCTGATGATGGATTTCTGGCAAATGAAATTATACAACCCCATTTTGTACATCGTGGGGCGCATGCTGGTAATTGAACTCGGTGTAGTATCGATAGCCGGTGTATGCATTAATTACCTTACGGGCAATTTTGTACTGGTCAATACGATCAACTTGTGGTTATCTGTATTTCCTTTTAGTTTTATTACTGCCTCCCTCTGGCTATGCTGGCGGCGGCTTTCCTCAGCACAGCGGTACCTCGCCTACGGATTGCTGCTGTTCTTTGCTTCTGCCATTTATGTGGTGTTCAGTTCGGCATTACTGAGAGAAAGATCATTGCTCACTGCTCCTTATGTTTCTAATTTTACCACACTGGCCGTCTTCCTCCTGTTTGCCACAGGCCTCAAGGAAGATCTTCGCCAGCACGAAATAGATAAGCACGCCGCACTCGAAGAGCTCAACCGTCTGCAGCAATTTCAAAATGCGATACTGGAAAGGAAAGTAGAAGACCGTACCTCGGAACTCAGTATTTCCAATCGCCACCTCAAAGAGCAGCAGGCACTATTGGCCGACAGGAATACCAAGATTGAAACCCTGATCAATGAGCTGAATCACCGCGTAAAGAATAACCTCCAGCTCTTGTATGGCCTCAGTAGCCTGCAGGTCCCCATGGTCAATGATGAAGCTGCCCGGGAGATCATGAGAGGCAATATGGGTAAGATAAAGGCCATGATGCTGGTGAATGAAAAGCTGTTCCGGTTTGAAGAACAATCCTCCGTTCATGTACGGGAATTCACGACGGAACTGGCCGACCACCTGCAACGCATCTATGACAGCAAGGGTAAAATACGCATCCTCCAGGATATTGGCAGCGGCATACAATTGCAAGGCAAGCAGGCCCTTTCATTTGGCCTGATCCTGGCTGAACTGCTCACCAATTCATTCAAATATGCTTTCCCCGACCACGATGATCCTACTATCCGGATCACGATGCAAGTGGAAGACAAAAATACCATGCAGTTTACTTATGCCGACAACGGCAGGGGGATGAATCACCTGGAACAGGAAAAACATGTGACTATGGGTATTTCCCTGGTTCATGACCTGGCCCGGCAAATGAATGGCAAAATCACCGTAACCAATGGCTACGGACTAACCTATCAGTTTTTAATTCCAGTGTAATTATGGTACGTGTACTTATAATAGAAGATGAGATCATTATAGCCCGGTTTATTGAACAGCAGCTGCAATCCTCCTTTCAATGCACTACCCGCATTGCTTTGTCGGTCAATGAAGCCATGACGGCTATGCCCGAGATGCTGCCACACCTCCTGTTGTGTGATATCAATCTCCACGAAGCTCAATCCGGCATTGAACTCATTGCCCGTCTGCGCCATGATTTTGCTTTTGAGGTGATCTATATTACTTCCTACCAAAACCGGGGTATTATAGCGCAGGCAGCCTCGACCAACCCGGCCAACTACATTATTAAACCGGTAGACGAAGCGCAGCTTTTTGCCGGGATACAATTGGTGATGAACAAGATCATGCACCATTCAGCAACGGGAGAAAAGATCATGAACCCGGCGGTCCTGCTCAATACCACGGAGCTCAGTATCCTGCAACAGATCCGCGACAAAAAGACAACCAAGGAAATTGCACAAAGCCTGTTCCTGAGTCCTTATACGATCAAGAACCACCGCCACAATATTTGCCGCAAATTACAACTGGATGAAGGAAACAATGCCTTGCTGAAATGGGTAATGCAAAACAGCCACTTATTGCAACAGCCTATTTAAAAGCGCCGCTATTGCTGATAAAGGCAAGTCGCTTACTATCGGGGCTCCAGGAAGGAGTATTGATACTGCCTTGTCCACCATACAAATAAGCGATCACTTTGGGCGAACCTCCATTTACAGGCATCAGGCGCAACATGACCCTTTTGTAAAAGGGATGATCACCCGGGTCTACCGTCACAGGAAAGGAAATAAATGCGATCCATTGGCCATCGGGAGAAATATGAGGGAACCAGTTGTTGTATTCATCAAAAGTGAGTTGTTGCTGTGCGCTGCCATCCGGTTTCATACGCCATAGCTGCATGGTACCTGAATGGTTGGCATTGTAATAAATGTATTGGCCGTTGGGTGCATATTCAGGGCCATCGGCCAATCCTGTTGTATGCTTCGTCAATGCTACTTCCGGTCCTCCGTTGATGGGCTTTTTATAAATATTATATGCCGGGCTTTTACTTGCACGCAGTGCGGTGTACACTACTTCCTTACCATCCGTGCTCCAGCCATGCAAATAAGAGGGTGTGCTATCCGTAACCAATACAGGCTCACCGCCAGTCAACGGCAGGTAATAAACGGTTGAACCGCCCCCCGGCATACCGTCCCGATGATGGCTGATGCCCAGCATTTTCCCATCAAAAGAAATCACATGGTCATTGTTGTTGCGGTTGGCCGATCCGGTAGACAGTTTTTCGGGTAAACCTCCCTCAACAGGGATTGTGTAAAGCGAACCGCCTTTGTTGTACAATAGCCGCTTACCATCCGGCATCCAGTTGGGTGCTTCCAGGCGGCCAGCTTCTTCATGGATTACAGTACGCCTGCCATCGAATACGCTTAGTATTTCCAGGCGACTGCCCAATATGCCATCGCGGTAGCCGTTGTGTGTATCAGGTACTGTTTTTTCTATGCGTACGTTCCAGGCTGTTCCTTCTTCCAATACATCGGGATTGTGGCTGCAAATGAATAAACCGGCCAATGCTTCGTCAGGCATGTCAATACTATCTGTCCGTCCCACTTCCTGCAATGGTTCACCAACATTGGCAATACGCATGATAAAGGTTTTGCCAATACGCTCCAGTTGTATGATGGCTGCGTGTTTCTTTACAGCAAAGAGTTCATCCTGCGGATCACGCATGGCAGCGCCCTTTGAGCGACGCCATTGCAGCACTGTGAGCCCATCACCATGTACTACGGCACTCATATGTGCAGCATCTGCCTGCTCACCGGCACGCACCATCCAGCCGATTTTACGATGAGGGTCTTTGCCTGTACCCGACAACTTCATATTAGCCGTTAATATGAAATCGCCATTCACCTTGCGCCAGGCATACTGAAACTCATCCCGATCGAACCAGATATTATAGCCGGCACCTTTGAGCTGGTAGCTTTGGGTATTGCTGTTCCACAGCACCCCTCCTTTGATCGCAGGATTACCGATATCAGCATTTTGTTGGAAGATACCAATGGAAGTGGACTGGGCCATTACGAGGCCGGTATAAAGCAGTAGGATGGCAGACAGCAGGCGTTTCATGATACTTAAATATACTACTAAATAGCCGATATTTGCAGGCTTATGGACCAGGCATCAGGCAATGAAATACCTATTTCCGGACCCCGGGGCACAGGTTTTAAAAGGATCCCTCCGGGAAGCCTTACCGAACTTTTTATAGCACAACATAGTCAGGCAGGCGTGTATGTGGAAGCCAGGGAGTACCAGCTCATTACCCCGCATAGCCTGGATATCGACAACGGCATTTTCGTAAGCCAGTATGCCATCCCTCCCTTTCCTCCGGTTACTGTAATACGGCAGGAACAACAATTGCTGGTTTCCTGTACCTGCCACCAGGTGCCCGATAAGTTGTGTGTGCATGAAGCACAGGTATTGACCGCGCTGGTACGCAGGGAAGAGCTGCGCATCTTCTTCGATGCAAAGCTGCGCCACGAAAAACTCACAAAGTTTGCCGCTGATTATGGCCTTTCTGCTACCACCAACCTCGACGAGTTCTTTGCCATCCATTTTGAGCACAATAAGGTAGCCATCAGTTCCCGATTGCCTTCACTCCTGGCAGTAAATCAGGATACCCTGCAAGCCATGAACCAGGTACTCTATCCGGTACCTGAAAGCCTACCGCAGGAAGCGCCTGCAGCCGATGGCAAAACGATCTGTGTGGTATTCAAACAACACAAATACCATAAACACCTGCTGATCGAATTGTACAGCGCTGCTGTATCCAAAGAAGGTAAGATAAAAAACCCCATGACCCTGGTGCCGCCACTCGACCTGGCCTGGACCCTCGACGATCCGGAGCACCTGAAATTCTATACCGCCGTTCATAAATTTCAAAATCATCCCGCCGCCAAAAGATCTCCTTCCGACCTTACGGCCCTGAAAGCCATTGTACGGAATCCGGCCGGCTACCGGTTTTATTATCATAACCCTGAAGTATCAGACAACATCACAGCTACAGCTGTGGTTCCCATAAAGACGGCATTGCTACCGGGCAATCTAACCCTCACGGTAACCCAGGAGGGCGAGTTCTATGCAATAGGTGGCCGGCTATCAATGGAGGAAAAAGATTATACGCTTGGCGATGTAAGTCTCCGGTTCAATTGGTTTGTACAGGCCGATGATACCCTGTACCTGTTAGATCAGCTGCAGGCCTTGGGCGTCATTGAATTGCTGAAGAAAAAAAGCCAGTTCCTGATCCACGCCAGCAAATACCGGGAATTCAAATTACAACTACTGGATAAACTGGAAGATACGATCCTCATTGGCTATGAATACATACAGGAAGCAACGCCTGTGCAACTGGAACAGCAAGGATTTAACAATAGTCCCCAGCGCATCATCTATTTGTCGGACCTGAAGAACTATGTAATGATCATTCCGGTGGTACGGTATGCTGAGGTAGAGATACCCATCCGCACTTTAAGACAAGTGCATGCCACGGATGAAAAGGGAAAGGAATTCCTGGTAAAACGTGATGACCAGGCCGAGAAGGCATTCACGGCCCTGATCGTACACCAGCATCCCCATTTTGAAGAACAACTCGAAAACGACCTGCACTACTGGTACCTGCACCGCGACCGGTTCTTATCAGAGGAATGGTTTCTCCATGCTTTCGAAGAATGGAACAAGGAAGGCATCACCGTATTAGGATTCAATGAACTGGATGGTAACAAACTGAATCCACATAAAGTAAAGATTGATATCAAGGTACATTCAGGCATCAACTGGTTCAATGCTGATGTACAGGTGAAGTTTGGCAAGAAAAAAGCTTCTTTGAAACAGGTCTATAAGTCGATCCGCAACCAGAACAAATATGTACAACTGGATGATGGCACCAAGGGTATCCTTCCGGAGGAATGGATAGCCAAGTTTACGGAATACTTCAACAATGCAGAGATCATCGATGAAACGACCATCCGGATCAATAAGATCAACTTCACTACGATTGAACAATTGTATGAAGAAGCCATGGTGGACGAAGCGGTGATGCAGGAAGTACAACAATACCGCGAGAAACTACAGCACATTGACCACATCAAAGAGATTGAAGTACCTGATGCCTTGCAGGCCACGCTCCGCCCCTATCAGCGGGAAGGATTGAACTGGCTCAATTTCCTCGACGACCTCAATTTTGGCGGCTGCCTGGCCGATGATATGGGTCTGGGCAAATCTATCCAGATCATTGCCTTCATACTTTCTCAGAGGAGCAAAGTAAAAAGAAATACCAACTTGTTGGTAGTGCCTTCCACCCTTATCTTCAACTGGCAACAGGAAGTGCAGCGCTTTGCCCCTTCTATCAAAATATACACGGTGCATGGGGCCGGAAGATTAAAGAGCACAGAAGAATTTGATCAGTACGAGCTCATCTTAACGACTTATGGTACCCTGCTATCAGATATTCAGTTCCTGAAAGATTATGTTTTCAATTATGTATTCCTCGATGAATCGCAAAACATCAAGAATCCCGAAACACAGCGGTACAAGGCAGTACGTCTCTTAACCTCCCGCAACAAGATCGCCATCACCGGTACACCGATAGAGAACAATACCTTCGACCTGTTTAGCCAGCTATCATTTGCCTGTCCGGGATTGCTGGGCAGCAAGCAGTATTTTAAAGACATCTATTCTATTCCCATAGATATGTTCAAAAGCAGTAAGCGTGCGATTGAACTGCACCGGAAGGTGAAACCATTTATCCTGAGGAGAACAAAGCAGGAAGTAGCCCCGGAGCTGCCCGAGAAAACCGAAATGGTTTTGTACTGTGAAATGGATGAGGAGCAACGTGGTATCTATCAGGCCTATGAAAAGGAGTTCAGGGAATATATTTCCGCCACCACAGCCGATGAGTTGAAGAAAAGCCCCATGAATGTACTGAAGGGGCTCACCAGGCTTAGACAGATCTGCGATGCACCCGCCTTGCTGGGCGATGATGCGCTTACCGGCACCACGTCGGCCAAGATCAATACCCTGCTGGAACAGATCGAGAACAAATCACCCCATCATAAAATACTGGTGTTTTCGCAGTTTGTGTCAATGCTGGAACTCATCAGTAAGGAACTGATCAAAAGGCATATTGGCTTTGAGATGCTCACCGGCAGTACCCGCAACCGGGGCGCAGTAGTCAATGCGTTCCAAACCAACCCGGATAGCCGTGTATTTCTCATCAGCCTCAAAGCAGGTGGTACGGGACTCAACCTCACCGAAGCAGATTATGTATACCTGGTAGATCCCTGGTGGAACCCTGCTGTGGAGAACCAGGCTATTGACCGGGCGCACCGCATAGGCCAGGATAAAAAGGTGATCGCCATACGCCTTATCTGCCCGGAAACAGTAGAGGAAAAGATCATGAAAATGCAGGAGAACAAGAAACTACTGGCGGATGACCTGGTGAAAACTGGATCTTCCTTACTGTCATCCCTATCCAAGGACGACCTGCTCAATTTATTGTGGTTTCAGCCGGCGTAGTCAACACAACATTTGGCTGTTACAGAGCTGCTGCATCTTTAACATTCCAGCGCTATGCATTGGTAGAAAACGATGATAGATCGTAACGAATGATATACTGGTCCCACAACAAGAGGCCGTCTCAATTACTTTGGAGACGGCCTCTTTTTTTATGCTCTTGTGTGAACAATAGTTGCAATTATATTTTTTACTTACTATATAGTTTATGTGCAGAATTTCACTTATGGGCTTGTACATTTTAGGACCGAAATAATGGAGTTGCGCTAAACCTTTTTCATTTTTCTAAACACCTGTTGCAAAGAAAAATCTTTACTTACTATATAG
>CBIHOV010000003.1:0-387431 GCA_966211765.1 uncultured Paraflavitalea sp.
ATATATCGTCGTAAAACGAAAAAAGACCGTCTCTTAATTTTGAGACGGCCTCTTTTTAGTTTACGATTTATTTAGAACCTTGCATTTGTTTAGACCTACCCTGCTTTTTATTCTGCACCCAACCACAGTAGCTTCTGATTAGTTTTTGCACTTGTTTGTACATAGTCCCTGATGAATTTTCCGGTTCAAGCTGTTTCCATGCAGTTATGATCTCTATTATACTATCATAAAACTAAATGCACACGCTATATGAGAAAGAGAGTAAACAATGGCAAGGGTATTTCCGTAAATGGAATTGCCGGCACATATGTAGTATTATTAGGAATGGATGCCACCCCCAAAGCCCGTAAAGGATTACTGGGATTTGCCATTCACCGCACGGACAAAACAGAAAAAGAAGCATACTGGCTGTTGGGATTCCGGACATTCAAGGATACGGCACCCGATCCGGCCCCCGGCACACTGATCTCCACCCACGAGCACCCGGTACAGGGTTTTGTGTGGGGCGATTATACCGCCAAAACCAACCATACTTACGTTTATAAAGTAGTACCCGTATATGGTACTCCCAAAAACCTGGAATATGGCACACCGGCAGAACTGACCATCAAAACAGAAGACGAGGACAATGGCGCACATGCCATTTATTTCAACCGGGGCGTAGCCGGTAGCCAGGCTTATTCCAGGAAGTTTGGCGATAAAAAACCCAAAGAAGTAGGCAAGGAAGCCTATGACTGGTTATCACGCGGAGCATTGGAAGCCGTACTTAAATATATAGGACAGGCCAAGGGCAAGCGCTACAGCATCCGGGCCGCCGTCTATGAATTCAGCTACCTGCCTGTACTGGAGGCATTCAAAAAAGCTTCCACCAGCGGCGCCGACGTAAAGATCGTGTACGACTGCCGCCAGCCACAACCACAGAAAACCAGCAATGCCGTGATCAAAAAAGCCGGCATCAGCAAACTCATGATCAAACGTACGGCCAACGCTTCCTATATCTCCCACAACAAATTCATCGTATTGCTCGACAAAGGCAAACCCGTGCAGGTACTCACGGGCTCCACCAACTTTACAGAAGGTGGTATTTTCGGTCAGTCCAACGTGGTACACATCGTTCGGGATCCCAAAATAGCTGCTCGTTACCTGGAGTACTGGGAGCAACTGGCAGCCAATACCGATGCCAAAGAACTGCGGCCCTGGAACAGCGAAAACAATCCCGATCCGGAGGAATTAAAGAAAGGCATTACTGAAATATTCAGTCCACGTTCCTCTTTGGGCGCACTGAATTGGTATGCCAACCAGGTTGACATAGCCACCAGGTCGATCGGCTTCACCGCGGCCTTTGGGGTCAATAAGACCATTGCCGCCATATTGGCCAAAAACAAAAAGAACTTCCGCTACCTGATACTTGAAAAAGAAGGCAATACCTTCAATGACTTCAATAAGAACCGCAACAACTTTGTAGCCCTCGGCGCGGTGCTGAACCCCAAAGCAGTGGGCGATACCATCTTCCAGCGCTGGCTGAAAGAGGAATTGAGCAACCTCAACAAGAATGTTAAATACCTCCACACCAAATACCTGCTGGTAGATCCCCTGGGCGAAGACCCCGTTGTAGTGAGCGGATCGGCCAATTTCAGCGACGCTTCTACCAAAAACAATGATGAGAACATGCTGTTGGTAAGAGGCAATAAGCTGGTGGCAGATATCTACCTCGGCGAGTTCATGCGTTTATGGCACCATTTCTTTTTCCGTGATATTGCCAACCGCCTGGCCAATAAAACAACCGTGGATACCGCCTACCTGTATCCCAACGATAAATGGACCGACAATTTTTATGGAAAGAACGTGCGCAAAACAGCAGAACGTCAACTATTTGCATAAATCCATTTATTACTTATAAGCACTATGCATTACAATATCCTTTCCTTCTGGCAACAGCAGGAAAACCTGCCGTCCGGCCATCCCGACAAGCTGGGATGCAGGACCAACCGGTTACTTCAATTCCTGTTTGAACAATGGCGCAACAAACCCGCCTGGCCCGACTGGGGACAGATGGGCCATCTCTTCGACCGGTATACCGGCACCGAACTGGACACCATCCGGCAGCAACCCGTAGCCATCCGGAAGGGGCTTGCCATCAAACATATGCTCACCGAACTATCAGACAATACGGTGGCCGTAAAGAAAGGATTGATGCAAGTGCACCCCGATGAGCTCATCATCGGATCATTGCCGCCTTACTCAGTAGGCCAGGGCAAGGAACTCATGCGATACCTGACCGAAGAAGAGGCCCTGTATTTTGAGATCAGGTACCTCAATGAATGGTCGCCCTTTGGCCACATCGTGCCCGATCACCAGCGGATATTGGACCACGGCATTGATCATATTATAGCGGAATGCCGGCAAAAGATCGGAGAAACGGAAGATGCTAAAAAGAAAGCCTTCCATACCTCCGTTATCCTGGCATTGGAAGGGGTATTGAATTATGCGGCCAATTATGCCACCCTGGCTAAAACCAGGGCGCAGCTGTTCCTGGATGATGCTGAAAGACATGCACAGTTTACCGCTATCGCCCAAAGGCTGGAGCAGGTGCCAAGGCTGGCGCCACGCAATTTTGCAGAAGCTGTGCAATGCATTTACCTGGTGCATTGCGCCCTGCATTACTCCGGCGAAATAGTACCACTGGGCCGTCTGGACCAGTTACTCTATCCCTTCTATAAAAACGACCGGGCAAACGGTGTACTCACCGAAGAGCAGGCACGCGAAATACTGGAATGCCTGTGGATCAAACTCGATGAAAAGACCATACTCAATGCCCGCCACCTGGAAGACCGCTTCACCTCCTCTGATGGCGCCCTCCTGGGTACCGGTTCAGCCAGCAATTTCGACCAGGGCGCCCTGGCCAACCAATGGATGCAGCAGGTAACCATCGGCGGCGTAATAGCCGATAACGAACCAGCCGCCAAAGACGCCACCAACGACATCACCTACCTGTGCCTGGAAACGGCCAGGCGGCTGCCCTTCAACAGTCCAACCCTCGATCTTCGTGTACATAGTAACACACCCGCTAAAGTACTGGACCTGGCAGCAGCCGCTTTATTGAGCGGTGGCGCCCATCCGGTATTGCTGAACGACGATAAGATCATTCCCGCCCTTCAATTCAAAACGGGCGGCACGGTTGAATTAAAAAGTGCCCGTAACTATGCCTGCGATGGCTGTTATGAAACCTTGTTTGCGGGCGAAACAGAATTCAGTTTTGGTTTTGTAGCCGCCCTCGATGTACTGGAGAAAGCGCTCAACAGTGGCGCTGGCTTTTCGATGTCGGGGTCTGTATACCTCCGCGGCATGAAGGGCAGCTGGCGCACACCGCCAGCCGCCGGCATTACCAGCTATGCACAATTCCAGGAAATATTACGCAGCCATATATTGATGGGTTGCCACAAATTCCTGCACGGCATACTCATGCAATATGGCATTAAAGAAGACGTATCGCCCTCCCCGCTCTTGTCGGCCCTTATCGGAGGCTGCGTAGCATCGGGAAGAGACCTCGCCGGAGGCGGCGCACGCTATCACCTGTTCTCCCCGCTGATGACAGGCATCAGTACAGCCACCGACTCCCTGTACATCATCAAATACCTGGTATTTGAGCAGCAACAGTTCTCCCTGGAAGAATTGGTGGCTTGCCTGCGCAGCAACTGGGGCAACAATCCATTGGTAACGGGCCTGCAGTTGAGCAAGGAACGTATCACACAGATACGGACGCTGTGCCTGCAACAGCCCAAATTTGGCTATGGTCATGAGGCCGTGGATGCCTTGAGCTGGGAACTCATAGATACTTTCTACCAATGCATGGAAGAAGCCCGTCAGGCGCCGGTACACCAGCCCCAATGGGAGGCACTCAAAGCAAGGTATGATATACCGGGCCGGCCTTTTGAAATACTTTTTGCGCCGGGCGTAGGCACTTTTGAACAATATGTATTTGGTGGATCCTTTGCAGGCGCCACCCCGGATGGCCGACTGGCATTCTCTCCCATTGCCTCCGACCTCTCGCCCGCTCCTGTGCCGGCCGATCAGCCCGCCTATACCATCACCGGCCCGACCGGCAATGACCTCCAGGTAGAACCTGTACGCACAGGTATACTGGCAGATGCCTTAAAAAGCTATACCCACAATGCTATCAACTACCTGAGCGATGGCGCGCCTTCCGATTTCAACATACCGGAAAACTTTCCACAACAAAAGCTGGTAGAAGTGCTGCAATCTTTTGCAGATGGGCAGGGCAGCAATGTAATGACCATCACTACCGCCAATCCAAAAACGATGTACCTGGCGGCGCTGTCGCCGGAGCAATATGAACTGCTGCGGGTACGCATGGGTGGATGGACCGAGTTTTTCATTACCCTGTTCCCCGACCACAAAGCCCAGCACCAGCACCGTCCTGTATTCCTTCCTCATTAAATAGAGCAGTATGACTACCAGCGATAATAAACGCCGCCTCCCCGATCTGAAGCATCCATTGCCGGTTACCCGGTATGCATGGCCATACCAGCATGGCATTGCCGATCCTTTCTGGCCCTTTGAGCCCGAAAAGGCCTGGACCGATGAGGAAAAGGAAACCTACGATATCTATTATTCCGGGCGGGTAGACCCACAGAAGTTTATAGCCCTGCTGCGGGCCGATGTATTGTCGCACAATTCAACCCAGCTGCAGCAACTCCTTCAGTTGCTCACCGAAAAGTTTCATTGGTATGTTGATACCAAAGCATCCCAATCACATATACTGCCCTTTTCGGAAAAGGATGTGCCCAATACTTACCGGGTAACGGTTACCCTGGCGCTTGGCAGCACCTTGTTCCTGGATACTACGGGCTACGACCGCTTTGGTATCCATGCACAGAAGCCCCGGTTCCTGAAGCCCATGCCAGCCTTTCCCGGCGATGCAGCCAGCTTCCAGTCGCCCAACAGTTCCAGCGACCTGCTGATCATGATCTGCAGCGACCATCCTTATGTAAACGCAGCCATCGTAAGGGATATCGCAGAAAAACTGAATCCTGCATTTAGTAAGAAATTCAATTACCAGCCCGGTTTTAAAATATTGCAGGTGAAAGATGTGGAGCAGGGGTTTGGCCGTCCCGACCGACGTGAGTTCCTGCGGTTTGATGATGGCATCGACAACCTGCGCATCAAGCGGGAGCTGGAACAACTCGTATTTGTGCAGGAGAAAGACCCTGAGCCATCCTGGTGTGTCAATGGCAGCTATATGGTTTACCGTAAGATCAGGGAGAAGTTGCCCATCTGGGAAGCCTTTTCCAAACCCGAACAGGAATCCATGATCGGCCGCGAGAAAGCTACCGGCAAGCCCTTATCCCCCTCCGCTGGTTATCCCAAAAATGAAGAGCCCGATTTTGGCGGCGCTACAAAGGAAGGCAAAACGCCTTTTACTGCCCATATACGCAAAGTACAACCCCGCCGGCCCGGTACCGATATCTTCGGTATTCCCGATACCGACAGGCGTTTTCTCAGAAGGCCCTACCCTTTCTTTGAAGGCATCAATGAGCTGGGAGAGTTTGTGAACGGCCTGCAATTTGTAGCTTTTATGCGTAGTATACAACAACAGTTTGAACATGTAACCAATATGTGGCAAATGAATCCCGGTTTTCCCGAAGCAGATACCGGCATCGACTCACTGTATGCCAAAGGAGTATTGGAAACAGTAGTTGGCGGCTATTATTTCTGTCCACCCATGCCCGGCCCGGATGACTATTTTGGTTCTGCTATGTTTGTATAATTATTCCTGTTCATAAAAACATTTAATCATGCCAATGGACCTGAAACATTGCTATCGTACCAGCTCCCTCAGTCTCCTGCTGATCCTGTTCTGCTGCTCTTACCTGCCGGCGCAGGATGCCGCCCAAAAGCCTCACAGCTTTACTATTCTTCAGATCAACGATGTATACGAGATCGTACCACTGGCCAATGGCAAAGAAGGTGGCCTGGCCAGGGTAGCCACCATCCGCCAGCAATTAAAGGCCCAGGACCCTAATACCTATATGGTACTGGCGGGTGATTTCCTGAGCCCTTCACTGATTGGCACCCTCAAATACAAAGACCCGGCCGGCGGCGCTGAAGCACCCATCGCCGGTAAACACATGACCGAGGTACTGAACCAGGTAGGTGTTGACCTGGTCACATTCGGCAACCATGAATTTGATATCTCGTACAGTGACCTGCAGCAGCGCATCAATGAATCGAAGTTCGACTGGATCAACAGCAATGTACACCTGGTACAGGGCGGCCTGCGGCAACCCTTTACCAAAACACAGAGCGGCCAGACAACGATCATACCCCCCTGTATTATCCGCACCATTACATATCCCGACGGACAGGTTGTACGCGTAGGCATTATCGGCAGCACCATCAATTTCACCAAAAAAGATTATATATCCTACGATGAGGAACTAACCACTTTCAAACGCATTTTCGACAGCATTCAAAATAAGTGCGATGTGGTTTTGGGCCTGACACACTTGTCCAAAAGAACTGACTCTACCCTGGCCACCCGCGTGCCCGGCCTGCACATGATCATGGGAGGCCATGAGCATGAGAACATGAAAGTGCCGGCGGGCAATATCAATGTGGTTAAAGCAGATGCCAATGTAAAATCAGTATACATCCACCAGATCAGTTTCACCCCTGCTACCAAACAGGTGTCCATTCAGTCGACCCTGAAAATGGTGGATGAATCCATCCCCTTTGATGCGGCCACCAACCAGATAGTGGACAAATGGATGAAACGGGCTGATACCATTATGCGAAAGAGCGGTTTCATACCGGAGCAAAAATTAATGACCGCCACCGTACCCCTCGATGGCCGGGAAACAATGATACCACTAACTATACCAACCTCATCAGTCGCTCCCTGCTATATGCCGCCCCTTATGTTGATGCGGCCATGTACAACAGTGGCTCCCTGCGCCTGGATGATGAACTGGTGGGCGATATTACCCAATATGATGTATTGCGTTCCCTGCCCTATGGAGGTCCCATGGTGATCATGCCGCTTTCAGGTTTGCAGATCGATAGCATTCTCTCTATCAGCGACAGCCTCAACCGGGGCGCAGGAGGTTATATCCAACGCGCCAATATCACTAAAAAGAAAGGAAAATGGTACATCAAAGGCAAACGCATGAAGCCCCAAAGAATATACTGCATGCTGCTGCCTGAGTTTGTAGCCAAAGGAGGAGAAGACAACCTCAAGTTCCTGGAGAAATACAGCTATTGCAGGCCCAATGCTTTCCGGCAAAACCAGCTGGTCAACGATATTCGCAATATTGTGATGGCCTATATGCTGTCAGGAGGAAGATAGATAGTAAATGTCAGCCTGTGGAAGGGCAAAACATGTCGAAGCGCTTAAAAAAAGACCAGGGCGCGTCGCCTTTAAAAGGCAGCTCACCCTGGTTCAATAATTCAGCAGGCTCTTTTATCCTTCAGCGCAAACGGCCTGCTTGCCGGCTCCTGCCAGCATTGGTTTTCCTGTTGTATTCGATGGCTTACTTTCCCCGGAAACTACTTTTGTCTTACGGTATTTGGACAAATTGATCAGTAATACACTGGTTAAGATGACGGCCAATCCTGCTACCTGCAGCCAGCTCATCTGCTCGCCCGCAAACAACACGCCCAGCAATACCGCCACCACCGGATTGACATACACGTGCGTACTAACCTGGGTAACCGGTCGCACACTCAACAACCACACATAAGCACTAAAGGCTGCCAGCGACCCAAATACGACCAGGTAGAGTGTGGCATACCAGGCTTCGGCCGGTACAGCCTGCCAATCGAAACCGGCCCACTCATTATTGATAAAGCTCGCGGGAATAAATACCAGGCCCGCCACCAGCATCTGCCAGGCCGAATTGACCGTAGTAGAACCGGTAGAATGCTTTTTAGAATAGATGGACCCACCCGACCAGCTGAGCATACCTACCAGCAGGATGAGGAAACTGATTACAGTAGCAGTGGCCCCTGTATTAGAGACTACTCCGGACACACTTTCAAAGAACAGCAACACCACACCGGCAAAGCCGATCAGCAATCCTATGATGGTATTGCGACTGGTAAAGTTTATTTTCCAGTTGGCCTTATCGAGCAATACGATCCAGAGGGCCTGCGAAGCGATCAATACACCAACCAGTGAGCTGGGCAAAGTTTTTTCTACCCAGATAACCGCACCAGTGCCTACAAACAACAGCATGATACCGGTTACCGAAGCATGTTTGATCTGCTTAAGGTTAAATAATTTTTCTTTCTTGAGGGCGCACCACAGCAGTAACAATAGGCCAGCAGCAATGAAACGAAGTGCACCCAATATAAATGGCGGTATATGGGCTACTGCTTTGGCAATGAAAAAATAGGTGGAACCCCAAACGATGTACACCGTAGCAAAAGCTATGATGATCATTAAAGGAGAGGCTTGTTTTTGTTTTTCGGCTAACGACATGAGATTAAGATTTACGAATGACCAATTGTTGTTGTTCTTTCACGGTTTCAAGCACGATCGTTGTTTTAGTGGAGAGTACATTGGGAACACGCTTTATAGATTTACGCATCATGGCCATGAGGGAGGCGGAATCTTCTGTTCGCACTTTCACCAGGAAACAATCTTCCCCGGCTACAATATGCACTTCCTGCACTTCGGGTATCCTCGCCAATGCAGTGGCTATTTTGGCATCAGATTCCAATTCTTTTGTTTTAATAAAAATGAAAGCCAGCAATTTCTGGTTCAGAGCTGCGGGATTAACTGCCGTATTATATTGAAGGATCACCTTTTTCTGTTCCAGCTTCTTCACCCGCTCCAGCACTGCCGAAGGAGCCATCGACAATTCCTTGGCGAGGTCTACATTCGAAATGCGCGCATTGGCCTGCATCAGGTCCAGGATTTGCAGGTCAATATCGTCCAGTTCAACTACCATACAGAATTAATTTCCGTAAAACTACAATAATTCCGAATAATATTCTGAATTATGTAAAATATTTCGCAAAACGTTTAAATCCATAGCGGCAATCCGAACGAAATACGGCTTTTTAATGCCCAGGCCGTACTTTATACGGCGATGGAATCAATTGATGGGCTACCGTTTGCGCAGTATTACCTTCCTTTTAAATCTTAACTTGTTCGGCAGTATTCAATCCCTATCCTATACTTTTATTGCACCAACCATTCAGTAACTTATTGTTATCCCATTTATGGAGACCAGAAGATCATTTATTAAAAAAGCCTCAATATTATCAGGCGGCGCCGGATTGATGCAGGCCCTGCCCGCTTCCATTGCCAAAGCCATGGCCATTAACCCGGCGGCCGGCAGCACCTGGAAGGATGCAGAACATGTAGTATTCCTGATGCAGGAAAACCGTTCCTTCGACCATACTTTCGGCACCCTGCAGGGGGTTCGCGGCTTCAATGATCCCCGCGCTATTACCCTGCCCGATAACAATAAGGTTTGGCTGCAAACCAATGCAGCCGGTGAAACCTACGCCCCCTTTCGCCTGGATATCAAAAACACCAAAGCTACCTGGATGAACTCCCTGCCCCACTCCTGGAGCAACCAGGTAGATGCCCGCAACAATGGCAAATACGATCACTGGCTGCTGGCCAAGCCAAGTGGCAATAAGGCTTATAAGGAGATGCCCCTCACCCTCGGTTACCACACCCGCGAGGACATCCCCTTCTATTATTCCCTGGCCGATGCATTCACCGTTTGCGATCAGCATTTCTGCTCTTCCCTTACCGGCACCACGCCCAACCGCTTGTACTTCTGGTCGGGCACCATCCGCGAAAAGCCCCATGAAAATGTATTGGCACGTGTATGGAACGGAGATGCTGACTATGGCAACTGGGCCAACTGGACAACTTTTCCGGAAAGACTGGAAGACAATGGCGTATCCTGGAAAGTATACCAGAATGAGATCAGCGTAGGCGTAGGACTGGAAGGAGAAGAAGATGCCTGGCTGGCCAACTTTACCGATAATCCCCTGGAGTTCTTCGCCCAATACCAGGTGAAACTGTCGGCCGGATTCATTGCCAACCTGCCTGCTGCTGCAGCGAAGTTGGCCGCAGAGATCAGCAAGCAGGAACAACTGCTCCCTACCCTCACTGCCGGCTCCGAACCAGCACTGAGAGCCACAAGAAGAATAGAGGCATTAAAGAAAGAACTGGCCCTTAACCAGGAAGACCAGAAAATATATACAAGGGAAAAGTATGACCAGCTATCGCAGCGGGATAAGAACCTGCACGACAAAGCTTTTTCCACCAACCGCAAAGACCCTTATTATCACCAGCTGGATACCCTGAAGTACAAAGACGGCGATACTGAACGCGAAATGAAATTGCCCAAGGGCGATATACTGCACCAGTTTCGCAGTGATGTAAATGAAGGTAAACTGCCTACCGTATCCTGGATCGTAGCACCTGAAAATTTCTCTGATCACCCCGGCGCTGCCTGGTATGGCGCCTGGTACCTCAGTGAAGTAATGGACATCCTCACCAAAGATCCCGAAGTCTGGAAAAAGACCATCCTTGTACTCACCTACGATGAGAATGATGGCTATTTTGACCATGTACCTCCCTTTGTTGCGCCACATCCCAATAAAAAGGAAACCGGTTTTACATCAGAAGGTATACCAACCGGGGTAGAATATGTAACCACCAGTCAGCAGTCCTCCAATGCCCAGAATGCCCGGGAAAGCGCCATTGGTCTGGGCTTCCGTGTACCGCTGGTGATCGCCTCTCCCTGGACCCGCGGTGGCTGGGTCAATTCGGAAGTGTGCGACCATACCTCTTCCTTACAATTCCTGGAAAAGTTCCTGAGCAATAAACTTGGTCGCCCCATCACAGAGCCTAATATCTCTGCCTGGCGGCGTACCGTGTGCGGCGACCTCACTTCGGCATTCAGACCTTATAACGGCGAAAAAATAAACAGCCCTGCCCCCATACCCAGGGATCCTTTTGTGGAAAGCATTCACAAAGCACAGTTTAAAGGATTGCCCTCCAATTACCGCAAGCTCACCAAAGAAGAAATTGCCCGGGCTAATAGCCAACCTGCATCTGCTGCTTTTATGCCCGTACAGGAAAAAGGCATCCGCCAGGCCAATGCCCTGCCCTATGAACTGTATGCAGAAGGCTTGTTGGGCGACGACAAACAATCATTCGACCTCGTGCTGAAAGCAGGCAACAGGATATTTGGCAACGCCGCTGCAGGATCGCCCTTCCAGGTATATGCCCCCGGCATTTATAAAGGAGAAAAAGTCAACGTACGCGATTATGCAGTAGCTGCCGGCGATGCGATATCCGATAGCTGGCAATTGCAGGATTTCGAGAAAGGCATCTATCATCTGCAGGTATACGGCCCCAATGGTTTCTTCCGGGAGTTTATAGGCAGCGGACTTGAACCGCTGATAGGTATACGTTCCGCTTATGAGCCCGTTCACAGCAATCCTTCCCAACTGTCTGGCAGGTTGATCCTAACCTTTGGCAACGGTGAAAAGAAAGTGCAAACCATCACAATTACCGACAATGCCTATAAAGCACCCGTGAAAACGGTGGTTATCCAGCCGGCCCGGGAAAACCTGGCCATTATTGACACCTCCAAAAGTTATGGTTGGTATGATTTTACAGTCACTGTGAAAGGCCATTCTACTTTCAGCCGCAGGTATGCCGGCCGGGTAGAAACTGGGGCGAACAGCAAAACTGATCCTTTCATGGGAAGGGTGGTATAATTGGCGTGAAGGCGCTAATTTTAGGGCTGCATGGAAGAGAGAAAAACAATCACCACCGAACAAGGTACCCAAACCAGTATTGTCTGGAAATGTGACGGCATTGTACTGGGTCATGCAGTCAACACCTTTAAGGAGTTGATCAATTTTAGTGGCAGCAGTCAGCTGGATGTGGTGCGTATGCATTTTGGCATGAAAGGCAATTATGCTTTCAGCTACAAACAGCTCGACAAAACCTACGACCTGATTGGCGGGCACCACAACATTATGTATTCGAAAGATTTTGACATTACCGTGTACAACAAAACACTGGTACTGGAAACTTTCGGCATACAATTCCCTTCCGACCTCTTCGTACAGTATACCCAACATGCCAATGACTCCCTCAAGCGATTTGCAGAAGCCATCCTGGCGGGCAAAAATGTGATGCTGTCTGAACAGTGGGGCGCCATCGACTCTCCTATTCAACAGGTATTGCAGCAGATCATCCATTGCAAATACAACGACGACCTGAAAAAGCTCTTCCTCCTTTCCAAAAGCATTGAGCTCCTGGTACTCTGTGCAGAAGCATATCAAAACACCGGGCAGGAACAGTTCGTTAAGAACAAGGCCGATAAAGAAAAGCTCATTGCAGTAAGGGACCTCATCAATGAACGGGTACAGGATCCGCCCAACCTCACCCAGATAGCCCGCATCGTAGGGCTTAACGAATACAAGCTCAAGCGCGGTTTCAAGGAAGTATTCAACAATACCGTATTTGGCTACCTCTCGGAACAGCGCCTGCACCTGGCCCACCGGTATTTACAGGATACCCGTAAAACGGCCGCCGAAATATCTTATGAGCTGGGATACGCTACCCCACAGCATTTCAGCAACGCTTTCCGCAAGAAATTTGGCTTCACTCCGGCTTCCGTAAGAAATAATCCGTAAAATGCAATCCCCCGTATTAGGATATGCCTAGGTTTGTATTGTCATTAAAAACAATTCATCATGAGTCAGCCACTTTTTGTAAAGAATGTTATTACCATCAATGCACCTGCTCCCATTGTATGGGACGCCCTGGTAAATCCTCAACAAACCAAAAAATATATGTTTGGTTGTGAGACCGTTTCCGATTGGAAGCCCGGCAGCACGTTGGATTGGGTTGGACAATATGAAGGCAAGGAAATGGTATTTGTAAAAGGCCATATTGTGGAGATCAATCCCGGCAAATTCCTTTCCTATACTACCATCGACCCGCATTCGGGTATTGATGATACATCCGAAAACTACCTGACCGTTACATACGAC
This sequence comes from uncultured Paraflavitalea sp., assembly GCA_966211765.1. GTDB lineage: Bacteria > Bacteroidota > Bacteroidia > Chitinophagales > Chitinophagaceae > Paraflavitalea. Next base: position 13,063 of record CBIHOV010000003.1, read on the forward strand.
CTGGCTGCAGAGAACGGCCATACAATACTAACCGTTACCCAGGGCGATTATTCCAAAGTGGCCGAAGGCGAAAGAAGGTACCAGGAAGCCTCGAACAACGGCGAAGGCTGGAACCCCATCCTGGTACAGATCAAACAACTGGTCGAGGCTCAATAGACCATTGGTATTACAATCGAGATATACAGGCATCCGGAAGGATGCTTTTTTTATTTTACAAATGCTCACCCTTCCGGCACCACCAATACCGGCACCTTCGAATTCTTCAGTACACCTGCCGTTACATTACCCACCAGGATATCCAACGCACCCCGGCTATGGGCGCCCATAACGATCAGATCGGCCTTCCATTCAACAGAAAGATCAAGAATGGCCTCTGCGGGCTCCCCTTCCAATACAAAGGTTTCGATATTTTGGCCACCCAGGTGTTGGGCTGTGGCTTGTATGAAATTCCGCGCTTCCTCCTTCATATCTCCCGCCAGTTGCCGGGCATTGTCACCTCCCAGGCCGGTATAACCCATCAGCGGTGAATACTCCATGGCATAGTAGGACACATCAGCTACGACATGCACCAGGCATACGGCTGCCTCCATCTTTTTAGCCACCTCATATCCCTGCTCTGTTACCTTTTGCGCAACCGGACTAAAGTCAACTGCAATAATTACTCGCTTCATAACTTTTAATTTAAGAATGACTTATTACAGGAAAGTTAAATGTTTTTTTATCGCTTATGCGTTTTAGCTTTTTTGGCAACAGTTTATTGTCGGGCTCGGTAAACTCCTCAGCCTGCCTACAATCGTCATCTTCTTATATTTGCCAGGTCAATTGAAATTCTCTTATGTTTGATTTGTTACTTAAGCATATAGCCGGCCATGTAAGCCTGGAACCAGGGGAACAACAGCTTTTTTGTGATGCTTTGCAACGCAGGCAATTGCGCAAACACCAGTACCTTTTACAGGAAGGTGATATTTGCAAACACGATTATTTTGTAATTGAAGGTGGCTTGCGACAATATGAAGCAGACGAGGCCGGTAGAGAAAAAACAATTCATTTCGGGTTTGAGAATTGGTGGATAGCCGACCGCTACAGCCTGTTAACGGGTACACCCTCTATTTATAACATTCAGGCACTCGAAAAAACAGTGGTACTGGCCATCAGGAAAGACAAGTTGGAAGACTTGTGTTTGCAGATACCTCGACTGGAAAGATATTTTCATATCGTATTGCAGCATGCTTTTGCCGCCTGGCAAGGAAGGATACTGTTGTTGCAGAAAAGCGCCGAAGAAAAGTACAAGGTCTTCATGCAGCAATATGGTACTATTGAACAAAGATTATCACAACAACATATAGCTTCCTGGCTGGGCATTACCCGCGAAACGCTCAGCCGCATACGGAGTCAGGCGTCCGGTAAATAAACAGACATTGTGATTATTGTCACCATCCTTTTTTGATAAATCTCACAGGTTCAGGCTTTGGACACCCCTCATCTTTGCATGAAAATAAATTCATGAGCAAAGAATTGATCCATCAGCTTTTGACGACCAGGGATAGCTGGACGCCCTTTGTTATCCGCCTTACCATTGGACTGGTTATTCTCCCCCACGTATTGCAAAAATTGTTTGGATGGCTGGATGGTCCCGGCTTATCGGGTGAAATGCATTTCATGACCAGGGTCGTGCACATGTCTCCCCTGCTGGCCATAAGCGCCATAACCATTGAATGCGCCGGATGCTTTTTGCTGATAACCGGCTTTGGTACGCGGCTGGCGGCGGCAGCTGTCTTTCTACTTTTCGTCGGTATCATAATAAGGGTCCATTTCAGAAATGGTTATTTCATGAACTTCTTTGGCAAGTTGCCTGCCGGCAAGGAAGGCTATGAATTTCACCTGCTGGTATTGGGACTTTGTATTGCCTGCATGTTGGAAGGTGGTGGCAAATGGTCCGTAGACAGGTTGCTTTCAGGCCAGTGAGGCTATTGATACCGATCAGGCTTCCTTTTTATATTCACTGATCTGGTCCAGCAATTCCATCGACTTAATCATGGGGTCCCATTCCTTTCCCTTAAAGATCAGGCGGAACCATTTCTTATTCCTGTTCTCATATTTAATGTTCAGGAAAAGCCATACAGCCGCATAGGTAAAGATTGCCGTGATCACAATCGGTAGCAAGATCAACCACACATTGCTGGTCATAAACATTTGTTTGCTCAGGAAAAAGGTGGTCCATATCGGTGTTTGCAGAAATAGCAGGCGCGTTACCCACAGCGTGGACGATTGCAAACGGGCAATCCTTTCCTGCGTAGCCAATATGGGTTCACTGATATCTGTTTGACGAAGCAGCATTAACTGGTAGAGATAAACAACAATGGCCACCTTGGTAAGCAATACCTGGATACCCATGGAAATGAGAAAAAAGGGACTGGCTATAAAGAAAAGTTTCACTATTAATAAATCAATAAGCACTACCCAAACAATGCCCACCCAGAAAGTGAATTGCTTACGAGGTCGCATGGAACCCAGGAACGACTGCACCTTCAACTTAGTGATATCTTCTGCATGCTGCCTGTTCAGTACCAGACTTTCCCGTAGTCTTTTATCATAAGACTTCCACAGATCTAATATTTCAACATCTTCCATAGTCTGTTAATTAGGTATGTTTGAAAATTCTTTTTTGAGTTGTTGTTTGATCCGGAATACTTTGGTCGAAACATTTGTGAGGGTAAGCCCCAGCATATCTGCAATCTCTTGCTGACTATTCCCTTCCAGGTAAAGCAGCATGATAGCCCGGTCCATTTCCTTAAGTGCTCTGATAAACTTGTACAACTGACTGATGGCCGCGGCTGTTGTTCCCGGCTCATCTTCCCGCAGGTAAAGCATTTCCCCGGGCAGCGGATGATTGATGGCATCCCGGCGGCTTTCCTTCCGGTAAAAAGAGATAGAAACATTCAGCGCAATTCTGTACATCCAGGTACTGATACGGTATTGTTCATCATATTTCGTGAAGGATAGCCATAGCTGGACCAGGATCTCCTGGATCAGGTCTTTTTTATTGTCCTCATGGCTGCAATAGGAATTCGCTACTTTGTAAATAATTCCCTTATTCGCTTCTATGACCGCCAGAAAAGTTTGGGCATTTCTTTCCAAAGACATCCTTTTAAAGTTGATGTATTGTGATGCAGCTATTAATGCCTTGCATTGCTTCCAGGTCAGGCAAATTAAAGAAAAGAACAGGGGGACTGGTCTTTGTTGAGGAACTATACTTTCTCATGTTTGAATAATTGCTTTCCTCATTATTCGCAGGTGTCTTCAAAAAATCACACGCAGGCAGGTATTTTTTTAAAAAGCAAAGGGCATTCCGGCATGGAACGCCCTCTTACTGATTAAATATCAATCACTTACTTAGTTACTGAGACTTTCTCTGCTAAGGCAATTATTACCGCAGCAACTTTTTTCGGCTGCGACATAAAGACCACATGGCTGCCTTTGATTTCCGTGATCTGCGTATTTGAACGTTTATACATATTGCGTTGGATCTCGGGCGCTATGCTTTTATCTTCCGTAGCCACTATTCCATAAGCTGGCTTGGTTCTCCAGGCGGCCTGCGTGAGCGGCGTAACAAATCCTTTGGCATAAAAAGCTCCCTGCGATGCAAACATAAAGTCCGCTTCTTCCTTGCTGATATCGGCAGCAAAGCCGGCATGGTACTTTTCCTTGGAATAATAAACGATACCTTTTTCGTCGGCAGGCAATACCCCATTTTCAGGAGCAGGAGGTGCAGTTTGCAGCCATTGCAGCGTAGTTTCACCTTTGTCAGGTTGAAGAGCAGCAATATATACCAGTCCTGCCACTTTAGGGTGATTGCCTGCTTCCGTGATCACCGATCCACCCCATGAATGCCCTGCCAGTATCACCGGCCCATCCTGTTTGTCCAATACCGCATTGGTAGCAGCCACATCATCCTCCAGGGAAGTCAGCGGATTCTGAACCACAGTAACATGGTATCCTTTTTTTGTGAGTTCAGTATAGAGCGCTTTATACCCTGAACCGTCTGCAAAAGCCCCGTGTACCAATACCACGTTTTTTACTGTTTGCGCCTGTATATCAGTAGCCAAACCTGTAGCTGATAAAGTGATCGCAGTGGCTAATAAACTACCTTTAATTTTGTTTTTTAAGTTTTGCGTGTTCATGATCTTTGTATGTTGATTTGTTTATTAATGTTTCAACGATACAAAGATGCGCCGGTTCCGCCCCCCGGAGAATGAGCATACTTCCCGAAGACTTGTAATTATTTCCCGGGCTCCAAAATATGCTTGTTATTCCTGTATTCAACAGGCGAAAAGGATGTGTGCTTCTTAAAGAAATTAGAAAAATAGGCTGCATCCTCAAAACCCAGTTCATAAGAGACCTCCTTCACCGATTGGCTCGTATACGTCAGAAGCCTTTTGGCTTCTATTATGATCCGCTCCTGGATGATCTGCAGCGGCGTTTTGTGGTTATAAATAGCAAAGAGATTGGACAGTGTTTTGGGAGACCTGTTCAGCTGTTCTGCATAGTAACTTACAGAATGCTCCCTGCGATAATTGCCTTCCACCAGCAGGTTGAATTGACGAACAATATGGAATTTATCCTCCTGCATTTTTTGTTCAGGCATATACTTCGTCCTGGCCAGCTTCGTAATATTGATGATGAGCCGTTTCAGCAACATCAGCAACATATCATGTCGGATATGGTCCGGGGTATTAAATTCCTCTACAAATACATCCAGCAACAATTGCAGTTTTTGCTGGTCCTGGGCATCCAGGCTGATAAACAAATTATCGCCCAGCCCAAAAAGAAATCCCACACAACTTACTTCTTTGTCATGGTCTACAATGCAGTAGAACTCCCGGTTAAACTGCCAGGCTACCATGTCCGCAGCATTCTCAAATTGAAATGACTGATTGAACATAAGAGGAAGAACCGTCTGTGGTAAAAACTTATATTGCGCCCCATCGATTGTTACCAGCTGCACGTCGCCATAATTCCATATGATCGTAAAATATTTATTACCGCGGTCGCGGCCATAAAAGAAGCGGTCAAACTCCTGCTCCCCCTTCAAAAGCAACAGGTCGCCACCTGTATTCGGGTCTTTAAGTGATAGTTTCATAGCAGGGTTAAATATACAGCAATTTGACAATGCATACCCTGCGTAAAATGATCATTTGCGACTCCTACATGCCAGGTGGCGCCTTTGTGAAGACGAAAAATTGCTGATGGATGAACCTGCAAAAGCCTTCCCTACCTGGTAGAGTTGGATATTTATGGCTATTCGCGCTATATGGGCCAAAGGAAGAAACTAATGATCATCCTCCGTAAACCGGGTCCGGGCATAACCATGTATTTGATAAAAAGTACCCGGGTCATCTGAGAATTCGGCTTCAAAATAAATGCTATCAGTAACAGCCTGCGAAACGGGACCCTTGCTCACCCCTGTGAGCACTTTACCGTTTTGCAGGTTGACCTTAATATTACTGTACAAACTTTCGGCATTTGTAGCAGCAAATGTTTGGTTGGCCGCATTCACATCCACCTTGAATTTGAAAGGCCAGATGGCTTCCTCATCATCAAGCCACATTTTATTGCCCGCATTATCAGCCGTATTATAGGTCAACAGCGGAAAGAAATTTTGCGATATCAGCTGGCCGTCAACAGAAAGCCGCACCCACCATTCACCAGCCAACTTTTCAACAGACGTGCCGCCGATATCCTCCTCTTTTTGGCATCCAGCAATTATGAGGCTTGTCGTAAAGAACAGCAGCAACAGTTTAACAGATCGAATGATCATATACTAATGATTTAAAGTTTGGTATAAGTACGTAGGCCATTGCCATATCCTCCTGCCAGCAATATCCAGTCCAGCGTCACCGGAACAGCTGTTGCCCGGTATACTTCACTGGTTGATTTAATTACATTCAAACCATCGATCGAAGGATCATAGGCCTGTTGTTTAGGTATCGATATACTGGTGCCTTTATAATTTACCAGCGTTACTACAAAGCCTGCTCCCGCCGCAGAAGCTCCTGGGTTCTCCACCTCATACAATCCCCTGCCCGTTTTGGTCCAGGTACTGTTGAGCCCCGTTAGCTCCCGGCGGTAGGTGCCTGAAAAATTATTATTCGTAACATCGGCTGCTGTGGACATGATCACCACCGTTCTGAAGTCGCTGGCAGAAAAGCCGTCGGGAGAACTGGCTGAATAGGTCAGTTCATATACCGCGGGCACATTGATATTTACCGAACCAGCAGTCGTATACGTTACCGGCTGGCCCTGTAATATCGCTTCTGCACCAGCCTCTGTATAAGCAACCCCCTGGTCCTGGATAATAAGCCGTTCACCCTTGATGGCCACCGAAGGGAAATTAACCACTTTGGAGTGCCCTACATACCCCTCCGGGTAATCAAAGGATGGTTCCTTGGCGCAAGCCTGTAAGAGCACAACTCCCAGGATAATGAGCCACAATTGTATTGTCAGTTGTTTCATACGTTTTGTTTGTTGTGATTACTTCGACCACCATACTTTTGTCGTTAACGGTTCTTCCGCAGGCGTATTGATATTACGGCTCCTCTCTATTTCGGGAAACAGTAAGCGCTTTGGAAACAATCCGCCCGTAGCACCATTGGCCGAATAAACCAGCTGGCCGGCAACATAAGCCGGACTTGTTGAGTAAACCGTGCTATACTTTGGATAGCCCGTACGGTTCCGTTCAAAAAACCCTTCCAGGTCATGGGTGCCGGGAAAAGAAGCCCATTTCTGCATACTGATAGCTTCCTGTTTTTGTTCAATACTACCGCCATCGGGAAATACATAGGCCCCGGTAAGCAAACTGCCAGGCGTAAGGTTCAGCTGTGCAAAAGCAGCTGTTACACCGGCGTCATACAATGCCTTGGCGCCAGCTCCGCCAAAGTAGCGCGCACGTGCTTCTGCCTGCAGGAAATAGGATTCGGCTTTAGAGATAAACCATACCGGGTCCGTAGCATGTTGCACAAATACAGCAGCGGCCGCATAAGCCGGATTGCTGCTGGTATAATCGCCCTGATTGATAGCGCCGGGTGTTGCGGATCCAAAATAAGCCACAATACGCGGATCATTATTCTTCTGCAACCAGCTTACAAAAGTTACACTGGCGCGCAGGTTATCGTTCGTATTTAAACGCCGTATATTTTGTTCATAAAAAGGATTGCTGTAATTGGGCCGGTCCTGGAAACTCGTGATGCCCACCCCTGTTTCGAGGAAAGCAGCATTGGCGGTATACAGAGCGGTAACCCCTTGCTGCGCTTCAGTCGCTTTGGCATTGATCATGCGCAGATACATCTTCAGCTTAAGCGTATTTGCAAATCGTTGCCAGTTATTCATATTCCCGCCAAAGATGATATCGCTCAGCGCATCCGTAGGTGTTAATGTAACATTGTACGCCTTCGACAGGGCATCGTTGATCTCCCCCAGCAGCCCCGTATAAATGGAATAGCCATCATCAAATTTTGGCTGCAGGTTGGCCGACCCTGTTAAGGCTTCAGAATAAGGCACCTGGTCATACAGATCAACCAGCACCTGGTAGGTATAGGCTTTCATCACCGTAGCCATCAGGTAAAAAGGCCAGTTGGCAGCTTCATTCGAGAGGTCCTGTATCTTTTTATAATCGATCAGCGCATTCCGGAATAGCTCCCGGTAGGCCGTATTGTTATCAGATGATACCATGCTGTACGCATCGATCGTACGGTACTGACTGGCAAAAGCGCTTTGCGTATAGTATTGCGACCAAAGACCGCCCGTGATCGCATACTCTCCGCCTATCTGCCCGGCCGAGCACATGAATGCAGAGGGAAGCAATAATTGTGGGGAAGCATTATCGATGGAAGGGTTATTAGGATCAATATTATCATCCGTGATCTTACTGCAGCCCGGCGTGACCAGTAAGGCCATCATCAACAGGCAGGCTACATATTGTTGGATCAGTTTCATACGTTGTTTTTTTGATTAGAAGGAGATGCGTACAGAAGCTCCATAGGAACGTGGTGTGGGACCTACCCTGAATTCACCAAACTCACTGGCAATATCTCGTCCGAAATTGGAAGATTCCGGGTCAATGATCCGGTTGCTCTTTGGCAGGCGCACCCACAGGTTTCTGCCGATGGCCGTCAATACAACGCGTTCCGCAGAGATCTTTTTAGCCCAACTGTCGGGCAAAGTGTAGCTCAGCGTTACATCCCTTAATTTGAGAAAGGTCTTATCCAGGATCGTCCAGTTGTAGAACGTGGCCCGGTTGGAGTTTTGATAATAATAATCATCCTGGTGCGATTCATCCAGCACCGTTGTATTTTCTGTATACACCGGTTTTCCCGTTGCATCAAACGACTCATTCACAGAATTCGGTATCACAAATGGCTTCCTGCCATTGTACACCGTTCTGTAATGATTGCCCGTAAACAGTAACAATTCGGAAGTACTGGAATAGAATACACCTCCTTTACGAAAATCGAAAGAGAAGCCCAACCGGAAATTCTTATACGTGAAAGTATTCGTCAGGCCCATGGTATAATCCCGTTGGGCCGTACCAAAGTAAACATCTTCCGTGGTCACTACCGGGTAGCCCGTATTGGCATCAACGATCACATGGCCCTCCGGATCCCTTTTGGCAGTAGGTGCGTAGAAAACTCCCAGCGGCTGATTCAACCTGGCTTCCAGGTTGGCATCATAGGCAGCGTTCAGTGTCACCTTATCCAGGCCCGTAGGCAGCTCCAGTACTTTATTGCGGTTGCGGGTAAATACATAATTGATGTCCCAGTTAAAATGCCTGGCCTTTACCGGTGTTACCTGTGCACTCAGTTCTATACCCTGGTTCAGTACCTTACCAAAATTGAGTGTTACCGAAGTATAACCCGTAGTAGGTGCAATTGGCACATTAATGATCTGGCCTTCTGATAATTTGTGGTAGTAAGCAAGATCCAAACTTATCCGGCTATCCCACAACCTGAATTCACCGCCCAGTTCCCACTCCTTACTGATCTCAGGTTTCAGGTTGATATTACCCAGCCTGTCATTCAAAGTATAGCCAGGTACGCCGTTGAAAGGAAAGCTGATCTGCCCGAAAGGCAATATGACCACCTGTGAAGAGATCACATCATACACCCGGTAGATCGGGGCATCCTTTCCTGTTCTGCCCAGGCTGGCCCTGATCTTGGCATAATTGATCACGCTTTTAATACTGGGATCAAAGAAATTGGAGGCGAGGAATGAAATATTGGCGCTGGGATAAAAATAACTGTTCTTTCCTTTCGGTAAGGTAGAGCTCCAGTCATTGCGGCCGGTAAGCGTGAGATACAGGTAATCCTTGTAACCCAGGGTGGCAGAACCAAAGACCCCGAATATACTTTGTTTACTTTTATAGTGTGAGCTTTGCGGAGGGTTGACCCCATTGGAAATGTCGAAGAACCCCGGTAGCGCCAGGTCTTCCACATACGTATACAATACATCACTGCCCCTTTCATTGTAATTGGCCCCCGCAATCGCATCCAGGTCAATGTCATCAGTAAGACGTTTCTTGATCAATACATCCAGCTTCGAATCATATTCATAATATTTCTGTGCACCTTCCTGCACACTGCCAATATCCGCAGAGCGCGCAGCGCTTTCAGGATTGCTGCCGGCATTCCAGCTACCCGGCGTAGGCGCATTCTTATTGCGCCAGGTCTTCGTGGTGCTGTTCGTATTATCTATGCCTTGTTGTAATTGCAAAGTGACGCCATCCAATACCTTGTACTGAAGATTGATATTGCCAAAGAAGCGGTCATTGCGACTGCGGCCGCCATTTTCAAATAGCGTATAGTAAGGATTTTCAGCAAAAGGCGTAAAATAATTGTCAACATTGAAGAACCTGTTCTTATAATCCCTGAAATCAGTGATCGGAATATCTACCGGTATCTGTAACAACTGCTCAAAGAATGAACCGCCTACGCCCGAAGCAGACTGTCCCACTTCTACAAAACGCTGCATTTTATTGACGTAGTTAAAAGATCCTTCCCCATAGAACTTATCCAGGCGTGTAGTGGCCCGCAGCGAGAGCGCATTCCTGCGGTAGGAGTCATTGTCCGAGGGCACAATTCCATCGCTGTAGGCATTGCCATAGGAGAAAAAGAAAGTAGTATTGTTATTGCCCCCATTGAACGAAACCGTATTGTTAAACTCGCGGCCCGTTTCATACACATCCCTTATGTTGTCTTTCACAAATGAAAAGGGTTTCAGCATTTGTGAATTGTTGAGCGGCGCTCCCCATAAGCGGTTAACTCCATCCAGCCGCGGCCCCCAGCTGCCGTTTTCCGAAGGAATGAACTGCGCTTCCCATCCCTGCCCAAATTGCTCCTGCATTTTCGGAAGTATGAGCGGATCAGAAAACAGCGCAGAAGAAGTAACATCCACCTTCACCTTACCACTCTTCCCCTTCTTCGTAGTAATAATGATCACCCCGTTGCTGGCCCTTGACCCATACAAGGAAGTGGCGGCAGCACCTTTCAATACCGTCATGCTTTCAATATCACTGGGGTTTATATCATTGGCCGTATTGCCAAAATCATAACCAGGTACACCAATCAGGTCCTGACCCGTACCCTTATTATTGGCCCCATCCGGATCTATTCCTTCTGAGCCCGGACGTACGTCACTCACCGGCACGCCATCCACAACATACAATGGTTGGTTATTGCCTCCCAATGAGCTATATCCCCGCAGGATCACTTTGGTAGAGCCACCGGGGTTGCCGCTAACATTGGAAATATCAACTCCCGCAACTTTCCCTTGCAGCCCATCAAACATACTTACCGGCGCTACCCGGTTGATGTCCTCACTTTTTATCGTTGTCGTAGCATACCCCAACGATTTCTTTTCCCTCGACTGTCCAAGGGCCGTAACCACCACCTCATTCAATTGCGTAGCCACTTCCTCCAGGGCGGCATCCAGCGTAAGCGCATTACCTGGTTTCAATTCCTTAGGGCTGTAACCAACAAAACTGAAAACTAAAGTGGCATCGGAGGGAACATTACTGAGCGTATACCTGCCTGCTGCATCTGTTTGAACGGCAACAGTTCTACCCTGTACGGATACAGTGGCGCCTTGTATGGGATTACCCGTTTTTGCATCCGTGACCTTCCCGCTTACGGTGTGTGTTTGGGCCTGCAAACTACCGAAGCATAATAAGGCGGAAACGAGAGAGAATAGAACTCTTCTCATAAAGATTAGTTTTTGTCCACCTTGAAATTATCCAGACATTTCGGGTAGGCGAAGCCTTATTATATTGCTAAAAACAGATCAGGAAAGGTTTATCGATATTTATGTATGAAGGATTTCGTAGTAATTTCCAGTAAGTGAATACAGAAAATAAGACCTGCTATACTTCTTATTCTATTGAGCGGGAATAAGGAAAAATAAAGGTTTCCAGGTTGGCTGCTTACATGAATAGTTTCCGTACCAACTTTGCTTGCTTAGCTAACAAACACATTTATTGCGGATTATAAGGCATAAATCAAAAATATATTATCATGAATCATTATTTTATGATTGACAAATGGCCAATAAGCGCGATAAAAGGATAATAAAGCCAGTCAGACTACGCCGAACAACTTCCGGAAATCAATTTAGTGAATAAGCAAAAACTCTTGTATGCTTTTAATAGCTACCTGGGGAAAGGTCCCTAACCACAGCAACAGGCATATCAATACTGTTAACGTAGCATAAGTAGCAACATAAAAGAAGGGATGGAGTGTTCTTTCTTTAGCAGATATTGACAAGGAAGCAGTAAATAATGTACTGATGATACGAAGGTAATAATACAAGCCAATGACACTGGTAATCACCAGCACGATTAGCGGAAGCCATAATTGCTGCTGCACGCCCGTGGTGAGGACAAAGAATTTTGCGAAAAAGCCTGCTGTGAGCGGGATGCCTGCTAATGATAACAACGCAATGGTCAATACAGCTGCCATAACCGGTTTTCTCCAGAATAATCCCCGGTAAATAGCCAGATCCTCTGCATCTTTCTGGCGTGTAGACAATAAAGTAACGATACCAAAAGCTGCTAGCAGGGTAATTGAGTAAGCCATCAAATAAAAAATAGCAGCCTCTGTACCAGCTGCACTACCCGGAAGAAATGCCACGAGCAGGTATCCAAAATGAGCAATCGAAGAATAAGCCAGCAGACGTTTGATATTTTGTTGTTGCAGCGCCAACAGGTTACCCATGATCATGGAAGCTATGGCAATAACAGAAAAGATAGTAATAGCAACCGGATATTGTTGCAGGTGGAGGGCTTGTGCAAAACGCAGTAATACAGCAAATACACCGATTTTGGAAACTGTAGCAATAAAAGCAGTAACAGGAGAAGGAGCTCCCTGATACACATCGGCCGCCCAAAGATGGAAAGGTACGAGGGCCAGCTTAAATCCGATAGCCACCAGCATGATGCCAATGCCCAGGATGAACAGCACAGATGAAGCAGACCCTGATAGCTTCTGCGCAATGGCTGTAAATTCCATACTCCCCGTTTCCATATAGACAAATGCCATACCCAATAAGAGGAATGCGGAGGTCAGGGCAGCCAGCACCAGGTATTTCATGCCGGCTTCAATGGCATTATTACGGTTACGCAAATAGGCGATCAATGCATACAAACTTACGCTCAGCAATTCAAGTCCGAGAAACAGGGAGATAAAATGGCGGCTAATGGTAAGCACTGCTGCGCCCAGCGTGCCTAGAAAAAGCAGTATATAATACTCTTTGGGATTCTCTTCCCGTTCTTCAAAATAAATGAAAGAGAACAGTCCCACTACCAGTACAGAACAAATGATCAACCCGGTAAAGACCGCGCCAAGGCCGTCCACCACAAACAATGGCAATATCTCCCGGGGCAGCGTATCCCGCACATACCACATGGCTAAGACCACCAGGCACATCATCAGAAATCCAGTTACCTGGATGATTGTATGGCTTATCCGGAAAGCAATCAACAATATGACTACCATCGATGCTGCTGCGAGCAGCATGAAAGGAAGAAGCGCTAAAAGCTGAAGATGGCTCATGGGTGTGTTACTATTTTTATCATATTCATCACCGGCTGTGGATACAAGCCCACCGCTACAATACTGATGCTTAATGCTGCCATAAGCGTCAACTCCCTTGCACTAAGATCTTTCAATGGTACAGCTACTTTGATGGGACCCAGGAAAACCTTCTGTACCATACGCAACGAATACAAGGCTGCAAATACCAATCCCACAGCAGCTACCACAGTGAGTGCACTATTGACGGGAAATGTTCCCAGCAGGATCAAAAACTCTGCAATAAAATTGCCCAACATAGGCAACCCCAACGATGCCATGGTAAATACCATGGCCACACCACCCATCACTGGCATAGATGTCCACAACCCACCCATTTGATTAATATCCCTTGTATGCAGGCGTTCTTTCAGCATGCCGGCCATTACAAACAAGGCCCCGGTACTGATACCATGCGTAAGCATCTGCATCACCACTCCTTGCAGGGCCATTGCACGAAAGGCAAAAATACCCAGCAACACAAACCCCATATGACTTACAGAGGTATAAGCGATCAATCGCTTGAGATCCGTTTGCGCAAAAGCCAGGATAGCCCCATACACAATACCTATCACGCCAAACAACATGGCCCACCAGGCAATTTCTGCTGAAGCCTGGGGGAATAAGGTGAGCACAAACCGGATAATACCATAAGCCCCTGTTTTCAGCAGTAATCCGGCTAATATCAGGCTGCCTGCCGTAGGAGCTTCACTATGTGCATCGGGCAACCAGTTATGAAAAGGCACCATCGGCAGCTTGATCAGGAATGCGATCAAAAATCCCGACATGATCCATTTTGCCGTGGATGGCTCCAGCGAAGTATTCAACAAACTGAAATAATCAAAAGTATAGATGCCGCTTTGTTGTCCATGAATGAAATACAAAGCCAATATAGCCAGCAGCATGAGCAAACCACCTGCCTGGGTGAAGATGAAAAATTTATAGGCTGCATAGCGGCGATTGGTATCCCCCCAGATAGCGATCAGAAAATACATAGGCACCAGCATCACCTCCCAGAAGAAATAAAACAGGAAGAGGTCCATGGCAATAAAAACACCACTGATGCCGGCCAGTGTCCATAAAAGGTTGAAAAAATAGAACCCTGCTCTTTCGTTCACCTCATTCCAGGAACAAAGCACCGACAATGTACCAAGGAAAAAAGTTAGCAGCACCAATAGCAGGCTAAGCCCGTCAATGGCCACATGAAAGCCGATGCCAAAAGAAGGTATCCAGTTAACCCGGTAATCAATGAACCAGGACGAATCAGCAACACCGGCGCTGTTGTATTGCCAACACAGGTAACAAGTTATGCCAAGACCTGCCATCACCGCCAGCAAAGCGATCCATTTGGCAATAACGGGGCTCCATCGTGCCAGTAACCAGCACAATACCCCACCTGCCAACAATATGGAAATTACCCATACCAGTATCATAACAATAACTGTAAGGTTATTATGAATAAAATACCAATGAGCACACCTGCTATATACCAACGCAGCGAACCGTTTTGAGACACCGATAACAAGCGGTTCAATTGCAGGTTGGCCTTTGCAATACCATTATACAGTTGATCAAATACATCCCCTTTATTGGCGCGGGCCATGAATACAAATGGTTTTACAAATACCCTATCGTACAATTGGTCAAATTTCCACCCGCTGAAGAAAAAGTTCCTTATGGACGATAGTACCGGAGATTGTTGCCAGTGCATTCCCTGCTTCCGGTAATACAACCCATAACCCAGGTAAATACCGGCCAGCGTGATCACCACAGCAATCGCCTGGAAAATAAATTCTGAAGGCAGGTTATCCTTTACAAGGGTTTCCGGCAATACTTGTTGTACAATATCTGAAAACCAGGTGATGTGCAACAAATTATGCGGCCATTCAATAAAGCCCGCAGCTATGGAGAAGAAAGCCAGTACTATTAATGACGCCGTCATTAGCCGTCCGGGCAATTCGCCAATGGATGTTTTAGGTGCTCCCCCAAAAACAACGAGTACTAAACGGGTGCTGTAGAATGCTGTAATGAAAGCGCCTGCCAGGGCCAATACCCACAGGAAAGCATTGCCATTGGCAGCACTCCAGGCATACCAAAGGATGGAATCTTTACTAAAAAAACCCGCAGTTACCAATGGTAAGGCAGCCAACGCCGCGGCGCCGGCTAAAAAGGTATAAAACACTACAGGCATCTTCTTTTTCAGTCCACCCATGTTGAAAATATTGTGCTCATGATGCAGCGTCTCAATGACCGCGCCTGCTGCAAGAAATAATAAAGCCTTAAAGAAGGCATGGGTAAAGAAATGAAAGATAGCAGCACTCCACGCCCCCACCCCCAGCGCCAGGAACATGTATCCGATCTGGCTGATGGTAGAATAAGCCAATATCCGCTTGATGTCCGTCTGCACCATCGCACTGCAACCAGCCATAAATAACGTAAGTGCGCCGATAACAGCTGTGATCGTCATGGCGAGGGGAGAAAGCTGAAACAGTACATGCATCCGCGCAATGAAGTAAACGCCGGCAGTCACCATCGTGGCTGCATGTATCAGGGCGCTTACCGGTGAGGGACCAGCCATGGCATCGGGCAACCAGGTTTGTAAAGGCAATTGCGCAGATTTACCGAGGCCACCGCCCAGCAATAACAAAGCGATAAGCGTACTATTCGATGACCCGCTGGTGAAATATTGAGGCGCTCTTTGCAGTACCTCCGGGATATTGAGCGTGCCCAGGTCCCTGAACAACAGGAATAAACCAATGAGCATAGCAGTATCACCAATGCGCGTTATAAGGAATGCTTTATTGGCAGCCTGACAATTGGCGGGTGTTTCGTACCAGAACCCGATCAGTAAATAGCTGCACAGACCTACCCCCTCCCATCCTAAATACAACAATACCAAATTGTCGGCCATCACCAGCACCAGCATAGAACATACAAACAAATTCATGCAGGCAAAAAAGCGGGCATAGTCCCGGTCATGCCGCATAAAAGCAGCAGAATAAATATGTATGAGCGCTCCCACAAATGTGATGATAAAAATAAATACCAGCGAGAGGGCATCAACACTCAGGCTAATGCTGACGGATAGATTATCCGAAGTGAACCATTGCCATAAAAGTTGTTGATATACTCCTGATGCCGGCGGCGTCTGCAAAAAACGGATACCCAGGAAGATCGTTATAACTGCTGCTGCACATAAGCTGCCTGCGCCGATCCAGGCTACCGCCTTGCCGGGCAATTGCCTTCCGGCCAGCGATAAAACCAGGAAGCCGGCCAATGGCAGTGCAGGGATGTATGTAAGTAGTTGGTCCATATCAGTCTTTCAATTCTTTTAGGTCCTCCACATCCATTGTTTTATGCTGGTGATGTATTTGCAATACCATAGCCAGGGCTACTGATACCTCTGCGGCAGCCATCGCCAGGATGAACAGGAACATCACCTGTCCGTCGGGCTGTTGCCATTTTGTCCCGGCGGCCACAAATGCCAGGCCGGCCGCATTCAACATGATCTCCACCGAGATCAGCATGAAGACGATATTCTTCCGCGTCAGTACACCGATCAACCCCAATACAAAAAGTATGGTGGCTACTATTAAGACCGTGCTGACATTGACAGATGACATGTTTCGTTAATTATTGATCAATAATTTTCACCGGCTCCTGGTGCGCTGCAGCATCTCTTTCCTCCCCTGCCCCATCTCCATTCAGTAAGAACCTATGCAGGTTTCGCTTCTTATGTTTGCCAATATGTGCTGCACCCACAATACCCGCCATCAGGAGAAAACCAGTCAACTCTACCCCAAGGATATATTCGCCGTATAAGGATAGAGCGACCTTTTTCGGATCAACTACTGTAGCCTGGACAACAGCCCCCTTTTCCTGTAACAACAAAACAATCAGCTCTGTCAGTAATAACAACACCAGGAGTGATGGCCCCAGCCAAACCCTGGGTTTCAGCCACTCCTTTTCCTGTAAAGCCGTGTCTTTCCCGAGATTCAACATCATTACCACAAAAATGAACAGCACAATGATGGCCCCTGCATAGACGATCACTTCCAATACGGCCACAAAAGGTGCTCCCAATGATAAAAAGATCATGGCCACCGCCAGAAAAGATACTACCAGGTATAATAAGGCATGGATAGGATGATAACGGGTGATCACCATAATCGTAGAGAGAATGGCAATAAAAGATGATATGTAGAATAACGTTGACAAATTGAAAGGTTGAAATCGTGTTAAGGCAATAAACTATGCACATCCACCGGGGCTTCTTCATTATCCCCTTTCCCCTTTCCCTTCACCCCTGCATCCATGCCCGCCACTTTATAAAAATTATACCCCGGATATTTTCCCTGGCTGTCAATGAGCAGGTCTTCTTTTTCAAATACCAGGTTCTGCCGGTTGTATTCTGCCATCTCAAAATCAGGGATCAACTGAATAGCGTAAGTGGGACAGGCTTCCTCACAGTATCCACAAAAAATACAGCGTGAGAAATTAATACGGAAAAATTCCGGGTATCGGCGGCCGTTCTCATCTTCCGTAGCCTGTAAGGCAATACAATCTACCGGGCAAGCCACAGCACACAGATAACAGCCTACACAACGCTCGCCGCCATCCGGGTCTTTCGTGAGTACAATACGTCCCCGGTAGCGGGGATGCAGCACAACTTTCTCCTCCGGGTATTGAATAGTAGCCTTTTTACGGAACAGGTGTAAAAACACCAACCACATCGTTCGGAAATGACTAAACATAATTTTATGATTTACGTAATCAATAGATTATTATTCAAACTGCGCCCAGGCTTCTCACGTCTCACCCTTTCATCCACAACGCAACCGCCCCGGTTACCAGTAAATTGACCAGTACCAGCGGCAGCAACACTTTCCATCCATATGATATCAATTGATCATACCGCGGACGTGGCAGTGAAGCACGCAACAGGATGAACACGCCTATGAAAAAAAACGTCTTTAAAAAGAACCAAACCAATGGTGGCAGGAACGAAGGGCCCAGCCACCCTCCGAAGAACAGCGTCACCGTCATGGCCGAGATCAGTGTGATGCCCAGGTATTCACCAATAAAGAACATGCCGAACTTCATCCCGGAATATTCTGCATGATAGCCCGCAATCAGCTCACTTTCCGCTTCAGGAATATCAAAAGGCAGGCGATGTGTTTCCGCAATACCGGCAATGAAGAAGATGAGAAAGCCAATGGGTTGTGTAACAATAAACCACATATCTTTTTGCGCTGCTACAATGGCGCCCAGGTTGAAAGAGCCGGTCAGCATCACCACGCCCATCAGCGACAAACCCATGAATACTTCATAAGCGATCATTTGTGAGGCGCCACGCAAGGCCCCCAGCAGGGCATATTTATTATTAGATGCCCAACCACCTAATACAATGCTGTACACACCCAGCGACGACATGGCCAGGAAGAACAGTAACCCAATATTGAGATCAGCCACTACAATGCCGGGAGCAAAGGGAATAATAACAAAACTCAGCAACACACTGCCCACTACGATGGCCGGTGCGGCAACAAACACCCATTTATCCGCAAAAGGCGGTATCCAGTCTTCCTTGAAAAATAATTTCAGCGTATCGGCCAGCACAATAAAAATACCCAATGGACCGGCACGGTTGGGTCCCAGCCTGTCCTGCCATAATCCCAACAGCCTGCGCTCTACCCATATAAGCCCTGCAGCTATATTCAACAGCACGAACAATACGCCCAACACGATCCATATATGTTGCATTACTGTCATATCATCGGGTTGTTGGTGGTGATTGATGTGAGATGTACAACATTAACCCTGCTTCCCCAACTCAATGCCGTCATACCCGGTACACCTGCAGGCGCCAATACAATTCCATTACACAATGTTTTTTCTATTTTCAGCGGCAGAATATAAGTGTCTCCAGCTGCTTTTATCGAAATAGCAGCGCCGTTGACGGCCCCCAATTGAGCTGCATCCTGTTCCGACAAACTGATATAAGCTTCAGGGGCAAGCTCCTGCAGGGCTTTGGTGTAACCACTTAATTCGCCCGAGCCAAAAAGTTGATACCGTGGCAGCAATAACCATTTTTGTTGCAGGGCAACAAATGCTTCTGGTATATCCTTAAAGAAAACGGGCATTGCTCCTGTCTTTTGTTCATATAGCCGGATGCCGGGATCACCACCACGTAAGGCGCCGCCGGTTTCCTCTTGATATTTGTTTACCGATTGTACAGAATTCCACCCGGGCGCCCAGAAATACGGGATCAGGGGTGAAGGAGGCATGCCCTGGTATCCTTCCATGGTAAATGTCAACGGTGAATCGTTATCCTGCAATGGCTTCGGTTCACTGACCGCCAGGTTGGCCAGCATGGCCGTACGACCGCTGTAGCGATGTGGCTCACGGGGAATGGCTTCTCCATGTATCCGGAAATCATGCCGTGGCGCCACCCGGGCAATACCTGCAAACTGCGGCATGAACGTTTCCAGTTTCGCCAGCAATTCATCAGGATGCTGCTCCTGTCCATTGCCCGTTGCAGTTTGCAAGGTTTTCATTTTCCACAACCACTTCCAGCTTTCTATGCCCTGCGTGTTGGCAGGCATAAACACCTGGCAAAAGCGCTGGGCACGGCCTTCATTATTGACAAGCGTACCATCACCTTCTGCGAAAGTAGCTGCCGGGATCAGTGTATGCGCTTTCTCAGTCGTAAGGTTATGCAGCGAATCCAATACGATCAGGTGCTTACAATAACTAAGGAATTTATCCGCTTTATCAGCAGGTATGTTGCGATAGATATCATTCTCCAGAATGATGGCTGTTATATCCTGCTCCCGTTTTACCTTTTCTGCAACCCGCTCAAAGGATGGCGCCTGCATCATGGCAAGTCCCATACTATTGCATTCAGGTAATACATAAGAGAGACCGGCTTTTCTTGTTGCCGTATTCAAGGCAGCTGCGATATCAAATGCGACGCGTATCAGCGCTTCATTACAACAGGAAGTACCACTGATAATAACCGGCTGCCGGGCTTGTTGAAGAGCCGCTGCAATACTTTTTGCCTTTTGTGTCGTTTCTTCATCCATACCATCCACCGAAGGCAAGGAAGGATTGAGCTGGTGAGCAATGGCAAAACCAAACCTCGCTATATTATCCGGCGCTCCGCGTAGTGTGGAGGTGGCAATTTCATCAAGCGGTGAAGCCACCACCGTACAATTGGCCAGGAAGCCCTTGTCCTCCTGCATCCTTTCCCTTATAGCTGCATCATGCCATACTGGTAAGCCTATTTGTTGCGATGCAGAGGCCCCGGCCGTTTTCATTACTGCCTGGCGAACAGCCAGCGCCATAATGGGGGCCGTATTCCAGGCGTCTTCGCCCAGTATCAATACCGCATCCGCCTGTTCAATGTCTTTCAACGAGGCACTGTGAACTGTGCCGGATTGCAAAATATCCACCACCCTCTTTTCCAGGTACGCCTCATCCTCATTTACCCCCTGGTAAAAATTTTCCTTACCGACCAATTGCAGCAAAGAAAAATTGCTTTCTACAGAGGCCCTCGGCGAACCTATGCCAATGAGCTTATGATGGGCAATACAATTTCTCAGATGCTCCATTAAGGTTGTTTCATCTACAGCTTCACCAGTTCGGTTACGAATAAGGGGTTGTCTGATCCGGTTCTCACTATTTACGAACTCATACCCAAACCGGCCTTTATCGCATAAGAAATACCCATTCACTTCACTGTTAAAACGGTTCACCACACAGCGCAGCTTCCCATACCGCTCGCCGGCGATAATATTACATCCCAGGCTGCAGTGCTGGCAAACAGATGGAGCAGAGGTAAGGTCCCACTTGCGGGCGTAGTGTTCCTTCAACGTTTTATCTGTGAACACCCCGGTAGGACATACTTCTGCCAGATTACCACTGAATGGGCTTTCCAGTATCCCTTCTTTTTCCCTTCCAAAGTAAACATGATGATGGGCGGCAAATACATTCAGGTCCTTACCACCGGCATAATCCCGGTAAAACCGCACACAACGGTAACATTGTATGCAACGGTTCATTTCATGATGAATAAGCGGCCCCAGGTATTGATTCCGGTATGTTCGTTTTTTGTATTCGTAACGGCGGTAATCATGCCCTGTCATCACCGTCATATCCTGCAGATGGCAGCTACCTCCTTCATCACACACCGGGCAATCATGCGGATGATTCGTCATTAGCCATTCGATGACCTGCTCCCGGAAAGCTTTAGCAGTTGGATCTGTAATAGAAAGGAGCATCCCCTCTTTCACCGTTTCCATGCAGCTCATCACCAGCCGGCCATGTGTATCCTGTTCATCTTTGAATAATTTAACAGCACATTGCCTGCAGGCCCCTACACTTCCCAGGGCAGGATGCCAGCAAAAATAAGGAAGATCAAAACCCAGGGTTAAACAGGCTTCCAGCAGGTTTTTACCGGCTTTTACTTCATATGGCGCATTATGGATATAAACAGTTGGCATATCATGAATGGTGATTATCGTAAGGACATTTTTTTTCTTTGATATGGTTCTCAAAATCTTCCCTGAAATATTTTAGCGCGCTCTGTAAAGGTTCCATAGCTCCGGGCGCCAATGCACAAAACGTATGGCCCGGCCCAAGGAATTGTGTATGCATTTGCAGCAACTCCATATCTGCCGGGCTCCCTTCTCCTCTTTCAAGAGATAGTAATATTTTTTCTACCCAGGGCAGTCCTTCCCGGCAGGGGGTACACCAACCACAACTTTCCTGTGCAAAAAAATGCTGCAGGTTATGAACAAACCCCACCGGACAGGTGGCATCGTCCATAACGATCATGGTGCCCGTGCCCAGGCGACTGCCTGCCGCCGCCACCGATCTAAAATCCATTTTAATATCCAGGTGCTGGGGCGTTAAAAAATCCGTGGAAGCTCCGCCCGGCAAAACTCCTTTGAGCTGGAATCCGTTCTGCATACCGCCGGCATAATCCTCAATCAGCTCCCGCATGGTAACCCCCATAGGCAATTCCCAGCATCCGGGACGTTTTACTTTTCCACTAACGCCATACAGTTTGGTACCGCCATCTTCGCTATTATTACTTAAGCTTCTAAACCAATCGGCGCCCTTGCTTACAATATGCGGAACACAACAAAATGTTTCTACATTGTTCACGATCGTTGGCTTACCAAATAACCCACTGACCTGTGGAAAGGGCGGTTTGGCCCTGGGCGTGGCCCGTTTGCCTTCCAGTGCATTTAATAAAGCGGTTTCTTCCCCGCACATATAGCGGCCAACGCCGGTATGCAAATGCATTTCCAGACTATAACCGCTGCCCAGTATATTCCTGCCTAGGTAGCCCGCGGCATACGCTTCATCTATGCTTTGGCGGATCAACTGTGCAGCTTTCCGGTAGGCCCACCGCAAAAACACATAGGAAATATCAGCTTGTATAGCGAACCCTGCCAGGATCATTCCTTCAATTAGCTGATGCGGGTTGCCTTCCAGCAACAGCCTGTCCTTGAAAGTGCCGGGCTCCATTTCATCAGCATTGGCAATAAGGTATTTAGGATGAGGCGCATCATCTCCCATGGGAACAAAGCTCCATTTCATGCCGGTGTTGAAACCGGCACCCCCGCGACCACTCAGCCTGCTTTCCTTCACCAGCTCTTGCAACTCCCGGGGCGCCATTCCTTTCAGCACTTTACGTACGGCCGCATAACCACCCACCTGCTCATAGGCTGCAAGATTGAGCGGTGGACGATTGGGATCAATATGTTGCGTTAACGGACGCTCCATAATAGGCTATTTCAAATCAGTCATACTTACTTAATAGCTGTTCCAGTTCCTCTACCTTCACGTCAAGGTACAGGTCCTCATCGATCATTAAAGCGGGTGCATGATCACAGCAACCCAAACAACAATTGGGCAATAGCGTGAATCGTTTGTCCGGTGTTGTTCCACCAAATGGTATATTCAATTTTTGGCTCAAGGCATCATACAGTTTCTTATACCCCATCACATAACACGAAATACTATCACACAACAGGATCACGTGCCGGCCAACAGGTTTACGGAAAATGAGGTTGTAAAAGGTGGCCACACTGTCTACCTCAGCCGGGCTCATTTCCAGAAAACCGGCAACAGCTTCCACACTTTCATCGCTGACCCAGCCGCGGTGTTGCTGTACGACCTTTAATGCTTCAATGACTGCTGCCTTTTTATACGGCACCAGTTCTATTTCATGGTTAATAGATTGTATTTCACTGTCTGACAAATTCATATACTCCATTTTCAAATTTCCAATTAGCACCTCTTCAAATTACCGGTCAATGTCCGCCAGCACAAAATCCACACTTCCCAGAATAGAAAGCAGATCTGCTACCGTATACCCCTTGCTGATGTAGGGCACCATCTGCATATGCGGAAACGAGGGTGTCCGTATCCGGGTCCGGTAGGATGCTGTATTGCCATCACTAATTAAATAATAACTGTTGGCCCCTTTAGTAGCTTCAATACAACTCATGGCCTCACCGGGAGGGATCACCGGGCCCCAACTGACATTCAGAAAATGTGTGATCAGAGTTTCAATATCCTGCATCGTGTGTTTTTTAAGGGGAGGTGTAGTGAGCGGGTGGTCTGCTTTATAGCTCCCTTCAGGCATATTATTGACGCATTGCTCCACAATACGCAGGCTTTGTCGCATTTCTTCTACCCGCACGATGGAACGATCAAAACAATCGCCGTTCTGTGCAATGGGGATCTCAAAGTCGAACAAATCATAACCCGAATAAGGGCGCTTTTTCCGGAAATCCCATTCGAAACCACAGGCCCGCAGGCCAGGCCCTGTTACACCCCATTCAATGGCTTCTTCCAGCGTGTATACGCCAATGCCTTTGGTGCGGGCTTTGAACAGGCTATTCCGTATCACCATATTGTTGTACTCACGAAGCTGTTTGGGAAAATAAGCAATAAAGTCACGGATCAGTTTGTCCCAGCCTTGCGGCAGGTCCTGTGCTACGCCACCAATTCGAAACCAGTTGGGATGCATACGGCCGCCGCAGATCGCTTCAATAATGTCAAATATTTTTTCACGGTCGGTAAACATGTAAAATACCGGAGATAATTGGCCCAGGTCCTGTGCAAAAGTGCCAAACCACACCAGGTGACTGTTGATACGGAACAATTCGCATAACATCACCCGTATTACTTTCACCCGTTCAGGCACTTCAATACCTGCCAGCTTTTCGACAGCCAGCAAATAGGCCAGGTTATTCATTACACCGCCTAAATAATCTACCCGGTCTGTATAAGGAATATAGGTATGCCAGCTTTGTCGTTCACCCATCTTTTCGGCGCCGCGGTGATGAAAACCGATCTCCGGCACAGCATCTACAATATCTTCCCCATCCAATTGCAGAATGATCCGCAGCACACCATGTGTACCGGGGTGTTGTGGCCCGATATTCAGGAACATAAAATCAGCATCTTCACTTTCTCTTTGCATGCCCCATTCTTCGGGTTTAAACCGCAATGCCTCCTGTTCAATATCCTGCTTTTCATCCCACAATTGATAAGGCCCCATTTCTGTGGCCCTTGCCGGATGCTCTTTGCGAAGCGGATGACCTTTCCAGGTCATCGGCATCAGGATCCGTTGCAGGTGTGGATGGCCGTCAAAGCGTATACCAAACATGTCATATACTTCCCGTTCATACCAGTTGGCATTTTTGAAGAGAGAAGTAACAGAAGGCAGGGCAGGATACTCTCCCCGCAATGGCACTTTCAGCCTGATAAAACAATTTTGTTCAAATGAAAACAGGTGGTACACCACTGTGAAGTCGGAAGCAGGCATTCCCTCTTTCTTTGTCCTGTCACGTTCATCGATACCACAAAGATCGTACAGGAGGGAAAAAGGTCGTGGAATGGACAATTTGAGGTATTGAATAACAGCTACTATTTCATCCTTTGATACCCATAGGGTGAGTATCTCATCAACTGTTTGCTGTTGATGAATCGTTTCAGCGCCAAAGCTGGATTGCAGATGCTGGAATATGTGGTTCCCATCCTGCATATTTTAATATCCCCCTTCCGGGGTGATTATGTTTCTACACTTCATCTACTCCTCTGAAGTTCACCATGCTCATTCGCTCTTCCCGTTTCTTTTCCTTCATGGAAGTAAGGTTTGGTTTAATAACGCCCTGTTCTCCAACTATCCAGCTTAAGGGGCGTTTTTCCTTTCCGACTGCATCGCCCAGTAGCATCAACCCTTGCATAAATGCATCGGGCCTGGGCGGACAACCGGGCACATATACATCTACCGGTAAAAATTTATCTACACCTTGTACCACGCTATAGATATCGTACATTCCGCCACTGTTGGCGCAGCTCCCCATCGAGATCACCCAGCGCGGCTCCATCATCTGTTCATGCAACCGTTTAATGATTGGGACCATTTTAATAAACACCGTTCCTGCAATCACCATAACATCTGCTTCGCGCGGTGTGCCGCGGATCACTTCTGCTCCAAAGCGGGCTACATCATATTTGCTGGTAATACTGGTGGCCATTTCCACAAAACAGCAGCTCAACCCAAAATGAAAGGGCCACATGGAGTTTTTACGTCCCCAGGCAAGCAGGTCCTGTACCGAGGTCAGCATAATACTTTTGCTAACAACTTCTTCCATGCTGCCATTACCCGATATTCTACCGGTTGAATCGTTTCCTTTACTTAACCACCATTTCATGCTTTTACTTTTTTAATTGCTTAGCCTTATAGACTTTCATTATCGCCTTTGCATCCGCGCCAATGTTTAACGCCCCTATACCCCACTCATAGACCAGCACCACCACCAATTGGCCTATGAACACAGCTGCACCTACATAGCCAGGCCAGCCCAATTCATAAAAACCCAATGCCCATAACATAATAAATACCGCTTCGACGTCAAAGATCACAAACAACATCGCCACCAAATAGAATTGTGCTGAAAAACGAAGCCTGGCAGTACCGGTTTGTTCTATGCCGCCTTCATAAGGTTTACCCGTGGCACGGTCGCGGTGATGCTGACCAAGTATGTAAGACAAAGAGAGTATGGCTGCCAGCAATAACACCACAAGAATGGCGTATAATAGCAATGGCCAAAGAGGAGTGATATGTATTTCGTTTCCTGGCATGCAATAACATTTCTGTAGGTGGCGAATACACCACCCACTCAACTTCTTAAATGCAAATCAATTCATGCAGTAAAAAACTCCTGTACCTGCTTTAGTTTACAAGCCATAAACCCGGATACTAGAAAATATAGTGTTCCAGGTTTTCAATGACAAAATCCTTCTCATTGATAATGAATTTTACTACATCACCAATAGAGATAAGACCAACTAATGCACCATTCTCCAATACAGGCAAATGGCGGATGAATTTGTTGGTCATCAGTTCCATGCATTCTTCAATCTTTGTGTCAGGAGTAACAGATACCAGCGTGTCGGTCATAATATCCCGAACAGCGGTTTCTCTGGAGGAGCGTCCTTTTAGAATTACTTTGCGGGCATAGTCTCGTTCAGTAAAAATTCCGTCCAATGTTCCATCTTTTTCCATTACTACCAGGGCGCCGAGATTTTTCTCTTCTAATGCCTCCAATGCTTCATATACACAACTGTCTGCACTTACTGTGTATACTACTCTCCCTTTAATTTGTAGTATGTTTTGAACGGTACTCATTGTAAATGAATTTAGGTGTTCATTATAATGAATTCCAAGAGCTATTTGTACTGTTAAGTTATTGATTTTTCATTAAAACAAAAAGTAATTCGTAGGATGCTGCGTCCGGAAGGCCCTATTTTCTGGCACAATTACCTATTGAATAGCAAGAATCAGGTTTCTGACACTTCCGTTGAACCATAGCTTTGTGACATCAATTACGACTCAATGAATACCCACATGCATATCAAAAGCGAACCTGCTATTTTATACTTCGGTACACCCGTTGTACTGATCAGTACCGTCAATGAAGATGGCTCTTTCAACCTGGCGCCCATGTCTTCCGTCTTTTGGCTGGGATGGCGGTGTATGTTGGGGCTGGGAACAGCTTCACAAACCGTGCAAAACATTAAAAGGACCGGCGAATGCGTATTGAACCTTCCTTCTGTAGACCAGGTAAGTGCAGTAAACCTGCTGGCCCGCACTACCGGCAGAGATCCGATACCAGCAGGTAAACTAAAGAAAGGCTATCGTTACGAACGGGAAAAGTTTGACCTGGCAGGCTTAACACCCATCGGTTCCGAAACAGTAGCTGCTCCCCGTGTAAAAGAATGTCCCGTGCACATGGAAGCGAAGCTGGTAGCCACACACCTTGTTGGAAATGATGAGCCTATGCAGGCTGGCAATATTGTGAGCTTTGAAATGAGGATACAGCGTGTATACCTTGATGCTGATATCCTCCTGGAAGGCCACACCAACCGCGTAGATCCCGATAAATGGCGCCCCCTGATCATGAGTTTCCAACAATTTTATGGGTTGGGCGAACAGGTACACCCTTCTACCCTGGCGCAAATACCTGAATCATTATATTATAGTGCGGATATCGACCGGGCAAAGGGAATAGCAGTATAGCCATCACCTAACCCATTATTTTCATCCATTCCTTCACAATGTTTTGAAGGTTCCCCTTATTGGCTTTTACAGCTGCCATAGAGGCAAACTTTACATAAGCTTTCCCTTTAGGCCCTGCTTCCAAAAGACCGGATTTGTCTTTTATTAGCTCTCCTTTGTGGAAAATAATAGCGATATAATCCTTTACTCTTGGATTGAATGTAGCCATGGGTTCTTTGTAATCAAAACTGGGTCCACCCCATTTTACATCTTCCTCAATGTCAGGGCTCACTTCACTAATGATCTTTCTT
Source organism: uncultured Paraflavitalea sp. (assembly GCA_966211765.1). Taxonomy (GTDB): domain Bacteria; phylum Bacteroidota; class Bacteroidia; order Chitinophagales; family Chitinophagaceae; genus Paraflavitalea. Next base: position 41,076 of record CBIHOV010000003.1, read on the forward strand.
ACAGCTTTCATTTCAGCTTTTAACGGATGCTCGAGCTTATCTAAAAACGCATCTACTTTTGCTTTATTGGACATGACTTGATTTATTGTTGTTGTGTTTGGTAATACGAAAATGATTCCCCTGCAAGCATGACCGGTCAAACAGTCAGCAGAAGTGCGGGCTAATGTATAGTTGTCAATTGCTTATTCCATATTGGGCAACAGCGTTTCGTCCATATACATAAACTCCCACTGATGGCCATCCAGGTCAGCAAAACTATGCTGGTACATCCAGCCATGGTCCTGCGCTTCAGCGTATAGCGTACCACCCAATGACACCGCTGTATCAATGGTTTTGCGCAATGCCTCTTTCGAAGGAGCATCCAGCGCTATCAACACTTCTGTATGCGTTTGAGCATCACAAATAGCCTTCCTGGTATAGGTTTTGAAATACTCGTGCACCAGCAGCATAGCAAAAATATTTTCGCTAAGAATTAAACAGGCAGCTTTCTCATCAGAAAACTGCATGTTGAAACTATACCCGAGCCCCGTAAAGAATGCTTTTGATTTTTCAAGGTCTTTTACCGGCAGATTGAGGAATACTTTAGTTGCCATGTTATTTTGTTTTATTGTTTAGTGATAAAACAAAGGTGCAACATGGCACTGGCCATACATTTTACATATGTTGAGAAGAAGGAAAACAAGGAGCACTTGCCTCAACAAATGTTGAGGGACGGGCTAATATTTCTAAATGACAGGGAGGATCGGGAATAGTACCCCTTTATTTATTGGCAAAGAAGATGCGGCTCATTTGTGTAGGTGTAATGCCCAGGTAGGCAGCTATATGGTGCTTTTTAATGCGTTTGATCAGGTGAGGATACTTCTTCACAAAATCTTCATAGCCAGCTTTAGCTGTATATTGTCTCAGTGCTATCTCTTCCGGTTCTTTTTCAATGATCCAATGCAGCTCCATATACCTGATGTAAAATGCTGCAATATCCGGGTATCTTTCAGTGAGTGCTTTGAATTCCCAAAAATCATACTCCCACACCATCGAATCTTCCAACGCTTCGATAGTCGTAGCGCTGGCAGTTTTCCCCAGCATGGAAGGCGTGGAAGCGGCAAAATAGCCTTCAGAAAAAAAACGCTTGATCACCATATTGCCGTCTTCCGCAAGTGCGTATTGAGAGAACAATCCCTTGGATACAAATGCAACTTTTTTGGCGATGTCGCCCGACTTAACCAGGAAACTTCCTTTAGGATACTTTCGGCCATGAATGATCTTCACCCAGGCCAATTCAGTCTCCGGGCTAAGTGTGGTGTACTCACTTATTTTCTTAAGAAGTTCCTCCATAATTTATCAATACAGCAACTTAAAACGTCTTCTTCCCACTGCCACTAAATACTTCACTATCTATGAATGGCTGTTTATAGATGCGTTTACCCGTTGCCTTATAGATCGCATTGGCGATCGCACCGCCCGTAGGTGGTAAAGCCGGTTCGCCCAGGCCCGTAGGATCAAAGCCACTGTCGACAAAGAAGAGATCGACCTCAGGGATCTCCCGCATACGGATGAGCCGGTAATTATGGAAATTGCTTTGCTCGGCAGCGCCATCCTTAAAGGACAATTTTCCATACATGGCATGGCCCATCCCGTCTACGATGGCGCCCATTACCTGTTGTTGCGCACCTCCCAGGTTGATCACCTGGCCGCAATCTGCCACCGCAAATATCTTCTTAATAACAGGTTTGCCTTTTTCCATCACCACCTCTGCCACCTGCGCTACATAAGAACGGTGAGAAAAATAGACACTGAACCCTTGTATAACGCCCTTCTTGGTGCCCCAGCCCGATCTTTCTGCGGCCAGCTTGGTCACACTGATCATCCTGTTTACATTGTAATTGAGCTGGCCAATTGGCTTCGCTTTGGCTTTCTCCAACAATTCCAGCCGGAATTGTATAGGGTCCTTGCCCGCAGCTTGCGACACTTCATCTATAAAAGCCTGTTCAGCATAGGCCAGGAAATTAGTGATCGGTGCACGCCAGGCGCCTGTAGTAATAGGTGATTGATGCTCTACTGAATCTATCAATACATGATCAACTGCTCCCGATGGGAAGTTACTCTCCCGTGTAGGATTACCCGAGTTAATACCCACGCCCCGCAATTTATAGCCAATCATATTGCCGCCGGCATCCAGTGCCGCTTCAAAACGGTAGCGAACGGCCGGACGGTAGGTGCCACCCGTCATATCATCTTCCCTGGACCAGATCACTTTTACAGGGGCTTTCACCAATGAAGAAACCTCTGCCGCCTCAGTTACATAATCATTGTACAACCGGCGGCCAAAACCTCCACCCAAACGCGTAAGCTCCAGCGTGATCTTATCTTCAGGAATATTCAACATTTTGGAAACAGCGGTACGCGCACCGCCAGGTATCTGGCATGGTCCCACCAGTTCCACACTATCCTCTTTTACATGTGCAAAGAAGTTCATCGGTTCCAATGGATTGTGTGGAATGAACGGACACTGGTATTCCGCCTTGACCACTTTGGCGGCATCTTTAAAAGCTGCGTCTACATCCCCATCTTTCCTGCGCACCGTAGCCTTTCCGTTATTCAACAGGTCGGCAAATATTTTATCGTGATCAGCCGTACTTTCAATATTGCCACTGTTTTCATAGGTGATCTTCAATGCCTTTTTTGCCTTCATCACCTGCCAGGTAGACTTACCCACTATTGCCACACCATTCTTCACCTGCACTACATCTATAATACCCGGTATCGCCTTCGCCGCTGCCGCATCAAATGACTTCACTTTCGTTCCAAAGGCCGGTGGCCGTTGGATCATGGCATACAACATGCCTTCCCGGTAAAAGTCAAGGCCATAAAGAGGCTTACCCGTAAGAATATCGTTATTCGCTACGTTCTTAACCGCTGTACCAATCAGCTTAAAATCCTTCTTGTCTTTCAGCGTTACTGTGGCAGGCACAGGAATCTTGGCGGCTTCTTCTGCCAGCTCACCAAAGCCCAGTTTTTTTCCACTGGCTTTGTGCAATACAAATCCTTCCTCTGCCGTACATTCCGTGGCAGGCACACTCCATCGTTGCGCTGCTGCGGCGATCAACATAAACCGCGCTGTAGCGCCAGCTTTGCGCAACAGTGGCCAGGAATGCGGAACCGCGCCACTACCACCGGTCAATTGACGGTCAAACCGGTTATCCAGTGGAGCTTGTACCACCTTTACCTTTTTCCAATCTGCATCAAGCTCATCCGCCACGATCATCGGAAAGGAAGTCATGATATTCTGCCCCAGTTCCGGGTTGGGCGAAAATATCGTAACAATACCATCCGTTCCAATGGTCAGATAATGGTTCATGGCAATATTGCCATCAGCCAACGCCTCTGTAAATACCGTAGCCGTTTGCGCATCCGCATCTGACCATTTAAAACCCAGTACCAGTCCGCCGGCTGTAAATGCGGACCATTTCAGGAAATCTCTTCTGCCTGTATGATTGGTTGTTGTTTGCATAGATTAGATTTTTTTGCTGGCTACTTTTACTGCTTCACGAATGCGGTGATAGGCCCCGCAACGGCAAATATTGCCATGCATGGCACTCGCTATCTCTTCATCCGTAGGATGGGGATTGGTTCTAAGGAAGGCAGCAGCCGTCATCATTTGTCCCGCCTGGCAATAGCCACACTGCGGTACATCCACTTCATCCCAGGCCTTCTGCACAGGGTGATCGCCATTGGCCGATAAGCCCTCAATAGTAGTGATGGGCGCTTTTACCGCAGATACAGGCAGGATACAGGAACGTACAGCGGCACCATTCATATGCACCGTGCAGGCGCCACATTGCGCCATGCCACATCCGAATTTCGTACCTACCAGGTGCAGGCTATCGCGCAGCACCCACAACAAGGGCGTGTCGGCGTCTACATCCACCTGCTGTTGTTTTCCATTAATGGTTAGCTTAAAACTGGCCATAAGGTTTTCATTTTGAGTGCTCTAAAATTAGGCAAAAAAAACAGCGCAGTAAGCAAATAGCGTCGCCTTTCATCCCATTTTTAATGCTGAGCTAATTCATAAATACATTACATTATTTAAGTATATTTATTCTTTATTCTATGTCAAACCATGCTAACAAACGAATACCGCTATCGGGAACTGCTAATTGCAGTGAAGGAGCACATACGCTCCAGTCAATTCAAAGCAGCCTTATCAGTAAACTCAGCTGTTATCCACCTATACTGGAATATCGGTGAGATGATCGCCAAAAACCAGGCATTATTTGAGGGAAGAAATAAATATATCGAACAATTATCCGAAGATTTAAAATCGGAATTCCCGGATTTACCGGGTTTCTCAAAAAGGAACCTCTTTGATATCAGAAGGTTTTATCTTTTTTATAGTTCTGATCCAGTGCGACAGCTTGTCGCACTGAAAATGGATAATTTGATAACAGCTTATCGCAACAATATCACTTTGTCGCAGACCGAGACCTCAAAGATTTCACTGCGACAGCTTGTCGCACTGGGCGATAATAATGATAATCAAAGCATTAGTTCATTGCAGCAGCTTGTTGCACTGGTTCCTTGGGGCCATCACCTCCTAATACTTAATAAAATCAAAGACCCCGAACAAGCCTTATTTTACATTCAACAAACGATTGAATTCAATTGGAGCCGGGCGGTTTTGACCCTCCAAATCGAACAGAACCTATTCGCCCGCCAGGGAAAAGCTTTCAACAACTTTAAAAACACCCTTTCGGAACCGCATGCAATGATAGCCCAGCAAATGCTTAAAGACCCCTACAATTTTGGATTCCTGGCGTTAGAACCGAAGGTGCAGGAGCTCGACCTTGAAAAACAACTCACCGAACACATTACTAAGTTCCTGCTCGAGCTAGGAAAAGGCTTTGCCTTCATTGGTAGACAGTATCCACTGGAAGTAGGTGAAAAAGATTACCGGATCGATCTCCTGTTTTATCATATCCGCCTGCGAAGTTTTATAGTCATTGACCTCAAGACAGGAGCATTTGAACCTGAATTCACAGGCAAAATGAACTTCTATCTTTCAGTAGTAGATGATCAATTAAAACAAGAGTCCGACCAACCTTCCATCGGTATCATTTTATGTAAAGGCAAAGAAGGAATTGAAGTAGAATACGCCCTCCGGGGAATCAGCAAGCCAATTGGAGTGAGCGAATTCATAACAACCCAGGCATTGCCTGCAGAATTGGAAAGCAACATACCAACCATAGAAGAATTTGAAAGAGAACTGAACAAAGATGTATAATATTAAATCAAACCCTACCCTCGGTCAATGGCAAAATCAAAAAGCTGTCCGGGATAGACGCCGCTTCCTCAAAGTTGATACCCTCCGGCTTCAGCGCGAGCACTTCTTGTAGCACAACAAGATATTCGGCATAAGTGCCATTCGACCCCATGCTGCCCGATGCAGCAATGACCTCATCAGGTTTAAAACCCTCCACCTTGCTTCCGGTGGACACCTGACTCCCAAAGGCGAAGCCTTATGTCCCATCCTGACCGATATGGCCAACTGGTCCGATATGGAATGAGCAAATACAATATCCACCTTAGTTCCAGCGTTACAGGTAGCCCTTCCTGTAAATTTGTTTGCTATGGATATTTCACGTTACTTGCAACCGTTAGCAACTAACTCCTAATTTATGACACCCCGTTTGTGGCCAAAACCCCTTTGTCCCGTAAGGACACTACTGCTTATACTCCTGTTCAGCCAGGCATTTATTTTCACAGCAACCGCCCAACAGACCATCTTTTCCCCGGCACCCGAAGACATTTCCCTACTGAACTCTCTTTCCGGGAAATACGAACAATTACACAAGGATGGAATAAAGGCTTTACCAGCTAAGAATAAGGAAGACTTTGAGAAAATATATGACCAGCGCTGGGCAAATATCAAGTCCAAATTCGAGGATAAAGAGATCTATACAGCGCCACATGCACAACAATACCTCGATGCCGTGGCGGCTGAAATAATACAGGCCAATCCCACGCTCAGGCAACAGGCCTTCCGCTGCTATTTCTCCCGCTCCGGAATCCCCAATGCCTCCTATGTTGGGGAAGGCATCATTCTTTTTAACATGGGTTTATTCTTCCGGTTGGAAAATGAAAGCCAGGTTGCCTTTGTAATGGCTCATGAAATAGCCCACTTCCTGTTAAAACACAGCGACAATGCCATCAACAGGTACGTTACCGCCATCAATTCTGCAGAAGTACAAGCCGAGCTGCGCAAAATAAAAGGATCGGAATACGGAAAACGCGAACAGTTGGACAAGCTCGTCAAGGGCCTTACCTTCAACTCCCGCCGGCACAGCCGCGACCATGAAAGCGAGGCCGACTCCATGGCCGTAGCACTGATCCACAACACCAAATATGGCCTTACCGGGGCCATCGCCACTTTGGCCCTGTTGGACACCATCGATACCGACCATTTCAATACAGCCGCTGCACTGGAAAACAACTTCAATGCCCCCAAATATCCTTTCCAGAAAAAATGGATCAAAAAAGAAGAAGGCCTATTGGGCGGTCATGCCCTGCTGAAAGAAGATAGCAACCTGGAAGATTCCCTCAAAACCCACCCCGATTGTCAGCAAAGGATACTGTACCTGCAACCCATCATCAACGCATACAAACAGACCACGGCATTTGCTATACCAGCCAATAATAAGGGCTTTGAGGAGCTCAAAAATGAGTGCCGGTATGAGGTCATTGCCTATACCTATTCCGCCAAAAATTATACCCGCAGCCTATATTATACACTCACCTTGTTGCAGGAAAAACCTGCCGACCCCTGGTTGGTAGCCCATACAGGTGTATTGTTCAACGCTATGTTTGCCGCACAAAAAGCACATACCCTCGGCAAATACATCGACCTGCCCGGTCCGGGTTATGCAGCCAGCTACAACCTGGTATTACAATTTATCCAAAACCTGTACCTGGAAAACCTGGCATCCATTAGTTACCATTTCCTCAACAGGCACCAGGCACAGCTCAACAACTACGAACCATTCAAAACAGCATACAGTGCAAGCATTCAGATAGCCCAACAGTAAAACAAAAAATACTCTCCACCCCAAACTCAAGAAAAAATGATCAGAAAAATTATTATTGCTGCCTCCTTTCTTTGGATAGGTATACAGGAGATCAGCGCCCAGGCCAAACTAAGCATTGACAAAGTCTATTCCGCCTACCTGCGCAACAGCGGCACCATCATGGAAAATAACCAGATCAAAGGTTATTTCTTCCTGTACCAAAGCGATAAGATAGACAAGCAAACCAATGAGTACACCCTGCAGATCCTCGATCAGAACCTCAACAAGGTAAAAGATATCAAGTTCCAGGATTCCCGGCAAATAAGCCTGCTGGAAGCCGCGTACAACGGCAACACCCTGGCATTTCTGTTCAAAAACGCCGAGACGAAAACACTCGACATGAAACTCTACAGCCTGGAAGGTAAATTGAAATACACCTACTCCAGGGAGTATGATAACAGGACCGACGATCTGATGCGGCAATATGCGACCTTGCACACCGATGAAGGTACCAACCAGAATGTCTTTGACCTCGGCGGCCAGGGTTATGTATCTGTATTGCCCTTGCGTGATGGAAAGCAACGTACTTATGAAGTGGATTTCTTCTCCTCCGAAACTAAAAAGCAATGGACCTATATACCTACTGATGACGAGGAAAAGTTTGCGCAGGCAGAGTTCCTGGGCAATACCGACAGCCTGATCTTCCTGGAAGTAGTTAAAGGAAGAAGACTCATGACCAGTAAGAAAGGCGCCAGCCTTATCGGACTGAACTTTATTACCAAAAAGAAAGAATTCGAAATAGATGCAGAAGGAACAGATTATAAATTTGTACCCTCCAGCGTGGTACATTTAAAAGAAACCGGTAAGATCCTGGTGATGGGCAGTTACTTTGATGTGAATGCCAATATTGCCAAAGACGCCAGCCTGGGCCTTGGGCTGTACGAGATCGACAGCAAAGGGAAAGTGCTTTCCAAAACATATAACAGTTGGGGTGGTGATTTTGCCAAATACCTTCCTACCAATGCAAAAGGTAAGATCGACGACGTAGGCTTCCTTTATGTGCACAAACTGCTTAAAACGCCCAATGGAAAATTATTCGTGGTGGGTGAAGGTTATAAACGAAAGGCCAGTGCTGTCGGTATTGGCCTGGCCGTACTAAGTGGTGGCAGAACCACCGGTTCTGCAGGCGTTACCAAGATCGTGATCACAGACATGGTGATGATGGAGTTCAACGACAAGTATAAAGTAACCAATGCAACTATTTACGACAAGACGCAGAACGATGCCATGGTATCTGCCATTAGTGATTATAACAGCCAGCATGCCATTGCTTCCTGGCTTAAGATGATGGGATCATTCGACTATGAATTTACCACCGGAGAGCCAGACAATAGCTCTTTTACTGTTTGCTACAGTGATTGGGTAAGAAGCTCAGATTACAAGGGGCAAACCTTCAATGCTATCCGCTATAACGGCAGCAAATTCACCACCGATAAGATCGAATTGAAATCGAAGGCCAGCAGCATGAAAGTATTCCCTGCCAAAGCAGGCTCCGTCATGATACTGGAGTATTTCAAAAAAGACAAACGCCTCGACTTGCGCCTGGAGAAACTTGGATAATCCATATAAAATTTACCGATAAAAAGGGGCTTCTCAAATAGAGAGGCCCCTTTTTTCATTCAACACCTCGGACGAACTTGCCCGGGGTTAAACGGACAAAAATTTACCGGAAAAATCCCCCTCTATACAGGTTTTTTCTCCTTTCGCACCCCTTTAACTTCGATATTGATCATTCCATATGGGCAGTCGCCTTCTCCTTTTTCATTTCATGCCAATTCCGGGAAACCAAACTTTAATTGTCAACACTTATTTATGAAAAAGAGCCCCTACTCATTGCTGACTTCCGGGTTTTAAATAAAACTATTATGAAACATCCATTCATTACAACAATACTGATGCTTAGCCTGACACTAACCTCAATTGGTGTAAATGCACAAATCTGGAAAAAAATCAGGAAAGAAGCTAAAGAGATCCAGGATGCCGCCCGGCAAGTTGGCAACACAACAAAAGAGGTGGCAATTACTGTCAATGCAGCAAAAGCACTTACGAAGACCTGGGTTAAAGATACTTCGGCCAATATCCGATATACACAAATACCAGATTATAGACGCCGGGAAGAGGTTAGTATTAGTAAAAAACAAACCCTTTCTGTCGAAAACGGAGAGTTTAAAAATTTGTATTGGGAACCGGTTACAAAATTTGACAATCAACTTTTCCCATCATTCATCATAGGTTGGGCAAATTATAAAGGGCAGAAGGATGAGGATATGGGCAGCTCATTAGGATTTAAAATAAACACCTCCCTTCCTAATATCGTTTTGAAATGGGAAATCGAATGTGCAGACAAGAACTTTTTTACAATAGACAGCGGTTATATTAATTGTGATTTGTTAAGATCAGGCACTTACTTTCTGCCCAAAATAAACTGGAATTATAGGTTCTTAACAAAGCATCAGTCGAATGCCCCGGTTAATTTATACTTCCGCCTTACCGACCCTAATACCGGCAGTAAAGTTGAAAAACTGGTTAATATAAACTTACACAGCATCAACGATTGCCTTATTGCCTATAACAATACCGGGTTTCACTATTTATTTGCAAGCTATGTTAATGAAGACCATCCTGAAATTGACAAAATATTAAAAGAAATGCTTGATACTAAAATGATTGACGCTGTGTTAGGTTACCAGGCAGGGAGCGCTTATGTAGATATGCAGGTTGCTGCATTGTGGAGAGTTTTGCACGACAAAGGGTTCCAATACAGCAGTATAACCGACAACTCTGGCAATAGCAAAGACAAAGGCGTACTTTCTCAAACCGTTAGAACTTTTGATAAATCATTAAAAACAAGCCAGGCCAATTGTGTTGACGGAACCGTGCTTTTTGCATCCATCTTAAAGAAAATGGGCATCAGGCCCATTTTAGTAACAGTTCCGGGACATTGCTTTTTAGGATACTATTCTAATGAAACGACTACCGCCAGAACGGATATTAAGTTTTTAGAAACAACCATGATGTCTAATAGTACTTACATATCTAATCCCAAAGCAAGCATTAAAACATTTGCCGACAAATACAAAACTTCTGTTGAAGTGATCAACAAGCTGGTAACAACTACAATGCCACCAGGCGTTAAATTAAGTGAAATAAACAAAGCTTATTATTTAGAGTTCTTAGATGCCAAAATAATAGGAATGAACAGATACACAAGAGATATGGAAAAATACGGCGCTGTCAATGTGAGCTTGCTGGATGTTTGTGACCTTCGGAGATCCATTAAACCAATTCCAACCTTCGACGAATAAACCTGGTAACTCCGCCAATAGTATTTCAGTATTTTCCCCTTTCACATTGCACAACGTTTATCAGTGGCATTACGCAAAGCAGGTGGACCAGGTTTTGTCAAAATGCACAGCGTAGCATAGCATTTATTGCTCCACCTGATTGTCGGTTTTCCCTATCTTTACCACTTACTAATAAGCCTTACCTGTGTTAGTCTGCAAATCAAACACAACAATATATCCGGCTCTACAAAACTTTGCCAATCAGATCGTTATATAATGAGAAAGAACTATTACTGAGCGTAGCCGCCGGAGATGGATCGGCATTTGAACAACTCTTTGATGCTTATTGGGACCATATTTACCAGGTAGCTTTCACCCTCACCAAATCACGCGAAACAGCCCGGGACATCGTACAGGAGATATTTATTAAGATATGGCTCCTCCGCGAAGAACTCCCACAGAAAGACAACTTCCCCAATTTTCTGTTCATTGTTGCCCGCAACCATATACTGGATGAACTGCGCAGGAAAGTAAAAGAAGATCCCTTCGCAGATCAATTACAGGCCTGGTTCCGGCAAAGCCCCCTACAGGCCGACCAGCAGCTACTGTACCATGAATCACAGGCCCTGATCCACCAGGCCGTGTCCAATTTAACCGAACAGCAACGCCAGGTATACCTGCTCACCCGTGAAAATGGATGGAGCCAGGAAGAGATTGCCCAACACCTGCAGGTTTCCAAAAACACCGTCAAAACCCATATGACACGTGCCCTGACCGCCATACGGGAGTTCCTGGCCAATCATGCCCAGGGCATCCTGCTGGCTTGCTGTCTGCTGACTGCCCTCCTGTAAAAAATATTTTTGAGCCTTGTCATACCACCTTCTTTAAAACACGTCTTTATTAGCAGCACATCGTATGAACAGATTTGAAACACTTTGGAAAGGTTATCAGCAAGGACTGCTGAAGGAAGCAGAACTGGCCGAATTCCTGCAATTGATCAGCGAAGATGAGAGTCTCCTGGCCGGCAGGATCGATGAGCTTTTACAGAACGGCCCGCAGGGAATGCCCGCACCCGGAGAAAAAGAGATCATCCTGGGCCAGATCAGGCAACGGATCCAATTACCTGCTACTGTTCATAAACTCCCCTTTGGCAAACGCTATTGGTGGGTTGCGGCGGCGGTGCTACTCCTGCTTACCAGCATGATAGCCCTGCTCACCATACGCTCTAAAAAACAACAGGATATTACCGGTAAGGGGCGGCAGCCTTCCCCCGTTTATGATGCCGCCCCCGGTAAACAAGGAGCCCTGCTCACATTAGCCGATGGCAGCACCATCGTACTCGATAGCGCCGCCAATGGAACATTGGCGCAGCAAGGAAGCGCCAATCTCATAAAAACAGATAGCGGCAAGCTGACCTATTCCCCCTCCACCGGAGCGGGGCAGGGGGAGGCAGTCTTTAACACCATCACCACCCTGCGCGGACGCCAGTTTCAATTGATTTTACCCGATGGAAGCAAAGTGTGGCTCAACGCAGCTTCATCCCTTACCTATCCTACTGCCTTTACAGACAATGAAAGAAAAGTGACCCTTACCGGGGAAGCTTATTTTGAAGTGGCGCCCGCCTATGCAGCAGGCACAACAGGTAAGAAGATTCCTTTCCGGGTTCTTATCCCCGCACAACAGGCGGGCCAGGGGGGAGCCACCATTGAGGTGCTGGGCACCCATTTTAATGTAAATGCCTACCACGACGAAACCTCCATCCGGACCACCCTACTCGAAGGAAGCGTGAAACTCATCAATGCTTCCCAACAATCAGCAATCCTGCTACCTGGTCAGCAAGCGCTTATCCCATCCATATCCAATCAATCCCACAACATCCCGGTTCAGACAGCTGATCTGGAGGCCGTAGTAGCCTGGAAGAATGGCGTATTTAACTTTCACAAAGCCGACCTCCTGGCAGTTATGCGGCAGTTATCACGCTGGTATGATGTGGAAGTTGTGTACCAGGGCCCTGTGCCAGGTCGCTTGTTTGGAGGAGAAATTGAACGTAACCTGCACTTATCACAAGTGCTAAAAATATTGAGTAAAATGGGCGTACAATGTACCATCGAAGGCAAAAAACTGATCGTACAGTCTTCCTGAAAACCTTAGTCCCGTACTCCATCAACAAGCAGGCAAACCATCCTAAGAAAACTCATCAACATTGCCCTTCCCGGCATGGCTGCCGGGATAAGATAATTACATGCCGTAAAAAAGTTAACTGATAAAAAAACCGGAAAGTGTTCGCGGCACTTTCCGGGGATCGTTCAGTTTAACGTTGACCCGCTGTAACACCAAAGAATGGCGGGCTAAACATGCTCCCGATCGAATCGGGACTGTAATGGATTGTTTATTGTTAAAACCAAAACACAACGAAAGTATGCAATTAAAGGCTCTTTTTGATCAGGCCCCAACAGCTGGTTCCTGGCTGCCTGCCCAGCGGGGTAAGACTCCCACAGCAGCCCTTTGTGCCGGCCCGGTCACCAAACAAATGTTGAATGTGATGAAGCTGACTATTCTTTTACTCACAGTAGCTTTCCTGAATGTAAGTGCCACAGGCACCGCGCAAACAGTTACTTTTTCAGGCAAACAGGCCCCGCTGGAAAAGGCGTTTACTGCCATTAAAAAACAAACCGGCTATGTGGTCTTTTATGATTACAAGCTCGTGGAAGGATTAAAACCAGTAAATGTTCAGGCAGTCAATCTTCCCCTGGAGACCTTTCTGCAACAGATATTGAAAGACCAGCCCCTGGATTATTCTATAGAGGGTAAAACGATCATCATAAGCGCTGAAGCGGCTGCCAAAATAGCCATCGCCGATAACCAGCCTGCAATAGCAGTAGCAAGACAGGAAATTACCGGTACCGTCACCGATGCCAACAATACGCCGCTGCCCGGTATAAGTGTTACCATTAAAGGTACCAATACCGGAACAACCACCGATGCCAATGGAAAATTCTCCCTGCAGGCCAACCCAGGCCAGGTACTGGTATTTTCTTCTATCGGGTTCCAGTCCCAGGAAGTGAAAGTAGGAAGCGCCTCCTCCATCAACATACAATTGAACCCCGCCAGCAATGAACTCGACGAGTCTGTGGTTATTGGATATGGTACCGCCATCCGCCGCAGCAATACCGGTTCCGTATCCAGTGTAAAGAGCCGCGACATCGCCTCTCAGCCAGTCATGGATCCCCTGGCAGCCCTCGCAGGCCGCGTACCAGGCTTCTTTGTATCCTCTTCCAACGGATTGCCCGGTTCCAGCTTCAAAGTGATGCTGCGTGGACAAAACTCCATTAGCGGCGGCAATGAACCCTTATACATTATTGATGGAGTACCTTTTTATTCCGAACCCCTCAACCAATTTACTTCCGCCAATGGCAACCAAAGTCCCCTCGCTGCCATCAACCCGTCCGATATTGAAAGCATCAGTGTACTGAAAGACGCCGATGCTACCGCTATCTATGGTTCAAGAGGCGCCAATGGTGTTATACTCATTAATACTAAAAAAGGAAAAGCCGGCACCACAAGATTTAATTTCAATGCTTATACAGGCGCCAGCAAAGTGGTCAATACCCTCGATATGCTGAGTACCCCTGAGTATATCCAGCTGCGCAAAGAAGCGTATGCCAATGACGGCCTCACCTACAATGCGGGCAATGCGCCCGATCTCACCACTTGGGATCAAAACAAAACCACCGATTGGCAGGACTATATGATGGGCCATTCAGCCAGTGTATCAGAAGTACAGGGTTCAGTGTCTGGCGGCAACCAACAAACACGCTTCTTATTGAGCGGCACTTACCGCCGCGAAACCACCGTCATGCCCAACGACCTGGCCTATAAACGCGGAGCCATTCACCTGAATGTAGACCATACCGGTCTCGACGGTAAATTCAACATCAGCGCATCCGTCAATTACTCCAGCACAAAAGATAATTCCATCGCCAGCGACCTTACTTCCTTCTACAACCTGGCGCCCAATTATCCCTTATACGATGCTGATGGAAAATATTATTGGTTCAGTACAGAACAAAATCCGGCAGCTTACCTGCTGAGGCGTTCTAATAACCGCACCAATAACCTGGTGGCTAATAGCATTATCCGCTATACCATTATACCCGGCCTGGAGGCTAAAGTAAATCTTGGCTATACCCGTACCACCATGGATCAAACCCAGGTATACCCCAACCTGTCATTAAATCCTACATCTGCCTCCGGCAGCTTTACTTACTTTGGTAACGCCACTGCCAATTCGTATGTAATAGAACCGCAGGTGGACTATAAACGCACTATTTCCCAGGGCACTTTGCAACTCATGGCAGGTGCTACCTGGCAGGAAAGCCTCCGGGAAGGAGAAGGCTTTACTGCAGAGAACTTCCCCAGTGATGCTTTATTGGAAGATATTAAATCAGCCGGCAAACTCACACAACGCCCTAGCACGTATAGGTTCTATCGATATAATTCCGTATTCGGAAGGATAAACTATAACTGGGAGGAAAAGTATATCCTCAACGCCACATTCCGCCGCGATGGCTCTACCCGCTTTGGCCCGGGCAACCGCTTTGGCAATTTCGGTGCCGTAGGTGCAGCCTGGGTATTCACCAACGAATCATTTTTCCCCGCCAACGATATTGTAACATTTGGTAAACTGCGCGGTAGCTATGGCACCACCGGCAATGACATCATTGGCGACTATCAATACCTCAACAGTTGGGCCACCACCACGTATCCGTATGATGGTATACCTGGTCTTAGTGTCACCCGGCTCCCCAACCCCGATTACCATTGGGAAGTGAACCGCAAGCTGGAAGCTGCCCTCGAACTGGGCTTCTTCAAAAACAGGGTATTACTCAATACCAATTTCTACCGCAACATCTCTACCAACCAATTGGTAGATTATGCCCTCTCACCACAGACCGGGTTCGAGAGCTATACAGCCAATTTGCCAGCCACAGTATTGAATGCAGGTATCGAAATTGAATTGACGACCACCAATATCCAGAATAAGGACTTTCGCTGGAAATCATCCTTCAATATGACCATCAATAAAAATGAGCTGAAGGAATTCCCCAATTTTTCATCTTCTACCTATTCCAATACCTATGTCATTGGCAAATCACTCACCATTGTAAAAGGCTATCAGTTCAATGGCATTGATCCACAAACAGGCAAGGCAACCTTCGTTAATATTGATAATAATCCCGCCATCTCTGAAAATGATGATTACGTAGTATTGGGCAAAACAATGCCCGATTTCTATGGCGGCTTTCAAAACTCATTTACCTATAAAGGATTTGAACTCGATTTCCTTTTCCAGTTTGTAAAGCAGGATGGTCCGGGTATTAACTACGGCTACCTCTCTACACTCTATGGAGCATTGAAGAATAAAGATGTAAGCGCCAACGACCGCTGGAAAAAGCCCGGTGATATAGCCAGTGTGCCCAAAGCTACCACCATATCCGGCAACGTGCTCTATGACCAGTACCGCTTGTCTTCTGCTGTATGGGGCGACGCCTCCTACATCCGGCTGAAGAATGTGGCCCTGCGATACGACCTGTCGAAGTTTGTGAAGAGATACAAGCTGAATAACCTCAGTGTATATGTACTGGGACAAAACCTGCTCACCATCACCGATTATGATGGACTGGACCCCGAAACCCAGGGCCTGGTAATGCCACCTTTAAAGACCATTACAGCAGGGGTTCAATTCACGTTCTAAACCGGTACAATTATTTGACAGACAAAAGAAAAATGACAATGAAACGCATCCATATATTAACAGTAAGCATCGTCCTGATGTCTGCTGCTTCTTGCAAAAAGTATGTAGACACTCCCCTGCCCAAAAATGAGCTGGTATATGAACTGGTGTTTACCGATGACAAAACGGCTACAGCAGCGATGGTAGGCTTGTACAGCAACATGAACGCATTCAATTATTTCTACGCCAATGTACTCATGAACTACCTCACCGCCATGCAGGCCGACGACCTCTATTATTTTTCTACTTTCGCCAACTACGATGTATTCCGGCAAAACAGCCTGCTGCCTTCCAGCCAGTATGTGCAAAGCATGTGGAAAGACCAGTATGCCTATATCTTCCATGCCAATTCCTGCATTGAAGGTCTTACCGCAGCAACTACCCTCACCCCTGCTGTAAAGAACCAACTATTGGGTGAAGCCTATTTCATGAGGGCCTTTCTCCACTTTTACCTGGTAAATATGTATGGCGATGTACCCCTTATTACCAATACCAATTACCTGGAGAACAATGTAAAGCCTCGCGAAAAAACAGCCGTAGTATACGATACCATCGTAAAGGACCTTACGAAGGCTAAAAGCCTGATGGCTGACAATTATCCCTCTGCCAATCGTGTGCGGCCAAATAAAGCAGCTGCTACCGCCCTGCTGGCCAGGGTATACCTCTATACCAAACAATGGGCTGCAGCAGAAACAGAAGCATCACTGGTGATGAACAACAGCCAGTATGCATTACTGAAAGACCTCAACAGCGTATTTCTGGCCAATAGCAAGGAAGCCATCTGGCAGTTGCTGCCAGTGAATACTGCTACCGGGCGTAATACCTGGGAAGGTTTCACATCTACCCCGGCCACAACTGTCGCTACGCCTTTATTCAGGCTCGACACCATCAACCTGATCAAAAAATTTGAAACCGGCGATCTCAGGTTAGCCAACTGGACAGGCGTCCGCAAGCTGTCAACAGGCCCAACCGTGTATTTCCCTTTCAAATATAAAGTGCGCACCAACCCTGTTACCATTACTACCATTACTGAATACTCCATGGTGATGCGACTGGCCGAACAATTCCTTATTCGCGCAGAAGCAAGGATACAGCAGGACAAACTGGATGCAGGCCGCGCCGACCTCGACTCCATCCGCGTTCGCGCAGGATTAGGCGCCCTGCCCGTTAACCTCGACAAAGCAGCCCTCTTACTGGCAGTAGAACAGGAGCGTAAAGTAGAGCTGTTTGTAGAATGGGGCCATCGCTGGTTCGACCTGAAACGCACCAACCGCGCCACAGCCGTATTAGGGCCTATCAAAGGAGCCTTCTGGCAGGCTACCGATACCCTGTATCCGATCCCTACAGATGCGATTAAAACAAATATTTACCTGGAACAAAACGAAGGATACAAATAATGAATAAGCAGTTAACCAGCCTTATATCCATGCTGTGCTTCGTTGCCCTGTCCTGCCAATGCCTGCGGGCACAGAACCGGGTAACGATCGCACCGCAATACCCGGAACGCGGATCCACCGTCACCATCACCTACGATCCCCAGGCGCCGGGCGCCGGCATTCCGGCCGATGCCGCTTCCGTAACCCTCGTATTTTCCTATTCCAATTTGTACGACGTGGCCTATCGTGTAAACATGCAAAAGAAAGGCAACCTGTGGACCACCAGTTTTGTATTGGCCCGTTATGCCACTTTCGCCACTTTCTATTTGCAAAGCGGTGAAGCGATCGACAAACCAGCCGCCAACAGGCATTATGAGCTGGCCGTATATACCGGTAAAACACCCATCAGAGATGGCCACCTCTACAAAGGGTACAGCCTCGGCGCTCAAATGGGTAAATCGCCCGACCTGGGCGCTAAACAGGCAGAGCAATTTCAGGAAGAGCTCAATCGCTATCCCGATAATTACGAGGCCCGGCTCAGGCTCCTGAATTACCAGATGACCAAAGCCAGTGGCGCAGAGAAAGAAAAGATAAGACAAGAGGCCCTGCAGGTGATAGCCGCTAAATTTTACCAGGCTCCTACCGTACCCGGCAATATGAATAAAATAACCATGGGCTATTTGATCATTGGGGAGAACAGCCGGCTCGACTCTATTCGTAAAATAGTACGGGAAAAATATCCGGATACAGAACTGGGACGTGAATTGTACACCGGCTTCATTGCAAAAGAAAAAGACACAGCCGAACAGATCGCCTTGTTTGAAAAAGCACTGAAAAAGGAAACCCCGAAGAATGAAAAGTCCTTCGTGGAGATGCACGACCACCTGTTCAACATATATGCCGTCCGCAGGAATGCAACCAAAGCCCTCTACCATGCTCGTAAAACCGCCCGCAAAACCGACGATCCCTACTGGCCTGTAACACTAAAAGGCATTGCACAAACCTTGCTCGATAACGAGCTGGCCCTGGATTCTGCCCGTGGGTACGCCGAACATGCACTTAGCTTGTCAAATCAGTTTCCTGTTGGCGTGATCCGCTATTTTCCCGAAACTGGTTACATATTCCCCTATGTTGACGACAGTACCCGCCAGGCCGCTTACGATAAAGCCAGCGGCAACCTCCTGTCCATGCTCGGCCTGATAGCAATGAAACAGGCCCGTATCAACGACGCTGAATCAAATATGGAGGCTGCCCTGAAGAAAGCCTCCGACAAAGAGACACTCGATAATGTGGCACTTTTTTACAAGCAAACAGGCAATACCGCAAAACTGCAACAATTACAGGACCTGCGGGAAAAGAAGATGCTCGACAAAGTAAAGACCCAGCGCATCGACAGACCCGCCCCCATCTTCAGTTTTGTAGACCTTACCGGTAAACCCGTGCCGCCTGAAGTATATAAAAACAAAGTGGTGATCATTGACTTCTGGGCTACCTGGTGTGTACCCTGTATGCAGGAGATGCCCTATATCCAGAAGCTGTATGAAAAATACAAGGACAATCCTTCCGTGCAGTTTATGATCGTGAACAGCGCCGCCCGCAATACCCTGGCGGATGCGCAAGGATGGAATGGCAATAAGAAATACAGCTTTCCGGTATTCTTCAATACCGATCCGGAAGTAGGCGACAAATTCAAATTCACCCTGATTCCCGCCACCTATGTCATCAACAAGGAAGGCAATATCCAGTTCAGCAATATCGGATTTGAAGGACCCGATGTGGAAATGAAATTAAAGCTACAGATAGAGCTGTTGTTAAATAATTAAGCGTGATGCGTTTTACACGCATCGCGCTCCCGTTGAAAACAAGAAAAAGGCAAACCCGTGGCAACACAGTGTTTGCCTTTTTTGATGCCATTTCTTAAAGCTCATCCCCCCTTTGAGCGCCCCTTTGCAGCGATGGCTTTATTCATTATCTTGTAACCACAGTTCACAATCATCAAACCAAGCGCCCCCTAATTGGTATATGAACAATAAGCCTGGCATTATAGCCATACTCATGCTTGTAATGATCTCCTTGGTAACTACCGGCCTATCCTGCCATCCGAATGATCCTTGCGCTTCCATTTATGTGGATGCTACCAACAAATATTGCGTAGAATTAAACGATCCCAAAGACCTCAGCAATCGGATGGAAAACGGGCGCTACCTGTTCTCCCATGGAAAGGACAGTATCTATGAAGACGGCGTATACAAAGATGGATTCCGGGATGGAACATGGAATTATTACAACCAGGGTGGTGTTAAAGAGATTCAATGGACACATTACTCCGACAAAGACCTACACTTTGAAACCAATCTTTTCCCTCACCCCGGTCCCGTATTAAATGGAGGACATTGTAAAGATTTTACTTTCAACACGCCCTTGGGGAAGTTAGAGCTCAATATTTCAATAAATCCTCCTGATAGAGATTCAATGAAAATGGACCGCTTTATACAATTTACCAGGAAAGCGTTCCAAACCCCAAAGGCGGAGATCACTAAACTTCAACAGTACAGACTGCCCACCGCGGGAGGCTCGGTTTTTTTATTGGAGCTGGCAGTAGAAAGCGACAGCCCGTCGATCAGAAAACATTACCTGCGCAATGCCCTATGTTACCTCAATTATGATGTCATCGAAATAACCGCTTACAGCACCATTGAGCACGATAGGTACAGGGAATTACTTTTCAATGCCGTCGTGACTAACTTCTACCTCAACCGGCAGCGCATGTATTTTCCCTTCAACAATCCAAAGGATACAATTCTCCGGTATTATCACGAGGAAGTCCAATTGCCTGTCCGGTGATTACACGCCAAAAGAACATCGTAACCGGCTATACGCCGATCAAACCTTTCTGTGGGACCAACATTCCCATTATAAAATAAACGGAGGGCACCTCATTTGAGATGCCCTCCGTTTCTGTACCCGGTATCGCTCACCAACCGGAAGCTGTGATCTTTATGGACTTTTACCATAGTATGCTCCCTGTCTTTCAAGCAAGCACAATCTTATGATACAATTTGTCCTTCAGATTATCTTCAGCAAATGAGCACCAGTAGATATCGTTTTCTTATCCTTGTTCTATAATATTCGTTTTAAAGTTTTTAATTTAATTGAATCGACCAGGCTATCGGTTTATTGCAGATTGCTTAGACCTACCACCCAAAACCTGGCTATGCATCCCCGCTTTGCGTCCTGATCTCTATCTCACTTTTAATAGGTGGCTGGCGTTCACCGGAGATGTCAATCAGCACAGGAAATTTAATAACCAGTGGCAATAGCCCTCAGCTGGCAGAACAACCAACCGGCGCCGATACCCCAAACAGCTAACGGCTAAATACTAACAGCTAATTGCAAACGGCTAAAAGCTAGCCGCTAACAGCTAACAGCTTTTCTTCAGCAAGTGTTGCACAACACTTCTTCTTCATCGACCATGCTTAGAGGCCTCGTCCACATAGTTGATCTGTTCAAAACAAACATACAACTTGCCGATACCCGTTTCCAAATTTATTCTCAAATATTTTTAGGCACTGCATACATAAGAATATAAATACCAATCAATTACCTACCAATACGCACAAAAAAACATATAACACTCATTTCAAATTTGGATTTGGCATCCCGTATGTTATATGTTTGATGCCGTTGAATTATACTATCGCCCTGTCCAAAGCGTCTTAAGGTGTGCGCCCTGGCCTGGTCGAAGGGTGGGTCGCCCTTCACGGGGCGGCTCACCCTGATCTGGTCGAAGGGTATTCTCACCCCTTTAGAGCTTGTCCCTCCACAAGCGGGAGGCAATCCTCAACCAACAGGAACGAAAGTTTAAAACATACCTTATCGGGACCTTATAGAGACCTTATCGGGACCTTATCGGGACTTTATCGAGACCCATAGATAAGGCAGACCCGTACATTCCCCTACCCAGACACTACCTCAACAGTAGCCCCCTCCCCGGTTTACCACGTTTTTTACCTCGAAAGCTCCTTGAATAACTTCCCCTGCTACCCCATCTCCATTTCCGTCTCACTTCTCAGGTTTCACATTTCACGTTTCCACTGCTTCTCGTTGTAACGCCCCTCCCTTCTTTGTCGTCTCGCTCCTCCTCCTTTGTTATCTCGACCGCAGGGAGAGCGCTATCGAAGCAAACCTGTATTCTTCTGTATTCTGTATTCTGCATTCTGCATTCTGCATTCTCTATTCTTTTCTCCCCCCTTTTCAGTAGCTTCAGATAGAATATAGCTCAAAGCATGAAAAAACTACTGCTCCTTATCCCCGTCCTACTCAGCACCTTCCTGCTTGTCGCTCAAACCGACACCTCAGGCTATTACACCTCCTTCGATGGCGCAAAGATCTGGTACGAAGTAAAAGGCGCCGGCCAGCCTGTCCTCCTGGTACATGGATTCATTGTCAACAGCTCCACCTGGAAACGGGCAGCCTTCTACAACGACCTGCAAAAAGCTGGCTACAAAGTGATCACCGTCGACCTCCGCGGCAACGGTCTCTCCGACAAGCCCCATGAAGCGACTTCCTACGGCAACGACGCAGAAGCAAAAGATATCATGGGCCTCCTTACCAGCCTTGGTATTAATAAATACCAGGTCATTGGCTATTCCAGAGGTTCTATCATTACGGCGCGATTGCTTGTATTGGATAAACGCATTCAAAAAGCCGTATTGGGCGGCATGGGTACCGATTTCACCAATCCCGATTGGCCACGCCGCATCATGTTCTACAAAGCACTATCGGGCGATTCTATTCCCGAGCTGAAAGGCGTTGTAGAATATGTTCAAAAATCCGGGCTCGATCAAAAAGCCCTGGCCCTGCTGCAAAAAGAACAGCCATCCACCAGCAAAGAAGCACTGGGCAAAATACAACAACCCATACTCGTCATCTGTGGCACGGAAGACAGCGACAACGGATCAGCAGCAGAACTGGCACGCCTTTTTCCCCACGCCACTTTAGCAACTGTACCCGGCAACCACAACAATGCAGCATCCACCCCGCAGTTTGCTTCCACCATTATTGATTTTTTAAAGCGTTAACCAAACACTTGTTTTCCACATCCCTCCTTACTGTCATTTTACATAGGGAAAAGATGCTTAGCTTACGTGGCTATCATCGTAGTACCAATTATGGAGTCAGTCAACATCAAGAAACTTGCCCAGCTGCTGAATTTATCCATCGCTACCGTGTCAAAAGCACTGCGCGACAGCTACGATATCAGTAAGGAGACCAAAGAAAAAGTAGTGGCGCTGGCCAAAGAATTGAATTACCAGCCCAATCCCCATGCCAGCAGTCTCAGAAAGCACAAAAGCAAAACCATTGCCGTCATCATTCCCGAGATCGCCAACAATTACTTTACCCTTGCCATCAACGGCATTGAGACCGTGGCCCAGGAGAAAGGATACCATGTGCTCATCTATATAACCCATGAAGATTATCGGAAAGAAGTGTCACTGGCCAAAGAATTGTACAATGGCCGGGTAGATGGCCTGCTGATTTCCGTTTCCGGAGCCACTACTGATTATACACATTTGCAGCAGCTGCAGCAAATGGGATTACCCATTGTTTTCTTTGACAGGGTGTGCGAAGAATTTGATACCCTTAAAGTAACGACCGACGATTATGAAAGCAGCTATCTTGCCACACAGCACCTCATAGAGCAGGGCTGCAAAAAAATAGCCCACCTGGCCATCTCGGGCAAACTGTCCATTGGCAACAAAAGAAAGCGCGGTTACCTGCAGGCCCTGGCCGATCACCAGATGCCAGCCAACGATTCCCTGATCGTGGAGTGTACCAATGAGGACGAAAAAGACCTGGAGCTCATCCGGGAAATGTTCATTCGGGAAAAACCCGATGGCATCTTTGCAGCTGTAGAACGCTATGCAATGGCCAGCTATGAGGTTTGCGGACTCCTCAACCTGCAAATACCCTCCGATGTAAAAGTGATCAGCTTTTCCAACCTGCGCATTGCAGCCTTTTTAAATCCCTCCCTCACCACCATTACTCAGCCAGCTTTTGATATAGGCAAAGAAGCTGCTTCCAGGCTATTAAACACACTGGAGAAAAAGAATGCCCCCCTCACCAACGAAAACATCATATTTAAGTCTTCCCTGATCCAACGCACCTCAACCGCCAAATAAAGATCACATCAAAAGGTATTCATGACTCTTTAGAGCTTGTCCCGCAGCAGCGGGAGGCAATCCTCAACGGGTTCTATTCAAAGCGGCCTACCCAACTCGTTTAAAGAAGCTTGTTGCTTGTAAAAAGATTTTTCTTCCGGTCATTCCGACTTCCCGTCTTTCAACTTCAATGTTTATCGATTTTCTCCTGCTCCTTCAGATATTTACCATAGGCCACCAGCGCATCGATTACCGGCATGGCCTGCTGCGCTCTTTCTGTTAGCGCATATTCCACCCTCGGAGGTTTCTCCCGGTAAACATGCCGGGTCACCATATTTTTTTGCTCCAGTTCCCTGAGCTGCGTGTGCAGCATCTTATCAGTTATATGTGGTATCATCTCCTTCAGATCACCATAGCGCACAGGTCTATGGCGCAGGCTCAACAAAACCGGCATCTTCCAGGTGCCGCCTAAGTGCGCCATCGCAAATTCCAGCGGACTGTAATAAAGCCTGTTATCGTGGAAAAAATCTTCCTCACTCATTTTTATGTCGTTTATTATCAGCCAGCTACCGGCATTTCCTTTATCGTCAAAAAAGTATGTAAAGGCAAAGAAAAGGAAAATTAAAATAGGTTTGCCGCCCAACAAAAGCCCCTTCTATGCAATTGAAAGAATGGACCACCGTCCCCATGCTGCCCTGCGTTTCCCTCGACGAAACCATCGCATTCTGGCAGCTATTAGGATACAAGACCACCTATCATCAAAAGAGCCCCTACCCCTATGGCGTGGTAGAACGCGGTGGCCATCAGCTTCATTTCTATCGCCTCAAAACATTAAAACCCACCGAAACTTACCAGGGCTGCCTCATCATGGTAGGAAATGCAGAAACAGTACACAGGGAATTCAGTGAAAGCCTGCGCAGCCATACCGGCAAAGTGCCCAATGCAGGATTGCCTCGTATTTCAAGAATGAAGCCCGGACAGACCCGGTTCACCCTGACAGATCCCTCTGGCAATGCCGTGATCTTTG
This sequence comes from uncultured Paraflavitalea sp., assembly GCA_966211765.1. Lineage (GTDB taxonomy): Bacteria > Bacteroidota > Bacteroidia > Chitinophagales > Chitinophagaceae > Paraflavitalea. Next base: position 65,836 of record CBIHOV010000003.1, read on the forward strand.
TATCACTGGGAGAAAAGGACCAGGATACCTATGCCCGGGCCGACAAGCCCGGTCTCACGCCATTGCAAAAGTCAATAGCAGTGGCCATACGCTTCCGCGATTATAAGAATGATGAGGAGGCTGCCGCCAAAACACTCGATGCGGGCCTTAAACGGAAAGGGATTGAACAAAACATCGACACAGCAGAAGCCTTGCTGATGCGCGCCGAATTAGCCCGTGAACTACAGCAACCAGTACGGGAAAATGAATGCAAGGAAGCCCTCAAAGCACTTCACCTGACCGCTGAAGAGATCAAACTCCTCCGGGCCAAAGGGCTGTATTTGCCCCTGTAGAGCTTGTCCCGCAACAAGCAGGAGGCAACCCATCGAAGCAAACGTGTATTCTTCTGTATTCTGTATTCTCTACAAATACCACTTCTTATACCGGCTCAATGCTTCTATAAAATAGTAATCAGCATACGTCAGCGGTTGATCCACTTCCGATTCGTGCGGCAGCGAACCTACACTGTGTAATAAGATAAAACCACCATTGCTGCCCAGCGGAGCCCGGTAGGCAGGGGATGACAGCGCTTTCAGAATGGTTTCCGCAGCGCCAATGTAGGCTGTCTTTTGTTCGCCTTTTGTGTATTGTGCCAGTTCCAGCAAGGCAGAAGCCATGACAGCACCTGCCGAAGCATCCCGTTTTGCCTGCGGAATATTGGGAGCATCGAAATCCCAGTAAGGAACCTTGTCAGAAGGCAGATTGGGGTGATTCAAGAGATAAGCAGCAATCTTATTCGCCTGTGCCAGATAAGCCGCATCTTTCGTAAAACGGTACATTACTGTGTAGCCATACAGGCCCCAAGCCTGACCACGTGCCCAGGCCGACTCATCGGAAAACCCCTGGTGCGTTACTTTACGCGAAACACCGCCAGTGCCCAGGTTATAATCCAACACATGATAAGAGCTGTTATCTGCACGGAAATGATGCTGTAACGTAGTATTCGAATGCGTTACTGCAATCTCATGAAACTTCTTGTCACCGCCATTTTTAGTCACCCATTCCAGCAACTCCAGGTTCATCATATTGTCAATGATCACCGGACAGTTGAAATTCTTACTCGAATCCCATGATTGAATGGCTTTGATCGAAGGACGGTACCTGGTAGACAGCGATTGCGCTGCTGTAAATACCACTTCTTTATAGGCAGGATCTTTGGTGATATCATAGGCCGTACCAAAACTGCAGAACATCATAAAACCCAAATCGTGATTGCCAGTATAGGTTTTCTCCTTCTCCAGGATGGCCAGTCTTTTCAACCCTTCTTCTTTAATAGCCGCATCTTTTGTTTGCCCATAGATTAGCCAAAGCGTGCCGGGGTAAAACCCGCTGCACCACCACTTCGTATTACTCGTTACCAGCGAATCTTTTGCTGCGATATAACTGCGGGGCATTACAGTGGCCGGCACTTTACCCGCCAGCACTTTGTATTGCTGCGCAGCAAACTGCATATCCTCATCGATCAATTGTTGCATCGCTGTCCTGGAGCTTTGCGCCTGCGCAGCCCCCGTCACTATCAAAAAGGCAAGTACAAGGTTTAACTTTCTCATATACGTTTAAAGTGTGTAATTGAAGCAATCGTCTCTCTCTTTCTTGTCATTTCGTTTCTCCCTTTCTTTTCATCTCTCCCTTCCCTGTCATCTCGAACGGAGCGCAGCGCAGTGAGAGATCTGCTACCGAAGCAAACGCCATCGAAGCAAGAGTGTATTCTTCTGCATTCTGTATTCTGTATTCTGTATTCTCCTCCTACGTCGACATTCGTCTGATCAATTCCACCGGTGTAATGATCGGCACTGCATCGATCGCTACCGCCTGCCGGTCATTCTTCAACAGTTTCAACAACTCCGATACGATCACCGTACCAATACGCCCGGGAAATTGCTCCACAGTAGTAATCGAAGGCGTTACAATAGAAGAACGGGGATCATTGGAATAACCTACGATCCGCAATTCCTGCGGCACAGCAATGCCCTTCTCCTTCGCAAAACTCAGGGCAGCCAGCGCCGTGAGGTCATTGGCTGCCAGTATTGCATCAGGCCAGGGTTTGCGTGCAAATAAACGGTGCAAGGCCTTCCGCGCATTGTCCGCCGTTAGCTCCTGGTACATCACCCAGTCTTTCTGCACCGCCACCCCATGCTGGCGCATAGCTTGCTCAAAACCCGCATACCGGTCGATGTAGATATTGCAGCTGATCGGTCCGGATATATAGGCAATATGCCGGCTTCCCAATTCTATCAGATGCGACGTGGCCAGGTAGGCCCCGCGAAAATCATCTCCCTTAATAATACAGGCCGGGTAAGGCTTTACCGGCACCCGGTCATAAAAAACAACCGGTATATTGTTTTGTGTCAGGATATCAAAATGACTAAAGTCCGAAGTAAACAAGGTACAGGCTACAATCACCGCATCCACCCGCGAGGCGTACAAGGTCATGGCAAGATCCTTTTCCATGTCCAGCGAATCATTCGACTGACAAATGATCAGGTTATAACCATGCCCATGCAATCCATTCTGAATAGTGGTAATGATCTCTGTATGCACAAACATCGATATACGTGGAACGATCAAACCAATCGTATTGGTTTTATTCGTGCGTAAACCCGATGCCATAATATTTCGCTTGTATCCCACCTGCTCCACCATCGTCATTACTTTACTGCGCGTAGACTCGTGTACATGCGGATGATTGTTCAATACACGGGAAATAGTAGCAGGCGACAATTGCAAAGCAGCTGCAATATCCTGGATAGAGTTTTTCTTGTTGAGTTTTTTGTTCATAGTTAATAGGTATACAGGATTAGACAGCACAATATTACTTTTGTTGCAATACCGCTGAAATCGTTTCCAGTATACTTAAAAAGAAGGCAAAAAGGGGAAACGCTTAGTGAAGGGGCACACAAATAGCGCCTTGTTCATATATGGCGAAAGGATTGGCATAAGCATTCGTTTTAGGTGGAGAAAGATAACCTGGTCAAACTTGATGAAAAAAGCTGGAATCGTTTTCAGAATCTATACATTTATTTACTGAAACGTTTTCGTAGAAATAAACCCTTGCAGCACAGGATTCTTAAGGCAGAGATGTCTAATTTCCTTGGTGTATCGCGGGTGCCCTCATAGGTATATGGTGGGTCGCCCACAAAGGGCGGCTCACCATATACCAGGAGACGCCTTCAACCAGGCCCTCCAATATAGATATTAACAGCGAAACCTCACGCCATATGCAAATAAAACACCTGTTGCCCGGGCTGGTAGCCCTGTTCCTGCTTTCCACTGACCCGGTCACCGCTCAAACAGACCATATTGGTATCCTGGCGCATGTACCCGCACATCCCCGCATACTGCTGCTTAAAGGCGAAGAAAAGGCCATCCAAAGCACCATTGCCGCCGATAACACCTGGCTCAAAGTGCACCAGGCCATACTCAATGAATCAGACGCACTCATCAGTAAACCACCCATAGAACGCATTCAGATCGGCCGGCGGCTATTGGATAAATCACGCGAAGCTATCCGCAGGATCTTCTTTCTGTCTTATGCTTACCGCACTACCGGGCAGCCTGTTTACCAGCAACGGGCCGAAAAGGAAATGGTGGCCATTGCCGCCTTCAGCGATTGGAACCCCTCCCACTTCCTCGATGTGGCCGAAATGACCATGGCCATGGCCATAGGGTACGATTGGTTATACGACCAACTCTCCCCCTCTTCCCGTACCGCCATTAAAGAAGCTATCCTAAAGAAAGGCATTGAACCTTCCCTCGATCCTAAATACAATAGCTGGCTCAAGGCAGAGCACAACTGGAACCAGGTTTGCAATGCCGGCATGACCTATGGCGCCATGGCTATTTATGAAGACCAGCCCGAATTGGCCAAACAGATCATTAACCGCGCTATCGAGACCATCGTACTGCCCATGGCCGACTATGCTCCCAACGGCGCCTATCCCGAAGGTTATGGTTACTGGGGTTATGGTACAAGCTTCAACGTTATGTTCATCAGCGCCGTTGAAAAACTCTTCGGCAAAGACTTTGGTCTCTCTCAAAAACCGGGTTTCCTGCAAACAGCCGCTTACCTGGAGAATATGACAGGCCCTTCCGGCAAACCCTTTAACTATTCCGATGCCGGTGGCGGAGGAGGACTGCAACCTGCCATGTTCTGGTTTGCCAACAAACAAAAGGATCCTTCCCTCCTTTGGGTGGAAAAAAGCCGGCTCCTCACCAGTCAGCCCCAATCACTCGTAGGCGATCGCCTGCTGCCAGCAATCATGTTGTGGAGCGCAGGCACCCACATGGATAAAATAACCCCACCTGCTGCTGGCAGCTGGGTAGGCAAAGGTAAAAATCCCGTAGCCCTCATGCGCACCTCCTGGACCGATCCCGCAGCCATTTTCGTAGGCATGAAAGGCGGCTCCGTATCAGTAAACCATGCCCATATGGACATCGGATCATTCGTCATGGAAGCCGATGGCATTCGCTGGGCCATGGACTTCGGCATGCAGGACTATGAATCACTCGAATCCAAAGGCATTAAGCTATTCGGAAGAACACAGGATGCACAACGGTGGACCGTTTTCCGCTACACCAACCTCGTGCACAATACCCTTGCCGTTAATAACAGGCACCAATTGGTAGAAGGTTATGCGCCTATTACCGCTTCTTCAGCAGCCCCTGCCTTCATGCACGCTGTCACCGATATCTCCGCTGTATACAAGGGAGCTTTGGCAAAAGCCAATCGCGGCATCGCCATCGTCAACAAAGCATATGTGGTGGTACAGGATGAAGTGGAAACCCTCAACGAAGAAACCACCATCCGCTGGACCCTGTTAACGCCGGCCACCGTCACCATCACCGGCAACAACCAGGCAACACTTACCAAAGACGGGAAGAAACTGGTATTCGAAGTCACAGCCCCGGGAAAGCTGACCATGAAAACCTGGTCTACCGATCCACCCAATAGCTACGATGCACCCAATCCGGGCACTACCCTTACCGGCTTTGAACTAATCCTGCCGGCCAATACAAAAGCCACCATCACCGTGGCCCTCAAACCGGAAAAAGTAGCCGGCAAACCCATTGATAAACCAGCGCCGCACAGCAATTGGAAAAACGATTAATTCAGGCCCATGCGTTATAAATGCTTATCGGTCCCCTTGCTGCTCTTATTATTCCAGGCCACTGCCCTGGCGCAACTTCCCCGTGCCGATGGATACAAAGGCATATGGTTTACCCTTGGTCAGTTCTCTACCTATGGCGATAAATATTCCGGAGGCTTAGGCACCTATACCTCCAGCCACGTGCCCATTGCTATTTATGCAAAGCAGGTCAACAAAACCTTCTTCGTATACGGAGGCACCACCGGCGCAAAGGACCGGCACCTCCTCATTATGTTATCTTACTATGATCACCAGAAAAAGGAAGTACCCAAACCCGTGATCCTGTACGATAAGAAAGGCGTTGATGATCCACACGACAACGCATCCCTGTCCATCGATGACCAGGGTTACCTCTGGGTATTTGTAAGTGGCAGGAATACCACCCGCCTCGGCCTCATCTTCAAAAGCAAAGCACCCTATAGCATCAACGATTTTGAGCAGATCATAGAAACCGAGATCACCTACCCCCAGCCCTGGTGGGTGCCCGGCAAAGGCTTTATACACCTCTTCACCAAATACACCAAAGGCAGGGAACTGTATTGGTCCCTAAGCCCCAATGGTCGGCAATGGTCACCCGATCAGAAATTGGCCGGCATGGGCGGCCATTACCAGGTATCCAATAGGCACAATGGAAAACTTGTCACCGTATTCAACTACCATCCCGGCGGCAATGTAGACAAAAGAACCAATTGCTACCTGCTGCAGACAACCGATATGGGCAAAACCTGGACCACCGTGGACGGTAAACCAGTAACCCTTCCGGTTGCAGACAAACACAGCAATACATTGGTGAAGGATTATGAGACCGAAGGAAAACTGGTCTACCTCAACGACCTGAATTTCGATGCAGCAGGCAATCCCGTTATCCTGGTAGTAATAAGCAATGACTACGCACCCGGGCCCAAAGGCAGCCCCCGCGAATGGGTAACCCTGCACTGGAAAAACGGCCAATGGAATATTACCAGCGTGTGCACATCTACCCACAACTATGATATGGGCTCTCTCTACATAAAGGGTGATCACTGGCAGATCATTGGCCCTACTGAAACCGGGCCGCAGCAATGGGGCACCGGCGGCGAAATAGCCCTGTGGGATAGCCAGGATGAAGGCAAGACATGGAAAAAAACTAAGCAGCTTACACAACATAGTACCCGCAATCATTCCTATGCACGCCGGCCATTAAATGCCCAATCCGATTTCTATGCTTTCTGGGCCGATGGAGATGCCGACAAATTATCGCCTTCCGTATTGTATTTTACCAACGACAAAGGAGAGGTATTTGTACTACCCTATACAATGGATAGCGAGACAGCCAAACCGCTACCATTACCTTAAAACAACGCTATTCCTGATCCATTCAATAACAACATATGAAGAAAACGATCTGCGCCCTGCTTGTCATCCTTTGCTACCGGCAGCTTCCTGCCCAACAAAACCTGCTCAGTGGAAAGTATACAGCCGCACAGTTGAAAACCGTGCTGATCCCACAGGCACAGTGGACACCATTTCCCAAAACCAGCGACCGTGCAGCCTGGGCCAGGGCAGATGCCGCTACCATGAAAGCCATCCTCACCAGGGCCAATACCCTCATTAACTATACCTGGCCTTCCATCCCTGCCACCAAATCATTGTTGATAGAACGTACCGGCAACCGCAGCGAATACCAGGCTATCGCCAATGAAAAACGCAGTGCATTGGCCGCCTTATTGCTGGCGGAAATCTATGAGAACAAGGGCCGCTTTATTGATCCCATTATCAATGGCGTTTGGTCTGTTTGTGAAGAATCGTTCTGGGGCGCGTCGGCCCATCTTCCCCAAACCAAAGAATATTCCGGCCTGATGGACGTTTCACAACCCTTTGTGGAGCTCTTCAGCGCAGAAACAGGCACCCTCCTCGCCTGGGTAGATTATTTTGTGGGCGATAAGCTCGATGCCGTATCCCCACAAATAAGAAAACGCATTTATTACGAGACCAACTACCGGTTACTCGAACCACTCATGACCAAAAAACATGGCTGGATGGCAAAGAATGCCAATGGAAGACCACCCAATAACTGGAATCCCTGGATCTGCTCCAACTGGCTCAATATCGTTTTACTCCTGGAAAAGGACGACACCAAAAGGACCGCAGCCGTTGCTAAGCTGCTAACCGTCCTGGACGAATTTGTCAACCCCTATCCCCAGGATGGCGGCTGTGATGAAGGACCGGGTTATTGGGGCGCAGCCGCTGCTTCCCTGTATGATAATGTGTCTATGCTCAACCTCGCTTCCAACAACGCCTTTCAATATGTATATGAAGATGAGAAGATCAGGAATATGGGCCGCTTCATTTACCGCGCTCAGATCGGGCCCGAATACTTCGTCAACTTTGCCGATGCTTCCCCCACCCCCGGTATGTCGGCCGATATGATCTATCGCTTTGGAAAGGATATCAAAGATACCGCCATGGTCAAATTTGGCGCTTACTATCGCAAACCCGCAGGTGGCAATCCAGGCAACTACCACTTCTTCCGGAATTTCTATTCCCTGTTCATGCAGGAAGAGTTTCAAAATGCACCACAGGCCCTTCCCCTGCCCGCCAGTGTATGGCTGCCGGATATACAAGTGATGATTGCCCGCGATAAACAGGGCAGCACCGATGGCCTCTTTGTTGCTGCCAAAGGCGGACACAATGACGAAAGCCACAACCACAACGACATCGGCAATTATGTAGTGTACTATTATGGATTGCCCCTGTTGATCGACGTAGGCAGTGGTACCTATACAAGAAAAACATTCAGCAGCAAGCGCTATGATATATGGTATAACTGTTCTCAATACCACAACACACCTTCCGTCAACGGGATCAACCAGTCGCCCGGTGCAGCATTCAAGGCTACCAATGTAGCTTATAAAGAGGATAAAGCATTTGCAGAGCTTTCACTGGATATAGCCAAATCATATCCGGAGAAAGCTGGCATCAATTCCTGGCAACGTTCCATCCGGCTCAACCGCGGCAGGAATGTGGAAGTGAAAGACATCATTGCCCTCAGCAAAGCCGACAGCCTTGTAGAAAACCTCATGACCTGTTACCCGGCCGCGATCACAACACCCGGTGAATTGGTCATTCATTATGCTCCCAAACAAGGCACTCCAAAAGATTTCGTGATCAGGTACAATCCTAAGCAACTCGGAGTGGCCATTGAGAAAATACCCCTCACCGCCGATGAAGACAAAGGCGTACTCGACAGGTGGGGCGACAATATTTACCGCATCACCTTCAAGGTCATAACACCCAAAACCAAAGACAAGATCAACTTCGTCATAGCCCCGAAATAAGCTACCTTATGCAACAACGCATCTCCTTTTTGTCCATCATTCTTTTCCTCCTGGCATCAGCAGGCGTCCATGCGCAGGATATATCCACGATCAAAAAACGTGTAGTGGACGATCTCCTGGCGCCACCTGTAAACAAAGAGGAAATAGCGCAACTCATAAAAACCATTCAGCCCGATGGCACCTGGCCCGGCATCGACTATAAAGATGTGTCCCGCACCGGCTTCCAGCACAAGCAACACCTCGATAATATGCTCGCACTGGCCAGGGCCTATAAAAAAAGAGGCACCACCACATTCGCGTCGGCACCCGTCAAGGCTACTTTTTCTTTGGCCCTTGATTACTGGCTGGCCCATGACTTCAGGTGTGAAAATTGGTGGTGGAATGAAATGGGTACACCCAACCTCATGATCAATACCTTACTGGTAATGGATGATGCACTTACAGAGAAGCAAAAGAAGGAAGGCCTGCTCATTGCTCACCGCGCCAATATGGAAACCTTTGGCGCAAGGCCCGGCGGCGACCTGATGCCCATTGCCGGCATGTTCGCCAAACAAGGATTATTTTTAGAGAATGCCGACACCCTCAGAAAAGCCTTGAAGGCCATGGCCGTCGATATCAAGATCAGTGACGGTCGGGGACTTCAGCCCGATATGAGCTTCCACCACCGCACCGACAATGTGATCTCCACCCTTACCTATGGTTCCAATTATGCCAGTTCCTTTGCTTATTGGGCCGCTAAGATACGCGGTGCAGGGTTTTCCTTTCCCGATGCTGCCTTGCAGCTGGTGACCGATTATTTCCTCGACGGCATCTGCCAGTCATTGGTATATGCCACTTACCCCGATCCCGGGGCCATGAACCGTGATATCAGCCGCAGGAATGCCCTGGAGGCCGAAGACATTTCCCTTCCCCAAAACCTGCGCAAGGCTTCTGACTACCGCGCCAAAGAGCTCGAAACCATTATCGCCATTCGTGAAGGAAAGATGAAGCCCGTGATCACCAGAGACCGGTACTTTTGGCATTCCCACTATTATACCCATCAACGCCCCGGTTATTATGCGTCCGTACGCATGCATTCCGCCCGGGCCAACAATATGGAAGAACCCCACAATGAAGAAGGCATCAGGAATCATTATTACGGTGATGGCTCCTTATTCATTTCCCGCACAGGGCATGAATATGCTAACATCTTTCCAGTGTGGGACTGGCGCAAAATTCCGGGCGCTACCATTGTACAAAAAGAAAGCTTCCCTCATTGGAAGCAATTGGCCAAAAAGGGCTTGACCGATTTTGCCGGAGGAGTAAGCGATGGCAGGTATGGCGTGGCAGCTTTTGACTTTGTCAGTGTGCACGATCCGCTGAAAGCCCACAAATCCTGGTTCTTTTTTGACAAGGAGATCGTGTGCCTCGGTGCGGGAATCCAGGTCGACACGGCTGTAAGTGTAGCTACTACCCTCAACCAATGTTTACTGAGCGGCCCCGTTATTGTAAAAGGCAATAGCAACAGCACCACACTATCGGCAGGCACCCATACATTAGCCAACACCTCCTGGGTATACCACGACAGCATAGCCTATATTTTCCCCCAGCCCGTTACCGCCCACCTCAGTAATGGAGAAGCTACCGGCAACTGGCGGCAGATCAACCACCAGGCCTGGGCCACCGAAGAGACCGTAAAGGAAAATGTATTCACCCTCTGGCTCGACCATGGCCTGCAGCCACAAAATGGTACCTACTCCTGGATCGTAGTGCCAGGTATTGATGCTGCTACAGCTGAAAAGTATGGTCAGCAATCATCAATAAAGATATTGGCCAATACCCCCGATCTCCAGGCTGTAAAGCATACTATGCTGGAAAGAACCCAGATCGTCTTTTACAAACCCGGCGTTATTAAATTAAATGATGACATCCTCCTGGAAGCCGCCAGTCCTTGTATTGTAATGATCAAAACCAAAGGCAAAAGCATTGAGCAAATAGCCGTAGCCGATCCAACACAAAAACTGAATTCCCTGCAATTAAAACTGGTTAACTACAAAACAACAGCAGCGGGCAAACCCTGGGCCGCTACCTGGGATAAGCACAACAACACCAGCACCATCAGCATTACCTTACCCACTGCTGGCTATGCCGGACGGACCGTAGTAATGCGCTTTACTGGTATTTTATCAAAATAAATAACCTTCCTGCCTACTGCATCAAAATAGTTTTCGCCGGGCTCATCTTTTCCTGCTCAATGGTATTGCCGTTGCCGGCATACCTGTTCTTTTCTGTACGGCTATTGGTAGCTCCGTAAGCCTCCACGCCGTAACCGGCATTGTATTGCACCTGGTTATTGCGAATGACCACTTTGGATGAGCCTTTGAAAAGAAACTCTACCATTACCCCGCTTCGATCATTGCCCTCCAGCAGGTTATCACTCACCGTTACATTGTCACATTCAGTGACCAAGACGCCATAATACCCGTTACGGGCTATTTCACAGCCATCAATAGTTACTGTATTGCAAGCCTCCAGGGCTACTCCACTTCCCAGGGGAGAAGTAGCCAACCTGCAGTCCATCACGATCACATTTTGGCAATGCGTCAACAACAAATTGTGCAATAGCTTTTGTCCCGGTGGTACACTTACTCCATTTTCATTGAGGTCGCAATTCATTACCTCCACCCCATCAGCTCCGTTGATGAACACACCGCTATAGGTACAATTCCTTACCGTAATATTTAGCAGCCTGATCATCTTCATCTGCCTTTCCTGTTGCGACCTGAATACAATACCGCCGCGATTGTATCCCCCGCGATAAGAGCGTGCACTGTTGGGATCTTGTGGAACAACCGTTGTTGGCGCTCCTTCGATCACGAGATCACGGATAACCACGTCGTGAAGCTCATCACTCCCATTGACCATCGTTTCCCGGCTGCCCGATGCCGGGTCCAGGATAAGCACCGTAGCCAATCCTTCCCCTGCCAGCGTTATACCACTGGGAATTTTCAAGGTGCCAGGCAATTTGTGAATACCAGCTTTGGCTACCACCCAACGCTTACTACCTACAGCAGCATCCAATGCCTCCTGAATGGATTGTCCCGGTTCCACCATGATGGCATCTGCAGGTAGGGTGGCTGCTAACAAAGCCCCTGCTATATACCCTGTTTTGCCGGGCAAAGGCGTCTTCCCCTTGGTGATTAATTTGCCGGAAGGCGCACGAACCGAAGTCAATACACTGCGCGATGCTTTGGACCGCACACTATCTGCAGCTTGTTTTGTATAAGGCAAATAGATGTTCTGCGCCAGGTAATGTCGATATACGTATTCATAATCATCCCGCAGCTCCTTTGCCCGTTCGGAAATAACACCATAACAATGTGTCTTACCGCCCAATAAAAAACGCGCCGTATATTCATAACCTAGTGCCAGCCGGTGATGACCGATACTAAAAAGATCAACGCCTTGCGTAAATGCTACCTGTGCAGCACCGGCAAACTCTCCCAATCCCAACTGCACATGCCCCTGGTCCCTGGTGCTTTCCTGGCATTGACCGCTGGGATAAATGTATTTGAACAAACTACCGTTGGAAGGAGCGTGAAGAAAATGATCTACTGCATTGTTAAACATCGGACGATTGTCCAAAAAGATGCCCATGGCAATGATAGAATGAATGATGGCCCCATCCCAATTACCATTTGCCTGCGGATAATAAAAACGCAGCAAAGGATAATACACATTCATCAGCATGCCTGTAAACCGGTTGATGCTTTCCTGTTTCCAGCCGGCATTCGTATAACGCAGTATTTCTGCAGCATTGCAAAGCGCATGACCCGTCCACGCAGCCAATAGCTTGGCATCATTGTAATCAAAATGCCACAGTACCGGCGACCAGGCATCCAATATAGCGATGGCCTTTTGCGCATAACTTTTATCGCCCGTAATATACCATACCACCGCATAGTTATAAGCCATGGCCGCACCCTTCGACAGGTCATTGCCGCCAATATTGGGTTTGCCATAGGGTCCACGCAATACATGCGTGTAAGGCACTGCTGTGAAAGCAGTATCAGTAGCAGCCTTCAATCTGTCAAAAGCTCCTTTCCAGGGTTCTGCCCCTTTCTTTACCTGCACTTTCATAAAAGCCAGATCTTTGGCCGACTGATCAATGCCCGGATGCACAAATGCCTGGGCCCATATACTCAACGGCAAAAGAACGATTACTGCCAATACTGTTATGTTCCTGATCATACAGTTATACTTTTTCATATTATTCGGATTAAAACGCTTAATAATGCGAAGCAGTCCTAAAAAAGGATAAGCCCCTGCCGGGGCTCTCCTTGTAATACACGCTATAGAATAACTAACTGCTGCCTGAATTGTTATCGAAGCAAAGGACTGCCGATTGTCGACTGCCGATTGCCGATTCACTACAACGCATAACGCTTCATGCTGATCACTGCACTCTTCCCGGCGTTGTTGATCGTATTCACATACACATAAGCACGATACTTCTTATCTGCTGTTTCTACCCAAATGCCAGCTTCGGCCTTCAAATTGATGGCAAAATTGGGGGCATTGGAAATATTCAGCTCCTGAAAATCCCTGTCGTCTATGTAAACACCCACTGCAGAGAAAGCCAGGTCATAATCCTGCAGACTGAATACCCGTTGTATCTTCGTATTCCTGTTAACGCCCGCTGGCAAGGTAATATCTGGCAGGTATTGCGCATCGGCTGCCGGCGCTACCAAAGCATGCGTAAAGGTGCTGGTCGTATACGTACGGTACAGATAGACCAGGTCGATCTTATTCGCATTGGCCGCAGCACCCGCATCATTGTACACAGCCATATCTTCAATGGAAATATAAGCATTGCCACCATTCACAACCGTAATAAGACGTTTCATGTCCATTTTGGACACATTGTAAGGCCCCAGTTTATAAGTGGCTGTTTCACCATTGCTGCTCTTGGCAGTGAAGGTGAAAGAAACTGTCTTTCCCCGGGCTGCTTCCGGAACGATATATATATACCGCAATGCAGCCGCGGAAGTATCTTTATTAAAAGTCACCGTTGTCTTTTCTTTCACCGTTACAGAAGGATCGCCTATCTGAATACCTACATCCACACCACTCGTATTCGTGTAGTACGATCGGTGCTCCAGGAAGGTACCCGCAGCCCCTTCAATAGTAGCTTCTACTTCGGCCGAAACCAGCTTGCCTTTGGAAGGCAGGATTCCCATGGCATACACAAATTCAATGGTATCATTTACAATATTGGGACCCAGCGAACGCTTGATCGCATCGTTCTGCAACACATCTTTCGAGGTAGGCAGTGCATATTCCTTTTTATCACAGCTTGCCAGTACAACCAGCAGGATGGCCATCAGCGCTAAAGGATGAATATATTTTGATGTTCGTTTCATGATTGCTCATTTAATAATAATAAAATGGATTAGCGCGGCTGAACGGTGATCAGCACTTTATAAGGTTTTCTTATCTGCCGGTTACCAGATACCACCGTATACACACGTGGATTGGCCAGGTCCGAAAAATCAGTCCTTCCTGTGATCTTGGGATCCAGCTTGCAATCCTGTGACAGGGTAAACTGAGGATACAGGTTTTTCAGGTCCGTACCAAACATCACTTGCACGGCGATGGTTTGCGCCACCGTATCAATAGTGGCCGCTTTCGTTCTTACAGTTACATAATCTGTTCCCAATAACTCAAAATTGGTTACGGCACATTCAGCCCTTGAAGTGATCAGCAGCCCATCCTCATCGATGGGATTGTCTTTTTTGCACGCCACCCACACAAATGCTATCAACAGGAGTGCGCAGGTTATATTAATTGACTTTTTCATTGCTTTAATCTTTATAATTTATAAACTTCAACACTTGTCCCGCCACTTCAGGAGCGGGATCATGAAATTATCTCCAGGGAGTGTTTTGTGTAAGGTTGGGGTTGCGGTCACGCTCAGACGGCGGTATCCTGAAAATATAATTCTGCTCATAGGTCCTGTCCGATGCGTTCTGATAATACCGGTCCTTGTCGGCACCCCAGGTATCACGACGCCATACACCAGCAGTTCCTGGTCCGCCCCATACCCTTTCAATCGCTCTCCAGCGACGCAGGTCAAATCCCCTTTGTCCTTCACCTACCAGTTCTACGATCCGCTCTTGTTCGATCGCATTGAAAAAATCAGCCTTCGTACCTGTTTTACCGGCTGCCAAAGGAGGCAGGTTACCACGGCGGCGAACCCTGTTTACCAGGTCGATCGCATCAGCCTGTGGGCCCAGCACTTCATTGGTGGCTTCGGCATACATCAGGAAAACATCCGCCAGGCGTATCACCGGCCAGGCAAAATCGCCATCACTGCGTCCCTGTCCCGGATAGTTGCGCACAAACTTGCGGAATACATAACCAGAGTTGGAACCATCCGTATTGTAAGTAGTATACTTAACCCCGTTGATGGTGATCTGCGCTGCCCAGGTTTGATAAATGAACGGACACCATCCTGTCGATTGAAGTGAGTTCAGACCAATGCTCGTTTCATAGTCCCACTGAATAGTGCTCTTTAGCCGGTAATCGCGGTTAGCGTAGCTAGCCGGATTAACAGCAGAGTTCAACGTGGTCCGCGCATTCGCATTCGTGGTTGGATTGAGCTGCACCATTTTCGTTCCAAAATCCCCCGTAGTCAACAACTGGTACCTGTCCGCCAGTTCATAACGAGGAGATACCCAGCACTGCGAACCTTCATGTGAACGACCAGAAAAATCCCGCATCAGTTCTTCACCCTGGTTGCTGCCCGTACCACCATGCGTAAATACAAAGATCATCTCCGGGTTACCATTGGCTTTGGGCGTAAACAGGTGATAATAGTTGGGCAGCGTATCAGCACTGCCAAGCACACTGATCATACCAGGATCACCATTCTGGTACAAGGTGAGGCCATAGTTATCAATTACAGCTTTAAAATCAGCAGCTGCTGCAGTATAAGCAGCATTGGCCGCAGAGATATCCTGTGTAAATCCTTCCAGTTCGGGCCAGCCATTCTTTTTCCAGGAAGCCCAGTACAGTTGCACCTTACCCCGCAAGGCCAGCACTGCAGGCTTTGCAATACGACCCAGCGCAGAAGGCTTTACCGCTACCTTGTCAAAAGCATAGTTAAGGTCTGTCAGAATAGAATCCTTAACCTGTGCCATCGGAAGTCTCGAAAGATTGGTTACTGCAGCATTGGCATCAGCCACTACATTACTCACCATATTGCTGAGGTAAGGAACATCACCCCACATGCTGATGAGTTTAAAATAACACAAAGCACGAAGCGTGCGGGCTTCTCCAATGATCACTTCAAGTGCTTCCCGGTTACCTATATTGGCGGCGATCATAATGTTTACATTATCGATCACATAGTTGGCACGGTTCACAGCGCCATACAGATAGCGATACATCTTATCAAAGCTGGAAGCATAACCCGATGGGTTATAGTTACCGCCATTGTATGCATCCCCCAGCCTTAGATTACCGCTGGTAGTGCTCGTTCCCCTGGCCCGCACATATTCAGCCTGGCCATCAAAATAATAATCACGGTCAAAACAAGGTCTGGCCGCAGCATAAGCGCCCATCAGCGCCACCATGGCGTCACTTTCAGTTTGCCAGAATTCTGTGGCAAGCACCTCCGTGGTAGGATCCTGTTTCAGCAAGTCCCTCCGGCAGGAAGGAAGCAATAGTGTGCACGACAGTACAGCTATTACCAGTATAGTTGAATGAATTGTTACTTTTTTCATATTACAGCGTTTAGAAGCCTAATTGAACAGACAAAGAATAGGATTTCACAAGCGGGTACATATTGTTGTTATTACCCGTTTTTTCAGGATCGAGGCCACGGTAATTGGTTACAGTAGCAATGTTCTCGGCAGAACCTGCAATACGCAAACTATTCACGTGCAGCTTGCGCAGTACCGAACCAGGTACAGAATAACCTACCTGAATATTTTTCAACCGCATGTAATTCAGGTTATCCAGCCAGAAAGTGGTTTCAGCTGTATTGTTACCACTGCCACCCAGGCGCGGCCACAATCCGCCCCTGTTATCCAGCGACCAGGGATTATTCCAGTGATTCCAGGTAGAAGCATAGCGGGAAGCACTGAAGTTTACGTTATTAAACGCATTCAGCCAGTAATCCTTACGGCCCGTTGCCGCCTGCAATAAAAAGCCTACATCAAAACCTCTCCAGGATACATATCCATTCAGGTTGTAGTAAGCTGATGGCCTGTCGCGCTGACTCTTTTCATCAGCCTTCATATCATTGCCATCGATGCGGCCATCACCATTCAGGTCTTTGCGGAGGATATCCCCGGGAGAAGCGCCTTGTGGAGTAGCATTATAAATATCCTGCCATGTTTGCGCTAAACCGGCATCTTCATAGGTATATACAAAATGGTAAGGCATGTCGAGGAATACCCAACCCCTGGTCAGGAATTCATTCCATTTTTCCAGGTTGGTTTTGTTATAGGAGGCATTAAAGGTCAAACCGTAGTTCAAACCACCTACCCGGTCTTTCCAGGAAATCGTAGCTTCAACACCCCTGTTCCTGAGGTTGCCGATATTCATCCGGGGTGCATTGTAAGCGCCACTCAACAACACAGACAGGTCAGAAGGCCGGTTCATACCCGTAGTGAGACGGTCATAATAATCGAACTCTGCAGTAAGCCGGTTGTCCAGGAAACCAAGTTCCAGGCCAACATTCAATACCTCTGTTTCTTCCCACGACAAGTCCGCATTGAGCAGTTTACTGTTCACCAGGCCGCGTTGTACCGTAGTACCTGTGAAATAATGGTTGGCAGATAAGGTGGTTTGCTGTTCGTAACGTCCTACTCCACTGTTATTACCCAATGTTCCGTACGATACCCGCAACTTACCATTGCTCAGCCAGTTTTGGGTAACATTGTTGATGAAGGACTCTTCCGTAAACCGCCAGCCCAGGGCAACAGATGGAAAGAAGCCATACTGACTGCCGGGCAGGAACCTGGAAGAACCATCCACCCGGAAATTGGCTTCCAGCAGGTATTTATTGAAAGCAGTGTAATTCACACGGCCAATATAGGAACGAAGCCCTTCCGTGCTGGAATTACCACTTGTACTCTGAATATCTGTTAATGACGCATCCAGCTCATGCAGCAGTGGATTCAGCCGGTCATTTCTTGAACCACCCTGAAAACGGTCGAACCAATACTCTTCACTGTATACAAACAGCGCACTGATATCATGGTTAGTGCCGATATTGGTGTGGTAGTTCAACCGGCCATTCAGCATCGTCTTGTAGCCCGTATTCGTATTGTTGACAATCGGCGCATTAGGGCCTACATATACCCGGCTGCCGAAACTATTCGTCTGAAAGTTAAATGCCTGGTTGGGCGTATTGGCATTGTAGCCAAACTGATTATAATAGTTCAGCGCATAGTCGATAGTTGCCGTTAATCCCTTTACCGGGGTCCAATCCCAGTACATCATCGCATTCGCTTCCTGCCTGTTCTGGCGGGTAAGCGCATTCGTATAAACAGTGTAGGGGTTATAAGCCTGGGGATCTTCACCATAAGCCATTACGCCTCCAAACTTGTTGGAAGCAGGATCATAAGGCGTAATACCTGCAATAGCATATTGCATATCAAAGCCGGCTGTATTGACCGGGTCAGAATCTGTGAATCCTTCTTCCAGCGCATAAGCGATCTTCGACCAGTTACCATTGAACTTAACACCCGTATTCATATTGTTTTTGACCTTGTAATCAAAGTTGAACCGGGCATTGTATTGCTGGTAATCGTTGTTGATCTGAAGGCCCTGCTCATCGCGCATGCCCACCGACACAAAGAAATTCGACTTATCGCCGCCACCGGAAGCTGAGAGGTTATAGTTCTGGAAAGCTCCATCACGTATAATGACATCCCACCAATCCGTATTGGGATAACGCAGCGGATCGATCATGCCCAGCGCCATCCATTGGTCAACCGTGCCATTTTTGAAAAGCTGGTTGCCCGGTAGCGTGTTGGTAGACGCCCGGCGTTGCTGCAAAGTGAGCGCTCTTGGATAATCCGCCATAAAATCATAAGCCTTCACGGGCTTATTAAGAGCCATATTACTGGTGAAATTGATCTGCGTTTTCTTATTCCCTTTACCCGACTTAGTAGTGATCAGTACTACCCCATTGGCAGCCCTGGATCCATACACAGAGGCCGAAGTAGCATCTTTCAGAATAGAGATGGTTTCGATGTCGTTAATATTAACACGGTTAATGTCAACATCAGGCATCCCATCCACCACTACCAGCGGGCTGCTGTTGTTGACCGTACCGAGGCCGCGGATCAGCAAAGCCGCACCATTGCGGCCGGCCATACCGGAAGACTGCGTTGCAGCCAGCCCGGGCACCAGGCCACTCAAACCTGCTGAAACGTTGGGCACCGCCCGGCCTGTAAGTTTTTCATCTACCGTTACAGTAGATACCGCTCCTACCAGGTTTACTTTCTTTTGCCGTCCATAACCTACCACCACCACGTCGCTCATGGAGGTCACTTTTTGTTTCAGCGCAATGCTGTACTCATTGCGGTCATCCACTGTAAGCGTAAAGGTTTCGTGCGTGGCAGCAGAGAAAAGCAAGGTAGCGCCCGTTGCGACGCTGATCGTGAAAGCTCCTTTTTCATCCGTTTTCGTTCCCACGGAGCCTCCACGCACCGTAACGGAAATATCAGGCACAGGAGCGCCTGTTTCATCTTTTACGGTACCTGAAATCGTTTTCAGTTGTGCTTGCGAAATAACGGGGAATAATAAAATAATAAATAGTAGTTGAATGACGGACAAAGGGACCTTTGTCCGCAGATGGAGAGTCTGTGGCATAAGCAATCAGTTTATGTGTTAGAATATAGCTAACTCAAACTTGATGAAAAAAGCTGGAATCGTTTTCAGAAACAAGCAATTTATTTACTGAAACGTTTTCGAATACGTTTTCGGAACCCTTCCAGGCCCTGCTTTCCCCAGCCCTAAAGAGAGCAAACCATCTAAGGCGCCCGATTGAAGGCCGATCCCTATTCCCCTTAATTAACATAGGTTAACCACCTTTCTTAAGCTACATTAATGGTTCATGGCGCCCTTCCGGTCTACTTTTGTGTAGTCAAAACAAGCATACAATCAACTAAAGATCAGACCATGACAACATATACCGAACACAAAGCAAACACACGTGGCCATGCCAACCATGGCTGGCTCAATAGCTACCAGAGCTTCAGCTTTTCCGGCTATTACAATCCCGAAAGAGTCCATTTTGGCGCTTTGCGCGTGCTGAATGATGATATAGTGGAAGGAGGAAAGGGTTTTGGCTTACACCCGCACGACAATATGGAGATCATCAGTATTCCCCTCAGCGGCGCCCTCGAACACAAGGACAACCTTGGAAATACCAAAGTGATCAGTGAGGGAGAAGTACAGGTAATGAGTACTGGTACCGGTGTATTTCACAGTGAGTACAATCATTACCCCGACAAGCAGGCCCAATTTCTGCAAATATGGGTATTCCCCAATCAGTTGAACATTACACCCCGCTACGACCAGATCACCCTTTCCAGAGAGAAAATGCAGAACAAACTTCTGCCTTTTATAGCGCCGGCTCCCAACAGCCAAGGCACCTCCATTCAACAAAATGCCTGGTTTAGCATGGGAATATTCAATAAAGGGCAAGAAACCAGTTATAATCTTCAACAAAAAGGCAATGGCGTATATGCTTTCGTGATTAGCGGATCATTTACCGTAGATGGTCATCAACTCCAACAGCGCGATGCCCTGGCCATTGAGAACGCTGCTGCCGTGCAGTTGATAGCTGAAACAGACAATGCCCAACTGCTCATCATCGATGTGCCCATGAATCCGTAACATACTGTCAGAAGCTTGTCGAAGCAAACGCACTGCCGATTCTCGACTGCCGTTTTCTTAATCTACCTTAATGGAGCATCCCTACCCTGCGTGGTAACTTTACATAAGAATTACAAAATATCAGACAATGAACACCATAAAAACAGCCAATACCCAATTCCCGGTTATAGACCTCATCAAAAAACGCTGGAGCCCCCGCTCCTTTTCAGATAGAGCATTAGCAGAAAAAGACCTGCTCACCATTCTCGAAGCAGGCTCCTGGGCGCCCAGTGCCAACAACACTCAACCTTGGCGACAGGTATATGCCTTCCACGGGACAGAAGGATTTGAGAAAATATGGAGCACCCTGTTGCCGGGCAATCAACCCTGGACAAAACAGGCGGCAGCCCTGGTGGTGAGTATCGGCATCAAAGAAATACCCGATTCCCAACAAAAGAACGCTTATTACCTGCACGATGCCGGCATGTTCCATTCTTTCATGCTCTTGCAGGCCCAATCCATGGATATATCCGGTCACGTAATGGCTGGTTTTGATAAACACAAGTTGGCAGACCTGCTCGACCTGCCGGTTACAGAAGAAGTGGTAAGCGTCATTGCGCTGGGTTATTCCGATGTGGCGGAGAAACTGCAGGAGCCTTATAAAAGCAGGGAAATAAGTCCCCGCAGCCGTAAGTCCTTAACAGAATTTACTTCCTTGCTGAATTAAACAGGATTGTTATGGAAAAGAAACTACTCAATATACTGGCCATTGGCCGCAATGCCGAGATCATGCAGGTGATGCAGCGGCTCATCAATGTACCGGACAAATGGACTGGCACTGCTGTCATTACCAATGAGGAAGCAATAGCAGCTGCGAACCAATCATCATTTGACCTGGCTTTGTTGTGTGCTGGCATCAACACCGAAGAAGAGCATGTATTGAGAGAAGCATTGTTGCACATCAATCCGGCAACCATCATCATCCGCCATTATGGTGGAGGCAGCGGCTTGTTGGAGAATGAAATATTGGCCGCCATGACGCCACAGAAAGCATAATGCCTGTCAATGCTTCTTATACAAAGTGCTTTTCACCTTACTTAGAAATTCCGGGGATACACCAATATACCTTGCAATCTGGTGCTGCGGGACCCGCTGTACCACTTGCGGGTATTTTTCTATGAAGGCCAGGTAGCGTTCTTCGGCTGTTTGGGAAACATTAGCGTAGAAGCGCTGTTGCAGCACGCCCAATGAACGTTGTAAGAGTATGCGGTAATACTTCTCCATTTTAGGGATCTTTTCCAGCAGTTCATTCTTGGAGCGGTAATCCATGATCAGCAGTTCACAATCTTCGAGGGTCTCAATAAACTGGTTGGAGGGTTGTTGATCCATGAAGCTGGCCAGATCACTCACCCACCAGTTCTCTACCGCAAAATAAAGAATCGTCTCCACCCCCTCCTTGTCAATAAAATAAAGCCGGATACAACCTTTGAGGATAAAGGTTTCAAAAGTGCATATTTCTCCTTCCTGCAAGAGGAAATGCTTTTTCTTTACCTTCTTATGCTTCAGCAACGAATGAAACAGCTCCTGCTCTGCTGCAGTAAGCTGCACATATTTCCCTACCGAGGCGTCTATTTCAGTAAACATAGGCAGATGTTGATTAACCTAAAACAACAAATCGCATAAAGATTTATGCGACTTGTTCAATAGCTATTTTCACCATTCAGTTAAAATAAATAGCAGCTTAAGAAATACCCAGCAATTCCACTTCAAAAACCAGGGCGCTATTGGGTCCGATATGCGTACCTACCTGCCTGTCGCCATAAGCCAGATCAGCAGGAAGGAAGAAACGCCATTTGCTGCCCAGGGGCATTAATTGCACGCCTTCTGTCCAGCCCTTGATCACCTGGTTCAGGGGGAAGGTAGCAGGTTGTCCGCGTTTTACCGAACTGTCGAATACCGTACCGTCGATCAGCGTACCATGGTAATGACAGGTTACTTTATTAGAAGCAGTAGGTTTGGCGCCGGTGCCTTCTGTAATGATCTCATACTGCAGTCCGCTGGGCAGACTTACAATACCCGGCTTTTGCTTGTTGGCTTCCAAAAATTCTTCACCCGCTTTCAGGTTAGCGGCAGCCTTTTCATTCTTCATCTGGAACAGTTTATCTGCGATTCCCATAATGGTATATTTTCGGCAAAGATAACCAAAACAACAAAGCCAGGTACAGACGTACCCGGCTTGTTAATTGCTATATGAAAATAAGAACGCCTACTCCCTCACCAGCTTTTGTGTGATCACCTTTCGGTCATACATCAACCGGATCGTAAAAATACCAGTAGCAGTACCCACCGGTTTGAACACCGCCCGGTGCTGTCCTGCCGGCAAATGACTGTTGACCAGTACAGCCACTTGCTTACCGGATATATCATAGACAGTCAGGTTGGTAAGTCCTGGTTTTTCCAACGTAAACTGGATGGTATTGCTTTCATGGAATGGATTGGGGAAACTGAGCAAGGTCACTTTTCCGGCAGCTTCGTCCTCCCCTGCCTTTATGTTTTGAACAATCCCTGAACGCAGGGTTTGCGCCGTGGTCACCACCAGTTGCGGTGGATTGCTGCCCGTTTCCTTGGAATTCCAGGTAATACGCGGATTGGTAGCAATAGTGCTCAGCAAAGCCAGCGAAATGAGGTTGCGCCCTGCCGCTTTTTCACTTTGTACATAGGCCGTGATATCCCAGGTATAGTACCGGCCAATAGAGTCCGTTACCGTAGCGCTACCCAGCGAAGCGCCCGTAGCCGGTTTATTATTCCAGGTAATGGCCGATTCCGTCCACGTGGTATTCGATACCGCATGAACGTTGACAGGTATATTGTTGTTGCGGTTATCATCCAGCTTACCATATACCCGCAGCACTGCTGAAGAAATACTACCGCTCGCACTACTGGCGTCAAAGCGCAGGTAAGTGTGCCGGTCATTGCCCGAAGCCGGGTTGGAATTAAGCTTTGATATAAGGATAGTGGGATCAGTAGTACCATGCGTAATAGTAGCATAGGTCCCGTTACGCACATAAGCATCATGCTGAGGGGCAAGGGTGAATTGTTGACCGCCACCACTGCTGCCCGTTTGTATCTTCACTTCTGTATAACTGTTCCACAGGTTCACACTGTTGCCATGCCCTACTATGCGCACGTATTTCGCATCCTGCGGGGTAAAGGTGAAGGTTTCCAGGTTGAGTGATGTACCACTGCTTACACGGCCTGCAGAGGCCGTAATCCAGTTGGCGCCATCATTGCCTACCAATACATCAAAGGAAGAAGTGCGGGTATTGCCACTGTAGAAAGCGATCTGTACACCGGTTACCGAAACTGTATCGCTCAGGCAGAACTGTATCCACTGGCCATTACCACTGGCCGACCACCGCGTACTTAAATTATTATCCAGCACATTGGCCGCTACATTGCCATCATCTGCACTGGCTACCACCGGCTCACAGGTTGGTGTAACAACACCGCCGGGAAAATCATCGGCCGGGCTCAGCATACGCTCCCTGATCCATACACCGGCAGGTTTAAGATTGGCTACCGTCCAGGGACCAGCAGAACAGGTACCTGTTTTCCATACTGCACCACTCCTGAAATCATCAGAGTAGTTCCAGTTGGTCCAGCTGATCTTCTTCGTACGCATCAGATCAATGTACTGCTGGCTTCTGGTAAAATTGTTGGTACCATCACCCGAAGCCGTTTGTGTACCGAACTCCGTTACGAATACCGGCAGCCTGTCCGAACCCCAGTCCAGTTCATCGAGGTATTCCTGTCCATGAGAAGCTGCATAGAAATGGAAAGTATACATGATATTGGAAAAGGTTAAAGGGTTGCTCACGATATCCTGGGCCGAACGACCGTCCGATATACCAAAGGAGCCCCAGCCATGCGTACCCACCAGGATGGGTGCATCAGCATCAATAGCCCGTATTACCGGGATGATCTGATCAGCATAGGTCTTGATCCTGGCCCAGGTCACCCCATTGGGTTCATTGCACACATCATAGATGATGTTGTTCTTGTTCTTATGCGCATTGGCAATGGCCGTGAAGAATGTTTTGGCCTTGGCCAGGTTGTTATTAGGATCGCCGGGATCCAACTGGTGCCAGTCGACCAATGCATACATACCGCGTTCAGTGGCTTCATCGATCAGCCGGCTTACCTGGGCCGTAAACCCTGCCGGATCGTTATCATAGCCGCCTTCCTGTACATAGAGTGAGATACGCAAAATATCTGAGCCCCAGTCATTGGCCAACGCATCCAGCGAAGCTTCAGTGAGGCAGCTGCCCCAGCCGTACCATTGAATGCCATGCGTACTCATACCCCGTAATTGAATCGGATTACCATACTGGTTACAAAGCTTCAGCCCGATCACTTTTAACTGGCCGTTTTTGGCCACCGGTGTTTGTGCCCGCGTCTGCGGCGCAATCAGCAGGCTAAGCCATACAAAACTTACTACCTGCAAAAAACAATGGATTCTTTTTTTCATGAGGATTCATTTAATGATGGAAAGGTTGATTATGTCGAAGCCGTCTAAAGGGTGGGTCGCCCTTTCGGGGCGGCTCACCCCTCTCACAGAGAGGTGACACCTTTACCCTTGCGACGCGAACGAAAGGTGTCACCTCTTTCTATTTTACTAATAAGCGAACACTGCTTTTTTGATCTCCCGCCAGCATTTGCACGATGTAAAGCCCTTTTGCCTGACCCGAAGTATTCCAATCAAGCGTATAGCTGCCTGCTGTACGGTAGGTATCTGCCAATACCGTTGATTGCCCGCTGGTATTGTAGACGGCGATCTGCACACGTCCCGCCTTTAATAAGGTATACCTCACAGTAGCCTTACCACTGGTAGCAGGATTGGGCGCCACCATCAGCACATTGCCTGAAGTATGATCAGCATTGTCCTCTCCTGCACGGGCTTGTCCCGTGCCTGGCGCAGCGGCCATCAGGCCGGTGGCCGTACCAAATACCCTGAATTCTGAGAGACTGGCCCAGGGCCCCGTATAGCCGGAAGCGCCGGTCACATTGACCCTTACATAGCGGGCGCTCACACTGCTCAGGTTATCTACAAGGGGCGATGCCACAGTGCCGGGTGTGGTATTACTGCTGCGATTCACGATCTGTGTCCATGATCCCGTACTGCTGCTCCTGGCTTGAATGGTGTATTGATAGGCCCTGTCCGAATAGCATACCAGCTCTGTTCTGCTAAGCGTAGCTACAGCACCGAGGTCTACTTCCAGCCATTGGGGATAGCCCGTGGCTGACCAACGGGTACCTGTATTCCCATCGACCGCCGCCGTAGCGGGGTTTTCCGGCTGCGGTTCTGAAGAAGCGGTTACCGGCTTGTCGAGCGCCAGGTTGGTAACAGATGCATCCGAGGGAGCACTGCCGTCGCGGAAAAAACGTGCCTTCCGCCATTTCACCACCGCTTCATCTGTGGTGAGCGTACCGTAGTTGCCATATTTATGATAATTGGTCACTGCTTCATTATCCGCGATCTCTGCTTTTTTAACACCATTTACATAAATAATGATCTTATTGCCCACATCCTCCTGCAGGTGTATCACGTTAATGCGCAGCTCCACCCCATAAATACCTGTGGCCAATGTTTGTCCCGCGCCCCGGATAGAACCTCCATCGGCCGCATACCCCCTGATCATCATTTGTGTGGCGCCGGAGGTACTGCCAAATATCTGCATGAGGCTTTCATCCTCTAGCGGTGCATAAATAGTAACATAGCCCTCAAACTGACGGCTACCCGTAGAATACTCATTCTGCAACCTGATCTCCGAACGGTTCGTCCGGTTGTCCAATAACCGGAATGTTTCTACGTCAGTAGTACTGTTGTAAGCATAATCGGCACATACCGGGGTGCATACCGACTGTGCAGCGCTCCAGTTGAAGGTTTGCAATCCCGCTTCATTGTCCAGGTGTATTTTTTTTGTAGGCGAATAAGATACCCAGCCACTGCCCAATTGCGCCTGTAGCGATAAACAAGGAGTAAGTAGAACCAGCAGCATGCCAGCTATTGCAAACTTTATATTTCTATTCATGTAACAGTTGTTTTGTTGTTGGATTAATAAATGATTGACCACAAGTCAGGGATCGTATTGCCTTTACGCCTCGTTGCCTCATTATTCCTTCACTATCTTTTGCGTAACTGTCTTACCCCCCTGTACCAGTTTCACTACATACACTCCCGCTGGCGCACCCGCTCCATCAAAGTCACGACGGTATTGGCCGGCAGCCAGGTGACCATTCACCAGTACCTTCACCAGCCTGCCACTGATATCATACACCGCCAGGTTGGTATGCCCCGTTTTTTCAACCGTAAAGCTGATGGTATTGCTTCTGCCAAATGGATTGGGATATGTATTGAAGGATTTGCCTTGCATTTCTTTTTTCACAGCTGCACTGCTTAGGGTAACGGCTGTTCTTGCTCCCGAGCTTGTGGTGATCACCAGTTGAGGCGGATTGCTGCCTGTTTCCTTCGAGTTCCACCCAATACGCGGATCGGTGGCGATCCTGCTCAGCAAAGCCAGTGAAATAATATTCCTGCCTGCAGCTTTTTCAGCTTGCATATAGGAGGTAATATCCCAGGTATAATAACGCTTCACCGAATCCGTCACGACCACCCTTTGCAGCGAATCGCCCGTAGCAGGCTTGTTGTTCCAGGTAATGGCCGACTCCGTCCAGGTAGTATTGCTTACCGCATACACATTCACCGGGATATTGTTATCGCGGTTATCATCCAGGCCGCCATACAGGCGCAGTGTTACTGAACTGATCGTACCGCTCACACTGCCCGCATCAAACTGCAGGTAGGTATGCCGGTCATTACCGGCAGATGCCGTCGCATTGAGTTTAGTAAGCAGGATAGCAGGATCTGTAGTACCATGCGTCACCCCTGCATTGGTACCATTGCGTACATACGCATCCTGAGTCGGCGTAAGCGTAGTAGTGCCTCCGCCGCCCGTTTGTGTTTGTATCTTAACTTCTGCATAGCTGTTCCAAAGATTTACACTGTTCCCATGCCCTACAATGCGTATATACTTTGCATTCCTGGGCGTAAAGGAAAATGTTTCCAGGTTTACTGAAGTACCACTGCTTACACGACCGGCACTGGCAGTTGTCCAGTTAGTGCCATCATTACCCGTAAGTACATCAAAAGTGGAAGTGCGCGTATTGCCACTGTAAAAAGCAATTTGCACCCCTGTAACTGATAGCGTATCACCCAGGCAAAACTGTATCCACTGACCATCACCATTGGCCGACCAGCGCGTATTGAGATCATTGTCCAAAACATTGGCGGGCACATTGCCATCATCGGCACTGGCGCTCACCGGCTCACAGCCAGGTGCAGGAGGCGTGTAATTGCCATTATACCCCACCATGGCAGTAGTGAGTATCTGTGCGGTTACAGCAGCACCGGACACTTCATCAGCACCTTTATCCAGTGGTGAGGTTCTCGTCTGACCATCCATATCCACCGTTACAGATGGATAGGAGCCCGTACCCGCGTTGATGGCCGGACTGCCAGTCTGCAGGTGAAAAGTGCCCGTAGCATCTCTCGCCAATAAGGGATTGGCAGTAGTATAACCTGCCGCAGGCATCGAACCTGCCCCGTTGGTATTGTAGATCATATTGCCGCTCCATACCGCTCCCGTATAAGGTCCTGCAATAGAAGCAGCGGCTCCCCCACCCTGTACAATATTGTTGGCTACCGTAATGGCCGTAGCCCCCAGGCCATTGGTGCGGCCACTCTGCGTAATATTGGCCGGATTGTTGACCAGCGTGTTGTAAGCGATCAATACCCGGTCGGGCCGGTCATGCGCCGTCAGCGGATCACCATCAGCTACTTCACCATCACCATTGCCGATGTTGATGGCTGGATTACAGTTCTCAAAATGGTTACTGAATACCTTATGGTCATCACCAAAAATGCGGATACCTGGCGTATTGATGAAATAATTGCCGTATACCAGGCAGAAGTTCCCATGCCGCAGGGTAAACTGGGCCGGACAATCACGGATGGTATTATACCGGATCGTTACAGCCGATGATTTAATAGAGATCATTTCATTCTCACCATGGCAATCCTCAAACAGGTTGTATTCCATAATGCTGTTGCTGGAAGACAGACTGTAACCACTCAGGCCAAATTGCACAGTCTCCGCACCATTGCCCGTTTGTGGCTGCTGGTCAAGAAAATAATTGTGGTGGATAAACAGCCTTTGAGCGATCTGACTGCCCGAACCCCGCACAGCAATAAACCGGCCCAGCGCATTCTTGTGCTGGAAAGTATTGTAGTCTACCTCATGGTCATTACCATTCAGCAATAAGTTCTCCCCTTCTCCCGGTGTCTCAAAAATATTCCTTGTCCACCGGCAAAAGCTGGTGCCGCTGGCCATCGTAGCCTGCGACGCATTGTGCGTAAACTTAAACCCTTGAATGATGATATACTTCGCCGGGCTTACAATATTAAACCCTGCCGTGCCTTTGATCTCCGCGCCGGCAATGCTGGCAGCCTTGATCGTGATGGGCTGGGCGGCAGTTCCCTGCTTATTGATCGTGATATCCGAAGAAGCCGTATACACCCCATTGGCAAGGATAATGATATCACCCGGCGCTGCATTGTTAATAGCCGTTTGCAGGGCCGATAAGGAAGTAACTGTAACAGTAGCACCCAAACAGGTCGTTATACTGATCAATGAAAATAGCAGCAACAGCAATCCTGCACGCAGTTTGCCGGTTGTAGTAAGAATAGGATAATTGATAGAATTTTTACTCATCGTTGTTGTATTAATGGATAAAAGGGAAAACATAACCCTTAAGAAGTGACACCTTTCGTTCGCGTGGCAAAGGAAAGGTGTCACCTCTAAGGGCAGTATTACTTACTCTTTCAACATTTTCTTCGTTACCACTTTTCCATCCTGCACCAGTTTCAACACATAGACCCCGGCAGCCAGTTTACCAGCCACAAACCTGGTACGGTGATCACCGGCCTGTAAGCGGCCTTGTACCAGCATGGCCACCTGCCTGCCCTGCAGGTCAAATACAGCCAGTGTGGTATAACCACTTTTCTCCAACGAGAAGGTGATCGTATTGTGTTCACCAAATGGATTGGGATAACTGTTCAGGGCCATACCCATGGTGGCGGCTTTGTCCTCGCCCGGCAATTGTGTCATCCGGGAGGCTGGCCCTTCTGTGAGTTGCGTTCCCGCTGTGATCACCAGTTGTGGTGGGTTGCTGCCTGTTTCTTTGGAGTTCCAGGTAATGCGTGGATTGGTAGCGATGGTAGCCAATAAAGCCAGGGATATATTGTTGCGGCCTGCTGCTCTTTCCGCCTGTACATAGGAAGTAATATCCCAGCTATAATAGCGGCCGATGGAATCTGTGACCGTTGCACTGCCCTGGGAGGCGCCCGTAGCCGGCTTATTGTTCCAGGTAATAGCCGATTCAGTCCACGTAGTATTCGATACCGCATAAGTATTCACCGGTACATTGTTGTTGCGGTTATCATCCAGCTTGCCGTATACCCGCAGTATAGCCGAGGATACCGTACCGCTTACCCCACTGGCATCAAAACGCAGGTAGGTGTGCCGGTCGTTACCCGCTGTGGGACTTGAGTTCAGCTTGGAGATCAGGATAGACGGATCGGTCGTACCATGTGTAATATCTGCATAAGTACCATTGCGTACATAAGCATCATGCAACGGCGACAAAGTGAACTGCTGGCTGCCCTGGCTGGTTTGCACTTTCACTTCCGAATAGCTGTTCCACAGGTTCACACTGTTGCCATGTCCCACGATGCGTACATATTTACCGGTTTGAGCGGCAAACGTAAAGGTCTCCAGGTTAAGGGAAGTACCACTGCTTACCCTTCCGGTAGCTGCCGTAGTCCAGTTTATTCCGTCATTTCCTACCAGCACATCAAATGTAGAAGTACGCGTATTGCCACTGTAGAAGGCGATCTGTACCCCCGTAATGGTAAAGGTATCATTCAAACAAAGCTGTATCCATTGCCCGTCACCACTGGCCGACCAGCGTGTATTGAGATCATTGTCCAGTACATTGGCAGGCACATTACCGTCATCGGCACTGGCCGTTACCGGCGTACAGGATGCGGGAGGCTGTACCGTAATGTTGACCGGAGTCGAAGTGGTAACAGCACTGCTGTCGTCCGTAGCTTTGGCTGTCAGCGTATATGACCCTGCCGGCACATTGTTCCAGGTAAATGAATAGGGAGCCACATTGTCTGTACCCAGACTGGTTGCGCCATTGAAGAATTCCACGCCCGTAATACTGCCATCAGGATCAGCAGCAGTGGCATTGATCGTCACAGACGCCGGTGCGGTGAAACTGGCATTGTTGACAGGCGATGTAATACTCACGGTAGGCGAAACATTGCCGCCATCAGCTATTACCGATAACTGGGGCGGGTTGGAACCAAACTCCGATGAATTCCAGAATATGCGTGGATCATGCGCTACCAGGCTCTTCAGCGCAAAGGATACTTTCTTGCGTCCTGCCAGCAATTCACTCTTCACATAATTCGTCACATCCCAGTTTATATAGGAATAAGCTGTATTGGTTACTGTAGCCGTTGACAGTTCCGTAGCACCGGCAGGCGGCTTATTATTCCAGGTGAGGGTATTCTCTGTCCAGGTAGTATTGGCAACCGGATAGGCGCCTACCAATACAGAAGGCACCGTAGTAAGGTCTACTTTACCGTATACTTTCAGCGTTACCGACGAAACATTACCGTTTATGGATGCCAGGTCAAACAACAGATAGCTTTCCCGTGCATTATTCAGTTGACCAGCCGGCGATAATTTAGTGATCAGCAACGTAGAGTCCGTAGTTCCATGGGTAATGCCTGCATTGGTGCCGTCCCTTACATAAGCATCATGTATCGGCGTAAAGTTTACTGGTGGTGGCGCTACGCGGTAATGCGCTGTATAGGTAACATCATTGTCTGTGATCACAATATTCTGCGCAGCCGCACCGCCCTGACTCCAATGGTCAAAAATATAGGTCACCCCATTCAGCGTTTGCGGTGAAATGGCAACAATGGGCCGCGATGCACCTGAAACAGCTTCGGTCGTATAAGGTGCCGTGAATGGCACCGCATCCAGCCTTACCAACAATCCTGCCGGCTGTGTTTGCAAAGTCAGCTGCGAGGTAACCGGGAATATTTCAACATACGAAGTATCACGCCCGCCTTGTGAGTCCTGCACAGCCAGGTAAATACGGTACCAGATATCCGTTTCATTATGCCCCGACAGGTTAGCAACAAAAGAACCGCCCGTTACCCCATCAGTGAGCTGCGGTCCGGGATGTATATGTGTTGCATGGTGAAAATCAACCCACCATTCAAAGGTACTGCCGGCAAGTGTCCCATCTTCCGCATCCGTACCTGATCCACTATAACTGATCACATCCCCCGACCTGAACAATACACCATTGGCGGGACTGTTTACAGTAGCCACCGGTAAGGTATTGGGTTGGGTGACGGTAAGCGTGGCATTGCTGCTGGTCACTGTGCCTGCACTGTTGGTCACTACCACATTGTATTGCCCCGCATGTGAGGTTTGTACATTCGTAATGCTATAGGTAGTGGCCGTAGCACCTGAAATATTGGTCGTTCCTTTGCGCCACTGGTAGGTAGGCGATGGACTGCCGGTAGCAGATACCATAAAGGTAGCAGTACCTCCAATGGTTACCGAAGTATTCTGCGGCTGCGCAGTAATGGTAGGCGCCTGGTTGCCTGTATAGACAATCCTGTACAGCGAACTGTTATCACGGCGCAGGTAATACAGGTTGCCATCCGTGCCCTGCTTCATGTACACATTCCCACCGCTCAGGTTGGTGCCAAAAGACACACGGGAGGGAGAAGCAGGATTGATATAATCGATCCAGGAACCGCAATAATCGAGGAAGAAATATTTGCCACCGTAAGTTGCCGGCCAGTTACTGATGCTGCCGTTGAAAAAAGTACCGCCGTTAATAGCACAGCCCTGCCCATTCGGTGGCGGGTCTGTACGATTGGTAGTGTATACGTAGATGGGATTGGTGTAGCCCGTACAACCACTGGTGCACATACCCTCTTTATCGGGCCATCCAAAATTCTTACCCCCTGTAGTAGCATCATTGATCTCCTCCCAGGTAGCATTGCCCACATCATTCACAAATATCTTACCACTCACCGGATCAGAAGCAAGTGTGAAAGGATTCCGTAAACCATAGGCCCAGATGCGGCTGCGTACCGCATTGCCGGTAAACGGATTTCCAGCCGCAGCAGTACCATCGGAATTGATCCGCAGCAGTTTGCCCAGGTAGGTATCCAGGTTTTGCGAATTGGAACCTACCTGGTTTTCACCGATCGACACATACAACTTTCCATCATTGCCAAATACCAGCCCACCACCATTGTGGTAAATGCCACTCAGTGTTGGAAAGTCCAGCAGCGTCAATTCAGAACCTGCTACATCACCACTCATGGTAAACCGGCTTAAGCGGTTGTGTGGTCCTGTGGTATGTGTATAATAGAGATAAATATACTGGTTGGTAGCAAAATTGGGGTCTACCGCCACACCGATCAATCCCCGCTCTCCACTGGTATTGACCGATAAGCTAATCGCAGGAGTAGCTAATAAACTGCCATTTTTAACCACCCTCAACTGGCCATTCTGCTGGCCTACCAATACCCGGCCATCGGGAGTAAAGGCCATTGCTGTAGGCCCGGTAATACCTCCCGTTACCAGCACCCGTTGGAAATTGGCTGGCAGGGTTTGCCCCCATGCGGGCTGAAGCAGAAATAAGAAAAGGCAGCTGTACAGCAATAGCTGCCATGCTTTTCTCAGGCAATTGTTTTTTTTCATACTGATTGGTTTTGATAAGTGTTAATGGTATCCATGATGATCCCAGGGGTGGGTCGCCTTTAAAGAGGCGGCTCACCCCTGGGAGCCATGATTATTCTTTCACAAGTTTTTGGGTAATGGTTTGTCCGTTGTTGGAAAGCCGCAACAGGTAAATACCTGCCGGTAAAGCATCGGGCCGGAAAGAAATGCGGTGAGCACCGGCTGATAAATGACCGCTTACCAATACAGTCACCTGCCTGCCGGCCATATCATACGCTGCTAATTGCGTATGGCCCTCCTTTGCCAGGTTCACCACAATCGTATTGCTGCCCCTGAAAGGATTGGGATAAGCTGTAAGCTTCATATCACCAGCTTTCTCTTCCCCTCCTGCCACTAAGGACAGCTTTTGTGATTGCAGGGTAGTATTGGTAGTGATCACCAGTTCAGGACCATTGCTTCCCGTTTCTTTGGAGTTCCAGGTAATGCGTGGATCAGTAGCTACACCACTCAGCAGCGCCAGGGAGATAAGGGTACGCCCGGCTGCCAGCTCACTTTGCACATAGGCAGTTATATCCCATGTATAATAGCGTGCTGTAGCATCTGTAACCGAAGTCGTTTGCAGGGAAGATCCCGTAGCCGGTTTATTGTTCCAGGTAATGGTCGATTCTGTCCAGGTAGTATTGGATACACCATACACGCTGATGGGCACATTCGTAGAGCGGTCATCGTCTATCTTACCATACAACCGCAGCACCGCCGACGAAATGGTAGCGCCCGCAGTACCGGCATCAAACCGCAGGTAGGTATGCCGGTCGTTACCGGCAGAGGCGGAGGAATTCAGCTTGGTGACCAGTATCGTCGCATCTGTTGTACCAAGCGTGGTTCCTGCAGTAGTGCCATTGCGCACATAAGCATCATGCTGCGGTGAAAGCGTAATGGTTTGTCCACTGCCCGACCCCGTTTGTATCTTCACTTCCGTATAACTGTTCCAGGCATTCACACTGTTGCCATGTCCTACAATACGTACATATTTGCCGGTTTGGGCAGCAAAGGTGAACGTTTCCAGGTTAAGCGATACACCACTGCTTACACGGCCGGCAGCTGCGGTAGTCCAGGTAGCGCCATCGTTGCCTACCAGTACATCAAAAGTGGAAGTGCGTGTATTGCCACTATAAAAAGCGATCTGCACACCGGTTACCGATGCAGGGGCGCCCAGACAGAACTGTATCCATTGCCCATCACCACTGGCCGACCACCGCGTACTGAGGTTATTATCGAGCACATTGGCCGCTACATTGCCATCATCCCCGCTGGCAATCGCAGCCGGGCAGGTAGGCGCCGCTTGTACCGTTATGTTCACGGCAGCAGAAGTAGTAGCACCACTGTTGTTATCAGTGGCCTTTGCAGTAAGCGTATAACTGCCTGCGGCTACACCAGTCCACGCAAAACTATAGGGCGATGTAGCGTCTTCTCCAAGCTTGGTACTGCCATTGAAGAATTCCACCAGACTTACCGTACCATCTGCATCCGAAGCCGAAGCATTGATGGTTACAGAAACAGGTGCTGTGAAGCTGGCATTGTTGGCAGGAGAAGTAATACTTACAGTGGGCAATTGGTTGCTGCCAATATCACTTGGACAAAGACTGGCGCTGCTTTCTGAAATGCAGAAATCGGCAAAGCGTACCTGTTCATCGCGCAATACGGGGTCCTTGCCACGGTACACTCCCCATTTGGGCCTGTTGTAACTGGCGCCGGTGCGCCACATATCGATACCTGTACGGCTATAGGAAAGCAAGGTGACGCCATCACTGACCCTCTTGATCGTAATTTCAAAAGTACCGGCACTGCCTTCACTGCTTTTGTATTTCACATACGCTTCTACCCAGGTACCTTTAAAAGGCGCCAGGTCTACCTCATGTACCGTACCCAAACTTCCACTGCCCTCACCGGAGCTGTGGATGATCTGCATCTTTTGTGGATTGCCGGCCCTGGGTGTAATGGTAACCAATGGAGCGCCGGCATCGCCATCAATAGCTTTGATCTGGAATATATGCGTAAAGCGGCTGGAAGGAATAAAGCCTGCATCCAGTTTGAACTTCCAACGGTAATAAGCCGTTTGCCCTTCCGTATGTTGCATATCCGCTGGTGAGCCATCGCCGCCCTTGATCTCCATCCGCACCCTGTCGTCGGCGCCACAACGATCATCATCTTCCACAGGGTGACTATGAAATACAAATACATTCTTGCCCAGCGTATTGTCAAATATCTCTGTTACATGCCGGCCGAAACTGGTGTGGCGGCAATCGGGGCTTTCCACCCCAAAGCCTCTCGACTCGATTAGTTCATAAGTATTCCCCGGCCCATCAGCGCTTAGGGTTACCTGCGCATGGAGGACAGTAGTGATCAGCAGTAAAATAAATAGAGCATACAGATGTTTCATAATAAGGTTTTAATAAGTGAATGATACAGGCATACGACATTCCGGGCATCACCGGCAGGCATGGCAATACAAACCATGACCAGGAGTAATGCTCCCAGAGAGTCATAACATTTTGAACGGACATAGCATGATCCGTTGCGTCTTATTCACTTATAGCAAAAACTTACGGGATTCCTGCAGGTAGCCGTTTAGGGGATAAAACAGTAAGAAGAGAATTGGGTGGAGAGTTGGCACAGAATACGGCAGGAATGCGTAACCAATAAAGTCAGGTCAGGGTAAACCCTTACGAATAGTCTTTGGGACATTTCTTCATAATACAAGCAGTTTTGTTAATAAAAAGTTAGTACCATGAAGTAACGTTATTACCTGATCGATTAAATTACCTCAATTAACCGAATACTAAGCTCTATTAGCACAAACCAATATAACAGTGATGGATAGTATTATACTCAGTACCGGTAGCACACAGCGTTGATATTCATCCCGGCGCCTACTGATGCAAACAGGATCACATCGCCCGGTTGGAGCGAATGTTCAGGAAGCTGGTTCCGGCGAACGAGGTCGTATAAAGTGGGAATGGTGGCTACTGAGCTATTGCCCAGCCAATGGATGCTCATAGGCATAATATCGTGGGGAGGTTGAGCGCCATACAATTGGTAAAAAGCCCGTACGATGCTTTCATCCATCTTTTCATTGGCCTGGTGGATGAAGATCTTTTTCAGTTCATGAATACCTATACCGCTTTTGTCGAGGCATTCTTTCATGGCAGCCGGCACATATTTCACGGCATACTCGTATACCTTGCGGCCCTTCATCTTAATATAGCGCGTATGGGCATCTGCGTCCGGCGCATTGGATCCGCCAAAATAGATATACCCGGCTTCGTCCACACAATCGGACCTTGTACTGGTACCCAGGATACCGGCCTCACCGGCGGTAGCTTCCTTGTATTCCATAATACAGGCGCCCGCGCCATCAGAAAAGATCATACTGTCCCGGTCATAATCATCTACCACCCTCGACAGGGTTTCGGTACCTATGACCAGGCATTTTTTAGCGGCGCCTGCCCGGCAGTACAGGTCGCCCTGTATGAGCCCCTGGAGCCAGCCGGGACAGCCAAATAAGATATCGTAAGGTATACAGGAAGGATTTTTGATGCCCAGGCCTTGTTTGATGCGCGACGCCAGGGAAGGCACGCCATCCATCTGGGTGGTATGGGCCAGCACATCACCATAGTTGTGGGCCACAATGAGCTGATCCAGCGTTTCAGGGTCCACACCACTGTCCTTGATGGCCAGGAGAGCAGCCTGAATGGCCATATCGGAAGCCGTCATGTTTTCAGGCGCATAACGCCTTTCTTCAATGCCGGTAATCTGCTTGAATTTGTCTACAATTTCCTGTTGAGGGCGGTCTATAGGATGTTTGTCTTCTGTAAAAAAGCTATTGGAAATAAAATCACTGTTCTTTTTGATAACAGAAGGAATATAGCTTCCCGTACCCGTAATGATTGATCTTTGCATTAGTGCAACAACATGGTTAAATAGATACGACAAAATACTACCGCGCTAATAAATACACCATATTCAACATAGGGAATATGATCTACAATTATTATCTCCGGAACTGCAAGAAAGATAAAGCCCTAATCTTCGGTTCCTTTCTTAAAAGGAGACAGCTTGGTTATTTCTGAACCATTGAATATTCGGGATAATTTGGCATCCTTTGACTTCTGATAAGTCTCAATATTTGACTCCCAAACAATAGCCCAGAAATTCTTTGATTTCAACTCCGCATAGTCAGGCGTTTTGATAAAAATGCCAATAAAAGGCTTACGGGTCTTAAACCCGATCCTTACAGGTGCGTTGTCAGGATTCTTGTCCGTGAGAAACTTTTCAATCTGATCGTTTGTCATCTGCTGTAAAAAATTTTTAAAGAACATAATAACCGGCTGTTCCTGCCGGAAAACCTTAACCAATTTGCCCCACCTGATACCCAATAAAAGCACTGAATGAACAGGCCGGGATTTTTTTTAATCCTGCAAAGGTACGATTTTTAATTTTAATAGTTAACTGATTAATTATCAGCACCCATAGCTCCATACCTCCAATTTCTGCCTGAAAAACTTTTAGGTTCATGAATAGTAATTGGTTATCTTCATTTTCACATCCCCCAGAACTCCTTCCCGCCGTACCATTGTCCACATTAAAACCACTCTTATGAACATATATGTTGGCAATCTCAACAAGAAAACAACCGCTCACCACCTCTTTCAACTCTTCCTTCAATTCGGTAAAGTCAACTCAGTTCGCATTGCTATGGATACCCAAACAGGATATTCCCTGGGTTGTGGCTACATCGAAATGGATAATCAGGCAGGTTCAGCAGCCATTCAAAACCTGCACGAAATGTTTTTCATGAACACCTATATGGAAGTCAACGAAGTCCCCCTCAGCAGGTAACTCCATTTTCACCTTTCCTTTACCTCTACCTTCCCACTACTAATACTACTCCTTTGGTGGCATGATTTTTTAGTGCCAACCACTTCATTTCATGTAGATATAAATCTACATGCACAATTTTATTTCACCTGTCATAATCTGGACAAATTATTCTTACTTAGCTCTTTATGATACTGATCGTAGATGACAGACCAGAAAACCTTTTTTCATTACAAAAACTCCTTGAGGTCAACCAATTCAGGGTAGACACTGCAGCATCCGGAGAAGAGGCACTGCGCAAAGTGCTCAAGAATGCTTACTTCCTGATCATACTGGATGTACAAATGCCCGGTATGGATGGTTTTGAAGTAGCAGAAGCCATCAGCGGTTACAGTAAATCAAAAGATATTCCCATCATCTTCCTATCGGCAGTGAATACAGAAAAGCGTTTCATCACCAAAGGATATGGCTCCGGTGCTATCGATTATATTACCAAGCCATTTGATCCGGATATCTTATTGCTGAAAGTAAAGACCTTCTACCGGCTGCACCAGCAAACCAGGGAATTAAGCGCAGCACAAAAAACACTTCAGGAGGAAATCGAAGTAAGAAAATATGCACAGGAGGCCCTACACCAAAGTGTAGAAGAACTCCGTTCAGCACTGGAATCCATTCCACAGATCGCGTTTACCTCCAATACTGCCGGCGTTATCGAATTTGTAAACAAGTATTGGTACCAATATTCTTTCGGGAAAGATATGCTACCGCAAACCCCGCCAGGCAGTATTTCAATCGCTCAATATATTCAACGCGCAGTCTCCTCCGCTATCCAGGAAGAAACAGAAGTAAAGATCAGGCCGCTGAAATCTGAAGAATACCGCATACACCTGCTCACCCTTACACCCGTTAAAAAAGAAAACAATATCCTCAAATGGGTGGGCATCTTTACAGATATCCATGAACAGAAAATGGTGAACCAACTGCTGGAGCAACGGGTTGATGAACGCACCCAGGAATTGCTGCAGGCCAACAAAGAACTGGAGATCAGTAACCATGAATTGCAACAGTTTGCCTATGTAGCCTCGCATGACCTGAAAGAACCTTTACGCAAGATCCAGGTATTCAGCCACCTCATCAGAGACAGGTTCCTGGCCAACAACCCGGAAGCAGTGGGCTATATCAACCGGCTTATCCATTCATCCGAACGCATGAATAACCTGATCACTGATGTGCTCAATTATTCCAGGCTGTCCATATCGGGTGTTTTTCAAACCACCAATATCAACCTGGTGATCCAGGAAATACTGGTGGACATGGAACTGCTGATACAGGAAAAGCAAGCCATTATCCATACCGACAATATCCCTGCATTGGAAGTGATCCCTGCCCAGATCAGGCAGGTATTTCAAAACATCCTCAGCAACGCGCTCAAATTTTCCGACAAGCAGGAAAGGCCCGTTATCCATATCCGGTCTGTGCTGGTGATGGACAAAGACCTGTACAGCATCCCCTCACCCACCGGAAACTATTGCCGCATTACAGTGACGGATAATGGCATAGGATTTAATGAGATCTACCTAAACAAGATATTCTCTATTTTCCAACGCCTGCATTCGAGGGAGGAATATGAGGGTACAGGCATCGGATTGGCCATTGTAAAGAAGATCATGGATACCCACAATGGTCTTATCTCAGCCGAAAGCCAGGAAGGCAAGGGAAGTACATTTATCATGATATTACCCGTGCAACAAGAATGAGAGGTGACAATGAGAGGTGACATCTTTCCCTGGCGACGAGTACGAAAGCTATCACCTCTCTGACAACCGATAAACTAAATACAAACATTCTAACAAGGCATCTAATATATCATTCGATGAAATCAACCTTTAAACGGAACCTGCTCATTGGCTTTGGTATTTCATTGCTGTTGTTAATTGTAAGTTCTGTAGCTTCTTATGTAAGCATCAGCAACCTGTTGAAAAGCGCCCGGGAGGTAGAACATACCAATGAAGTGAAGCTGCTGGTAGAACGGATCATATCCACACTCAAAGATGCGGAAACGGGCCAGCGGGGATACCTGCTTACCGGTGATGATCGTTTCCTGGAACCTTATAACGGTTCTATTGACAGTGCAAAAGCCTATGTGGTACGCCTGAAATCCTTAACTGCCGATAACCGCGAGCAGCAGATGCGCGCCAACAGGTTGCAGGAAATAGTAGTACTGCGTTTGTCGAGCCTGGAACGCCGCATTGTTCAAAAACGGGGCGGTGAAACAGTCACCACAGAACAACTCCTCGATGGTAAAAAACATATGGATGAGGCCAGGTTGGTAGTAAACGCCATGATCGATAGTGAAGAGCGACTGCTGGCAACGCGTACGGCAGAAATGAATAAGTTCTCTACCTATACCCCCATACTCATTGTGATAGCTGCTGCCCTCTCCCTCATCATCACCGTCATTTCCTTTATGCGGGTAAGCAGTGATTTTGAAAAAACCACCCAATTGCAGGAAGAGCTGGCGGAAAAAGACAAAGACATTACCCGCCGCATCAATATCATCCAGGAGGTAGCCAATAAGATCTCTACCGGCGATTATAGTATCCGCGTACAAGACAAAGGGGAAGACGGGCTGGGCAGCCTGGGCGTATCACTCAATAAGATGGGCAGTTCGCTGGAGTATTCCTTCGGACAACTGGCCGATAAAGAATGGCTGCAAACAGGTATTGCCACACTCAACGAAAAGATGCTGGGAGAATATGAACTGCCTTTATTGTCACAGGGCATATTGGCCTATGTGGCCAATTATACCAATAGCCAGGTAGGCGCTTTTTACCTCGCAGAAGACCATACCAGCCTGCGCTTTATCAAAGGCTATGCTTTTGATGAACAACTGGCCAAAGAGCGGATAGCATTCGGAGAAGGTATTGCCGGACAAAGCGCCGCCAGCGCTTCCACCATCTACCTGCAGGAAGTGCCCGCCGACCTCATTACCATCAACCATGCTACGGGAAGCATTAAACCAAAGAACATTATTGCCATTCCCCTATTCTTTGAAAAAAAGATCATGGGCATTATAGAGCTGGCATCCATCAAAGCATATACCCCCAACGAAATTTCCTTCCTCGAAACGGCTGCCCACAATATAGGCACCGTCATCAACAGCATAGAGAGCCGCCGCCGCTTACAGGAACTGCTGGAAGAAACGCAGTCACAGTCTGAAGAACTGCAGGCCCAGCACAATGAAATGGAGAACATCAACAGTGAACTGGAAGCCCAAACGGAAAAGCTGCAGGCTTCGGAAGAAGAACTGAAAGTACAGCAGGAAGAACTGATGGAAGCCAATGGAGAACTGGAAGAAAGGGCTCGCCTGCTGGAAGAAAAGAACCAGCTGGTATTTGAAAGGAACCTGGAAATACAAAAGAAAGCTGAAGAGCTGGAACAAAGCACCCGGTACAAATCGGAATTCCTGGCCAATATGTCGCACGAATTGCGTACCCCGCTCAACTCCATCCTGCTCTTGTCGAGGCTGATGTCGGAAAACAATGAACACAACCTCACCGGTGAACAAATTGAATATGCCCGTGTAATACAAAGTTCCGGCCATGGCCTGCTATCACTGATCGATGAAATACTCGACCTCTCCAAGATCGAAGCGGGCAAAATGGAACTACAATATGCTGATGTGCCGGTGCAGGATATCGCCGATGATATGATGGCCCTTTTCGGCCCCATCGCCAAAGAAAAAGGTATTACGTTCAAGACCACCATCGAAACCAATGTACAGGGCATTATTGAGACCGACCGGCTCCGCCTGGAACAGATCATCAAGAACCTTATTGCCAATGCACTAAAATTCACCGCCAAAGGATATGTAGCCCTGAAAATATCCATGCCCGGCAGTGATGGACATACCATCGCTTTCACGGTGAAAGATACCGGTATTGGTATTTCTCCTGATAAGCAAAAGATCATCTTTGAGGCCTTCCAGCAAGCCGATGGATCCACCCGCCGTAAATATGGTGGTACCGGACTGGGCCTCTCCATCAGTCGCGAACTGGCAAGGCTGCTGGGTGGCGAAATAGTATTGGAAAGCGAACCCGGACAAGGCAGTGAATTCTCCGTACACATACCTTTATCCCAGGCCATCGCCAACCTCGTAGGGACAACCAACACCGGGAGTGCCTTGCAACCAGTGAAGCCGGACGCCTATATGCCTTCGCAGGCACCAGTGCCGGCCCAGGAATTACGCCAGCGCTACATCAGTGATATTATACCGGAGAATGTGCCCGACGACCGGCACAAGATCAACCACCGCGACAAAGTGATCCTCATTGTAGAAGACGATACCAATTTTGCCAAATCATTGCTGGACTATACCCGCAACAAAGGCTATAGAGGCGTAGTGTGTGTACGGGGTGATGAAGCCCTGCCACTGGCCCTGCAATTTATGCCGGCAGGCATCCTGCTGGATATCCAGTTGCCGGTAGAAGATGGCTGGGAGGTGATGGAAGACCTGAAGAACAATCCACAAACCAGGCATATACCGGTGCATATGATGAGTGCATATGATGCCAAATACAAGAGCATTTCCAAAGGGGCCGTTGACTTCATCAATAAACCCGTAGCCTATGAGCAAATGCAGGATATTTTTACACGCATTGAATTCATGCTCACCAACAATCCCCGCAAAGTGCTCATTGTGGAAGAGAATATGAAACACGCCAAAGCACTGGCCTATTACCTCGAAAACTTCAAGGTAAATACAGAGATCAAAAACACCGTTATTGGCAGCGTGCAGGCACTTCAACAAAAAGAGGTGAACTGTGTGATACTGGATATGGGCATCCCCAACCAGCGATCTTACGATACCCTGGAAGAGGTGAAGAAAACGCCGGGCCTGGAAAATATTCCTATCATCATCTTTACCGGCAAAAACCTTTCAAGGGCCGAAGAGATGAAGATCAAGCAATATGCAGATTCTATCGTGATCAAAACAGCCCATTCCTACCAGCGCATACTGGATGAAGTATCCCTGTTCCTGCACCTGGTGGGAGAAAAAGACGCTGGCAGGCCGTCCAACAATATGGGCATCTTGCAGGAAGTTTTGAAAGACAAGACAGTATTGATTGCTGATGATGATATCCGCAATATCTATTCCCTCACCAAAGCGCTGGAAACCTATCAAATGAAGGTGGTATCGGCCATGGATGGGAAAGAGGCGCTCAAGCAATTACAGGAACACCCGGGAGTGGATATTGTACTGATGGATATGATGATGCCCGAAATGGATGGATACGAATCAACCAAACGCATCAAAGCCAATCCGGCTTTCAGTAAATTGCCGGTCATTGCCGTTACCGCCAAGGCAATGACGGGCGACCGGGAGAAATGTATCGAGGCCGGTGCATCTGATTATATCAGCAAACCAGTGGATATTGACCAATTGCTATCCCTGCTGCGGGTATGGCTGTATGATGCCGGGAAATGACACATAAATCAATAGCCGTGGAATTTGAAGTACAGGACAATGAAATTAACATACTGCTCCAGGACCTGCTGGAAAGGTATGGGTATGACTTTACCGACTATTCCAAAGCCTCCCTGAAACGAAGGATCAACCGGTTATATGCGCTGGATAAATTCCCTTCTTTTGAATTGTTCAGGAAACAGATACAAACAGACAGCACCTACTTCCGCCGCTTTGTGGAAGAGATCACGGTCAATGTGACCGAGATGTTCCGTGACCCTTCGTTCTACAAAACCATCCGGGAAGAAGTATTGCCCGTATTGGCCACACATCCTTTCATCCGCATCTGGCACGCAGGTTGCTCAACAGGAGAAGAAGTGTATTCCATGGCTATCCTGTTGCAGGAAGCAGGATTGTTGAAGAAATCCCTGCTATATGCTACCGACATCAATCCGGGTGTATTGGAACGCTTGCGCAAAGGAATTTTCCCTTTACGCTTTATCAAACAATATTCTGAGAATTATATCCAGTCGGGCGGCAAGCAGGATTTTTCCCAATACTATACCGCCAAGTACGACTGGGCCAAGTTTGATGAAAAGCTGGCCTCCAAAATGGTGGTAGCTACCCACAACCTGGTATCGGATAGTTCCTTCAATGAATTTCAACTCATCTTTTGCAGGAATGTATTGATCTACTTCGACAGGAACCTTCAAAACAACGCTTTACAACTGTTTGATGACAGCCTGGATTCTTTGGGTTTCCTGGCCCTGGGCGCAAAAGAAAACCTGAAGTACTCCGGCATTTACCGCAAATACAAACAGCTGGACAATAAAGAAAGGATATGGCGCAAAATAGCATAATACCTTCCATCCAACTGATCGTTATCGGTGGCTCTGCCGGCAGCCTGGATGTGATATTAAAACTGATCCCGGCACTTC
Organism: uncultured Paraflavitalea sp.; assembly: GCA_966211765.1. Taxonomy (GTDB): domain Bacteria; phylum Bacteroidota; class Bacteroidia; order Chitinophagales; family Chitinophagaceae; genus Paraflavitalea. The sequence goes on from CBIHOV010000003.1 coordinate 110,401, forward strand.
ATGTCCACCTACCGGTGGCCATCATCATTGTTACCCACCGTAAACCTTCCAATGATGAAATACTGGTTGAGCTCTTAAATGCCAGGAGTGAATGGCCAGTAAAAGAAGCAGAAGAAAAAGAGCCTGTTGAGGCCAATACCATTTACATTGCTCCCACGGACTATCATTTACTACTGGAGAAAGACCATACTTTCTCCCTCGATGTGTCGGAAAAGGTCAATTACAGTCGTCCCAGTATTGATATTACTTTTGAATCGGCAGCTGAAGTGTATGGCCCCTCCCTCCTGGGCATCTTACTTTCCGGCGCCAATGCCGATGGCGTAGACGGTATGAAAAGTATCAAAAGCCATGGAGGCACCTGCCTGGTGCAGGACCCTGATACCGCCGATGTTGACTATATGCCCCGGCAGGCAGTAGAACAGGTAAAAGTAGACAAGGTATTACCAGCAGATCAAATGGCAGGTTACATCAATAATCTTTTCCCTAACACCTGATCGTTTTCCGCTTCTTGCCAACGTATCCCTTGTCTTTAATTTTCTGGATATAATCCCGGCCAGGTACATAGCATCGGAATTACCTGTTTCGTACAACTCCATCGCCAGCTGTTGGTCATTTTTGATCTTCTTCATCACCTTTTTCAGGTCTTCCACCTTTACACCGAAAAAGGGCTCACGGGCGCCATGCTTGCTCAAAATGGCCTTTGTTGCTTCACTACCCAATGATTGTAATTCTTTCATTACTTCTGCCTTGGTCATGTCTAAATGTTTTGGAGGTTGAAAGGGGCTCTGCAAAAGTAAGCTGGCTTAGCAACTGATTGTATCACCTGTAAGTATGAATTTGACAACCTACCTTCATTAATATTTTAGAACAATGACACATCATATTGACTATCAGTTTTTTACATTTAAATCAATTCGACTGCATTTTTCCTACCTACCTGCAATTGCAGATCAGAAACATTGAAAGAAAGTTGCAATCCGGGGTTTCTTAATTCACCCTTGTCAAGCCATTCAATGTACCCAGATAGCCACCAGATGTGGTCCTCATTCATTAATATCCCGTAGATATCCCGTATATGTCCCGATGATATCCCGTAGATGTCCCGTCTTTAATAGGAGACGGGGTATCTACGGATCATTATTTTGTCAGGTAGGAAACATGTAGGGAATATCACTGAGTATGTCCATAAGCTGTAGTGAATGATAAGTACAGTTAAGAGGGTATTAGCACCTTATACCGTGTAGGCACACCAGGCCTTGGCATGACATGGCATGGAATGCCAGGGCCATCAATGCGAATCCCTCCCGATAACAGGATGGATTCGCATTGATTTATTGCGGCTTATGAACTTTATTTGAATTTATTTTACAATCACTAAACCTTGCCTGGTCAGGCAGGCACCTGAACCGCAGCATTAAAGCGAAAACCCACGCCGTGGATGGTTTCCAGCAGCACATCGGGGTCGGCTTTGAAGTATTTGCGGAGTTTGGTCATGAAAACATCCATACTCCTGCCCAGGAAATAGTCGTCTTTTCCCCAAACATTGAGGAGTACTTCTTCCCGTTTTAAAATATGGTTGGCATGCTCGCAGAGGAATTTCAGCAGATCGGCCTCTTTTTGGGTGAGTGTAAAACTCTCATCCGGGGCGTTTAATTTGAGATCAGTATAGGAGAAAGTAAGTTTGCCAATGGTGAATTGCTGTACCTGGTCGGCGGCCAGCTTTTTGGTGCGGCGCATAAAAACGTCCATACGCAGCAGGAGTTCCTGCATACTGAAGGGCTTGGTAATATAGTCGTCGGCGCCGGATAAGAATCCTTTGATGCGATCTTCTTCCATGGAGCGGGCGGTAAGGAAGAGGATCGGGATCACATCGCTGTGCTGTCGGATCTTACGGGCTACGCTAAATCCATCCTTATTGGGCATCATTACATCGAGCAGACAGATGTCGAAACGGCCTCTTTCAAATTGATCGATAGCGGTCTGTCCGTCCGGACACACAGTCACTTCGTACCCGGCATCTACCAGGTTGTCTTTGATCACATAGCTCAAAGAAAGGTCATCTTCAGCCAGTAATACCCTGCCTTTTCTTGTTAACATGGCGTGCATAGTTTTATTAAAGCGGGAATAGCATTTTGAACTCAGTCCCGATCCCCGGCAGGCTATTCACTTTGATACTACCGTGGTGGGCATCAATGATCCGTTTAACAAAATTCAGTCCAAGACCGAATCCTTTTACATTATGTACGTCGCCGGTGGGCACCCGGTAAAACTTTTTGAATAAATTTTTCTGGTATTTTTTCTCAATACCGATACCATTATCCTTGACGGAGATAAACAGATGCCCGTCTTCCTGCCCTGTACTGATGATCACATGGGGTTTGGAGGAGTATTTAAGGGCGTTTTCCAGCAGGTTGACCACCGCCAGCTCCAGGTGCACCCGGTCGGCCAGCAGCTCGTAGCCAGGCTCTGCGGGGCTTTGTATCTCTACCAGGGCTTCCTTATCCTCTACCAGGGGCTGGATTTTGGCTACAGCCTGTTCAATGATCTCTTTTACCGGTACCCTTACTTTTTCAATAGGCAGTTCCCGCCGGTCGGTGGAAGCTATATGCAATAACCGCTCAACCTGACTTTGCAGGTGTTCCGTTTGGTGCTGGATGATGTTGGCGTACTTGTACAACCGCTCTGGCTGATTCACAATCTTATCTTGAAGCAGGACTTCAGACGAGATCTTCATGACCGCCAGGGGTGTCTTGAATTCATGCGTAAAGTTATTGACAAAATCCTTTTGAACTTCCACCAGGAATTTCTGCCTGTAAAAGTAGAAAAGGATCACGGCCAGACCGATCAATACTATGAACAGGATGCCTGTACTGATGAACCAGAAATTCATCTGGGCCAGCATGTATTTATTGCGGTGGGGGAAATACAGGAGTACATAGTTATAGTCGCGCTGGTAAACGGGCAGTACACTGTGTGCTGAATCATAACGGGCAGCAGCTGCAGATATGTATTCTTCGTCCAGGTACTTTCTTTGTTTGTTATCGTACAAACCAATGTGCGCATCCGTTAGTACATCAAAATCATTAAACTCAAGCTTGAGGTAATAGACCAGGGAATCAAAAGGAAGTGTTGCGCCTTCCACCCGGAACAGGAAATAATCGGGTGTGGGATGTTCTATCAGGTCCTGGAGGTGATTGGCCGGGGTATCGGCAATATCCATATCCTCATAAAGACCTCTGATACTTTTCACGACATTCGTGTTAAAGGTCTTATGTTCAAATGAATAGACTTTATTGAGCCAGAATAACTGGACTCCAGTAATAAGGGCAATCAGAAATGTTGCCAGCAATATGATCCACCTGAGAGTTGAAGAACGCATACCATTTAGATAAATACCTCCGGCAAATTTGCTATGCATTATCTATCATTTACTTTTTATCTGGTTAACTGATCGTTAAGGGAAGTTACAAAGGTTTCAGCTGCTCATCAACAATTCATTAACAGAAGTTAAACAGCGGTTAAGCACATCCCAAAATTGAGTACGGGCAAATTATTTGGATAGCTTTATTCTGTAAACATTTTTGAACATAAAATATACATACAATGAAAAAGGTATTTTTGTTTGCCACCCTGGTGATAGCTTTAACCGGCTTGACAATGGCTCAAACATCTCCTAAACCTGCTCCTAAGGCTCCTGCTAAAAAAGAAGCAGCTGCTCCTGCCAAGGAAACTGCTGCCAAGGATACTACCAAGAAGGCCGCACATCATCATAAAAAGCACGATAAGACTGCTAAGCCATAGTAACTTTTTCGATAAAGCAAGGTCGGTTTTGTTAGGGTTTATGAACGTCGTCCGTGGGTGGACGACGTTTCTTTTTTGTCCTTAAAACAACAATGCCCGTAGTGTGGACCTACGGGCATTGGTATATGATCTAAGTTCTTACTTACGCTTTCTTAGCTGCTGCTGCAGGCGTTTTGGCTTTTACAGCAGGGGCAGTAGTACCAGGTTTTGTATCTGCTTCACCCAGTGGCTTGCTCTTGGCCAGGTCAACCAGCATAGGAGCCGCTACAAAGATGGAGGAATAAGTACCTGTAACTACACCGATCAACATCGCAAAGGCAAATCCTTTGGTCACTTCACCACCTACCAGGAACAGGATGAGGATGGTCAGGAACACGGTGAGGGAGGTCATAATGGTACGGCTCAGGGTATCATTGATGGCCTTATTGATCAGGGTTGCCTTATCCATACCCTTCATGGTATGGCTGTATTCACGCACACGGTCATATACGATCACGGTATCGTTCATCGAGAAACCGATCACCGTCAGGATCGCCGCAATGAAGTGCTGGTCAATTTCCAATGGGAAAGGCACTACTCCTTTCAGGAAGGAGAATACGGCCAGTGTTACCAATACGTCGTGCAGCAAGGCTACGATCGTACCCAGTGAATAACGCCAGTCGCGGAAACGGATAAAGATATAGATGGCGATGATCAGGAGCGACCAGAAGGTAGCCCATTGTGCACCGCTTTTTAAGTCATCAGAGATCGTAGGATCTACTTTCTTGGTACCTTCTACCCATTTGGTAGTGGCAAACTCTTCTGCAGTAAGATTGGCAGGCAACAGCGGCTTCAATCCACCAAACAAGGTATTACGAACAGCTGAGTCAATGTTCAAGCCAGTTTCATTGATCCTGAAGTCTGTGGTGATCTCCAGTTTGTTGGGGCTGCCGTAAGTCTTGATCAGGGGAGTCTTGTGGAATGTTTTATCCAAAGCTACCCTTACTTTTTCCTCATCGATCGGCTTGCCAAAGTTCACTACATAGCTTCTACCACCTTTAAATTCCACACCCTCATCAAAACCATTGAAGATGGCGGCAACACCCAGTATCAGTACCACTACGGAGATACCATAAGCAACCTTACGGAACTTAATGAACTGGTAGCTGGCATGCTGGAAGATGCGCTTGGAAAGACCGGTGAAATATTTGAAGTGACGGTTCTTATTAGTATAGAAGTCGGTGATCAGACGGGATACCAGAATACCGCAGAACAGGGACAACAGGATACCGATGATCTGTGTAGTGGCAAAGCCCAATACAGGTCCCAGACCGTAGATAGCCAGGATGATGGCTGTTAATAAGGTAGTGATGTGTGCATCAAGTACGGGCGGCAATGAACGGCGGTAACCGTCCTTGATGGCCTGCTCATGGCTTTTACCATGCGCCAGCTCATCTTTGATACGTTCGAATATAATTACGTTGGTATCTACTGCCATACCGATGGTCAATACCAGACCAGCGATACCGGGAGCGGTCAGCGTAGCGCCCATGGCACTCAGCACACCCACGGTAAACAGCAGGTTTAAGATCAGGGCAATATTGGCAATGATACCAGCTGTATTATAATATACGATCATCAGCAGGAAGATCACTGCAAAAGCGATGGCAAAAGACATGATACCACCGTGCACGGCTTCTTCACCCAGTGTAGGTCCTACAACCTGCTCCTGTACGATCTTGGCAGCAGCTTCTACCTTACCAGATTTCAGGATATTGGCAATATCCTGGGCTTCTTCTACCACCAACTGCCTGTTCTTGGCATTGCTGGCGCCCATGGTGATACGTGAACGGCCACCGTCGATCTTCTGATTTACGTTGGGAGCTGTATAAACAATTTCATCCAGTACAATGGCGATAGGTTTCCCAATATTGCGCTCGGTCATAGCAGACCAAATACGGCCACCGGCATCATTCATATCCATGGTCACCAGTACCTCGTTGGTAGTCTGGTCAAACTCCTGGCGGGCATCTTCGATAGCGCTTCCTTCCAGTTGAGCAGTTTCTTTACCAGGAATAGTTTTGATGGCAAACAGCGTCAGCACTTCGCTGAGGGCGCCTTTGTCATCACGCTCTTGTTTTCCCCACAGGAACTTTACATTGCCGGGGAAGTTATTCTTAACAGCAGGTATATTAAGGTAAGCGTTCACTTTACCGGTATCCTTCAAAGCCGCGATACCCACATAACCAGGATATCCGCCTGATTGGTAAGGACGGGCAGGGTTCAATACTCTGAACAGCGGGTTGGAGCGTGATGCAGCCAATGCGCTGTCAGCAGCACTCTTGAGAGAATCGGCTTTTTTGCCTCCGATAGAATCGGGAATAACGACATTGCTGTCAGCTTTAGGAGTAGTACCATATAAATAAGCTTCCAACGCTTTATCGGCATTGACAAAGCCATTTTGCATGATGCCATCATTCATGGTGTACACTTCCCAGAACTGGAGGTTGGCAGTAGACTGCAGGTATTTTCTTACACGCTCAGGATCGCTGGCGCCTGCCAGTTCCACGGTGATGATACCTTTATTCTCATCCAGGCTGATATTGGGTTGTGCAACACCAAATTTATCAATACGTTTTCTCAATACCTGATAGGTTTGAGACATGGCGGCAGTTGCTTTTCCATTGATATAGGTTATTACCTGGTTGTCGGTGGAATTGGCGTTCACCGCGTTGCCTGGTTTGGCAAAGTGAGGGGCCAGTTTAGCACCGGGATTAACGTTCTTGAAGGCAGTAACGAAGAGGTTGATAAAGTTTTGATCACTGGTGAGCTTCAAACGTTGTGCCTCTGCAATCGCTTTGGTGATCTGGGGATCTTTGGGATTGTTGGCCAGTCCTTTGATCAAACCATCCAATGCGATATCCATAGTTACGTTGATACCGCCCTGCAGATCGAGTCCTAACAACAACTCGCTTTCTTTGGCTTTCTGGTAAGATTGTCCCCACCATGTGATCTTTGTATCTTTTGTAGCAATGCGTAAGCTATCAAGATAAGTGTCTTTATAGGAGTCCAGAGAATCCTGGTAAGCAGCCTGGGCCTCTTTATCCCCAGGGTATTTTTGCGCGGCGGCGGTGTAAGCTCTTTTGATGTAGGCAGATGCTTTGGCATCCAAACTTTTCTCATGTTTGTTCACGAACCAGGTAAAGGATAGCTGGTAAAGGGATATAAGGATCAATAATCCAGCAAAAATGCTAACCAGTGCTCTCATTGCAATGTTGTTTATTTTTTAGGAGTTGGCAAAGATAGGGTTTTCAAACAGAAACCGAAATAGCAAAATAAGCCTGAAAATGAGGCTTATAGAAGGTTTCGGCAAGCGTATACGGATAGCCGGGTCAGTATTCATTCAGGTGGAAGAAACGTTTGAAGTGTTTGGACAAAACCTGACCGATAAGAAGGATCCAATAGCCGGGACAAAAGCATCGTTATTCACCCAATGAAACATAAAAGACTCTTAATTAGTTACTTATAGAAGATACGGTATTGGGTCCAATTTAACATCTTTTCAGCAATTATGCTGTGTATTTTTTTCTTTACTGCATCTAATTTCAAATAAACCCTTACTGTATGAAGAAGCAACTCTTCCTCTGTTGGCTTTGGGCCACAGCCCTCTCCTGCCATGCGCAGCCGGTAAAAACAGAATTTGGAATAAGCGAAAACGGGCTGATCTACGGGGATACTACCATCCGCCAGCTAAAATTCATTGTAGATTCTCTGAACCTGAAATTTAAGGTGTGCGAGCTGAATAAACCCTACCTGGCCATGCCGCAGGCAAGAGCGCACTACATCTTTATTGAAAAAAGCGCCGCCCTAAACGCCCGAAAAGATATAGACAGCAGCATTTCCTTTTCGGACTTCCTGAAAAAATACCCTTCCTGCAAAGTGGAGAAAGACCTGTTGGTAATTAAATCAGGTTACAAAAAAGAAGATAAACAGGTAACAAGTTTTAACAGCGTGGAGCTAAATGGAAAATATGATCATGAAATTGAAATGACAGACCATCCGGCGCAATTCCAGGCTCCGGTTAACGGCAAATGGGTATACACCTATAATACAAAATCCGAATATTCGGACCAATCTATTGAAGCTTTCTACTTTGTGACTGATTTTGTCCAACCGGCATTACCTGAAAAATATGCCCGGATGGTCCAATATTCAGATTGCCTCATCGATACCACCACCCAAATATTCTTTGAAACTGCGAGACGCAATAGATGGAGGGTAATGGAGGACTCATCCAAAGTGATCGCTTTTCTGAATTATGTGGACAAGGAAACAGGAGATGAACCAGTATACAATGAAAAAGAATATGACGAAAAAAAATACGACCAATTCATTGCAGCCCATAAGCAATGGACCCGGCGCCGGGAATCCTTTGTAAAGAATACTCTATCAAAAAGGCCCGCTTTCACCACGCGCCTTGCGGAAGCGGTGGAAGAAACCACTAAAAAAGGGAGTTCCTGCGATGCATTTGAGGAATATGTGGAAACATATATATCAAAAAAACTAAGCCTGGAGCTAAAACGCAACCGGGTAGTGGTAGGCGGTTGTAGTCAGGACCAGGCCCCCCGGATCCATGCATTGAACATTGCCCGGCTTTCGGCAGAAACGGTAAACTGGGAAACATTTCTGCGGGCTCATTTGGATATTATGAATGATCGGTTCAACAGGGTAAGTGATGGCAGCTATGCCTGGAAGGACCGGAAAACGTATATTAAAGAACACGAAGTACTGGACATCAATGTCCCGGACCTGATGTTGGGCATTAGTCTGCGTGTTAAGAATGCATCCACCAATCACTACTTTGGTAGCCTGCAACGGCTTGGCAGGGCCTTATCTGAAACGAAAGACCCTACAGGTATGGAAGAAAAGATGCTGGCAATGGTAGCAGATAAAGAGCTGGACAGCTATAACAGGATCCTGATATATTACTTATTCCTGCATTACGCCTATAACATAGAAGACCTGGAAAAAAGAAAAGGGCATATTAAGAAATTGAATGAAACGGTAAAAACTTTTCCTGATTTCCTGGCAACCAGGGCCGTGTTTACCCCCAAAGGCAAGTAGGAAATTAAAGAAGAGACTAGCAGCATAAGTGAACACCCATTGTATCAAAAAAGAACAGTGGCTGGGTTTGCAATTAGACATACACTGTTGATTAGTAACCTATTACTACTCTGGCATTTTCTTGGCCCGGATTTATCCAACCCGATAATCTCAAACATTATATGCTGAAAAATTACCTGAAGATCGCCTGGCGCAGCTTGTCCAGGAACAAAATTTCTTCTTTTATCAACATCAGTGGACTGGCTGTAGGGCTCGCCATCGGCATCCTGGTGATGATCTGTATCCTGGATATGACCAGTTATAATAAGTTTCACACCCATTTGCCCAATATTCATCAGCTGATCGTTACCAACAAGATGTCCGGCGACGTCCATGCGGGCAATTCTGTGCCGGGACCGCTGGCGGAGGTATTGCGCGCCAACCTGCCTGAAGTTAAATACATTTCCCGTTGGGGCAATGGTGGGAAGGGACTGTTCAATGTTGGGGAAAAATCACTGTATGAATCGACGGTTTATCTGGAACCTGACTATTTCAGGATGATGACCTTCCCGGCTATTTCCGGCGACCCAGTTAAAGTACTGGCACAATCGGGATCAATCGTGATCACAGAAAAAATAGCTAAAAAGCTGTTTGGACAAGAAGACCCCATGGGCAAATTGATCAGGTATAATAACCAGTATGCCCTGCAAGTGGGCGCCGTGATCAGGGACCTGCCGGAAAACAGCAGTGAACACTTTGATGTGATCCTCCCCTTCTCCCTGTATGAGCAGGAAAACCGCAGTTGGATCAATAAGTGGGACAATAGCCGTATCGCTACCTGGGTAGAATTACAGCCTGGCATAAACCTCACTACATTCAATACGAAAATCGATAAATTATATAAAGAGAAAACGGACAGTGAAAACGCAGGCTTGTTTGCCTATCCATTTGCTAAAATGTGGCTTTATGGAGAATTTAAGAATGGTAAACCCGCCGGCGGACGTATTTATGCCGTGCTGCTGATGGGTGTGATCGGTTTGTTTGTGTTGCTGATCGCCTGTATCAATTTCATGAATCTTTCCACCGCCCGGTCGGAGCGTCGCGCCCGCGAAGTGGGGGTACGTAAAGTGATGGGGGCTTTTCGCAAGCAGGTTATCTTCCAATTCCTGTGTGAAGCCATGTTGCTCACCTTCATTTCTCTATTACTGGGCATTTTCCTGGCAGTGATCGCATTACCCGCCTTGAACCATTATACAGGAAAGAGCTTGACATTTGATCTTTCCAATTGGCAAATGTGGCTTTCCCTCCTGGGTATGGTACTATTTACCGGCCTTCTGGCGGGCAGCTACCCTGCCTTCTTCCTCAGCAGCTTTAAGCCGGTATTGGTATTAAAGGGCATCATTGCAAACCGAAAAGGTGGTTCTGTATTGCGTAAAGGACTGGTCACTTTCCAGTTTATGGTATCCATTTTCCTGATCCTGGCCACGATCGTTATTTTCAAACAATTGCAGCACGCAGAAAACCGGCCAATCGGTTATGAAGCTGAAAACCTGGTGGAGATACCCCTGCGGGGTGATATGGGCCCGAAATTTCAGTTGCTGAAAAATGAGCTGTCACAAGTACCGGGTGTGGTCAGTATTTCCGGTGGCACCAATAACCTCGTCAATTTTGGCGGGGCTACAGATGGCATTGACTGGCCGGGTAAAACAGCCGACCAACGATTCTTTATCACTGTAACAGATGTACAATATGACTGGGTAAAAACAGCGGGTTTGAAAATGGCAGAGGGGCGTGATTTCAGCCCGGCCTTTGGTACCGATACAAATGCCTGTCTGATCAACCAGTCTGCCGCCCGGAAAATGGGACTTAAATCGCCCATTGTTGGAACCAAATTAAACAAGTCTATCGTCATTGGGGTGGTACAGGATTTCGTTTTCAACAGTCCGCTCGCTACGCCTGGCCCCATGATTATGTACCTCAACAGGGGTGGAATGAACCATATGTTCCTGCGGCTCCGGAATGATAACAGCTGGCGCAAAACGATGGCACAGGTAGAACTGGCCATGAAGAAGGCCAGCCCCAGCTCTCCTTTTGAATATCATTTTATTGATGAAGTTAACCAGCAACGCCTGGAAGGCATGCGCTATACAAGCCAACTGACCAATATTATTGGTGTTTTGGCCATTTTCATCTCCTGCCTGGGATTGTTTGGCCTGTCAGCCTTCCTGGCAGAAAGACGCAACAAAGAAATTGGCGTGCGTAAAGTATTGGGTGCCAGCGTATCGCAGGTATGGATGATCCTGTCGAAGGACTTCCTGAAACCGGTACTGATCGCCTTCCTCCTGGCAGCACCGCTGGCGGGATGGACATTGAATCTGATGCTGCAAAACTGGGATTACCGTATCAGCTTGTCGTGGTGGATGTTTGCGGTGGCCGGCCTGCTGGCCTTGCTGATCGCCCTGATCACGGTAAGCTTCCATGGGCTCAAAGCAGCATTGACAAACCCTGTACAATCACTTAGAACGGAGTAAGCCTTTCAACTTCCCTATAGCGGCCCTGATTACCTTCCGGTAACAGGGCTTTTTTTATTCCGTTTTGCGGTATAAAAACTATCTACAGGAAACCACAAACTGTATTACTTTTGCGCCATTCGTTAAAAAAGCAAGCACAGACACTTATTAATTATGCAACTATCAACCAGATTACAATTATTCAACGAGCCTGAAACGTTGAAGATGGCAAAGCTCGGACGTGAGCTGAGAGCCAAAGGCGTCGATGTTATTGACCTTAGTTTGGGAGAGCCCGATTTCGACACGCCCCAACACATTAAGGATGCGGCCAAGAAAGCGATTGACGACAATTACAGCCACTACACTCCTGTAGCAGGTTATCCCGACCTGCGTGAAGCGGTTTGTGTAAAGCTGAAGCGCGACAACGGATTGGACTATAGGCCTGAAAATATTATTGTTTCCACCGGCGCCAAGCAAAGTCTGGCCAATGCTGTATGGGCTACCGTGAGCAAAGGTGATGAAGTAGTGATCCCTACCCCCTACTGGGTTACTTATTCTGAAATTGTGAAGCTGGGTGAAGGTGTGGTGAAACTGGTTTCTACTTCTATCGAAAACAAATATAAGATCACTGCTGCCGAACTGGAAGCAGCTTTGACCGATAAGACCAGGTTGTTCATGTTCTCCTCTCCCTGTAACCCCAGCGGTTCTGTATACAGCAAGCAGGAGCTGGAAGCACTGGCAGTGGTATTCCGCAAGTTCCCCAATGTATACATCCTCTCTGATGAGATCTATGAGTACATCAACTTTGTAGGCAAACATGAAAGCATTGCACAGTTTGATGACCTGAAAGACCGTGTGATCATCATCAATGGTTTGAGTAAAGGTTTTGCCATGACGGGTTACCGTCTTGGTATCGTAGCAGCTCACCCTGATGTGGTAAAGGCTTGTGAAAAATTGCAGGGGCAGCTTACCAGCGGCACCAACAGCATTACACAACGTGCAGCCATTGTAGCCTTTACCGGCGACCTGCGTCCGTCACAAGAGATGAACAAGGAATTTGAACGTCGTAAGAAGCGTGTAATGGAAATAATGAACGGCATTGAAGGCTTGAAGTATGCTGAACCCGATGGTGCTTTTTATGTATTCCCCACCGTAAGCCAGTACTTTGGCAAAAGCGATGGCGAAGAAGTGATCAAAGACGCCGATGACCTGTGTATGTACCTGCTGAATAAAGCACATGTAAGTACCGTAACTGGTCGTGCGTTTGGAGAGCCTACCTGTATCCGTATCTCTTTTGCCAACAGCATGGAGAAGATCGAGGAAGCCTGGAAGCGCATTATTGCAGCGCTGGCGAAATTGAAGTAGAGAATACGAAGTATACAATATATAAAAGCCGGGCTCTCACCCGGCTTTTCTTTTATTGATAACAGGCAAGTGTTTATTTGACAGCGGTAGCCATTTTGTTGAGGCATTGTTCAAGACCGGCTTTGGACATTTCCACTATTTCAGCGGAAGTATATCCATACTCATTTACGGTCATTTCGGTTTTGTTATCGCCGAGCGATTTGAAGGTGATCACATGGCGTACATCGGCAGGAATGCCAGGAGGCATGCCGATCTTAGCGGGATCTAGTTTATTACCATCCTTATCTGAAAAGTTCAGTACAAACTCAATCCTTTCATTGGACACGATTTTGCTGTAGGTCCAGGTATTGTACATATCATGCCCGTCTGGTGACCGCATACAAAGCAGTGACTTCCCTCCTTCCTTAAAATCCATATTGGCCACGGGGGTAGTAAAGCCATCAGGCTGCCACCATTTTTTTACCAGGTCCGACTCAGACCAGGCTTTGAATACCTTTTCTACCGGCGCATCAAAAGTGCGGGTAAATGTCAGATCTTTTGTAACGGATTGCTGTGCCGAAGCAGATGAAGACGTACTCATAATTAAACAGATTAAGATGATGGGCATAAGCAGGGTTATGCCATTGGTTTTGTTATGCATAAGCTATGTCTTGGGTTTTAAAGCAAGGATGGGCAAACTTACTGGTACTAATTCAAATTGAGGGGTGGCGTCTGCGACAATATACAGGGGCGATTGCACATGGATACAAGCCGTATTTAAACGCCGAAATGGGCGCTACGCCGTAGTTTGCTGCATTTCGTCCCATAAAACCTGCATCCCGTACATTTATGTTGTACATTGAAGTATGACCACCATTTTCAGGTTTCTTTTCTCCTTTACGCTGTTGGGCAACTTGCAGGCATCCGCACAATCGGACCTTAGCACACTTAAAAAATTATCAGATGCGCCAGCGGACTCGCTTCAAAGGACTACCAATCTTTCTACCATCTCTTATGAGGCCGCTCTTAAAAAATGGAAGAAGGTATCGGATGTAAACGAATGGATAAAAGCGCACTTTAGCTATAGTCTGGAAAGGGCCAAAGAACTGGCCGAAAACAGTCCAGGCAGGGAAAAGACGGATATATACCTGCCAGCCGAACTTTACCAATCAGGAAAAGGTGTATGTATAGATGTAAGCAGGTTTGCAGTTGAAACGATGCGCACCATCGACCCTTCCAGTGATGTCAATTATTTATTGATAGAATTTGAACCGATCAATATTGATGGATTTATCATTAAGAAACATTGGCTGGCAGTATCCAAAGACAGTACAGGGTACCATGTATTTGCAGACAGCAAACGCCCCGGATATATGGCCGGCCCCTACCAGCAGTTGGAAGAATTCATCATACCCTACCAGCAATACAGGGAAAGAAAGATCATTTCCTGGAAGCTGCTGCCCAGCTATCAAAAAAAGAAAAAGGCAAGCAGCGCAGTCACCAAAACCAACGCATAATTTAAAAGGAATTTGCAAATCATTCCAGGACCCGCATATTCTGCCGATTTCTTGTTACTTTTCCTTTTCTAACCATTTAGAATAGAAACTTAACCTCCGATTGCATGACCAACCGCAGAACTTTTATCCGGCAAACAGGTGTACTGGCATCCGCAGTGATGATGGGATCATCCTTTGTTCTGAAACCCAAATACAAACTGGGCCTTCAGCTGTATACTATTCGCGATGCGATGGCTAAAGATACCCGCGGCACACTTGCCAAAATTACCTCTTATGGATACCAGGAAGTGGAAACCTATGGCTTCAACAGGCTATACTACAAATTTACACCTGCTGAATTCAGGTCATTGATGGAAAACAATGGGCTCAGCAGCCCCAGTGGTCACTATGACCTGGACAAGTATGTCATGCCGGGTAAGACTGCCGACGAGCTCAACAGGTATGTAGACGAATGTATCCAGGGAGCATTGATCCTGAAGCAAACCTATATCGTATGGCCATGGCTGGATGAATCATTGCGGTCCATAGAGAAATTCAAAGAAATAGTAGCTACGCTCAACAGGATCGGTGAACGGATCAATAAAGCAGGACTACAACTGGCTTACCACAACCATAATTTTGAGTTCATTGAACACAATGGTGATACAGGATATGCCATGTTATTGAGGGAAAGTGATCCCAATTATGTGAAGTTGGAGCTGGATCTCTATTGGTCTACCTACATGAAACAAGACCTTCCGGCGCTTTTCAAAAAACACCCAGGCCGTTTTCCGCTCTGGCATTTAAAGGATAAAGACAAGACCAATCCGGAGTTGCACACCACGATGGGTGATGGAGATATTGACTTTACCAAACTCCTCTCCTATGCCAGCGAAGCAGGCGCAAAGCACATGTATGTTGAGCAGGGCAATAATTATATACCGAATGATATGGCCTGCGTAGAAAAAAGTGCGGCGTATACGAAGAAGCTGTTGCGTTAGGTTTATCTCCCCAAAGGTATCTCCGGAGGGATGAATCGGACATATCTTTCTGATTATCTTTTACACTGCAAACGAAGTACCGCAGCCGCAGGTTTTGCTGGCGTTGGGGTTGGTGAAGGAAAAACCACGGGCATTGAGGCCATCCTCCCAGTCGATCTGCATACCCATGAGGTAGAGGCCGTGGGACTGGTTCATGATAAAGGTGAGACCATCCAGTTCATACACCACATCACTGTCCTCTTTGTCGTCAAAGCCCAGCACATAACTCATGCCGGAACAACCGCCGCCTTTCACGCCAATCCGCAGGAATTTGCTGGTATCAAAACCAGGATCACTCATTAGTCGGGTAAGCTCTTTGTGGGCATTGGAGGTAAACTGAACGGGGGCCAAAACTGTTTCCATTACACAATATTTACCCCAAAAGTACAAAGAATGGCAGGAACTGTCAATCCCCCAACAAACAATTGACAATCATAGGACCTGGCAGACTATAAACACCCTAAAAACCGTTAGAGAGAACTCAAAAAGCATTTCACTACATTTGTTGACTCAAAAAACTAACCCGAATGACACTTTCCTGGAATCAACTTATTTGGCAATTAATAATTGCCTTAACATTGGGTGGCACCCTGGCCTATTTGTTCTGGAAGCAACGCAAGGAAGCCAAACAGGCCCAGGCTGTTCATAAGAAGACAGAAAAGCAGGAGGCTGCTGCCACCAACACTACCAAACAGTTGCAATTGCAGGCCTATGAAAGGCTGATCCTGCTGGTAGACCGGATAGCCCTGCCCAACCTGATCAATCGGCTCAATGAACCGGGTCTGACGGCCCGCGAAATGCAGGCTGGACTAATACACAATATCAAAGGAGAATTTGAATACAATATTACCCAGCAGATGTATGTATCGCAGGACGCCTGGGATGCAGTGCGCAACCTGAAAGACCAGAATATGCTGATCATAAACCAGATCACCTCTTTTTTACCTGCCGATGCCAGTGCCCAGGACCTGAATCGTAGTATATTGGAAATGCTGATGCAAAATCCCAAAGCATCTTTACACAATGTAGTGGCGGATGCATTGAGCTATGAAGCGCGCAAGCTGATGGCTTAATAAAAGGTCCTGCCGGAACTTCGAAATTAATGAGTGCTTATGCCTGAGAAAAAGATCTTAACAGACAGTGGAATCGAGATCAAGGAATTGTACGACGCCAACAGTGTTCAGGGCATCCCGCCCCTGTCGCCACCCGGTGAGTATCCCTTTACCCGGGGCGTACAGTCGGATATGTACCGTGGTAAGCTGTGGACCATGCGGCAATATGCCGGCTTCAGTACGGCCGAGGAAAGCAACAAACGTTATCACTACCTGCTCTCGCAGGGGGTAATGGGATTGAGTGTTGCTTTTGACCTTCCCACACAGATAGGGTATGACAGTGACCACTCGCTTGCTGAAGGCGAAGTAGGCAAGGTAGGTGTGGCCATCGACAGCCTGGAGGACATGCAAACGCTTTTCAAAGGCATCAAGCTGGAGGATGTTTCTACCTCCATGACGATCAATGCTACGGGGTTCATCCTGCTTGGCCTGTATGTAGCCCTGGCCAAACAACAGGGCGCTGATCTCAAAAAACTCACCGGCACCATACAAAATGATATCCTGAAGGAATATGCCGCCAGGGGCACCTATATCTATCCGCCCAAGCCATCCATGCGCATCATCACGGATATTTTTGAGTGGTGCAGCCATGACCTGCCGAAATGGAATACGATCTCCATTTCCGGTTACCATATCCGCGAAGCCGGCAGTACGGCTGTACAGGAAATCGCCTTTACCCTGAGCAATGGGAAAGCTTACGTAAAAGCTGCCCTGGAAAAGGGGCTTGACATCAATGTATTTGGCAAGCGCCTCTCCTTTTTCTTCAATGCACACAATGACCTGTTTGAGGAAGTAGCCAAGTTCCGCGCAGCCCGCAGCATGTGGGCAGTGATGATGAAAGAGTTGGGGGCAACGGATCCCAAAGCCATGATGTTGCGCTTCCACACGCAAACAGGTGGCAGCACGCTTACCGCACAACAACCGCTGAATAATATTGCCCGCGTTACCGTTCAAACACTGGCAGCCGTACTGGGTGGTACGCAATCACTCCATACCAATGGGTACGATGAGGCTTTGAGCCTGCCCACAGAAGAAGCTGCACGCATTGCACTGCGTACACAACAAGTGGTAGCTTTTGAAAGCGGTGCTGCCGGTACGGTAGACCCGCTGGCCGGTTCTTATTTTGTAGAATCCCTGACCAAACAGGTAGAAGAAGAAGCCTGGAAGCTGATCGGCAAAATAGATGCAATGGGTGGCAGTGTGAGCGCCATTGAGCAGGGATTTATCCAGGATGAAATTGCCCGCAGTGCCTATGACTACCAGCGACAGATAGAGCGCAATGAAAAGATCATTGTGGGGGTCAACAAATTCCAGGTAACGGAAGCTAATACAGTACCTCCTTTTAAAATAGATGATTCCATCCGCCAGGTACAAAGCGAAAAGCTGGCCATCCTTCGCCGACAAAGAGATCATGCCAAATGCGACCAGTTATTGCAGCTGCTTTCGGACAAAGCCAGCAGTGATGAGAATATAATGCCTACGGTTATTGAGGCCGTTGAGCACAAGTGTACACTGGGCGAAATTGCGGATACCCTCCGGGAAGTATATGGAGAATATAAGTAACTTCGTTTCATGTACCTAGCCACTACAGTTGGTTCTGACAAAGAACTGAAACAGATACTGCAATTGCAGCAACAGAACCTGAAACAACATATCAGTCAGGAAGAAAAGGATGCACAGGGATTCCTGACGATGCAGTTTCACCTGCCCATGCTGCAACAATTACAAGCCATTGCCCCCAGTGTAATTATCAAATATGAAGATGAGGTGGTAGCTTATGCCATGACGGTAACGCTGGAAGGCCGGGAAGCTTATCCCGACCTGGAACCCATGTTCAAGAATTTTGAAAAACTGCAATGGCAGGGAAAACCATTGTACGATTATCAATTCTATGTAATGGGCCAGATCTGTGTGTCCAAAGAACACCGGGCAAAAGGCTTGTTTGATATGCTGTACCAGCATCATAAAGAGGTATACAGTTCACGTTATGATTTTATCATTACCGAGATATCCACTTCCAATTACCGGTCGCTACAGGCCCATAAGCGGGTAGGTTTTGAGACGATTGAAACCTATGCTGATATGGTAGATACCTGGAATGTGGTGGTATGGGATTGGCGGTAACGATTATTTCTCTATATTGAAGGATAAACATCCCTCCATGCGTTTACCAGCCAGGCTATTCTGTCTTTTACTGCTTTTATCTTCTCTTGCAGGATCAGCACAACAAAATGTATCGACCCTTATAGAACAAAAAGCCACTGCGATCTTGCCCAGGCTGGTTGAATGGCGGCGCTATCTCCATGAACATCCGGAACTATCCAACCGGGAATTTAAGACGGGGGAATATGTAGCTGCTCACCTTAAGGCATTGGGCCTGGAAGTACAGACAGGGGTTGCCAAAACCGGTGTTGTTGCCATCCTCCGCGGCGGCAAGCCTGGCCCGGTAGTAGCTCTGCGTGCCGATATGGACGCCCTGCCGGTACAGGAACGGGTAAACATTCCATTTAAATCAACCGTAACGGCCGATTACCTGGGCCAATCAGTGCCCGTGATGCATGCCTGCGGCCACGACAGCCATGTGGCTATGCTGATGGGTACGGCCGAAGTGCTGGCCGCAATGAAGAAAGATGTACCGGGTACGGTAAAATTCTTCTTCCAACCGGCCGAGGAAGGTCCTCCCGGCGATGAAGAAGGCGGCGCGCCCCTGATGGTGAAAGAAGGTGTAATGGACAATCCCAAGGTGGATGCCGTATTCGGTATGCACATTGAATCGGATATTGAAATAGGCAAATTTGAATACAAATCCGGCGCTTTTATGGCTTCCTCCGATTGGTTTACGATCAAAGTAAAAGGTAAACAATCACACGGCTCACAACCCTGGAAGGGAATTGACCCCATAGTAGTATCCACCGAGATCATCAGCGCCCTGCAAACCATCGTAAGCCGCCAATCTGAACTCACAAAAGCACCAGTAGTGATCACCGTTGGCAAATTTCACAGTGGTGTACGTCCCAATATTATCCCGGAAGAAGCCTTATTGGAAGGCACCATCCGCACACTGGACAGCAAAATGCAAAAAGAAACGCATGAACGCATCCGTAAAGTAGCCACCACGGTAGCGGAAGCCCTGGGCGCTGTGGCAGAAGTAACCATCGATACCAAAACCCTGGTCACTTATAACGATCCCGAACTGGTTAAAATGATGCTGCCTTCGCTGGAAACAGCTGCCGGCAAAAGCAATGTGACAGAAAGGGAATGGGTAACAGGTGCAGAAGACTTCTCCTTCTTTGGCACCAAGGCCCCCTCCTTCTTTATTTACTTTGGCGGCATGCCCAAAGGCACGGACAAAACCAAGGCTCCCCCACACCATACACCAGATTTCTATATAGATGACAGCCGCCTGGATGTAGGCGTAAAAGGATTCTGTCAGTTGGTCTTTGACTATGCCAAACTGAAAGGAGGTGGAGATACGAAGGGGAATACTAAAAAAGGATTCTGATCATAAATCATTGATTGTAAAATGCCGTACAGCAACATAGCAGTGCGGCATTTCCTTTGATACAAACACTTAACATTCGGGTAATATTGGCGATCTATTTTTGTAAAAGAGTTCTTTATGATTATTGACGAATCGCTATTATGGAGCAAACTGGAAAGTTTCTCCCCAGACAACCCTTACGAAGTACTTTCTTTCTCTCAACGTTTGGCCCGGGAAAATGGATGGCCACCTTTATTCACGGAGCGGGTCATTGCGGAGTACAAAAAGTTTATTTTTCTCTGCATGATCAGTCCCCAGCCAGTCACCCCCTCGGATGAAGTAGATCAGGCCTGGCATCTTCACTTAGTGTATACCAAATCCTACTGGAACGACCTCTGCAAAGACATCCTTGGAAAAGACATCCACCACACACCCACAGAAGGCGGCCCCGCCGAAAGAGACAAGTTCATCAGTTACTACGAATCCACCTTACAACTTTACCGCGACAAATTTGGCACTGAACCTCCACACGATATCTGGCCACCTGCCAGCATACGATTTGGAGGATCAGATTTTATCAGAGCCAACAAAGAAACCCACTGGGTCATCGCCAAGAAGCCCTGGCACAAAGGCATCAGTGGACTTTTACTAATTCTGATAGGCGTACTGGCCTATGCGATCAGTTCCAATGTGGGCTTCCTGATCATATTCGTTGCTTCAGGACTGATTGTACTGTCGCAGGACAAGCAATCAGGATTAGGACGAGGTCAAAGCTCAGGTGGAGGATGTGGCGGAGGCGGTTGTGGTGGAGATAGTGGCTGTAGTGGAGACGGAGGTTGCAGTGGTGGTGGATGTAGTGGATGTGGAGGCGGTTGCGGCGGAGGAGATTAAGCGCCGGGCAGGTAATTTCTAATTGGTCGTCTATGATGGCAAACGAAAGCCATAAAAAAAGTCAAGCTGACGTACGCAGCCTGACTTTGTTATTTTATGCTGTTAAGCTTGTAATTGTGTTAACCCTCGCCCGATTATGCCTTCCTCTTTTCCTTAGCCCAGGCATCCTTGAGGGTAACGGTGCGGTTAAATACCATGCGCTCTTCGGAAGTATCTTTATCCAGGCAGAAATAGCCTTTGCGCAGAAACTGGTAGCGTTCATCAAAGCGGGCGGTCTTTAATGCCGGCTCTGCATAAGCTGATCCAATCACTTTTAAGGAATCCGGATTAATATAATCCTTGAAATCGCCTTCTTCACTGGAAGGATCTTCCACTTTGAACAACCTGTCGTATTCCCTTACTTCTACACTGATGGCTTGTGCCACACTTACCCAGTGCAGGGTACCCTGTACTTTGAGCCCCGTAGTATCGGAACCGCTCTTGCTATCGGGGAAATAGGTACATTTTACTTCGGTTACTTTACCCTCCGCATTCTTGATCACTTCCTCGCATTTGATGATATAGGCGCTTTTTAATCGCACCATACCACCGGGCGCCAGCCTGAAGAACTTCTTAGGCGGATTTTCCATAAAATCTTCCTGTTCGATGTATAGTTCACGGCTGAAAGGCACCTCACGGTGGCCGGCATTGGCGTCTTCTGGATTGTCCTCGCTGGTCAACATTTCCACTTCACCTTCTGGGAAGTTGATGATGGTAACTTTCAGGGGTTCAAATACCACCATGCGGCGTTGGGCGATCTTATTGAGGTGCTCCCGGATGCAAAATTCCAGGAGGGAATATTCTATGAAATTATCCCGTTTGGCCACCCCTACCCGCTCACAGAACTCCCGGATAGACTCGGGCGTATACCCTCTTCTGCGCAAGGCGCTGATGGTAGGCATACGGGGATCATCCCAACTGGTGACATGCTTCTCTTCTACCAGTTGCTTCAGTTTGCGCTTGCTCATCACTGTGTAATTGAGGTTAAGGCGCGCAAACTCATATTGATGAGAAGGGAATATTTCCAGTTGCTCGATCATCCAATTGTACAATGGGCGGTGTGGAATGAATTCCAGGGTACAAATAGAGTGTGTAATATGTTCGATGGAATCACTTTGACCATGGGCGAAATCGTACATGGGATAAATGCACCAGGTATCGCCGGTACGATGATGATGGGCATGTTTGATGCGATACATAAGAGGATCGCGCAGGTGCATATTGGGCGAAGCGATATCGATCTTTGCCCGCAATACTTTCTGCCCGTCGGCATATTTACCATTGCGCATTTCCTCAAACAGGCGCAGGTTTTCCTCTACGCTTCTTTCAGCATACTGATTCCTGGTACCAGGTGTTGTAGGTGTACCTTTCTGTTTGGCTATTTCTTCGCTGGTAGAGTCGTCTACATAAGCCAGTCCTTTTTTGATCAGGTTAACGGCGAGGCCATACAACTGTTCAAAATAATCAGAAGCATACAATTCTTTGGCCCACTGGAAACCGAGCCATTGCACATCGGCCTTAATACTGTCTACATATTCTGTGTCTTCTGTAACGGGATTGGTGTCATCGAAACGGAGGTTGGTAGTGCCGCCATATTTGATGGCCAACCCAAAGTTGAGGCAAATGCTTTTGGCATGGCCAATGTGCAGGTAGCCATTGGGCTCCGGCGGAAAACGGGTAGCGATTGATTTGTACTTGCCCGCCTTCAGGTCCTCTTCAATGATCTCCTCAATAAAGTTGAGGCTTCTTTCTTCTGCTTTTTTAATCTCAGTCATATACCTGTATTTACGAATATGCCACGGTCTTTCGACACCCGTGGCATATGGAAGGTGCGAATTTACGAAAATTTCCGGGATTATCTCTTCAGGAGGCGGTTTTGGAGTAGTTGCTGGAGGACGGTCTCGCGCTCTGTACGGCTAATGGGGATATGGTGCTGGCCGATGCGGATATCGTTGCCCTCAATGCTTTCTACTTTGCCGGCAGCCACAATAAAGGACTTATGGGTGCGCACAAAACGACCGGCAGGCAGGTATTCTTCAATACTGCGGAAAGTGAGGTAGGTAATGTATTTTTTATCGGTAGTATGAACGGCTACATAGTTCTGCAGGGCTTCGACAAACAGTATCTCATCGTATTTGACCTTGATGAGCTTATTGTCGCTCTTTATAAAAAAGTAATCAGGCTCAGTACCCGCGCCGGGCGCAATGGGGTGTGCGGATGGCTCCCGGAGTGATTTGGCCTTGATAGCTGCTTTGCAGAAGCGTTCAAAGGAAAAAGGCTTGAGCAGGTAATCTATGGCATTCAATTCAAATCCATCTACGGCATATTGGGGATAGGCAGTAGTAAAGATCACCATGGGTGGTTGTGCCAGGGTTTTCAGGAATTCGAGTCCGGTCATCCGGGGCATCTGAATGTCAAGAAAAATAAGGTCAATCTTTTGTTGCGTGAGGAGGTCAATGGCCTTCATGGGATTGTCAAACTCTCCTGCCAGTTGCAGGAAATCTACATCCTGGATGTATTCCCTGAGGCCGGTGCGGGCCAGCGGTTCATCGTCGATGATGATGCATTGTAGTGTCATGACAAATGAAGGTTTAGCGCTACTTTAAAGGTAGTATCATTATTATGGATCTGCAATTCATATTTCCGGGGATAGAGGAGTTCCAGCCTCCGTTTTACATTGCTAAGGCCGATGCCACCCGGCGGCTCGGTAGAGCGCTGGTGGTTTTCCTTTGAGTTTTCCACCACAAATAGGAAGTATCCATTTTCTTTGGCGAGTGTCACCTGTACAAAGTTGCGCTGATCAGGGTGATGGGAAATATGTTTGAAGGCATTTTCAACAAAAGGGATGAGCAGCAAAGGGGTTATGCGGAAGCCCTTCACTGCGGGAGCTACCTGCACATCCACTTCATAATGATTGTCTTTGCGCAATTGTTGCAAACGGATAAAATCCTGGAGATAGGCCACTTCTTTTTCGATCTCAATGGTATCGGCATTGCAGTCATACAACTGGTAGCGCAACAGGTCGGAAAACTGCAGGAGGGTTTGGCGTGCTGTAGCATTCTGTTTATCGATCAGGAAATAAATAGCGTTTAAAGAATTGAACAGGAAATGGGGATTGATCTGCGATTTCAGGAAGTTGAGTTCTGCTTCGGCCTTCTCTTTAGACACCTCTCCCAGCCTGCGTTGGGCTCTGGCATGATCCATCAGCAGTTTAAAAGCAGCCCCTGTACTCACCAATAAGATGTGGGGGATCACATTGTCATAAAAGCGTCTTTTGGTATCATTCAGTACATCGAATAAAGAGGGCCGGTTCATGATCTGGCCTTCGAGGTACATTTTAAGCCAGCTGAATCCGGTGACTACGATGAGAAAAGTAAGGGCAAAGAGAATGTATTTCTTCTTGTACAGTAGTTGGGGAATAAGCAGGTAATTGGTGATGTAGACCATAAGGGCCAGATCGGCTACTTTAAGGCCGGTAACCAACCAGCCAATGTTTCGGGGATAATCCTGATAACGGAAGAAATGCCAGCCGCCAAACAGCACCAGCCAGCCTAAGAGGTGGTCCAGTTTATAACGCCTGAATATGGATTGCTTGTTCATACCCCAAAATAAATATACAAAAAGCAGCTGCCATTTTTTCTTACACCTGCTGCCGGAACCACTACACGAAATGCGGTAACCTGCAGTGATCGTATGCATTTCATCACGGGATGGTTACGGGATGTGTAAGATCTTTTATGCCTGGGCAGGAATTTGCTCATTTTGTATTTCAAACAATTTACCCAAATAGTCTGATATGAAAATATTACTATTGGCGCCCGCGCTGTTGTTATTAACAATAACCGGCTGTGCACAAAACAAAGGCAGCGGCCAGATTGGTGGCCCCTGTGAAGGTTGTGAAGCTATTTTTGAATGCCCGGTACCTTTTAACCAGCTTAACTGGGTAGATACCTTACCCGATTTTCAGGATGCCGGCCCCAAAATGCTGATCACTGGAACGGTATTCGAGGTGGATGGTAAAACACCTGCCCGGAATGTAGTGCTCTACATATACCATACCGATCAAACCGGTGTTTACGCCACCAAAGGGAATGAGAAAGGCTGGGCCAAAAGACATGGCTATATCCGTGGATGGATACGAACCAATGCAGATGGACGATATGCATTTTATACGCTCAAACCGGCCGCTTACCCCCGGGAGAAAATACCGGCACATGTGCACCCTGTGCTCAAGGAGGAAGATAAGACCCCTTATTTTATCGATGAGTATTTGTTTGATGATGATCCTTTATTAACCTCTGAAGAACGTAAGAGACAGCCGTTGTACGGCGGTAGTGGCATTGTAAAACTCTCCACTAAAGATGGAATGCTAATAGCCAACAGGGATATCATGCTGGGCCTGCATATTCCGAATTATCCCAATAAAAAAGGGCTGTAGAAACAGCCCCTGTATTCATTAATCAATAACCTATGAAAAACACTATCTTTTGCCTTTAATACGAGTATAAAGCTACTCTCCGGAGGGGCCATTGCATAATCTATTCGATGTTTGTGGGGGAAACGGGGATGAATGAACTAAAGGGAACGATTTGATGAAGCAACCTGTAGTGCATACTTTAAGGGGCATCGTATAAACACAAAAAAAGAGCTGTAGAAACAGCCCTTAACCATTAATCAATAACCTATGAAAAACACTATCTTATATCCTTGATTGCACAGTAAAAATACCGTGCAGACGACCGGATACATAATTTATTCGCTGTTTGCCATTAAAAGGGAGATGAAAGGACCATTATTGCCGATCTCAGGCTTTGGAGCGGGTGCCAAAAAGCAGACTGCCGATCCTAACCATGTTGCTGCCGCAGCTGATAGCCAGCGGGTAATCGCTGCTCATACCCATTGAGAGGATGGGAAGGGAGGAGTCGGGAGTGCTGAGTTGAGAGTCGGGAGTCGGGAGTTCAGAGACGCGGGCAGGAAAGTATTCATCAAAGAGCCCCTTGAGGTATATAAATTCTTTTTGAATGTGTTGCTGGTCTTCCGTAAAGGATGCCATGCCCATCAGGCCACTTACCTGCACATGCTGCAGCTGACCAGCCTGCTGGCTATTGCGCAGGTTTTCCAGCGCCTCGGCCAGTTCAGCCTGGCTGAAACCGAACTTGGTTTCCTCCTGGGCTATATGCATTTGTAGCAGGCAATGAATGACACGTTGGTTTTTAGCAGCCTGTTTGTCTATTTCCAATAAGAGTTTATAACTATCTACACCATGGATTAGGTGCACATAAGGGGCAATGTATTTTACCTTATTCGATTGGAGGTGGCCAATAAAGTGCCAGCGGATATCGGCTGGTAGCATTACCTGCTTTTCCACCAGTTCCTGTACATAATTCTCACCAAAATCCCGCTGTCCCAGGTCATACAAGGCTTTGATGTCTTCTACCGGTTTTGTTTTGGATACGGCAACAAGTGTTACGTCTTTGCCCAATTCCTTTACGATCGAATTATATTGCTCAATGTTTACTGCCATGCCTGAAATAGTTGCTGGTTACAGGTTGCTGATTTATGAAAAGTGATAGCAAAACTACTATAAAAAAATGTGCCAATGACAGCAAGTATCATTGGCAGCATTGGCAGTTAATATTGGTCTATGATTATTTCAGGATGGAGCGGCTTATTACAATGCGCTGTACTTCGGAAGTACCTTCATAGATCTGGGTGATCTTGGCATCACGCATCAGTCGTTCCACATGGTATTCTTTTACGTAACCGTATCCGCCGTGTATCTGCACCGCTTCTACTGAAGCCCACATGGCTACTTCACTGGCAAATACTTTGGCCATGGAAGAGCTTAATGCATAATCCTGGTGCTGGTCTTTTTCCCAGGCGGCTTTGAGACATAATAAACGGGCGGCTTCAATACGGGTAGCCATATCGGCGAGTTTGAACTGAATGGCCTGGTGCTGCATCAATTCCTTGCCAAAGGCCTTGCGTTCTTTAGAATATTTAAGAGCGAGTTCATAGGAACCGCTGGCAATACCCAATGCCTGGGAGGCGATGCCTATACGTCCACCGGCGAGGGTTTTCATGGCAAAGGTGAAACCGAAACCATCTTCCCCAATACGGTTTTCTTTGGGCACTTTTACATCATTGAATAAAATGCTGTGGGTGTCGCTGCCGCGAATGCCAAGCTTATTTTCCTTGGCGCCTACCGCTACTCCGGGCCAGCTTTTCTCCACTATAAAAGTATTGATGCCCTTACTGCCTTTGGCAGCATCTGTTTGCGCCATTACGAGGTATACGGAGGCAGAAGAACCGTTGGTGATCCAGTTCTTGGTACCATTCAACAGGTAATGATCGCCTTTGTCTTCGGCGGTGGTGCGTTGGGAAGTGGCATCGCTACCTGCTTCGGGCTCACTCAAAAGGAAGGCGCCTATATACAGCTCCCCATCCTTGCGCCCCTGCGCCAATGGCGTAAGGTATTTTTGTTTCTGTTCTTCTGTTCCAAAAGCTTCCAGTCCCCAGGACACAAGACTGTTGTTCACACTCATACAAACGCTCACACTGGCATCAATTTTACTGATCTCTTCCATTGCCAGCACATAACTCACCGTATCCAAACCACTGCCGCCATATTTGGGATCTACCATCATGCCCATGAAGCCCAGTTCAGCAAGTTTGAGGACCTGTTCCCTGGGGAATTTCTGGTGTTCATCTCTTTCGATGACGCCGGGTAAACATTCCTGGCGGGCAAAATCCCTTGCCGCGTTGCGGATCATGAGGTGTTCTTCTGTGAGCTGGAATTGCATATGGCCTGTCTGTTTATTGGTGTTTAGGGACAAAAGTAATAGAATTTATCACAAAAACTAACAAATGTTCGTGTTAAGGGGTTGGTAAGGGGATTTCTTCCTTGCTGAGAAAGATGATCTTGCCTCTGGCTTTTCCGGTAGTCACCATTTCGTCGGCTCCTGCAGAAGGGCCTCCTATGCGCAATACGGCATCGCAATGGTCGATCAGGCGTACGGCTACCGGGTGAAACAGCTCATTGAAAATGGCATCGCCTGTCTGTTTGCTGCCGGCTGCTTCAAGCAAAGGGAGGGCAAACCATTCGCCCAAAACAGGTAAATGCCCCATCCGATAGATCTCCAGGGCGGTATCGGTCATGTGTTGAACGTTGGCAGCAATGAGCGCGGGATCATCGTTGGTGCCGGAGCGGTATGGACCGGCCACCAGTATCAGGAGAGACTTTTTTGCCATATTATACTATTAATGACTGTAAATGTAATGGAAGTCTTCCGCGCATTGCCGGGAAAACCGCTGAATTGACAGGATCATTGAGTAAAGGGTAAGGGAAGACCGGACCTAAATGCTTATTGGAAAAAATGCTATCTTAATATCTCCCGCCGATCCCGCAATCATAAAACGACTATCATGCTGCCAGGAAGTTCACTTTGCCTGTTGATGCTTCATACGATATTGATATCATCCCTGTATGCTCAGGCGGTTAAAGATACAGCTGACCAATGGGTGATACAGAGCAAGGATTCGGTTTATTGCTGCCACGGTTCAGCCAGGAGTATTATGGCTTATTGAAAAAACATCAAGTGCCCGTTGAGTTTATTAATATAGCAGGTGAAGGACACGAGATCTTATTGAATGAACAAGTGCTGGCGGCGATTGGGAGGATGGTTAAATAGCAGTGTGGTAAGCCCCTCACCAGAACACGCCATGCCTGGGGTCATATTTCTTGCACCGCAAAAACATACGCCTAACAGGATCGTCCGTAAAATACTGGATCAAATAACTTCCTGACATCTCTTTGACCAGGAAGTTGGTTAATTTTTCCGAAGGCTTTCGCCCCTTATAAATCAGAAAGAGCGTGTCGGCAGTTTCCTTTACTTTTCCCCGATATGAATAGGGTCGTATTTCTCCACTAATACTATCCTGACGATGTATGGTGTAGAGAAATCCCTTATCCCGGTAGAGGTTAAATTGCCAGGTCAACACAGTATCCTCGTTCCATGCGAGGTAAACGGTTTGCATGAACTCGTCTATTTCATTGGATCCATCTTTTACATGTCCACGCGCAAACCCTGATCCTGCCTTACCGGAGGATTTACAGGCCAAGGATACGGCGATGATGATCAATAAGGTTGTGAGGAGTCGAAATATGTGTGTAGAAAGATTCATCTGTTGTGGTGAATAAGCAATCCGATCTTCGGAGAGCTACCAGCAACAAGATACGGTTGCAATCGCTTAGGATTTGTTAAACCTGCTGAGGGATGTTCTAAACTTATTCAACAAAAGGATCACAGTTTACCTTCTTTTTCAAGCTGCTTTACATAGTCATCGAGGCTTTGGGCGAGGGCGTCTTTGGCGCTCATGCTGCGGAGATTGCCCTCGATGAGTTTCCAGTCGATACGTTTCATTTTAAGGCCATTGCCACGCAGGAAGGGGCGGTTACTCTGGAATACGATGGACCCATTGCGGCCGGATACCCTGAATTGCTCTATTTGCGGTGTAGCGTAAATACGTTCTACCGGATAGCGCCTCATAAAGCCCTCAATGCGTACTGTAATCTCCCCTTTCACAATGCTAAATTACTTAGCATTAAGGTAATAAACAAATCCCTTTTCAGGCAGAAGACATGGAGCTTGTACGATATAAAAAAAGCCGGTAGCAGTTTGCTGCTACCGGCTCTATAAGATACCAGCTATTTATTGCTTCTCCAAAATGCCTTTCAGGTTGCCCAGACTTAATTCGAGGTCTTTGCCGAGCAGCTTGTCCATATCCATGAACAGGAGCATGATGTTCATGGGGTATTTCATACGGCTGCTCATACCCCAGGATAGTTTTGTTTGGTTGCCATCTACAGACTCCGTAACAAAAGGCGCCTGTGCTATTGCTTCAAAGGGTTTGACAAAACGCAATTCTACATCCAGGCGTTCGCCCTCGGCTATCCTTTTGATCTCCTGCTCGCCCTTACCGGCTCTTTTATTTCCCTCCCAGGCATAGATAAAGCCCTCTGTTCCATCGACGCCTTTGAATTCTTTCTTCAGGTTGGGATCCATCATTACCCATTTATTGAAATGGTCCTGATTTTTCAGGTATTTGATATAGTTGAATACTTCGTTACGGGGTTTGTTGATGATGATGGTACGCCCAATATTGTATTCACTTTTGACAAATAAAGCAATCAGAAGAAGGAGTACAACCAGTCCTCCTATTATACTAAGGATGATGATTACGATGTTCATATTTTGCAGGTTTTAGTTATTGTTTTACCAATTGGTATTTCTTCCAGAATGCATAGACCAGGAACATCACAGCCAGCATTATGAGCGGAAATACGATCAGCCCAAAGCCATCCCCAGCAAAAGCTCTTGAAGCAAAAGCTCCCAGGAAGTTGAAAGCAAAACCTGCAAATGCCCATTCTTTGATCGTTTGATACTTTGTTTGCAGAATGGCTACAACGCCGAGCAGTTTGGCCACTCCAAAAATAATCAGCACATACATGGGGTATCCCAGGTGGCGCATCACTTCCTGTCCGGCTTCCTGTTGGGTAACACCCCCAATACCATCGAAGAACATGGCCAGGGCGAATATAATGGTTAATATCCAGTAGAGTAGTTTGGTGGTCTTAGGCTTCATATTATTGTTGATTTTGGTTGTAATTGATCATCCATTGAATGTTGTATTTATCGGTACACATGCCGAAATAAGCACCCCAGAAGGTCTTGTTGAGGGGCATGGTGACCCTGCCGCCTGCTGCCAGCGCATTGAAGAATTTATCTGTTTCAGCCTCACCTTTGGTATGAAGACAGATGTGATAATTGTTGCCCACCACCAGGGTATGCTCCATAGCTTCGAGGATATCGGTGGCCATGATCACCCCGCCATTGGGAAGGGTGAGCGATATATGCATGAGTTTCTGCTGATCTGCGGGTGACATTTTTTCTCCCCCTGGCACATCCTTAAACCTTCCGATGATGGTGAATTCACCTCCCAGAACGGTTTTATAGAAGGTCATGGCTTCTTCTGCGTTGCCCATAAAATGCAGGTAGGGTGTGATTGTTAACATGGTTATACTTGTTTTGGATTGTTATCACACAAAGCTACTGCGCTCCTCCCTTCCTCATACTGTGTAAATGCGACATTCTTAGGTGGGTGTTTGCGACAGTCATTTCTGCTACTTTTGTAGCATGGTACATATTTCCATCCTTGCGCTCAAAAATGCAGTACTGGCCTCGATCGCCGACAGTCGCTATGTATTTACCATGGTGAATGAGTTCCTGCAGCAGTCCGGCAAGCCGCCCCTGTTCAAGGTACAACTGGCGGGTGTTACGGAAGAAGTGAAGCTGAATAATGGGTTGTTCACCCTCCGGCCGGATGTGCTGCTAAAAGATATTGACCATACAGACCTCATTATTATTCCCTCTATGACAGGCGATATGGTAAGCTCTTCGTATAAGAATATCGACTATGCGCCCTGGATTGCGGAACAATACAAGAAAGGTGCAGAAGTGGCGAGCCTTTGCGTGGGGGCTTTCCTAATGGCATTTTCCGGCATACTGAAAGGCAAGCAATGCACCACACACTGGTTATATGCCAATGAGTTCAGGCATTTTTATCCATCGGTAACGCTGGTAGAAGAAAAAGTGATGACCGCCCAGCAAGGGGTGTATTCCAGCGGTGGCAACAATGCTTACTGGAACCTGCTGTTGTACCTGGTAGAAAAATTTACAGACCGGCAGATAGCCATTCATACGGCCAAGTATTTTGTAATTGACCTGGACAGGCATCAACAAACGCCGTTTGTAATATTTAGTGGGCTTAAGGACCATGAGGATGAAGTGATCAAAGAGGCGCAGGAATATATAGAGGTACATTATGAGGATAAATTAACAGTAGATTACCTGGCGGAACGATCCAATGTAACGCGCCGTACCTTTGAAAGGCGGTTTAAGAAAGCTACTTTTCTCACGGTAGCAGAATATATTCAACGGGTGAAAATTGAAGCCGCCAAAAAGCAACTGGAAGCAGGCAGACGCTCTATTACAGAAGTGATGCTGGCAGTAGGCTATTCAGACACACAAACCTTCCGGGATGTATTTAAGAAAGTGACAGGCATGACGCCGGTTGATTATAGAGATAAATACAATTCAGTGTTTAGAAGTTAGGTAGTTATGGCAATTGGTATTGTTTAAAGAATTCCCACAGCAGGTCGTTGGCGTTGATCGCTTTGGAAGGCGTATCGCCATTGAGGCTACCGGGCAAGCCACCTGGCCACGCATGACCTCCATCCTTCGTCAAATAGTAATTAATAAGCGTACTGCTGCTGCAATTGGTCCACTGGGTAAATTTATAACTGCTGTTGTTGACCACCACCTGCGCTTGGGTGGCACAGGCATTTTTGGACGACCACACATTCAATACAGAATCCAAGGGCGGCGCATACACACCGGAAATACCATTGCCGGTACCACCATTGTAAGGAATATGCTCATCCAATACTGAATGCATGTGCAGGATGGGAACCGCCCGGGCTGGATTGCAAGGTTGGGTAACCACCATGGTGCTGGCATTGGGCGCAATAGCTGCAATCTTATTCGATAACTCACAAGCCAACCGATACGACATCATTCCCCCATTGCTATGCCCGGTGGCATATACCTTTTTGGGGTTGATCTTATACTCTGCTACCAGTTTATCAATGAGCTGGGTGATAAATTTTACATCATTGATGTTGTTGGCAACGGCAAATTCGCAGCAGGTCCCGGCATTCCAGGTACGGGCTCCCAAAGGACCAGTGCTTTTTACTCCCTCGGGATATACGACAATAAAGTTTTCGGCACTGGCTTTCTGCGTTAGCCGGGTGGAGGTTTCAAACTGCGTAGCAGAACCACCACCGCCATGCATGGCAATGACCAAAGAAAAACCTGAACCGGTATAGTAAGCCGGGGGCAGGTTTAACAGGAAGGTTCTTTCCCGCCCATCAACCGTGATGGCGCCTTCTACCCGGTATACTTTTTCTTCCGGGGTATTGTCGTCCTTTTTGCCGCAGGAATCCAATAAAGCAAGGGAGGCAGTAATCAACAGGAAACAAATGATCAATTTTTTCATAAATAGCGGGTTAATTCCATGGACTTTACACCTGGCTAATGAGCATCTAAACGGGAAAGAACCCGTATTATTATTTTTTAAGACCTGTTTAAGCGCCAAAGGTTTAACCCTTTACCAGAAAGGAACAGATAATGCCAGCTTTTTACTACTAATTTATTTAGTATTACGTATCTTTATCCCTGCTTTTCATCACTAAAAAAGTACAGTATGGGAGCTTCGGAGGATGTATTTGAGATTATCTTCAATGATACAATGGTGCCGGTGCGTGAATTATCGATTTCAGGCAGGCCAATGTTCCTGATACCGATGCAGGATGGCAAACCGCTGGTGATCACCACGGCTACCAGCGCCGGGGGGCAGGTATTCTGGACCTCCGTACCCGAAGGGAAACAGGTATTGGCGCAGGCTATTGGTAAACTGATCGAAGCTCACTTCAAAAAAACGAATTGATATGTGTTATTACAATGGCGTACGGGTAACCCGCATTGAATATATCAGGCTGAAGCAACTGGAAAAGCTGATCGCCAATTATGATTTCCTCAGTAATCCGCTGCATGTAGGCTTTAACTATTCCAATCACCCGGTATTGAAAAAGACTGAGGGCTCCAATGATTTTGACCTGGTGCAAATGGAATGGGGCTTTATTCCGGCTTACCAGAAAACCCGTGAGTCGGTGGGCAAGATGCGGTTTGGCTATAAAGATGAAAGCGGCCAATTCCACCCGCCTATTACAACGCTGAATGCCGTTTCGGAAGAATTGCTATTGCCCCGGAAGATCTACCGGCAGGCAGCGCTCACACGCCGGTGCCTGGTGCTATCAACAGGTTTTTATGAATGGCGGCACCTGTTTCCGGTGAGTAAGAAATCGGGTAAGCCAGTGAAGACCGCGGTTAAGTATCCCTATCATATTGGCGTTAAGGAAAAACCCTATTTTTTTATGGCGGGCGTATGGCAGCCCTGGACAGATCAAAGCACGGGTGAGCATGTAGAAACCTTTGCCATTATTACTACAGCCGCCAATGGACTGATGGAGCAGGTACACAACAGTAAGAAAAGAATGCCCACCATATTGCCAGAGAACCTTGCCTTTGAATGGCTGCTGGGTGATCTTACAGAAGAGAGGATCACGGAATTGGCCCGGTACCAATATCCCGCTGGTGAAATGGAAGCCTATCCTATTGCCAAAGATTTCCGGGAAGCACTGGAGCCGGCCGAGCCATTTGTGTATGAAGACCTGCCGGCGCTGGAGGATGCGGTTTAGGGATTCGGTCTTATGCCGCGGGCGCGGCCTACGAAGCGCTCACCATACTGATGTTTGATGCTGTCGATGGCCTGGTATAACTGCACCATGTGTTCGGTATCTTCAAACATATTGATCTGGTCATTGCCCGGCACCAGGTGGGTGAAGCGGATGCCAATTAATCTCACCATCATACGGCGTTCATACAAGGCATCAAACAATTCCCGCACTACTTTAATGAGCTTATGATCGGCTGCAGTAAAAGCAATGGTCTTTTGCCGGGTTACCGTATCGAAATTGGAATAGCGCAGCTTGACGGTGACGCAACCTGTCAACTTATTTTCTTCGCGCAGCTGAAAAGCTATTTTCTCCGTCATGCGTATGAGTTGGGCATGCAGGAGATCAAGATCAATGGTATCCTGCTGAAAAGTGGTTTCGGTGGAGATGGACTTTTGTTCGTGGTAAGGAACTACAGGTGTTTCGTCCATTCCCTGGGCATGGTGCCAGAGGGATACGCCATTTTTGCCCACCAGGTTGGACAGCATTTCCACGGGGATTTCACTTAGCACTTTAATGGTTTCCACGCCCATCTTCAGGAGCAGGAAAGCCGTCTCCTTTCCTACCCCGGGCATTTTGGCAACACTCAGCGGCGCGAGGAAACTTTTCTCCTGTCCCCAGGCCACACACATTTCGGCATTGGGTTTTCCTTCGTTGGTAGCCACTTTACTGATGAGCTTATTGCCTGCCAATGCCCAGGAGATTGGCAGCCCGCTTTCTTTAACGACTTTCTTTTTGAGGTTGGCAGTGAAAAGCTGACTACCAAAATATTTTTCCATGCCAGTGAGGTCGACATAAAACTCATCAATAGATGCTTTTTCAAATAAGGGTACGGTATCGGCAATCACATCGGTAACGAGACGGGAATATTTGCTGTATAATTCCATATCGCCCTGGCGAATGATGGCCTGCGGGCAGAGACGCCGGGCCAGTTTCATGGGCATGGCAGCATGGATACCGAACCTGCGGGCTTCATAACTACAGGAGGCCACTACTCCCCTATCGCTACTGCCGCCAATGATGACGGGCTTGCCTTTGAGGCGGTCGTCCTGCAGGCATTCTACGGAAACATAAAATGTATCGAGGTCAAAGTGGGCAATATGTCTTTGTGAGCCAGGGAGCATATTGATTAAAGGTTTGCATAGGTTCGTTCTTTGTAACCTATTTTATCCATGACGGATACTTCCACGCTGTGAAATCCGAAATCTTCCACCACTTTTCCACTGATGCGGTAAAAGCCTTTCCCTTTTAATGGGTATCGCTGGAAAGAAACGGGAAAATGAACGGTATCGACCCAGTCCATTTGTTCATCGAGGAAGGCGCCGAAAGCCATGATGGAACCGTTGACGGTGGAGAGTACTTTATAATCTACAAAATAGAGCACCATACTTACCTGCCTGCCCAGGTGCTGCGGTAACTCTTTGGAGAACTGTCGTTGAATGGTTTGTTCTTTCATGAGTTCGAATGGATCTCTGAAAGGAAAACCCATGATCTCCATTTCATCATACATATCATCGACGGGATGATCGGCCAGGTCGGGCAGTTTAAAGGCCATGGGCTTTTCCTTGAACATGGCGTGACTGGCTACGGGTGTGGCCTGGCGTTTTTGGAGGAAGTTGGCTTCCCACAGGAGTTGCTTCTTTGATTTGCCCGTAAAACGGAAGGCGCCTATTGAAATGAGTATGTTCATTTGCTCGGGATCAATGGCTGTTCGCTCCACAAAATCCTGCAGGTGGAGGTATGGACCGTTGCGTTCTCTTTCTTTAATGAGGGTCTGTGCGGTATATTTTTCGAGGCTGGTGAGGAATACAAAACCGGTGTATACGTCTTTGCCTTTAATGGTGGTATTGTAACTGCTGGAATTGACACAAGGCAGGTGGGGTATGCCGCCCGCCTTGCGCAGCTCGATGAAGTAGATCTCTGTACTGTAGAATCCGCCAAAGTTGTTGATGACGCCTACCATGAACTCGATGGGATAATAGGTTTTGAGGTAGAGGTCCTGGAAGCTTTCAACCGCATAGCTGGCGGAATGAGCTTTGCAAAAGGAATAACCAGCAAAGGATTCCATTTGCCGCCATACTTCGGAGGTCAACTCTTCGGTATATCCTTTGGCAGTACAGTTGCTGTAGAACTCTTCTTTGAGTGCGGCAAAATGATCGGTACCGCGTGATTTGCCACTCATGGCCCGGCGCAGGGAATCGGCTGCTGCCATATTGAGACCACCAAAGTAATGGCCTACTTTCATTACATCTTCCTGGAATACCATGACACCGAATGTTTCGCTGAGTATCTCTTCCATCACGGGGTGCAGGTATTCGGTAGTTTGCGGATCGAGGTAGCGGGAAATGTATTGGCGCATCATTCCACTGCTGGCCACACCGGGGCGAATGATGGAGCTGGCCACTACCAGCACGGGATAGTTATCGCACCGGAGCTTGCTAAGCAGTTGGCGCATAGCCGGGCTTTCTATATAGAAGCAGCCAACAGTATTTACCTGTTGCAGCTGGGCTTTTACACGGGGATCTTTTTTGAACTTCTCCACTTCATCGATGTGTATGCGGATATCCTGGTTTTCCTGCACCAATCGCACAGTTTCTTTGATATGACCCAGACCGCGCTGACTGAGCACATCGAGCTTGTCGAGGCCAATGTCTTCGGCTATGTGCATATCAATTTGCGTAGTGGCAATGCCTTTGGGCGGAAAGAAGGTAGCGGTATAGGCATGGATAGGTTTTTCGCTGATGAGCATGCCGCCCACATGCAAACTGAGGTGACTGGGAAAATTGTGGATGAAGGGACTATAGTACAGTATTTTCCAGATAACATCGTCCACAATACCGCGACTGATGGGCGACTGAGCAAGTGCGGCCACTTCCTCAGTAGTGAGCTGGTATTTTTGGCCCAGCCTTGCGATGATGGCCTGGTAGTTGATGGGCCGGCTGCTCGTTTGGTACCAGGCGATGCCTTTGTGGTAATCGTCGAGGGCGGTGGGGCGTGTACTCAGTTTCTTCCAGGCTGCAAAAGAAACAGGGGTAACGAAGGGCAATTTAGAAAGCCCTTCTATCTCCTGTTCGGGCAGGCCAAATACTTTGGCGAGCTCGCGTACCACGGCCCTTTGTTTGAAGGTGACGTAGGCGCCCATGAGGGCTACCTGTTTTTCGCCATAGCGCTTGACGATGTAATCCATGATCTCATCGCGCTCGAGCCAGGAGAAGTCGATGTCGAAATCGGGCGGTGAGGTTCGTTCGGGATTGAGGAATCGCTCGAAGTAGAGGTTGAGTTCGAGGGGATCGACATCGGTAATTTTGAGGCAGTAGGCCACTATGCTGTTGGCGCCACTGCCTCTCCCTACGTGATAGAAACCCCGGCTTTTAGCATAGCGGATGATATCCCAGGTAATGAGGAAGTAAGCGGTAAAGCCGAGGTCGTTGATGACCTTGAGTTCTTTGTGGATGCGCTCAGTAGCTGCGGTGTTGTGGCCATAACGTTGCTGCAGCCCGTCAATGGCCAACTTCCGCAGCAATATCGAATCATCTTCTTTGCTGATGGTGAAGTATTGTTTGTTTTTATGTGTATTGAAATCAAGTTCTATAGAACAGGTATCTATAAGGCGCAGGGTATTGGTTATAATTTGCGGGTATGCCTGGAAAGCCTGCAGCAGGTGTTTCTGCGGCACGAAGTATTCATGCGGTGCACATACGGCATCCAACGGCAACTTCGATTCAATGACATTGTGGTCCATAGCCCTCAGCAGTCGGTGCACATCGTGGTGGTCGGGCGTTTGAAAGGTTACGGGCTGACGGATGATGAGTTTATCGCGGTATTGGGGCGGCATATTGTACAGTTTGTTGACCTCGGTAGACTGTACGCCTATGAATTCATTTCTCAATAAGGTATCGGGCGATCTTGCGCCAAGTGGATAAATGATATAGCCGTCGGCGCTTTGATCGAAGAAAGCTGTAGTGTCGGTTGGTGATGGGAAGGGTTTATGGGATTTGAGAAAGCCTGACATAAAAGCGTTGATCCATTCAAAGCCTTTGTTGTTGGCGGCAATGAGTATATACAATAAGGAATTACCATTGCGGATCTCGGCACCGAGTATGGGTTTGATGCCGGCCTTGTGGCAATGCTTTACAAAGGGCCAGGCATCGGCGGTGCAGTTGATATTGGTCAAAGCGAGTGCAGCTACCCCTTGTTCTACTGCTTCCTTTACGAGGCCTTCGGTGCTGAAGGTGCCGTATTTGAAGCTGTAATATGTTTTACAATTCAGGTACATGGGTATTTGTTGTTGCCCTATGGGCAAAGCGATGCCGGTACAGGCCCGGGCCTGTTCATTCAAAATGTTATGTAATTGGAATTGGCGTATCAGGCATTGATGCGACAAATGAACGGGGAGATACAAGCTATAGCATCAATGTGGTGACGATGTAAAATTACTAAAGGATTTAGCAAGCCTGCAGTCGCACTATCACGAAGAAAGTATGTTGCGCGTATCATTAAAGTGAGCGGTCGTTCTGACCGTAGTACAACTTGTAATTACAGAAATGAGGACTTGTATTGCAGAAGATTACGGGACGTTCTGTGGACGTTGAATACAATCTGTACTGGAAAAAGACAATCGGTATTCTGCCTGCTCCATTTTGTATCCAACTATGTACAATTCGTATTCGAGAAAGTACATCCTGTAAAAGAGAAAATGGCTTACTTAATTTATTTTCGATAATGCATACGGATGTACGCTTCAAGACTGTGAGGGACCTTATCAATACCAGGAGCATTACAGCATTTGAACAAATATTTGACACCTTACCTAAATCAATACTTGCACGGTCACTAAGGAAAAACACCAGTCGCATTGACGATATTATCGCGCGCCCTGAGGACCTGAAGTATAAGGACATTAAAGCGATCAGCTTATTATTCGATGTTCCCTGCAGCAAGATCATTCAATTATTTGACAAGGATTTTGCCTAACCTGCCAATTGTCGAAACCAGTAACATAGACCACCGGTTATTTACCTTGTTATGTACCATTAACCAATCCTTATCACAGTTCAATGTCCCGTGAGAGACCTTGTTACACAATGGGTATAAACCATCCTTCGGGGTGGTTTATTTTTTTGGGGGGATACAGAGCTACTATTAAGGTAGTGTCTGGGTAGTATAATGTACGGAGCTGCCTGATCTATGGGTCTCGATAAAGTCTCGATAAGGTCTCGATAAGGTCCCGAAAAGGTCTCGATAAGGTCCCGAAAAGGTCTCGATAAGGTATGATTTGAACTTTCGTTACTGTTGATGAATAAGACACTTCTTTAGACCCCACGGAGCGGGGTAGACCCTGATAGGTTTTGCAGGGGGTGCGTATCTAAGCTAAATCCCGCGTAGCGGGATAAACTCTGTCAGATGTCTGTTCGGTTCCGGCAAACATATAACATACAAGATGCCAAATCCAAATATAAAAAATGACCATTGTGGAATCTTTTGTACATCACAACAATTAATGAATTGTTTTTCATTTCGTTATGTATATAGTGCTTAAAAATATCCAATAAAAAATTTGGAAACGGGTATCTGTAAATTGTATGTTTGTTTTGAACAGATCGATTGTGTGGACGAGGCCTCTAAGCACAGTTGATGAAGAAGAAGTGTTGTGCAACACTTAGGAATACAAGCTGCGAGCGGTGAGCTACGAGCTTTCGGCTGTTAGTATTAGCTGTTATGGGTTATTGGTGGCTGTTGGTCATGATCTCTGCTGAGGGCTATTGCCACTGGTTGTTGTCTCTTGTGGGTTTGATGGAGGTGCTGGTGAACGCCAGCCGCCAGCACATTGCTGAGGGCCTTCGGGGCCGGGAGATAATGACCAAGTTTTGGGAGTTGGTTATTGGCAACAGCATAAACCGATAATCCGGTCCATTCAACTTAATTTTAAAACTTAAAAACGAATATCATAAGACAAGGATAGAGAAAACAATATCATCCATTGGCGCCGATCTACTAAAGATAATCAGGAGGATATATTCATCGTAGTATTGTATTTCCGGTTGATAGTGGTAGCAGGCGTATAAAACAAGAGGCTATCTCCTAGGTTTGCAAAAACGGGAGATGGCCTCTTGGGTTATTACCAACCTCTTGAAAAAGGACACCTCTACTTTATGTAGACAATACACGAATTAGCTTACACATCCCTTAAGGCTTCATTTTGACAATTTATAAATTGTTACTATATTTCACTTTTACTAGTTAGTCTAGTCAATAAAGTGATAGACTTACTCTATCCTATGATTACTCCAGGTTTGAACTATTTCATTACAATTATTGCCACAAACTGGAATGCTATTATGAGTGAAGACACTTTACTAAGACTAAAGGAGACATTGCTTTACACTACGCTTGAAAAGAGAGAAAAACAGGAAAAGAAGGGTTCGCTGCTATCAACTAAAGTATATGACATTGTTGGCCATGTAAGCCCACTCCTTGCAAGAATTCCAGAAAACATGCCCGAATACACGCTACATGATGCTAGTCATAGCATGAAAGTAGTTAAAATCATGGGAGAAATGATTCCTGCGCCTACATTAAAAAATTTGAATAGCCTGGAACTAACGCTTTTAATATTAAGTGCTTTTTTGCATGATATTGGAATGACTTGTGATCGGAACGAAAAAGAGGAAATTATCAAAAACTCTCCGGATTACGCCATATTATTCAAATCAGACATAGACAAGTACAACGCCTACGAAAATTACAAAAACTCAAATGATCACAGATCGGCAACATTTATAGAAGACCAAGTATTCACAGAGTATTTACGTAGAAACCACGTACGAAGATCCGCTGACTACATATCTGAGTATTTATCTTGCAAAAAACTGGAATTGTCATTCAAAGACATTCCCTTTTGGAAACACCTGATTGCAATTTGTGACAGCATGCAGAACCTGTAAAATCCTTAAAAGACCTGGACAGATGGCCTAGACACACACTGATTGGAGAAAACATCATCAACGTCCAATACCTGTCAATAATATTAAGACTTGCAGACATACTTGACCTAGATGCGGAAAGGACACCCAAAGTGATCTATGAATTTGTAAATCCTAAAGACCCAGTTAGCATTTTAGAATGGAAAAAGCACCGGTCGGTGATTGGCCGATACATCACACCTACCGATGTACTTTTTGAAGCAAAATGCTCCAGCCCCGAAGTTGAACGCGCACTAAAAGAATTCATTTACTGGATAGAAGTTGAGAGAAAAGAATCAATAGAACTATTAAAAAACTACGCAGATAAAATCTCGCAGAAATATAGGCTGGAACTTCACAATATAATACCCGACGACAGGATCAAATCTGACGGCTCCTATATTTATAATGACCTTAAGTTTGAAATCGACCATCAACGAGTAATGGAATTACTAATGGGTGAAAGGCTCTATAAAAGTCCAGTATTTGCACTTAGGGAATTGTTGCAAAATGCAACAGATGCTATCAAAGTAAGAGAAGAAATATATAAAACCAAGGCAGAACAATTTATTCCCCAGATTACGATTGAATTAACCGAGGACACATTAATTGTTACTGACAATGGCATTGGCATGGATCAGGCTGTGTTTGAAAAATACTTCCTCCAAGTTGGCAAGAGTTTCTATTCAAGCCCTGTCTTTTACAGCCGATTCCCGGATGTAGATGTAACCTGCACGACATTGTGTCGATCTTTTTGGAAAACACTTATTGCCGAAGAAATTATAGCATCAACAGACGAAATGCCTACTCTTGATAAAAAGGATTTCATGAAATACTGGAGCGAGGACCTACCTTAAGAATATGTATCGCAAAGTGTACGGAATGATCCAGGGTTAGCCATTCATAAGACATGGATAAAGAAAATAAAATCAATTGGCGCCCAACTACTGAAGGCAATAAGGAAGGATAAAAGGGAGTTACTATTGAACAATATTTTTATAAATAATCCCATCTTTCATAATGATGAGAAAGTTTTTTCCGGGGTCTTCAATCAATTTGATATTCTTCAGCGGGCTGCCATCTACCAGGAGCAGGTCGGCATATGCACCCTGTTCAATGACGCCGAGTTTGCCGGCCGGATATGGATTTCGCAGACCGCATAAAGCCAGCAATTCTGCATTGGCCGAGGTAGCCATTTTTAAGATCTCATAGGGTGTATACCACCGGGTGAGCTTGGCAAGCTGGGCTCCTTGTCTTGTAGCCAGTTTTGGATCAAAAAGGCAATCGGTACCCCAGGCAGTTTTCAATTTGTATTTTTTAGCGAGTGCGTAGGCAATGTCGGTGCCCTGGGTCATTTGCAATTGCTTTTTCCTGTTTTCAGAACCTTCGGGTTGAGGATTTGCATCCTCATCATCTAAAAATGGCTGCAGAGAAAG
Organism: uncultured Paraflavitalea sp.; assembly: GCA_966211765.1. Taxonomy (GTDB): domain Bacteria; phylum Bacteroidota; class Bacteroidia; order Chitinophagales; family Chitinophagaceae; genus Paraflavitalea. The sequence goes on from CBIHOV010000003.1 coordinate 153,009, forward strand.
CCATATGCCTTTTTGGCCAAGCAATTTTGCAGTAGCGTCATCCATCAGCTGGCCATGTTCTATACATTTTACGCCGGCATTTACGGCTGTGGTTATGGCTTTTGGTGTGTAAGCATGTACAGTTACATAAGTGCCCCAATTGCTTGCGCCATCCACTGCAGCTTTAATTTCTGCCTCGGTAAACTGGGATACATCCAACGGATCATAATTGGAGGTTACGCCTCCACCCGCCATCAGCTTTATTTGCGTAGCACCCAGGCGCAATTGCTCTCTTGTTCTCATTAAAACCTGGTCTGCGCCGTCGGCAATCATGGTCATACCGTTTTTTTCCATGTAACCAAGTGGCGCACCTATCTGCTTGGGTACATCTGTAGGCATCCCGAAATCACCATGGCCACCGGTTTGAGAAATAGCAGCACCGCTTGGATAAATGCGCGGTCCCTTAAATAATCCCTGTTCTATTGCTTTCTTTAGGCTAAATGGAGCTCCCCCCATATCTCGTACAGCAGTGAACCCGCGTAATAATTGCTTTCCGGCAGCATCTGCAGCTACGAGGTTAATATACCCAATATCTGATACCAACGCCACCTGCATAGGAATAGATTCCATCATCAAATGCGCATGCGCGTCGATCAGTCCGGGCATTAAAAACTTTCCCTTCCCATCAATGATCTGTGTATTGGTGCTTCGATTGGTGGGAATGGGGCTGGTAGAAATAGTCTTGATCAGGTTGCCTTCAATCAATACATTTCCGATGGTTGTTTTTTCATCTTTCCCATTAAAGATCTCTACGTTATTGATCAGGATTGTTTTTGTTTGCCCGGATGCCAGGCTTCCCAATAAGAAGATGACAATAGTAAATATGTATTTCATAGCCTAAGTATTTAGATGAAATATTATTCAGGGCTAAAGGAGGTATGCCCGACGAGGGCTGTATAATGGGGGAGGATAGTTTAAAGATACAAAAAACAAAATATAAAAAAAAGCCCATTGAACAAAGTTCAACGGGCTATACGCTACTGGAGGCTACAACGTACTATCCATTCACCCAGAGCGTCCAGTGGCTGTCAAACTTATACCACTTGCCATCGGAGCCTTCCCATTTCCATTCAGGCACTTCCGACCATGCTTTGCCATCGGTACTCCATACCAGTTTCTTGTCGTGGATCTTAAGCCACTTGCCCTCCTTATCGGCCCAGGCCCCATCTTTTACCTCCGCCCATTTTTTACCATCGGTGCTCCACCACAAGCCTGCTTTTTTATCGAGCTTGTACCAATAAGTAACCCCGTCTTTCATACCGGCCCAGGTGCCGGTAGCTGACTTTGTCCAATCGGCTACTATCGTAACCGTATGTTTATCGGGCACTAGCGGCCTGCAACTGGCCTTTAGATGCCATGAGTAAGGGCAAGCAAATTGCCATCAGGTTCATTGTCCTTTTCATTTGTGTGATGATTTAGTATTTAAAAATTAATGTTTCCGTATTCAAATAAACCACGATCGTGATCGCTGTTCATTTCAGCCATTAAGTATTGGCATTTCCGTTATGCTCTTTTTGTGCGAGTGTCATTATATATACGATGTGTGCTTTCGAAAGGTTTTAAGCGCTCTGTTATTTTGCTGCTATAAGAAGGCACAAAAAAAAGCCGCCTATTGAGGCAGCTTATACAGCTGAACTGGTGGCATGCGCACCAGTAATCTTATTTATGATTGCACTTTTCCCATTACATAAAGCTGTGTAAGATCGGGCAGGGCACTGCCGCCAGCTTTTTCGAGTGTGATGGCAAATGCCTGGGCCTGCTGCACAGGCTTGAGCTGGCAAAGCCCGTCGCAGTTATCGAGCATACCCGCATCTACGGGCTTACCATCCACCAAAGCCCATAGCTGGTATTGCTTGCCCGCAGGTGCAGGGGGCAGGTTGCTGGCAATGAGGTAAACGTTTTTGCTGTGGGTATCCCAATACACCGTAGCCAGGTTGTTTTCCTTGCCTGCAATACCGGGCATAGAAACTTTCAACATTCCGGGCGCCGCCATGAGCTGCATATTATTGTGCAGATCTGTAAGGCGGGTTTGGTACACCTTGTTGTTGGCCAGAAGGTTATTGCGCTCATCCTGGAGGGCCAGGTATTCTTTGTTGGCTTTGGTGTATTTCTTATAGAGGTAAACATTAACAGCTGCGCTACCCATGAACAGGACGAGGGAAGCCGCGGCCAGGTAGCGGGTACCCATGCGCACAGTGCGTGCCGGTGGAATGGAAGTTGCTATGATAGCAGGCGCAGGGGCCACAAACTCTTGCTGCAGGGCGGCCATTAATTGTTCTTTTGTACTGTCTGCTACAGGTACAGCAAATTGAGGAGAGGTATTGCGCAGCCATTCTTCAGCCTGTGCGATGGCAGCGGCTATTGCAGGATGTTCCAGGCGCAGCCGCTGCAGTTCGGCCACTTCATCGTCATTGGCTATGCCAAGCACATAGCTTTCAATAACTCCACTTTGTATGTATGCCTGTATATCCACTTTACAATTTAACCTGTTGTCTTAATTGAAGTATTGCTGCCCTGATCCTCGTTTTTACAGTCCCCAGGGGAATGTTCAGCATTCCTGCTATTTCTTCCTGGGTATAACCCTGAAAATAGGACAACTCTACGAGTACTTTGTAATCTTCTTTTAAATGTTGAATGATCTTACGCAAGCCCAGCTCCTCACCGGGATACGGGGCGCTATCCCGTAATAAAGTATATTCTTCGGTTAATGAATTGTTGCGCTTGCTGTTTTTCCAATCCCTGCTGCGTAAGGTATCAATGGCGGTAGTACGTGCAATGTTGTACATCCAGGTGAAGAGCCTGCCTTTGGCCGGATCGTAGTGTTCTATTTGGCGCCAGACCTTCACAAAAACTTCCTGCAACACGTCGCCGGAGACCTCTCCATCCTGCAGGATACCGAAGATAACGCCATTAAGAGTAGCTGAATAATTATCATATAAGTAACTGAAAGCCGTCTGTGCGCGCTGTTTCAGTAAACTAACCAGTTCCTGCTCAGTATATGTAGGTGATCCTTTCAAAAGCGATGAGTAAATCAGGTGCATAATATATACGGAATGGAGGGAAAAATAGTTTTGCCGAAGGTGTAGGGAAGTCGAAACGTCCGGAAGCCGGGTGGTTCAAGGATAATAATAAGGAAGATGGGGGGCATACATCTTGATTATGTATATTTGTTCTATCTTATATAGCAAGCCATTACCCCGGGCACTCTAAGCTGTTTAAACATTCAAACTCAAACATTATGCAGCTGAAACATTACTTTAACCAGGGATTACTGTTACTACTGTTATCGCTTTTATTTGCTTGTGGGTCCAATACCCGGATAACGGGCTCCTGGATCGACCCTGAGGTAAAGGGGCATGCCAAAGAAAACGCCAGTGTTTTCTTAGCTTCCCTCAGCCGTAATATGGAAGTGCGTACCAAGCTGGAAAACGCATTGGCAGCAGAGGCCGCGGCACGCAATATCAAGGCGGTAAAAAGTACCGCATTCTTCTCCCCCTCTTTTTATGACAAACTTCCCCCAAGGGAAGAAATGCTGGATAAGATCAAACAAGCGGGCGTAGATGCCATCCTCACGGTATCACTTATCAATAAGGAAAGCGAAACGCGCTATGTGCCCGGCAATAACCGGTATTATGCGCCCTACCCTTACTACCGGTGGTATGGCGGGTTTTACAGTTATACCAATTACTGGTATCCTAATATGTGGGACGCCGGCTATTATACGACTGACAAAACCTATTTCATGGAAACGAACCTCTATGATGCTTCCACCGAAAAACTGATCTGGAGTGCCCAATCGGAAACGGTGAACCCTGGCAGCATCGACAATTTTGTACGTGATTATCCCAAAAAACTGGTTGCCCAACTGGTAAAGGACGGGCTGTTGAAAAAATAGCTGGTTTGGAAAACCTGGTAAGCCCGGATTGGAAGACGATTTTAGACCGTTGGCAGATCGGATAGCCCCTCCCCTCGCGTACATGCTAATATTGGTAACCATTCTTAACCGATTTACCATTTTACTATGCGCCACATCTTCTTTATCCTCCTGATCTGTAGCCTGAACCTCGCTGCCCAATGCCAGACAAACATCTACCAGGCCGACCTGGATGCTTTGTATGGCCTGTTGAAAAAGACACCCTCCTACAAGGACCAGATAAAGGGAGATAAAGAGCCCGCCTATGAGGCCTTATACCAATCCTTGCGATGGGATACGCTACACACTGACAATGGCTTTGACAACTACTATAAGCTGGTGAAGTTATTTTTGCCCCTGCGTGACAATCATTTGGGCTTTGTTCAATATCCGCTCAACATATTGGAAGCGCCGGAATACACGCGTGCTGAGGCAGTGAAGCAATACCGGCAAAGCGCTTTCTTCAACAACTATCCGGCTACAACCATCAACGGGGATTCCTTACAACAAGTGCTTGCCCGCAAAGCCACGGATTCGGTGGAAGGCATTTATTATTATGACAGCTTGCTTACAGTGGGTGTGTACAGGGCTGACAAGGGAACCTTAACAGGGGTTGTATTGCACACTACCCTGCCGCAATGGGAGAAAGGGCAAATAGCGATGCAGCTTTATGAATATGCACCGCATTGCTACCGGGCTGTGTATGGCCATCCTCTGCAGAAGAACCTTATTTTTTACAGCAATGAAAAATTCAGGAACCATTCACTGATCAATTCTACGTTCTATGCTTCAGTAACAGAAACCGTGTATAAGAAGATCCGGAACGAAACGGACTATAGCAATATCCCGGTCAGGGAACCGGCTTTTCAATTCAGCAGGATTAGCCCCGTCATTCAATATATGCGCCTGGGCAACTTTTCGGCCAGGACCAATGACATGAAGGTATCGCAGGCTTTTTATGACAGGATAAAGGATTCATTGACGGCACCCCATCTAATCATTGATGTGAGGAACAATACCGGCGGGGCCGCTAAGGTGTCCTACAAGTTCTTTGCACTGATCAAAAAATATGCTAGCAAAGGCAAGGCCTACCTGCTGATGAACAATGCGACCATGAGCCAGGGCGAAATATTTACGCTCCAGTTGAAAAATCTTACCACTATCAGCACTTATGGGCAAACCACCATGGGCACCATTAGCTATGGCGTAAACTATGGCGGCATGGCTAAACTGCCCAGCGGTCAATATGGTACAGTAATGACGGATATGCATGATAATGCGCAATACCTGGCATATGAAAACCACGGAGTGACGCCAGATCATATATTGAACAACCAATCTGATTGGGTAAAGCAGGTAGTAAAGATGATCGAGCCGCAGTAGTTATCTGGCAGGTTTGTCGATATGGAACCTTCGTTTGTAGATCGGTTTGCCTGCCCTGGGCTACCAACGCTAATTTGGCCGGAAATAACCCATTCATTTATGAGCACGGCCCTATTACGATCATTCGTTCTGTTATTGGCAATCCAGTTTTATTCCCAACAAAGCTTCTCACAATCGGACCAGGCTGGTATTGATCATTATTTTAACGAGGTACAGGAACTAAAACAGCTCAATGGCAATATCCTGCTGGCCAATCAGGGTACCCAGGTTTACCAACGATCCTTCGGATATGCTGATATACCGGCACAACAATCCAATACTGCAGAAACCCGCTATAATCTGGCCTCTGTTTCCAAGATATTTACAGCCACGGCAATCCTGCAGCTGAAGGAAAAAGGCAAATTATCTCTGGAAGATGCCGTCATAACAAGGCTGCCAGATTTTCCTTATCCGGATATAACGATCAGACAACTGCTCACGCATACATCTGGCATTGCTGATCTCGAATTGTTTGAGGACCTTATCAGGAAATATCCCGATACAGTAATTACGAATCAAAACATTATTCCTGAACTAAAAAACTGGAAGCGGGGCTTGTATTTTAAACCGGGTGAAAAGTTTCAGTACTGCAATACGGAATATAGCCTTCTGGCCATGGTGGTGGAAAAAGTATCCGGACTTGCCTTCCGGGATTACCTCAGGAAATATCTATTTCAGCCAGCAGGCATGCGTGAAACCTATTCAAAGGAGAATTATGCTATTAGCGGCCAGGCAGCGCCACCGGAAGCAACCATGCATATCAAAAAGCACCCCTTTTATGATGCGACCTTTGTATCGGTTGATTCTGTACGCCAATACAAGTACACGCATTATAATTGCGGCGGACTGACGGGGCAAAGCAATATCATCACCACCACGAAAGACCTGCTGCTCTTTGACAAGGCCTATTTTAGTGGCAAACTACTGAAGCAGGGCACGATCGAAGAAGCCATTACTCCTATGAAATTGAATAATGGTGCTATATTTTATAGTCCTTACATGGATACTATGCATGGGGAGGGGAAAATGAGTTATGGATTGGGCTGGGAAATTTTTGACCAACCGAAGTATGGCCGATCTGTGGGTCATGGTGGGTTTAAATTTGGTCTGGCAACCTTTTATTGCAGGAACCTGGTGAAGAAACAAACGATCATCATTTTTGACAATGCGCCCAACAGTGAGTTTGGCAGGATCATCGCGTCATCCCTGGCACTTTTGAATGGAGAAAAACCAATTGAGTTAAGAAACGAAAAATCGCTGGTGAGCTTGTACGGAACGCAATTGGTAAAATATGGGATTGATGAAGCCATCGCGCATTTCAATGCCTGCAAAGCAGACACGAGCCAATATTATTTAAGCGAATGGGAAATGAATGAACTGGGCTATGACCTGTTCTATAAATCGAATTTTGATGGCCATAAGGCCCTGGCGCTGGAAACCTTTAAAGTAGCCACACTGGTATTTCCGGATAGTTTTAATACCTATGACAGCTATGGGCAATTATTGAAAGATGCAGGTAAAAAGGCAGCAGCGATCCTGATGTACCAGAAATCAATTTCACTGAATCCAAATAATGAAGACGGGAAAAGAATGCTGAAACAATTATCAGAGAATTGAAAAACCTTACCTTCGCCCCCATTTTAATAAAATATGAAACAGGACGATATTCTGCAGCAAAGAAGTGGGGGCAAATGTGAACTATGTGGGGCAACAGGTGCATTGAAAGCATACGAAGTACCTCCTTCCATCAGCAATAGCCTTGACCAGGTAATATTGATCTGCCCTAAATGCCAGGCGCAAATAGACAAAAAAGAGGAACTGGACAGCAGTCACTGGAAGTGCCTGAGTGAATCTATGTGGAGCGAAGTACAAGGTGTGCAGGTAATGGCCTGGCGGATGCTGAACCGGCTAAGGCAGGAAAGCTGGGCTTTGGACAGCCTGGAAATGATGTATTTTGATGAACCTACCCTGGCATGGGCAAAAGCTACGGGCGATCATGAAAATGATGCGACTGTGGACTTGCACAAAGACAGCAATGGCAATGTGCTGCAAACAGGCGATACAATAGTGCTGATCAAATCACTGGATGTGAAAGGTTCTACCCTTAATGCCAAAATGGGTACGGTAGTAAAGAATATCCGGCTGGTACCAGAAAATACAGAACAAATTGAAGGTAAAATAGAAGGCCAGCTAATTGTGATACTGACCAAATACGTAAGAAAGCAAAACGACTAAGCTCCTCTATTATTATCAGACTGTGGATTTCCTGTATTTCTTTTCGACCAGGTATAGGGCAATCAAAAAACACAGGGTCAATAGTTGAGAGAAGGCATCATAAGATGCCGCCAGCGGATCGCCATTCCTGGTATGTGTAAAAATTGCTCCCAACATCACGAGCAGGAGTACGATGGCAGATGGCAATCCCGTTCTTAATCTGGCATGGAATAGCAAGCCAATAGAAAAAAAGCACTCCACCATGATGATCACATAATTGAGGGAAGCCGGATAGCCCGACTGTACGAAGAATTCTTCCATTTCCTTTAGGTTCCTCGACTTACCGATGGTGACCATACAAAAGAAGGAAATACACATTATGGTGGCGGCCCATATGGTGGTTTTAATGATCCTCGCAGCCATTCTCCTGAAAGGGGCAGACAAATTGGTATCTTTTGTTACTGACCGGATCAATAAAACAGTAAGCCAGGCCACCAGGAAAAACAGGGCCGCTTTACCCCAGTTATAGACAAACATCAAGGCATTTTTAGTAAGGACGGTCTCGGCAGTGGCCCAAATAGCCAGCAAACGGCAGACGCCTATCAGCAGGGAAAGCCAAAGTGCTGTGGCTGCCAGTCTATACTTAACAACCCAAACATCGATCTTTGGAATAATAGCAACGAGAATCCCTAAGCAAGCACATAGCATGGCTATCTGGAAGTACATGGTTGAGGCGTTTAGGTGGTTGGGGTCTGTTTAGCATCATTAATGTACTGATTTTTTCGCCGGGAATGAATCTTTTATTTGTAGGGAACACCTTTTCACATATCGATTTCCCCTATATCATTACTCTTAAAAAGCCCCCTTTGGGGGTATTTTACCCGCTAACAGTTGTCCCTATTTTGAGGGCCTAAATACCCTTTAAATGAAGACAACCTCTACAGCGCTTTGCCTTCTCAAAGCGTTCTTTTTTTGCAGCTTATTGTTATCGCTCAACGCCTGTACGAAAGATATGGACGAAGAAGAGGACGATAATGGCAGTGGTAGCGGCAGCGGCGGTGGCAGCACCACGGGCAATTACTGGCAACGTAATGATGGCCAGGCTACAGCTTATATCAGTTTCTCCGGTACAGTGGCCAAGTCCTGCGCCAATGGCGTAGTGACAACGGGCACTTATAATGCCTCCGAGCCATCGATGACCTTTGTGATACAAGGCAATACTATTAAATTTCCCCTGAAGTTCAGTAACAACACCCTGTTGGTGGGTGTTCCTGAGCAGGCAGTTAATACCAACAATGCCACGCAATATGTGAAGAGTACAACTTTTCCCTGCAATGGCGGGAGCGGGTCTGGCAGCGGTAGTGGCAGCGGAAGCGGCGGAGGAAGTACGATACCCAAACGAGGTACTTTTAAAGTGCGTGTCTATAAACCTACGGGCGATTGCGCCAGTAATTCCAGCTGGGGGCAGGGCACCGCGTTTAATGGAACATTGAATGCAGAACTTTACAAAGCCGATGGCACATTCCAGAGTTATCAAAACTTTGTAAGCAATTATGGCCCCAGCAACAGCTCTTCCAATACCTACTGGGATTATACGACCAGCAATTCGGCGGTGAAGCTAAACTGGGACCTGTTTCCCAACAAATCATCCTGGCCTACGCGTTGTTCTCAAAAGGGAACCTCTACCATCGATTATGATGGACAGGTGAAGCAGATCACGATCATGTTTCAATAAGAAAGCTGAGCGTCTTGAAATACAAGCTTTGATTTGAGAGCCGATTCCGCGAATCGGAACGAGTTTTGGTTCGATAATATATTTAACAAAGGCTTTGGGTTGAAAGACCTAAAGCTTTTTGTCTTTTGCAGATAGGACCATTTTTAACTAAACTTACTGGCAACCAGCGAACTATCATTCCCCGTCTTTGTTAATACTGCAGCAGGAAATGCCCTTTTCGGCGTATTTTTTCTGATTGCGTAAACTTGTTTTCCTAATACGGTTGATAATGAGCTATCTGCGTCGTAATTTTGCAACCTGTAAAAATCGACCATTATTACACCTTCCTACGAATGCTTGCACCTGTGAAAAGGGTAAACAACTCTCTTTTCCTTACATTAATGAGTATTATATATAATGATTACAACTGATATCTGTATTATTGGCGCCGGTCCGGTAGGTTTATTTGCTGTTTTTGAAGCTGGTTTGTTGAAGATGCGTTGCCACCTGGTGGATGCATTACCCCAGGTAGGGGGTCAACTTTCAGAAATTTACCCTTATAAACCCATCTATGATATTCCCGGGGCACCGGAGATCAAGGCACAGGAACTGGTAGATAACCTGAAGAAACAGATCGCTCCCTTCAACCCTACTTTCAGCCTGGGCGAAAGGGTGGAAAGTATCGAAAGGCAGGAAGACAAATCTTTTATTGTTACTACTTCTGATGATACCAGGATCCATTGCAAGGTAATTACCATCGCCGGCGGACTGGGCTGTTTTGAGCCCCGCAAACCTGCGATCGAGCAATTGGAAGCTTTTGAAGGCAAGGGCGTCACCTATATGGTGAAAGACCCCGAACTGTTCAGGGACAAGGATATTGTACTGGCCGGGGGTGGCGACTCTGCCCTTGACTGGACGATCTTCTTATCCAATGTAGCCAAATCGGTAACGCTGGTTCACCGGAGTGATACATTCCGGGGTGCACCGGATTCAGCCGAAAAGGTATTTCACCTGGCGGAAACAGGTAAGATCAACCTGGTACTGAAATCAAATATTGTAAAGATCAATGGCAATGGCAAACTGAATGAAGTGCTGATCGAAGGCAGTGACAAAACTGTAACTGCCATGGCTACGGATTACCTGATCCCGTTGTTTGGCCTTAGTCCCAAGCTGGGACCTATTGCGGATTGGGGACTTCAGATTGAAAAATCGGCCATCAGTGTTAACACGGTCGACTATTCTACCAATATTGAAGGCATTTATGCTATTGGAGATATCAATACTTACCCTGGCAAATTAAAGCTGATCCTTTGCGGATTCCATGAATCGGCGTTGATGGCGCATAGCGCTTTCAAGCACGTGTATCCAAACCAGCGATTGAGCTTTAAATACACCACGGTAAATGGGGTAAACGCATTTTAAAAGAAAGGAACAAGATGATCAATATTACCGTACTCAACAAGGCAGGAGAAGAAAGACTGCTGGAAGTGCCTGAAGACATGGGGCTAAACCTGATGGAGATCCTTAAGGCCAATGAATACAATGTGCTGGCCACTTGTGGTGGCATGGCGATGTGTGGCACCTGCCATGTGCAGGTGTTGGAAGGCCAGGACAACCTGGGGGCGCATAGTGATGCCGAACTGGATATGCTGGATACCCTTCCGGATGCGGAGTCCAACAGCCGCCTTTCGTGCCAGTTGCAGATCAACGAAAACATGGATGGCGCTGTATTCAAACTGATGGCAGAAGAAGATATGGAAGTGGCCTAAGGGCGCCTTAAGGCACCAGTAGGGTCTTCGATAACTCTTTCTTTCCGTTGTTCCAGATGACATTGTATACTCCCCGGGCCAATTGCCCAATGGATATAATGGTTTGCGTTGCCTGCCTTTGGCAGGCAATTGTTTTTATGACCTTTCCATTAAAGTCTACCAACCGGATAAATGCAGCCGGAACCGAAGCCGGGTGCTTGATAGTTACTTCCTGTGTAGTGGCCGGATTGGGATAGAGACCAATACCCTCTTCTCCTGTTACAGGATCACCGATACCGGTAACCACGGTTACCTGGAAGCCCGGTTTTGAAATAGTGCCCAGGGGCGTAATGATACTGACTGCGCCGCTTCCTCCTTCAGGCACTGTCGCTTTGATCGTTTTATCATCTACCAGGGTGAAAGAAACAGCAGCAACTCCACCAAATTTCACTGCGGAAACATTTTGCAGGTTAAAACCACTAATAGTAACTACAGTTCCTACCGGTCCATTGTCTGGCGTAAACGATTTAAGCACGGGTGTTGTGAGGTAAGTAAAATATTGCAGGGTGTCTATACCATGGTCGCCGCTGACCTTCACTGTGCCATCTGCTCCGGCTCCTACTACGGCAGCAATTTCTTCCGCGTTGCGTATAACGAATGATTCGGCAGGCATGTTTCCAAATGTCACTGACTTAACGCCAGTGAGGAAGTTTCCTTTGAGTATAACAGTATCGAGCGAAGCGGCTCTGTTCGGTGTCATAGCATAGATATTGGGCGGATTTATATAAGTAAATGTTCCGGTGGCAGTAGCTGCTCCACCTGCCGTGGTAACGATTACATTGCCTGTTGCTCCGCCATAGATGGTGGCCGTGATGCTGGTGGGAGAATTGACAGTAAAAGTATAAGCCGGCATTGCCCCAAGCTTAACGCTCTTCACATCTATAAAATTGGTTCCTGTGATGGTAACAGTAGCCCAATCGATGGCCATGGCCGGCGTAAATGAGGTAATGGTTGGCGGAGCAGGAATAAATTCAAACCAGCCCAATGAGAGGTCGCGCGTATTGGTTACTACCCGTAGATTACCGGTAGCGCCCGCGCCTACTGTGGCTTTGATCTGAGTGGAAGAGACCACAGTAAAGGTGCTTGCTGGTTTATCGCCGAAATACACCTGGGTAACACCGGTGAAACCTTTACCATTAATTACGACCTCTGTGCCCTGCGGTGCACTCACGGGTGCAAATGAATTGATTACTGCAGCGGGTGCAGCACCATTTGTATTGAGCAGGATCGATACGGTGTTATTTTCAAAGTTGGTAACGGCGATATCAGGTTTGCCATCCTGGTTGAAATCTGCAATACATACAGCGCCAGGCTTCTTACCTGTTGCATAACCAACGCCATCGAGCAGGTATATATCGCCCGCATCGCCGCTGTTATTTTTATGTACCACCACTGTATTGCTTTCTTCAACGGGTTTTATATAATCGAGTTTACCATCGCCATCCAGATCGCCTGCTGCGGCATTGGCGCGGGCAAAGTAAATATGATCGGCCATATGCCATCCACCAGGCGTATTGGTTCCCCACTTATGGGTGGTAATGATATCTGTGCGGCCATCGTTGTTGAAATCACCCGCCAGCAGGTCGCGGTAACCGTCGGAGAAAGTATGCCAGTTAAGGGCTTTGGCTTCCAGTCGGGCCCAGGGCCATTTACCATAGAAGATCATGAGGTCAGTACCTGTATTGCCTGCTGCCACGTCGGGAATATTGTCATTGTTCATATCCCAGATGCCGAATTCGGTAAACTGTCCTATGTAATACATTTCAGGGTGACCGGGCGGAAGATAGACATCAAATCTTTGCCCAAACTTTATCTGACCACTCGTGCTTTGATTTTCATAAGTACTGAAGGTCTTGGTAGTATTATTGGAAATGACGAGATCGGGTTTCCCGTCCAGACTCATATCATGAATTTCAATATTATAGGGTCCTGTGAGTGTGGGCAAAATGATGGGTGTTTCAAATCCAATCGTACCAGGTGTACTGGTGTTTCTGAAGATATGCATGAGCCTTCCATTACCATCTCCACCATAGTCGACGGCAGCGATATCCAATTTGCCATCACCATCGAGGTCGCCCAGGTCAATACCCCAGGGTTGTACACCTGCCTGGTAATCGACCTTTTCGGCAAACGACAGATTACCACCGGTGCTGGTATTTCTGTAGATCGAAAGAGAATGTGATCCGCGGTTGGCTACAACGAGATCAACACGGCCATCGCCGTCGATATCACCGGCAACCAGTTTATATGGTTGGATCCCGGTAGAGAAATCAACCCTCCCAGCAAAGGATTCCGGGGTAAAGGCCCCGCCGCCGGTAAATGTAACACGGAAGGCCTGCTCTGTTTTAAAACTGAGGCCGCCACTGTGCACAGCAATGGGTTGAGTGATGGCGCCTGCCGGCACGGTTACCACCAACTTATTCGCAGAAGCAGATGAGATCACTGCTTTGATGCTGCCAAAATACACGGTATTGTTACCAGCAGTGGCGCTGAAGTTAGCACCATAGATGGTGACAGTTGTTCCCACATTGCCAGCAGCAGGTGAGAAACTATTAATCAGTGGATAGGTTGTAAAAGTCAGTGAATTGTTGGTGCTTGACGACCCGCCGAGTGTGTTGACGGTGATGCGTCCGGCATTGCCGTTTGCTACGATCGCCTCAATGGTGGTGGCATTGATCGTTGTAAAAGATGCGGCGGGTGTTTCGCCAAACAATACCCCTGTCGTATTGTCCAAATTGGTACCGGTGATGGTTACCTTCACACCGGGCCCAATGATATTGGGTGTATAGGAAGTAATGGAAGGCGCCGGTACGAAGATAAAGCCTGCCTTCTCGGCTGTTCCACCTGGTGTAACTACTTTGATGGAACCAGAAGTAGCGGCCCCTACCCTTGCCGTAATCGTTGTGGGTGATTGTACAGTGAATGAAGCAGCCTGATAATCACCAAACCAAACCTGGGAGGCATTGGTGAAATAATTACCGCTAATGGTGACGAGGGTATTGTTACCGGCTTTTTCGGGTGTAAAAGAAGTAATGACGGGCGGATCGATGAAGATAAAGCCGTCTTTTGAAACCGTGCCGTGCACATTGGCAACGCTGACGCTTCCGGAAGCGCCGGCAGCCACCACTGCCGTAATCGAATTGCCGGATACCTTCACAAAAGAAGCAGCAGGTATACCGCCAAAGCGTACGCTGGTCACCGAATTCAGGTTATTACCGGAGATGGTTATCGTAGCGCCTGGCGCGGCCATAACCGGTGAAAAAGAATAAATAGTTGGCAGCATTCCAAATCCTGGCAAACTATGTTCACCCCATGGATTAACGACTTTTACATCGCCGGAGGCCCCGGCATCTACTGTTGCCTTGATGCTGGAGGCTGATACGACAGTGAAATATTTTGCAGGTACCCCACCGAAGGAAACCGCCGTTACACCATAAAAATTGATACCGGTGATAACGATCTCGGTATTCAATTCAGCGTTAACCGGCGTGAAAGACTGGATAATGGGAGGTCCGGTAAAGGTGAATCCGGGGCGTGTATAAGACCCCTGTGGATTGACAACTTCAACATCTCCTGAAATCGCTTTTCCAACGATAGCTTTTATGGTTGTAGCATTCACTACGGTATAAGAGGTAGCAGCCACACCGCCAAACTTAACGGATGTAGTACCCGACAGGTTTTTACCGCTGATGGTTACTTCTGCTCCTTCACCGGCAATTGCTGGTGTAAAGTTATCAATATAAGGTTCATTGCTCCTGTTGCGTCGTATGAGCAAAGAACTATGCGAAAGCATTGAACCTACAAAGTCGTTCTTTCCATCCCCATTAAGGTCAACCACCGCCAGGCCAAAGAGATCGGGCTCATAAAAGGGTTTCACACTTGCCCCGAACGAGATATTGCCGGTGCTGCTATTGTTTTGATGGATGCTTGCGTTGAGACCTGCTACTATCAGATCCGGCTTGCCATCGCCATTCATTTCACCTAACGTAATGGACCTGCCGGGCTCCGACAGGAAATCATTTCTGGTGGCAAATGAGACCGAACCGATGCTACTGGTATTCCGGTACACTGAAAAGACTGTCGACTGATTATCAGATACGGCAATATCCAGCTTGTTATCGCCATCAATGTCGCCGATTGCTATAGCATCCGGAGAAAAGGTTCCGGGAAATTCATTGAATGCGGCGAAGGAGATATTACCTGACGTGCTGGTATTACGGAACACCGCGAGCTTTTTACCAACCTCGCTGATCACGGCCAGATCGGCTTTTCCATCTCCATCGATATCGCCGCTTGCCACACTGATCGGTACCAGGCCGGTGGCGATATCTATTTTAGCAGCGAAAGATATGGCGCCTGTTGAGCTGGTATTTCTTAACATGGTAACTGCATTGGAAAAGACATGCACCACTGCCAGATCGGGCCTGCCATCGCCATCGAAATCGGCCACTGACATTCTATCGGGACCATCGCCTCCCGGAAAATTAACTTTTGGGGCGAAGGAGAGGGTACCTGGGGTGCTTGTATTGCGATACACAGAAATGTTTTCATCTGTCACTGATCCGGATATAATATCAGGTTTTCCATCGCCATCGATATCGGCGACAGCAACCGCACCGGAAAGTCCTCCCGTAGTGATATCCAGTTTGGGTGCAAAAGATATATTGTTGCCCGAACTTGTATTCCGGAGTATCGATACAGAAGACAATCCCGCTGTCAGGAAACTATTCCCGGTGACCAGATCGGGTAATCCATCACCGTCGAAATCCATCACTGCAATATCCTTGCAATAAGATCCGGTTGGCGTGTTTGGTTGGTTTTCTAAACTGGTAAGGCCGAAGTCGGCCGTAGGCGACCAGGTCGTTTTGAAAGATTGCGGGGAGTAGGCCGTCAATCCATTTACCGTTACAGAAACCGGTTGATAGGTGGCGCCCACAGGTACTTTAACACTAAGGGTGCTGGCATTTGCGGCGGAAACGGTAGCCCGCACAGCGCCAAAATAGACCTGGTTATTGGCAGCAACAGGACTGAATTGATTGCCTGTAATCGTAACATCTGCACCCACTGGTGCAACTGAAGGCGATATCGAATTGATTACCGGTTGGGCAAATACACCGGTGGAAATCAAGGAAACCACCAATAACAGAAAAATACTATATTGGTGATCCTGACTGGTTTTGACGTAGGTTGGCATGGTTAGGGTTATGCAACCAACAAGATACAAACGAAGTATGATATTTGAAAGTTACCTTTTCTGAGCCTGCCAGCTATTCGATCTTTTACCATTCTTGGGTACCATTTTGCTCCACCTTAAAGCCGGTTATTTTCCGCCCCTGCCCCAGGCCAAAAAGGCCGATGGAATGGCTCTTTTTATAAGACCTATGAAAATGCTGGCAATTACTCATTAACCGCCCCCAGCATCATATTTGTCATTTTTACACTTGTAATTGAAATCATAATGGGGCTGGTTTGGGCATAAGGTTAATAAACACCCTGCATTGGTTAATATATGCGTATTTCAATCGTTTGTACCTGTTTAAATTTGAATAGTGACCCCATGGTTAATATTAATTAAATTGAAACATGCAAATTAAACGTTCTGTACGTAACGGTGCTATTACAGCAATGCTTGCTATGATGGCTGCACCAGCCATCGGCCAGGAGAAGTCGCCCAATGCGCGTCCTAATCTGGCCATTGTTGCCACCCCTACTGCCATCAACCGGTTCGGCGGTTCTCTCGATGCCCTGAATGATGGCCTTACTCCTACCCCGCGCGGCAACCAGCGTGGCGGTGGCGGAGGCAATCGACCACAACCTCCCCGCTCTCAATACTGGGTGCAGTATGAATGGGCACAGCCGGTGAGCACCAAAGAGATCGCGGTGTACTGGTGGGACTACAACAGTGGCATCCGCCTGCCCATGGCCTACCGCCTGGAATACTGGGATGGCAGCAACTTTGTGCCGGTAAAAAATGCGACTGGTTTTGGCCTGGCCAATAACCAATACAATGCTACCACATTTGATGAAATAAAGACCACAAAGCTGAGATTGGCGCTGGACTCTGCCGACAGGGCTTCCGCCACACTGGTAGAATGGGCGGTATATAAGACCGAGAACTCCCCCTCACCTGCCCCACTGGTAGTGGCCGGTATGGACCGTGATGTAATGATCGGCGGTAAAACCTACCTGGCGGCAACTATTAAGTCCGTTACACCTGTAGGCAGCGTATCCTGGACCAAAGTATCCGGCCCCGGCAATGTTAGCTTCAGTAATACCAGCGATAAGAATGCTACTGCGCAATTTACTAAGCCCGGCAATTATGAGTTGAAGCTTAGCGCCACGGAAGGCAAAAATACCGTAGCCTCCACACTGAAAGTAAAAGTACACCAGCCGCCGAATGAAAAACGACTGGATGTAGTGTACACTAAAAGGTATAAGATCGACAGCAAACTGTGGAGCGACCGTGCGAAAGCCATGATCGTAAACTGGATACCTTTCTGTATTGATCAGAATGAGCGTACAGATCTTACTACCGGCGAAGGCGGCCTTGATAATTTCATTGAAGCAGCCAAAGCCATCAAGGGCGAGCCACATGCCCGGCATAAAGGCTATGTATTTTCGAATGCCTGGGTACATCAGACAGTAGAATCGATGTGTATTGCGCTGATGGTGGATCCGCAAGGCGATGCTGCTATCATTGCTGCACAGGAGAAAATGAAAAAGAAGCTGAACGAATGGATACCCATTATCCTGGCGGCCCAGGAGCCTGATGGCTATCTGCACACAGCTTATACGCTGCGTGATACAGCCCGCTGGAAAACAAGGTGGAATCCCCGCAACCGTGGCGATCATGAAGGATATGTAGCTGGCTATTTCATAGAAAGCGCTATTAACCACTATACGCTCACAGAAGGAAAAGATAAAAGATTGTACGATGCTGCGAAGAGACTGGCTGATTGCTGGGTAGCTAATATTGGCCCTGGTAAAAATGCCTGGTACGATGGTCACCAGGAAATGGAACAGGCGCTGGTTCGCTTTGGCCGTTTTGTAAATGACATGGAAGGCAAGGGCAGTCATGGCGACAGCTATGTGAACCTGGCCAAGTTCCTGCTGGACAACCGCAAGGATGGCAGTGAGTACGATCAAAGCCATGTGCCGGTACAACAGCAATATGAAGCAGTAGGTCATGCTGTACGCGCCACTTATAACTATTCTGCCATGGCCGATGTGGCTGCAGAAACAGGTGATGTAGATTACCAGAGCGCGGTCATGTCTCTTTGGAATAATATGATCAACAAAAAGTATTACCTCACGGGTGGTATTGGCAGTGGTGAGACCTCCGAAGGTTTTGGCGGCAATTATTCGCTGCGCAACAATGCGTATTGTGAATCCTGCTCCAGCGCCGGCCTTATCTTCTTCCAATACAAGATGAACCTGGCTTATCACGATGCCAAGTATGCCGACCTGTATGAAGAAACGATGTACAACGCGCTGCTGGGATCTATTGACCTGGAAGGAAAGAACTTCTATTATACGAATGCGCTTTCTTCTGCACAAGGCCGCTATGCCTGGCATGTGTGCCCTTGCTGCGTAGGTAATATTCCACGTACACTGCTGATGATCCCTACCTGGACTTATGTTACCGGTGATGATGGTATCTACGTAAACATGTATGTGGGCAGCACCATCAAGGTAGAACGTGTAGTGGGCACAGATGTAGAGATGGTACAGAAAACAGATTATCCCTGGAAGGGTGATATTGCTATCACAGTAAACCCTAAAGTATCCAAAACGTTTACGGTATATGTACGGGTGCCTAACCGTACTACCAGTGAGCTGTACAAACCTTTGCCACAGGTAAGCGGATTGAAATCGCTGCAGGTAAACGGTAAAGCAGTACCCATTAAAATAGTAAATGGTTATGTGGCCATCCGCCGTGCCTGGAAAACAGGCGACAAGATCAATGTGGTATTACCTATGGAAATACAGAAGGTAACGGCTGATGAAAAGATTGAAGCCGACAGAGGCCGTGTAGCCCTGCGCTATGGCCCCATGATCTATAATGTGGAGCAGGCCGATAATGGTGGAGATATCAATAAAGTGATCAGTAAAGGCCCATTGACAATGGAATGGAAACCAGAATTCCTGAATGGTGTAATGACGATCAAAGGCACCTGGAGTGATGGCTCGCCGCTGATAGCCATCCCTAACTATGCCAGGCTAAACAGGATACCTACTACCCCATTACCAGCAGCAGGACAACAGACGCAACCAACCCGTCCCAACGAGCCGCCACAAGCGCGTATGGACCGGGTAGCTGCATCGGCTGTGTGGATTAAGGAGAAGGAATAATGAGGACAGACTGATAAGCAACAATCAGACTATAAAAAAGAGCATCCCGCATTAATAACGGGGTGCTCTTTTTTATAAATGCAGGTTCTATAGAAAATAAGATTATCGATCTACTTGCGCCGGGCCGGTCTTACATTAAGGCCATAATACACATCGGCGGGATTGTGGTGACCGGGATACACGCGTTCAAGAATACTGTATAAGGTGGGGTCGTAGGCTTTGAGGTCATCCGGTGTTTGCACCCGGGTATCGCCATCATAAAACTCATAGTTGGACCAGAACCACCACTGGGTGCCTTCGGCCCAATATTCGGCCACGGTATTAATCGCATATTGACCTTTGTACAGGCCTTTGGCTTTGGCTGCTTCATAAGCTGGCAGGATCTCTGCAAACAAAGCAGAATCTGCATTGCGCAAAGCACCCATGATATTGTGACTAAACTCATGCACCAATATATTCTCACCGTAATACCTTGTACCGGGATATCCCAGCAGGTTTTCTTCCGCACAGGAAGTAACCGTGCCTCCCATGCCACGGGCCCGCTTGTTCCAATATTCTCTGTCGCTCATACTGGCTATGCCGCCGGGCTTATCATAGTTATCTCTTTCGCCAGGCGTTAGTCGCCTGTCGTCGCGCGCAGGCTTCTTCCAGTTGCTGCGTTCGGGCAGATCAGTTTCCATTTCCGTTTCCGCCATCACCAGCACACGGGCTTTGCGCTTTACCAGCTCGGCACGTATATCGGGCCTTTTGGCCAGCATATAATTCACAATATCACGCCCCATCAGCAGTGCAGCATTAGGCACTTTAGGCGAAGAAACAATGGGGATACCAAATGCATCGGCATATTTTTTATAAAAAGAATCGAGCGCCAGCGCTGCGGGTGGTGGCGATATCATAGCCTGCTCGTAATCTTTTACGAGGGGCCCAGGAGCCTGCTGTGCGGTACCGGTCACAGCAGCCAAAGAGGTGCATAGCAGCAACAGGGATGGCAATTTTGTTTTCATACCACTAAATATCTGCGATATCAACCACTTATCCTATATATGGCTTCACCGGGTATTTGCGAATATTACCCTGTTGCTGTATCGGTCGCATTGATCACAAATAACTTAACCACTTTTTGTCTTTGTGCTGTTGTTTATAGCCGGCATACCACTTACAAAGTGGGTAAAGCGCCAACACCAGTAGTATCCAGATGGTATATACCCACCACAGGGAAAGTCCGTAAGTACCTTTCAGTTTGGCCGAATCGGTCACAAATGTATCCGTAACCATATCTCCAAATGGATGTCCGGTAGACATGGCAATCACTACTGCTGCCAGGTGGATCACAAACAGGTGAATAACATAATAGAAAAAAGGCACTTTGCCGATGATCACCAACGGATTCGAAGGCTTCAGGCTTACCTTATCCAGTACAGACAATAGCAAGAGCACAGGCCCCAGGGTAATAAGCAGGTATTGAAGAGAAGCCGGATACTTGAGCACATTGAAAAAGATCATCACGGATGCAGTAGCATCTGCACCGGGTTTCCAACCGGTAGGATTACCATAAATATTAAAATACCGCAGCACCAGGAAAGTAAGAATAGCAGCAATGCCAATAAACCGCAATACACGCCTGCGCCGGGCAGGATCATATCCCTTGCTGAACAAAGCACCGAGACTATAACCTGCGGCCATCACACCCACCCAGGGCAAAATTGAATAGCCTACAAATAGTGAATAAGTTTCCCATTTGAATAAACCGGGATCATGCACTATAGCCCAGGTAAGCCTGAGGGCATCGCTGGCATCATTGGCCACATGCACATTATTCAATAAATTATGCAGGAAGATAACAGACAATGCCACCACCAGGATGGCTACATAGGGTAACCATACCAGTAAAGACAACAGCATCATACATACGCCAATAGCAGCAATGACCCCAAAGAGCCCCAGTTGGGCATTGAATGACCAGGAAAAACTGATGAAGGTCATCTCTGCCAGCAATAACCACAAGCCGCGGGTAAACAGGAAGGAAGACAATTGCTTTTTCGACTTATGTTGGCCCATCAGGTAAGCTGAGGTGCCTGCTAGCAAAATAAAGGTGGGAGCACAAAAATGGGTGATCCAGCGAGTGATGTATAAAATGCCGGAAGTTTTAGTCTCATCGAGCGGATAATACAGGTAGGCATCAAAATGCACAAAATCCCTTACATGGTCCAGTGCCATAATGACCATGATAAATCCCCTCAAAAAGTCGATGGATAAGAGACGGGATGGAATGGAGGCGGACTGAAAACTGGTACTTGCAGGAATGGAAGACGCGGGTCGTTCCAATACAATGGTCGACATACAAGAATAGGTTTTTGTTTTTAAATGGCTTAAACTTGATACAAAGGTAGATCACGAAAGCTTCACAAATGCCTTTGAATAAATGGTAAAATCTATTGTTTACCTTTGAATAAATGTTATTTTACTCAAAACACCTTCGATTATGGAGTTGGATAAACTAAACTGGTCTATACTTACGGTGCTGCAGGAGAATGCCCGCTTGCCTTTTGCGGAGATAGGACGAAAAGTAGGCTTATCGGCGCCAGCTGTTGCCGAGCGGGTACAAAAGCTGGAAGATGCCGGGGTGATCAAGCGGTATACGGTGGCATTGGACTATGCAAAGGTAGGCTCTCCCTTACAAGCCATTGTATTATTTACAAGTAGTTCGGGCAAAATGGCTACCTTTTTAAAGCACATTGAAAAATTGCAGGAGGTGATGGAATGTCAACGAATAACCGGAAACTATTGTTTGATGTTAAGAATTGCAGTAAAGTCTCCTGCGCACCTGGAAGAGGTTATCAACCGGTTTGTTGAATATGGGGAGACGATCACTTCTGTGGTACTTTCGACCCCATTGGAATACCGGGTGCTCAAAGCAAAATAGTCAGCAGAATCCCTTAGCTTCGCGCCCCACTCAAAAAAAACAACCATGGCTATTTTCCCCACCCAGTACTCTACCCTGTCGGCCCCTGCATTGGGAAAAGCCATTGAAAGCCTGTATGGGTTCCCCCCACTTAGCTGCCGGTACCTGCTGCGGGGCGTGAGCGATACGTATAAACTGGAAGGTGAGACAGCGCGGTATATCTTCAAAGTATACCGGGATGCACACCGCTCGCTGGAAGAAATAAAAGGAGAAGTGGAATTGCTGAATGCATTGCATGAAGGAGGAACCAGTGTATCCTACCCTATCAGGGACCGGGATGGCCGGCAGATCCAATCTTTCGAGGCAGCGGAAGGCACCCGTTATGGGGTATTGTTTAGCTATGCCGCGGGAAAACCGGTAGGCGTGATCAGTGATGAGCAGATCGCCAATACGGGCCGGGCAATGGCGCAGGTGCACAATATCACTTCCACCATACAGCTCAGCCATGAAAGAAGAAGTTATAACCACCACAGCACGCTGCTGGGGCCCATAGCTGCTTTGGCGCCGGCCTTTCATGAGCTGCCGGATGAATACCAGTATCTGCAGGATACCGCCACCGCCATCATTAAGAAGTTGGATGGATTAGATACGAGCAGCTTTAGTGAGGGCTATTGTCATTTTGATTTCCTGCCCAAGAACTTTCACATTGATGAGCACAACAAGGTCACCTTCTTTGATTTCGATTTTGCCGGCAAAGGTTTCCTGGCCAACGACCTCATGACTTATTGGACGCATTTTGCCCTGGATGTGATCCTGGGCAAAAGCACCCGGGAGGAATCGGAAAGAGCCTTCGGGGTATTTCTGGATGCATACCGCGAAATAAGACCGGTATCAGCGGAAGAGGTGCGTGCCATCCCCTATCTCAACCTGGGCTTTTGGGTCTTTTACCTGGGCTTCCATTATGATCAGTTTGATGATTTCTCCACGCATTTCTTTACTACCCGCTTTATACGGGAACGGGTAGCGCTTATTAAAAAGATCATGGACCTCTATTGTTTCTGATACAGCTATAATAAAATCAGGCCGGGTATACCGGTGATAACTCCGGTATACCTAGCCTGGCAATATTGTGATTAAATGTGCTTTCTAATCCTGCTTTCTATTTCTTACCCGCTGTTTCATCTCCGCCTTGCTTTCTTTCTTGTTGGCCTTGTATTCGCTGAATTGTGTGTCGGTCAACACGGCCTTCAGGGCCTTATCGCGCTCACCGTTTGCAGCTTTGATCTTTTTCCCTTTACTGAGGCGGTCGCCTCCTTCACTTTTGATGGCAGCTGCCTTAGCAGCAAAATCTTCATTGATAGCCTGTACTTTAGGCACCTGCTCCGCTGTGAGGCTTAGCCTTATGGTCATAGAATCGGTCATGCGTTTTGCCATAGCCCCTTTCTCTACGTCCTGTGCCTGTAAGGTGGAGAAAGCTGCGATACCCATAATGAAAAATGAGGCCAATAACTTTTTCATGCTATATACTTTTTAGGTAAACAATTGGATTGTGTGGTGTTACGCCAGTCCCGGCACTACCACTGAATAGTAAAAGTACTGCCGTTTTTAAATGCCAGAGTAGCCTTGTTATTACCCAGGAAAGTGAGGGTAGCGGCACGGCTTACAGAATAACCACCAGAACCATTGCCGGCAAACTCAACGGTTGCAGTACCTGAAACGATCTTACGGGTCGCTTTATCTACAGTGATGTTGGAAGAAGTAATGGAAATAACACTGCTGAACGAACGCTTAAGACGGATCTTAGACTGCTGTGTTCCGTTGCGTACATAACTGGAATTGAGTACCCAGGCATTGCTGGCAGGCTCCAATCCTGTTACGGTGTACTGCGCAGTGCTGTTATCATCAGAAGACATACGGGGCGCATCGTAATCAACGTGACCAGTGTAATTAAACTGCCACTTAGCCGGAGCGCAGGAAAGCGAACGACCGAAACTAAATGAATAATGATAAGTAACTGCTGCGCCAGGGATGCTTTGGCCTGCAATGGTGGTATCCTTGCTCTGTCCGCAGGTTAAGTTCGTGTAGGCACTTGTTGTAGCCACCGACTCTGTTTGAACAACAAGTCCTCCGCTGGCAGGGACCACGGATTGGGTTACAGCTTCTGCCATCTCTTCTTCAGATATCTGTTCATCATTTTCTTTGTCTTTTTTGCAGGAAGAAAAAAGTAAAACTGTTGATACAGTAAGCACTACAAAAGTGGTTGCTGTGCGCATTTTCAAGACAGGAGATCTCATATTGTTGTTGATTTAAGTACGTGTTAGGTAAGCCACGCCCCATCGAGGGTGGTAATATGGCAGTCGATATTAAGTGGTTATCTGGTTTTCTTGCGAACGGTGGTTTTGGTTCTGCTTACTTTATTGCCACGCGGACCTTGTACAGTAGTCGTTTTTCGGGTGGCCTGGTACTGTTTATTGTTGTGGGATACTGCAACGTTACGGGTAGTACGATACTTTGTAACAGTTGTATGGTTACGGGTTCTCACGGTGACGGAGGTTACACGCATGGGGCGATACAAACGGGGAGCATAGGTTACCCGGTGCGTGTGCACTACTACATAATGAGGGCGGTAACGATAACGCATGGGACGATACACCTGCCAGGCCAGTGGTTTCCAGGGGCGCCACCAGGCAGGACGGGCAGCCCAGGTAAAGGGGGAGGTCCACAACCGGTAAGAAGGCGCATATACAAACCGTACACAAGGCCATGCCCACACATTCACTACAATAGCAGCATCATTACCATATTCAACAGGCTCCATATTGGGGCCTCTGGCCAGCGAAGAACCCATAGCATTGTATGCATTGTCCTCATCGCCTGGTTCTATAATGGTTTCTTCACCAAAAATATCTTCATCACCAGCTATCTGCACCACGGCATTGTCCTGCGCAGTCTTCTCCAATTCTATTACTGCAATATCCTGACTTTCCTTATCAGATACCAGGGCCTGTAATACAAATATCTGAACGTCGTTTTCTTTCTTATTGATCACGCGTATATAATCAATTTGACCATCTTCATTGAGATCGAGGTTATTGACCTTATTTTCTGCTGTGTTGAGTAGTTTTTCAAATTCTTCTGGAGAGGGTGCCTTTTTAAACAGTTCAAGGGCTCCCTGCAGGCTGAAATTGTCGCCAGGCAAGCCTGTAGAATCGGATGTTGCCTGGCCCTGCGTTGCAATTGATAAAGCATTCATGCTAAGGCATATTAGCAATCCGTGAATAGTCCTAGTCATTTTCATAAAAGGGTGGTTTTATAATCAGACAGGAGATTGTGTAAAAGGTTTAATTGGCTGTTAAAACATATTGGAACCAGGGCGGCCAACGCATCCTGCCCTAATTTATTGCGGCAGGCACCATAGACTTAGGAGGGCCAGGAATGGCCCTCCGCAGCAAATTATATTTGCACATGAGAAAACTCTTACAAAACTTATTTAGATGTGCCCATCAGGCATTTATTCGCCCAGCCATTGCCTGAACATAGGGGCCCTGAGCTTACTTATAATAATATTGGCATGATCGCCCGGCATGAGGTCTACCCGCAGGGTACCATTGAACCAGATGATGATCTTTTTAATGGAATGCCGGCTCACGATCATTTGCCGGCTGATGCGGAAAAAATCGCGGGGAGATACTGTATTCTCTATTTCTTCGATGCTTGATTTAAGGATATGATTTCTGTCGTCCTTGGTCTTCAGGTAAACAGTTTTATTCTCACAGTAAAAGAAAGCTACCTGGCTGATGTGCACCGAAGTGAGGTGCCGGCCTGTTTTGACCAGGAAACGTTCCTTCTCTGCCTGGTATCCGGGTGCACCCTGTTCATCTTTCAATAGCAGGGCGGCACAGGAGTTCAATAATTTTCTTAATAATTCAGGTTCTCTTGCCTTGAGGAGGTTAAAGAGATTCATTAATTCATAATCGGGTGTTGATGGGTCCGCTTGTTTTTCAGTTCTACCTTTCACGTTGGTATAAGGCAAGGATGTAGAGGTTGTTATGTCCTGTTGCATGATGGCTATCGCGGTAAGGTGACATGAATAATTTGACGATGTAAATTAGCAACAGGAATAAACCCAATAGCTCACAGAACTACCAACTTCTGAATAGTACGATGAAAGCAAGGGCTGCATTTTATCGTACTATTTGTAGTTTCATCGCTTTTAACAGTATTTGAACAGGCGGATTACAGCCGGCAACTTATAGCGTAATGACCTGTTTGCCTGCTTTGAGGGGTCGGGTGGTATTGTTCCATAAGAAAGTACCCGTCAACCCCGGCGGCAAGGTGATGGCAGCCTGTACGCCCTGCTCCCCTCTCCTTTCCAGCCTTACCTCGATCTCTCCATCCGGATGCGGCATGCGACCGCCGGCCTGCTTTAATTCGCCCAACTGGGGTTTTATCTGCACTTTCCGGAAACCGGGTGCTGCCGGGGTGATACCACATATGGTAGCGAGGAAATCATAATTGGGGCTGGCGCTCCAGGCATGGCAGTCGGACCGGGTGGGATCGGGATTCTCCGCAAAAGTGGTAAGACCATTCTTCAGCATATCACGCCAGGGTGTAAGCTGGCTGTAATAAAGTTGTCCCATACCTGCTTTCTTCAGGGCCAGGGTGAGGTAAAAACGGTAATAAAAGGTTGCCTGGCTCAGGGAGGCATCATACAATACTTTTCGCATCACTGGCTGTTGTTGTGCAACTGGGATGGCGCCGGTCAATACCCCCATGATGCTGGCATGCTGACTAAAAGTATTACGGGCAGGGGTATTGGCCATCACGCCTTTCGCTGCATCGTAACAGGCCTGGTAAGTTCCCTTGCTTAAACCGGCCGCTATCTTCCTGTACCTGGCAGCCTGTGGCTGCTTATCAAAATGACTGAAAAGGATGGCTGCCTGTTGTAAGGTGTATACATATTGCAAAGTGATCACCGAGGAATTGCCATCGGTGGCGCCGTCGGGCACGCCATTGGGAAAAGCGTGGTTCCAATCGGTAAAGTTCCACCACTTCATAGGCCCCAGCATCTGGCGGGTAGTATCAATATGACGTTCATACCAGTTCAACACGCCTTCTGCTCCTGTAAGGAACTGCTCTACAAATTTCTCATCGGGGCGGTGCATGAAGTAATCATACAACATCGATACCCAATACAGTGAGAAGGGCGGTATTACCTGCAAGCGGTTGCTGGGATACCTCCCGTGTGTTAATCCGTCGGGCACAGGGTAATAATAAAAAGCGCGCCGGGCGTTGCGCATCCGCCGGTCTTCTCCGGTCACGTATAAGGATATACGCGACTGGATGCGGGTGTCGCCTTCGTATTGCAACTGCTCGTAATAGGGACAGTCATAATAGGTTTCACCGGCGCATAGGCGGGCGGTACGCCAGCCCACGTTCCAGATATCCTGCAGGGAAGGGTCGTTGCTGGTAAAAGCAGCTTTTTGTTCGAAAGGATAACCCGTGTACATGCCATAGAGGTCATCAATGACGAGGGGTTCATTTTGCGTAGCAATATCCAGTTGCAGGTACCGGTAGGTTCTCAACCACAGGGGACGAAACAATCTTTTGGCTCCCCCATCAGCTTCAAACACATCATAGTTGCCGGCCATTTGCTTGCCTTCAATATCATTGCGGTTGCCTTTCCCGTTTTTATTGGATAAAGCTTCTGCATACGTGAGCCGGATAACAGCCCCTTTACCATTGCTGACTATCATTTCCGGATAAGCGACGGTATTAAAGGTTTGATCGAGCAATATACTTACGGTGGTATTGGCAGGAATGGCTAAGGCCTGGGTACCCTGTAAAAAAGCATCCGGCACCTGCAAGCCAGTGGCCCGGCGTATGGTATTGATGCGCTGTAATTTCTCTTCCATCAGGGGAATATTCCTGGGGGCCAGGGTCCACATATTATCGGTACCAAACCCTACGGTTACGGGTGAGGTCAGTTTCCTGGCAGGCAGCCATTGTGCGTCGTTGAAAGCGGGTTGCTCCCATTGCCAGGGAAATAATGCAGCCTGTACACTGTCACCCGGACCTATCACCATATAGGTATGCAGGCGGGCGCCGTTGTCCATCGAGCAGGGATGATAGGCTTTGTTCTCCCACACTTTCCAGGAGCCATCGGTATTGATGCCTTTTTCTTTTTCGGTATCGCCCTGCAATACAAAAGCGGTTTGATTAGACACCTGTGCTACAGCAGCCTCCTCTCCCATATTCCATACCTGGGCAGCAATGGTATTGGCTCCCGGTTTGAGCCAGGGCGCCAGGTCGACGGTTTCAAAATACCAGTTGTACAGATCACCGCGGGCCGGTCCATTACATACGGGCTTTCCATTTACTAAGAGACGGTAGCGGTTGTCGGCCGATACATGCACGATAAAGGAACCAGGCTGATCGGTCAGTGTGAAGGTCTTCCGGAAGTGATAGATGCCATAGCTGCGCAGGGAAACACCGGGACAGGTGATCCAGCTGGCAGACCAATGGTCTTTCAGCAGCACTGGATTCACAGGTAACTGCTGCGCCCTACCAACAGCAAATAACAAAAGGAAAAGCGGCAAAAGGATAGCAGGTGATCTCATTACATATAGCATTAACAGGTGAAACAACCGGATACTAAATGTATTGAAAAAACAGGTACTAGCAGTTAGGTATTAGCTTTTAGCTGTTGGCTGTGGTCTGGGCATAAAAAGGAACACCCGGATGATCAACTCAACCGGGTGTTTCCACGTTTTATCGATAAAAGCATTTACTAGTTCGCCAGCGGATTGTTTTGCAACTCCACATCGGGCAGGGCAAACAAGAGTTTGGAAGGTGAGGGTTTGCGTACTGCTTGTTTGATCAATCCACGTACTTCTGTGATCAATTGTACAGCCCTTCCTGTACGCACCATATCAAACCAGCGCTTGGCTTCTCCAATGAATTCATACCCTCTTTCCCGGAACACCATATCATCGAAAGCCGCCTGGGAAAGACCAGCAGGCAGATCGGCCAGGGCGCTCGGATTATCAAGGCTCACGCCATAGGCCCTTCTTCTCACGGTATTGATGGCATCGTAAGCTGCTACCGGACCATTGAGCTTATTCTCTGCTTCGGCAAAGATGAGCAGTATATCAGCATAGCGATAGAGGTAGAAGTCATTTCCATTACCGGTATCAATGGGGGCATTGGGATCCTTGTATTTGCCCAGGCGCAGGTCGTAGATATCGGGTTCAATTTCTGCTTTTACGGTGGCTCCATTGATCACATAGGTATCGTAAAGGCTGAATTGCCTGCGCAGGTCTTTTACATCCCAGTTCTTGATCAGGGGCGCTACGGAAATAATGCCGCCAAACTTATTACCGCTTACTGAGTAACCTGCAGCCTTGGCTTTTGAATCGGCCCAATAGGATGCCATAAAGGAACCGCGGTCGAGAAACTGCGAGAATTTGAGGGAAAAGACATCTTCCATATTGGTAGGCAGCGTAGGCGAATACACGGTGGCGAGAGAAGGCTCCAGGCTGTAGCCATAAGTTGCTTTATTATCGATCACCTCTTTGGCCTTATCGCGCGCCTTCTGGTTATCTCCCTGTGTGAGGTAAACATCGGCCAGCGCTACTTTGGCGGCGCCTTTGGTAGCACGTCCGGGCGCACTGGTTTTATTGGGCAATACGCCTTCTGCAAATTTCAGGTCTTCAATGATCTGGCTATAAATGACGGGGATATCCGATTTGGCGAGGGCCACATCACTGGAGTTAATGATCGGCTTCAGCCGCATCGGCACTTTACCCCATACCCTTACTGCAAAGAAATAACAGATGGCCCTTACAAAGCGGGCTTCACCATAGGCTTTATCTTTTAGATCAGTGGCCAGGGTGGTATTGGCATCCAGGGCTATGATGAGGTAATTGGCCCGGCCGATGGCTTCATACAAAGTCGTCCAGGGTTGTCCCAGTGCATTGGGATTGTTCATAATGTTGTTGTAATTGCTCCAGGCCACCTGGGTAGGACCGCCATCGGCATATTCACCCATCAGTTCAAGCCCCAGGCCTACGGTGGATTCCCACAGCCGCCCACGGCTCCTGGTGAGTGGCTCATACACACCTACCAGCGTTTGATCCAATATATCCGGCGTTAGCTGTCCCAGCTCGAGCGTGGCTTTCGGTTTCTCTTCGAGCATTTTATCGCAACCGGCCTGGCTTATGGTCACCAGCACCAGGGTGATGAGCAAAGCATAAAAATTAGTCGGTCTCATATTGTAAAGTATTTATGGTAATAGTTCATAATTAAAAACCAATGCTGAATCCCAGGTTATAGGTCTTGGCAGAAGGATAAGCGCCCAGGTCCACACCCTGCCGGCGGTCATTGCCACTGAATGTATTGACCTCAGGATCGTAACCCGAGTAATCCGTAAAGGTGATCAGGTTCTGCGCACTGAGGTACACATTCAGGGTTTTGATGGCACGGCTTTTCAGCTTGAAAGCATAATCGAGCCGGATATTGCGCATGCGAAAGAAATCCCCCTTCTCCATATACCGCGAGGAACGCAGGTGGGCATTGCCCGCAAGCTGGCTGGGTTTTGGATAAAACTCATTGGCCACTTTCAGCTTATTGAACTGGTTGGAGATGGTGGGATTGGTAAGCTCAAACAAAGCAGCATTGTTAATCAAAGCGCCACTCACGCCTGCCCAGATCATGCTGAAGGTGATTTGCCTGAAACGTACGGTGGGTGAAATGCCATAATAAAGATCGGGATAGGGACTGCCCAGTATCTGGTTGTCGAGGGCATTGATAATATCCCTGCCATTGGCATCCTTATCTCCGTTGAGGTTTTCATGCATGGGCACGCCATCTTTATCAAGCCCCAGGAATTTAGGTCCAAGGAAAGCCGAGAGCGGCTGGCCTACGCGGATAATGCTATTGGAACCAGAAGCATCATTGCCACCGGCAATGGTGGGAATATCTTTATTGTCTTTTGTTCTCGTCACTTTATTCTTGTTCTGAGAGAAGTTTACATCCAGCGAGAAAGTCCAATCGTCTGTATTGACGATATTGGCCCCGAGGGAAAGCTCCCATCCTTTGTTCTCTACTTCGCCTACATTGTCGATGATCTGGTCGGGCCCCGTTCCTATACCGGCGCTTACACCGGCAGAAGGCGGTAACTGTACAAGTGCCAGCAGGTCGGAGGTCTTTTTGATGTAATAATCGAATGTAAAGCGGAACCTGTCGCTGAGTAAACCCAGGTCGAGACCGATATTGGTTTGAGAAGTGGTTTCCCATTTCAGGTTGGGATTGGGAAAGGTAGGCGCTACACCTACAGAAAGACCCGATCCGGCGCCCTGACCGGTATTAACTGCTTTACCCAGCAGCAATGACTGGTAGGGTTTAATGGCCGGATTGCCCGCTTGTCCCCAACTGGCCCTCAGCTTGAGGTTGGACATCCAGGTAAACCTCTCCATAAACTTTTCGGCCGAGATGCGCCAGGCGGCGGATACGGAAGGGAACACACCGTACTTGTTATTCTCTGCAAATACAGAAGCTCCGTCACGCCGTATACTGGCCGACAGCAGGTATTTCTCTTTCAGATTGAAACGCACCCTGGCAAAAGCCGACAAGATGGTATTCTCACTCACATCAGTGACGGGCTTGCTGACCGTATTGGCAGAACTAAAATTGTAATTCTTCAGGTCGTCGCTGCCAAAACCGGATGCGGCCAGATCGGTCTGGTCATAGCGGTCATGCTGGTAGGAAACACCACCGATGGCTTCCATATTGAGATCGGGTGTGAATTGGTGCCTGTATTCGAGGAAGTCTTCCACGAGGCCCGATGTTTTATCATATTGACCCAGTTCGGCCGACCCGATATTATTACCCAGGCGCGGCAGTATGCGGGGAAAATAAAGGTCGCGGCGGATATGGTAATAATCGCCGGATAGCCTTATTGTATTGGTGAGCCCTTTGATGATCGTCCACCTGATGTCTATCCCACCCTGCACGCGGGTAGTGGTATTGCGGTCCAACACTTCTTTGGCTACGGCTACCGGGTTTTCTACATCAATACCATTAAATCCAAAGGGAGAGGTATCGGTATAGGTACCATCAGCATTTTTTATACCTACAGTGGAAATGGAGCGAAGGACAGAGCCAATGCCTGATTTACCAAAGTTGCGCGTATTATCTCCTACGGCCGGCGAAAAGCCATCCTGCACCGCTCGCGATACGGTGAAGCGGGATTGAATGCTGAAATGGTCGCTCAACTTGTTATCGAGGTTTACCCGGATTGACCCGCGTTTATAATCGCTGTTCAACACAATACCCTGCTGATCGGTGTAACCACCGGATACATAATACCGGCTGCGGTCTGTACCACCGGAAACGCTGAGGCTGGTATTGAGGAGCAGGGCTGTACGGAATACTTCATCCTGCCAATCGGTATTGATGGTGGGGGTAAAATTGGTCAATTCAGCCGGTGCGGCCTGGCCGGTATTCACATAATACCGTTTGGCAAAATCCACATATTCTACACTGTTCATCAGGTCGAGCTTTTTACGCAGTTGCTGCAAACCCACAGAACTTTCAAATACCACGCGGGTAGCGCCTGTTTTACCAGACTTGGTGGTGACCATCACTACCCCATTGGCGCCCCGTGATCCGTAGATGGCTGTTGAAGCAGCATCTTTGAGCACTTCAATGGATTCTATATCGGAAGGATTGATCGTTGCCAACCCATTTACGCCGCGTACATCATCGTTGAATTGAGGAAGGCCATCGATCACATATAGCGGTTCGTTACCGCCTGCGATAGACGAAACACCCCGCACCCGGATGGAGATACCGGCGCCGGGCTGTCCGGAGGTTTGCTGTACCTGCACGCCGGGCATACGTCCCTGCATGGCCTGCTCCACACTAACGACGGGCATTTCGCGGATCTTATCTCCACGGAGAGAGGAAACGGCGCCGGTAAGATCGGACTTACGCTGGGTACCATATCCCACCACCACCACTTCGCCCAGGTCTTTGGCGTCTTCCTGCAGTTGTACTGTAACCGGCGAACCTGCATTTACGGTCATTTCTTTGGTTGCGTAACCCACATAAGAGAACACCAACACTACTCTATCCGAAGGGGCTGTGAGGGAGAAGGCCCCATCTTCTGCGGTAGTGGTCAAATTGCTGGTATTCTTAACCTGTACGGTTACGCCAGCCAGGGGTTTATTGTCGGGGGAGAAGACTTTTCCGGAGACCGGTTTGTTTTGTGCAAGACATGGCATACCTGCAAG
This sequence comes from uncultured Paraflavitalea sp., assembly GCA_966211765.1. Classification (GTDB taxonomy): domain Bacteria; phylum Bacteroidota; class Bacteroidia; order Chitinophagales; family Chitinophagaceae; genus Paraflavitalea. Next base: position 186,667 of record CBIHOV010000003.1, read on the forward strand.
CAAAACAATCATTACATAAAGTAATCTTGTTGTTGGCATAGCAATAGTTTTTGGTTAGATGGATGCTTTTAAAACATCTATCCCAAGTTCAATATTTTTTTAGATAACTGGGTGTTTATTAACGGAATCGTTTGCAGGTAGGGTGTATAGAATGCGACTATCACGGTTTAGCATTTCCGGAAGACGCCGTAAACTTATCAGGATGGGGAGCAGGCCAGGCTATTGATTACTGGTCATTAAATACTGATTAATGCTTGTTGACTATAGATTGCAGGCAGTTGGTTAATACAAATCATCGCAGTACATCGATTACAAACTACAAAAAAGGCATGTATTCACTACACGAGAAGAGTTGGTTAATTGTCGTGTTAACAATTAAAGTTAATATCTGTCAAAACACGGTTAAATACCATAAACAGAATCTTACCTGCATGTGATATTTTCGTTACATCCTTTATCAATGCATTCATAGCAAGACTGTGTAAAGCAGCGGGGAATTCTATTGCCATATAATCTTATCCAGGTTCCGATCATTTCAGTACCCAGTTAAATAGTAATACAGTAGCATCTCTTACTTAGTAAGTGAACGATTGTACATAAACACTAAACAAACAAATCACATTGCTTATGATCAAGCTTATTGCAGGCGCAGGCATAGTATCCTGCCTATGTTTTTCGCCTGTCTCAGTCAGCGCTTTTGCTCCGGACCTGCCATTCTACGAAAAGGCGCCTGTGGCCATTACGGTAACAGGCGTGATAACAGATGCTAAGGGAGATCCTGTACCAGGCATTACCGTTCAGGTAAAAGGTACACAGCAGGGAACCTCTACGGATGCCAAAGGTGCTTTTACCATCCAGGTAGAAAACACCAACGCAGTGCTCCTGATAACTGGTACTGGATATGCTACACAGGAAATTAAAGTGGGCAACCAGACCAAATTGTCCATATTGCTTCAAACAAGCAGTGCCAACCTGGATGAAGTAGTAGTGGTAGGTTATGGCAAACAGAAAAAAGGTGAAGTAACCAGTGCTGTGGCCAGTGTAAAATCAGAAGATTTCACTAAAGGTTTCGCCCGTGATGCAGGTCAATTGATACAAGGTAAAGTAGCCGGTGTATCTGTAGTAACGGCCAGTGGCGATCCCAATGCCACTACACAAATATCCCTGCGGGGAAGCAGTACGATCATGTCTTCCACCCAACCACTTGTATTGATCGACGGTATCCCCGGCGCGCTCAATACGGTAGCTCCGGAAGATATTGAATCAATAGATGTATTGAAAGACGGTTCTGCAGCGGCCATTTATGGTACGCGCGGCACCAATGGTGTGGTATTGATCACTACCCGTAAAAAAGGCAACCGCCCTGCAGCAGTTACCTACGAGGGACAAGTGAATGTGCAGACCATCGCCCGCAAAATGGACTTCCTCGATGCAGACGGATACCGCAGGGGCATCAAAGAAGGTATATTTGCCGCCAATACGGATATGGGCACGTCTACCGATTGGCTGGACGTAATCAGCCGGAAGCCAGTGAGCCAAACGCATAATATTTCCTTCCAGGGAGGCAATGCACAAACCAATTATGTGGCCACTCTAAACCTTCGCCAATGGCAGGGTTTCTTTAAAAGGTCGGAGAATGAACAACTGCTTGGTCGTGCAGACATCAACCATTCTATGTTTGATGGCAAACTGAAGTTAAACTTCAATGTGATCGGACGCAACCGTAAATATTTCGACGCTCCCAACTACGCTTATATTTACCGCCAGGCGATCATACGCAACCCAACGGATAGTGTGTACAATTCGCGCGGATTTTACCGTGAAGATCCCAATGCCTACAACTATGACAACCCTCTTCGTCCTATCCAGGAAGTGGATGGAGAAAGTGTTCAAAACGAAACACGGTACAATGCCAATGTGCTCTTTACCCCCATACGGAACCTTAATCTGAAGTTGTTGCTGTCTTCGGTAAAGCGTACCAACCTGAGCGGATATGCAGAAAACAATAACCACCGGGCATCTGAGACTTTGCGGAGAAGGGGTTATGCATCAAGGGGTACGGATTACCTGCGCGACAACCTGCTGGAATTCACCACAGACTACACGCATATCATGGACCTGCATAAAGTTACCTTACTGGGTGGCTATAGCTATCAGGACATAACAAGTGAAGGTTTCTCTGCCAATAGCTCACAATTCCCCACCGACCTGTATTCTTATAACAGGCTGCAATCGGGAGACGCCCTGTTAATCCAGGATGGTTCGGCAGTAGGCATCAACAGCTTTAAAAATAACAATAAGCTCATCAGCTTTTTCGGACGCCTGAACTATGTATTTGATGAGAAGTATCTGATATCCGCCATCGTACGTCATGAAGGTTCATCCAAGTTTGGCGCCAACTACAAATGGGGTACTTTCCCAGCCGCTTCAGTGGGCTGGAGGATCAGCAGAGAATCGTTCATGGCCAATGTAGACTTTATCAACGACCTGAAATTAAGAGCTGGCTTTGGTATAACAGGTACCGTGCCCAGCGACCCTTACATGTCACTGATCAGCCTTAACTATTCCAACAACAGGTTCCTGTACAATGGCGGATGGATACAACCTATCGAGCCTATACGTAACCCCAACCCTGATCTGCGTTGGGAAAAGAAAACAGAGTTCAACTTCGGTCTTGATTTTGCAGTATGGAACAATCGCATTAGTGGTAGTATCGATCTTTATCAGCGCCGCACAAAGGATATGCTGTATAACTTCCCCGTACCTGTACCTCCCAACTTCCAAAGCAGCACACTGGCCAATGCCGGCGAAATGAAAAACCAGGGTATTGAAATATTGTTGAATGCCGACATCGTAAGAACGAAAGATTTCCAGTTCAGGGGTAATGTTACCTGGTCTTACAATAAAAACACGCTGGTTTCTATCTCTTCAGACGAACGCTTTAAACTGGCCAATGACTTCTTCGATGCAGGTCATACCGGCGAACCTATTCAGATCGTTACCCACCGGGTAAAAGTAGGAGAGCCTATTGGTAATTTCTTTGGTTACAAATCGATTGACGTTGACGACAGCGGCAAGTGGATCATCGAAGACAAAGATGGCAAACCAAAGGCACTGAGTGCCGCTACTGCTGATGATCGTAAAATACTGGGCAATGGTGTTCCAAAGCATACTGCCGGCGTGAATCTTTCTTTCAGCTACAAGAGAATCGACCTGGCTGTCAACATGCGTGGACAATTTGGCTACCAGATCCTCAATTTCCAACGCATGTATTATGAAAACCCCACGGTGAAGGCTTATAATATGCTGGAAACGGCCTTCGACAAAGTATATGGCAAAGCAAGATTGTCATCTCCGCTGGCTTATGTATCGCACTACATTGAGAATGGCAACCACTGGAAGATCGATAACGTAACGCTGGGTTATAATTTCAATACCAATGGCAACAAATACATTAAGAACCTGCGTGTGTTTGCTTCCGGATTAAACCTGATCGTTATTACAGGTTACAAAGGCCTCGACCCTGAGGTGAGCCGCCTGGGTCTTGATCCCGGAAATGATTCCAGGGACAAGTATCCTACCATGCGCACTTTTACAGCTGGTGTAAATCTGACATTCTAAACAAAGCATTATAACTCACTATATGAAAAAGCAACAAATTCTGACCACTCTATACCTGGCGCTGGGCATCTCCATTATGTTGGGCTCGTGTACAAAGCTGGATGAGGAAGTATATGACCAGGTATTGGAAACCGAGTTTAAACCAACCGACAGAGACATACCAGCCATCATTGGCCCTGCGTATACCGTATTGCGTACAGTAATGGTGGGCTGGCAAGGTGATTTTGACCTGCAGGAAGAGCCGGCTGATATCATTGTAACACCCGTACGCCCCAATGGATGGTACGATGCCGGTACTTACCAGCGTATGCACAAGCATGAGTGGACACCTACGGAATGGCAGCCACGCAACTCCTGGAACGAGAATTACAAAGGCGTTAATACTGTGAACAGGATCCTTACTCAAATCGATGAAGGCTCCATTCCGGTTACCACGGGTAAAGAGGCGCTTATTGCCGAGTTGAAAACTGCCAGGGCTTTCTATTATTCCATGCTGATCGACAATCATGGTAATGTGCCTATCGTAACAAATTTCAGGGACACTGTCCGGCCCGTACAAAACACCCGCAAGCAGGTATATGATTTTATCGAAAAGGAATTACTCGATAACATGGCTTTGCTAAGCGAAAAAGCAGACAATACCACCTATGGCCGCTTTAATAAATGGGCAGCCCGCGCTACCCTGGCACGCTTGTACCTCAATGCTGAAGTGTACACCGGTACTCCGCAATGGCAAAAATGTATTGAACAATGCGATGAGATCCTGACCAAGGGGCCATATATATTGGAGCCTAATTTCAAAACCAGCTTCCTGACGAATAACAATACTTCCAAGGAATTGGTATTTGCTGTGCCTTTCGATGAGATCTTTGCTACGCAAAACAGCATCCACATGAAAACCCTGGCTTCTGCACACCGCAATGTGCTGGACATGGCTGCCCAACCCTGGGGTGGTAATTGTGCGGTGCCTCAGTTCATAGATACTTATGATCCGGATGATACGCGCATGAAGGATACCTGGATACAAGGACCTCAATACAATATAGCTACCGGCGCTCTCATCCTTACTTATGTAAAGAAAGTGCCGAGCATTGACAATACTGACTTCTTTGATGGCTTCCGTATTGGAAAGTATGAAATTAAGCCCGGCGCCCGCGGCGGATTGAGCAATGACTACCCTGTATTCCGCCTGGCAGGCATTATGATGATGAAAGCTGAATCTTTGCTTCGTACAGGGAAGGCAGATGATGCAGCCGTGATCGTGACCAATGTGCGGAAAAGAGCTTTTGCTGCTACCAATCCTGCAAAGGCCACTGTAACCGGCGCTCAATTACAAATGGGCAGTTCATACAAATACGGCTGGCAAAATATAGACGGCACCATTGCCGATCTGCAAGGTGGAGCTGATATTCCTTACGGCAGAATGCTCGATGAACTGGGCTGGGAATTTGCTGCTGAAGGTCAACGTCGCCAGCAACTGATCCGTTTTGGTGTGTATTCCCGTAAAATTTGGTTCAATCACCGTCCTAAGCTGGATGGCAAAACACGCATCTTGTTCCCGATTCCACAGGTTGAGATCGATAAGAACCCTAACCTGCAACAGAATTCGGATTACAGATAATGATTTCATATAGCAGTTAGTTTGGTAAACCCCTTGTTTTTACAAGGGGTTTTACTATTATTATATTCAGAAATAACTATGCAACGATACAAACACAGTCTTGCCATTACAGCCATCATCTTTGTGTTGGTGCTCACGCTTTCACAATGCCTTTCCAGGCCGGAAAAGGAAACAACGGTCCCTGCGGATCTGCGGGGAGCTGGTTATATTGGGTCGACTACCTGCACCAACTGCCATAAGGATATACACAACAGTTACCTGGCCACCGCCCATCGCAATACCTCTGCCCCACCCTCCACAGCCAGCATCAAAGGCAGTTTTGAACCTGGCAGGAATGCTTTTCATTACCGGGATAATGTGAAGGTGGCGATGGAACAAAGAAGCAATGGTCTGTTCCAGGTAGCGTATATGAATGACCAGGAGAAGCAGGCATTTCCTTTTGGCGTGGTGGTGGGCTCAGGCCGTAAGGCGCAAACTTACTTATACTGGTATGATGACAACGTGTTTCAACTGCCCGTATCTTATTCTGTATGGGCAAAGGCCTGGGTAAACAGTCCCAGTTATCCGGCAGACAAAGTACGGTTTGACCGGCTCATCAATATCGGTTGTTTTGAATGCCATGGTTCTTACATCGAACGCAAGGGCACGCAACAGGAAGGAGAGAGACAGGTAGACTATTTTGATAAAACGAAAGTCATCTATGGCATGGATTGCGAGCGCTGCCATGGCCCGGCAGCGGAGCATGTAAACTTTCATACTTCCCACCCGGAAGAAAAACAAGCACAGCATATAGCGCTCTATAAAAATCTATCCAGGCAGCGGCAGGTAGACCTTTGCGCCCAGTGTCATTCAGGGGGGCATACAACAAAGAACTCGATCTTTTACTTTAAGCCCGGTGATTCTCTGGCCCAATACTTCTCATCGGCCATCAATACCGGTGGAGATGTGAGCAAGCTCGACGTGCATGGCAACCAATACCAACTGCTCACCGGCAGCCAGTGCTATATTAAAAGCAATGTGCTAAGCTGTACTTCCTGTCACAACCCGCATGTGGAGGAAAGAGAGAACATGACGGTATTATCGCAGCGTTGTATGACCTGCCATCAGGAGACTGCGCATAGCTTTTCGGCCAAACTGCCCCCCAATGCCATTAACAGCAATTGTATTGATTGTCACATGCCGGCGCAGCCTTCGCGCATTAGCATGAAGCAGGAAGAAAAAACGGCTGCCGATGCCAACCTGGTGAGAACGCATTATATTACTATCTACCCCGCAGCCACTAAAAGGTTCATAGACTCATTATCAATGAAATGAAGTCCATAAGGTGGTTTTATTTTATTGTTACCAATATCCCCTTTTTTCCATTTCTGCCCAAAATCAAACACTTTTGTATCTTTATCAGGCTACCTTATCCAACAGTTATCTATTTATTCATTCAGCTATTTAAACAACGGGTTATTAAATCCCTGTGCCAATAGAAGCATTATATAATGAAAAAGAACTGCTGAAGCAGTTGGCGCAGGGCAACGAATCTGCCTTCACCACTATTTACAGGTCCTATTGGAAACCACTCTATTTTTTAGCCCATCGCCACCTGCGATCAGCAGAAGCAGCAGAAGAAATTGTACAGGAAGTATTCCTGATGCTTTGGAAAAAGAGAGCGGAGCTATCCATTCACTCCCCCGCTTTGTACCTCGCAGCCATGACCCGGTATGCAGTATACCGCCATATTACCCGGGAAAAGAAGCATCCGATACTGCCCGCCAGCCAGGAAGCATCTACGCAATTTGGAAGCGAAGAGTCCATCAATACGATCGACCATAAGCTGCTGTTTGACATGGTTGCTAAACTTTCGGATCGCCTGCCCGAAAAATGCCGTATGGTATTTATCAGCAATAAATTGCTGGACCAGCCCATACAGGAAATAGCCGAACAAATGAATATTTCAACCAGGACGGCAGAAGCCCATCTGTCCAAAGCCCTGAAGATCATGCGCAGCCATCTTGGCAACGCCTCCTCCCTGCTGCTCCTTTTCTAAGTTTCTCAGGCAACAAGGCATTAAGGCAGCAAGGCAACGTGTGAACACCATCTACTTTCCTCCTTCAACCAACAGACAGCCTAACTAAACAACTTATAATTTCCTCCTGCCAATTTTTTTTTAGATCGACTACGTATAAAGTCCCGTCATTTGACTCTTTATAGGCAAAGCCCCTATTTGCATTTCATATGATACCGGAAAATATCAAGGAAATAGCTCGCAAGTTGCTCAGTGGTACCGCCACAGAGGAAGAGGCGGCCCTGTTGCACCAATGGTATGATGCATGGGTGGATGAGGAAAGCATTATACAGGCCAATACAGAAGACCCCGATGTCATTGAAGCCCGTATGTTGTCCCGTTTGCTGGAGCAGATCCGCCAAACGCAGGCTCCACCGGCAGAGGTCGTTACCCTGCCCAAACGCCGCTGGTGGAAAGTGGCCGTGGCTGCAGCGGTTATTTTGGCGCTGGGCCTTAGCCTGTTCCTTTGGCAACAACAATCGACCGGCCATCGCGGTCAGGGTGCACTGGCGTTGTCAGACACACCAGGCATTCAACCCGGCATTGATAAAGCATTGCTGATATTGTCCGATGGCCGGCAGGTGGTGCTCGACAGTACGGCTACCGGTATTGTATCCAAACAAGGCAATACCACCATCATCAACCTGGATGGCCAGTTAACTTATGAGGGTGCTGGCAACCAACAGGAAACGACCACCTACTACAATACCATCAGAACAGCGAATGGCAATCAATACCAACTCATCCTGCCAGATGGCTCCAAAGCCTGGTTGAATGCAGCTTCCGCCATTCGTTTTCCCACCAGGTTTACCGGACCCGAAAGGATCGTGGAACTTACGGGTGAAGGGTATTTTGAAGTAGCCAAAGATAAAAACCACCCCTTCAAAGTATTACTGCCTGCCGAGCTGGGCCAGGAAGCCACTGGTTCGGTAGAAGTATTGGGTACGCATTTTAACATCAATGCCTATAGTGACGAAGGGGCCATGAAAACAACCTTGCTCGAAGGAAAGGTGAGGATGATGTCCGGAGGGAAGCCCGCAGCTACCGGCCAGCAGGCTTCAGTGATCCTGGAACCAGGCCAGCAAGCTCAACTGATCAATCATCAATTATCAATCAATAACAAGCCGGATGTCGAAGCGGTGGTAGCCTGGAAGAATGGGTATTTCCAATTTACCGATGCACCCATCACTACCGTGATGCGCCAGGCAGCCCGCTGGTACAATGTAGAAGTAGCATACCAGGGCAATGTGCAGCAGGAAATATTCAGCGGTAGCATTCCACGCACAGCCAGCATAACACAACTGATAAAAATACTGGAACTAACGAAAACAGTTAAGATCAAAATCGAAGGAAGAAAACTCATTGCAGCTCCTTATTAGGCTTATACAATAAACCATCTATAGCCGCATCCTTTGAATGATGGATTTGTCCGAAAAAAAAGCCGGAGGTGTTAGTGGCACCCCCGGTATAAAGTTCGGGTAAACCCTGTATTGAACAACCGTATTAAAAATTGATCACGTAACAAGAAAAAACCCAAACACAACAAAGGTATGCAACTACATGCTTCTGGCAAAGGTCGTGTCAAAACGGCGTTTGTCACTCATCAAACATTGCTCGCAATGAAGCTGACTGCTATTTTCCTGTTCCTTGCCTTCCTGCACGCAGGAGCAAACACGTATGCGCAGAAAGTGACCTTGTCAGAAAGGAACGCACCGCTCCGGCAGGTATTTAAAGCTATTGAAAAGCAAACGGGTTACAGCTTCTTTTACAACAACCGCACCCTTCAGGTGGCAGGGAAAGTGGACATCCAGGTGAAAGACGCTCCCCTCCAGGAAGCCCTGGACCTGTGTTTTCAGCACCAACCCCTCTCCTATATCATCCAGGACCGGGTGATCATCGTAAGTACCAAAGATGCAGATGCCGACAGGCAACCATCGCCTGCCCTCCCCCTGATAAACATTACGGGAAAGATCACCGATGCCGACGGCAATCCCCTGCAAGGCGTATCCATATTCGTAAAAGGAAAAACAAAAGGCACCACCACCAATGCCGATGGAAACTTCACACTCAATGGCGTGGAAGAGACGGCCATCCTGCAGGTTTCTTATATAGGGTATGCCCCACAACTCATTCCCGTTAAAAACAACGCCACCATCAACATCACCCTGCAAAAAGAAAACAGGCAGGAAGAACTGGTGGTGGTATCCTACGGCCTGCAGAAACGCCGGGAGATTGTAGGCGCCGTAGCCGAACTGAAAGCCACTGAACTGAAAGATATGCCCGTGGGCACTTTTGCCGAGCGCCTGCAGGGCAAACTGCCCGGTGTGCAACTGGGACAAACCACTGGCCGTCCGGGCCAGGGTATGGACTTCCGCATCCGCGGCGCCGCTTCCATCTCCGCCAGTAATAATCCCCTCATCGTGATTGACGGTTTGCCAGTACTCGGTAATGCCGACGGGACCAACAACATCAACCCCGACGAAATAGAGAGTTTCAGCGTTCTCAAAGATGCTGCCGCTACCGCCTTATATGGCTCAAGGGCAGCCAATGGGGTCATCATGATCACCACCAAAAAAGGAAAGGCGGGCGTCATGAAAATAGATTTCAATGCCTATACCGGTGTGGCCACTTCCATGAAAAACCTGACACCCGAAGTGATGAATGCCACCGAACTGGCTACTTACATGAAAGGGTTTTATGAAGACAAAATAAAGTATGAGGGTTATACCGGCGGTGTACCCGCCGAATACCAGAACCCGGAACAATACGGCGTGGGTACAGATTGGTATAATCTATTGTTGCGCAACGCGCCTGTTCAAAGCTATAGCCTATCCTTAAATGGGGGTAGCGAAAAAGCATCACTCAGCGTGGTAGGCGGCTATTTTAACCAGGATGGAATCCTGAAAAATTCCGGGTACAAACGTTTTTCCTTGCGCATCAATGCAGAATTCACCATCAACAAGCACATCAAAGTGGGAGCCAGCATTGCACCCAGCCTGCAGTTGGAACACAACAACCGGCAGAGCAACAGCTTCAACTTCGACGGTCAGCGTCAGATCATTGCCAGCACACTGATGATGCCACCGATGGCTTCCCCTTACAACCCCGATGGTACACTTACCCTGGGATACGCCGGCGGCTTCTCCAACCTGTTTACCTGGGCCAATCCACTCCGGCAAATACAGGAAGTGAATGACGATGTGACCCGCACCCGCCTCCTCTCCTCTGTCTATGCCGAGTTCAGGTTCCTGGACAACTTCAGCTTCAGGTCCACCTTGTATGGAGATATTGGCAATTTCACCCGTAAGAAGTTTATACCTTCTACTTCCTTCGGTGGTTTCAACAATGTACCCATCGACAATGCGCCTCCGGGCAACAAATCGGCCTTTGGCGAAGCCGGTACCAGCACCAACTATTCCTGGATCAATGAAAACATCCTCACCTGGCAGAAAGACTTTGCCGGCGATCATTCATTGAAAGTACTGGCCGGCTTTACCACCCAACGCGCCAATGATTATACCACCAGTATCATCGGGCGTGATTATCCCGACAATAAAATACCTTATATCAATGCGGCCGCCAGGGTTACAGCCACCAGCGGCTCACAGGCCTGGGCCTTATTATCGTATCTCGGCAGTGTCGATTACAGTTTCAAAGGCAAATACCTGCTGCGTGGCTCCGTACGTCGTGACGGTTCCTCCCGCTTTGGTTCTGACAACCGGTACGGCACCTTCCCTTCTGCCGGTATCGGCTGGATCGTGAGCGATGAAGCATTCATGAAAAAAGTGCCGGTGATCAGCTACTTCAAGGTCCGCGCCAGCTATGGTATTACCGGCAACAACGAGATCGGCAACTATACCTCCATCCCCTTGATAGGCTCGGCCAACTATGTATTTGGCGGCACCCTGGCGCCCGGAGCAGCGCAGGGCAATCTCGGCAACTCCCTGCTGAGCTGGGAAAAACAAAAGCAACTGGATATCGGGGCCGACTTTGGATTCTTTAACGATCGCCTCCTCTTCACCTACGACTATTACCATAAATACACCGACGGACTCTTGTACCAGGTCAACGTACCCCGCTCTTCCGGCTTTGCCAATATTCAAACCAATATCGGCACCATCAAATCATGGGGACATGAATTTTCCATTACTTCCAAAAACATGGTAGGAAAGTTTGAATGGTCCACCAATTTCAATATCTCCTTCGACAGGAACCTGGTCAGCCAACTGGGTATCAATGACGCTCCCATTGCAGCCAACCCCTCTGTAGCGTTAACCGAATTTACCGACTGGCGTACCGCCGTAGGACAACCGCTCGGTCAATTCTATGGATATATTTTCGACGGCGTATACATGAACCAGTCAGAGCTTGACAAAGGCCCCAAACACAGCACTTCCCAGGTGGGTACGATACGCATGCAAGACCTGAATGGGGACGGCATCATCGATCCCGCCAACGACCGTACCTGGATCGGCAATCCCAATCCTGATTTCATATTCGGCATGACCAACAGTTTCAGGTACCAGGGTTTTGACCTGGGTATTGTTGTCTCCGGCACCTATGGTAATAAACTAAAGAACAGTATGGAGGAAAGCCTCTATAATATGGACGGGGTTTTTAACGGACCAAAGGAATTATTGCAACGCTGGCGCTCGGAAGCCAATCCCGGCAATGGCAGGATACAACGCACCCTGGCGGGCTCTACCGTACTCTCACGCTCAGACAACTCTATGTTCATTCACGATGCATCGCACCTTACCATCAACAATATTACACTGGGGTATACTTTCAAAAAAGGAGGCTATTTAAGCATCCTGCGCAACCTGCGGGTATATGCAGGCGTACAAAATGCATTCATATTTACCAGCTACCCCGGCAACCCGGAAACAAGCTATAATGGTCTCAATGGTATATCGCAGGGAGAAGACATTGGCGCTTACCCGGTAGCGAGGACCTACACCTTTGGTCTCAATGTAGGATTTTAACGATGACAGGTTTGTATACATGTACGCAAAAAGATCATAGCAAAATGAAAAAGACATTACTATATATATTCATCCTGGTGTCCATGCTTTCTTCCTGCAAAAAATTCCTGGAAGAAACACCCCGCACCTCTCAAAACTCGGTTGATTTCTTTAAGAACGAGAATGATTTTAAACTCGCGGTGAATGGCACCTATGCTGCCCTCCGCGATATCTATGGATCCAATACATCCTGGGTAATGGGTGAAATGCGGTCCGACAATACGCATTACGACTACAAGCCCTCAGATGCAGCGCTGGCAGTTACGCAAAAAAATGATGTAGCCAATTTCCTGAACGATGAGTTCAGTGGACAAACCAGCGATAAATGGGTGAAAGCTTATGTGGTCATATCACGGGCCAATGCCATCCTCGACCAGATAGACGGCGCCACTTTTTCGCAAGACAGCAAACGGATCATAACCGGGCAGGCGAAGTTCCTGCGGGCGCTGGCTTATTTTGAACTGGTCAGATATTATGGTGGCGTACCCATCTACCCGCACCTCATCAATAATCCCAATGATATCTATGTAAAAAGGTCCACGGTGGAACAGGTATATGAGGTGATCATAGCCGATGCGAAAGACGCTATTGAAAAACTGGACGCCCCGGCTTTTCCACAAACCGGTGTGGCTACCAAAGGGGCCGCGCTTACCCTTCTGGCAGATGTATACATCAACCTGAAAAGGTTTCCCGAAGCAGAACCCCTGCTCAAACAGGTTACCCAACAAGGTTATGACCTGATGAGCAATTATGCAGATGTATTCAATCCTAATAATAAGAACAACAAGGAATCCATCTTCGAGATCCAATACAACGCCGGCCTCGCTACACCACAGGCCAGTAATTTCATCTATAAGTTCATTCCCCGCATGTCCAATTCAACCGGCATAACGGGGCTCAATCAAAATACCATCACCGATCTCGGTGGCTTCAACACCCCTACGCAGGACCTCATCAACAGCTTTGAAACCGGAGATAACCGGCTCAACGCTTCTATCGCCATTGCAGAAGGCACCTGGAATGCTTCCAATGATTTTGTGCCTACGTCCAATACCGCAGGCGCTTCCGTGAAAAGCATTGTGGGTTATACACCGCCAGCGGGTAAGATAGGCCGTCCTTTCCCCCGGAAATTCCTGCATCCCCATACCCTGGCCGGTCAAACGAATAATAACTGGCCCGTGTATCGCTATGCTGAAGTATTGCTGCTGCTGGCAGAAACCCTGAATGAACAAAACAAAGCCGCAGAAGCCCTGCCGCTGCTCAACAGGATAAGGGACCGTGCATTCGGCGCCGGTGTGTCGCCCATTGCGACCACCGATCAGGCAGCCCTGCGCAGCATCATCCTGCACGAAAGAAGGGTGGAACTGGCTTTTGAAAATAAAAGATGGATCGATCTCGTACGAACCAACAATGTGGTACCGGTCATGACAGCCTATGGTATTGCCATGAAGGCCCAGTTCAGTTACCTGCCGGCCAATTCCTACAAGGTAACTGACGATAGCAAGCTGTTTCCCATTCCGTACACAGAGCGGGAGCTGAACAAACTGCTGGAACAAAATAAAGGCTATTAACATCCGCTAAAACTTCCTATATGATTATCCGGACAATTGCCTCCGTAGGCCTGTCGGTATTGATTGCTATTGCCTGTGGTAAAAAAGGGGGACAGGATGACCCGGTCACCCCGCCACCTGTTGACCCACCGGCTGCAGATACCGTTACAGGCATGATCGTGGCGACAAACAATTCAACGAAGAGTATAGAAGTGTACGATGCTGCTGTGAAAGACTGGAGTAAGCCAGAAGCTAAAAAATGGAGCTGGAAACCCGCTACCGCCAGTGGCTTTAGTGCCGGGGAAAGCAATGCCTTTGCAGGTGGATCAGACATCCGCGTGCGCCAGGTGAAGGCCTGGGGCGACAGTACTTTCCTGGCACTCACCGATACGAAAATGGCTGCCATCCTTACCTGGCCCGGAGGCGTGAGAAGATGGTCCCAACCCATCGATGGCAACCTGCATGCGGCCGAGATATTGCCCAATGGCAATGTAGCCCTCGCAGCTTCAGACGGCAACTGGATAAGGGTCTATGCAGCCTCCCAGGGACCTAATAACGCCTACTTCGTACAATATGACCTCAATGCCTCCCATGCAGCCCTGTGGGATCCTATTTATAATCTGCTATGGGTAACCGGACAACATCCCGTCACAGGGGCGCATATACTCACGGCGCTTGAAATAAGCGGCACAGCGGCAGAGCCGGTCTTAACGGAAGTGCTGGCTTACAGAAGCGTGTTGCCTACTGCCTGGGGACATGATGTGGCGCCATATTATGGCGATGTCAACCGCCTGTGGGTAAGCACCAACGGCGGCGTATATGTGTATAACAAAACGACCAAATCCTTTGTGGTAGCGCCCGGTGGTTCCAACCGCACATTTGTGAAAGCAGCTGGTAATATAGCAGGAGGCCTGTTGGTACAAACAAGGGCCGACGCCAATAAATCGCCCACCCCTGCTGTCAGTTGCGGCCTCAATGGATGGGCCACCAGTACGGTAGATTTCTTTGCGCCATCCGGCTCGGTGTACACCACCCGGGTAGCGCCCGGCGCCTGCTTTTACAAAGCGCGCATCATCAACCCCCATTACCAATAAACCAACTAACGATGAAAAAGTCCCTGCTGATCATTACTACTGGATTATTGCTTTCCACAGGTTTACACGTAGCCTGCAAACCTGAATTGACTGACCGTAACGCCGCCGTCCACACAGATACACCAACCACCAACACGACCACTGCCAATCAACTGGCGGCGGCCAGTTGTTGCTGGGTGGTCACTACCAACCAGTCCAATCACAAAATAGAGATCTATGATCCCGCGGTGACCGACTGGAATACCAGCGCCGCCCTGAAGCATTCCTGGTATCCCAATGGCTCCAATGGCTTTACCAATCCTACCGTGGGTTGGCTCCAGCCTTCAGATGCCAGGCTGCGCAACAGTACCTTCTTTGGCGGCCAGCAAATGCTGGTCACCGATTCCAAAGGTTTTTGCGCAATCATTCCTTATCCTGCATTGACCGGCAAGAAATGGGCGATCAACCTCGGCGAAGGCGTTAATCCCCATTCCATTGAACTGCTGCCCAATGGCAATGTGGCCATCGCCGCTTCAGAAGCGAACTGGGTAAGGGTATACACTTCCTCACAAGGTACCTGGTCTACCGTCAACAAGAGTTTTGGCCTCCGCGCCGCGCATGCAGTCCTTTGGGATCCGGCCAACAACATCCTATGGGTTACCGGCTGGCTGCCCCTTGTAAGTGATAAATATACCGACCTGGCCAATCATGTATTGACCGCTCTTTCCATCACCGGCACAGCAGCCAATCCCATCCTCACGGAAGTGGCATCCCGCCAATCGCCACTACCTTCCTTTTGGGGGCATGATATACAACCTGTAACAGGCGATGTCAATAAACTTTGGGTAAGCACCAATGCCGGCGTATATCTTTACGACAAGACCACCAAGGTATTTCAAACAGCGCCGGCCAATATCGGCAACCGTACTTTTGTAAAAGGCATCAGCAACCAGCCGTCCGGTATAGTGGTGTTGACAAGGCCCGATTCCATTAAAACACCTATTCCGGCCCAGCCCAGTACCACCAATAGTTGGACTACCTCGTATGTTGATTTCTATTCAGCGGCCGGGGCCTATCAATCATCAGGACACAAGAACGGCGCCTCCTGGTATAAGGGGCGTATCTGGACACCCGATTATCAATAAACCTGCTTTCATTCAACCTTCTTTATCATGCATTCGAGACGAGATTTTATACAACAATCCTCCCTGGCTGGTCTGGCTTTCATAGCGCCGGCCAAATGGTTCAGTACCCGTGAAGACCATTTCACGTACATATCTCCGTATTTCAAACTGGAGCTGGCTACTTCGGCCCCGCAATGGCTCTTTTTTTCTACCGACAGCCTGGGAAAAGGCATGCTGGACAACAATCCCTTACTGCCGCAGCAGCCTGATCCTGCCGGTGTATACACCAGCAGGATCAGGAAAAACAATATCAGTTATTATAGCCGTACAGGTGTGCAGGCGCCGCCGGATTGGGAAATACAATGCGACAAGAAGTCCTTCACCATACAAACTGCCTGGAAAGAAGGCAGCCCCATAGCAGCATTTGATCTGCCATTTTCACAGCGGTTGAACCATTGTACCCTCCTGGGCGTCATGCCGGGCGAGCAGCAGGTTCAATTTCCCTGCGTGCTGCATTTGCCGGGGATGGGCAGTTTCCGTATCCATTGCAACCAACCCGGTGTCACCCTCCAATATGATGCTTACCGTTTTCATGGTCCCAATGAAAAGGGCGAGCCCTATGTGCGGCTTTCGCTGGCTGGCGCTTCTGCCAATCATCCCCGCATCACCTATCGCTTTGAATCCATCGCCATTTTTCCCGACCTGCCCGGCATACGGCAGGATGCCCGCTTTGATGGATTCCGGAGAAATTACATCAATATCTTCCAGCTCAATCCCCGCATTCGCTCCCTGGCCAACAACAGCGCCAGCGATGCCTGCGCTTTCACCATGTACCTGTATGCAGAGATGGCCAGGAAAACACCGGCGCTGACGGGCCAACTAACGGCGATGGACCTCATCAGGAACTCCCTGGAGCAATACCTTACCGGTATGAAAGCCTATGGACAGGTGGGGTACAAAGGCGGTTATGGCTGGCAAAGCGAATTCGACTCCTGCGACAGCGCACCATCTTTGATCATGAGCGCCTGTTATTATATACTGGATACCAAAGACCAGACCTGGGCCTCCCGGCATTATGAGGGGATCAAAGCCTGGGCCATGGCGATGATCGCCACCGACCATAACAACGATGGTCTAATTGAGTACGGCTATTCCGGCAATGCGGGCAGCTGGACAGGCAGTTTTAAACGCCCTGCCAATTGGTGGGATACCATTGGCTTCGGTCATGATGATGCTTATTCCAATATCCTCGCCTACCGCGCCACTACCTTGCTGGCCAGCGTGGCGGCACAGCTCAACAACAAGGCCGATGAGGCATTCTTCAGCGCCTTCGCCGGCAAGTTGAAGGCTGCCTTCTACCCTGCCTTTTACAATACCGCAACCGGTGTGCTGGCCGGCTGGCGTAGTAAGGACGGGCAACTGCATGACTACTATTTCCTGTTTGTGAATAGCATGGCCGTTACCTATGAGCTGGTCGATGCTGAAGCAGGCAAGCGGATGATGCAGGTACTGCTGCAAAAGATGAAAGACGTAGGCTATACCCGCTTTGACCTGGGCCTGCCGGGCAACCTGGTTCCCATTGCCGATGCAGACTATACCCATCATGATCCACGTTGGGGGTACCAGCGGTTCCAGGTATATGAGAATGGCGGCGCTACGGGTTGTTATGCCTACTTTACCATCCACGCGTTGTTTAAATTGGGTATGCGTAGCGAAGCGGAAGCCATCCTTTTCCCGATGCTTGAAAGCTATGCACAAAATCAATTCCAGGGCCGTTGTGCCGGCACTGAAATGACCCGCGACTGGAAAACCTGGTCGGGAGAATGCTGGGGTTATGAAGGATTCCTGGTAGATAATTACCTGCCTTTCCTCGCAGTACACGATCATTTCTTATAAACACTATAGAAAAACTTATTGCATGTTAAAAAAACTCATTATTGTCCTACTCTTTACTGGTTGCGCCGTGCTGGTATGGGGTCAGCAACCCTTTCAGGCGCCACAATTATCCAATCCGGGTTCTTATACCTGGATCTGGCTGCCCGATCCACAGACCTACCAGAAATTTGGACGCAACCAATCCCTGTTTGAAGGAATGATCAACTGGATAAAAGACCAGCGCAAAAAGCTCAACATTCAATTGGTGTTTTGCACCGGCGACCTGGTAGAACAAAACAATATCCTGCAGCCGGACAGTATCAATGGTGATCAAACCAGCCTGGAACAATGGACCGCCGTATCATCGGCCTTCAATAAGCTCAATGGCATTGTGCCTTATATCTTTTGTACGGGCAACCACGATTATGGTATTAAAAGTGCAGAGAACAGGTATTCGCAGTTCAACAGTTATTTTCCTCCGCAGGGAAATCCGCTCACCCAATCCTTACTGGTTGAAATGGCGTCCAATGCTGAGGGAGCAAAGACACTGGAAAATGCCTGTTATGAATGGAAATCGCCCACCGGTCAGCACTTTTTATTGTTCTCCCTGGAGTTTGCACCCCGTAAGGCAATACTGTCATGGGCAAAAGAAGTAGCGGCCAGACCAGCATTCAGCCGGCATATAGCCATTGTGATCACGCATAGTTACCTCAACTCTACCGGAAAAAGGATTGAAAAAGAAAACTATGCTGTGAAAGATGCCAATTATGGGGAAGCAATCTGGAAAGAATTGATCCAGCCAGCTTCCAACATCCGTTTTGTATTGAGCGGTCATATTGGTAACAGTGACGAGCATAGGGACCAAGTGGGTTATCGGTTGGACACCAATGCAGTCAAAAAAGAAGTGCACCAGGTGGTTTTCAATGCGCAACGGGAAGGTGGCGGATGGCATGGCAATGGCGGCGATGGATGGTTACGTATCCTGGAATTTGTACCGGGAAACAACACCATACAGGTGCATACCTTCTCGCCTTTTTTTTATATTTCACCGGCTACCCGTCATCTGGCCTGGCGCAGGGAATCGTATGACCAGTTTGATATTCACTATTGAGCTAAAGAAACGATAGGATAGCCTTGGGGCTTTAAAAAAATACATACTGATAGGCCAGTGAAATGGTATTGTAATCATAGCCACGGGTGGCAAAGGCGCCTACATGGAATTGCAGTTTTAAAGAGTGGCCTCTTGCAATGGGCGTTGACCAGGTGCCCCCTACCCGCCAGTTATCGAAAAGATCACCGGCATTGACTCCATCAACGATGGTCCTGCCACCATTGAACCAGGTGCCATCCACGCTCAGCCACATATGGTTCTTAAAATAGTAGCATCCATGCGCCTGTGTGCTGAACATGGGGCGCTGCTCCAGCTTTTTGGCGCCATGATACTCATCATTAATGCTGTAAAACCACACTCCAACATATGCTTCTATGTATACCTGCCTGAATCGTTTGGAGATGCCTGCTTCAGGCTTGAAGGCCCAGCGGTTAGTACCTGTATTGATAACCTGATTCCTGCGGTACAATCCTGTTGGCATATTGATCACCAGACTCATTCCAAATATGGTTTGCTGCTGGTAGAGTGCAAACTTACGTTTATCCTGTGCCGGAGAACCAGTGAGGTTTACCCCCAATCTGATTTGCGCATCGCCGAAGCCACTCCGGGCAGCATTGGTATCCCGTCCGCGAAAAACTGCATCGGCAGCAAAGAAGGTATAGGGTAGGCTGACGGCAACGCGGGCCAATTTTCCGGCCAGCCCGAATGTTCGCACATAACCTACACCCAGGTTGTTGGTGGTGAGTTTAAAGTCGGCTATTGGCAAGGCGGCATCACTCACCACATTACCTCTTGTTACACCATAGACCATTGCCACTGCATTCATGTCCCTGGGCAATGCCGCATACCGCCTGGGTTCCAGGTCCTGGCCTTGAACAACATGACCAGCCAGGCTTAATAGGTAGAAGAACCAAACTGCTTTTATCATGGTACCTCAACTTACCATCCTTGTATAGATGGCAAGATGAAGACACTTCTCATGAGTGCTTTCCTCCAATCGAAGGCGGAAATTATGGCCCCTAAGCCAGTAAAGTGTGTGAGAATCAAGGAGAGGGGTTACTAATGCCGCGCTGCAATCTTTGCCTTGATGATGTTGGCAATGGAATGGGCCCGGTCTACCGCTTCATTGGCTTTGTCGCCTGCAAAAAGCTGGCGTACGGTTTCCTGCCAGAGGTAGAGCCAGCGGTCAAAATGCAGGGGATCGAGTGGATACAAGGCATCCAGCTCAATATGCTTTACCATGGGATTGCCTTTGTAGGATTGCTTTCCCAGGAGGACGGTTTCCCAGAAGGAGATCATTACCGGGATATGCTCCTCCCAGGTAAAATGAACCACGCGGGTGAAAAAATGACCGATCAGGCGATCGGGCACCACTTTCTTATAGAACTCGTTTACGAGCAGCTCAATATCTTCACGGGTCAGTATATCATGCATAAGGATACAAAACTACTTAATTGGCGGGAGCTGCTGTTGACGGAATCACCGTTTTTATTGCCAGATTCCACCCTTCTATGTTTACCAGGGGCGTCAATGACTTGTCGTTCCATTCCACTTCCACCACTTTCCAGGAGTTGGGCAATACCGTAAAATAGTTATCGCTGTAAAATGCGGGTAGTATACGCTCTTTCGTTCGAGGATGCAGTATTGAAATACGGTTAAAGAAGGCTATGCTACCAGTCTCATTTGTCAACCTTATCACCATTCGGCCCGGAGCCTCTATCCTGGCTTTAACATCCAGGGTGGCGGGCTTCAATTCGTTGAGGCCGGTGTATTGTCCATTGGCAGCGGGCAGCCAGTACAGGTTGTCACTAATATTGCTAAACTTGCCCGTACTGCTTAAATGCAGGGATAGAAATATCCCTTTTTCTGCGCGGAGCTTTTCTACCGTGTCCTTTATGTTCATCCATGTATTAACGGCGCTGCCATCCAGCTTCAGCTTTTTTCCTTGCAGCCATGTTCTTCTCCCATTCATGTCGAATGCTGTTACAGACAGGTAAGCATTATCATTGGGCGCAAAACGATTGTTGACGGTCATCACCGTGCCTTCTACGGGATTGTACATGGCATGTACAAGCTCGCCTCCATTGCGGAGGCCATAAAGGCAGGCATTGGGATCGAGGTAGTAATCATACATCTGGCCGCGCAGGGCCGTCCAGGGATTTTGTGTCTTCCAGATGATGGTACCGGTGTACCAGTTCCACATATGGGCGCTGAATCCTTCCATGAGGGCACGGTATTGGTCGTAATTCACCAGTTGTGCTTTCATGGCAAAATCACGGGCATCTTTTACAGGGCCGTATCGGCTGATATAATCCTGGTAGCCTATATACTTGTGGTATTCCCATACCGAATCAGCTTTCTCGCGGGCGCGTTGCCCTCCGGCAGCAGGCGTATATTCAGGAGGGACCATATTCTCCAGAGGAACGAATCGTTTCAGGGATTCATAATCACCCAACCCAACGGATCCTACTTCTGAGTTAAAGGGGTAGGTACGGAATTTCCAGAAGGTATCGGTGGGCTGTATATTGTAAGGACCATCGCCCCCGCCCTTCAGAATATTCATCGACATGCTGTCGGAATTGGAATAATCAAAGAATACGCGTGTACCATCCAACTGAGGCAAGAGAGAATCGCGCATAGCGGCTAGTATATCATCGGGCGGCGTGATCTCATTGCCGCCACACCAGATGGCCAGAGAAGGATGATTGCGGATAAGTTTGATCCCATCGGCCACGGAGCGCAGGAAGAGGTCATGGTCATCGGGGTACTTGCGCCTGGTGGCCTGGTCTTCTGCTTTTTTGGGGTCCTGCCAGCGGCCATTACAATCGCCCGACATCCAGAAGTCCTGGAACACCAGCATACCATATTTATCACAGGCTTTATAAAACTCCGGCCGCTCCAGTAAAGCGCCTCCCCATATGCGGATGAGGTTGAGGTTCATCTCCCTGTGATAGCGTATTTCTGCATCATACCTTTCTTCGGTAAAGCGCAGCATGGCATCGGAGATGATCCAGTTGCCGCCTTTGATAAATATCTTCTGCCCGTTTACGTTGAACTGACTGCTGAGGGTTGTTGTATTCCATACCCGTTGTATCTCCCGCACACCGAAGGATAATGACTCCTTGTCGGAAGGTTTTCCATTTACGAGGAATTGTAATTCGGTAGTATACAGCTCCTGCCTGCCATAACCTGCCGGCCACCAAAGCCGGGGATTGTTGAGTGTGGCATTAGGTAGCGTAACTACTGTAGTGGCATGTGCCGGCAATGAAACCAGCTTCGATATCTTCTTTCCTTCCAGGCTGTATTGCAATACACCTTGTATGGGCTTATTGGAAGTATTTTCCAGTTCGGCCGTCATCTGAATAGTAGCAGGCCGCTGCGGCGCTGAGGGTATTCTTTTACCCGGTACCAATGTTACCACATGTGGATTCTTCAGATTCACCGCGCCGGTTTTCTCTATGTATACCTTGTCCCAGATGCCCGTGTTGCGGTCGCGGATGGGTTGTATCCAATCCCACCCGGCTGCATACTGGTGAGAAACATTCTTAGCGATCCGGCCATCCCCTCCCTGTCCGCCATTGGGGTTACCCACGGGATCGGGTGGATACACAATTACAGCCAATCGGTTGTTACCATCTTTATTGAGCCAGGGGGTAATATTGTATTGTTGCCGCAGGAACATGCTTTTGTGGGTAGCCTCGTTGAGCTTATGGCCATTGAGGAATACATCGCAACCATAATTGACACCACGGAATTGTAACCATACCTGTTGGCCTGATGTGGGATACGCTTCTTTAAAGTCTTTTGCAAACCAATAAGTATAATACTCCCGACCTGTAGTATATATATCCGGGATCAATTCATTGTTCATGCCATAAAAGGGATCTGACACTTGCTGGTGGTGCAGCATGTTGGTAAGAACAGTACCAGGTACGATCGCCGGCTTCCATCCTGAAAGTTGGTAGCCAGGGGAAGACAATACTACGCCCTGCTCTTTCACGGCACTCACCGGTGCATATTGCCAGCCGGTGTTTAGTTCGTAGCGGTCCTGCGCGACGACATGCAGGGATACTAAACAGAGTAAGAGGCATATTGAACGATGAGGCATAGTTGTGAGGTTATGGCGTAAAAGCAAAGGCAAATGCCGCGTACGATTCTTTTGATTTCAGTAAAGCAGCGGGCAGGGCTACTTTTACCGTTTCACCTTCCTGCGACCACTTCACTGTTTGCCCGGTTTGCAGCAGTTTTATCTTCGTGCCTTTCTTAGGCAGGTTGTTCTTCCATTCTACTGTAGCAGGCAAAGCTTCTCCTTCTTTGAGACGCACCAATGCATAGACCGTGGCAGAATCTTTACTGCGTGTAAAGAAGGTATTGCCATCCTGGTAATGCTTAATAGTACGGGTATTGTAGATGGCATCGCCATTTACCTTCATCCATTGGCCAATAGCCGTCAAGCGTTCAGTTGCTTCGGGTGGCAGGGCACCATCAGCTTTGGGACCAATACCCAACAAGAGACTACCGCCTTTGGCCACTATTTCAATAAGGGAGTGGATGACCTTTGCCGGAGATTTAAATTGATCATTGTTTACCCAGCCCCAGTTGTTGGCCAGGGTCATGCAGCTTTCCCAGGGATATTCCAATTGCTTTTCGGGTATGCGTTGTTCAGGTGTCTGGTAATTCTCATAAGGACCATGCACAGTACGATCTACCACCAGTAATCCGGGTTGCTTGCTCCGGGCCATGGCTGCAATCTTAGGCATATCAATATCCTGGCTCCATTCGGGAATGGGAGCACCCCAGGATAATACTTCGGCATTCACTGTTTCCCTTGGCCGTACCCAGCCGCCATCCAGCCAAAGGATGTCCATGGCGCCGTAATTATTCATTAGTTCACTGATCTGGTTATAGGTAAACTCCTTGTACTTGTTCCAGCGCCAGGGGAATTTATGGATATCGTAATTGTTGTTGCGGTTGGCGGTAGCGTATTTGGGCCACCAGTAGTATTCTGTATGCCAGTCGGGTTTGGAGAAATAAGCGCCGATCATAAATCCTTCCTTGCGGAAAGCATCAAACACGTATTTCGCTACATCCGCTTTAGGGTTGTTGGCGAAGGGGCCATTGGATATTTTGAAATCGGTTTGTTTGGTATCGAACATGCAAAAGCCATCGTGGTGTTTGGTTGTAAATACCAGGTAGCGCATACCAGCTTCTTTACCGGCAGCGGCCCACTGCTCCGGATTGAAGTTAACCGGGTTGAAATCTTTCTTCAATCCCCAGTACCATTTTTTGAAATCATCATAGGCGATATTGCTGTCGCGGTCAATCCAGTCTTCCGAACAGAGTGCCCAGGATTCTATCATGCCTGGCACAGCATACAATCCCCAGTGAATGATCATGCCAAACTTCTGGTCCTGCCACTTATCGAGCTTGGCTTTTACCAGTGGATCGGCAGGCCATTCATAGGTGGTAGACTGTGGATGAATGCCTTGTTGTTGGGCAATAAGATGACCGCTTGACAACATCAACAATAGAAAACCGGTAACAATACGCATAGGTCAATAATTATTAGGGGATCAAAGATCATGTTTTATCCTGAAATCACTTTTATCACCGGGGCAAGTTATTTATTTCCGCTTATAATAATGAAGGGCTGGCGCAACATTAAAGAGCTTTTCACTGAGTGTATAAAAACCTTTGTTATCAAGGCTGAAACTAATAGCCTCTCCCTGCGGCTCCACCTGGTAATCCAATGTGGAAGGTTGTTTTTCCAGCGCCACAGATATAGGCTGGGAAGCCTCTTTGGTATAGTAATACAGGTTGGTATAGGTTTTTATAATGACCTCTTTGGCATTGGGTGAAATGGATGCACTCACCACACCATTGAATGTAAGATTGGCCACAAACACGGCTTCGTTTAATGAAGTAGTATTTTGCGGATAAACGAGTTTATACACTTTCGATTTCTCCTCCCGTTTGGTAATAATATAAATATCCTTTGTGCCAGGGTCTACCAGGAAGGCTTCGGCATCATGCGCTCCGTCAGGGTATTTGAACTTAATTACTTTGAAGGAAGCAACTTTGTGCGTACCCAAAGCTGGTTCTGTAAAATAATAAAACCTGCATTCGGAACGGACCGCATTATTATCGCCAATATCACCGATGTACAGTTGGTCGCCGGCAAGGACCATATCTTCCCAATCTCTATTGGTGGCGCCATCAATGAATATAGAATCTGTTATTGTTCCATCGTGTTTTAATAAATAAATATAGGGAGGATTGCCACTGTCCTGATGCACCCATAAATAACCTGTATTTCTTTTGCTGTCGGCAATGCCTGATGCTTCCGGGATAACGCCTTTTTTAATGGAAATTACTTCAGGTATTTTTTCAAACCCGTTCAACGGTAAGTCGCCTGGGTCCGGCGACTTTTGGCAGAAAATGAGCAACAATATATAAGGCAATATCTTCAACATGATGGCCAGATATTACCCTAATTTACACATAAAAGTTAACAGCCATATAAATACTTGATCAGTAACAAGGAAACGATACCTTGTTTCCCGGCCTATCGCATCTCATCCGCCGACAGTTGCCAGTTGTGATCATAAAAACCGGCCATCTTCAACGCACTAGCCCCACTGTGCAACATATCCAGCCCAAATACCATAAAATCAGGGAAGCCGCTTGCGCCTGCATAATATTGATTGGCAGAAGCCGCCTGCATGCCTTTAATACCACTGCCACCTACTACTGCCACAGAGGCAATACGTGAGCTACGGATGGGCCACACGATATAAGCGCCCAACTCATCACCCGTCAGGGTTTTATCACCGGCTGTTATTTTATTGCGCTCCATTTGTATAGGACAGTCACTTAGCAATAAGTTCCAGGCGCTATTGGTAGATTTGTTGCCGTAGAGGATCACGCCGCGATCTTTATATTTATCCAGCGAAAAGTCTTTATCAGCAATGATATCAACTGCACCATTACCCCGGTAATACCAGGTTTCTGCATCGAAATTTGCTTTCTCCAGGCTCCAGGCATTTTCTTCTTTGGAACCTGTTGTACCATATACCAATACCATGTTGTGATTAAAGGCGTCTTTGAATGTGCCATAGCGGTGCGGGCCTTTTTGCCAGGCATCAGGCTGGGTAGTGATCACCCATTGGCGGGCTTCTTTCAGTAGCACCAGGCTGTCGCTGTTGCTTTTGGTGATATAGGTGATAGCAGTACCACTATCAAGCGTCACTTTAACAGCAGCACCCGCTGCAAAATCTTTGAGGTCAAACTTCAGCAGGCGGATATTCTGTGTAGTACCGCTGATGCTGGCAGCAGCCCTGTCTCTGCGCAGCTGTATACGGCTGTACTGTAAAGGTTGTGTTTGTTGCAGGATCGTAGCCCAGCGAAAGGAGGCCGATATGCCCGGGCTGGCCGTACTGAAATCAATGGTATTAACACTGCTATCGGCCAGGCGGTGATGCCATTGAAAGAAATCAAACAATGGTTTCCAGTCCACACTGTGATCACCAAACCAATGACTGCCGCCGGGGTATTCATAATAGCTAAGGTCGGGGTGAAACTCACCCAGTTGTTTGCGCATCTGGCGGGCATAATTGACTGATACCGTTCTGTCATCATCCCCATGGAATATGTACACGCCATGCGCTTTGTAATTGGTAGCCAGTTTCGGTACATCGCTTTGGTTACCGGAACGCAGGAGCAATTGTTCCATGGGGTTGTTGCTGCTATCGGGTATCAGGCCATCGGCCGAACCGTAGCCTTTCATGGTGGGATAACCTGCACAGGGTGCAATGGCGGCCCACTGATCGGGATAGGTAGCGCCGAGAAACCAGGTACCGTGACCGCCCATGGAATGGCCGGTGAGGTAAATATTTTGCGGATCGGGTTTAAACCTGTCTTTGGCAATGCCTAATACTTCCAAAGCATCGAGCCTTCCCCAGTCTTCCCAGTTAAAACCACGTGGCCGGCGATTGGTGGCTGCCACCAGCGTGCCCCAATCTTTGGGTTTATAGGCCCTGGCCTGGTTGATGGCTTCCACGCCGGCTCCATGCACGCTCAGGAATAAAGCGCTTTTGCTGGTATTGGTACCTGACTGCGGCGTGACGGAATAGTATTGCAGGCTGCCATCAATGGCGCTGGTGAATGTGCTGTTGTATTGTTCGGATGCTGTGACCGCTTCGATGGTGAGTTTTTTCTCATCCAGTGCTTTCCCTTTATCCAGTAAGGTAAGGGTACAATCGTACTTGCCTTTGGCCTGTACTCCGGTTCCATCAAAGCTGAACGGGATCTTGCGGGATGATAAGGCTGGAATAACTGGTACTGCTACCGACACCTGTTTGCCTTCGAAACTGGTTTTGATGAGCAGGTTGGTCAATGGTTTGGTCGTTGTATTTGAGACCACCAGGGCTCCCTGCAAAATGCCGGTCTGGTGATTGAGCACCACGAAAGGTAAAGTGGGATCTTCTGTATTGAGCAATACCGGTTTTTCGGGGAAGATGAGGCTGGCTACTGCTGAAGCGCCACGCAGGTAGAATTCATTAAGTCCCTTTTTGAGCATGATGGGAATGTAAAGGTACCCCATGCTGTAGGGATCGCCGGTGTGTTGTACACCATTTACAAATAGTCCGCTGTTGCCTTTGATATTGATCAGAGCGGCCTGCGCTTTGGGAGATGTGTAGGAAAGATAGATATAGCTGCCACCGGCGCCCAGTCCGCCCCTGGTAGCTCCCGGCGTAACACCCGGACCAGCCGGTGCTCCACCCCTGCCCATTCCGCCTCGTGGGCGCAGGCGATTGGTACTGTCGGCCTCAATGGGTTGCCATACGATGGCTTGTCCTCTTTCATTGGCGCCAATGGTATCGCCGGCTGCGGGTGTTTTCAAAGTGCCGCTGTAGAGGCGATAAGCCAGCTCATCACTGTATACGGCTTCCCGGCCATAGCGGCTGGGGAGATTGGCAATAAGGCCTTTTTTGAAATAGACTTCCTGGGCAATGACAGGGCAATTTGCCAGCAGGCAACGGAGCAGGGCGAACATGAACAATGATCTCATCATAATGCAGGGACTGTAATGGGTTGGGCTTTCAATAGATTATTTTTCAGTCGATAGAAGCTGTACGCTTGCAGGCGTGCCACTTTTGAGGGTATAAAATTACATGAATAAATAACCCGATGACGCTGGCATTTTCAAGTATTAGCTATTATTTTAGGGGATTGAAACATCCCCATAGATGAAAAACATCAGTAGAAAGTTTGCAGAGTACTTGCTCAACAATTTTATTGGCAATTTCCTGGGCTTTGCGATTGGCATGGCCTCCAGCCGGCTCGTCTCTCATTTTTTTACTACCCGGCGACTAAAAAACCTATGGGGCCTCACTTCCCGCAAAACAGTCGTTGACAGGGATACCTTCCATGGCATGGAATGGGCAATTGCCATTATCATCGGGTTTATTGTTTTTGAGATCGTTTCAAAATGGGTGAAAAAGAAGACGGATCAACTATTGCCCAAATACAAATTTACCCGGTGGATGGCAGCAGAACCGGTGGAGGAAGCTGCTGAAGCTAAAGCATAAAACATGGGGGAAGACTTAAAATACGAAACCCGGAAGTATGATTGCTTAGGGACGACCGGGAATAGGATACAGCAAATATAAGGCCTTCTCAAAAAGTTCCAGAAACTTAATAAAAAAGAGTCAGTCAAAGAAAAGTGAACACCGGGTGTATCAAAAACGGACAGCACAAATCGTCCATCTCATACAATTCACTGATAACCACCCGGTAGGAAAACTGTCATACTATTTGTAGCGCATGGTATACTTAACCCTTCAGCCATGTTCAAAAACTACTTCAAAACTGCTTTCCGGAACTTCCGTCGTAACAAAGTCTATTCCATCATCAATATTCTTGGTCTGAGCCTGGGCCTGGCCTGCGGCATGTTGATCATCTTGTATGTAAAGGATGAATTGAGCTACGACCGGTTTCATACCCAGGTAAATCAGCTATACCGTATAGGCATGCAAAGGGTGAAGCCCGACGGCAGCACAGAGAGTAAAGGCGGTTACACGGGTTATTTCCAGGGGCCCAGGTTCACTGCCAATATCCCGGAAATAAAAGCCTTTGTAAGGGTACAGAACAACCAGCGGGATATTAAGGCAGGTACAGCCATCAAATCGCTGGAAGTACACCTGGTAGACTCCAACTTCTTTAGTGCATTCAGCTTTCCCCTGCTCAGTGGCAATCCGAAAACAGCTTTGCTCGATCCCCATGCGGTGGTGATCTCAGAAGAATTAGCACTCACGCAGTTTGGCACGAAGGAAGCACTGGGCAAAACGATTGTCATCAAAAGTGAAGAAGGCGAGTTTGTGCCCCATAATGTAACAGGAGTAACTAAGAAATGTCCCCAAAACTCTTCTTTAAAGTTCAGTATGCTGTTGCCAATGCAGGTGTCGAAAGAAACAGAGGCGCAGAATATGAACTGGATGAATTACTTCCTGAGCACTTTTGTAGTGATGAACCCAGGTGCGAATCCGCTGGCAGTAGAGACGAAAATGAATCAGGTGTACGAAAAGGACGCGAAGGCATCGATCAAAATATCGGCGGAGCAATATGGCGATAATGCCAACACTAGTTTCAGCCTGCAACCCTTTACCGATATCCATTTAAGCGTGGATTACGGGGCTAGTAATGGCCTTACGGATGCCAGCAAGCCCATGTACTCTTATATACTTTCGGGCATTGCGCTTTTTATCCTGCTCATTGCCTGCATCAACTTTGTAAACCTTACAGTAGCCCGATCTCTAAAGCGCGCCAAAGAGATCGGCATCCGCAAAGTGATTGGCGGCGATCGCCGGCAGCTGATGGTACAATTCCTGGGCGAGTCATTCTTTTTATGTTTTATTGCTTTTGTACTGGCCGTGCTGATGGTACAACTGGTGCTACCGGTATTCAATGAACTTTCCAATAAAGCACTGGCCCTGTCGTACTTATTTGATGCCAAACTGATCAGTGTATATATCGGGTTATTTATAGTAACGAGCCTGTTGGCAGGTTTTTATCCTTCGCTTGTATTATCGGCCTATAGTCCGGTGAAGACACTGTACAGCCGGTTTACCCTGGCCGGAAAAAGCTACCTACAAAAGAGTCTGGTCGTGCTACAGTTTACACTGGCTTCCTTCCTGATCATTGCAACGATCACCATTTATACGCAATTCAACTACCTCACCAATGAAAAACTGGGATACGATGATAGTAACCTTGTATCGGCCAACCTGCCCAATTTTAGTGTTAAAGCGAAAAAAGCTGCTTTATTAAAAGAAGAGTTGATGAAGAGCCCGGCCATTGTGGATGTGGCCTGTAAGAATGGCGGTACCTGGACTACAGTAGCCAAGGTGAATGGATCAACAGAAATTTCCTTTGCCTATGAAACGGTGAATGAAGGTTATATCCCCTTGCTAAAAATACCTGTAATCAAAGGCCGGAGTTTTTCCAATGATTATCCTTCCGACTCTACGCATTCAGTAGTCGTGAATGAGGCCTTTGTACAAAAGGCAGGATGGACAGATCCCATTGGCCAGGAAGTAAACTTCTGGTATAATAACAATGAAAAGTATGTGGTGATCGGGGTGGTAAAAGATTATCATTATGCTGCTTTGACACAGAAAATAGAACCGCAACTGTTTACGATGAAGCCGGGAAATTCTTTTGGTCTGGCCTTTATCAAGATCAGGCCGGAGGGCGCCACAGCAGGCCTGCAGCATATAGAAAAGACTTTTAAGAGCTTGTATCCCAATAGTCCTTATTACTATATTTTCAAAGACCAGGAAAACCTGGAGAATTATGAAGCAGAAGCGCGGTGGAAGAAGATCATGTTGTTTGGCGCTGTGCTCACCATTTTCATTTCCTGTATTGGGTTGTTTGGGTTGTCGGTATTGTCTGCAGAGAAACGTGTGAAGGAGATTGGTATCCGTAAAGTGCTAGGTGCCTCGGTGAGCCATGTGGTGACCATTCTATCAAGGGACTTCATGATACTGGTAACACTTGCTTTGATCATATCCATTCCGCTTGCCTGGATGGCAGCAAATGCCTGGCTGGCCAATTATCCCTACCGCATCAGCGTAAGCTGGTGGATGTTTGCCCTGGCAGGCATACTGGTAGCGTTGGTAGCTGTGGTTACCATCAGTTTTAATGCATTGAAAGCGGCTGTTGCTAATCCGGTGAAGAGTTTGCGGACGGAGTGAATGGAGTGTAGTATATTGCCGATAGTAAACAAATTTTATGAAAAGAGGCCTTGTTGCACTCCTAACGGTATTCGTAGTAGTTACGGGATTTCAGTCGGATCGCTCTATCCGTATTGATGGGATCATGGGGCAATCTGAATGGCAGGGCGCGGAAGAATGGCTATTTAAAGATGGTTATAAACTCCTCATTAAAAGGGATAAGGAAACATTGTATGGAGTAATTACCAGTGAAAATAAATATTGGGCGCACCTATACATTTCGGACAATTCGCTTATCAAGGTCATGCATGTATCCGCTGCGCTGGGAACTGTCGATTACAAAAGGAAGAATAAAATCTGGCTTACAACTGATACGTTTAATTACAAGATCCGTGACAAGGTCTACAATTCAAATACGGAAGCGGCCATGCTGATTTATTATGCTGCCTACGGATGGGTTGCGAACAATAATAACCTGGGAAGTGGCAAGACTATTGAATTTCAGGTCAATATTAAAGAATGGAAAGGACCGCTGTACTTTGCCTGTGTGATGGCGAATTACAATATGAAATTACATGGCTTTCCAGCCAAACTTAATGACAATACAAAGCTTTCGCGACTGGTGCAAGGTAATTCACCTGACTCACTGAGATTTGAACCTGGTACCTGGAAGAGAATAAAGTAGACAGGTATTTTTTATTGCTGAATCATCTTCGCAAGATTGCCCAGCTTTTTTAGTTTCAACTGCAGGTCATCCGTCCAGGGTAAACCAAAGCACAATCGCATGCAATGCTGAAACTGATTTTGGAGGGTGAACATCCTTCCCGGGGCAATGCTGATGTGTTGCTTTAAGGCTAATTCATATAATTCAATGGTATCAATTCCAGCAGGAAATTCCACCCAAAGGGCGAGTCCACCTTGTGGCCTGCTTGTTTTTGTACCCTCCGGAAAGAATTGGGCTATGGCATTCAGGTAATTTTGATAATTGCCCTGCACCGTACGACGGAGATTGCGCAGGTGGTGATCATACCGGGCACTCTTCAGGAAATTGGCTACCACTTCCTGGGTAATGGCCGTAGAAGAGATGGCATGAACCAGCTTTAACTTCAATATCTTCTCCTTGTATTTACCCGGCGCTATCCAGCCCACCCGGTAACCGGGAGCCAAAGTCTTGGATATCGAACTGCACCATAAAACATTTCCCTCTGTATCAAAAGTCTTGCAACACTTAGGACGTTGGGTACCGAAATAAAGATCTCCATATACATCATCCTCGATCAGTGGAATACCATGCTTCGACAACAGTGCCACCACTTCTCTTTTGCTTTCATCAGGCATACAACTGCCCAATGGCGTATTAAAGTTGGGAACCAACAGGCATAGGTCGATCTTTGGGATCGCCTTCTTCAGCGCCTCGATCTGTATACCTGTTATAGGGTGTGTAGGCAATTCAAGAACTTTCAGACCCAGACTTACGGCCAATTGTAAGATCCCGGGATAACAGGGACTTTCAATGGCAATGGTATCACCGGGCTTTCCCACCGCCATCAGGCAAAGCGATAAAGCGTCCATGCCACCACTTGTCGTTATCAGGTCATCTTCCTGCAAGGCAGCACCCCAGGTAAGGGCCCGCGAAGCCACCATGCGCCGTAATTTTTCATTGCCTTGCAGCATCTCATAAGCCGCTCCTCCCCCACGAAGCTCCCTGGTAGCCTGCACCATCTCTTTGTTCAATTTTGCCAATGGCAACAAAGCCCCGGAAGGAACCGCAATGGAAAACTGGGTGAGCTTATTGCTACCCATATGGGAATATACTTTCCGGATCAGGTCATTCGGATCTTTATAATGAGCACTGGTTGCAGGTTTACTGATTGCAGGAAGGGGAAGTTTCTGATAGGGCAACTGACTTACAAAATATCCCGACTGTGGTTTCGATTCTATGAGTGATTGTGCTTCCAGCTCTAAGAATATACGTTTGGCTGTATTCATACTAATGTTGTGCTCTTCGCATAACATTCTTACGGATGGCAACCGGTCGCCGGGCTTCAGCACTTCATTTCTTATCAGCCTGGCGAAGTTGTTTGATATCTCGATGTAAATGAAATTGTCTTTCATATATACAAATATAACTGTGTCCATCAAAAATAACAAAACTGGGACTGTGTCCACCGGCCAGCTATGACTATTTTTACATCCATCACAGTTTAAATCAAGCACGATATTATGAATAGTGAATTATCGCTCAACAAGCCAACAGTTGGCACTGCCGGCGGTTGGATCAATGGTTTTATTGGTATACTGATCTTCAGCGGCTCACTGCCTGCTACCAGGATAGCCATCGTAGACTTTTCTCCGGTCTTTTTGACCGTGGCGCGTGCTTCAATTGCTGGCCTGGTAGCACTTTGTCTTTTATTACTATTTAAAGAAAAGCGCCCTGCCCGGAATCAGATCTTTCCCCTGGCAATTGTAGCAATAGGCGTGGTGGTTGGATACCCGCTGCTAAGCGCGCTGGCATTGAAATATGTAACCTCAGCACATTCCATCATTTTCGTGGGCATGCTGCCGTTAACCACGGCACTATTCGCAGTACTACGTGGAGGCGAGCGTCCCCACTCGGCATTTTGGATATTCGCAACCCTGGGCAGTTCCTTTGTAATAGGCTATGCAATAGCGCAAGGTCTCAAGGTATCACCCATTGGCGATATCCTGATGTTGCTGGCGGTTATCGTATGCGGGCTCGGTTATGCGGAAGGAGCAAAACTGTCTAAAACGCTGGGGGGTTGGCAGGTTATTTCCTGGGC
This sequence comes from uncultured Paraflavitalea sp., assembly GCA_966211765.1. Taxonomy (GTDB): domain Bacteria; phylum Bacteroidota; class Bacteroidia; order Chitinophagales; family Chitinophagaceae; genus Paraflavitalea. The sequence goes on from CBIHOV010000003.1 coordinate 220,756, forward strand.
ACTGGTGATCGCCTTGCCATTTATGGTTCCGCTGGGATTCATCATGCGCCCATCGTCATTTGCAGCAATAAGTACAGGAGCGTGGATGGGCCTGGGTTATGTTTCACTGTTTAGTATGCTGATCGGCTTTATGTTCTGGTACCGGGGATTGGCCCAGGGTGGCACGGCAGCTGTAGGACAGTTGCAACTGTTGCAGCCCTTTTTTGGATTGGCCCTTGCCGCCACCTTGTTACATGAAACGGTAAGTCTGGGCATGTTGGGTGTCACCATCGGCATCATTCTTTGCGTTGCAGGATCAAAGAAATTCGCGAAGTAAAGGCACTGCCCTGGCCATGACTGGTTAGAATAATTAGGGGGCGCATGTTTATAGGTCCTGAGAAGTTGATATCCAGTACCGTTGCGCCCCTGCCGGCCTATTAATCCTCGTCGGCATCTTCGTCCTCTTCGAGCCAGTCGAGGTAATCGCTGTACCACTCACTCAGCTCATCCAGCAAGCCTTGCAATTGGTTAGGATCATTGTTGAAGAAACCAGCCACATCATCTATTTCTTCCACAATATCAATGTGCGCATTATCATCATCATCCTCTACCCTTTTGGCAACAAAACGGGGCTCCTGGGTATGGAAAATATACTCATTGTCCGGATCAGTAACCGGATCGTCAGCTATCATAAACTTAGGTAAAGCCATAAATAATATTATTAAATAATTGAAACCAAAGGTACTATGTAAAACGATCTGCCATCACATAAACTCCCGGGTTTATTTTGAACCCGGAAAGCCTTTACCAACGCAGACTGTGCAATGATCCTATGCTGCTTTCAGCGATCCTTTCAACGAGAGGAATCCCAGCAATCCTGCCAATACCGAACCCAGGATGATGGCTATCTTGGAGCTGATCACGAGGGTTTCATCCACAAAAGCTAGATGTGTAATAAAGATAGACATGGTAAAACCGATACCGGCGAGTAATCCGATCCACAACAAATGGACTTTCCGGACACCCAATGGCAGCTTTGACAATCCTATCCATACGCTGAGCATGGCAAAAAGAAAGATACCTGCGGGCTTTCCCAGCAGCAGTCCGAGCATAATCCCGAGGCTATTGGAAGAACCAAGGTCTTCCATCCAGGAGGATGGAATGGCAATGGCTGTATTGGCGAGGGCAAACAGGGGCAGGATCAGGAAGGCTACAGGTTTGTGCAATATATGCTGCAGGTGATAAGAAGGCGACTGCTCATCGCCAGTGCCAAAAGGAATGGCAAAAGCCACCAACACACCGGTAATGGTAGCATGCACACCTGAGCGATACATACAAAACCACATTACCACTCCCAAAAGGAGGTATATCCATACCAGGTGCATCCGCAGTCTGTTGAGGACGATCATGATGGCAAAGATGCCCAATGCCAGTCCCAGGTATAAAACAGAAAGACCTTTGGAATAAAAGAAGGCAATCACCAGAATAGAACCAAGGTCATCGATAATGGCCAGCGCGGTGAGGAATACTTTTAAAGAAGCAGGCACGCGGTTACCCAGCAGAGAAAGAATACCCAGTGAAAAAGCTATATCGGTAGCCATCGGAATGGCCACCCCATCCTGGGAGGCAGTGCCCCTGTTGAAAAGAAAGTGAATCAAGGCCGGCACAGCCATTCCGCCAATGGCCGCAAATACAGGCAACATCGATCTTCTGATATCTGCCAGTTCTCCATTGTACAATTCCCGCTCCAGTTCCAGCCCTACGAGCAGGAAAAAAACGGTCATGAGCGCATCGTTGATCCAGAATTCAATGGGTTTGCCACCTACGGCTTCATGCCATAGGTGAATATAATTTTCGCCAAAAGACATATTGGCTGCGAGCAGGGAAACAACCGTGCAGGCAACCAGGATGAGGCCACCGGCTTTTTCACTATGGAAGAATTCATTGAATAGCCTGGTCAATCTCATAACGGGTCAATATTGCCTGATTTTGATGGCGACCCGTTAAAGATACAATTATAATTATCTTTAACCCATTTGTATACAACCCATTAATACCTTAATATAAACCTGTTCTGGAAGTCATTAATGAGCGCATGCATGGATTTGAAACGATCCTGCCCATCATTGCAATCTGCACCATTGATCTCCCTGCATTTTTCATTGAGCTCATCAATGTAAGTAATGAGGCGTTCATTAAACACCTTTCTGCGGTGCGCTGCATGTGTAGCATTCACCTCATGCAGGTGAACTTCCATCCGGTCTTCAGCAAACCGGCGCAATTCAAGAACTTCAGTTAGTGTGTGATTCATACTGTGCATTTTTAGGTACTCACTGTGTACTGGTAAAAATTGTGCCATTACCGTACGTACAACACCGGCATTTTGGCATGGTGGATAATTCGCTGGCAAAAAGGGCCGATAAAGAATTGTTTGTTGATAACATCTACCGCGGGAGAAAGCACTACCAGGTCGGCCTGCATACGTTCGGCCCTGTCGAGCACTTCCTTTGAAATATTTTTTTGTTCACTAAAACGGACAGACAAGGCCATAGCAGGAAGTTTGCCCCCTGCATTCAGCCGATGGGTCATCAACTCCAGGGCATGCCCCTCCACCGTATCGCTGTCTACGGATAATGCAAATATTTCAAGCCTGGCATGTTGATCGCTGCTCATGGCTTTGATAAATTCGTACCGCCTGAAGGACCCAAAACTGGTTCGCAGCGGGAAGAGGATATTTTTAAAGTCGAGCCATTGGCGGCCTTCCGGTATGATCAGTACGGGACAATTGGCATATTTGGCAACATAATAGGCGGTGGATCCTATATAGTGTTCGCGCACACCGGAAGCACCATGCGCACCCATAACAATGAGACTGGATTGCTTTTCAAAAGCAGTTTGCACAATGACTGGGCCGGCAAACCCTTTCTGAAAGATGGTGCCGGCATCGATACCATGTTTTTGCAGGATACCCACTGACATGGCCTCCGCTACCTGGTGGGCATGATCGGATACCGGCAATTTGGCCGGCCCCAGGTAATCCCCATCCGTTTCCCCTACATTCAATATCTGCAGCTGGCTTTGATTACGCCGGGCAATATCAACAGCACTTTCCAATGCATTGAGTGAAGCGTCACTATAATCAGTAGGCACCAGTATATTCCTGATCAAATGCTCAAAAGCCATACTCCTCCCCTTTAAAAAATATGTAAGTACTATGCATTTGCGTGCTATTTTGACAAGGCTGTAGACCTTTTACGTTTCAGCATGCCTTCGCCCTGTACCTCGTGCAACTCCCGTTTGAGCTCTATATTCACAGAGATGAGGGAATCGTTCTGCAGTATCAATGCCCTGTTCTTCAACTTATAGGAAATACCCTGTTTAAAAAGGCATCCGCTAAGGGCCAGTAAGGCCATGACAAAAAAAAGCAGGAAAAAGGAATAATTGAATTTCATACTGCGCTCTTTCCATAGCAAAATGGCTCCCCTTGATTAGGCAGTGCTTAATTTGACATTAGAATATGATTAGAATTTGGACATAGGGAGAATGATGCGGAACAAAGTACCCTCACCCGGCCTGGACTGAACAGTGATGGCGCCTTTGTGCAGTTTAACGATACGGTGCGCGAGTGAGAGTCCCAACCCAAAACCACCCGTACTGCCGGCATGATCAACACGGTAAAAAGGCTGAAAAATGTATTTCAGTTCAGTTTCCGGTATGCCTATTCCTTTATCCTTCACTGAAATAACCATTTCATGATCGGCGGTATCCAGTCTTACCATGGCCTTATGATCAGCAGAATATTTGCAGGCATTGACCACTATGTTCCTGACAGCCAGGAACAGCAGTTCAGCATTGCCAAAAACGATGAGTGCTTCTTCTTCCGGGGGCATATCGCCAAAAGCCAGTGAAACTGTATAGTCGGGATTGAGTTTATTGACATCGGCCGGAAGCGCTAATATGATTTCATCAATGCGTACCGGCTCAATGGCCAGGCCGCCGGCATTACCCGATGCCTGGGCAAATTCCAGTAAGGTTTGTGTAAGCTTTCCGAGGTGACGCACATCCTGGTACACGCTCTGCATCACTTCCCGGTAATTGCCGGCCTCTCTTTCTTTTTGCAGGGATACTTCCAACTGACTGGAAATGGAAGTGAGGGGTGTAGATAGTTCATGGGAAGCATTGGCAATAAAACGGCGCTGCATGTCGAAGCTTTCCTGCAACCGGTTGAGTAATTGGTTGAGGGTCTCTGACAGGTATTGCCATTCATCATTCACCTTACCGGCCTGTATACGCCGGTTAAGGTCCTGGGCCGATATTTCATTGATATCGTCGGCTATCTTTCTAATGGGTTGCAGCAAGCGGCCCGAAAAGAAATACCCGCCTGCAAAAGCAATGATGGTCCCTGTAAGAAAACTAAACAACAGGATATTGCGGAGCTGCTGCAGTTTGTTCAATCCCATTTCATCATAAGCAGCAGCTACTACCACAACGCGCATGTTTTCGTCCACATAATGATAGGCTACCGCTTCCTTTTTGCCGATCCTGAAATACACGGTTCCCTTCACACGTGCATCGTCCAGAATGCTGTTGTCTACCGTAAGTGTATCTTCAGGCTCTTCGCTGTAACTATATATTTTTTCACCCAGGTAATTATATGCCTGCAGGGTTTTGTCCTTCAGGCTCATCATGGTGGAGGAATCGATGATACGCAGCTGGTTTTTATCAAACAGGTTGGGATGCCTTAGTAACCGGGCACGGGTAATGGCCCGGTTCTCAAGACGGAGCCTGATGTCTTTCGTACGTTCTGTTTTGGAGAAATAATATACGGACCCGCAAACAATCAGCAGGATCAGCAAAACAATGCTTCCGAATAGCAGGGTGATTCTTAGTCTTACGGGCATCAGCGATCACTTTCCTTTAGAATATATCCCATACCAACCTGTGTTTGTATCAGTTTTTGCGGATAGCTCCGGTCGATCTTATTGCGCAGGTAATTGATGTATACATCGATCACGTTGGTATTGGTGTCGAAATCAATTTCCCATACGTTCACGGCAATATCGGCGCGCGACACTACCCTGTTCTTATTGCGCAGGAGGTATTCCAGCAGTTGAAACTCCTTCATGGTGAGGGTGATCTTATTGCCTGCACGCACCACTTCTTTTTTGTCGAGGTCCAAAGTCAGATCGGCTGCACTCAAAATATTACCCACGGGTAATTGCTGGTTCATGGTACGCTTGAGCAAAACCCTGATCTTCACCATCAACTCCTTAAATTCAAATGGTTTTACCAGGTAATCATCCGCACCTGCATCATACCCTTCCATCTTATCATTCAACCTTCCCAGGGAAGTAAGCATAATAATGGGCACCTGCGCATTGCGACTGCGGATGACCTTACAGAGCTCATACCCGTTCATGCCCGGCAGGTTAATATCCAGTATGACCAGGTTGAAATCATGCGCCATAAACAGCCGTTCGCCAATCTTTCCATCATAGGCTACTTCTACATGGTAGCCATGCTCACCAAGCCCTGTCTTCAGGGTATCGGCAATCTTATGTTCATCTTCCACGATCAGTATCTTTCTTTCTTCCATAGGCTTACGCTGATAAGTTGAGAAAGTGTAAAGGTAAGGCGGAAATACCAGCTGCGAGCTTTGAGCTACGAGCTGCGAGCATTGAAGAGCAAGGCATTAGTTGTTAGCTTTTAGGTATTAGCACAATTCTAATCTCATTCTAATCTGGTCCTAATTAATGGTTAATTATTGGTGGTTAGGTTTGTCGGCATTGGTTTTCATTCAAACACACTGACGATGAAAAAGACATTCCTGCTACTGGGTGGCTTGTGTATGGCTGCCACTACAATCGCTCAAAGCCTGCCCGAAGCCACGCAGCTTCTTTACCACGAGCGTTATGAAAGCGCTAAACCAGCCTTACACAAAATACTAAAGGCCGATGCTGCCAATGCAGCAGCCTGGTATCAATTATCACAGGCCTACCTGCCCCTGAAAGAAGTACAACCATTGGCCGACACTTTGCAACATGCCACACCAGCCGTGCAACAAAACGCCTGGTATAAAGTGGCTTATGGCCAGCTATTACTGGCGCAGAACAACTTAGACAGTGCCCGTTTGTATTTTGACCAGGCCATCGGCACAGGTCGCAAAAAAGATCCGGCCATTCTGCTCGCAGTTGCCAATGCCTGGATCAGTGAGAAAAATGGCGATCCCAATACCGGGCTGCTGGTATTGAGCCAGGCCGGTAAAAAAGATATTGACAACCCTGCTTTCCAGGTATTGCGTGGGAATGCCTACCGCAAGCTCGCCAACGGAACAGAAGCTTACCGTGCCTACCAGGCTGCGCTTAATGAGGATGGCAACAACGCAGAAGCCTTGTACCAGATGGGGAAGATATTTGTGGCCCAGAAGAATGCAGAAAGCTACCTGGATTATTTCAACAAGACCATTGCCGCCGATCCCTTGTATGCACCAGCCTGGTATGAGTTGTATTATGATGCGTATTTTAAAGATGCGGCCAAAGCGCTTAACTATTTTCGCCAATACCTGGCGGTTAGCGATTTCAACCCGGAGAATGAATACCAGCACATCGATCTGGTATACCTGAATAAAAAGTATGATTCAGCCATTATCATGGCCCAACAAGCATTGTCCACACTGCCTGCCGGCTCCATGCCCCGGCTCTACAAACTACTGGCTTATAGCCACCTTGGTTTGCAGGATACAGCACAGGCCTTACAGGCTATGACCACGTATTTTGCCAGGGCCAACGACAGCAATTTTGTGGTAAAGGATTATGAAGTGATGGCCGATCTATACAATGCCACACCCGGCAAGGAAGATTCAGCATTGGTTTTCTACCAGACGGCTGTTACCAAAATAACCGATTCAGCAGCCTTGTTTACTTACTATAAGAAGCTGGTTGACCTCTACAAGAACAAGAAAGACAATGCCAACCAGGCCCTCTGGCTGGGCAAGTATTACACCAATAATGCCAAGGCTACCAATATCGACCTGTTCAATTGGGGCATCGCCCATTTCAAGGCCGAACAATATGAACAAGCCGATACGGTATTTGGCAAATACATTGATAAATACCCCGATCAAAGCTTCGGTTATTACTGGCGGGCAAGGGTCAACGCCCAGCGGGATTCAGCCATGGAGAAAGGGCTGGCCATACCACACTATGATGCACTGGTAACAGTATTGCAGAAAGACAGCGCCAATGCCACGGCTACTACGAAGAAATGGCTGGTAGAAGCCTATGGGTATATAGCGGCTTACGAGACCAACCAGGAGAAAGATTATGATGACGCCCTGGAGCACCTGCAGATGATACTGGCAATAGATCCGGCCAACAAGGATGCGCAGCAGTACATCACCATCCTGGAAAAGAAGGTAAATGCCGACAACAATAATAAATAACGATAATTAAATAACTGATCCAACGATCAGCTTTCTTGACTGTTGATTTTTCTTGCAATAGCCGGGAGATTTCTTTCTCCTGGCTCTTTTGTTTTTCGAGGCTTCCAGCTAAAGGTCTTATTTGGTTTCCGTTGGCAGAAATTTCTTTCGGTAGGCCGTAGGGCTCATACCCTTCCACTTTTTAAAGGACCGGTTCATATGGCTTTCATCAGTAAAGGAAAGTTCGGCAGCAATTTCACCGATCCGCATATCGGTATACAACAACCTGTTCTCTATCAAACGCATCTTGTAATTACTGATGTATTGTTGCAGCGTTTCGCCCGTCTGGTGTTTAAAATAACGTCCCAGATAATGCAGGGAGATACCCAGCTGTTTACAAATGTGAGACGCTTTCAATTTTTCGGGATCATAAATATGCTGCTGTATGTATTGCAGCATGTCCAATACCGGCTCACCGGTATTTTCCTTTACATTTTTGGGAAGTTTCAAAGCAATATTCCTGGCCACCACAATGATCAGGGTGTTGACCATTTGTTGTATCACTTTATTGTGGTACAACTGCTGCTGTTCATTTTCTTTTATGATGGTATCGATCAACGTGGCCACCATTGGTTTATCCACTTTGTTCTTTAAGATACAGCCGGGCCGGTGGCTGGCATTTTGCAGAATGAATTCCATGCGCTGTACCCAGTCATTGTCTTTGTGGGCCTTGGGCTTTATATACCTGTTTTGAAAACTCAGCAGGAAGAATTGGGTAGTCGTTTCAATCGTAAATGAATAACTGTCTTCGGGTGTTATTAAGAAAAGGTTGCCTTTCCGGTAATTGAAATGGTGGTTGTTGGTGAATTGCTGCCCGGTGCCCTCGTCAATATAGATGAGGGTAAAATAGTTGTTGTGGTAAGTGATAGCGGGAAACCGGTCCATCCGCTTGTACTCAATTTCAAAAGGTTGGTATAAATTCTCCCGCATCATACTTAAATCTACTGATTTAGTGCAAAAATGTACAGGAAACCAGGCGCGTGTCCCTGTATTTTTATGGCCGAAAAATCAAACACATGAATAAATGCATTCTCCTGCTGTTGGTTATCCTGACCAGCCTTACCGTTCAGGCACAGCAATCTCAAAAGTCGACCTCAGGCAAGCTATCACGCCAAAACCTGGTGGGCACCTGGACCCTGGTATCGGTTGACAATATATACCCCGATAGTAGCCGGGTGCACCCTTATGGCGAAGGCCCGAAAGGCCTGCTGTTGTTTGACGAACAGGGCCATTATGCTATCCAGATCTTCAAAGCAGTAAGACCGAAGGTAGCATCCGGCGACAAAAACAAGTGTACCCCGGAAGAATACGCTGCCCTGGTACAGGGTAGTAACGCTCATTTTGGCCAATACAAAGTTGATGAAGCAGCCAATACGATCACCTTTCATATTGAGCATGCCAGTTTTCCCAATTGGGAAGGCGCCCAACAGCAACGATCCTGTACCTATACGGGCAAGGACCTAAAATATGTGGTGACCCAAACCACCCAGGGCGGGGTGGCTGTGGTGGCTGAAGTGGCCTGGAGGCGGCTGTAGAATAATGCTTACCTTCGCCCCTTCAATTTTACAATCAATCTATGGCTGGTGACCCGGAAAGCGAATCTCCTAAAAAAGCCCGAATTGCTATTGCAGTCTTCTTTTTTGTTTCAGGCTTTGGTTTTGCCACCTGGGCTTCCCGCATTCTAACTATTCAACAGCATTTGCACCTGGATGATGCACAACTGGGCGCTGCCTTGTTTGCCATGCCAGCCGGGCTGATGCTTACCCTACCCCTTACGGGCTTTCTATTGCGGCGCTTCAGCAGCCGATATGTGATGCTGGGCGGCGCCCTGCTTTTCAATATCATGCTGTGCCTGGTGGGTTTTGTGGACCAAACCTGGCAACTGGTGGCGGTCTTGTTCTTTTTCGGTTCGGCCCGGAACCTGTTCAATATATCGGCCAATGCCCAATCGCTCGGTGTGCAGGCCTTGTACAGCAAGTCCATCATCGCCAACCTGCATGGCATCTGGAGTACGGCAGGGTTTGCGGCGGCGGCCACCGGCACACTGATGGTATCGGCCAGGGTCGCCACTTCCTGGCATTTACTGGGCGTGAGCATCCTGCTAACGGGTCTTTGCTGCTATTTCTTTAAGGACAGTATACACCAGCATCCTTCACCGCATGAGCGCAAGGGAAGTTTTGTATGGCCCGACAGAACGATGCTGAAATTTGGCCTGATAGCATTTGCCTCCATGGCCTGTGAAGGAACCATGTACGACTGGGCCGCCATTTACCTGCGCAAGGCTACGGGCGCTGCAGATGGCATCGCCACTGCGGGTTACGCCATTTACATGGTGTCGATGACACTCGGCCGTTTTACGGGCGACAGGATGGCCAACAAGATCGGCATCAAGAACATGCTACGGTACAGCGGCACGCTTATGTTTAGCGGCCTATTGCTGGCCACACTGGTGCCTTATACTTATGTTGCGGCCTTTGGTTTTATCATGGTAGGCTTTGGCGTATCCTGTGTAGTACCCATGACGTTTAGCATGGCAGGCAAAGTAAAGAACATGAGTGGGGGCCCTGCTATTGCAGCAGTATCTACGGTAGGCTACCTGGGTTTTCTTATTGTGCCGCCGGTAGTAGGCTTTATTGCAAAAGCAGTTAACATACGCTTGTCTTTTGCCATTATGTCACTATTGGGCTTGTTGATACTTTGGATGGTAGGTAAATTCTCTGTAAAATACCAAGCATGAGTCAGGTACTAAGACAACATCTTGAAAAATTAACTTCGTTTACAGACAGTGAGTTTGACTATATCCTGTCGCATTTCACGAGCAAAAAACTCAAAAAGCACCAGTTCTTAATACAGGAAGGGGACGCTGTGCCCAATGATTATTTTGTTTTGAAAGGTTTATTAAAATCCACGCATACCGATAACAATGGCAAACAGCATATCCTGGGTTTTGCGATGGAAGATTGGTGGATCAGCGATTACCAGGCGCATTTCAATCAAACCAAAGCAACCCTGTATGTTGACTGTCTTGAAGATACCGAGCTGCTCTGCCTCTCCTTATACAACCGGGAAAAACTTTGCGCCGAACTGCATAAAATGGAACACTGTTTCAGGGTAAAAACAAGCGCCGGTTATGTAGCGCTTCAACGCCGTATCCTCACCCTGCTCAACAGTACGGCCAAAGAACGGTATGAACAGTTTCTGCAGCAATACCCTACCCTCACACAACGCCTCCCCAAAACCCTGATCGCCGCTTACCTGGGTGTGTCGAGAGAAACATTAAGCAGGCTCTATACAGCTTAGTGTGATCTACCTCACACCAAATTCGTGACCTGGCTCCTGTGCCGCCAAAGCGGAACAGCTGACCTTTGCTGTATGAAACCAATTATTCAACGGATCATTACAGGAGCAAAGGTCATTGGCTGTTGCGCCCTTTCTCTTGTGTACCACACCGCAGCGGCACAAACCAATCAATCTACAAAGATGAAAAAGAAGATCTTGTTTGTGGTCACCAGCCACGATAAAAAAGGCAGTACAGGCGAACCTACAGGTTATTACCTGGGCGAAGTATCGCATCCCTGGGAAGTATTGCACGAAGCTGGTTATGAAATTGACTTTGTAAGTCCACAGGGAGGAAAAGCACCGGTAGATGGCTTTAACCTCGATGATGCTACCAACAAAAAGTTTTGGGAGGATGGAACCTACCGCCATAAGGTGGAACACACCTTAAAGCCTTCCGATGTTGATCCGAAAGCATATGCTGCCATTTTTTATGCAGGCGGACATGGCGCCATGTGGGATTTCGCAGATAATGGGGCGATAGCGCAAATAGCAGCCACCATCTATGAAAATGGCGGCATTGTAAGCGCCGTATGTCATGGCCCGGCGGGATTGGTAAACCTGAAACTGAGCAATGGCCAATACCTGGTGCAGGGAAAAAAGATCAATGCCTTTACCAATGAAGAAGAGAAGGCAGTGAAGCTGGACAATATCGTACCCTTCCTGCTGGAGAGCAAGCTCATCGAGCGGGGCGCCCGGTTCGAAAAATCAGGCTTGTGGCAATCCCATGTGACGGTTGATCAGCGCGTGATCACGGGGCAAAATCCCCAATCGGCCAAAGGGGTTGGAGAAGCCATCCTGGCAGGACTTAAATGATGGTATTCTCATTGGAACCATGACCAGCTTTTCCGATACTATTCAGGAGCCTGGCGCCATGCTAACAGGAATCCGTTTTAAACCAGCAGCATTTACGCTTTTCTATCCCATGTCATTGGCAGAAACAGCAGATACCTGTACCTTTTTTAAGATAGCCCTGCCAATGAGATAAAACGGTACACAGGCAGTACGCCCGGCGCTTTCTGATTTTGTCGCTTTTTTCCAAAAACAACTTCAGGATCATGGCCACTGCGTAAGCAGGGCCATGATCCTGAAGTTTATATCCTGCATAATTATTTGTGGGACTGCACTCCCACAGAATCCTGCTGGTACCAGCCACAGTGCTGTTGCCTGCCGCCATGATGGCGCCATGCACTGAAACGGAAAGCCAGTACATTGGTGACAATGAACAATACAATGGATAAGATCACGGCCACCCGGGTAATGGTCACCAGGGCAGGCTTTTTGGAAAAGCCGCCAAACACATACCCCACAATAAACACCATACTGGCGACAAACAATACCCGCAAAAAGATCACGATTGCAAATGGCATAACATTCATTTTATAAGGTTTTCAATAATGACTCCACATCCGGTTTGCCCCAATGAGGGGTGGTGCCGGCAGTACCCTGCGCATTCAATTGTTGCAGGGCCAGGTCCAACAATTCTTTGGCTTTCTTTTTATCCCCGCCCCACATTTTAGGCGTTGAATATTTCTCCCAGCCTTCCAGGTAAATAGCCCTGGGATTGGCAGGATTGGCCGCTTTTGCCCGTTGTACGTATTGGCCAGCAATGGGTCCGTGCTTGCGGCCATATGTCATGGGATTGATAAATACCTTTGCCCGTTCGGCCATACTGAGCACACAAAACACTTCGGACAACTCCTTCTTTTGCCGGGCCGTATCCAGCAGGGAAAGCGCTTTTTGGCCCTGCTCTACCGCCAGGTTGGCAAAAGGCTCGATCTTGTCGCCATCATCCTGGTAGAGCCAACCAGTTTTGGCATTGCAATAGGCTGCATAGTACCAGGCGAGCCAGTTTGATGGCTGCTGCGCTGCTATAGCTGCAAAATCAATGGCCAGCTGCCGGTAATCTTTTACAACAACCGCTTTGTCGAGTTTTGAAACAGTAGCCTGTAGTTGCTGATCGTTGGTATCCTGCGCCCAGGTGGCGGTAAACATCAGACAGGCGCTCATCATCAGTAAGATTGTTTTTTTCATATTGTTTAATTTTTAGTAATGACAAGTAAAAGAGGTGACACCTTTCGTTTGCTTCGCGAGGGAAGGTGTCACCTCTGCAAGGAGTTGAAAAGAGGTAACACCTTTTCCTTTGCTTCGAATGCGAAAGGTGTCACCTCTCACAAACCTTTCACAAGTTCTCATTGATCAGGTCATCCCGCCGGTCGATGCCGAAGCTCATGAAGAGGCCGGCATACCAGGTCCTGGTGGCGGGCTGTGTGATGGGCAGTTTATTAAGGCCATTGTAACTATAGTTGTAGCCGAATACCTGTTCCCTTCCGAATACGTTGTTCATTCCAAAGCCAATACCGGAAAAGTCTTTGTTCTTCCATCCTTTGAATAGGGTAAAGAGGTAAGCAAAACTCAGGTTGAGTGCACTGTAGGTATTGGTAGTACCCTGCTCATAGACATAGGATTCGCCGCCGGCATTGGATTGAATATCATAATAAGGACGGCCCGTGGCCAATGTGTAAGAGAGATTGGCGCTGAGGTTGATGGCCTGAAAAAAACGTTTCACCACCAGGGAAGCCGTATGCGGCGTGGCAAAGGATGGTCGCATGGATACCGGAAAGTCCATGAACCTGCGTTTGGTATCCAGGTAGGTGTAAGTGATCCAGTAGTCAAGGTTTTTAAAGCTGCGCTTGTCGCGGAAGAACAATTCTACTCCCCTGGCGTATCCCTTGCCATCGTTGGCCATTGCGGGCATGGTAGTGACGAGGTTGCGATAGCGTTTATAGTATGCTTCAATGCGTAATAACCTATTGCTGAATTTGTATTGGTAGTTGACCAGGTAATGTTCCGCCCGGCTAAAGCCGAGGTCCTTATTTTGCACCAGCAATGCATCACCGGGCATCTGATAGAAAACACCATAGGCTATATTGATCTGCCCCGCATCGGGGATGCGATAAGCCAGGCTGATCCGCGGTGCTACATTGAAACGTTGCAGTAAGCTGGTGTATTCAGCCCGCACCCCTATTTTGGCAGCAATATTCCGGGCAATGTATACATCACCTTCTGCAAAAGCTACCGTGAGGTTGTCGGGCAGTGTATGAAGCGTATCGTTGTACCTGTACCTGGCTTTGTTGTAAAAATATTCTCCGCCAAAGCGAATGGCCTGCCTGCGCCGCAGCCCTTTTGTGATCACCAGTCTGCCCTGCGCAAAATCGGCCTGATCATGGCGTTCATTGTTCTTTTGGTTATAAGGAAAAGCAGGAATCAATACAGGCGTCTTCTTTGCATCGAGTAATTGATTGTCGACATCCTCTTTAAAATAATTATACGCAATGGCAGCGTCCATTTTCCATTGGCTGCCCAGGGACTCACGGTAAGAAAGGTTATTGTACACATTGAAGCCCTTTAGTTCAAAGGAGGATAACAGGCCTGTACTGTCAACATCGGGTGTTCTCATGCCGGTATGACTGTATCCGTAATTGCTGTAGAATTTCAACATGCCGGTTTTGCTGGTCCTGATGCGGAAGTTGGCATCGCCGGCCAGGTATTCAGGACCATGGAAGAAATCGGGCCTGGCATCGGTGAGTTTATTGTAGAAGGTGGAATTGCCATAGCGGGCATTGATCCCATAACTGCTGTTGCGGTCCTTCGCCAGGTTTTGAAATCCGACGGCTACCATCATGGGAAAGATGGCCAGGTTGGCAGAAGATTGATCGGGCAGGTCAACGGTTTCCAGGATGAGGGCACTGCTCATGGCCTGCCCATACAAGGCCGAGTAGCCACCTGAGGAGAACAGGATACCTTTGAACAGGAAAGGATTGATCCGGGCCGGTTGGGGCACGCCGGGAATACTGGAGAAATTGGGATGTGGCAGTAAGGCTCCATCCACAAATTGTTTGGCCTCATCACCGGTACCACCCCGCACAAAGAGCCCTTCTGTTTCACCCACCTGCTGCGCCCCGGGCAAGGCCCTTAATGCATTGGCAATATCGCCTCCATTGCCTGCCACTGTTACGGCATCAATGGGGGTAAGTGAGGCGCCTTTCGCTTTATCACTGGCCTCAAAACTACCGGCGCCCACTACCACCACTTCACCCAATTGAGCACCTTCTTCTTCCAGTATGATCGTAATCATGGAATCTGCAGTGTGTACTTCCACTTCTTTAGGCCGGTAACCCACGGAAGTAATTTTCAGCACCACTTTATCACCGGCGGGCAAGGGGAGCGAAAAATAGCCAGTCGAATCGGCCCTGGCGCCTGCACGGGATTGCTTGATGCCAATGCTGGCAGCCGCCAGTGGTTCCTTTTTACTGTTCAATACCTGTCCGCGAATGAGTGTTTGCGCGGTGGCCGGCAAGGCGACTGCGAACAGGCATATAATCAATAGGAAGAATGGAAGGCTATTGTGTTTCATGGCTCAATATTTTTGAATAATCACCATTCAAAAGTATTACAGACATGCAGGCGCTTATAGCGAGAATAGACTTGCCAACCTGGTTGAATAGACGTAAGGGAGAAATGAGGAGACTTGGGGAATAAGGTGAGTCGCCCTGCCGCACGGCTTTTTGCAGCGCCGTCCCGCACTGTTGCGGGACGGCCCACCTTATATCAGAGTGAAAGCATTTTCTCTACATCGGCTTTGTAGCCATCGCTGAGGGGAAGTTCAAGGGCGCCAACGCAAAGGAGATCGCGCTTTACGGCGGTTACTTTATCGGCTGCCACAATAAAGGATTTGTGGGTGCGTACAAAACGGAAGCCCGACAGCTTTTCCTGAATGGCCTTCATACTCATTTTGGTGATTACCGGCCGGGTTCCGGTATTGAGGAAGATCTTCACATAATCCTTCATGCCTTCGATGTACAAGATGGCAGGTATGGAGATCTTCACCTGTACATATTCTACGTAGACGAAGAAATAATCCGGCGCTTCTTCTTTGAGAATGGCTTTCTGCTGCAGGGTATACAGCTCCTGCGCTTTGTTGCAGGCTTTGAGGAAGCGTTGAAAGGATACAGGTTTCAGTAGGTAATCCACCACATCGAGGTTGAACCCTTCGAGTGCGTATTCTTTATAAGCGGTGATCATGATCACCATGGGAGGATGTTTCAATGACTGCAGGAACTGCAATCCATTCAGTCCGGGCATCTGTATATCGAGAAAGATAAGATCAACGTCTTGTTCATGCAAAACCTCAGCAGCTTCCATCGCATTACGGCAACGCTTTACCAGCTGCAAAAAGGGCACCTGCCGGATATTGTCTACCAACAGATCCAGCACCAGCTTTTCATCGTCTACCGCTATACATTTCAACATGACAGATCAAGTTTTAATGTGGCCACATACAATTCTCCGTTATCATGTATGGACAAGTTATGCTTTTCTCTATACAGGAGTTGCAGCCTGTTGCGCACATTGGCCAGGCCAATACCGGAATTTTTATCTTTGGCCGTATTGGCCTTATCATAGTTATTGGTAACCCTGAAGTGCAAAGCCTGGTCTTTTGCCTGCAGAGAGATATGAATAAAGGGATCTTTCACCAGACCAATGCCATGCTTAAACGCGTTTTCCACAAAGGGGATCAGCAACATGGGTTCAACGGTACAGTCGGGGGCCTTGTTCTCAATGTTCAATTCCACGCGCACATCTTCACCAAAGCGCAACTGTTGCAACTCGATATAATTGTGGAGGTATTCGATCTCTTTGCTTACGGGGAATTTAGCACTATCGGTATCATACAACATGTAACGCAACATGTCGGACAGTTGGATCAGGGCCGGCTCCAACAGCGGTGATTTTTGCCGGGCCAGGGATACCATATTGGTCAATACGTTGAACAGGAAATGTGGGCTTACCTGCGAACGGAGGAACTTTAGTTCTGAGGCCAGCCTTTCTGCCTGCGCTTCCTTCTCCGCCCTTTCGGCCAGTATGCGATCGGTCACCAACCGGTAAACGATGGAAGCGATCAAAAAAGGAATGGGCGGAAAAAGAAAAAAACCGGCATACAGTCCCTTCACCAGCAATTCCGGGTAAAGCCATTTCATTAACCCCACCTTTAAATAATAGGAGCCGCCAATGATAATGCCCAAAAAAACAATGTACAAGAGCCAACGTTTCCTTGTCAGGAACCGGGGGTAGAGGTAAAATGCATTCAGGTAAAACAGGCCGATATGAAACAAGTTGCCAATAAAAAAAAAGGCATTGGGCAACCCTGTATCGATCTCATGGAACACGATCATCGGTACCGTAAACAGGACGGTCCAGATAACCAGGTGCAAGCCCGGTGAAAAATATGTAGAGCGTGTTCGCATCATTGCAAGCTACCCCTATCCGTTCTATTCAATAAAATTGAGTAGACAAAATGGGCAAATGTGTTGACAAGATCCTGTCAAATAGTATCGTATCAAACTAATGAGGTAGTCAAATACTGTCCGAACGGCCTGAACATGGCCTGGATACTGTCTACGCATTGCCTACGCTCCTTAGAAAACCAGCCCCTGTCATTGAGCGGTCAGGCAATGTGTAGGCAATGCGTAGACAATGTGTAGGCAATACGCAGGCCGTGTGTCGGCCAGTTGGGGTCTTTAACTACCATTTTCCCCCTCCTGGGTGAGGCTCACCAGAGCAGCTTCATCCAGTATGGTGATGTCTTTATTATCAACAGTCAATATATTGGCCTGGGTGAGGTCGGTGATGATCCGGAATACGGTCTCGTAGGTGGTACCGGCATAAGAAGCGATATCCTGCCGGGTGAGTGAGATATTGATAAAACCTTCGGGCGTGAGGCCAAACTTCTCTTTCAGGATCAGTAAGGCATAGGCAATGCGCCCTTTTACGGGCATGTGCGCAAGGTTGCGCATGCGTTTTTCCGATTCCTGCAGTTCCTCGGCATAAAACATCAGGAGGTCGTAGGTGAAATCGGTATTTACTCTGAGGGTAGTTTTGAAGAAGTCGAGGTCAATAAAACAAACGGTGCAGGTTTCGAGCGCAGTAGCCGATACGGGATAGATCGTTTCCTTACCCAATCCCCGATGACCGATGATATCACCTTTGCGTGCAAAGCGGATATTCAATTCTTTTTCTTCCCCCCATTTCTTGTGCACTTTGGCTTTCCCATCATACAGGAAATAGATGCCCATCACAGGTTCTCCTTCACGGAAGATGAGTTCTCCCTTTTTGAACTGGTAGCTTTTTTTGTTGGCCTCAATGGCCGGTATCCATTCTTTTAAACAACGCTTGCATAAAAAGCAACTGTGTTCGTCGCAACTGGTTTTAACCGACTTCATAAATGTGAAGATAACACCGAAATGCTACACGCGGAACATCTCTTGTTGCTGTTGTACCTGTGTTTGCCATTGTGCAGGATGCAATTTCACCACCTCTCCTACTATTATGATGGCCGGATTGCCCAGGCCTGCGTATTGCGCCTTGAATACAATATCGCGTACGGTGCCCAGCACCATCTTTTCTTTGGGGGTGGTGCCATCCTGTATAATGGCCACCGGGGTATCGCTCTTGCCGCACCCGGCAAAGATCTCCATGATGGTCTCCAGCTTGCTCATGGCCATTAATATGATGACGGTGGCAGATGATTGAGCAGCCAGTTTGATATCGGCCGATACATCGCCCGACTGGGTAGTGCCGGTGGTGACCCAAAAACTTTCATTGATACCGCGGCAGGTCAATGGTATCATCTGGGAGGCCGGCACAGCCACCGCACTGGATATACCGGGTATTACCTGCACGGGGATGCCTGCTTCGCGGGCGGCGGCTATCTCTTCCTGCGCCCGGCCAAATACAAAGGGATCGCCCCCTTTCAGACGCACTACATGGCCATGCGCGAGGGCCGATTCTATGATGAGGTGGTTGATCTCCAGCTGGGACAAGGCGTGGCAACCATAACGTTTGCCAACAAACCGGGTAATAGCCCCAGGTTTGGCATAAGACAATAAAGCATCATTGGCCAATGCATCATATAATATTACATCAGCCTGCTGAAGGGTTTTAATGGCTTTCAGGGTGATCAGCTCAGGATCTCCAGGCCCTGCGCCTACCAGGGATAAACGGGGGACACTCATATATAGAATAATAATTTATATGACAATGACATTAAATAAACTTTGTTTTGAATTGTAATTATGCTTAAATTTATGACAGAAGTCACATATTTCGTAATTTATTTTTACGATCACTTGCCACTTTATTACATGTATTAATTTCTAATGTTTGCTTGTCAGTTGCCATTTAACACTTAAAATCAAGGCACTGCATGAAAATCGTCATCATTGGTAACGGAATGGTCGGTTACAAGTTTTGCGAAAAACTGCTGACCAAACAAGGAGATCAGCCATTTGAACTGATTGTATTTGGAGAAGAAATGAGGCCCGCCTATGACAGGGTACACCTCAGCGAATATTTTGCCGGCAAATCAGCAGACGAACTGACACTCGCCCCTGCTGAATGGTATGCCGACAAGGGTATTCGCCTCCATCTGGGCGACCCGGTGCAAAGCATTGACCGGGTGCATAAGACTGTGCATTCCTTTAAGGGTATTACCGAAAGTTACGACTACCTGGTAATGGCTACGGGCTCCTCAGCCTTTGTGCCCCCCATCCCCGGCGTGGAGAAACAGGGCGTGTTTATTTACCGCACTATCGAAGACCTGGAGATGATGACCACCTATGCACGGCATGCCAGGAAAGGCGCCGTGATCGGCGGGGGATTGCTGGGCCTGGAAGCCGCCAAAGCGATGCTTGACCTTGGTATTACGGACACCCAGGTTATTGAATTTGCACCCCGCCTCATGCCCCGGCAGATCGATGAAGCCGGCTCCAACACGCTCCGCGCTAAACTGGAGGCGCTTGGGTTGCACATTCGCACCAACACCAACACCACCGCCATCCTCGGCGATGAACACATTACCGGTATGCAGTTTGCCAACGATACCACTATAGAGGTGGATATGCTGGTGATCTCTGCAGGCATCAAGCCACGTGACGAACTGGCCAAACTCTGCGGCCTGGAAACGGGTCACCGCGGCGGTATTGTTGTCAACGATCAATTACAAACAACGGATCCCCACATTTTTGCTATTGGAGAATGCGCTTTGTACAAAGGCATGATCTATGGCCTGGTAGCACCGGGTTATGAGATGGCCGATGTAGTAGCCGCCAACTTAACGGGTGGTGAAAAAGCATTTACCGGTTATGATATGAGCACCAAGCTCAAATTGATCGGGGTGGATGTAGCCAGCTTTGGCGAACCCTTTGTGCATCCACAGGATGGACGCAGCATCGTATGGGAAGATACCCTGAAAGGTGTATACAAACGTATTAATATCAGCAAGGACGGCAAGCAGCTGCTGGGCGGCGTATTGGTTGGAGATGCAGAGCAATACAATATGTTGTTGCAAACCTGCAAGAACAAAGTAGTGCTTCCCCCCAATCCGGAAGACGTGATACTGGGCGCCCGTGGCGGTGCTGAAGCAGGAGCCGGCGTTACAAGCCTGCCCGATGATGCAATGATCTGCAGTTGCGAAGGCATTACCAAACAAGCCATTTGCCAGTCGGTGACGGACCAGGGATGCGAAACGGTAGACGCGGTGAAGAAGTGCACCAAAGCAGGTACAGGCTGCGGTGGTTGTGTGCCCATGCTGAAAGATCTTGTGAACCATACTTTACAATCGCAAGGCAAATATGTACGCAATGTATTGTGTGAACATTTTCAATACAGCCGCCAGGAATTGTTTGACCTGATGAAAGTGCATGACCTGAAAAGTTATGATGCTGCACTGGACAAACTGGGTCATGGAGATGGCTGTGAAATATGCAAGCCAGCTGTTGCTTCGATCATCGCCAGTCTCTGGAATGAAATGATCCTGCAAAAGGGCAATGCCACTGCACAGGATTCAAATGACCGATACCTGGCCAATATTCAGAAAGGCGGCACCTATTCTGTAGTGCCCCGCATACCCGGTGGAGAGATCACACCGGAGAAACTCATTGTTATTGGACAGGTAGCGCAGAAATACAACCTCTATACCAAGATCACCGGCGGGCAACGCATTGACCTGTTTGGCGCTCACGTGAGTGACCTGCCTGCTATCTGGGAGGAGTTGATCGCTGCAGGTTTTGAAAGCGGCCATGCTTATGGTAAAGCACTGCGTACGGTAAAAAGTTGCGTAGGCAGTACCTGGTGCAGGTTTGGCTTGCATGACAGTGTAAGCTATGCCATCCGCATTGAAGAAAGGTACCGTGGATTGCGTGCGCCGCACAAGCTCAAATCTGCCGTATCGGGCTGCATCCGCGAATGTGCTGAAGCCCAGTCGAAAGACTTCGGCATCATTGCCACGGATAAAGGCTGGAACCTCTATGTATGCGGCAATGGCGGATCCAAACCACAACATGCACATTTGCTGGCTACGGACCTGGACAGCGATACCTGTATTCAATACATCGATCGTTTTCTCATGTTTTATATAAAGACCGCCGATCCGTTAACAAGGACAGCCACCTGGCTTAATAAGATGGATGGCGGTATTTCTTATCTTAAAAATGTAGTAGTACATGATAGCCTGGGCATCGCTCAACAACTGGAAGCAGAAATGCAGTTGCTGGTCGACAATTACAAATGTGAATGGAAGGAAGTGGTCGACAACCCGGAATTGAGGAAACGTTTCAATCACTTTGTGAACGCACCAGAGGAGAAGGATCCAACGATTCAATTTGAATCCATGAGAAGCCAGAAGCGTGCCACCGAATGGAAGTGACAGACAAAGCAAAAGACTCGCAGCTCGTAGCTCATAGCTCGCAGCTTCTTCAATAATATTCCTCTAACGATTATCACCTGCCTTCAGCTATTCCGAACCCCGCATGGCGGGGCCGGATAGGCTTCTTATTGACCAAACTATATTACTATGCTAACACTTGAACAAACACTCACCTGGTTTACCGCTTGCCGGGTAGAAGATGTACCGGAAAACGGCGGGGTATGTGTAAAGTATAAGGAAGAACAGATAGCGCTGTTCCATTTTTCCCGCCGCCAGGAATGGTATGCCACGCAAAATCTTTGTCCCCATCGCCAGCAGATGGCATTGAGCCGTGGCATGATCGGATCGCACAGTGATGAACCCAAGGTGGCCTGCCCTTTTCACAAGAAAACATTTTCCCTTCGTTCGGGGGAATGTTTAAACGGGGATGACTATGTGATCAAGACTTACCCGGTGAAGGTGGAGGATGGACTGGTGTATATAGGGGTGAGTGAGTGAAAAACCGGCAATCGGCAGTCGGCAATGTTCGTTGCAATCTTTGGTCTTGCTTCTGACTTACGGATTCTGGATCCTAACAATAAAAAAGCCCGTGGAGATTGGCGTCGCACACGGGCAATGATCTTAAATCGCAAACAATCTAAAACCAAAACAAAGCTATGAAGAATTTCATTGCAAAAAACTGTCTTTTTGTCTGTTTGGGGTTACTGAGCCTAACTGCTAAGGCTCAGTTCACACTCAACGGACAGCTGCGTACGCGTACGGAAGTACGCAACGGGCTGGGCAACCTCGTGCCGGTTGGTTCGAAGGCCGCCGGATTTACTTCACAAAGGACCCGGCTCAACTTCGGGTACAAATGGGATCGGGTAACCTTTGGCGTTTCCATACAGGATGTACGGGTATGGGGACAGGATGCTTCTACCATTTCGAATGCAGATGGCAACCGGTTAATGCTGCATGAAGGTTGGGCCGATGTGGTGCTGGCCAATAAAGCAGACACCACGATCAAGTTCAGGTTGGTGGACCTCTTGTCGATCAAGATCGGCAGGCAGGAGCTGGTGTATGATGATGTACGTTTGATCGGCAACCTCGATTGGTTGCAACAAGGCCGCCGTCATGATATGGCCTTGCTGAAAATGGTACACAAAGGCTGGCAGGTAGATGTGGGATATGCCTTTAACCAGAATACAGATGCTTTTGGGACAACGGGCACTTCCTATGTACCGGGTAATATTCCTCCCTATATTAAGAACTCAGCCGGTGTATTGGTGCCCACGCCCGCCGGTATTGTACCCCTTACTGCCAGCGGCAGCATGGCCAATAACAGTGTAAAGAATGGCGCCCCTGTTTACACCAATCCTCCCAGCACCAATGGGGCCAACCAGGATTATAAATCATTCACCAGTGTTTATATCAGCCGGAAATTCAATCAAACAAAGTTCTCTGCGCTGTTCTTCAACGACCAGTTTGGAAAATATAAAAACGATTCCATAACGGCCAATGGCGGTTATGTGTATGGAAGGCGTTATGCCACGGCGGGCAGCACAGATGCCTTCGACTATTCCGGCACCAGCAGCCGCTACACGTATGGCTTGATGGTGAACCATACCATCGGTAATGCATCGGGTTTTGGCAAGATCGCCTTACAGGCTGCCTGGTATGGACAATCGGGCAAAGACCGTGATGGTGTAAAACTCGACGCTTATCATTATACCATCTCCGGCATGTACCAAAAGGGCAAATGGAGCATCGGGCCTGGGTATGATGTACTCTCCGGCAATGATGCGGTATCACCTTCCGGCAAGAACAACCGCTTTGATCCACTGTACGGCACACCGCACCGCCACTGGGGTTATATGGATTATTTCTATGTAGGCACAGGCTCTCCGGCAGGTGGCCTCAACAATATATACGGCAAGCTGAAATATACGGGCAATGCCCTGAGCGCTGGTGTGGACGTGCACAGCTTTGCCCTGAACAAGGATATGAAGAAAGCAGATGGAACAGTAATTGACAAACAGCTTGGAACAGAGATTGATTTTCTCTTGAACTATAACCTGAACAAGTTTACGAATATAGAGCTGGGCTATTCTTATATGAAGGCTACTGCAAGTATGCCTTATGCCAAAGCACAGGCTACCACAGATGCAGTAGCAGACACTTATCGCCGCACGGGTACCTGGTTTTATGCCATGATCAATATACGTCCGGATTTTTTCTTTAGTAAACCGGTAGCGATCAAGCAATAGACAGGAACGATGCAAGGGTAAACATATTTCAGGATGAAAAAAGCAACAACATGAAGCACATTATAAAACAAACCACCATATTCATCTGCCTCGTCATCTTATTTTCGGGCATATCCGCTTTTAAAACACCTGCCCCTGCACGCAAGATCAGGCTGGGGTTTATACCACTTACCGATTGCGCACCACTGGTAGCAGCCAAAGAATTAGGACTGTTTGCCAAATATGGCGTTGATGTAGAGTTATCAAAAGAGGCTTCCTGGGCCAACATACGCGATAAGGTATTGAATGGGGAACTGGATGGGGCCCATTGCCTGTTCTCGATGCCGCTTTCCGTTTACACAGGTATTGGCGGCAAGGCCGGCGCTGAAATGAAAATTGCGATGGTGCTCAATAACAATGGGCAGGCTATTACACTGTCGAAAGATTTCTGTGGACTCGCCGGCTTCCGGGAAATCAACAAAGCTGCCGGCGCGGTGAAGAGTGTACAGGAACGTAAGGAAGTGACTTTTGCCATGACCTTTCCCGGTGGTACGCATGATATATGGCTGCGTTACTGGATGGCCGCTGCCGGTATCAACCAGAAATCAGTGGGCATCATCACGATCCCCCCTCCTCAAATGGTAGCCAATATGCGGGTAGACAATATGGAAGGTTATTGTGTAGGCGAACCCTGGAATGGATTGGCAGCCGCACAAAACATCGGGTTTACCCATGTGTCTACACAAGATCTGTGGAAACACCATCCCGAAAAAGCATTGGTAGTGAATGCCGGTTTTGCCACCACGAATAAGGAAGACTTGAAAAATGTAATGAAAGCCATCATAGAAGCTTGCCGCTGGCTCGACAATATGGGCAACCGGAAAAAGGCCGCCGGCTGGTTAACCAAACCCAATTATGTGAATGCGCCCTTACAGGTTATTGAAGCCCGACTGGCTGGATCTTATGACCTCGGTTGTGAACTCGGGGTACAGAAGTACAAGGATGATTACATGACCTTTTATAACAATGGTGTTGTGAATATGCCCCGTAAATCACATGCCATCTGGTTCCTGGCGCAATACGTACGCTTTGGGTATTTAAAGACAGATCCGGATTACAAAGGCATCACGGAAAAACTGATACTGGATGATCTGTTTGCGGAAGTAGCCAAAGAGATGAACGTTCCGGTACAAACCGATATGCAGGCATTTAAAACCAATTATGACATTTCTTTCGATCCCAATAACGTAGCAGCCTATTTGAAAACAACCAAAAGATGATCACCGTAAAAACGCAGGTATGAAAAACATTGTATCGATTAAAACGCTGGTATCTTTCCTCTACTTCATCGCAGGTCTTCTGTTGATTGGAGGTATCTGGGAACTCATTTCGGCTACTACCAAAAATGAGATCCCCTCCCCCCGCGCCACCTGGGTTGTTTTTAAGGAAGTGATGCAAAACCCTTTCCAGAATGATCCGGACTACAAAGGCATTGGCACCAAATTGCTGAGCTCACTGGCCCGTGTGGCTACAGGCTTTGGCCTGGGCAGCCTGGTGGCCATTCCGCTGGGACTCCTTATGGGTTCCAGTAAACCGGTAATGAATATTATCAATCCTATTGTGCAGTTGTTAAGGCCGGTTTCACCATTGGCCTGGTTTCCGCTGGGACTGGCCATCTTCCAGGACTCACCCAAGGCCAGCATCTTCATGATATTCATCTGCTCTCTTTGGCCCACGTTGATCAATGCCGCTTTTGGCGTATCGCATATTCCGCAGGACCATAAGAATGTGGGCAAAGCTTTTGGCTTCTCCACCTGGAAATACATTACCCGCATCATGTTGCCTTATAGCTTTCCGCATATCCTTACCGGGTTGAGGCTTTCTATTGGTGTGGCCTGGATGGTGATCGTGGCCGGTGAAATGCTTTCGGGTGGCATTGGGCTGGGTTATTTTGTATGGGAAGAAGGCTTTAATGGTGGCAGCGTAGCCAAGATATTGGTAGCCATCATCATCATTGGCATTGTAGGATTGATGCTCGATAAACTTTTTATGATGTTGCAAAAGCGGTTCACGTATGCCAGTTAAGGTAAATCGCCCTGAACCAAGGTGGGCCGCCCTGCCGAACGGCACTTGCAGGGCTGCAGGGCGACTCACCTTAGCCCGTAGACCAATCTTTAACATTAAAAAACAAGCGGTATGAGCCTGTCATCAATAAAGCAAAACACTACAGCAAAACTTGCTGCCGTTGACAATGAAATACTGAACCCGGTATTGAACCAGCACAGTATTGAGATCAACCAGGTGACAGTAAGTTTTAAAACACCCAAGGGGATATATACAGCGGTAGAAGATATTTCCTTAACGATCAAAAAAGGCGAGATCGTTTCCCTGATCGGACACTCCGGTTGCGGTAAGTCGACGCTCATGGGCACCATCAGTGGTATGGTAAAGCCCAGCAAAGGATCAGTCCTTGCCAACGGAAACCTGGTCACCAGTCCGGGCCCCGACAGAGGCATCGTATTCCAAAACTATTCCCTGCTACCCTGGCTGAGTGTATACCGGAATATTTACGAAGCAGTAGACGCGGCTTTAAAGAACAAATCTGCTGCAGAGAAAAAAGAACTGGTAGAAAAGAATCTGAAAATGGTAAATCTCTGGCCACACAAGGACAAGCTTCCAGGGCATTTATCCGGCGGAATGAAACAACGGGTGGCTATTGCCAGGGCCTTTTCCATCAACCCGTCCATATTACTACTCGATGAACCTTTTGGCGCCCTGGATGCGCTTACCAAAAGCAATATGCACCTGGAATTATTGAAACTGTGGAACCTGGACAACCGCGAGAAGACCATTGTAATGGTGACACATGATATTGAGGAGGCCATCTTCTTATCGGATCGTGTAGTGGTGATGAACAATGGCCCGGCTGCCACCATCAAGGAAATAGTGGATATACCATTACCCAGGCCCAGGAACAAAAAGGAAATTGTTCACGATGCGGAATATATACGGATACACGACAGGCTATTAGGCCTGCTGATAGAAAAGTTTTCCATTGACGACATACATGCTTAACGAAATTTAAATAACAATTATGGCCATCAATCAACCACTAGAAAAATTAAATGTATTCTCCCTGAAAGGTGTTCAGATGCGTACCTTTCATATCACCTGGCTTACGTTCTTTTTCTGTTTTTTTGCCTGGTTTGGCATTGCCCCATTAATGCCCCTGGTGAGTGAGCAATTACATTTAACCAAAGCACAAAAAGGGAATATTGGTATTGCTTCCGTATCGGCTACCATTATTGCCCGGCTGATTGTTGGCCGCATTTGTGATACCTGGGGACCCCGCAGAACCTACACCTTATTGCTGATCCTTTGCGCCATACCAGTAATGCTGATCGGGTTGAGCCAAACCTATACGAGCTTCCTTATTTTCCGGTTGGCGATCGGTGTGATCGGCGCCTCTTTTGTGCTGACGCAATTCCATACCTCGGTCATGTTTGCCCCCAATATCAAGGGCACGGCCAATGCGGTTGCCGGCGGATGGGGCAATACAGGCGGTGGCGCCACACAGATCATCATGCCACTGATAGCAGCTGCCTTTGTAGGCCTCGGTTGGGTAAGTAAGGAGAACAGTTGGCGCCTGGCCATGATCGTTCCCGGCATCCTGTTGCTGGTAATGGCTTTCTTATATTACCGTTATACCAAAGACACACCACAGGGCAATTTTGAGGAAATAGCAAGGCCTACCGGCCCGAAGGAAAATACCTTCCTGCTGGCCGCCAAAGATTACCGCACCTGGATCCTGACGATTGCGTATGCAGCCTGTTTTGGCGTGGAGATCACAGTCGACAATTTTGCAGCCATGTATTTCCATGATGAATACAGCGCCAGCCTCATCATGGCTGGTTTGATGGCCAGCATCTTCGGATGGCTCAATATTTTTGCCCGCGCCATTGGCGGTATCCTTTCCGACAAAGTAGGCAGCCGTTATGGCTTCAATGGCAAAGTAAACCTGCTCACTGTTTTATTGCTGCTGGAAGGTATTGGCATCATCCTGTTTGCCAGGGCTGGAAACCTGGGTGCTGCCATTGCCCTCATGTTCTTCTTTGGCCTTTGTCTGAAAATGGCCAACGGGGCCACGTACAGCATTGTGCCCTTTATCAATCCCAAAGCCGTAGGCAGTGTGGCAGGTATTGTGGGTGCTGGTGGCAATGTGGGCGCTATGCTGATCGGTTTCCTGTTCAAGTCCATGCCCTATGCCGATGCGTTCTTTTATTTAGGCGCCGGCGTATTTGTAGTAGGTGTTATCATTTTAATATATAGGCTGGTGAGCAAGCAGGAAGAAAAAACGGAAGGAACTCCTGCGCTCCAGGCTGCTAAATAAATCGAAGCAAACGCTTCTGTATTCTGTATTCTGACTTCTGTATTCTATATTCTTATGACTGAATCATTCAAATCAACCTGTTGTTATTGTGGCGTAGGCTGTGGCATTATAGTGCACAAGGAAAAGAATGGCAGCCTGCGGGTAGAGGGCGATCCCCATCACCCGGTGAATAAGGGCATGCTGTGCAGCAAGGGCATGAACCTGCATTACACAGTGATGGATACCAGCGACAGGTTGCTGTATCCTGAAATGCGGTACAGCCGTCACCAGCCGCGGCAAAGAGTTTCCTGGGACGAAGCGCTGGACAGAACGGCAGCCGTATTCAAAACGATCATAAAGAAGTATGGACCTGATGCAGTAGCCTTTTACGCATCCGGCCAATGCCTTACGGAAGAATATTATGTGATCAATAAACTGATCAAAGGTTTTATTGGCAGCAACAATATTGATACCAACTCGCGCCTGTGCATGAGCAGTGCCGTAGTGGGGTATAAAATGGCGCTGGGAGAAGACAGTGTTCCCATCAGTTATGAGGATATCGAGCTGGCCGACTGTATCCTGGTGGCAGGCGCCAATCCGGCCTGGTGCCATCCCATCTTATGGCGGCGTGTAGAAGCTGCCAGGGCAGCCAATCCACACCTGAAGATCATTGTAAGTGATCCGCGTAAAACACAAACCTGCTCGCTGGCCAATGTACACCTGCAGCTGAACCCCGGTACGGATGTGGTGTTACACCATGCCATTGGCCGTTGCCTTATTGAAGCCGATCAGGTAGACCATGATTTTATTCAGCACCATGCAGAAGGATTTGAAAAATACAGGTACACAGTATTTGAACGCAGTATTGCTGAGGCAGCTGTGATCTGTGGTGTGGAAGAAGCGGATATCCGCCTGGCCGCCTCTTATATTGGCAAGGCCAAGGGTTTCATCAGTATGTGGACGATGGGACTGAACCAAAGTGTGATCGGGGTGAACAAGAACCTGAGCCTGATCAACCTCAACCTCATCACGGGTCATATCGGCAAACCCGGCTCCGGGCCTTTTTCGCTGACGGGCCAACCCAATGCCATGGGGGGCCGTGAAGTAGGTGGTCTGTCGAACTTATTACCAGCGCACCGCGACCTGCTCAACCCGGCCCACCGGGCGGAGGTAGAAAAGTTTTGGGGTGGCGGGAAGATAGCACCCACACCCGGACTTACTGCCACTGAAATGTTTGAGGCATTGAATGATGGCCGTTTAAAAGCGATCTGGATAATTTGTACCAATCCATTGATCAGCTTGCCGGATGTACGCCTGGCAGAAGAGGGTTTAAAGAAAGCAAAGTTTGTAGTGGTGCAGGATATCAGTAACCGCCCGGAGACGATCCCCTATGCGGATGTTGTATTGCCTGCTGCCGCCTGGACGGAGAAAGAGGGTACGATGACCAATTCGGAACGCCGCATCAGCTACCTGCAAAAAGTGGTGGATGCCCCTGGCGAAGCCCTGCCGGATGCCAGCATCATTTGCCGCTTTGCACAAAAGATGGGCTATACAGGATTTGACTACAAAAACTTTGGAGAGATCTACCAGGAACATGCGGCTTTAACGGCCGGCACCCGCATTGATATCAGTGACCTCAATTACGATATACTCAAAGAAAAACGGAGTGTACAATGGCCTTACAATAAAGCGACCAATGGATATGGTACGCCCAGGCTGTTTACGGACAAACAATTCTATACGCCTTCCGGCAAAGCAATCATCCATTCCTTTCCCGACAACAACGAGTCGGAAATGCCGGATGATGATTTTCCCCTCATCCTTACCACGGGCCGCATTCGCGATCAGTGGCATACGATGAGCAAAACGGGCAAGGTGAATAAGCTGAATCAACACATTGCAGAAGCATTCCTGGAAATACATCCTGATGATGCAGGGAAGCGCCAGATACGCGACCAGGAAGTAGTGGTGATCAATAGCCGTCGCGGGGAAGTGCGGGTGAAGGCCAAACTCACTACGGATATTAAACCGGGAGTCGTATTCCTTCCCATGCACTGGGGTAAGGTATTGAACAGTGACCTGAACCGGGCCAATAACCTCACCAATAACCTGGTTGACCCCAAAAGCAAAGAGCCCGATTTCAAATTTAGCGCGGTACAGGTACAGCGTTACCAGAAACCCCGGCAAAGGATCATCGTGATCGGGGCCGGTGCGGGCGCCTGTGGATTTGTAAAAAGTTACCGGGCACTGAATACGGAAGATGAAATTGTGATCTTCAGCAAAGAGAACTTCCCTTTCTATAACCGCGTCATGTTACCCGATTATATCAGTGGTACACAGGAATGGCACCAGCTGGTGAAGATGACGGACCAGGAAGAATACGATTACAATATCACGCTGCACCGCGGGGTAAGTGTGGAGCAGGTAGACCGCGCCGCCAAAACGGTAACGGACAGCAAGGGGCATACGCATCATTACGACCTGCTGCTGATGGCTACAGGCAGCCGCGCTGCTATGCTGCGGGATATCCCTACCCTGCCCGGCATCTTTACCATGCGTAGCCGGGTAGATGCAGACAATTTCAAACAGCATGTAAACCCCGCCAATGGCAAAGTGGTCATTGTAGGGGGAGGTTTGTTGGGTATTGAGCTGGCGGCATCCCTGCGTGAAGTAAATGTAGAGGTAACGGTGATCCAACGTATTTCGCGGTTGATGGACCGGCAGCTGGATCCGCTGGGCAGTCAGTTATTACATGAAGAACTTACGGATAAAGGAATTGATATTTATTACAATGATGAAATAGAACGGTTCCTGGGCATTCAACAAATTGAAGGCATTCGCCTGAAGAGCGGATTGATGATCAACTGCCAGGCTATTGTGATGGCCATTGGTACGGTACCGAATATTGAACTGGCCCGTGCCAGCGGATTGGATTGCAAGCGTGGTGTGGTGGTGGATGAATACCTGCGCACGAGTGACCCCCATGTATTTGCCATTGGTGAGATTGCCGAGTTCAAAGGTTTTCTCTATGGCATTACCGCTGCCGCCGAACAGCAGGCGGAGATCGTGGCGCGCTACCTGGCAGGCGATATATCGAAATACTATGAAGGATCGCTGCTGATGAATATCCTGAAAATGCATGGCACGGACCTTTGCTCACTGGGACTGGCGGAATGCCCTGCCGATCCAGGTTATGAGGAAGTGGTATTCATCGACAAAGCCAAGCGCTATTATAAGAAATGCATCATCCACAATGACCGGCTGGTGGGCGCCATCCTGATCGGCGACAAATCGGAGTTCCTGGAATTCCGCGACCTGATCCAGAACAAGATGGAACTCAGTGATAAACGATTACAGCTGTTGAGGTCGGGCAAGAAAGCCGAACCAGTGATCGGCAAACTCGTATGCAGTTGCGGCAATATTGGGGAAGGCAATATCGTGAACAAGATCAATGAAGGCTGTACAGAGTTGAAAGCGTTGTGCCAGGCCAGTGGTGCAGGCATGGGCTGTGGCAGTTGCCGGCCCGAAGTGCAGGCGATATTAGAGAAACAACTGGAACTATCTTCCAATAATTACCTGGACCATTCATTACTTATCAAATGAAGTACCTATACACCATCAAGATCAACTTCCGCGGAGGCATCATTTCTCCCGGCGACCTCTTGAATATACTCATTGCTGCCGGCAAAGCCGGTATTACGGATGTTCGCTTTGGCCTGAGGCAGCAATTGTTGTTTGACGTAGTGAATGAAGATTATGCGGTGTTGCAGCAACAACTAAAACAACTGGAAGTAGATTATGAAGTGGATGAGGACCGCTATCCCAATATTGTAAGCTCGTACCCCGCCGAAGAGGTGTTCATCAATCAAACCTGGCTTAGTGAAGGTGTTTATAAGGATATTTTTGACCTGGTAGATTACCAGCCCAGGTTAAAGATCAATATATCAGACAGCAACCAGAGTTTTACGCCGCTGCTCACGGGCAATATCAACTGGGTGGCATCGGCTCAGGCACCCCATTTCTGGCATCTCTTTATCCGTTTTCCCCGCACCAATGTGGTGTATGAATGGAAGGAAATGGTTTACACGAACGATGTGGCCCGCATGTCGAAACATATTGAGGCATTGATCTTTCAACATGCTGAACTATTTTTTGACAATGCGCAAGCCAACGGAGATGTACTGTTCCAGCAGGTGCAACGGGAAAGCTATATTACCAAAACGGCTGAATCACCGGCTAAGTTACCCGCTTTCAACCTGCCGTATTATGAAGGCCTGAACAGGTACCAGGACAAGTACTGGCTGGGTATTTACCGCCGGGATGAGCTGTTCAATATCGGCTTTCTCAAAGATATCTGTCGCCTATGCCTGCAAACGAAGATCGGGCAGCTGTGTTCTACGCCCTGGAAATCATTGATCATTAAGAATATTACAGAGAAAGACCGTCACCTCTGGAATAACCTGTTGGCCAAACACCAGGTAAATGTGCGTCATGCAGCCAATGAGCTTAATTTCCAGGTGGAAGACAATTGTCTGGAGGGATTAAAACTCAAACGCTACCTGCTCAAGCACCTGAATGATGAGGACACCCGTACTTTTGGTATTTGTATCGGCGTCAAAACAAGAAGGAAAAGCGAAGTATTCAGTAGCCTGCTGGTAAGGCGCAGGCCCCTGCTTACGATTGCCGGCATTGAACTTTTCTTCGTGTACGATATTCTCTGTGCACAGGATTTCAATCCCAATGCAAGGACGGGTTTCGTATTCAGCAGCGGCAACCCGAAAATACTACTGGCAGAACAGTTGCGCCGGGCTATCCTGCTGTATTACCGGCAACAGCTTGACAGCATTACTGCTTTAGAAAAGGATGCCGCCCCTAAAAAAGAAATGCCTGTTCCCCGTGAAAAGAAAGTAGAAGTGTATCAATGCAAACACTGCCTTACGGTATATGATGAAACATTTGGCGAACCCGCCAATGGCATCCCTGCCGGAACCAGTTTTACCAGCTTGCCCGCCAGCTATTGCTGTCCTTTGTGCGAGGCAGAGAAACATGACTTTGTAATGACGGGCAAGCCGGTGCTTCCATTACAACCCGCTTAGTTCAGCAGGAGAATTAAAATTGCGGAAGAACTTTTCCTGCCCGGCCTGTAAAGGAATAGCAGATACAGACAGGTGCTGGAGCGCAAATTTCATACTGTGCTTTATTAACTTGCTACTGTGATAGAGGTCAAGCGTAGTGGCCAATGCCCTTGCAGTATAAATAGCGCAGAGCGGTTCCGGCTCACTATTGTTGGTAAACAGATAAACATCCTCCATACCGCTTCTGGAAGCGGTTACCAGTTTTTCCATCATACTATTTTCCATCAGGAGCATATCGCAGGCCAATACGAACAGGTCTTGCTTTGGAAATCGCCTGTGTACACTTAACAAACCTGCCAGCGGCCCCCTGATAGCCAACCCCTCATTATCTTTCAACAATTGCTCTACCCTGAATTCAGCCTGGTACTCCACATGTTGCTTTGCATTCACAGAAATAACGACCGGTATCTGAAATGCAGCCAGCTTATCCAGGGCTATTTGCGCCCATGATTTCGATTCTAATTTGATCAATCCTTTATCAGTTCCCATCCGGGAACTCTGTCCACCTGATAATACTACGCCCAACATATTGCTTATTTATATTATGTACAGCGGTAAAGCTAGACAAAACATTCATAACTGCGCTTGTTAAGATGTACTAACTGTAAATGTTGTGGTGATTTAGCAGCAATTCAGCCTGATAAAGCCCTTCCGATGCACGCAGCGGATATGGAAAATGTGGAAATCGTTTGTAATTTAGACAACATGCAGCCGCTGTTCGTCATCGAAAATCAATTGCCGCCATATGGGTATTAAAGAGAGAAAAGAACGCTCCAAAGCAAAAGTCCGTGCGGACATCCTCAAGGCTGCATTATCCATCATCAATTTTTTTTATCAAACCAGGTAAGGTCCCAGTTATCTATCCACTCTATCACTACCCTGCCTTCTTTAAACTGTACCGGCAGCCAGTGATAGCGGCTATCCTTCAGGTCTTTCGGGTTCCAGCAGTCACCGATATAAATGAAAGCATTTTTTTTGCCTTGTACGGGCAGCACATAGGTGGATTGACCGCCGAATGTTTTATTGGCTCCCGGGCCAGTCATGGGGTCGCCCACCAGTTTCCAGGGACCAAAGAGGGAGCTGGCCGTATGCAGGCTGGCCTGGTTGGGCGCCCAGCCGGTGCAACCACTGGTAATGAGGTAATAAAGCCCCTCCTTTTTGAACAATGCAGGCGCTTCGCGTTGTCTACGGAACAGGAGGCTGTCCTGCGTAGTAGGTGAAAGGTAATCATCCGAAAGCCGGGCAATCCGCAAGTCCATGTTCTCATCAGACGAATAGATATGGTATGCGGCGCCGTTATCATCCACAAAGAGGTTCATGTCTCTTGCCATATTGCTATTGGGGCGGAAGCTTTTCAGGAATTTATAAGGTCCCCCAGGGGTACTGCTGACGGCCACAGCAGCACGTGCAGCGGCATATCCCTGGCCCCGCAACTCCAGGTGTACCCACATTACATATTGTTTGGTTTTGGGGTTGTAGATCACCTTGGGGCGTTCCATGAGGCAGCCCTGGGCTATATCGCTGGTAGTATCGGCAGATGGAGAGAGGGCCACGCCTATATATTTCCAATTGTACAGGTCTTTAGAGGAATACACATTCACACCTTCAGATTGACTTTGACCACGCTTTTCGCCAAACCAGTACCAGGTATTATCCTGGTACAGCATGCCACCCCCATGTACATTCATCAGCTCCCCCCTGGTATCATACCAAAGTCCATTTGATCTGAAGGACGACTGTTGCTGACTTTTGCTTTCATTAACAGGTTGCTGCGCCTGGACATAGGCATTGCCTGTGCCCATGATCCATGCCAACATGCCAGGGACAATAATTTTTCTTTTCATAGTTCTACTGTACTGTTGAATAAATGATTGATTTTATCATCATTGGCAAGGACGTTTGTTGCTAACAGGAGGTTGGGTAAAGGGTCAATTATCTATCTGCCACAAAGGTGGTGATGGAACGTGCAGGCAAGGTGATATTGCCTTTGATCTTTGGCAGGGGATATGCTTTCAGGTTATCCCCGGCAGCAGCAGAGGTAACGAATTTCTTGGCGGATCTTACTTTACCAAAATCTTTTATATCCAGCAGCATGTCTTTATCCGTTGTGGTATAATTAATAGCCACTACCACAATTTGCTTTTCACTGGTATAGGCAGAGAGCATGATGTGTTGTGAAGCTGTAAGATCATCCATCTTATCGCTCCGTTCAATGTTCACACGTTGCATGCCGGGCCTTATGAACCTGCTGTAGTTGCCCATGGCCCATAAACCTTTTGTTTGGTAAAAATCACCATCGGTATGGGTGTCATTGGGCTTTAAAGCGATGAGATAATACCGGGTATCAAACTCAGGGCTGCCGGGTTCATAGCTATTCCATAAATGCCAGGCACAGGCGTTGGCCACAGCGAAGTCGGTATGTATCATTTTGGCCAGGAATAAGGCGCAATCCATAGCACTGCGTTTTTCTCTGGCACCTTCCCTAAAGCCGTCTGCCAGCATGGAGTATTCCGTTTGCCAGAAGTCAACGCCGTATTTTTGGGCGGTGTCCCTCAGCATTTGCCGCACTTTGATACGATTGGTATCGCCGGCATCGGTAAAGTAGCTATGCCCGCCCACAAAGCCCGCCATGTGTTTTAGTTGTGACAATTGCAGCGGACTTCCATTGCCATAGAATTGTTGTATCTGTGTAGAGGCGCTGCTGTTATTCCTGAATAAATAATCCAGTGTGCCTGCTTCGGTGATCATGATTTTGGATGACAGGTGGCGGGCAGTGATAGCACTATCCAAAGCGGTCGTCACATTGTAAATCTCTCTATTGGTCCAGGGGCTTCCTTCCTGGTCTGCCTGCCCGGGCTTATCGCTCCAATCCCATTGCGGCTCGTTGACAGGGCTTATGTAATTAAAGTGCAGTCCCTGCTTATCAAAATGCTCCAATACGTCGGATAAGAAGCCTGCATAGGCGCTATATTTTTCAGGCTTCAGGTTGGAGCGGAAATCCCGTTCTGTTTTGAAGCCAAACCCGTTTTGGGTAAACTGCACCGGCGGTGTGTTGGAGAAGGCTATGAGGTTTTCGACGCCATATGCTTTTGCTTTTTTTACAAACCAAATATAGCCCGATTGCTTGTTCCAGTCATAGCTTCCATCGGGATGCTGAAAACACTCAGCACGCCGGCGGAAATCTTTGATGCCGCTACTATCGCCCTGTTCAGTTGTTCCCCCTCCAATATTAAAGCGCCAGGCTGAGAGCCCAATGCCTTTGGGATTGCCATTGGCATCCATCTCTTTGCTGAACAACCATTCAGCGATCTGTTCTTTTTTCTGTGCAGGCCAATACCTGCCAATGCCTTCAGAGAACCAGCAGCCGGAAGCACCGATATTATCAATGGTTTGGGCTTTGTGAGTGGTATTAATGATGAAGCGTACAGCAGCATTCTTTTGCGCCATCAGCCCGGCAGGCATACACAATAATAAAAGATAAGTGAATTTCTCTTTATGCATGAAAATGTTCAGTTTACCGGAAAAATATTCTATTGTTTTGACGAGGACAGCCATAAAAACGGGTAACCGCTTTACCTAAGGGAGGGGGTAACTGCTCAACCCCTCCCTGTTAAGTAAAGCATCTCATAAGGAATGGATTATTCTTTATAGTAGCTGAGTGATACACTCTTCACTTTGAAAAAGGTACCAGAGCCGGACGGAACGGGCATCGAGGCCACAAAACCGATACAAACATCCTGCGGACTGGTTATGTCAAACTCTATATAAGGTTTGGAACCTGCCGCCACCGTGGAAAAGTTGTAGTAGTAAGTGGAAGTGGTGATGTTGGCAAAATCAGGCAATGAAGTACCCAGGTTCACCGCTATGTATTTTGTACCTCCGGTGCTCAATGCGTCTATAGGGACCGTAAACCGCCATTTTCCAACATAGGGCAGGCTAACTACCTGGTAGATCTTTCCATTGGGTACAGCCACCAATCCCCAGCCTGCTTCCATTGATAATACGCCCACGCCCCCTCTTAATTCGTACCCTCCATAAGTTCCGCCGGAGACATTTTTCACATCAGACGAGGTGGTCCAATCGGCCAGGATACCCCACCTGCTGTTGTCCCATGATGCTCTCTGAAAGGCAGAACCGTAGTTCTTTACCAGTTGAGGCGCCAACTCTATCCAGGCTGCCCCCGACACGGGCTGGTAGGTGGTGTAGGCAGTATAAAATGTGTCTATACAGGTGGAATCCGGACGATACCAGGTGCGAAAGTTTACTTCACTGCCGTATTTGTGGCCCAGCAGGAAGGTATCGGTTGTTGACAAGGGTACATTGCAGGATACGCTGTCGCCGTTTGTTGTCAGGTAGCGCACTTCTGTGTTGATCACGCCAGTTGCCTTATCCATACTTACCAGGGAAATGGCTGTTTGAAGGGTGGAGGTCAATACGCTTTTGATGATCCTCCTGTTTAACAATGATTCCTGGTAGCGGCTTCCGTAAGAGGTGGTATTTTTGAATGTGGAAACTGATTTGTTGCCCAACGCATCGTAGGTTACAAATTCAAAGGTTTGCTCGCTTTCGGGAATGTTGGTGATGATCTGCTCAATGGCTCCGCCGGGTTCTGTATGGGTAACCGGGAAGGTAATGGAATCTGATTTCCCGCCCCAATATACACGATAGCGTGTTACCCTTGGATCAGGGTTCAGGAGCGCTTTGAATTGAACACGGTTTTTCCCGGAGAACATACGCACGCTGTCTATTTTACCGGTGTAGGTAATTTCTCCGTTGGTTATGTATTTTTCCTTGTACTCATCCATTTTGGAGCAAGCGCTTACCATTAATAGGGTTGCTATTATGTAAATCAGCACCGGATACCTGTATGCATATTTCATTGTACGTTTTTTTGTATTTAAATCAACCTTCCATTTTCATTATCTTGGGTCGCCATAGACCTGTACTTCTGCCAGTGACAGGAAATAGGAACCAGCCCAGTTTTTGTTACACTTGATCCTTATATACCGCATTTTGGAAACGTCGGAACGCAGGTCCCAGTTGAAGCCGGCAAAGCCTGTGGTGCGGTCTTCACTGGTGCTTTGACCATAAGGAAGCCCGGAGGGTTTTACTTCCTCACAGGTAGCCATGAGGGTCCAGTTGGCCCAGCTTCCATCGAGCGGCGGGTTGGCACTGGCCCATATTTCAAATTTCTGCGGATTTCCGCCATAGAAGAAGGCCCTTCCGGAGTTGAGGTATTCCGGATAATCCCATATCACAATACGGCTGAGCTGCGCCAGCCTGCCAATTTCAAAGGTGATGACAGAAGGTTTACCCTGGTCCTGGGTGATGTTTATCATCGGCCAGGTCTCTATGTTGCCATCCCAGAGGTTGGAGATCCTGTTGGAAGCCCAGGCAGAGGGAGCATCACCGGGCAGCGTGTACTCCCGGTAACCACTTTTCTGAATGGCAGATTCATAATATGGCGGTATGGTATGGAAGAGTGTATCCGTACGGTTCAGGAAGCGGTCTCTCACAAAGAAAGCTAGTTTTTTGGGCAGGGTATCCATGCCTCTTATAGCACTATTAATAGAGTCGGTTGATGTATAAATACCATTGTAAGGGAACCACTGACCCAATGAGTCTTTAAGTATCTCAATGGCTACATTGAACCTTGTCGGGTTTTTTGTGATGACCCTGATACCAGCAAAGTCAGGATATACTTTCATGCTCCTGAAAACACCCCAGATGGGATTCTCCAGAGGTTTTACCCTAACGGTTACCGGTTCGGAGGCTACTTCTGCTTTGTTGACAGCATATACTTTTGCCTGGTGCTCCAGTGTATCGCCGAACCCGTCGAGTACGAGCTGGTTGTCATACACGCTTGCCTTTACTTCCCTTGTTTTCCCGGAAGCAAGATCATATACTGCTTTTATATAGGCAATGTCTGCCGCATTGGGAAGTGTATAGGAAAGAATGGCTTTGGCGCTGTCGTTCTTCACGGTAACATTGGTCACCATACCCGGCGCACCCAGACTGGGTGTTAAGGGTGAATTGGTGTTCACTTTGGAACAGGCCCAGGCAAAAAGCCATAAGCTTAGGATGAACAATGATAATTTGAGATATCGTTTCATAGCTTCATTTTTTGTGTTGATAAGATTACCAGCCGGGGTTTTGCACAAGGTTGGGGTTTACGGAGAGGTTGTTCAGGCGGATGGGCCAGAGGTAATCGCGTGGCGCTATAAACCTTTGCTGGAAGATGGTCCTTACCAGGTAATAGCTTTCATCTGTTGTTCCGGAAATGGTCCATCCTCTTACCGGCTGGTTCAGCTCATAGGCAGCATCTTTCCAACGGCGAAGGTCCCAGAAGCGGCTACCTTCGAAAGCCAGTTCGATGGCCCTTTCCCGTTTGATGATCTCGCGCAGGCCTGCTTTGGTAGTATATTTTGTGGGAGTGGTAGAGTAATTGTTCCAGGCATCCTGTATGGTAGGCACACCGGCGCGGGCACGTACTTTGTTGAGCCAGGAACAAGCTTCATCTGTAGCAGCTCCTGATTCGTTGAGGGCTTCTGCATATAATAGATAGAGATCGGCCAGTCTTACTTCCGGCCATTCGTAAGGCCTCACAGTTACTCCACTTGCGTTGAAGGAGAAGTTCCAGTCTACCAGCTTTTTGATGAAATACCCTGTCTGGTTGATGCCTCCACCGATGTCTGAACCTCCGTACTGGTTGGCTTTTGCCCTCAGTACAAAGGTGCCGGAATCGGACTGGGTAGGGCTGCTGTACAGGTACCAGGTGCCCCCATCAAAACAGAGGTTGGCGTAGAAACGTGGCTCCCTGTCGAAGTTGAGCCTGGCAGTGACATATGTGGGGTTAATCACATAGCGTTCGCTGTCTACCGCCATCCGGGTGGAATACCGGTTCTCAAAATTCAATGTTTTGTCTTCTGTAATGGGTACGCCATTGCGGGTATAGAAGAGCTCGGCCATTTTCATGGTAGCGCTAAACATAGCCCTGAGGGTAGTATTGGAAGCAACATCGCTGCTAACGCGCGCCATGCAGGTGCTTTGCAGCCTGTTGGCCAGCCGGCCGGAATTGCCCCATATTTTTTCCGGATTCCACCGCTCACATACTGCCTGCCGGATGCCCATCTGCGTGACGGTTTGGGGAGAGAGTTTGAAGGTGGAGGGGGGAAAGTAGTAAAGCATAGCGCCGTTTTGTTCCGCTATCTCTATAGCCTCTTTGCAGGCTTGTGCAGCCCTTTTCCATTTGGTATCATCCGCTGCTGTGGCATACAGGGCTTGTCCGTTGGGGTTTTTGGAAGCAGCAAGATCGCTGTTGCCGTTGAACGAGGGGCTTGCGGCCGTAACGAGCACACGGGCTTTGATGGCTTTAGCAATGGGGCTGGTAATGCGCCCCAGTTCATTGCTTCTGTCCATAATAAAGGGAGGGAGCACCGCAGCAGCTTCATCCAGTAGCTTTACGATGTAGTTTACACAACTGTCAAATGGCATCCGGCTTACTTTTACGTCTTCGGGTTTGGCCGATACCGGAATGTTCACCTCCACCAGCGGAATAGCTCCATACATACGCAGCAGCAGGAAATGATAGTAGGCTTTCAGGAATTTTACTTCTGCCAGCCATCTTTCCCGTTCGGGTTGCTGAAGATCGGGCACTTTACTAAGGTCGGATACATTTTCTAAAAAGATGTTGCATTGCCTGATGGCTTCAAAAGCCCTGATACCATAGCGATCGCCATCCCAATAGTTCACATAGGGCGTATTGCTGTTCTGGTTGCCCCGGCCTATTTCCCAATTCCAGAGGGTGGCGTCAAATTCACGGTATTCCAGCGGAAACCATATTTCATCGCCACCGAGGAAGCCTACATTCGACTGGGGGTCGGAAGAGGCCGGAAGATAATCATAGCAGGTGAACAGGAATTTCTGCGCTTCATTGCGCAGGGTAAATGCATAATCGAGGGTTGGCGAATTGTCTGGCACGATGTCCAGGTACTTCTTACAGGAAGGCAGTAAGAAAGTGGAACAAATAATAAGAATGGAAATATATTTATGCTTGATCATGTTCACAGTTTTAGAGATTGAAGTTGATGCCCACATTGAATACTCTTTGCACGGGATATCCCAGTCCGTTACCTCCCATTTCAGGGTCCCACATATCAAATTCGCTCCACACAAAAAGATTGCTGCCATTCACATAAGCTCTCGCTGTTTTAAATCCTATCCGTTTCAGGAACTGTGCAGGGAGGGTATATCCCAGTTCCAGGGTCTTCAATCGCAGGAAGGCGCCATTCCGCATCCACCAGGTGGAGGTTTGGTTGTTGTTGGCCACGAAGTAATTGCTGAGGCGTGGCCAGAAAGCATAGCTGTTCCGTTGATCTTCGCTCCAATGGTCATCGGCAATGACCTGCAGGAGGCCATTTTGCGAGCCGCCACTCCGCACAAAGGGCGAAATATTCTGCGGGTTAATAAAGAAGGATGATCTGGCTGATCCCTGGAAGAAAGTGCTCAGGTCAAATCCCTTGTAGCCAACGGAAAAACCAAATCCATAGATGATCTCCGGGGTAGTAGGATAACCAATGGGTACCACATCATTGCCGGTGATCTGTCCGTCGCCATCCATATCATGGTATTTTATATCACCGGCCATCACATCGCCAAAGGATTGGGCAGGGGAGTTGCTAACTTCTTTCTGATCATAGAACAGTCTTTCAGCAATCAGTCCGTACCTCTGTGAAGTAGGGCTGCCGGCATGGAGTAAATGCGCCAGGTTGCCGGCATAAGCAGGCTCATCGTATGTCAGTATCTTACTGGTGGCATAGGTAAAGTTGCCCCTTGCCTGCACCCACCAGTCGCGGTTGATGGTTTTGTCATAATTCAGCATGATGTCTACTCCGGTGCTCTGTGCTTTTCCCACGTTGGCCGAAACACCTGCCTGCAGGCCCATAGTAGTGGGTATATAAGAACGGGCCATCAATATTTGCGAGCGAATGTTCTTGTAAGCATCTACGGTAACCGTCAGCGCTTTGTACAAGGTAAGGTCCATACCAATGTTCAACTGCCTTGATTTTTCCCAGGTAATATCCGGGTTGGCATACCTCGTCAATGAAATGCCTGGCCGGAAGTATCCGTAATCGAGACCGAAAGAATAGCCATAGTCGTTGTTGCTCATGTTGGCGCTTGACAGGTAGAAGAACCGGTCGGTGTTACTTCCGATCTGGTCATTCCCTACCAGTCCGTAGGTGCCCCTCAGCTTAAGATTGGTGATGATCTTGCCGGCCCCTGCAAAGAATTTTTCGTTGGAAACATTCCAGGCCAGTCCAAAGGAGGGGAAGAAGCCGAAGCGGCTATTCTCGTCAAACCGTTCGGAGCCATTGTAGCCAAAATCAAACTCGGCCATGTAGCGGCTGTCGTATCCATAAGTAAAACGGCCTGATATACCCAGATTACGGGCGGGCAGGCTCGCTTCAAGGCTGCCGGCATTGC
This sequence comes from uncultured Paraflavitalea sp., assembly GCA_966211765.1. Lineage (GTDB taxonomy): Bacteria > Bacteroidota > Bacteroidia > Chitinophagales > Chitinophagaceae > Paraflavitalea. The sequence goes on from CBIHOV010000003.1 coordinate 263,528, forward strand.
CATTGAGGTAGTTGCGTACAATGCCAATGACCATGCCCGATACTTCATGCACGCCATTGAAGGTATGGTTGTAGTTGACGGCGCCTTCCGTATAGAATACACTGTTCACCATTTTATATCCCTCATTGTAGTTCAGGAATTCGGTGCCGGTAGTGCCTACTGATCCGGTGCTTCCGTCGTTGAGCACCAGCAAACCCGATACGGTTTTGTCGTCGAGCGTGAGGGCGCTATAATAGAAAGGATTGTAACTTCTTGACATATCGAAGTAAGCATATCGCTTGGTATAAGCCATTGCCCTTGCGGACAAGCCGGGCGTGATGGATCCAAGGTCCTGTTTTACTTCCACCTGCGCCTGCAAGGTAGAGGAATTCATTTGCGCATAGCCACTCATCATGGTGGCATAGGGGTTCGTGTACAGGGTGCCGATGGTGCCTGGTATGATGCGGTTGCCAAATAACGGGTGATTGATATGCGGCAGGTATTCCTGCGGATAGATGGCAGGGAACATGACCGGGTTGGACCAGATAGCCTGGTTGAATATGCGCTGTCCGCCATTCGCCATCCTGCCATCGTCTTGCCGGTCGCCGATAGGGCCGTTGTAGTCGTCAAATTGGCCATACAACCTCACTGAGGCAGTAGTGGTAGCAGTAAACCGGAGATCAATATTGGAGCGGATGGAATAGTTGCGGAGCTTGATGTTGTTGTCGAACCCATTGAGCGAGTTCTGCTTTAATAAGCCATTGTCCACATTATAAGTGCCGGCCAGGTAATAACGTGCTTTGGGGCTGCCACCGCTTAAACCAAAATTGTAGCGCTGGTTCATGGTGTAATCCTTGATGAGCAGATCAATCCAATTGTTGTTGGGGTACAACAGGGAATTGTCGCCGGCGATGGTGCGATTGATCTTGGTTTGGGAATAAGGCAACCCTCCGGGAGAATTTCTTGTTAAGGCTGCCTCATTGGCCTGTTCCATGTAGGTAATATTGTTGGATAGCTTGAAGTTGCGGGTATTGGTAGAAATGGAGTTCTCAATCCTGCCGGTGAAGGAGGTAGCACCGGCAACGCCTGCCTTGGTGGTAATGATCAGCACGCCATTGGCGCCTCTTGCTCCATATACCGCAGCGGCGGTGGCATCTTTCAATACAGAGAAGGTAGCAATATCATCGGGCTGCAGGCGGGCCAGGTCGGTATTGGATGATTCAATACCATCAATCAATATTAAAGGATCTACTTTACCGGCCCCAAAAGAACCCAGGCCGCGTATGAAGAAGGAGGCATTGTCTGCACCGGGCTCCCCGCTGCGCTGGTAGGCTACTACACCCGATATACGGCCGGCCAGCATATTGGTGAGGTTGCTGGTAGGACCTTTGAGCTCTTTGGGTTCCACGCTGGTAATGGAACTTACCATGCTGGTTTTTTTCTGGGTGCCAAAGCCCACACTTACTATCACGGCTTCCATGGCTTTATTATCAGGGAGTAGTTTTACATCTATTTTACTATTCCCTTCAATGGCCTGCTCCCAGGACTGATAACCTATATAAGAGAATACCAGCACACCATTGGCAGGAACTTTAATGGAATAAAGCCCTCCTTTGCCCGATTGGGTGCTTTTGGCAGGATTGTTTTTCAGGGATACTGATACTCCTTCGAGGGCGGCAGAATCGTTTCTTATTTTGCCCGACACCGTAATTTCGGACTGGGCAGCAGCCCCAAGATTGGCAAAAACGAAAAAGAGCAGGAAGAAAAAGCAGTAGCCTCCCTGTCTTTTAAACCGGTGTTTTTTTGTCATAAATCAGTTGTTTTGGAATATGATTGAGAGAATTGCCCTGCAAAATGCCCCTTAGTACGCTTGTGTTATGGGGGGTAAATCGCCAAATAGCATGGTCAGAATGGTAATTGGCTATTTTTAATAGCTGCTGGGGAGGCCATCTTTCTTCATCCCCTGGATCACCATCACATTCGTGATGTACAGCATTTCCGCACCCGTATCTTCATTGGCGCCATTGATGCCGTAGGGCCAGAAATGCTGGGTATCGCCCTTGAGTGCATCGGTGGGATTGCGGGTCATAAAGCGGAGCAGTTTGTTGGCCTCTATACCCTGGTATACCCCGCCTATGATCAGGTTGCTGGTCCAAAAGGTATGCTGGCCCACCCCTACGGAATGCGCCATTTCGTGCAAGGCAGTTCCGGTGCGTTGGTACCCCACATTGGAACCTACCCTGATATTGCCGTTAATACTGGCATCGGCCGTAGGTACTCCCGGATTGTAGGTCACATAAAGGGTTTTCGTAATGGAAGTAAAATTGTTGTAATAAGCGACTGCCTCGTCAAAGGCAGCTTTGATCCTTGCATAGGCAGCACTCTCCTCTGCTGTAGGATTGGTGCTTTGCGTGAGGGTATAGGATACATTGCCCCTGGGAATGGTAGCCACTTTTACATTGCTGCCATAGGCAGTAGCGCCGTACAAATTGGTACTGTAGGCCCTTATATAATAGGAGGTAGCGGGCTCCAACCCATTGATGCGCAGGAAGAGCGATTGGTCATTGCCTGATGACGCCACCTTGATATCGGCAATGGTGGGATTGGTATTTTTGCTAATGCAGATGCCTGTTTCCTTCAGCCCTATACCTTTGGTATCAATTACTTTACCAGCTACAAACAAGGTGGTGGCGCCCGGGGCAAACAGGGTATCGGTAAACATTTCAGCTACCGGCACCCCTGTGGTATTCAACAACACATCGGGCGTATAGGCGGTGCCTTTACTGTTGGTGGCGTAACCCCGCACAAAATAGGTGGTATTGGGTTCCAACGTTTTCAGTTCGGCGGTAAACTCACCGCTGCTCTTGTAACTGATTGCGGTAGTCTTATTTTCTGCAGGATTGGCCGTTTTTCCCCAACAGATGCCCCTGTCGGTAATTGTCCCTCCCCCCTTGTTGGTTATCTTACCAAAAAAAACAGCGGAGGAGGTAGTAATGCTACCCACACTATCGGCAACAAGGGTCGGCAATGATACTACTGTGGCAGGTGGGGTATCAGTACTACTGTCACGGCTGCTTTTGCTGCATGCCAGTACCGACAGGAATAGCAGCGAGCCTATAAAGGGCAGGAAAATAACTCTCTTCATGATGGTTGTTTCCTGCAAAATGCGTCCGGAATGCACTCCTTTATGGGGGGCAAATAGTCAAAAAACAGGGTCAGAATGGTAAATCAGGGCTGAGGCCTTTCTCTTATTGCCTTTTCATGCACCTTGTAATTTTTCTGAAAGGCCTTGTGGTATTTTTTCTTGTACTCAGAGGGGTTCATGCCAAACAGCTTTGCAAACTGGATACGGAAGTATTTACTATCAGCTATTCCCACCTGGAAGGCCGCCTCATTTACATTGCAGTCGGAGCTTATCAGTAATTCGGCCGCCTTGCGCAACCTGATAAACCGGATAAAGCTGTTGATGGATTGGCCCGACACCTGCTTTACCCGCTTGTATAGGTTGGAGTGGCTCATCCCCATTTCTTTGGCAAACAACTTGATTGAAAAATCATCCCGGTCAATATGAGCTTCGACGGTCTCAATACATTTTTCCAGGAATACCTTATAGTCTTCTGAAATGATCAGGTCGTTCTTGCGCAGGGTGATCTCGTTATAAAAATATTTCTGCAAGCTGTTGCGGCCCTTCAACAGGCTGGTAACCCTTGCCAGCAACAATTCCCGTTCAAAAGGCTTGGTAATGTAGTCATCGGCACCACACTCCACTCCTTTCAGTTTTATTTCGGCTGAGGAGCTGCCTGTAAGCAGGATCACCTGGATATGGCTTAGTGCCAGGTCCTCTTTGATGGCTGTACAAAACTCAATACCTGTCATTTCGTTCATGACAATATCGCTGATGATGATATCGGGCATATGCTGCTTTGCCAATGCCAGGCCTTCCCTGCCATTGCCTGCTTCAAAAAGCGTGAAGTTGTCTTTGAATACCTGCCGCAGGTATTCTCTTATACCATCATTGTCATCCACCAGCAGCATGGTATGGCCACTGGTAATTAGGGTATCCATGCTGGTATCCCTTTGCGGGAGCGGGTCATTTGCCGGCGCCTCCGGTAGCGGGATCGCTTCCTGCGCATTCAGTTCTTCCAACATGTTTGACTTCTGTACGGCCACGCCGTCCATCTGCCGGGACCCAAAATGGGCCTGGCCTTTCAGCAGGCTGATGAAGAAAGTAGTGCCTTCCTCCGGTGTGGTGGTATAATCAAGCCGGCCTTTATGGGCTTCCACAAAACTTTTGGCCAGAAAAAGCCCGATACCAAAACCTGCCTTTAAGGAGGAGTTATGTTTGGACTGGTAAAATCTTTCAAATATACTTGCCCCTACCTCATCGGGTATGCCGCAACCTGTATCTTCCACACTGAGTTCAATGGAGCCTTCCTCCTCCGCCAGCCGCATCCATATAGCACCACCTGCCGGGGTAAACTTCAAGGCATTGGAGATAAGATTGAAAATGGCAATCTCTATTTTTTCCCTGTCGGCATACACCTCGATCTGATCTGCAGTGCTTTCAAACTGGTAATTTATCTGCTGGCTTTTGGCTTGTTGAGTAAAACAAAGAAACACTTCCCTGCACACATGGGTGAGGTTCAGCTTTACAACCCGCAGGTCGTCCACGCCACTTTCTGCCTTTTTAAACAACAGCAATTGATCTACCAGGCTAAGCAGGCGCTTGCTGTTGCGGTACACCATTTTCATTTCCGCAGGTCCCGGTCCGGCATCCGGCTTGAATAAAAAATCCCTGATCGGATTGATGATCAACGTAACGGGGGTTCTGAATTCGTGGGCTATATTGGTGAAAAAGTCGAGCTTGCGGCGGTTGATCTCACTTTCCCGCTCGGCGTTCAGGTGAGCCAGCTTTACCTCATAAGCCAGTTGGGATTGTTTGTTCTTATACCTGATATAAATACCAATCATGCCTGTCGCCATGCCGGCATACAGCAGCCAGGCCCACCAGCTTCGATACCAGGGCGGGAGCACCACAATCGAGATGACCCGCTCCTCACGGCTCCAGCCCCCTCCTCCATCCGTGGATCTTATACGCAGTTTATAATGTCCTTCATTGAGGCGACTGTAATTGGCAGTACGGATCCTGCCAGAATAATTCCAACCTTTATCCCATCCCTCCAGATAATAGGCATATGAAACCTGGTCGGGGTTATTGAATTCGGGTGCAGCAAAATCTATAGAAAGTACGGCCTTGTTGTAAGGCAGCCTGAGTGCATCCAACGTATACAATACCTGGCCCCGGGTAAATGTATTATCCTGCGCCACGGGCACATTGTCAATACGCAGATCAGTTATCAATACCTGGAGCGGTCTATAGCCAAGTGCTACGCTGTCTGGATAAAAGAAATTCATACCTTTTAATCCACCGAAGAAGAACTGACCATTGGAGGTGGTATAAGCCGCATTGTAGATGAATTGGTTGGATTGTAACCCATCGGATTGGAAAAAGTTTTTAAACTGGTGGCTCTCCAGGTTCATGCGGGACAAACCATTGAATGTACTCAGCCACAGATGGCCGCTGTGGTCCTCCAACATATTCAGCACGGAATTATTGGCCAGCCCATCTTCTTCTGTAAAAGCCCTGAATCTGCCGGCAGCTTTATCAAACAACAACAATCCACTACCTTCGGTGCCTACCCAAAGCTGTCCATTCCTATCCTCATGGATAATACGTACGGGGTTTTCCGCCGCAAAGTACTCATGGCGTTTATTCACCCGGTCTATTTTTATCAGCGACTCAAAATTGCCTCCCCAGAGGTTGCCCTGGCGGTCTTCCGTGAGGCTAAGTATATCTCCCAATTTTGTATCAAATACTTCAAAGCGGTTGGCCTGCCTGTTGAGGCGGAATAAACTGCCGGTCACGGTACCTGCCCATAATGTGTGTTCTTTGTCTTCGTAAAGAGTCCACACGTTGAAATCATTGGTCCAGGCCACCCGATTGAGGCAGGGATAATTGATAAACCTGCCAGTCTTTTTGTCGTACAGGTCGATCCCGTTGCCATAGGTAGCCACCCATATATTGCCATCAGCCGTTTTTCTTATACAGGTTATGAGGTTACTGGAAAGCGTACTGTTTTCATGGGTAAAGTTATTGAACCGGTTTAGCCTTCGGTCCCAGATGCTGATACCGCTGCCATCGGTGCCTATCCAAAGCCGCCCCTCATCATCCTGCGCAAACGCCGACACAAAGCAACCTGCCAGGCTATTACTGTTGGCGGGGTCGTGGTTGAGGGAGGCAAAAATGCGTTTACCGGTACGGATACAATTGAGTCCACCCCGTAAAGTGCCCACCCATTTGTTCCCCTGCCTGTCCTGGTATAACGCTGATATGGATCTACTATTTAGCTTGGCTGACGATCCTTCATTCACCAGCGGTGTAAAACGTCCTTCTTTTGCATCGTCCAATGTGATAATACCGCCACCGTCGGTACCCATCCAAATACTCCCGTCCTCATTGGAGAGCAGGCACAATACATTATCTCCACGAACCGATGCAGCGCCCCGGCTGGTATAGGTATTACCGGCGGGATGGTATTCAAAAACATTCCGCCCCCACGCCATCCACAAGTTGCCCCTTCTATCTATTTCCATGAGCGAGCAACCGCCAATATAGTTATTGACCAGCGTTACCCTGTTGTGTTTGTAATCATATTGACAGAGGCCTTTGCTATTTACAAAAACCCATATAACGCCATCTTTCGTTTTGCGAACACTCTGAACCTGGTAGTTGTACACCTCCCCTTCCCTGTCATTGACAAACGGTACCTGGCTGACAATGCCTGTTGTTTTTTGATACATTAAGAGCCCCTTGCCGTTGCAGGCCATGAATATGTTGCCTTTTCCATCCGCAATCACTTCATTGGTGGGCATATCAATGAGCCCCCTGCTGTCATTCCTGGTTGTATCCGGATGATAATAGACCAAAGAGAAACGTTGGGTGCTATTGGACCAGGTGCTCACCCCCTTTTTGGTGCCAATCCATAGCCGGTTTTCATCATCTTCGGCAATATTGGTTATCCTGTTATTGATCAGTGTGGACGAGTCATTCAGGCGGTGGCGGTATACTTTAAAATTATATCCATCATAGCGGTTGATGCCATCATAAGTACCTACCCACAGAAAACCGAACCGGTCCTGGTATATACAGGTAACAGAGTTGTTTGACAATCCATTTTCAATACCTATGTATTCAACGGGTGTAACGTCCTGCCCCATTCCCGATAAGACCAACAGGACAGTATTTAAAAGAAGTAGTAATGTTTTTTTTAGCAGACAATAAGAGCCGGGGGTATTCAACTCCATTTTCACAAGGGTTTAAACTATCGGGCACACCTTGCAAATAAACCATTTTTATCCGCATTGAATAGTCGGAAATTGTGTAGAAATAACCAATAAATAACATTTATTAACCCAAACCTCATTCATGCCGCATGCCCTCAGCCACGCGGAAAATATGAATGATATAAGGAAACAGCGCCTCCATGGTTTCGATGGCGCCACGTGTAGAGCCCGGCAGGGTGAGTACCAGGGTATTGCCCATAAAGCCAGCCACTCCCCTGCTTAGCATGGCATAGGGAGTACGCTCCTGTCCATAAGCACGGGCCGCTTCCATGATACCGGGTATTTGCCTATCCAGTAAGGGTGTTATGGCCTCGGGAGTTACATCACGCGGCGAGAGCCCCGTACCACCAGTAAACAATACCAGGTTATACCCCTCATTGCTTAACTGACCAGCTTTTTCCTGTATGACTGCAAATTCATCGGGGATGACCTCATACCATGCTGTTGTGAGGCCGTTTTGTTGCAGTTTGTCAATAATGGCTTTGCCGGCAAAATCCTGTTTGTCGCCGGATGAAATACTATCAGAGCAAACCACCACGGCACAACGCAGGGAATTGGTAAGGCTTTGTCTAAAATCAGTTTTACCGCCTTTCTTCTCCTGCAGGCTGATGGAAGTGATCTCAATGCCCTTGTCGATGGGCTTGAGCATATCATACATGGTGAGAGCAGTAACGGATGCGCCATGCATGGCTTCCACTTCCACCCCTGTTTTATAAATGGTATGCACTTCCACAGCAATGATCACGGTAAGGTCTTCTATGGCATAAGTGATAGCAGTATATTCTATGGGCAGGGGATGGCAATCGGGTATCACATCACTGGTCTTTTTTACAGCCAGTAAACCAGCTGCACGGGCAAATTCAAACACATCTCCCTTAGGCACTTTTCGGTCCTTTATGGCGGCGATGGTTTCGGGCTTTGATACTTTCAGGTGGGCTACCGCAATAGCCACACGCAAACTGCTCACCTTATGGGTAATATTGACCATGCTTATTTATTTTCCTTCCACTGATGGGTTTCATTCTCAAATATTTCCCTGCCCCAAACCGGCAGTTCCTGTTTGATGCGCTCCACCACTTCTTCACAGGCAGCAATAGCGGCCTTGCGGTGTGCTGAAGACGTAAATACAAACAGGCAGATATCTCCCGCTGCTACCCTGCCCAGGCTATGATGTATGTGCATGCAGGTAAGTGCGTACTTGCTGAAAATATCTTCCCGGATGCTGTGCATCTTTTCCAGCGCCATCTCTTCATAAGTGGTATACTCGATGGCCACTACCGGCTGTTCATTCAACACATCGGCCCTTACCTGGCCCATAAAAATACTGTGGGCGCCAATATCGGTTTTGGTGCTGTGCTTTTGGATGCTTTCTGCCACAAAGGAGGGAGCAATAGCGCCCTGTACAAATATGTTTCTGATCTTTTTCTCCATAGTCTATGAATAACTGGTTATCCGCCTGAATAAGGAGGCAATAAGGCAATCACGGAGGTGGGTTGTAAAATGGTATTGCCTGTAGCGATATCCTTGTCCACCGCCACGAGGTAAGGAATACTTTGCAAAACCGGGAACATGGTCTCCAATTTACGCCGCAATGCATCGGTATCAGCTACCTGATCCACCTGTAGTGACTGGCTACCTGCCATTTCTGCAAACTGGCCAAAAAGCCGGATGGTTAATGCCATGATAAAATATACTTGCTTTTGTAAAAACCGTTCTACGAAATTACTACTTTATATCGGTGAACTGTGCTGGTTCGTGGGGATACGGGATGGTTCGGCAACGCGAACCAATGCGTCCGGCTAGGCCGTGGTGAATACCAGCTTAAACACCGCCAGGAGCAATACAGTCGCCAGGATATATTTCAATACGGAATTCTTAAAGCGGGCGGCGCCGAAATAAGCGCCTGCCAGTCCGCCTAAGAGGGCAATGCCAATATAAGCATACATGGACGGGGTAAAAGACACCGTTTTGGATTGAAATTGTCCGGCGAGTCCGGCCAGGGAATTGACAAAAATGAAGATCGCACTGATGGCAGCCGATTGTTTTACATCGGTCCAGCGCAGCAATAAGAGGATGGGTGACAAGATAATTCCTCCCCCAATGCCGATCAGGCCGGAGAGTAGTCCAATCGCTCCCCCGATGATGAATAACCAGGTACGATTGGCCGGCCTTAGTTTACCTGCATTGGTACTGGCCGGCATCAGGAAACGCACTACAGAGATCAGCAATACTACGCCCAATATCTTCTTATAAATATCGGCATGGATGGTGATCATACCACCGACATACGCCATGGGCACCGAAGCTATGATCAGGGGCCAGCAGATCTCTTTTTTAAAATGCTGTGCCCGGTAAAACTGGATAAATGACACGGCGGAAACAAATAGGTTCAGTACGAGCGCTGTTGGTTTCATCACAGCCGGCGCCACACCAAAGAGGGCCATCAATGCCAGGTAACCACTGGCCCCGCCATGACCTACGGAGGCATATAAAAAAGCAACAAGCAATAAGAGACAGTAAAATAAGATTTCCGTAGTACCCATATCTTTCTAGTGTGGTAACAAATGTACTTCTACCAACTGTCCTTTGGCCAATTCCGTCACTTCTTCCCCCAACACAATAAGACAATTACAAACCGCAAAGGATTGCATGCGATAGGACTCCTGCGCCTGGAGTATCTTAACCCCTTCCTCACTCCAATACCCTTTCAGGAAATGGGTGAGGCCCGGTCTTTTGGAGAAATCGTTGAGCAGGGGCGCTTGTATGGAAGATAAGGTTGTTTGTGCATAGCCCATCTGCTCCCGGATACAGGGATACACATATTCATAAAAACAAGTGAGTACCGAAGAAGGATTGCCGGGAAGTCCGAATACCAGTTGCTGGTCGCGGGTACCAAAATAAAGCGGCTTGCCGGGTTTTTGTTTCAGCTTATGGAAGACAGGTGTTACTCCGCAAACTTCCAGTGCATTGGCCACATAATCATAATTGCCTACGCTCACACCGCCGGTAAGCAATACCATATCGGCACTGCTCAATGCCTGGGCTATTGTGTGCAACAGTTTGTCAAAATCATCTTCCACGGTCAAAAATGAAACGGGACTGATCTGCATTTGCTGCAAAGCAGTACGCAGGGTAAAAGAGTTGGACTCATACACCTGGCCGTATTGCAAAGGTTTTCCCGGTGTTTGCAATTCATTGCCGGTTACAATAACAGTAATAGCCGGAGCAGGATATACGGGTACTTCATGAATGCCCATTCCAGCCAGGAATCCAATGGCAGCCGGTGTTAACAAAGCGCCCTGGGGCAATGCCAGTTCCCCTTCACGTATTTCAGAACCCACAAGCCTTACATTGGAACCTTTCAACAATTCTGCATCTTCAATAATAAGCTGATTGCCCTCTACACGCACTTTCTCCTGCATCACAACGGTATCGGCCCCGGCGGGCATAGGCGCCCCGGTAAAAATGCGGGCTGCCTGTGTGGCGCCGATAGAAAGAGGCGCTGCAGCGCCTGCCGCCATCTCACCGGCTATTTCCAGACCAGGTTGTTGTTTCCAGGAATCGTAGGGAAAAGCATATCCATCCATGGCCGACTGTTCAAATGCCGGTATGGACAGCGGGGCATATAGGGTGCCGCCCAATATTTTTGCCAGTGAATGCTCCAACGGAATAGCAACAGGTGAAGCCAATGATGTATTGGCTGAGATCAATTCTTTTGCTTCCTGTACGGATAGCATGGCAGGTGTTTCTTTCTTGTTGTTCATTATTTCTTATCGGAATGGCCAAGACTTTTGGCGGGGTTGACTACATCACGTACCAATTGTTTCAATTCTTTGATCTCGGGAAAGTGACCGGTGTCCTTCCGGTCGAATACGATCTCGTCATCAATAAAGATCGTATAACGCCCCCCTGTTTCGGAAGGCAGCAGGGTAACACTCTTAATTTCTTCGCTAAAAGTAGTGAGTAGTTCCTGGGCCATATAGGCGGCTCTTAACATCCAGCCGCATTTGGGGCAGTATTCGATTGTAATGGTAGGTTTTATCATTAGAACAGGTTAACTTATTTTGTAAAACTAACTGGTGGTTTTGACAGGCTGCTTTAGACCGGGTGAGCCGCCCTGAAAGGGCGACCCACCCTTCGACAGATTGACATCCTCAGCCTCCTATGGCAATCATGCTCCTGTTTTCAATGTGTAAAGGATCGGTATGTGTGTAGCCTTCGGGAAACTGTCCACCTCTTTCAGCTGCTTTCGCCCAAATACATGCTTTGATGAGGGGCACCAGGTCTTCTCCCCGGCGCAGTGCACCCAGGAGATCCGTTTCAGTTTTGGAGAACAGGCAGTTCTTCATTTTGCCATCGGCCGTTAAGCGCATCCGGTTACAATCACTACAAAATGGAGTGGTCATGGTACTGATCACCGCAAAGGTGCCTTGATGACCTGCTACCTGGAAGTTCTTGGCAGTATCGTGTTTTTTATGAAGGATTGGTTCAAAGGAATACTGCTGCGCTACGATATCCAGTATCTCCTGCAATCCGATCACTTTGACGTGGTCCCAGTGATTGCCGGTAAAAGGCATGAATTCAATGAAACGGATATGGAGGGGAAGATCCCTGGTCAGGGCCACAAAATCATTGATCTCATTGTCGTTCACTCCCTTCATGGCTACCACATTCACTTTTACACGCAAGCCGAGTTGCGCCATGTGGTGAATATTGTCGTATACCTTTTGAAAGTTATCTCTTTTGGTGAGTAGCAGGAATTTTTCTGCCTGGAGGGTATCTAAACTAATGTTGATGGAGCGTAAACCAGCAGCCTGCAGATCAGCAGCAAATTCATTTAACCGTACGCCATTGGTGGTCATGGTGAGCTCGACCGGATATTGGCCCAAGCGCCTGATAATATCCCCGGCTTCCTTGCGTACGAGAGGTTCTCCACCCGTAAGCCTGATCTTCTTCACACCCAGTTGAACAAAAAGTGCAGCGATATGATCTATTTCATCGGGCTGCATCAGGTGTTTATTGGGCAGGCAGGCTATTTTTTCATCGGGCATACAGTAAAAGCACCGCAGATTGCAACTGTCGGTCAGTGAAATCCTCAGGTAATCATGAACCCTATTGAATGAATCAATTAGCATGCACTATAGGTTGATAATAAGTTCATTAGCAAATCCAGCTACTTCCCCTGACCCAGGTCATAGTAAAATGGGGAAGTGCCCCATAAAGATACCTCAATATTGGGAGGGAACCATGAAATGCATAATAACGGCTGTTTTATGCAATTACCACCACCCATGCATCTTTAAGAGGGAACCAGCGATCCGGTAATTACAACGTTTCATAAAGCGGTATATATGTTTAAAATAATATCAACTACTTTATTGCTGTTCTTTGGCTTTGCCAGCATTTGCCAACAAACCACAGACCTGAACATCGATTATATGCTCCGCGGACATCTCTACGTACAATCGAGCATCGAAGATAAAGAGGCGCTGGGAGGCTTTGGCGGCTCGGACAACCGGCCTCAGAAATTAACCAATAAGCTTTCTGTCAAAAACCAGGGTCTTTCCCTGCTCATCGATACCACCAGGATCGTACCCATCGGCAGCAAATACAATGGTTATACACTTTACCTCGTCAATAAAAGCGATAGCCTGTTAAAACTCAGTGCATCCGACAGCAGGCTGAACGCCGTGGCAGAAGCATGGTATGAGGGTAAATGGCAGCCAATAGAATACCTGCCGGCCAGTAGCTGTGGCAATAGTTACCATACCGTGTACCTCCTTCAACATGAATATTGGAAATTTACCATACCGAAATTTGCAGGAAAGATCCCCGTAAAGATCCGGTACCGCCTGTTCCTCGGTGAAGGCCAATATCTTTATTCCAATGAAATTACGGCCTACATTAACAAAGGTCAATTTAAGAACAAACAAGCCTACCAACCGGAAGGGATTATGGATCCCTATGTTGATTAATGCATCAACATAGTTCAGCACCCTGCTGGCTGGTTTGTTTACTGATCGCCAGCCACCTGATTATCCCTGCTCTCCCAATAATTTAATTTAAAACCACGTTAAACTTTAGGTAAAGATGCCGGTCTCAGGCTTACTATGCCTGGTAAAACAAACAGGCCTGTGTGAACCAGGGGATTATCGCTATTTGTGGCAGCTTTTTTGACACTGATCACCAGCCCCTCAAAGCAGCCAACCACCAATAGTGATCACCCTGTAATAAATCTTCATATGAAAAGTTCCATCAGGATTTTTTACACCAGTTTCATGGCATTGGTGATTGGCGTAGTAGTAAGCTCCTTCTTCCTGCGCCCCATCGAACCACCTGCCCATTTTAGTTTTCCTTACAAAAAAGCAAAGCTTACGGAAAGGCAGGCAGCTGCTCACCTGCTCAACAGGTTTACTTTCGGTGCCCGTCCCGGTGACATAGACAAAGTAACGGACATGGGCCTGGAAAAATGGTTCCTCCAACAACTGGATGCCAACCTGCCCAATGATACGCTGACACAATTGCTCAGCTCCTATGATGCGCTGAAACTAAGCAATGATGAAATTGCCGATATCTATCCCAAGGGAGGCGCCCTGGTACGTATGGCCATCCGCGACGGTTATATCGATAAAGATTCGGTCAACAAAACCGATCAAAAAGGATACCGCGCCCAGTTGCAACGCTACATGGATGAAAAAGGGCTGAAACAACAACAGGATCTTTTCCGCCAATTGTTTAACCAAAAGATATTAAGGGCTACCTATAGCGAGAATCAGCTGCAGGAAGTGCTCACTGATTTCTGGTTTAACCATTTCAATGTATCGCTTACTAAAAATGATTGCGCCCAGTTTGTTCCTGCTTACGAGCGGGATGTGATACGCCCTCATGTAACGGATGATTTTGAAAAACTGTTGACAGGCACGGCCAAATCACCCGCCATGTTGTACTACCTCGACAATTTCACCAGCGTAGGAGAAGATATTGCTCCCATCAATGCGCGTGCTATCAGGACGCAGCAGTTGATGGAACAGCGTATGAAGGGGATGAAGGAGGATACGACTGCAACAGCCTTGTTGATCAAAAAAATGCAGCAGCAACGCAAGGCCCGCGGGCTGAATGAGAACTATGCGCGTGAGGTGATGGAATTGCATACGCTGGGTGTGGATGGCGGTTATACGCAGCAGGATGTAACACAGGCTGCCAAAGTATTGACCGGCTGGACAGTTTATCCCATGAATGATTTTTACAGCAATGCCGCCCGCAAAAACCTGGAAAAGCTGGGAGAAGAAAAGATGCAGAAGCAGGGATATGTACGGGAAGGGGATTTCCTGTTTGCTGCCAACCGGCACGACAGGAGCGCCAAAACCGTTTTGGGCAAACAATTTAAAGCCAACGGAGGTTATGAAGAAGGCGTTGAATTGCTGCACATGCTGGCGCACCACCCCTCCACTGCCAAATTCATTTGTAAAAAACTGGCCGTACGTTTTGTGAATGATAACCCGCCGGCCAGCCTGATCGATAAAATGTCTAAAACCTTCCTGGCGAAGGATGGTAATATCCGGGAAGTACTGATCACCTTGGTCACCTCACCGGAATTCTGGAGCAAAGAAGCATTAAGGGAAAAAACCAAATCGCCCTTTGAGCTGGCCATTAGTTCTGTGCGCAACCTCAATGCCACCATCAACCAACCTTACCAGTTGTATGTATGGATCAATAAAATGGGACAAAGGATGTATTACTACCAGGCGCCTACGGGCTTCCCGGATAATGGTAAATACTGGATCAATACGGGTTCATTGCTCAACCGCATGAACTTTGGACTGGCGCTGGCCTCCAACCGCATACCAGGTGTAACAGTAGATCTGGCAGCGCTGAACAATCACCATGAGCCGGAAAGTGCGGAAGCCGCATTGGAAACCTATGGAAAGATGATCATGCCTGAGCGTGACCTGCAAGCGTCTATTAAAAGGCTTACGCCCTTACTCAATGATCCGGAACTCGGCAAGAAAGTAGATGAAGCAGCCGGCAAAACTGCCGCACCAAAGGAAGCCAATATGATGCAGGCCAACGAACAGGCGGATGTGATGGATGAAGCAGCAGAGTTAATGCCGAAGAAGAAAGGCGGCAAAAAGAACCTCAATAAAATACCTAAGAATCCGGCCAAGAACAATTATGCTGCACTGCAAATGGCAAAAGGGAATAACACCATGTTGTCGCAGGTAGTAGGGATCATTATTGGCTCACCGGAATTTCAACGTAAATAAAAAACCATATTCTTATGTCTACCAGAAGAGGATTTTTAAAATCAGGCAGCCTGGCTTTGTTTGGTATTGGTGTAGGTGGCGTTCCTACTTTTATTGCCCGTGCTGCCAATAGTCAGAAGATCATTGGTCCTTATAAAAAGAATAAAATACTCATTTGCATATTCCAACGGGGTGCCATGGATGGCCTGATGGCAGTAACGCCCTTTACAGATGAATACCTGAAAGCCGCCCGCCCTACGCTGTTCATGACCGCTGCCAAAGGGGATAACAACGGACAGTTGATTGACCTGGATGGTCGCTTTGGCCTGCACCCTTCTATGTCAGCTTTTGAATCTTTGTTCCGTGAAAAGCGACTGGCGATCGTACATGGGATCGGATCACCCAACAATACGCGCTCGCACTTTGATGCGCAGGACTATATGGAATCGGGTACTCCTTTCAACAAAGGAACAGGCAGTGGCTGGCTCAACCGTGCAGTAGGTTTGCTGGGGCATGATGCTTCACCCTTCCGTGCTGTGAGCCTTACATCGTCCATGCCACGCTCCTTCTATGGTGATAATCCTTCGGTAGCGATCAGCAACCTGCAGGACTTTACCATCCAGATGCGTGGTAATCCTATCGGCACGAATGTGGCCGCCAAAAGTTTTGAGGACCTGTATGATCAAACCTCTTCTGCCCTGCTGAATAAGACGGGCAAGGAAAGTTTCGACGCTATTAAAATGTTGCAGAAAGCGGATGTCAAAAATTATAAGCCTGCCAATAATGTAATATACCCCGCCAGTGCATTGGGCAATTCCCTGAAACAGATAGCCCAGCTCATCAAAATGGATGTGGGCATGGAAGTAGCTTTTGCAGAGTCAGGAGGTTGGGATACCCACTTTAACCAGGGCGCTGTAACGGGCATTTTCTCCCGCAATGTAATGGACCTGAGTTCAAGCATAACGGCTTTCTGGAATGACCTGGAAGCTTACCAGGATGATGTAACGGTGATGACGATGACAGAATTTGGCCGTACGGTAAAGCAAAATGGTACGGGCGGAACGGATCATGGACGGGGCTCCTGCAATTTTATCCTGGGCAATGATGTGAATGGCGGTAAAGTGCATGGCCTGGTGAATCCATTGGCCAAAGAGAACCTGGAAGATGGCCGCGACCTGGCAGTTACTACCGACTTCCGCTCGGTTTTCAGTGAAGTAGCCGACAAACACTTGCGTATCAATAATGACACGATCCTGTTCCCCGATTGGTCGGGACAAAAGATCGGGGTTATGAGCTAATATACCAAGAAGTGGCACCTTTCGTCTGCGTCGCAAGGGTAAAGGTGTCACCTCTTAACAGCACACTCAACCATTCAGCCAAATAAACCGTACTCTACAAAATGAAACAGGGTGGGTTGCTTCAAAAGCTCCCACCCTGTTTTCGTTTCAGGCAACTCATGCAGCCTGATCATTCATGGCTATACTTTCCTTTTGTATTTACTTTGCATCATTACCATAGAAAAAGGCATTCAACTCCCCTACCCACAGCGCCGGTACTTCCAGGGCGGCAAAGTGGCCACCCTTTGGCATTTTTGTGAATCGTTTTACATTGACCATTCTTTCGGCCCATTCCCTGGGCATCGGCGCTTCTGCCGGGAAAACAGCTACCCCGGTGGGCACTTCTACCCTTACAGGCGCTTTAGGCCCCTGTGGTCCATAACTGGCCCTTGCATTTTCCAGGTAAGTACGGATGGAAGAATTGATGGTTTGTGTAACCCAATAGATCATGATATTGGTGATCAATTCATCTTTGGTAAAGTTGTTCTCAATATTCCCTTTATTATCACTCCAGGTGTAGAACTTTTCCAATATCCAGGAGGCAAGGCCCACCGGTGAATCATTGAGTCCGAAGGCCAGTGTTTGCGGCTTGGTGGAATGCATCATATTATAAGCTCCTTCTGAATACCACCATTGCTGGATAACCTTTCCAAACTCCTGTTCTGCCGGTGACATTTTTGACCAGTCTTCGGTGCCATTGGGATAACCTACATCGGTAAGGTGAATGGCCTTCACTGCCTGGGGAAATTGTATAGCAAGTGACTTAATGATCGTCGTACCCATATCGCCGCCAGCTGCTACAAATGTTTGATAGCCCAGCACTTCTGTCATTAGTTTCAAATACACCTTTGCGGTACTGTCATCAGCCAGTGATACATGATCGGAGAACCCGAAGCCCGGACCTGAAGGAACAATCACATCATATGATTCATCCGGGTTGCCGCCATAGCTGGCAGGATCGGTAAGCATGGGTATTACTTTATAAAAACGGAAGAAACTATCGGGCCAGCCATGGGCCAGCAAGAGGGGTTTGGGATTTTTACCTTTGCCTTTTACATGGATAAAGTGAATGCCTACCCCATCAATGGTAGTTTTAAATTGGGGAAACTTATTCAGAACAGCTTCCTGTTTCCGCCAGTCATATTGATTGATCCAATAATTGACCAGCTCACGAAGATAATCAGGGTTGGTGCCGTAATTCCACCCTGCATTGGCAGGGGCATCAGCCCATCTTGTTTGCTTTAAACGGGTGGTAAGGTCGGTTAATACGTCCTGTGCAATTTCGATCCTGAATGGCTGTACTTTGCTCATGGTTTTATTGATTTTATTGGTCCGGGCATATGAATACCCGGTTAAAGTGATGATCATTAAAACGTTAAGAAGATGGTTCATACTGGTTGTTTATTTCAGTATGCAAACTACAGACGGGTTGTGACAACAGTATGTCAGCAGGGTTGAGGAAGTTATAAAAAAAACCGGAGTGAGCCGTCATTCGATGGCAGTTCACTCCAGTTTTAATAATATCATAACGGTTACGGGTTTATTTCTTTTGCCTGTTGAGGGTATAACTAAAAAGGCTATCCCCTACCAGCAGGTTCCTTTGTTTATCGAGGAAGAAAAGTACATTGTCATCCCCTTTCATCAGGTAAAGCGTATAACCGGGCTTGCCGGGATCGAGCAGGTAGACCAGCGCGTTGGGGTCGGCTGGGGTACCTTTTACAATTGTCCAGGTACCTTCGATGATATTGCGCCTGTTAACAACGCGGTTTACCTTGTAGGTGGTGGGCTTGAACGTTACAGGGTCCTGGTACAACTGAAGGCTCCATTTCAACTTAAAACAGGCAGGGTCAACAGGCAGGCCCGACTCTTTGGCAATGGCGGCACAAGGTGATCTTCCCACAAAGCTCAATAGGGTATCCCGTATCCCACTGGTGAGCGAAGCGCTGGTCTGCAGGGATTGGTAGATCGACATGGGTGGTATCACATTGCTTGTTCTGCTTAGCGTAAAGCTTTGCCCGCCGTTACCGATCATCAGGCCTTTATCGCTATCGAGCAAGTGAAGCAGGTTGTCATCCAACCGAAGAAAGGAAATGGAAGACGAGTTGGTATGAAGCCTGTAAACTACAGAGCCTGCTTTTAGATTGGGCACTTTGGCTATTTCCCATGCTCCCTCAATGGTTGCCTGTCCCATGGACTTATCTGTTCGGTTGTCTACATAGAAGCCATATTCCCGTTGCAAGGTAAAGCTGGTAGGCGCTTTTGTGGCAGCATCCTGCAACAGGGTAAGCTTCCACCTGATAAAGTCACACCGTTCATTGAGTGGAATTTTCAGGAAAGTTCTTTCCGCCGTAACGCCAGGGGAAGTGCCTTCATATACCGTTGTGGTCATTGCATCAAAACTGGTCTTATTCCCCCGGCAGGCCATGACAGCGGGTAATAATAACACCATCATTGCCATTGTCCAGACCATTCTTGCGTACAGCATACAGGTTGATTTAGGGTAAACCTACCTAATTGTGCGAACACCGGGCAAAACCTTACGCCAACAGGCCCGGTTTCTTGACGAAAAGCAGCTAAATGCTACAGCTTCATTATTTTACCTTCGGCGGGCACTTGTAATTGCGCTCCCTGAGGTAACTTTTTTGCCTGCTGCTGCAATACACTGATGGGCTCTCTGTAATGAGAAAAAGTAGTATGGTGCACAGGAATGGTGAGCGCGGGATGCAGGGTATTGCTGATGCGAATAGTTTCTTCAGCATTCAGGCCACGCCTGCCAAGGGCACTACCAGCCCCAACAGCGCCGAGATGGGGCAGCAGCAGATCAATCCTGCCATATTGCTTGTATTGCGCTATCTCATCAAACCACACCGTATCGCCTGTCCAATAAATGCGGTACACCTCATTACCTTTCTTGTATTCAATGATATAGCCATTCACCTCCCCCAATTCTTTGTTGAGGGGTTCGGCTGCATGCATGGCCCTTACAGCTATAATGTGCAGTTCCTCCTCTCCTTTCCGGAAGGTTAAGTCATGGTTCCATTCCAGGCCTGTTGCGTTATTAAATCCCCAGCTTTTTATCAGGACCGTGTTGGAAGGAGGCACAATCGCTTTCAGGTCTTTCTGCAACAGGTCCCTGGCTTGCTGATCCATATGGTCGGCATGGAGGTGACTGATCATCAACAGGTCGATACCAGCTGTGTCGAAAGATGCCGGGGGCACGAATCGCTTAACAGGGGCATTTAGTTCACCTGTCATGGGGTCCTTCTTTAAAATAAAAGCAGCATCGCCCTGGGGCGCCAGCATGGGATCGGCCAGTATCCTGAAACTGCCCAATTGCAAAACATAAGTAGGGCCACCGATCCATTGGATCGTTTTAGCGTTTTGCGCTGGTGCTGTTAAAACGGGCATGATGCCGGCGGCGATGGTTAACCAATTAAGTGTCTTCATGGCTTAAATAGACAAGTCTGTCTGTTATAGGTTAAAAAAAACTAACTTAACAATTGCTGTACTGTAGTCCTGGCATTCCGGATGGGCCAGAGATCGCGGTAAATTTTGCTGCCAATGATGGCAGCTTCAAACAATAAATAGATGGTGGCAGCTGTTTGTTGGGCAGTTTCCCCCTTCCCCCTGGCTGCTATGAACAAGTCGAGTATGAGCTTTTTAACGGCTGTTTTATGAGCTACAACCTCATTTCGGATGGCAGAATCTTCGAGCGGGATCTCATCGAGCATCTTGATAAACCGGCATCCTTTAAAGCCATTATTCTTATTGTTTTTCTCCAGGAAATCAAAACATCCCAGCAACTTATCTATGGGGGCGTCGAAGTTCATGAGAAATGCTTCAATAGCAATAAACCAATCTTTCCGGGCTGTTTTGATATAATCAATACCCAGCTCTTCTTTTGAGCTGTAATATTGGTACATGCTCGCTTTCGCTACTTTCGACTCTGCCAGTATCTGGTTGATGCCCGTACTGTTGTAGCCTTGCTCGTAGAAAAGACGTGAAGCTGTTTCCAATACTCTTTCTTTCGGATTTGATTGCCTGGACATACCACAAAAGTAAGGGGTATTTTTAAAACAGACAAATCTGTCTGTTAATGTTTTTATAAGAAGAAATGCACTACCTTTTTAATAACCGCTGGTCCACCAACTGCATTAAAGCATCCCGGAAATTACGGCTCACGGGTATTGTTTTGTCTTTTATCAGCACCGTATTGCCTTCTATGGCTTCAATGCGGGAACAGTTGACCAGGAAGGACTGGTGTATCTTGAGGAACTCCAGGGCAGGCAGCTGGCTTTCCAGTCCTTTGAGGGTAAGGTAGGCCAGTATCTTTTTGTTGTCGGTATAGATGTTGACGTAATTGCCCAGGCTTTCTATGTAAAGAATGTCTTTCAACTCTATTTTCTCTATGCGTTTTTCACTGCGTACGAATATCCAGGTAGGCGTGGTTTGCGGTGTGGCTGCATCCCGGAGCTCTGCAAACTCTTTCGCTTTTTGTACAGCTTTCAGGAACCGATTGAAAGCAACGGGTTTCAACAGGTAATCGACAATATCAAGTTCATATCCATCCAGGGCATATTGCGGGAAGGCAGTAGTCAATATCACCAATGGTGAAACGGTTGACTGCTTCAGGTAATCGAGCCCGGAACGCTTGGGCATTTCAATATCGAGGAACATGATATCGGCCTTATTGTTTTGCAGCCAGGCCTCCGCTTTCAGGGCATTTTCAAACTGACCGGCAGGCTCCAGGAAAGGGACCTGCTCCACAAACTCCTGCATAATTTTGCGGGCAATGGGCTCATCATCTACTATGATACAACGTAGCTTCCTCATACGAGAAGGGTTAAATGAACAGTATAAACAGACGGCTCTTTTACGATCTCCAGGGAATAGCGGTCCCTGTACAAAAGCTCCAGCCGGCGGGTCACATTGTTCAATCCTATGCCACCGGTAATTTGGTCCTGCACTTCATAAGAATTGGAACAGCTAAATTCGATACGTCCCGGTCGCTGCTGCAGGCTGATGGTGATGTTGTTGATTCGGTTGTCATCACGGGTACTGAACTTAAAGGCGTTCTCCACAAAAGTAAGAAAGATCAGCGGGGCTATTTTTACCGTTTTATCCGGGATATTGATATCCAGCTCTATGTTCAGGTTGCTGTCACTCCGTGCTCTTTGCAGCGCCACATAATTTTGCAGGTAGTTGGCTTCCTTCTCCAGTTCCACCCAATCCACATCGGCTTCGTATAAATTATACCGCAAGAGATCGGCAAACTGCAACAGGATATCCCTTGCCTGCTGGTTCTCGCGGTCAATAGAACCATAAATGGTATTTAACCCATTGAACAGGAAATGCGGATTGACCTGTGCCCGCAGGTATTTAAGCTCCGTTTCCAGTTGCGTGATCTGAATGTTCTTCACCTGCTCGCGCTGCTCATGCCATTTGTTGGCATAGAATAGCATGGAAGACATGACCAGGAACCACAGCGCATTTAAAATATTCCAATGAAAATAAGAATCAATGGTCATATGGTCTTCGGGCCACACTTGTGCATCCCAGTATTGCTGGTTGAGGCTTCGCAGATAGGTATACAGGAAAACAAGCACAAGAAGTCCCACAACATACGCTGCCATCCTTTTCTTTTCCAGCAGCACGGGTATCAGGAACCTGATATTACTGTATAGCAATAAGCCGATCATGGCAAAAAAGAGCAGCAAAGGTTGTAATGACCAGAGAAACCCTTTCTTCATGATCCAGCCACGGGAATCCATGATCCCATATATGATGTATATGAGCCAAAAGATCCAATGAAACAGATTTCTTTTTTTAAAGATGGAACGCAATATGATTGGTTTTATATTGGTACTAATTGTTGTCCATATATTTTTTGATCAGGGTTATAATGGCCGGCCTCCTGAAAAATTGAGCCCAACCCAGCGGCGTACTATTATGCTCTTTATCGGGAATGGAAAGATCGGCCCCGGCATCCAGGGCCAGTTGCGCCAGGGCTGTATCACCTCTTTGCGCTGCCACATGCAGCAGGGTCCCCTGCCAGTCGAAGTACCGGCGATCCACTTCTCCGGGATGCCTGGCCAACATGTCGGCAGCACGGTCTTTCCATCCGAGGTCCCAGGCATCCAGTACAGTACAAGCAGCACCGTGGCGCATAAGGCATTCAGCAGCTGCAGGCTGCTGTTGATGCGCCGCCAGCTGGATGAGTGTCATGCCATTGGAAAGTGGCCTGTTCAATTCCTCCGGGGTAAAAACAGTAGCAGCTTTTTCCAGGGTATCCAGATCGCCTTTACCTGCTGTTTCTGCCAACAATATCATTGCCGGTGTATCAGCATGGGTTATATAGCGCCGCCCCATCAGCCACCAGGTACACCCATAACTAATGAACTGAAAACCCACCCGCTCATAAACAGGGCGGCCCATATTGGTGGCATTCAACATCACATACTGATAGCCCCGCCTGGCGGCAAAACGGCAGGCCGCTATCACGATAGCCTTTCCGATACCCTGCTGCCGTGCGGAAGGTATCACGCCCATATTGTACATACCGGCGATCCCATGGGGGCCCGTAGTAAAGAACAGGCAACATTGTCCTACGATGATCCCCTCCCGCAAAGCAACAAAGCGCTGTACCCTTTCGGGGTGAGCGCTGAATAAAGCATCTGACAGTGCGCCGCTATCACCTCCATAAGGAAGATCTTTCACCCCGTTGACAGGAATATTATTGTCTGCACGTATTGCCAGTGTGTCTGGCGCTGTATAGGAGGATTGCATAGTGTCGAGGTCCAGTGACATCCAGCAAGGCTGCCATCCTGGTTGAAATCCCCGGGCCAATAGAGATGCGCCAATATTGGCAGGGCTGGGAGGATCGAGTGACCAGTATCCCACATTATCGGCCTGCTGTGCGCGGTAGTGATCCATCATGGCATCGAGCTGCGCTCCCGCCGTAGCTTCCGTCATGCAAGGAAAAGCTACCGCCGATCCATTGGCACCCGTATACGTGTAGGTAAGTTCTTCACCTGCATGTATCGTTCCACCCAAAGCCATGGCATTGAGGCTGAACAATTGCCGGTGATTTTCTGCTACGGCCTGCTCCAGCTGGGCAGTACGGGCATTCCGTAGAACAGGGTGATCGTGTGCAGGAATTAGACTCATAGAAAGTGTATAACCAAAACTAACAGAAAAACATATGCCCTTTCCAACAATGTTACCGGGGCTTCCCGGTTTTCAAGCTAAACTGACGGCTTACGTAGTTTTTTGAACAGGATATCAAAAATGTTTTTTAGGCTCTTTTATTTACGTGAAATTCAGGGCCAGACTTCCAGGTTTTAAGTAACCTTCCGGGTAAAAAAGGGGATGATGGCAAGGGAAGGTATAGCCATGAAAACAAAAGTTCACCCAGTCAGTAAACAACCTGCTTTATGACATCATTACCCCCGCTTCCCGGACGATCAGGCACCACCAGTTTACCCAATAGCCGCCTGCAGTCTATTGATCTTTTACGCGGCGCCATCATGGTACTGATGGTCATTGATCATGTGCGTTGTTATACGGGCCTGCCTGCCGGCGGCCCTGAACCGGGTATCTTTTTCACCCGGTGGGTAACGCATTATTGTGCGCCTGTTTTTTGTTTTTTTGCAGGCGCCAGTGCTTTTCTCTACGGGTATGCTCAACAGAACCAACGAAAACTGGCTGGCTTCCTGGCCAGCCGCGGGCTGTTGCTTATTGTACTTGAATTGACGGTAGTACGCTTTTTCTGGGCCTTTCATGTCGATTACACGAGCTTCGTTTTTATGGGCATACTCTGGATGCTGGGCTGGTGTATGCTATTGCTGGCGCTGCTGGTGCGGCTTACACCTTTAACCGTTGGCATCATTGGTATGGCCATCATCGTATTCCAGCAGCTTTTTGGATTGGTACCTAAAGTATTGCCCGCATCTGCCCGTACCTCCTTTGGTCAGTTTTGGGAGTTTATCTATCCTGCCGGACAGGACTGGCCGGCGCCTTTTGCGATCTTGTATGTGATCGTTCCCTGGATAGGTGTGATGGCCACCGGTTATGGGTTTGGCGCCATCTTTCTGATGGCCCCGGCCCGGCGTCACCGTATCTGTCTGCAGATCGGCTTGTGCGCCATAGCCGCCTTTGTGATCGGCGCCAGCACCCTGATCGTATTGCAGCCTCAGGAGGGCAATGCCCCTCCCTTCATTTACCGCCTGCTCAACCAGCGTAAGTACCCGGCTTCCACCTGGTACCTGCTCATGACGCTGGGGCCGGTCATCGCCCTGATACCTTATGCAGAAAGGGCCCGCGGCTGGCTGGCCAGTATACTTACCACCATTGGCCGGGTGCCCCTCTTTTATTACCTTCTGCATATTCCCCTTATCCACCTCAGCGCACTATTGGTTAACTTTATAAAGAATGGGTTTGTAGCCCCTGAATGGTATGTGACCGCTCCTTTCGCATCGGTGCCTCCGGAGTATACCTGGAGCCTCGGATTGCTGTATGGGGTGATTTTGACCGATGTAGTGATCCTTTATGTGGCCAGCCGGTGGTACGGCAGCTACAAACAGGCTCACCCGGAGAAAGGCTGGCTGAAATATTTATAAATCAGTTATACTATTTCTTTATGAAATTCAATCATACTATTGGCCGTTTCATCATGGGCCTGAAAAGGCCTTCCAAATCGGCCAATATACGCAGACTGCGTGAGTGGGGAGAAACCCTTGAATCATTTACCATCCGGGAGGCTACGGTCAATGACCTGCCAGCACTGGCAGCCCTGCATGTACAAACCTGGGCAGATACTTACTGGACCGTCAAGAACCCGCCTACCTACGAGATACGTGAGCACCAATGGCGCGAACAATTTGCAGTGAAAGACGGATCCTGGTTTTGTTTTGTAGTGCAGAACCGCGAAGGGCGGTTGATCGGTTTTGCCAAGGGTGTAAAATACAGTCATTCAGACCTGCCTGATTTTGGTGGAGAATTAAATAAGATATACCTGCTGCTGGAATACCAGCGCCTGGGACTTGGGCGATTGATGGTAGGCCATGTAGCACGCCGGTTCCTGGGCATGGGCATCACCTCGATGGTATTGTTTGGCATACCGCAAAATCCTTCCAACCGTTTCCATGAGGCATTGCGTGGGGAACGGCTCTACGATAAGAAAGGAGAATTTCATGGTGGCTATGGCTGGCGCGATCTGCAAAAGCTGGCCGAGATATGCCCGATTGATTAAACGTCCCAACTATAAGCATGTATCCACCAGAAGCACTTACTAAAGATGAACCACTGTTCTGGTCCACCGGAAAAGGAACAGATATATGGGCTATGTTTAGTGCAGCCATGAAGGGCGACCTGCCGGCCGTTGAAAGCCTGCTCGATAAAGACCCTTCACTTATCCGAAGCGCTTATGATTATCGAAATCCCATGTCTTTCGCTGTACGGGAAAACCAACCGGAGGTAGTGGCCTATTTATTAGAGCGTGGCGCGAGTCCTATACGCTCCGGCACAGACGATACTTTATTGCAGATAGCCCGCGAACGCGGCTATTCTGAAATACAGCAATTATTGGAAAACACCATCACGGGACATCGTGGTTCTCCTGAAGGGAATATAATTGCCGAAGCGATCCGTAACAGGGACCTTAAAAAAGTACAGGCTTTGCTGGATGCATCACCTGGGCTGGTGCATGCCCGTGATGATGGTGCAAACCAACCGATCCATTGGGCAACGATGACAAGACAGCCGGATATGATCAATGAAGTGCTGGCCCGCGGAGCAGATATTAATGCAAAGCGCACCGATGGCGCACAACCGATCCACTTATGCAATGGCGACTACGGCTATCGTGGCTGGCGCGATGTTCCCAAAGACACGGTGGCTACGCCCAGTGAAATTTTCAGGCACCTGGTTTCACATGGCGCCCGGCTTGATATCTATATGGCAGCGCTTACAGGCAATACAGAACGGGTTCGGGAATTACTGGATCAGGATCCAACACTCGTTAACCGTATTTCTGATTGTGTTACCGGTTATTCAGGTTCAGGATCTGCACTGACCAATGCAGCAAGCGGGGGACATATTGAGACCGTGAAGCTATTATTGGAACGGGGCGCTGATCCCAACCTGCCGGAACCAGGGATTGCTCCACGGGGACGTACCCTATATTCGGCGGTCACCCGGGGGCATACCGAAATTGCCAAACTATTGCTGGAACATGGCGCTTACCCCAATACGGAAGTGGAAAGCTCCGCAGACACGCTCAGTATGGCTATGTCCAATGGAGATAAATCAATGGTTGAACTACTCTGTTCATACGGTGCAGCCAGAAACGTTAACCTGTTGGCCTATGCCGGTGATATACAGACAGCAGCAGCCGTTTTCAATGCCAACCCTTCATTGGCCAATAATGCACGTGCGCTCGAAGATGCCGCAGGACAGGGACACGAATCTTTTGTGCGACTGATGCTGCGCTACCAGCCTGATCTGGCTACACGTATTGCCGTAGGTGTAAAAAGCCAGGGATCAGCGGATCCTATAAAAACACGGGCACTTACAGATTTCCTCTTTGAGCGGGGCATGAATGCCAGGTACCGGAACTGGCTGGGTATCACACCCCTTCACATTTATGCTAAACGGGATGATATAGAGAATGCAACCATATTTCTTGAACATGGAGCTGATATCAACGCTGTGGATGATGAGTTCTATAGTACGCCATTGGGGTATGCCGCCAGGTATGGTAAAAAACAAATGGTTGATTTCCTGCTAAAGCAGGGTGCTGATCCCAACCTGCCCCACCAAC
Source organism: uncultured Paraflavitalea sp. (assembly GCA_966211765.1). Taxonomy (GTDB): domain Bacteria; phylum Bacteroidota; class Bacteroidia; order Chitinophagales; family Chitinophagaceae; genus Paraflavitalea. The sequence continues at coordinate 291,310 of CBIHOV010000003.1, forward strand.
CGGCATGGGCAAGGCCACTGGCATGGGCTACCAAGCGGGGGCACGAGGGGATCATTGCGCTGCTGAAACAATATAATGCGCACGAATAATCATTTAACCAGCATGAGCATCCACCCACTTCCCTTATCTGCCACGCCGGAGCAATACCAGCAACAGGCTGATGACCTGTATGCAGCCTACACATCGGGTGACAAATCCGCTATCAGGTTCATCAAAGACGGGCACCACGAATGGTGGAAGTTATCGGAAGCCGAATACCGTACCATCACGGTTACCCCTGCCGATGCACAAACTGTAATAGCCTGGTACTATTCTTTCAATAGCTGGGGTGATCTGGCTGCCTGGGTGGAAGTTGTTACACAAGCCGACTCTCCCGCAGCACAGTTTGAAACAGCGGTAGATGCTATTGTAACAGGTGATATCCCTACCCTCCAATCATTACTTGATAATACCCCTTCCCTGATCAGTGCACGTTCGCTACGCTCCCACCACTCCACACTCTTGCATTATACCGGTACAAATGGCGTGGAGGGTTACCGGCAAAAGTATCCTGCCAATGCTATAGAAGTATTAAAGTTCCTATTGGCAGCTGGTGCCGAAGTAGAAGCCAAAGCCGATATGTATGGTGGAGGGTCTACCACTTTCGGACTGTTGGCAACCAGCATCCATCCTGCCAAAGCAGGCATCATGGCGCCCATGCTGCAACTATTGCTGGATGCAGGTGCTGTGATAGATCAACCTTCTGCGGCAGGCAATGGACAATATGCCATCAATGGCTGCCTGCACAATGGGCGGCCGGAAGCAGCGGATTTTCTGATGCGGCATGGTGCACTTCTTGACCTGGAAGGTTCAGCGGGTACGGGAAGGCTGGACATAGTAAAACAATTCTTTGAAGCAGATGGCAGCCTAAAGGCCCCTGCTACGCAAAAGCAACTGGAAAATGGTTTTGTATGGGCCTGCGAATTTGGTCATGCCGATGTTGTAGATTTCCTGATCGGCCAGGGCCTCGATCCCAATGTAGAAGTAGATGGTATGTATGGATTGCACTGGGCGCTTATTGGTGGCCACAGAGATGTGATCACCAGGCTTATCCACCACCCCGTTTCACTGGAAGCCATGAACAGGTATGGTGGCAATGCCATTGGTAGTGCTATGTGGGCATTGTGCAACAGTGAGGGCGTGTACCGCTGGCCGCAAATGGAGGTAGATTACCTCGCGATCATAGAAGAGTTACTGAAAGCCGGTGCGCCAATTGAACGGGGCATGCTGGGCTGGCTGGCACAGGAAAGCGATATCCCCGCTCCCACCAAAGAACGCCTGGATAGCTTGTTCCGTCAATATGGGGCCAGCTCATAAAAACATTAGTCACCTCAGTTATGAATACAAACAGCCCCCGGCCACTTATTACTTCACCTGTAAGCCGTCGCCTGGCAGTAAGCGATATAGCCCGTAGCGTTGCCTTTTATTGTGATGTACTTGGATTTGAGCCAGCGCCTGTTACTATCCAAAGCAGTGTGCCTACCTTGGCTGAAGTAGTATATGGCCCTGCCCGTATCCAGTTGTATATTGAAGAGAGTACAGTAGACGGTTCAGGGCCGTTAACTGCCAGTGGACCAGCGATGGTATTTTTTGAAGTGGAAGATGTGGGCAATATGCATGCCGCTATCGCAGCAAGTGGCGGCCAGGCGACCAGGCCCGAAAAAGTAAACTGGATCAAGGTTGAACTATTTGAAGTGCGCGATCCCGATGGCCATACCCTGTGGTTTGGCAAATCGTACCATGAGTTTTATGCTGACCTTCATACGGAAGCGGGAAAAGGGCAGCTACGAAAAATAATGCCCTCGCTGCCTCTGAGCAATGTACCGGCAGGTGTTGCTTACTACCGGGATGTATTGGGCTTTAGTGTCAATTACCAGCAACATAACCTGGGGGTGATGGACCGCGATGAGGTACGGCTCCTTCTCACAGCTCGCACTCCCCCATCTACCGGCATCGGCAGTTGTTGCGTATACATCCGGAATGCAGATACCCTGTATGAAGAGTTATTGGCCAGGGGAGCCAACATTCCTGCCCCGCCTGTAAGTCAGCCCTGGGGACTGCGCGAGTTCCATGTACCGGACCCGGAAGGCAATACCATCACCTTTGCACAGACCTTTGAATGAATAAGTTGTTGGGCTATCATCATTATACAATAGATTTCCCTGGCAGTCTCTTTGCGATATGCAGGAGAGCTGCCAGGGAAAATAAATCAGAAAGTTATCCTTGGCTTTTCATTACATACTAAACCTGACTGCCGGTTTCTTTTTCATCAGAAAATCAATAGCAGTCCTGCTGATCAATTCCGGGTTTTCAAATAAAACGAAATGAGTAGTGCCGGGTAAGATGGCCAGTTCGCTTCTTTTGATGAGCTTATTCATTTGTACTGCATGCTCTGTTTTGATCAGGTCCAGATCACCTTGCATGATCAATACAGGATGACTGATCTGCTGTAACCGCTTTTCAGGAACAAAGGTGTGGTCATCAAATACTTTAACGAAATCGCGTATATACTTTTTCCAGTCATCTTTTTGAGGCGATTTCTTCAAATGCTCATTCAACCAGAAGGAAGGGTTCTTTTCCATCATTTCCGGCGTTACTTTATCACCGCCAAAACCCTGATTGTATCCATCGTACAGATAGGCAGCGGCATGGGCCACCGTCCTCTTTACTTTGTCGGGCCGCATGGCTGCAAGGTTTAATGCCGTTATTGCTCCCAGACTAAATCCATACACGTATACACTGTCCAGTTTGAGCAGATCGATCATCTTTGAAGAATAATCCGCCAACAGCGAAAGACTGATGGAATCGGCCATTTCGGACCGCCCTTCACCAGGGGCATCGGCAACGATCACCCTGAAATGTTTTGATAATTCAGGTATCACGGTACTGAAAAGACTCATGGTGCTTAATCCGCCGTTGAGGAGCAGTAAAGGCGTGCCCTTACCGTATTCCTCATAATAGATCTTTGTATGGTTGATCGTGATATATTTCCCGTTGTTAGATCCATATTCAATGGTTTGCCGCGCATACAACTGACTGGAAAAGGAGCAGAGTAACAACAAGGCGGCTATGCAGAATTGCTTCGGTTGCATAAATAGACTGGTTAATATTTTATTTGTTTCAAAATGGCTTCTGTGCTGCAGCGCAACAAAACTACGGAGGAACATCCGTTGTGATGCCGGGTAAATACGGCATTTTTAATAAGGCGTTTGCGACAACCAGGAGGTGACAGACTTTAGCTGTCAATTGTTTCAACACGGGCATTGGCAACTTCCCCCGGTAAAATTCCAGCTTCCCCTTATTCAACATGGTTTAAAAACAGCTATCTCGTTTCCTTTGTCAGCAAATAAATGTTATGACAAACAAAATGCTTGTGCTTCTCATGCTGTTGCTCGTTGCAGCAGCAACAGGGTTTTCGCAATCCACACTCACCGACGAACAAAAAAAGGAATTTAAAGAAAAGCAGGAGGCTTACAAAGCCAAACTCAACCTGACAGAGGACCAGGCCACCAAAATGGAAGCCATCAATATGGCCTACCTGGAAGGGCTGCAGGCATTAAAAGCGTCTTCGGGTTCCAAACTATCCAAATATAAAAAGTTCAAGAGCCTCAGCAATGAACGGGATACCCAGGCCAAAAAGGTCTTAACAGAAGAGCAATACAAGCTCTTTAAGCAGCAGCAAAAAGAGATGAAAGAAGAACTTAAGGAGCAGCGGTCTAAGCATTAGGCAGGTAGAGTTATCATACCGGGCGTGCCGCCACTCCTTCGGCACGTCTTCTTTACATCACACAAATTATCTTTTCATTTTCAAGTATCATTAATGACAAACTTATTCAACACAACGCTTACCCTGGTATCCTTATTCCTGTTTGCCAGCTGCGACAAGCAGTCGGATCAGGATAAGACCTACCGTATTAGCGGTACATTGACGGTAGATGGCAGGGCACGTACCTACCTGCTCAATTTGCCTCCGGCCTATTATGAAAGCGATACGACACTTCCACTCGTTATAGGTTTGCACGGAACAGGGGGAAGTGCTATACAGTTTGAACGTGATTATGGATTTACTGATAAGGCGAATAGCGTGGGGTTTATTGCCGTGTATCCGGAGGGGGTAAGAAGTACAGGGATATTGGGGTTACGAACCTGGAATGCAGGCACCTGCTGCGACTTTGCCTTAGAACAAGGTATTGATGATGTGAAATATATCCGCACCTTACTGGATAAACTGGTAACCAGTTATAAGATCAATCCCAAAATGGTGTATGTGACCGGCATGTCGAATGGCGGCATGCTCACTTACCGGCTGGCCAATGAAATGGCCGATAAGATCGCCGCAGTGGCGGTGGTGAGTTGTTCAATGGTTTTACCTGCTCCCCTCGCTTCTTCGCGCCCCATGCCCATCTTACATATTCATTCCTCGTTGGACACCAAGATACCCTATATGGGCGGGGTTGGCATTGGCGGGTATTATTTTCCGCCGGTAGATTCTGTCCACCGGGCCTGGGCGCAGCACAATGGTTGTGCCGGCGGCCCCAATATACTGATCGATGATAACAGGTACCAACTAACAGAATGGCCGGGCTGCACCAGCGGGGCAGTGATCCGCCGCTACCTCACGCGGGATGGAGGCCACGCCTGGCCGGGAGGGCACAAAAGCAACCGCCGGGGCGATGATCCTTCCACGGTGATCAATGCCACGGACCTGATCTGGGATTTTTTTAAGGGATATTCATTGCCCTGATTAAACCTACGCTGCCCCGGGCAGGTCGAACGGGCTGGAAACACAGACACAGTACATGATCATGAAAACAATCAGGCAATATACTATCCCTGCAAAACCAAAGCTGGTGATGCTCACCGCCATGGCCATCGCGGTATTGTTTGCCCTGCCCAGGCTGGCGGTGTTGCGTCACCTGCAAAACAGCGCTGCTGCGGACCTCAGGCTATTCGAGTTCCTGATACGGACAGTTTATGCTTTTGTGGTGGCCGCAGCTTTCCTGCTGCTGAACCTGCAGCAGCAAAAAGTAAAGCTGAGGTATTTTGTATATGATCCGGCTTCGGTGTACCAAAAGCTGTTTTATAATATTGCCTTGTTCTTCTTATTGGACATTTCATTATTAAACCTGCACCTTGCCATTACTGAACCCTACCTGCGTGAAAAGATATTCAGGTTCCTGTTTAATATGACGCTTATCCTGGAGGCCTTGCTCGCCATTTTCATTGCTCATATTTACAGGCTGCTGTTCTATAACCAGCAGGTGAGGATGGCCAATGAACACCTGTTGAAGGTAAATGCAGAAACACGGTATGAAATGCTGATCAACCAGGTCAATCCCCATTTTCTGTTCAACTCATTTAACACCGTGAATGCGCTCATTGACACCAACAAACAGGATGCCATCCATTTCATCAACAATATGTCGGATGTGTTCCGGTATATGCTGGAGAGCAACAAACGAAACCTGGTGAGCCTGCAGGAAGAAATGCAGTTTATGCAGGCGTATGCAGGCATGTTGAAAGGCAGGTATGGAAATAAACTGGTATTGCGCTTCAACATTGGCCAGGAAGCAGAACGGATGTTGCTTCCTCCGATAGCGATACAGATCCTGATAGAGAATGCGGTGAAACACAATGTTATTTCGGCCAGGGATCCATTGATCATTGATATCTTCCTGGATGGCCTGTCGGGGCTCACGGTTAGCAATCCTGTAAAGAAGAAAACGATAGCGCCCTACTCTACCGGCATTGGTTTATCAAATCTAAATCAACGTTGCAGCTATTTGTGCAACTGTGCAATTACAGTGCGCAAGACAGCGCAGGAATTTTCAGTCACCATTCCTTTAATAACACCAGATGAATATACTCATCATTGAGGACGAGGATAGCGCTGCTACGCAGTTGACAGCCATGGTAGCTGCACATTTTGATAAGGTAAATTTTGCGCCTGTAATAGATAATGTAGAAGAAGCCAGGGACTTTCTGATGGCCAGGCCCGCCATTGACCTGATCTTCCTCGACATCAATCTATCAGACGGGCTTTCTTTCTCCATTTTTAAAGACCTGGTCATTAATATCCCTGTCATCTTTACTACTGCTTACGATCAGTACGCCATTCAGGCATTTGAACTGAATAGTATTGACTATTTGCTCAAACCCATCCGAAAGGAAAAACTAGCTCTGGCCATTGAGAAGTTCAAACGGCTTGAAAGCAGGCAACAAATGATGCCCGACCTGTTAAGCATCGACAAGGTAAGGCAGCTGATCCATGCGGAAGGAGCTTATAAACGTAATTTCCTGGTGCCCCATAAAGACAAGCTTATTCCCCTGGGCGTGGCTGATATGGCCTGGTTTGAGCTGCAACATATGCTGGTACGGGGAATGACACATAACCAGGTCTCGTATTATATGGAAGAAAAAAGCCTGGAGGAACTGGGCACTATACTGGACCCCTGGGAGTTTTACAGGGCCAACCGGCAGTTCCTGGTAAGCAGAAAAGCGATAAAGGATATACAGCATTATTTTAATGGCAGACTGTATGTGAATGTAGTGCCAACGCCGCCCGAAAGAATTATCATCAGCAAAGCAAAGGCCGGCCATTTTAAGACGTGGATGAGATCAAAGTAAGTAAACCGGCCGGCAGAAAATAAAAAAGGCAGCCATTAGGGGCTGCCTTTCAATTATTTAGTCATTATTTATTACTGACCTGGGGGCGGTGTGCCTGGTTGAGGTCCCTGAGCACCGGGAGCAGGAGCATCTTGTACGTCCACCACTTCCACATCAAAGATGAGGCTTTCGTGGGGCTTTTGGCCAGGACCGGGCCTGTCGCCATAAGCCTGGAAGAAAGGAATATACAAAGTTCCTTTGCCGCCTTTTTTGAAGTAAGCCAGACCTTCATCCCAACCTGGAATTACAGCGCCTGTACCGAGTACCAGCTCATAAGGAGGCCTGCTGCCGTCCATATTGCTTTCAAACTGTTTTCCGGAGGGGAACAATTTGCCAGTGTATTTCACGGCGATCTTTTTACCGGCAGCAGCTTGCATGCCTGTGCCTAATTCCTTGATCTCAACATAAGTACCACCAGCTGTTTTCTGGGTAGTGATCTTATTTTTAGCCAAGTAATCCTCGATTTCTTTTGCAGCAGGTCCTTTCAGCTTTTCGCCTTCTGCAGCTGCTTTTTGTTGTTCTGCCTGCTGACGGGCTTGTTCTTTGGTGCTTTCAACCATCTGGTCTTTTTGGGCCAGGCTATCGGCTGTAAACAGATCCAATATCTTAAAGGTGATAAAGATCTTGTCCTTCTTGGTAATAAAGGGTGGCAATCCACCTGGGTTCTTTTTGAACAGGGTATCGGCCAGCATTACTACTACAGCACTATCACCCTTGCGCAGGAGGGAGAATATTTCTGCAGGATGGTACATTGGTCCGATGCTGTCTACCTGTGCGTAGGAAGGCATTTTACCATAAGTTTCGCCGAGCAGGGAATCCTTGCTGCCGCCTTTGATACGTTGTGAAACGTGAAACTTCAGTACCTGACCGCGCTGTGCGGGCTTTCCTTTGCCATCAGAAATAACTTTGTATAAGAGGCCACTCTTAGTTTTTTTGAAACCACCGCCGGAGCATGCTGCCATTAAGAGCATTACTGCCAGGCTACCAAGAAGAATCGTTGTTCTTTTCATTTTGAATTAATTGTTTTTTATAGGTCACCTGCCACTTCACCAGCGGCAAAAATATGATGCTGCATTTGAAAGTCCCGGGCCTGAGTCGACTTCGGAACAATGTTTTTAATCCTGCAATTCCAGGGCACTTAGTTTCATGGCTTCCAGGAAATCCTGTACGGTTTGATCAAGGGAGGCGCTGCTGCGTCCGCCGGCGGCGTTGAAGTGGCCTCCACCCTCAAAATACTTACGGGCGAAGGTATTGACATCAAAGTCGCCCTTGCTGCGGAAGCTCCATTTGCGTTCCTCATCACGGTCAATCACCAGGGCTGCGAGCTTGATACCCTGTATGCTGAGCGGATAATTGACCAGTCCGTCGGAGTCGCCTGTCTTTATTTCAAAGCGCAGGAGGTCTTTTTTGGAGATGGCGATCAGGGCAGTATTGTACTCATAGTATATCTCCATGCGATGCAGGAGTACATGCCCGATAAACCGCAAACGGTTTTCCAGGAAGTTGTCGTAAATATTCTCGTGAACCTGGGTATGATCCAATCCCCTTGCCTTCAGGTCAGATACCATCGCGTGTACGGCGGCACTGGCGGCAGGGAAGCGGAATGATCCGGTATCGGCCATTACGCCGGCATAAAGGCATTCGGCGATGGCGATATTGATCTTATCTCCGTGACCAGATCCTGTAATAAAGTCATACACCATTTCGCAGGTGGAGCTTTTAGCTGTATCGGACACGCCATAAGCAAAGCTGGCCACTTCCGGCTGCTGGTGGTGATCAATGAGAATACGGGTACAGGACAGGGACCTTATTTTAGGGGCCATGTTCTTGGTACGCTGTAACACATTGAAATCCAGGCAAAAAAACCATTCAGCCTGGTCCATGATACCATCAGCTTTTTCCCGGTTCAGTTCAAAGTCGACAACTGTATCGCAACCTGGCATCCAATTGAGCCACCTGGCCCAGTTGGTAGGCGAGATCACAGTTACCTGGTGTCCCAGCTGTTTTAAAAAATGGTAAAGTCCCAGTGCTGACCCCATGGCATCGGCGTCGGGCTTCTGATGCATGGTAATCACCACAGTACGGGGGGTAGAAAGTAATGGATATAATTCCTGGATAGGTAGCATAAAATGGTGGCAAAGTTGCACAAATAAAGTCCAACAGCCAAAAGGGATTTTCTATATTTGCGGCCAAAATTGAGTAAAAACATATGAGTAACCGCACGTTTACAATGATCAAGCCGGATGCAATGAAGAATGGCCATGCCGGAGCTATCCTGGACAGGATCATTAAAGAAGGTTTCAGGATCGTAGCCTTAAAACAAACGAAGCTGAGTGCTGAAAAAGCCGGTGAATTCTACGCTGTACATAAGGAACGTCCTTTTTATGGCGAACTGGTAGGATTTATGAGCAGTGGGATCATTATCGCTGCTATCCTCGAAAAAGAAAATGCAGTGGCTTCTTTCCGCAAGCTGATCGGTGCTACCAACCCGGCTCAGGCTGAGGAAGGCACTATCCGTAAATTATATGCTACTTCTTTGGGCGAAAATGCCGTTCATGGCAGTGACAGTGATGAGAATGCCGCTATTGAAGGAAATTTCTTCTTCAGTGGACTGGAGCAGTTCTAAAGACATTTCTTCTTAGTTTACCAGGCGAAAGGTGAAAGTTCACCCTTCGCCTGTTTGTTTTTTCGGCAATCGTGAATCGGCAGTCGGCAGTCGTGAATCGGCAATTGTGGCCCCTGCAATGTGAAAAGGCTGACTAAATCGAACTCCTGTTCCATTTAATCAGCCTCTTGCTTTAAGAACGACTTATTGCCGACTGTCGATTGCCGACTTAATTCTTCAGCGGCGTCAAGGTATACCCTTTCTTTTTCAATAAATTGATCACGCCCTGTTCGCCACTCAGGTGCCCGGCACCAACGGCAAACAAGACATTACGCGGCCCCATGATATCGGGCATATTGGATACCCAACGGCGGTTGCGGCCATATAATAAAAGGTCCATATATTGCTCCATACCGGGATCGCTCTTGTGCACCAGTGAATCCAGGCTACCCAGGTCCTGCTTGCGGTATACCTCCACCATTTCGAGGGTTGTTTGTCTATAGCTGTCGATACTGTCAATATAAGCTACCAGGTCTTTGGCCTGTTTGTCGTAGGGGATACTGTCAAATAATCCCGCCTGGAATTCCGCCGTTTCCAATCCCCTTATCTCCTTTTCGTATTGCTTGCTTTCCTGCATGATCTGCTGCTCGCTGCCATTTTTCTTTTCACTATCGCAGGTCATCACCTGTTCTCCAATGATGCTGGAAATGAAATAGGGCTTAAACCGGCTCATAAAGGAGAGAGACATCGGCATTTTGTGGGCCTTGAAATACTTATCCACCCGGTCATATTCTTCTTTGGTGAGCAGGTCCTGCAGTTTCTGGCCATTCTTCATATTCAGGTATTTCATGGCTCCCATCAGCTCGCCCATATCGTCCATGTCCAGCTCAAAATAGATCACCTGTACATCTTTGATAGCCTTCTTTAGGTTGGGGCTCAGGGTGGCATCTTTGTCACAAAGAATGTGCATGGTACCAAACAGGTAAGATGGCTTTTGAAGGCCATTGCCGGTGATCTCCCACAACAGGGTATTCTGCCCTGCCGGCTTTACAGGACGCTTTGTGGTAGCGGGTTTGGCTCCCATAGTCTTAACCGGGGCAGGCTTCTTCGTTTGGGAATACCCTAAACCGGCCATGGCTAGCCAACAGATCGCCATAAAAGATGTTTTCACGAACATGGTCAAGTGCTTTATTTTAAATTTTAGGTAGAACTTTTTTCGTTATTATTGTCTTCAAATACCCCCTTAGTATGCAACCCTTTCAAACCCGCAGGTACCCGGTACCTGATCCTTCACGCATGTATGCTCCCAACCATCCACCTCCACAGGCAAAACTAACCCGCGGCATTCACATATGCCAGTAAAATAAATTATTATTCCTGTTAAAGGTTCTGAATAATAGCTGGTCGATTCCTGCGTTATTACGCAAGACTATAGCAGCCGGCAGAACCTCCCAGGTTCAACAACTAAACCCTTAATATGAGAAAAATGCTTGCCCTGATCGCAGTATTGGGGCTTACCCTGCCTGTTCTTGCCCAAAAAGAGAAGGATATTCCAGCTTTTGGTACGGTGGATAAGGCCGACCTGCTGTTAAAAGGATGTGAATTTGACAAGGACGCAGAAGCCCTGGTGCTTTTTGACGTCGCCGAAGCCTACCTGGATATGTATGCCTCTGTTGAGCTGGTACACCATGTACGTATCAAGATCCTCAAGGATAAAGGACTGGATCAGGCCGATATTCATATCCCCTATATCAGCTACCGTAATGAAGAAACGATCAAAAGCCTTTCAGCCCAAACCTATAACCTGGATGCTTCGGGCAATATTGTCATTACGAAGGTGGAGAAAAAGCTGATCTATGAAAAGCCGATTGACAAACGGTATTCCGAGCAGGTGTTTACCTTTCCGGAGGTTAAGGCCGGCAGTATCATTGAATACAAATACACGCATACCAATAATGGCCTGACTAACTGGTATTTCCAAAAGTCTATCCCTGTTAAATACAGCCGTTACCGGGTAGATTTTCCTGAAGAGATAGAATTTGTCTGCACACCGATGTGTGTATTGCCAGTGGAACAAAAGTCGGAGAGCAAAAGTCGCCGCAATATCAAGTCCCTTACGATGTCCAATATTCCTGCCCTGCGGGATGAACCTTATATTTCCTGTGACGAGGATTACCTGCAGCGGATCGAGACAAGGTTGATTGCGGTCAATCCTGCCAGTGCACCCCGCCGCAGTTTGTTGGCCACCTGGCCGCAGGTAATTAAATTCCTGGTGGAGGATGAAGATTTTGGCGTGCAAATGAAAAAGGACATTCCCCGGACAACTGATCTGGACGAAGCACTGAAAAAACAAACTGATCCTTACCTGAGAATGGTAACCATCCACAATTATGTGCGGAAAAACATGGAATGGAATAATTATGGCAGCATCTGGGCACTCAATGGGGTGAAGAGCGCCTGGAAGGATAAAAAAGGTACTTCCGGTGAGATCAACCTGATATTGGTAAACCTGCTAAAGGATGCCGGCCTGAAAGCCTATCCCCTGATGGTAAGCACCCGTGATAATGGCCGGGTAAATACCTCTTTTGCGCATTGGCGGAACTTTAATAAGGTGCTGGCCTATGTAACGATTGGAGATAAAAATTATGTACTGGATGCCACGGAAAAATATACGCCTGCCAGACTCATCCCTTACGAGGTGATGTATTCGGAAGGGCTGGTAATAGAAAAAATCGACACGGGCGAATGGGGCTGGCGTGTATTGTGGGATGAACAACCATTCTTCCGGGAAACGGTGATCGTAAGGGCTGATATTGACGAACAGGGGATCATGAAAGGTGATGCCAGCGTTACCTGCTTTGATTATTCGCGTGTTCAACGATTGCCAGTGCTAAAACAGGGGAAAGACAAGTTCATTGAAAAATACTTTACGGCCTCCAATCCTGGTGTAAAAGTAGACACACTGGCTATTGAAAATGAAGATGTGGACTCGCTGCCGCTCACCCAGACCATTAAATTCAACCAGCCTGTTAACAGTTCAGGGGAGTATAAATATTTCTCCGTCAACCTGTTCACGGGCCTGGAGAAGAATCCTTTTGTGGCCGACAACCGGTTTTCCGATGTATTCTTTGGTTCCAATCAGAATTACCAGATCGTAGCCAATATCACCATCCCTGAAACCTATGAATTTGAGGCTTTGCCCAAAAGCATGCGGATGATTATGCCCGATACCAGTATCTCGATTACGCGCCGTATTAATTCAGAAAAGAATATATTGGCGGTGCGTATTTCCCTGGAATTTAAAAAACCTTTCTATACACCGGAGGAATACCCTGATTTTAAGGAATTTTACAAGCAACTATTTGCTTTGCTGAATGAGCAATATGCCATTCGCAAAAAAGCTAAATCCTGATGTACATGAGTATTGAGCATGGCCTCGCCGGCCGGGTATGGAGACCTCTGCTACTGATCCTACTACCTTTGTTGTGTAGTGTAAGTGTATGGGCCCAACCGGAGTTTGAGACCTGGGGACAGCTATCGCAGGAAGAGCGGGATATGAAGGTATGCGCTTTCGACAGTGAGGCAGTGGCCATTGTGCTGATCGATGAAGCGATATCAGATTACAATGATGAACGCCACCTCATTACTTACCGGCATATCCGCATCAAGATATTAAAGGAGAAAGGGCTTGAATATGCCAATATCGTGATACCCTTTTATGCTGGCAACGACTTCCAGTCTATTGATGATATCGAGGCTACTGCCTTTAACTTTGATGGTGCCGGTAATCAAACCACACAGGCGGTAGACCGGAAATCTTTTTTTACGGAACCCGTCAATGAATTCTGGCACCTGAAGAAATTTACCTTCCCCGGCATTAAGGTGGGTAGTATCATCGAATATCAATACCGAAGTACTGAAAAGAACTGGAGAAACCTGGATGACTGGGAATTCCAACAGGAACTACCGGTGGTGCTCAGTAAGTACAACTTAGGCATTCCACCCAATTATGAGTTTGCCTACATGGTCCATAAAAGTGAGCAATTGCCCATCACGATAATCCCCGATAACAGCAACGGTAAGCGGCTTTTTGAGATGCGCAATATTCCGGGGTTACGTGATGAACCTTATATGGATGCCCGGAAAGACTACCTGCAAAGGGTAACATTTCAGTTATCGGCTTTCAATAACGGCGGCTTTGGCCGACAAAAGTATATGACCTCCTGGGATGAGGTAACGCGTGAACTCAATAGCTCTCCGGCTTTTGGTAACCAGGTGGGCAAAAGCATCAGCGGTACGGAAGCTTTCATAGCAACCATGAAAGCGCTTTCCTCACCCCTGGAAAAAATGAACCGGATATATAATTATACCCGGAATTATATGACCTGGAGTGGTATTTACAGCAAGTACAGCAATGATGGCGTAAAAACAGCCTGGAGCAAGAAAAAAGGTAATGTGACGGAAGTAAACCTCATCTTACTAAACCTGCTAATGGAAGCCGGACTGGAGGCCTACCCTATCCTGGTGAGTGAGCGCTTGCATGGAAAGGTATATACGCAATATCCTTTTGTAGACCAATTCAATGCCACCTATGCTGTTGTATTGATTGACGACAAAAAGTATTACCTGGATGCTACGGACCCTTACGGGCAACCAGAAATGGTGCCTTTCAACATTCTCAATACCACAGGTTTCATTGTCAACCGCAAGAAAGGAGGCATCGTTTCCATTACGGACGACTCAAGGCAGTTCAAGGAAAACATTACCGTTTCCCTGAAGATTGGCGCCAACCAGGTAATATCCGGCGATGCCTATTTGAACAGCCTGCAGTATGCCCGTATTGACCGCCTGCGCTCCTGGAAACGTAACCGCGACCGATACCTGAATGGATTCCGGAAGGCTGGCGTTTCGCTGACGATCGACAGTGTGGAAACTAAGAATGAAGACCAGGATTCCCTCCCCTTTTACCAGCATATCCGTTTCAAAGCGCAGGCCACAGCTACCGGGGACTATATCTTTGTACCCATCAACCTGTTTTCGGGCTTTGAGACCAATCCCTTCCTGGCTGCCAACCGGTTTAGCGATATGAATTTTGGATTCAAACAGAACATCAGTTTTAGTACCTATATTGATGTACCGGAAGGCTATGTTTCTGATGCCTTGCCCAAATCCCTACAGTTGGTCAATGCCGACAAAACAGTGATCTTCATAAGGGAGCTGTTTGATGATGCTGCCAATAGAAAGGTTTTGGCGCGGATCAGGATAGAATTTAAGAAGAGCCTGTATAGCGTGGATGAATACGGAGAATTGAAGGAGTTTTACAAAAAGATGTTCGATATGTTGAACGAACAAATTGTACTTAAGAAAAAGTAATGGTTATGAAAAAGCCCCTGTTGTTGATCGTACTTATTTTTTCATCATTCCTTATAAAGGCGCAAATACCTGGCCTGGAAGTATCCGCCATACCGGATTCCCTTAAAAAGAATGCTTCTATAGTAAAGCGTTACGAAAACTCCTTCTTTGAGATCACCGATATCGACCGGGGCTATTTAAAAGTGCACGAGATATACACCATCCTGAATGCGGATGGCGCCTACAAATTATTTTTCTCAGAGCAATACGATAATAAATTCTTCTTCCTGGAAAGTGTGGAGATCAAAGTATATGATGCGGCGGGCAAGCAGATCAACAAGTACAAGAAGAAAGATCTGATGACCTATAACGGCAGCGATGACCTGATCAATGACAACAAGAGGGCCTATATCAAGATCCCCGCGCCTTCCTATCCAATTACCATCGAGACGGAAGTGGAGACGAAATACAAAGGATCCCTCTTCTTGCCTGACTACAGCATCATTGTACCGGATGAAGGCGTACAGCAATCCTCCTTTACTGTGAAGGTGCCCAAAAGCCTGGACCTGCGCTACAAAGAGCAGGCGATCAAACTGCCCCCAAAAATAACGGAGGATGATAAGTACAAGACCTATGTATGGTCGGTCAACAATTTGCCGGCTATTCAAACAGAAGCAGGCTCGGTGAGCCCTGCAAACCAGTATCCGATGATCCGTCTGGCGGCCAACCGGTTTAAGATGGATGATTACGAAGGCGACATGAGCACCTGGAAGAACCTTGGCTTATGGTTCAACGAGCTGCACAAAGGTGTCGATGTACTTCCCGAAGACCGCAAGGCATTCTTTAAAGACCTGGTAAAGGATGCAAAAGATGACCGGGAAAAGGTGCGTATCATTTACAACTATCTGCAAAAGAATTTCCGGTACGTGAGTATACAGCTGGGTATTGGCGGTTGGAAATCATTGCCCGCTACTTTTACCGATCAGAAGAAATATGGTGATTGCAAGGGGCTGACCAACTACATGCATGCAGCCCTGAAAGCTGTAGGCGTCAGAAGCCATCGGGCGTTTGTCAATTCGCAATATGACATGGCGCCGGTCGATCCGAGTTTCCCCATGGCCCGCTTCAACCACGTGATCCTCTGTGTGCCCCAGCCTAAGGACACTATCTGGCTGGAATGCACCAACAAGGTGATCGATTTTGGAATGCTCGGCTCCAGTACGGAGAACCGGAATGCGCTGTTGATCACTGAAGACGGGGGTGCATTGGTACCCACGCCTAAAAGTGTAGCTACTGCCAATCAATTCAGCGTACTGACTACGATCGTTATTCAGCCTGATGGCTCAGGTAAAGTAGTGAGCAAGTTCAACACTACCGGCTATTTCAAGATGCTGATCGACTATGTAGCCAATGAGAAAAAGGATGATCAAAAGGAGTTTATAGTCAACTATATGGGCTACAAGCAGCCTGATGAATTCAATTTCACCAGGAAGGAAGACCCCGTCAACATGCTCGCGGAACTTGAAATGGTGGTAGAAAAAGTGCCTGAATTTATCGCGGGCAATAAGATGTTCCTCAGTCCGCGCCAATACAAATTGAGTGAAACGAAGTTGCCGAAATCCGATAAACGCAGGCTGGATTATTATTTCAATAACCCCTATGTAAAAACGGATACGACCATGATCAAGCTGCCCGATGGCTTTGCTATCGAGGCCTTGCCGCAAAGCAAAGAGATCAAATGTAGCCTTGCCAGTTATCAAACAAAGTTTTGGTTTGATGAAGGTCAAAAGGCCGTATACTCTACCACCTCGCTTACCTTGAATCAATTGCAGATACCAGCTGCGGAATATGCTGCTATCAAGAAATTCTTCGACGATGTAGCGCAGGATGATGCGCAAAGGATCGTGATCAAGAAAAGTCAATAACGAATAAGTTCCTTATTTTTTATTCTACTACTGCTTCTTCGCCATAGATCTGTCCCTTGAACTTAAGGGAAGGAGAAGGCAGGAATTCACCCAGTCCCAGTGCTGGCCATTTCTTATCGACAGACGCAATGGTGTCATCCGCTGCTACAATAATATTGGGCCAGTCGCGCTGGAAATCATCAAAGGCCTTTGTCTTAATGGTACCATCAAAGCCCATGCAGGCCCATTTTTTACCGGGCTGCTGTAAGGAAAGCTGTTCAAACGGCAGGCTATCGCGCCGGGGATCGAGGTTATTACAGAAGCGCCACAGGCTTACCGGCAGGTCGTTTGCATCAACGGTATGTTCTACATACAACACCATCTTCACCCCTTCAATTACATGCGATTGGCACAATTGCTGGTGCAGTTCCCGGATATGGCCAGGACGATTCTTGCGTACTGAAATAACCACACAAGGAATATCGAGTACGAGTAGACTGGTGTTGAAGCTGTGTATCTCCGGGAATTGGGACATGATCAATTTATCGTCCACCTGGAAATCGGTAAAGTGTGCGTGGTAGCTATCGTCTGTTTCCTCTTCCAGTTTAGCCGTTCCATCAATACACATCTTTCCACCAAAGCCCAGCTTGCTGCAGCTATGATCGAGCACATCCATGGGCCCCTGAGAGAAAGAGATATCGGTAGCGGGGTTCAGGTTCTTAAATACATATTGGGCCAGTGTCTTATAATCTGTGATGGGCACTTTACCATCGGCCAGCACCAGTATTTTATTAAACATCATCTGACCGGCGCCCCACATGGCATTCATCACTTTTTGTCCCTGGCCGGGGTATTCCTTGTTGATCTTGGTGATCACCAGGTTGTGGAATACGCCTTCTACGGGCATGTCCATGTCTACGATTTCCGGCACCATGGTCATTTTGATGGGCGCCAGAAAGATGCGTTCAGTGGCTTTACCCAACCAGGCATCTTCCTGTGGGGGAATGCCTACAATGGTAGCGGGATAAACCGGCTTCTTCCGGTGTGTGATGGCGGTGATATGAAATTTAGGGTACCAGTCGGGCAGTGAATAATAGCCGGTATGATCACCGAAGGGGCCTTCCCAGATCAGTTCATCATTGGGGTCTACGTATCCTTCTATCACGAAATCTGCATCGGCCGGCACTTCAATAGAAGGCTGGGTGATACATTTTACCAGCTCCACTTTTTTCTTGCGCAGGAAACCTGCGAGCATGTATTCATCCACATTTTCCGGGAGGGGCGCGGTGGCGGAATAAGCATATACTGGATCGCCGCCAAGGGCTACGGCCACGGGCATTTTGATGCCGAGTTTTTTGTATTCATTGAAATGTTTGGCGCTCACTTTATGTCGGTGCCAGTGCATACCGGTGAGTTGGGGACCAAATACCTGCATGCGGTACATACCCACATTGCGGATATTGGTTTGGGGATCTTTGGTATGGATGATGGGAAGGGTAACGAATGGTCCGCCATCTTTGGGCCAGCAGGTGATCACGGGCAGTTTATTGATATCGGCCTGTTCGCCCTGCCAGATCACTTCCTGGCAGGCTCCCCGCCCGCTCTTTACTTTGGGCATCCAGGAGGCAAATTCGCCCAGTTTGGGCAGTAATTTCAGTTTATCCAGTATACTTTCTTTGGGAGAAGAAAGGAGCTTAAAAAGGTCTTCAATATTGCGTGCTACATCATCCAGGTGCTGAACACCCAGGGCCAGGCACATCCGGCGCTCACTGCCGTAGGCATTCATCAGTACGGGGAAGTCGTACCCTGTGTTCTCAAACAGGAGAGCCTTGCCGCCACCGGGTGTTTTGCTAATGCGGTCGGTGATCTCGGCAATCTCCAGTTTGGGGTCAACATAGGTGGTAATGCGAACCAGTTCTCCGGCCTGCTCCAAAGTCTCAATAAAGTGCTGCTGATTCTTGTATGCCATACTTTTGTATTTGCGGGGGCAAAGGTACGGCAGAAGTCGTTATCCGCATTATTGTTTCCACAGCTTCAATACCTGGTTATTGCTCAATCGCAACAGGTAGCCGCCAGCCGGCAGCATGGCTATATTGATGGAAAAAGGTAAACGGGTGAGTTTCATTTGTCGTATTGTTTTTCCCTGCATATCTGTCAGGTAAGCGGTGGTATTCAACAATTGCTGATCACTGGTCTGCAAAATGGCGGTATGTTGAACCGGATTGGGCGATAAAGTGACGGTCGCATGCCTGTTTAGCGTTAACCGGATAATACTGCTATAGCTGATCCTGGTGTGTTCAACGACCTTCAACCTGTAATAGATAACTCCGGATAATGTAGCTGGGTCTGTATACCGATAGGTAAATGACAGGAAGTCGTTGGCCGGGATGGAACCTACGGGACTGAAGTGAATGCCATTCGTACTTCTTTCTACTTCATAAGACTGTATACTTTGCTGATCAGCCACCAGCCATTCCAATTGATTGCCCGCAAGCGTGTGCCGTCCGGTGAAGGAAACCAGTTTTACAGGCAACAGGGAGGCATTGCTAAGATTGGGGCGGATATATACGGGATGCAAATAAGCGTTGATGCCAAATGTTTCAATAGTTGCCCATGGCTGTGCATTCCAATGTATCCATAGTTTACCAGGTGTATAGATACCACGCGTTTGAGCCAATGCAATCGTGGAATCAAATTCAACTGCAGCGATCACATAATCGCCCGGTGTAAGCGTGAGTTTGCCACCATAGATGGGCAAAGTATCGGTCAGCGCATTATCATCAGGATACAGTAATGTATCGGTGGAGCCGATGATTGCATTGGGCTTGCCGGCACTGGTATTCCAGACGGTCAGTGCATATCTCTTGCCGGTGTAGCCCCTCCAATAGGATACGGAAACGGAACGAAGTTCTGTAGTGGATCGAATGGTGAAGGTTTGGCCAACGTAACCATTTCCTGTACCGATCCCTATGGCGCCGATCTCATCATTATCGTCTCTTGCGTATACAGAATCATAAATACCCACCACATTGGTCAGGGTATCATTGCCGGCATAAGACTCTGTCTCATCCATCACCGGGAAATACTTAATGGTGTAGTACCCAGTTGCAGATGGCCTCCAGGCAGGGAGTGTAAAATTGGCGCTGTAGAAAGGGAGGATGCTGGCGACGGGCGCACTGGTTTGCGTGTATACCAGGGCCTGGGCGCTATTGTAGATCTCGGCCTTCATACGCAGGTTGGTGATGGGCAGTACCCCGTCGTTGCGGATAACTCCTTCGATGGGAAGATCAGGGGCCTGCTGCAATGGATACGCAGTATATTCAAAGGGGGTGGCGTAAAGTGTGCGGGGATCATATTTGGCGACCCGCTCTATCTGGATATTGTCTATAGCGAGCAGGAACTTATCAACTGAATTATTCCTGAAACCAATATAAACGTTCTGCCCTTTATATGCGCTCAGGTCAACGGTATGTGTTGTCCATGAATTATTTTCTCCGGTTGTACTGAACAACACTGTAGAATGGGTGAGTTGGTTACCGATGGCGCCCGGGCCGCCTGTGGGCCGTACAGTCATGATCCTTACTTCATAGCCATCGGCATAAGCAGCGTCATACACCTTGGCTTTCCAACTAAGTTCACAA
This sequence comes from uncultured Paraflavitalea sp., assembly GCA_966211765.1. Lineage (GTDB taxonomy): Bacteria > Bacteroidota > Bacteroidia > Chitinophagales > Chitinophagaceae > Paraflavitalea. The sequence goes on from CBIHOV010000003.1 coordinate 311,517, forward strand.
TTATCCATTAATGGACCAATCAGTGGTGTCCACATAAAGTCATTGGCCGTTCCGGGCGGTGAATAATAAGAAGTGGAAAAAGCACAGCTGTCTGCCACATTGAAATTAAAGTCTTCCCGCCTCGTCCAACCGTTGTTCACGTAGGCCACCTGTGCGTCGGGTTGGTTATTGTCGACATTAGCAAGGAACCACCCGGGCGGGAAAGCATATGTACCGGCTCCACCGGATGTGAGGCCCAAAACACCATCAAAATCTTCCCGGTAGATAATCTGCGCATGAGCGCCGGTCATCCACATACAGAGCATTGCCAGTATACCTATACTTTTCATAAGCTAACTGCAAATTACAGTCCTGTAAAATTTGTTGGCAGGCAATGGTGTGAACAGCCAGAATCTGAGGGTCAACTGCGGCGCTCTGTATGTGGCATAGCTGTATAAAAAAACTGCGGCGCCCATCAGGGCGCCGCAGCATCATATTTGCAGGTAGTGAGTGCTTTCTAATATACATTCTTAGGGCAACCTAACTTTCCGCGGCCTCCACCCCATCCACCGCCGCCATTACCAGCGCCACCAATTCCTATGGTAAGGGTAAGGCCCTGGAAATAGTACCAGTCTTTGGTCTTGGAATTACCCCGTAGCTCGTCTACCGCGGGATAAGTGGGATTGCCATCCTTCAACTCACCACCCCGGTAAGACATTTCCACGGCTTTCGCCCCTCTTTCCTGTGACAGGATAAATGGATCGACGTACCGTGTACTCACATCATCGAGGTAGTCGGTAAATGTTTTACGGAGCCCGATCTCATAACCCAGGGTCACATTGTCGCTGATGCGGAACTTAACACCGCCACCAAATGGGATGGCAAACTGGGTGAGTTTGTATTCCTTCCTGTCGGGATAGGCCGATAGCCCCTGTCCTTCTGTACTCAATGGTTTCAGGTATACTTTATTGCCCAGGGTATCGAATGCAAATGGGTTGAAATGATACACAGCTATACCTCCAAATACATAAGGAGATATTCTCTTATCCTCCATATTGAAGAGGGTATATTCCAACAAGAGATTGCCTTCCAGTATCCGGCTTTGAAAGCTAAGATTCCGGGGGCGTAATTTGGCATCACTATTCTCCCGGTCACTGGCACCGATGGTACCATATTGGATACCGGTACGAATGGCAAAATGGGGAGTCAGGTCATATTTCAGACCAGCACCGATGCCAAGATTGGATTGATTAAAAGTAAAATTCCGGCCTTGTAATTCACCCTGGTAATTGGTTACACCACCAAATAAGGTGAGGTGCAAACGATGTGATTCCTGGGCTTGACTGAATACAGGCACTAATAAGCACAACAGAGCGTACTTTCGCATACGTAAGTTTGATTTTTGGGTTTCAGCAGCAATTCGCTTTGGGATAGTTTTTCATTGCTGGATACGGATTTACGGCTGCGAACAAATTAAGCGGGTGTTGGGTATATACTGAACGGTACTCAGAACGCAAGTTTCGAGCCAATTATTAGCCCTACGCTATCTACGTTAACCACAAGGGGTTGGATGTGGATAATTACAGATACGGTTGACTACAAAATAGGGTTGGGTATTTACAGATACGATATTATATCGTAAAAACACGAGTACTGAACCTGGCCAGGGCTCAAACGCTGGCCGACCTGATGTTGAGCAGGAATTGAAAAAGATTGGTATCGGTTGTTATTTGTAGTTTTTTACGCAGGCGATAGCGGCTGATCTCCACGCCTCGTACAGAAATGTTCATTAGTTGGGCAATCTCTTTAGTGGACAGGTTCATGCGCAGGTAAGCACACAATTTGATCTCATTGGCGGTAAGGTGGGGATAATGCTCTTTGAGGGCCACCAGGAAATCACTGTGCACACGATCAAAATGAAATGCAAATTGCTCCCATCCCTGATCCATCTTATCCTCTTCATGAAGAATGCGCAATAGCTTTTTCAACTCTTCCCCATCCTCTCCATTTACAGGCATCTTCTTCAGACGCATCAACTCTTCTTTGATCCTGGTCAGCAACTCTCCTTTCTGTACCAGGTGCATGGCAGAAGAAGCCAGCTCTTTATTCTTATGATCTATTTCTGATTCCAGCTTTTCATTGCGCAACTTCACAATTTCCTTGTCCGATTTTTCCAGTTCCAGCTGATGCAGGTATTGCAATCGCTTTTGCTCTTCCTCATGCCGCAATTGCTGGCGAATGAACTTCCGCTGTTGCCGCCTGTACAAACCATACCCCAGGGCACACAAGGCCAGCAGATACGCCCCATAAGCCCACCAGCTTTGGTACCAGGGAGGCAATACGCGGAACGAAAAACTGCTTGGCGGCGATTCATTACCCAGGTTGTTACGGGCCTTCACTTCAAATGTATAAGAGCCCGGCGGCAGGTTGGTATAATCCTTTTCCGTTTTCCGGGACCAATCAGACCATCCTTTATCAAATCCTTTTAACTGGTAACTGTAGGTAATAATGGCTTCCTGCCCATATAACGATGAAGAGTATTCAAAATGCAGGGAATTCCATTTCCAGACAATATCGGGCACTGTTTCCTGCTTCTGTATATTATTATCATTTACCTCTCCAAAATAACCACCGAAGATCAACCTGTCTGTTGGGCCAATGGAAGTAACGGTATTGATATGCGCCTGTAACAGGTATTTGTTCTTGCGGTATTGTTCATAATTAATATGGTAAAAGCCATTCTCTGCCCCAATGAAAATATTGCGGGCATTGATGGTATAGATATGCTCGAAGCCGCTGACCATTTTCCCATTCAACTCGGGCAGGTAAACGATCATTGGTGTAGCGGATGAAAAATCCACTACGCCCAATTGCTTGTCGTGGATAAACCAGATATTGCCATCGGTGTCTTCCCGGAGATAACGCAGACTGGTATTGCCGAATATATTATGGTACCAGGGTGAGCTTTCAAATTTATCAGTCTGGACATTGTAGCGATACACCCCTTTCTCGGTAGCTACCACCACCTGGTTCCTGATGGAGTATACATGGTTGTTCATAAAAGAAGGCAATCCATCTTTATCGTTGTATAATTTAATACGGGCAGGCTGTACGCTCATATCCACCCTGTATACACCGCGGTAAGGATGGGAGGCCCAGGCGATATTGTTGTTGTCGAAAGTGATAAAGCGGGCAGGCTCGTCCAGGCCTTTTACCGGATAACCGGTATGAAAACCATCCTTCGTGTATTCCAATACTTCCAGTCCGTGGTAAGTACCGGCCAACACCTGCGCTGAAGGCAACACCTTATTGACCGGCAGGTAAGTCCAATATCCCCAGCCCGGCCTGGCATTGACGGGAATGGCTCCCTGGGGATGCACCTGGAATGATCCGTCGTGATGGCCCAGCAAAACCTGGCCATTGATCTCCGATAAGCCCCATACCTGCCCTTTGGTGTTGGGGACAGGGGTAAACTGGCCTTTGACAAAACTTAGGTCGTCCATATTAGAGAGGGGCACGGTGTACAAACCATTGGTGGTGCCGAGGTAAAGCTGGTTATTGTGAATGAGGGCAGCATAACCGGAGCCTTCATTCAGGTTTTCGGGGTAAATATGTTTGATGGCATTATCGTAGGCGACGAAATCGATACCATTGTCCAGCCCCAGCCAAAGGTTGTTGTTGCGGTCGCGGAAGATGCTGGTGATATTGTTGTTCTGCAACCCTTCCTTCCGTGAAAAGCTTTGCACCAGCTCCCCCTTCCTGTTAAAGACATGGCAACCGCCCAGGCTGGTAGCGAGGGCAAACCAGTTGTGCCCGAGGGCCAGACCGCCGTAAATGGTCTCCCTGGCAACGGCATTGAGGTCGGGTGACCGGAAGGGGGTAAGCCGGCCAGCTGACAAAACGAATACCCCATCTTTTAAAGTAGCCAGCAGGGAACTGTCTTTGCCCAAGGGTATAATGGCACTGGTGTACAGCCCGGGAGGCAGGTCTTCCCGCCGCATTAAGGGCTGCCAGGTGCCCTGGTTGAACTTCAGCAGGCCATGGCTCATATCCTGTGCAATCAACTGGTTTTCATGCACGCCCATGAATGCCCACTCTGATACGGCCGGGTATGCTATGATGGTTTGATTGGTAAGTTGGAGGATCTTATGGACGGAACGGAAGAAGATATCATCGCCCCAGGGGATAATGTCCCAGATATCAGCAAAAGAGCGCTCTTTTACAGGAATAAGGTTTTTGAGGGAGGTGAAAATCAGTACCCCGGTGGAATCGGGAGAAAAATAGCCTATTTCGTCCTGTCCGCCGGCATAAATACGCCTGTCTTTACCGATAGCTATGGATCGGACGATGGTTTTGTTGGGCAAGGGGTAGATGCGCCAGTGCGTGCCATCAAAACTGAGCACGCCTTCGTTATTAGCGAAATACATGATACCGTTCACATCCTGCTGAATGTCCCAGTTTTGTGTCCCTCCGCCGTAAATATGCTTGGAATAGTTGATGATCTCGGGTAAACCGATGGTGTTTTGCCCAAAGCAGGACATTCCTACCGTTAGCAGTAGCAGCAGCAATCGTTTTGATCTCTTCATAAGCAGGCAGATTTCAGCAGTCGACAATCGGCAGTCGGCAATGCGTTTGCTTCGAAAGGCTCCTTTTTACGACAAAGCCAGGGGCTTTGAAATAGCCATCATCCCGCCATTCGGCGGGAAGGCTGGCGACTGAGCAAGACCGCAATCTAAAATAGTCAAAGCGGCCTATGTGAAAGTACAATTTTTTGGATGATGTAGTATTGTTGTACCTAAAAAGCCTGTTTTTATTGACTTACAGTAGGGTGATGTAGTAGTGATGTACCCAGAAAGATTGTGCATGCAGTACTGAATGATAATTTTAGGATGAGGGAAAAATCTAGAGGAACGCGTATGCGTAGCCCTGTAGTAGAATACCCTTAATTGCCTGTTCCATCATCCAAAATTGTTTGCTTATGAAAATGAAAGTTGTACTGCTAAGCCTTGCAGTACTTTTCCAAACACTGCTTATCGGCCAGGTCTATGCACAAACTATCTCCGTTACCGGTACGGTAACCAGCAAGATCACCGGCTCACCTGTTTCCGGCGCTACTATTACTGTAAAAGGAACCACCACTGCTACCACTTCGGACTTACAGGGCAGGTTTTCCATTACGGTACCCAAGGCCGGCAGCGTATTGGTCATTTCTCACATCGCCATGACGCCGCAGGAAATCTCTGTCCGCGATGCCACCGCCGTTGCTGTTTCGCTGGAAGAGAAGTCCGGCAGCATGGATGAAGTAATTGTAGTGGGTTATGGTACCCAGCGTAAAGGGGCCGTTACTACCGCCATTTCTTCGATCAAGGCGGGCGACCTGGACAATATGCCCGTTCAGCGTATTGAACAGTCCCTTCAGGGAAGGGTATCGGGCTTAACCATTACCAGCAGCTCCGGTCAGCCCGGCGCCGGCTCTACTGTCAGGATCCGCGGTACCACCACGATCGGCAACAGCGACCCGCTGTATATTGTGGATGGTATACAGATCGGCGGGGGTATCGAATACCTCAACCAGAATGATATTGAGTCAATTGACGTATTGAAAGATGCCGCTTCTGCCGCCATTTATGGGGCAAGGGCGGCGAATGGCGTTATCATTGTAACGACCAAGAAAGGGAAATCAGGCAAAATTGCAGTCCACTACAATGGCTATCTGGGCACGCAGAAAGCCTGGCGCAAGCTGGACCTGCTGGATGCTACGCAATATGCCACCCTGCTGAACGAAGCCTATGTGGCCAACGGGCAATCGCCCCGGTTTGCCAACCCGGAGCAGTTGGGCAAGGGTACGGACTGGCAGAGCCATGTGTTTGACGATGGGGCACCCATCCAAAACCATGACCTGAGTTTAATGGGCGGTTCTGAAAAGTCTACCTATTATGCTTCATTTGGCTACCTCGACCAGAAAGGAATTGTAGCTCCCTCTAACTCCTATTTCAAAAGGTTTACGGTGCGGTTCAACTCCACCCATAAGATCACGAACGCCATCTCATTTGGCAGCAATGTTGGCTATACGCGCATTTCTTCTGTAGGCGTGGGCACGAATGGTGAGTGGGGTACGCCGCTTAACAGGGCCATTAATATGGACCCCATCACCCCATTTATCGTGACCGATCCGGCACTGGCCAATTCCAGTCCTTATAGTGATCGTCCGGTAGTACGTGATGAGAACGGAAATCCGTACGGTATTTCCAATATTGTCACTTCTGAGATATTGAATCCTGTAGCTGCCTTAAAAGTGCAGCAAGGAAATAACTGGTCGGACAAGATCGTGGCGAATGTATTTGGAGAGGTAGAACCCATCAAGGGATTAAAGCTGCGTAGCTCCATTGGTACGGACCTGGCTTTCTGGGGTAATGAAAGTTTTTCTCCGCTGAATTACCTGAATACGATCAACCAGGTTACCCTCAATGGGTATACCCGTGAATCGAACCGCGGCGTCTTCTGGCTGTGGGAAAACCAACTCTCCTACCACCGGGCTATTGGCAAACATGATGTAACAGCAATGGTGGGTACTACTGCGCAAAAGAGCAACGGTAAAACGCAGGGAGGTACTAAACGCGGTATCCCTGTTAATGATATCAAAGATGCTTCACTGGCCTTCCCGGTGCCTCAAACCAACCAGTTCTTCTGGGGCGGCGAGTACCAGGAGTCGTTGTCTTCTTTGTATGGCCGGGTGATCTATAGTTACGATGACAAGTACCTGTTTACAGGTATTGTACGCCGTGATGGATCGTCAAAGTTTGGGCCTAATAACAAATATGGTGTATTCCCCTCCGTATCTGTAGGCTGGGTAGCATCCCGTGAAGATTTCTTTCCAACCACTGAAGTGGTCACTTTCCTGAAAGTACGCGGATCGTATGGTATAACGGGCAATGACCGCATCGGTGATTTCCGTTACCTCTCTACGGTAGGCGGCGGCCGGAATTACACGGCGGGGCTCACACCTGTATTGATCAATGGGGTAAGTCCCAATGCGATCTCCAACCCCGATCTGAAATGGGAGGAAACATCGCAGTTCAATATTGGGTTTGATGCGGTATTGTTCCGCAATTTCAGTGTCACATTTGATGTGTACAACAAGAAGACCAAGGGTATGCTGCTGGGCATTGCGGTACCGGGCTATGCCGGTAATGCAGGTCCCATTGGCAATATCGCCAATATGGAGAATCGTGGTGTAGAACTGGAACTGAGTTATGGCAACAAAGTGGGTGACGTGAGTTATAAGATAAGCGGCAATGTCTCTTACCTTAAAAATGAAGTGACTTACCTGGGAGCCGATAAGAAGTTCCTGGAAGGACAAAAGTTTGGTCCGCAGGGCGTGGAAATGACGCGTACATCAGTGGGCAATGCGATCGGTTCTTTCTTTGGATTTAAGACGAATGGTCTGTTCCAAACTGCTGATGAGGTATTGAATTACCGTAATAAAGACGGCGGTCTGATGCAGCCCAATGCTCAGCCTGGTGATATCCGCTTTGTGGATAATAATAGTGATGGCAAGATCGATAACGATGACCGCACGATTATAGGTGATCCTACCCCCAATGTAAGTTTTGGCTTCACGGCAGAAGCTGCCTGGAAAGGATTTGATGTGCTGGTATTTGGCCAGGGCATTGCCGGCAACGATGTATTCCAGGCCCTGCGCCGTTTTGACCTGCCTACTTCCAACTGGACTACTGAAGCGCTGAGCCGCTGGACAGGTGCTGGTACTTCCAACAAATTCCCCCGCCTGGTATTCAATGATCCTAACCAGAACTTCAGCCGCAGTTCGGATTTCTACCTGCAGCAGGGGTCTTATTTCCGCATCAAAGTATTGCAGATCGGTTATACCCTGCCGGCATCGCTTACCAAAAGAGCCGGGTTAACCAAGTTGCGGGTATACCTTACGGGCAACAACCTGTTCACCTTCACCAAGTACAATGGATTTGATCCGGAGATCGGTGGTGACAGTTATGGCATTGACCGGGGTATTTATCCTCAGCCACGGGCTTTGATGGCAGGTATTAACATTGGTTTTTAATCCACAAAACTTTGAGTAATGAAACGAAATCGAATCAATATAAAATGGTGGCCCGTACTGATCGGCGGGTTTATAGCAACGGCTTCGTGCAGTAAAAGCTTTCTGGAACTGCAACCGAAAGGAACGGAGCTGGAAGACAATTTCTATAAGAACCAGGAACAGGTATTCCAGGGACTGGTAGCAGTATATGATGTAATGCAATGGGGCAATTCGGGTGGTTACACCATGAAGATGCCGCTGCTGTCGGCAGCTTCTGATGAGGCTTATGCGGGGGGCAGTGATGCATCGGACCAGCCAAGCTGGGTTGCCTATGACAATTTTACGCTGGATGCTTTCAAAGGACCTCAACTGGGCCTCTGGCAAAAGAATTACACAGGGGTGTACCGGGCCAACCTGATACTGGAGAAAATTGAAAAGGCGACGGGACTGGCTGCCAACTTTAAAACCAGGGTGATCGCAGAAGCCAAAACCCTGCGTGCTTATTTTTATTTTGACCTGGTAAGGTTTTTTGGAAGGGTTCCGCTGATCATTACGGCCATACCAGTGAGTGAACTGTACAGCCAGAAACAGGCAGAACCTGCAGCGATCTATGCGCAGATTGAAAAGGACCTGAAGGAAGCGCGGACGGACCTGCCGGTGACTTTGCCGGTGAGTGAATACGGACGATTGACCAAGGGCGCTGCCACAGCGATGCTGGGAAAAGCCATCCTGTACCAAAATAACAATACCCGCATGGCGGAAGCAGCCGGCCTGTTGAAAGAAGTAAATACTTCTGCCGCGTACAAATTGCTGACCAGTTTTAGTGATGTATTCAGGCCCGATAATAAATTCCATTCAGAATCTATATTGGAAATCCCCCACTCCAACCTGGCTGCCTGGGGCGACTGGGGCTGGATCAATGGTGGAGAAGGCAATGTAGCCGCACAATATGTAGGTGCTGCCGATTATAACGGCCCACTCTATTCGGGTGGCTGGGGATTTTGTCCCATCACGGAAGACCTGGTAGCTGCTATGACAGGCGACCCGCGTTTCTCTGCCACCATTATTGATGGCAATGCCATGAAAGCACAGGGCGCCAAATACACGGCACGCTACCAAAATACGGATTACTTCATTCGGAAATATGCACCGGTAACGGCTTATCGCTCCAATGTGGGTACGGCTGAAATTAACTGGCCGATCAATGAGATAGAGATCAGGCTGGCTGACACTTACCTGCTGGAAGCAGAAGCGCTGTTGCGTGGTGGTGGAGATGCAGCGCGCGCCCAATATTTACTGGACACGGTACGTCACCGCGTAAACCTCGCTACCGTTCCGGCCACGCTGGATAATATTGCCCGTGAACGCAGGCTGGAGCTGGCTACAGAAGGTCATCGCTTCTTTGACCTGGTGCGTACAGGAAAAGCCGCTGAAGTATTAGGTGCAAGAGGTTTCAAACCCAATAAGAATGAAGTGTTGCCCATACCGCAGCAGGAGATAGATGTAACCAATAAGGTATTGGAACAAAACAAAGGGTATTAATAGCAGTCGGCAATCGGCAATCGGCAATCGGCAATGCCTTTGCTTCGTAGCCTTCGACAGGCTCAGGGTAACAAATGACAAACAAAATGATATCCTACGTTGGTTAACTTAAAACTTACAATTATGTTACTTGCATTTAATAATAGACGAATAAATTTCTGGCTGCTGTTATTGCTGGCGCCGGCTTTTATGCCGGGCTGCAGTCCTAAAAGCAGTTTCGGTGATATTGGCGATAAGCCCAAGGCAGCTTTTACGATCACGCCTGTGAGTGGAAAAGTGAATACCTATTTACTCACAAGCACCACGGCCAATGCCTTTTATTATCGCTGGAATATTGGTGATGGAGGTGGCGCGCGTGCAGGCCGCCAGGTAGATACGGCTTACTATCCGGATAAGGGCGATTACACGGTAAAGCTGATCTTGTTGTCCGATGGCGGCGTCGACTCGACCACTGTTGCTGTGAGTGTGGCAGCTGATGATCCCAATGGCTGTGCCGGCAAAAAAGCATTGCTTACCAATTGCACTTCGAAGACATGGGTACTGGACCAGCCGGGCGGCGGTGCTTTATTGGTAGGGCCTCTGGCCGGGGGACCGTGGTGGACGAGCGGTGAAGGTGATGTAACTGACCGCGCCTGTTTATTCAATGATGAATATACTTTCAGAAAAGACGGCAGTTTCACACAAGACCTGAAAGGGGACATACGTGTGGATGACGAAGGCGGCAATGCATGGCCTACTGATATAGGATTTCCGATTGGCTGTATCAACGTAAGTCAGCTGCCTGCCAAATACAAGGCCTGGGGCGGTGGTAATTTTAATTTCAAGGTAATTGGAGGTAATAAACTACAGGTAACAGGTAACGGCGCTTATATCGGTTTGTATAAAGTAGGCGAGAATGGCACATCCGGTGCGCCAGAAAGCGTGGTCACCTATGATATTGTTGAAATGACTGCTACCAAAATGGTGTTGGACAAACGGTATGACTGGGGGCATTGGAAGTTTACCCTTAAAGCCAAATAGCCGGTAAGGCCATTCCTGCTGAGCAGGTACAACCTACTTCCTGTTGTTAAACGTGCATGAAATTACATTTATGAATAAAAGAGAGGTCCATATGGTTCAGCTAATTTCTATTGTTCTCTGCTCCCTGTCTTTTAGCTTTTCCTCTACGGGATGCAGCAGCAAAAGCAAGGGGGATAGTAGGGATAATGGGCCAGCGCCGACTATTTCCATTAATGATGTGACGCTGTTTGAAGGGAACAGTGGCAATACTGAATTTGAGTTCCTGGTAACCCTGGATAAGAAGTCGACCAAGGATATAACGGTTAACTATTCGATTGTTAGTGCGAGTGCGAAGGCCGGAGAAGATTATGTAGTGCCCGCCAGTCTATCGGTGACGATCCCTGCCGGAGAAACGCAGAAGAAGCTCCTCATTCCGGTGGTGGGCGACGATATCAAGGAAGGTGATGATGCTTTTACAGTGCAATTGCAGAACCCGGTCAACGGCAGCCTGCTGAAGCTGGTGGGCAGTGGTACTATCCGCAATGATGACACGAAGGTAGCTTATACGAATACAGGCTATGAAGCGCCGACCTCCTACCCTGGTTTCACCTTGAAATGGAGTGATGAGTTCAATGGCCCTTCACTGGACGCAACTATTTGGGGTCATCAGAATGGTGATGGCTGCCCAGGCATTTGCGGATGGGGCAATAATGAACTGGAGTTTTATACGGACAGGGCGGAGAATCTCTATTTCCAGGGTGGTAAAATGATCATTGAAGCCAAGCCGGAAAGCTACCAGGGCAAAAACTATACTTCTTCCAAGATCCTTACGCAGGGAAAGAAACCTATCAAATTCGGGCGTATTGATATCCGCGCGATCCTGCCAAAGGGCAAAGGTATCTGGCCGGCCTTTTGGCTGATGCCGGAGAAAAGCGTGTTTGGCGGATGGCCCAAGAGTGGTGAAATTGACCTGATGGAAGTAGTGGGGCATGAGCCCGGCAAGACGCATGGTACGCTGCATTTCGGGCCCGGCCCGGGCAGTACGCAGATCAGCCGGAATTATTCGCTGCCTGCCAAAACCTTTAATGATGAATTCCATGTATTCTCGCTTGAATGGAAGGAGGACCAGATCAAATGGCTGGTGGACGGCAATGTGTTCTCAACGGTTAACAAGGCGGACCTGGGCAGCAATAATTACCCGTTCAACGAGGAGTTTTTCCTGATCGTGAACCTCGCCGTAGGCGGAAACTGGCCCGGTAGTCCGGATGCCACCACCTATTTTCCACAATTTCTGATTGTGGACTATATAAGGGTGTATCAATAGGAAACGGCAGTCGGCAGTCGGCAGTCGGCAGTCGTTTGCTTCGAAAAGAAGCGAATAGGGAGATGAGTACTTTTGATTAGATACCTGAATGGAGAATAGTCAGTAATGGGTGGATAGAAACATTGGTCTTCAGCCTGTTGAAGGCGGATCAAGGGCTACCCACTACTGACAATTCTCCATTCCTTATTCGCACCCCTTCACAACCTACAATTCCGTACATTTGCGGCTTTAATTAGCCGGCTGTTTGATCAAAATAGGACATATAACGCTGCCCGATTTCCCGTTGTTACTGGCGCCCATGGAGGATGTGAGTGATCCGCCTTTTCGTGTGGTGTGTAAGGATAATGGGGCTGACCTTTTGTATACGGAATTTATTTCGAGCGAGGGACTGATCAAGGATGCCATTAAGGCCCGGCGCAAGCTGGATATCTTTGATGAAGAGCGACCGGTAGGCATCCAGCTATTTGGTGGTGATGAAGAAAGAATGGCGATGGCAGCCCGCATTGTAGATGTGACGAATCCCGACCTGCTGGACATCAATTTTGGGTGCCCGATCAAAGGGATCGTGAACAGGGGCGCCGGCGCCGGTGTGTTGAAAGATGTAGACCTGATGGTGCGGCTTACAGAAGCCTGTGTAAAAAGTACGCGCCTGCCTGTGACGGTAAAAACCCGCCTGGGTTGGGATGATGACACTAAGAATATTGAAGAAGTAGCCGAGCGTTTACAGGATGCAGGTATACAGGCGCTGGCCATCCATGGCCGTACACGCTGCCAGTTGTACAAAGGCGAAGCAGACTGGAGCCTGATTGCTAAAGTAAAGAACAACCCCCGCATACATATTCCCATCTTCGGGAATGGAGATATCAATACTCCACAAAAAGCACTGGAATATAAGAACCGTTATGGCGTAGATGGCATCATGGTGGGCCGTGCTGCGATTGGCTATCCCTGGATATTCCGCGAGATCAAACATTTTGTGCAAACCGGGGAGTTACTTCCCGCTCCTACTGTAGCGGAACGGATCGCGGTATGCCGGAAACAATTGTATAGGTCGGTATCCTGGAAAGGTCCGGTGGCAGGCATATATGCTATGCGACGTCAATACCTGTACTACCTGAAAGGGTTACCAGGATTTACAGCCTACCGCCAAAGATTGGTTACAGCCACTGAGACAGCGCAGGTTGAAGCAGCCCTGGATGAAATACTGGAGCAGTATGAAGGTTTTGAAATGGAACAAGCGCCGATCGTATTGAAGGATTACCACGAGAATTGTGCCTTGTAAATACCTGCCTATTCATTTCGGGCGTGGCCGCGCTATTCCCCTGCCTACAATTATCGGAGCTGTGAAGCCTTCAATTATTTAATTGCTACCTTTGCAGTTCGCTGGATACTATTGATCACTTTAAAATACTGCGTTATGCTGGAAGATATTATTCCTGCTATCCGGTCCCCTAAAAAAGTGAAAGTTCTTGCTGCTGCTCCAGGCATTACAGACCGGAGCCCTTTGGTCGAAAGCAAGATCTCCTTCCTTCCATTTATCAATTACTTAAAAGACAAGTTAACAGGCAGTTCTGATACCAAAGCCGGATTCTATCACTACCTGATCGAAAAATTTGAGTCGGAGCCCGCGCTACTGCAGCCTGTGGAGGACAGCAGCTTGCTGGACCAAAACCAGGGCCTGCTTGAGTTGCTGGGCACTGTACTTTTCCCGGTGATCAGTGAACAGGAAAAGAATATGTTTACCATGGCTGTGCCGTACCAGTTTTCTGTCTTTAATTATTCAACAGCCTTCCGGAAAATATTTGTTGATGGAGAAGAAACACATTTTCTTTTGCCGGCTGATGCTACTGACCAATACATCAAACACGCGCAGTGTACCCTGATCTATGAGCATATACTGGATAAGTTTTATGGTGTCAAGCTCAACAACGACAACATGGACCTGGTGTACCCGGTGACAGATGCCTCTACAGGCATAAAAAGGTATTATAAACTCCGCTATGACAGACGGTTCATTGATATACACCTGAAAGGAACCTTGCCACTGATCCAGGATTGTGCGGTTTGCCTCAATACCTTTCGGATATTGGATATTGAACAACAGTTGCAAAAAATGCCATTGGACCTGTTTGCCGTGGAAGGATTTGCTGTATGGGTTGCGGAGGATGTTACTACACAAGAATCGCTGGAAGCCATTAAAAGAGTATTACTGCGGCAGGAAATCTGCGACACCAGCATCATCCATGAGCTGAAAGCCAATATCCAGGCACTGGTTGGGTTGAATAATGTGGAAGTGGGACTGATGCCTTTTGTAAAACTAAATGACCAGTTTGTAATGGATGCGGCCTGTGTACAGCATAGTTTGATGGGGAAAAACTGGCAGCCGGACGATGAAGGAAGCTGTGCTGCATTCCAGATGTGCCTGGGCTTTCTTACTGAGCATCCTGAGCCTGTTCCTATTGCTATACTGGATGAGCAGATGACAGCCATGGCGCCTTTCCTGAAAAACTTATGGTTAGCAGGGGCAAGAAGTTATATTTCTTATCCCATACAAAATAATGATGGCCTGCTGGGATTGCTGGAATTAACCTCCCCGGTGCCCAACCAGCTTAACCTGGATGTATTGGCAAGAATTGAACCTGCCATGCCCTTGCTGTCATTGGCCCTGCTGAAGAATCGTGACGCTTTTAATCACAGGATTGAAAGGCTGATCAAAGAAAAATTCACGGCGCTGCAACCTTCTGTGGAATGGAAATTTGCAGAGGTAGCCTGGAAGTATATGCATGGACATCACAATGGAGGAGCGGCCACCATGCCGGGAAATGTTGTTTTTGAACAGGTATATCCATTGTACGGAGCTATTGACATCCGTAACTCTACCATAGAAAGAAGTCATGCGATCCAAAAAGACCTGAAGGAGCATTTGAACCTGGTGGAGGAAACCTTAGGCAAATTACAAGCCCTGCTATCATTGCCCTTGCTGGAAGGGCTAATATTTAAGAATCAGAACTTCCGTCAATCAATTGATAAAGGGTTGCCTGCAGAGAATGAGGTCCGGATCAATGATTTTTTTGAACAGGAGCTGAATCCGGTTTTGCACCATCTCCAGAAAAGCAATTTCCAGGCACAGGAAATAGCAGTTCACTATTTTGACAAGGTTAATGATCCTCATGGATACCTTTATCGTTCCCGCAATGAGTATGAAGCTACCCTGGCAGCCATCAACGATGCAGTACTTCAATACCTTGAACCGGAAGAAGCCAGTTTGCAGCGATCTTACCCCCATTATTTTGAGAAATACAAAACCGATGGAGTAGAATATAATATCTACATTGGGCAGTCCATTTCACCCAACAACCAGTTTGACCTGCTGTATCTCAAAAACATCCGATTATGGCAATTAAGATCAATGGCCGAAATTGCGGGCGTCACACATAAGCTGTTGCCGTCACTGAAAGTTCCATTACAAACCACGCAACTGATCCTGATCCACAGTCAGCCCATTACCATCAGTTTCCGGAAAGACGAACGTCGTTTTGATGTGGAAGGTTCCTACAATATCCGCTATGAGGTCATGAAAAAACGATTAGACAAAGTACACATACAGGGCCTCAACGAAAGGCTCACACAACCGGGGAAAATAGCCATGGTTTATTCCAACCCCAAGGAAGCACAGGAATACCAGGAATATATTCAGTTTCTCCAAAGCAAGCAATTGCTGAAACCCGGTATTGAACTGCTTGAACTGGAAGAGTTACAAGGCGTAAGCGGGTTAAAGGCGCTGCGGGTGGATATTAACCTGGACATGCTGCCCTGACCCAGCCTCACCTTTTAACACCCTGGTCTTATTTCAGCAGTCGCACTGCAAAGATATTCGCAGTAGTGGAACCTTCTTTGGCTACAAATTTTACGGTCAGGGTGGATGGCGGATTGCTTAATAAACTTTCGGGCAATGCATAATCTACATCGGCCCATGTATCGGCGCCAACACCTTCCATCTTTACAGCGGAAAGCAATACATCGTTTACATATATCTCAAATTGCCTGTTGCGTTCACGGCCATAATAAGTAATCCGCAGTTTTTTGGCCAGTCCTCCGGGATTGCGCAGCTCATAGGAAAACCATCCTTTCGCATTACGAAAATGTTCTTCCCGGAAAAGTCCACTCTCGGTTCTTTCTCCTTTAAACTGGTGATCAGATTCTGGTTGTTGTTCACCACAGTGAACAAGATCAACGGTGATGGTTTCCAGCGCCAGTCTGCTCTTTTCTTTTTCGGCCATGGCCTGCTTTACCTTCCCCAGGTTTTCAGGAGTAGTGTAGGGGAAATAGATCACATAGCGGCTGTTGTGTACGGTAAAGAAAGGCTGCAAAGTAAGTTGGCTGTATTTTGATTGATCAAAAAGACCGGGCGCTTTGAATGTAAAACGATTCTGCTGGCCGGTCTTAATAGCTGCAGCCAACTGGTTTTGTTTGGCTACGGCCAATGGCGCATCTTCCAGGGGAATGAGCGGTCCGGCAGCAATATGCCCCATCCGGCTGCCATCGGCCAACAAACCATCCAGGTGGGTGGTATCTGTTGCTGCAGCAAGTACCACAGGCCCATGTACAAATGAAACCCATTGGGAGCTATCGGGTAAAAACTCGGCTTCGGTATGCATGGGCAACTGAAGGGTAATCATATCGCCTGATCTCCACAAACGGCTTATAGTAATATAGGAGGACGCATCAGGGGCGTTAACAGGAAACGGTTTTCCATTGACGGATACTTTCATCTGACCTTTGGTGACCCAGGAAGGCTGTCTCAACCGGATAGCAAAACGGGCTGATTTTTTCAGCTCCAGTTGAATGGAAGACTTCTCTTCGAATGGAAAGCTGGTATGTTGTGAAACCTTCAATCCTTTTTCTTTCCAGTTGAGCACGGAAGGTATAAACAGGTTAATGTATACATCATTTGCACTATGGGCATAGATCAACTCGCCATATTTACCATGGTTCTCCAGGCCCGATCCCACACAGCACCAAAAGCCATCCTGGGGTTGGGAATACACGCGGTAATGCTGGGGACGCATGGGGGTGAAATAAACAAATCCACCGGTGGGCCTTTGTGAAGAAAGAATATGGTTGTACAAGGTACGTTCATAATAATCCATGTATGCCGCAGAAGGCGCAGACAGGAAGAGGTGTTTGGTGAGCTTGAGCATATTGTAGGAGTTGCAGGTCTCCGGTCCCTCCCGTGATTCGAGCATGGAACTAAAGTCATTGGAAGGATGAAAATGCTCCCGTACGCTGTTGCCCCCGATCGACACGGTCCTGTGTTGCACTACGGTATTCCAAAAGAAAGCAGCTGCACTGGCCCACGCAGTATCATTCGCCACTTCAGCGATGCGCTTATAGCCGATTACTTTTGGGATCTGGGTGTTGGCATGGAGGCCGGTGAGGGCATCCTTTTGCTGCACCAGAGGGTCGAGGATACGCCGGTCGGAAAAACGGCGGGCAAGTTCCAGGAATTGTTGATTGCCGGTAGCGGCAGCCACATCGGCAAAGGTTTCATTCAATCCGCCATGCTCACTGCGCAACATTTGCTGTACCTGGGCATCAGACAATCCGGATACGAGTTTCACGCACCAGTTGCAGAGATCGACCAATAAGGTCTTCGCCTTTTGATTACCGGCTATTACCCAGGCATCATACAAACCAGCATAGAGTTTATGAATATTGTAGAGGGGTACCCATTTATTGTTCAGAGAAAATGCGCCTGCGTCTATTTTACCTGCCGCCACTTCTTTCCACATGGCCCTGCCGCCGGGAATGCCGCCTATATATCCATCGCCATTGGCCTGCTGGCACAGGGCCAGCTGATCAATCATATAATCGAGTTTTTGCTTTACACGCTCCTCCCCTGTTGATGCATACATCAATGACAAGGCTGAGAGGTAATGGCCGCCGATATGACCATCGAGACCGGTATTTTCCCAATTGCCATAACTGGTTGCTTTGACAGGCAGGCCCGCTTCGCGCAGGAAAGGGACCAGCAGCCGATCCGGCTCCAGGGAAAGCATATAGTTCATATCGGTTTGCTGCGCCTCTTTAAAAGGGCCGTCCAATAACCGCACGTCGGTGAGGGGAAAGGTTTGGAGTGGCTGCTGCGCGTAGGATGCACCTGTAAGCAAAAGTATGATGGCGTAGGTGAGTCGTTTCCTGATCATGAATGTATATCATTTAAAAACCGCAGCATCTCTTACAAGAGACACTGCGGGGAATGAAGATAGTGAATAGTCAATAATGAATCGTTTGCTTCGAACGTCTATTATTGCGGGTAACCGTCGTTCTGCTTCAGATTGGCATTCTTATTCATCTCGATACGTGGTATGGGGTACAGTTTCCGGTAATCGCCATTGGGGGAATGTGACAACCAGGATTTTTTTGTAAACACTCCAAACCTGATGAGGTCCTGCCGCCTGCGGGCCTCCTGGTTAAATTCCCAGCCCAGCTCATCGAGGAACCTGCCATATTGAATATCAGCACCGCCCTCGTGTGTGGTGGTGAGGTGGTTGCGCAGGCCATAATCATATACGCTGCCACCCAGGAGTTGCGCACCTGTAACGGTAGCCTTGGCAGGGTTGGCTTTAAACTCCCGTGCACGTACTTCGGTGACGAGGGTCGCCGCCTCGTCTGATTTACCGGTACGTAGCAGGCATTCTGCTTTCATCAGCTTTATATCTGCATAACGAAACAAAGGCCAGTCGTTGCTCAACTGAACATTGGCTTCCATCTTGAACTCAAATTTACCGAGGCGGAAACCATGCACTTCATCCGACTTATCAATGCCGGGCAACTCATTTACAAAAGCAAGGGGCTTACCGGAAGTAGCTCCCATCGTACTGTTGAGCGCTTGTCCGCTGGCAGCATATTGCTGTCCCTGTATCCAGTTATTTTTCAGGCGGGCATCATCGGGATCATAACTGCTGATGGCCTGTGGCGTAGCACAGATGCCACCCCAGGGGGCTGATTTGAGGTTGTAAGTAGCCTGGTTGGCAGGTTGCAGGGTTTGCATGTGGATATCAAACGCATTCCAGTCGGTGACATAGTTCTCATCGAGGGGAAGGGCAAAGATGATCTCTTTGGAGTTTTCATTATTGGTCTTGAATACCTCCCGCTGATCGGACTCAAGGATGTAACCGGCGCCTGAATTGATCACGGCATCACAATGCTCTATACATTTAGTCCAGGCTGCTGTACCGGTATACACTTCAGCATTGAGGTACATTTTAGCCAAAAGTGTATGGGCAGCCCATTTATTAAACCGGGCATAGGTAGACTGATCGTTCTTGCTGCTGAGTAAAGGAAGGTTATCGGTAACCTCTTTCACTATGAAATCATATACCTGCTTGCGTGTACTCTGTTGGGGCAGGAATCCATCGGGCACATTAAAGTCGGTAACGATGGGCACATTACCGAAGAGGTCGCAGAGTATGTAGTAATAAGAGGCCCGCAATACTTTCAACTCTGCTATTACATTTTCTTTCCCTTCTTTAAGCGGAATACCGCCAGACTCCAACTGGTAAATGATCCTGTTGCAATTGGTGACACCTGCAAAGGTGCGGCTCCAGGAGTTGACCACTACATCATCGTCGGCAGTCCATTTGTGTTCATGGATGCGGCGGAAGATGCCACCATCCACCCAACCATTGGGGCGGGCCGGAGTTACTACCTGGTCGGCTGAATTCTCCTGCGCACGGTGTACACCATTCCAGTTGAGTAATAAAGCGCGCCAGTTCACATAGGCACTTCCCACGAGGGAGTTAAGATCATCGCCACTGGGATTGAATTGTGAGGCAATGATCCTGTCATAACTGGTATTTTTCAGTTTGGTACAAGACAAAGCAAAGGATGCGGTGACAGCGGCAGTAATAATGAATCGTTTCATAATAGGCAGCTTAATGCGTTAGAAATTTAAGTTTAGTCCCAGGGTATAGGTACGTGTGGTAGGATATTTATCCCTGTCGTCGTTACCAGGGCTCAATCCCAGCCTGTTCACTTCGGGATCGATGCCTTTATAGCCAGTGATCATGAAAGTGTTGAGGGTAGACACATAGAACCGGGCCGACTTAATAAAGGAAACACCGGTTTTGGTAAGGTTGTACCCCAATGTAATATTGTCTACTTTCCAGAAATCGCCATCTTCTACATAGTTGCTGTTGAACTCAAGGGGAATATCCTTGCTGAGGACTGCTTTGCCGAATATTTTATCATAGGCAGATTTCAGGCGATTGTATTGCTGAATATTGGTATTCTCATAATACATACGCTGGAAATTGAGTATCTGGTAACCAAAGGCCCCGCGCATGGTAACGGCGAGGTCCCAGTTCTTATACCTGAAATTGTTGTTCCATCCTGCATAGTATTTAGGCAGTCCGTTGCCAAGTACTTTCTTGTCTTCAAACGCATGGTTGAAATCATCATACTGTACTGGTTTACCATCTTTGCCTTCATAGATCCATTTGCCATCATTGGAAATGTCAATAACCTTGAAGCCATAGAAGTCGCCCACATTCTGGCCAACTTCCACCAGGTGTGTGAAGGTCTGGATGGGTTCGCCGGTACCGCCAGTGGTAAAGTAATTGTTGGTGAGTTTATACAAATCGTTGGACAAACTGATGAGCTTGTTGGAATTGGCGGAGAAGTTGACGCTGGTATTCCATACAAAAGTTCTTGTTTGTACAGGCGTATAGTTGAGGATGACCTCAATGCCCTTGTTTTGCATCTTACCTACATTGGCACGGGTGCTTGAAAATAAGTTGGGTGGACTGGGCACCTGGAAATCATACAGGAGGCCGTTGATGTTCCTGACGTAATAATCCACGCTACCGGAGATCTTTCCTTTCAGCATGCTGAAGTCGAGACCGATATTGGTTTCGTGTTTCTCTTCCCATTTTAAATTGGGATTGGGATTTTGGGATGGCGACAGTGTTTGTATCCATTGGCCATCCATGTAATAGAAACTGCCATAGCCCAGCAAAGCCACGCCGCGGAAGAGGTCGGCAGGTTGACTACCGGTGACGCCATATCCGGCACGAAGCTTAATATCATCAAAGAGCTGCTGGTTCTGCATGAATGCTTCTTTGGTGATGCGCCATCCTACAGAAACTGCGGGGAAAAGCCCCCATGGTTTCTCAGCGCCATACAACTGGCTGGCGCCTTCATAACGAAGACTACCCAGCAAGAGGTATTTGTCCTGGTAGCTATAGGTAAGCCTGCCAAAGAAACCGATGAGGTTGGTAACACCACGGTAACTGGATTGGGGCGCGAGGCCTTCTTTGAGGGCCTTACCTATACCGATATTGTTATAGGAGAACAGGTCGGTTGGGAAATCCCAGTTCTGCATCCAATGATCTGAGTAATCATTTTCCTGGTAGCTGTATCCACCCAGTAATGAAAAGCGGTGATCGCCCAGAGTTCTTGAATATTCACCAGTGAGTTCCAGGAGGCGGTCGATGATCTCGCGTCCACCTACGGAGGCAAAACCATTGCGGGAATCGCGGCGGGTGGAGATATGCTCTTTGGTTTCGGCATATCCTCTTGTCTGGTTGAATTTAGAATAAGACAAGAGGGCATTCAACCGCATTCCGCGGAAAGGCAGGAATGTAATATTGGTGTTGTACCGGATGTTCTGCGAGGTATTGCGGCCATCACTTTCATAAATGCGTGAAAGGGGGTTCTCATAATTGAACTGGCCCGTTTCTTCGTGCCAGCGACCGGCGGTATCATATATGGGTGCGGTGGGGTTACGGATAAGCGCCTGCCGGTAGGTATAGCCATTGAAGCTGAATCCATCGCCGGTGGTGGTAAACTTATTTTGTGAACTGATCATACCGAAGTTGAACTTCAGTTTATTGTTGAACATGTTGTGGTTGATATCCACCCTACCGGTAAAGGTGTTGTTGTCGGATTTCTTAAAGACACCTTCGAGCAACCTGAAATTGATATTGGCGAGGTAGTTGGTGGTACTGTTGCCTCCACGGAAAGTAAGGTTGTGTACATGGCTGATGGGTGTTTGGGAGATCTCCTTCAACCAGTCGGTAGATGAACCCAGATCGAGTACGGGCTCTCTGTTGCCCTCAGCAATCTGCTTACGATAATCTCCGGCATCCAGCATGTCCAATTTTCTTGCGATGGTTTGCGTGCTTACGGAACCACTGTACTCTACAGCGTTGGTGTAATTGCCACTGGCCCGGCGGGTGGTAACAATGATCACACCATTGGTGCCACGGGTACCATAGATGGCAGCAGCTGAACCATCTTTTAATACATCAATGGATTCAATGTCTTCCGGTGCTACGGTCTTCAGGTCGCCGGGAATTCCATCTACCAGGATAAGAGGATTGGCATTGGCGCCCAGCAAGGTGGTATTGCCACGTAAGAGTATTTGTGAACCGCTGGTTGGATCGCCACTGGGTGCCGAGACGGACAAGCCGGCCACTTTGCCCTGCAGCAACTGACCCGCATCCAATACGGTTCCTTTGGTGAAATTTTCTGACTTCACAGTGGCTACGGAGCTAGTTACTTCCGCTTTCTTTTGTGTACCATATCCAATAACGATCACTTCTGCGAGTTGGCTGGAAGCAGTTTTCATGATCACGGTGAGTGTGATCCTGCCACTCACCGGCACATCCTGCGCGAGGTAACCAATGGAGGAAAAATTTAGTATGGCATCGTCTTTAGAAACGGGGATGGAGAAACTTCCATCCGGGCCCGACATGGCAGTATTGCGGGTGCCATTTTCCACAATTGTCACCTGGGGAATGCCTTTGCGGGCGCTGTCGGTGATGAATCCACTGATGGTGAGTTTCTTTTTGACAGCTGCTTCACCAGTGGGTGCTGATAGTGTTGTATTACCAGCCGTGATGGTGGTGGTGGTATTGGCCCCTTCAATTTTGTCTTTCGAAACAATGGTATAGTAATTGGGCTTTACGTAGAGGAATACAAAATTGTGGGGATACAAAATAGCTTTAAGGACTTCTTCGGGGGTCTTCTTTTCCACATTATTAAAATCAAAACTGGTTTGTTTGCCTTCCAGCAAGGCAGCATCATAAACAAACTGTGTTCCGAAGACCTGGGTTACTTTTTTTAAAGCGTCCTGTAGGGAGGCTGATTTTGCCTGCGCATAGAGTTGTGTAGTAATGATACCCAGGCATAGGCATGCAAGGAGCCTTTTTCTCAAATGAAAAGCAATCATGGTAGCAATTTTAGAATAAGTAATCAGCGATAACAGTACGCTTATCTTGGCCGGAGAATAATGGTACTGTCTTTTCGTATAATCTGTGTATTTAAGACGGTTGACAAAATAAACAAGGCATCATCCAAGCTATCGTAGAGTATGGGACCGTTGATGGTTTTATTTCCCATACGCTGATCTTCGAGTTGAATACGGTGCCCGAAATTATCCTCCAGGTAATTGATGATCTCCCTAACAGTAGGTGTTTTCAGGATGAGCCGGTTTTTCTTCCAGGCGCTGAAGTCTGCCGCGTTGGCGGTATCCTGCAACAGCTTTTGTTGGCGGGCATCATACACTACCCTGTCGCCCGGCTTCATTCTGATCTTTCCGTGGGCAGGGTTGCGGAAGGAAAGCTCAATGGTACCGGATGCCAGTACTACTTCTGTAACCCCTCTCCGCTCACGGATATCAAAGGAAGTCCCGAGTACTTCAACGGTCAGCTCAGCTGTATGGACCCTGAACTTTTGTGGTGCCTGTATAGCGCCATCTGCAACTGTCTTTTTGATATCAAAGAAGCCTTCTCCTTTTAACCACACTTCGCGTACAGCCACTTTATTCCAGTTACCTATATATTGAAGGGTCGAATTAGCATTCAGTGTTACGGAAGAACCATCGGGCAGCAGAATGTTCTCCGTTTTGCCATAGGCAGTCTGGTGCAGCTGCTGCTTATTGTCCGGGAAAAACCAGGTGATCGCCACAGTAGCCAGGATCCCTACCACGAGTGCCGCTGCCGCTATGCGTACTATCCTGCGGATAATGGCGCCCCTTTTCCCGGATGTTGCCTTGCCGGCTGTTACGGTGTCCCAATGGCGCTCAAAAGAAGCAGTCACCCTTTCTTCAGCCGGCAACTCTTCGCGAAACCTGATCGCCTGCAGAAAGCTGCGGGCTGTCTGGACGCTTTCTGCGGCAGCAGGATACTGCAAGAGAAAATCCTTCCAAAAAGCCTCTTTTTCAGCCGTGGGATCAATGATCCAGGACTGGAAAAAAGGATCGGCTATCAAATCCCCACTGCTGCTGTTTTCATATTCTTTATGATCAGGTATGTCCATTGCTATTAGTATATAGTGCCGGCAAGTGTGAGAATTACCCCACGGCGGGCCGGTTATTTTTAATAATTTTTATTGCTTCCCATGAAATAGTCGAAAAGAAACAGCCAGACGGGTAATGATAGACCATTCTTTAGCTGGAGCAGGCTTCTGGCCATCAGCTTATAAGAAGCTTTGACGGATATGTTCATCACCACAGCGATCTCTTCGTAGGATAATCCTTCATAAAAGCGGAGAAAGAGGGCCTCGCGCTGGCGCCCGGTCAACTGGCGGAGAGCAGCCTGTACCTGTTGCTGCATCTGTTGGGTAGTTTCCCGGTCGATGATAAAGTGGTCGATGGAAAAATCCGGCTCTTCTTCACCGGCCACCAGGGCAGTGAGCCTCCTTTCGCGGGTTATTTTTTTGAACAGGGAATAGCGAAAGGCAGAGAAAAGGTAACTGCTGATGGCATCGGGGGCCTGGCGGGTATTCTTCCTTTTCCAGTAAGCCAGGAAGATATCCTGGATACTGTCTTCTATGAGGGTAATATCGGCCGTAAACTTATGCCCATAATTATAGAGCTTATTATAGAATCGGGTATACAGGTTCCGGTAATTCTCTAATTCGTTTTGGTCAGAATATGGCTGTTTTTGTTCCCGCATGATTTGGTCAACGCGCGTTGAAAGCAGTAGCAGTCGCTGTGAACGCAATGTAATAAATATCCTTTAAGTGTTAAATAAACAATTATTAGTCTGAACCGGGATTGGGGGGATTTTTGGGATAGGTGGGAGATCGGGCAACCGTTTTCACATACAAAGTCTGCGCGCTCACGTACAGAATCCGGTAGTTGCCCCACATTGGCGGCCTACCATGGGCTTTGAAGAGTAGTTTGGTACCATGAACAAATGTTTTCCGCCCATGCTGTTGGTTTGTGTGGCCTTCTGCCTGGGGACGGGCCACGTAATGGCCTTCCCTGCTGCTGCCACAGGCCCGCTTGCCTATGTGCAACCGGGGTTTACAGATACGGTACCAGCTGTGCCTATCGCCACCAAGAGCTATCATTACAAGGTTTTCACTAATGCCGACGGCAGTTATGGATATGATATCTATACCAGTTCCAAAAAGTTTATCCACCAGCCAATCATCCCCGGCCAGGCAGGCAATAAGGGTTTTGCGCGTGAAAATGACGCGGCCAAGGTAGCCGGGCTTGTGATCAGTAAACTTCAGCAAAACATTTTTCCGCCAGCTGTTTCAACAGCCGAGTTGAAGCAGTTAGGAGTTAGGTATTAGCTGTCAGGTGTTAACTGTTGAGCAGGCGTTGAGCCTGATAAATATAATTGAATGAAAAAAGCTTTATTAGTGGGTGCATTATGGATGATGTGCATGGGGCAATCTATCAGTGCAGGAGCGCAATGCACCAAACCGGTAGTTATCGCCAATACGATATGGGTATGTTTTGGTGGTCAGGCCACTTTACAAACGAATGCTGTGCCGGGGTTGACCTACTTATGGTCAAACGGGGCAGTGACAACATCTATCACAGCGGGACCGGGCACCTATACAGTGACCACCACCGATGCGGGTGGTTGTTCGCAAACCTCAGACCCGGTAGTGATCAAGGAAAAGATCCCGCCGGCTGTGATCCCCTCGGGCATTCCTGAACTGTGCCCGGGTGAAAGCCTTACGCTGTTTGCTGACACAGGCAATGTATGGCACCGGGAAGCTGGCATTCCCGTTTCGCGTCGTATGATGGGCGTATCTTTTACTATCGGCTCCAAGGGGTATGCCGGCGGTGGCTTTTATGGGGTGACGGCCAGTTTTTATAATGACTGGTGGGAATTTGATGAGGGAACGGGGGCCTGGACACAAAAGGCAGATATACCGGGAGGTGGCCGTGCTTACGCTATTGGTTTTGCGCTAAACAATAAAGGCTATGTGGGACTGGGTAGTAATTATTCGGCCCGGCTTGGAGATCTGCAGGAATATGATCCTTTTACGAATAGCTGGACAGCCAGGACGGGGTATCCGGGCGGCAATACGGCGAGTGCAGTTAGTTTTATTGCAGGCCCGTTGGCCTACGTAGGTCTGGGACAAACATCGAGTGGTTACCCGCTTAATTTCTGGTCTTACAATCCCGCATCGGACCAGTGGTTGCCCGTGGCGTCATTTCCCGGTACAGGCAGGCGGGAATCGGTAGGTTTTGGGCTCAATGGCAAGGGCTATGTGACCTGTGGGTGGAATATGGGCGCTGTCAACACGAATGATTGCTGGCAATACAATCCTGTCACGAATGGCTGGACGGCGCAGGCATCCTTGCCTGATATTGGCCGCCGGGCGATGGCCGCGTTCACGATCAGTGACCATGCTTATGTGAGTTGTGGCGTGACGGCTACTGGCAATCTCAATGACCTATGGGAATTTTATAACGGGGGCTGGACAAAGAAAGCCAGTTATCCCGGCGCGGTACAATGGGGAACAGCAGGTATGGGTTTCCCCGATAAAGGAATGGTATTGTTTGGTTCGGTCAACAATACAGAGGTATGGACCTATTATCCCAATAAGCGGGTGACATGGCCTGATGGTTCTGTGCAAGCATCTTTCACAGTAGGGGTACCTGTAGGCTACAGCGCCATGCTGCAGGATATTTCCGGATGCATGACTGTAACCAAGACCCTGGTCGTTACGACACAAAATCTTCCGGCTACCATAAAACCTTCCGGCGCTACCACTTTTTGTGATGGCGGGAATGTGGTGCTATCTGCTCCGGGTGATTCCTGGACGCGGAAACAGAATATTCCAACGGCTGACTGGTATACTACGGGGTTTTCGATTGGAACTGCCGGGTATTATTGCGGGGGCGCCGTTAGTAATGGACAAATGTGGAAATATGATCAGCCAACGGATACCTGGACGCAGCTGGCCAATCTGCCTATGCAGATCAACCAGGCTGTAGCTGTTACCTGGCGGGGAAAGGCCTATGTATTGGGCAGTGGAGATAAAACGATCTGGATGTATGATCCTACCAATGATGGCTGGACGCGTAAAGCCACCTCACCGGGCGCAGCACAGGTCAGGACACAGGGCTTTCTGCTCAATGATCAGCTATTTGTAACGGGAGGTCTGGGCCCCGGGAGTGTGCCATTGGCGGAAGTATGGGCCTATGATCTTATCAACGATACCTGGACGCGCAAGAATGATATGCCTTATGGCATAGCTTACTCAGCCACCTTTGCCATGCAGGGCAAAGGTTATGTGTGCACGGGCAATTCCACCCGCGGCGGCGGCACGGCGCAATCGGCCGTATGCCTGCAATATGATCCTGCCGGAGACAATTGGGTAGTGATGCCCGATTTTCCCGGCGGGCTGCGGGGAGGTGGTGTAGGATTTACCGATGGCTATAAAGGTTATGCAGGCATGGGCAACCGGGGGGCCATATTAAATGATCTGTGGCAGCTGGACCCTGCCACGCTTGCCTGGACACGGATGGAGAATATCCCTGTGGGCCGCTATGCTGCACTATCCTTAGTGATCGGCCATAAAGCCTATGTAGGTACAGGTTATACCGGGGCAGCACCGGCCGGCCGTGGCATAGACCTATGGGAATATGATATGCCTTATCGCTATCAGTGGTCCAATGGTGCTACCACGCGCAGCATCACGGTCACTACTACCAATGACTACAGTGTAACGGTGAGCAATGAAGAAGGATGTTCTACGGCAAGCACTCCTGTGCGGGTGACGGTGAATGCCAATACCAATATCGTTACACCACCGGCCAATGTACCTATCTGTGAAGACGGCAATACCTTTTTTACTACGCAAGCTACAGGCACCAACCTTACTTATCAATGGCGGCTGAATGGCAATGCGCTGACCGATGGAGGCATCTATACAGGGGCCAAGGCAGCCACCCTAACCATTATAGGTGTGAACGGACCATCTGCCGGTATGTATGATTGTGTGGTGACGGGCACTTGCGGTGTGAAGACAAGTAACACTGCCAGCCTCACTGTCCATCCCCTGCCAGCGAAACCGGTCATTGCGGCCAATGGGCCGCTTAGCTTCTGCACAGGGAGTGATGTCACGCTTAGTGTGCCTGTTGCAGCGGTATATGCCTGGTCTACGGGGGCTGCTACGCAACAGATCGTAACGGCCCAACCGGGCAATTATACTGTACAGGTAACGGATGCAAACAATTGCCAATCGCCGGCTAGTAATGCAGTGACGGTACAAGTCAATCCCCTGCCGGCGCGACCGGTGATCAATACGGCCGGGCCGCTCACCTTTTGTGCAGGAGGCAATGTTGCGCTGAATGCTCCGGCAGCATCAACTTACCAATGGTCTACGGGCGCACAAACACAACAGATCGTTGCTATGCAGTCCGGTCCCTATACACTACAAATAAAAGATGCTAATGGATGCCAGTCACCGATCAGCCTGCCGGTGACGGTACAAGTCAATGCACTTCCTCCGAAACCTGTTATCACTGCCGGTGGCCCTGTATCCTTCTGTGCAGGTGAACAAGTGACATTGGCCGGCCCTTCAGCAGCAAACTGGAATTGGTCTACCGGGGCCGTTACACAACAGATCGGGGTTACGCAAGGAGGTGATTATAGTTTACAGGTACGTGATGGCAATGGGTGTGCATCTCCTTTCAGCGATCCAATTACGGTGGAGGTCAATCCGCTTCCTGCGGGCAATATAGTGGCTACCGGTCCCTTGCTGACAGGCAACACCCACACTATGCAGCTGACAGCCCCCCTCGAAGCAGGCGGCAAATATGCCTGGAATACGGGGGCCGCTACGCCGGTGATCCAGGTGAACCGATCGGGTAATTTCAGTGTGTTGGTGACGACAGCGAAAGGCTGCCGGCAAAGTTTCCAGCTCCCTGTACGGCTGGTTGACCTGAGTAAGGTGCCGAATACATTTTCACCAAACGGGGATGGCACGAATGATCACTGGTATATAAAAGACCTGGATGCTTTTCCGCAAGCGTCGGTACAAATTTTCAACCGAAGTGGCAGCAAGGTATATGAAGCAAAGGGAGGGGCCATCAAATGGGATGGCAGGAGCAATGGCCGGGAACTTCCGGCAGGGGTTTATTATTATGTGCTGGACCTGAAAGATGGCAGTTCGCCAATGAATGGATGGATCAACCTGCTGCGTTGATCATTACTAACAGAACGATGCAAACGAATATTATGTCAGGGATCAACCACCGCGTATTTAGAATGGCTGCGTGCCTGCCTTTGCTGATGTGTGCTTTGACAGGCGGCGCTCAAAGCCGTCCGCAGACAACGCAGTATACACTTAATTATTTCCTGTCGAACCCGGCTATGGCGGGATTGGAAAACTATGCAGATATCCGGCTGGGGCACCGGCGTCAGTGGAGTGGCATTGAAGGAGCGCCTACCACTACCTGGATCACGGCCAACCTGCCGCTGGGCTATACGGCAGAACAAAGCACTCCGCTGTCGCTACCGGAAGAAGATGACAGGGAAGCTTTTTTCAGGTTGCTACCTGTACAGCGGCATCATGGTATCGGGCTGATCGCCTACCAGGATAAGATCGGGCCTTATGTTTCCAACAGTATTGGTTTTTCTTATGCCTGGCATGTGCCGTTAACAGAATCGATTGCTTTTTCGGCCGGACTTTCTGCCGGGATGCAACAGTTGCGGTATGATGCTTCGAAAAACATTTATCCTGACCAGGTAATTGACCCGGTGCTGATGAATGCTTATAACAGCAAGCTATCGCCCGATCTTAATGCGGGCGTCATGTTGTACTCCAGCCGGTTCTTTGCGGGCGTATCCGTACAACAGATCGTTCCCTCGAAGTTCATTGATGCCAAGAACTCGTTATCGACCTATAAACGGGAATACATTCTTTCGGGTGGTTATAATCTGATGCTGGATGACCAGGAGGATATCCGGTTATTGGTGTCCGGTCTGGCTAGGACGGACCTAAGCAATCCAGCTTCCTGGAATATCAATGCCAAATGTAGTTTTGCTTCTACCTGGTGGGTGGGCGCTTCCTGGCGTTATAAGGATGCGGTATCGGGTATGCTGGGCCTGCATGTGGCCCGGAATTTCAATATCGCTTATGCGTATGATCATGTGTTATCTCCCCTGGGGAAATTCACTAATGGCTCTCATGAATTAATGTTGGCCTACCAAATCTTCAAGTTTGACCAGCGGGTGAACCCGCGGGTGGATTGGTGAGGGGGCTTGCGCCCCCTTTGTTATCTTTTACCCGCCTGCTCCATATAGGTGCTTTCGAATATCTTATCGGCATTGCCTGCTTCAAAGCCTTCGCGGCGATGGGCCGGGGTGATCTGATCAGCCGGTAAATGACGGAATGCTTCGAGCACTCTTCTTTCTGCAAACTCTACATAGGAGCCGGGAATTGTTTTATGATCGCCTCCGGCAAATGCTGCATCCACCATGCCAGCCACGGTACTGCTCTGGAGGAGGTTGCCATCGGGACTTTGTTTGATCTTTCCACCGGCATCATTCAATACAATGCCCTGTTGTTCGAGGAAGGTATTGAATGGCTCCAAAGTATCGTAAGGCTTTGGCAGGTTGTGCACCGACAAGGTATAATGGTTGAGGTAATACCGGTTGTAAATGGCCCAGGCGGCATATTCCGATTCACTGGCCAGTGCTTCATAATCGGCCAGGGTAGGCAACTCCCAGGAGCTGCTGTGCAGGTAATGATCTACAGCAGCGGCATCATTGAGGTTGATCGCATCAACGGGATCGCTGCTTACCTTATCGGTGTAATGGTGAATGATCTGTTGAGCCCCGGGGCTGAGATCGGCTACGCGGAGTTCGGAAAGGAATATCCTTGGCAAGCCGGGTACGGGCGGCGCATACCAAAAGGCATTGAGCTTTTTCTCCTTGAAATAATAATAGTCCCTTTTCTGATAACCATAATAGAGAAATATCTTTTCCAGGGAAGCAATACCCAGGTGGGGCACACCCAATGTTCTGAAAGCGATGTGATCGTTCTCAATATCCCGGGCGCGGGTAATGATACCGGCCTTTATCATGGCTTGAATAATAGCTGCTACATCGGGCACACGTTGCTGGTAACGTTGCATGAGCCCAGATAATACTTGTTCTAAAGTATCTGTTGTACTTGACATATCAAATGGTTTTAAGCATTTTGTTCATCGGCATAGAGTCGTCCCCAACGGGTGGCATAAAATGCATCGAGGGCGATGTCTTCCTGTTTTACAAATCCTTTTTGCGGCAGGCTGCCTTTGGCTACCATTTCCACAACAGCAGCTACAGAAGCGGCGGTGGTCCAGGAAATGGCGCGCCAGTTGCGGCCGTTGATATCACGGGGATGGTAGGCGCGGTAAAACTCTTCGCGTTTTAATTCCTTATCAGCCCATCCTTCCACTACGGCATAGACATATACTACGTCCTGGCTCACAGGTGGCTTTGCTTCGGTGAGTATCTGTTCGAGCAGCTCTCTCTTTTCTTTCAGGATCAGTTCATATAAGAGGAAGCGCATGAGGCGTGCATGGCCGGGATAACGAATGGTCTTATAGTTGAGGGTATCGACTTTCCCTTCGAGTGTTTCGCACAAAGTACCCAATCCACCTGAGGTGGAAAAGGCTTCAAATTCCTGTCCTTCGATATTGATGGTTTCGAGTCCTTCAAGGGAAGGTACCATTTTGCGTACGCCATTGTGGATCACTTCGGCGTCGTTGATGTATTCATTGATCACACCGGCGGGCGACCAGGTAAAGGAATAACCCATGAGGCCATTGGGATACCTGGGCAGGGCCCCTACCCTTAGTTCCATATCTCTTACGCGGGTAAAAGACTGGGCGAGCTGTGCGCCTACAATACCGATAAAACCGGGGGCCAGTCCACACTGGGGAACCATCACCCCTTTGGATGTTTCGGCCATTTGGCGGATAGCAGCGGTGGTGGCCACATCTTCTGTAAGGTCGAAATAATGAATGCCCAGTTCATAGGCTATGCGGGCCACGGCAAGGTTGAGGTGGTAAGGCAGACAGGATACGACGGCATCCTGGCCGGTGAGTAATTTACGCAGGGCATCGGGATCGGCCACATTGCCTTCTACTGTAGTAAAATTAACAGGAGCAGCGGGGGCCTGCTTGTCAATACCTGTAACGGTAAACATGTCGGCCAGTAAAGTGCCCACTAAAGAGCCTACTTTACCCATGCCGGTAACAGCAATACGTTTCACAATAAATTGTTTAAAATGAAAAAATATGCAGGGGAGCGATCACCCTGTCAAACGGAAAGCAATAAAAGGAAAAGGGAATGAAAGATTATGGCACGTTCGCACAGGCGCTCCGCAGGAATGCCATGTACGAATAGAATATTTTGAAGTAGTTATTCATGAAATGCCCTGCAATATTAATAAAAGAATTCAGAATATGGAATTTAGAATACAGAATTGCTGCCGCGCTTTTGGGTTACGGCCTGTTCCAGGGCATCCCATCTCAGGGTTGTTATCTTCTATAATGAACAATGACCTTATTGAACCGCACAGTCCAGTACATTCCAGTATGATTGGGATCGATTATCTTCTTGTCCTCTCCAGTAATGGCGGCGCGCCTGATGGCCAGGTTGGTATTGTCTAAACTGACAATCGTATATTCCAGGTTGTATAAGGGAAGGTTGATGGTGGAATCATTCGAGAAGGTAAATGTTCCCACAGGGAGCCCATCAGCCCAAAATTCACCATTGGACTTAAATTCTATAAATGCATTGGTCTTATATGCGGTATCTACCTTTTCCTGCAGGTCAAAAGGATCAGTATAATATTGAATGATCTTTTGCTGTCCCCATCTTCCAATAACTGTAGGAGTTTTGCTTTTTTTACATCCTCCGGAAAGGGAAATAAGTGCCAACAAGCCAATAAATTGTGCAGAAGCGATAAAGGGTCTAAGGGTCATGTAAGGGTATTTTGATAGAACATTCCTCAAATGTACCGTCACTGGATGTGACGACACTTATATTTACAAAAAACACATGCTATTCCAGGCCCAAAATAGTAAAATTAATTTAAGCTACACATAGTAGTTACTCCGCTTATTTTGAGGGTTAGGGGCGCTGGCTTCCGGCCCACTTTCTGCAAAAAGTGGCTGTTTTGGTGTTTCATGCTGTTAGTATACTGTATCCATATTGAAGGTATACTGAAGCTATGCTGAAGCCATACTGAAGGGTAGCTGGTTGTTGGCTTGAACTTGTCAGCAAACATACAACCCGGAACAGGCCAAATCCAAATTTAAAAAGATGCTTGCTGTGGAATCTTTTGTACATCACAACAATTAATGAATTGTTTTTCATCCTGTTATGTATATAGTACTAAAAAATAAATAATGAAAAATTTGGAAACGGGTATCGGGATGTTGTACGTTTGTTGGGAACAGTTACCTAAGCGATCGACTTTGTGGAGGGGCCCCGAAGCAAGGTTGATAAAATGAAGTGTTGTGCAACACTTGCTGAAGATAATCCCGACCTCGATACTGCTCCGTCGGGACAAGGCTGCTAGCTTTTAGCTATTAGGGTTTAGGGGTTAGCAGTCAGGTTTTAGGTTTTGCTTTCGCTGTTGAGATATAGCGATCAGCGGTTAGCTGATGGTTGTTGGCTGTCGGCTGAGGGCTATTGCCACTGGGATAATTCTTATGTGTATTTGCGGGATCAGTGGTTATGGTGAAGTTGGCCACCAGTTAACCAACAGCAAATGAAAACATAGAAAGGGGTTGGACGCCAGGATTTGGTTGTTGGTCAATAACGATCAGCGCCTTACGGGTTACCGGCTATTTCTTCGCGGGCATTATTGCCGGCGGGATGATTGCAGGTATCCGGAAGGTGAAATATACCGCTCATCTTACTATAAATATGATAAAAGCCCTGCTCATTGGAGCGGGGCTTTTCTGTGTAACAGTGGAGCGCCTTCTTAATCCAGCACTTCATACATGGGAACAGGGTTTGTTTTGTTTTTCAGCTTTACCTCCCCTATTTTTTTACACTGGAATGATCCTTTTACTTTTTGCCAGGTGTCTTCACTAAAACACCACAGGAATGGCGCACAGAAAGAAGTTAATCGATCCTATACGACACGTTGATCCAATTCCACTCCCATGTCTTACCCTTGTCGGGAGAAAATGCCTGACTCCAGACGGGATGGTTTCTTTCGCGCATATCCCACCGGAACATCACGATGACGTCTTTTCCATTATAAATATCTTTGCAAAAGAAATGGCCTATATCATTGTCGAATGAGCCAACGACGGGAGGGTCTAAAATACCGGTATTGCTGGGTACCCAATACAGGCTCCACAAGCGGGTCTCCGGATTGAACAAGCGCAATGTAAATCCTTCAAAGGGTTGACCATCGAAATCAGCGATGTACATATCGGTATTGCCGATACCATTCAGTATCGTTCCGTAGTTGATGTCGTTCGATTCCATGTCAAGCCATTCGTTGTTATTGCTTAGCCTTGTTTTCAACCTTTTGTGGTACATCTTCCACTTACCGGCCAGGAGATCAAAGTCATTGTGAGAAGAGGTTGGGGATGCTTTGATGATCAGTTCACCTTCTTTATCGAAACTCAGGGCCGGTATAGGTAATGATTGATCGAAGGTCAGCAGTCTTTTCAATTGTGCTTTGGGGTCTTCTATTACGCGGTTTTCGTACATATACCAGTTCCATTCCCAGGTAGCGCCCTTGTCTTCGGAAAATGCCTGGCTCCACACGGCTTTATCAGGATTGGTCTTATCCCAACGGGCCATTACGATAATTGGTTTACCATTGAATGTTTCCTGTGCATAGAAAGTACCAATATTGCCTTCGAAAGAACCCACCACAGGATTATCCTTGTCCAAAACACCATTTTTACTGCTCGCCCAGTAGATACTCCATAACCTCGTTTTTGGATTGAAGAGGGTTAGTCCTACTCCTTCGTAGGGCTTTCCATCCATTACGGACCTGTTGTTGTTGGTATGACCGATACCCCTGAGTATCTTTTTGTTGTCATTGACGCCATCGTATTCCAGCCATTCGGTGCTGCCGCTCAATCGTGCTTTCAATTTTTTGTTGTGAATTGTCCATCTGCCTTCAAAAAAATCGAAGTCGTGCTGCGAAGAGGATTTAGAAGGGGTGATGATCAATTTACCGTTTACATCAATGCTGGCATTGACGAGGTTTTCTTTCTTTATAACGGGCTGGGCCAGCATCATTACAGGTGCCAGCAGGGTAATAAATAACAGGATCAAAGTTGATCCATTGATTGGCTTCTTCATAGGCTCAAATTAGCAACGCGGTGGCTTAGTTGATGGGGCCATTTTTGTTATATTTACTGGGCCAGTTTACGAGAGCAGGCAACAAGGCAGCGAGGCATTGAGGCAGGACTTGGCAGGCTTCCTTAGACCAGGGTGAGCCGCCCTTAGAGGGCGATCCACCCTTAAATTTTCGTTATGTTTCCATGGAGGGCAGTTATTGAGATCAATAAGGCATCGGAAAAGCCCATCTATTTACAGGTGGTGAATTCGATCATAGGAGAGATCCATGCCGGGCGTCTCCGACCCGGCCAAAAGCTGCCTGGAGCAAGGACACTGGGTGAATTGTTGGGGCTTAACCGTAAAACGATTGTAGCGGCCATGGATGAGTTGAATAGCCAGGGCTGGATTGAAAGTTTTGTACATAAAGGAACCTTTGTATCATCGAAGCTGCCCAAGGTTGAATATCAATCTTTACCAGGCAAAGCACTGCCAGGCAGTAAAGAAACGATTGCCATCAAGATCAATGATCCTTCTTTTCTGGAGTCGCTGTACCTGGAGGGAGGCAGCAAAAAAATGATTGACGATGGAGTGCCGGATGTAAGGCTTGCGCCGATGCTGCAATTGTTTGCCTACCACCGCTCCATACTTTCCAAGAAGGCTTATAACAGCTTGTTGAAGTATAACCACGTTGCAGGCGATCTTGATCTGAGAACAACGCTAAGTACTTACCTGCAGGAAACAAGGGGTATCCGTACAACACCCGAGAACGTCTTTATAACCCGGGGAAGCCAGATGGCTATCTACCTGTCGATGGCGGCCCTGATCAGGCGCGGGGACACCTGCATTACCAGTTTTCCCGGCTACCAAATTGTAGACGATATGGTAAAACATTTGGGAGGCAAGGTGGCGCATGTAGCGGTGGACGCAGAGGGACTGCTCACCAGTGAGGTAGAAAAGCTTTGCCAAAAGAAGAAGATCAAATTGCTCTATGCCACTCCCCATCACCATTACCCAACTACGGTTACCCTCTCCCCTGCCCGCAGGATCGAACTATTAAAGCTGGCATCGAAATATAATTTCTTTATTCTTGAAGATGACTATGCTTATGATTTTCAGTACGCCAACAATCCAGTGCTTCCTCTTGCCAGCCTTAACAATAGCCGGGTAATTTATATAGGCTCTTTCAGTAAATGTATTTCTCCCGCTGTGCGGACTGGCTACTTTGTTGCCAGTTCGGAAATAATAGAAGTTGTTAATAAGTTAAGGCGAATCATTGACCGGCAAGGTGACCCTTTGCTGGAGCGCGCTTTAAGTGAGTTTATAAAATCCGGGGACCTGCAACGCCATCTGAAAAAAGTGGTGAAATTATGCCGAAGCCGGAGGGATTATTTTTGCGCGTTACTGACCAGGCATTTGAGTGCCGAAATCAGCTTTACAAAACCCGAAGGAGGGATGTCGGTATGGATTGTTTTCAAAAAGGCTAAAGCAGCCAGAGCAATCATAGAAAAGCTTTACGATGCGGGGTACCTGATAGACTCAGAGCCTGCCTTCCTGGACAAATTACAAGCATTTAGAATAGGGTTCGCGTCGCTGACGGAAAAAGAGATGGAGGGTTTTGTTGGCGTTCTAAAAGATGCTACAAAGCGGTAGCCTTACGAATACAAGGTGAGCCGCCCTTTGGGGGCGACCCACCTTGTACTAGTAGAGTGTAATGTGATATTTGTTATTGCTAAAGATCTTCCTCTACTTCTGCTACTTCCCCTAGGGAATATTGGGCGAAGGCAATATCAGTTGCGGTGGTGTGTATCGCCAGAAAGTTTTGATATTTCCTGTGACTGAATATCCGCGGCCATTGCAGGCGGTGAAAGTGACATAAGGAGGATAAGCATTGCCTTCAGGATAGCTGGCCTTTTGGGACCAGGTGTTGGCGGCAGCATCATAACTCCAGAGGTCGGATTTCAGATTGGAGTAGTATTCGGAAGTGCCCAGGCCCAGGTAAACTTTATTGCCCACC
Source organism: uncultured Paraflavitalea sp. (assembly GCA_966211765.1). Taxonomy (GTDB): domain Bacteria; phylum Bacteroidota; class Bacteroidia; order Chitinophagales; family Chitinophagaceae; genus Paraflavitalea. Next base: position 349,004 of record CBIHOV010000003.1, read on the forward strand.
ATGAATCCGCGTGTATCCTGCCGCTTGCCACCACCGAATGCAGCTTTGGCTGTCCAGGTATTGGTAAGTGTATTGAATTCCCACCAATCTGAATTAATGACAGGACTACGGAATATCTTAAACGTATTGGGATTAATAACGGTCAACACGGAGATGCCGGTGCCAAAATAGATCTTATCACCAACGGCATAGGCAGCCGCATTGTACCGACCGAAGCCCGGGAAATCCGCTTTGGCCTGCCAGGTATCTGCCGCAAAATCATATTCCCAATTTTCTTTCAGCGTATAGCCATAACCATTGTCATCTACTCCATGGACACCTCCGAGGATATAGCCTTTGGTACCGGTAGCGGTGATGGAAGCACGCCCATCGGTAGTACCGGGAAAGCTGGCTTTATTGCTCCACTGGCTGGTCGCAAAATCGTAAGCCTTCATCACTTTCGTATCCAGGCTACCAAAATAAGCCCTGGAACCGTTTGTAAAAAGATATATATAAGTATATATCGGCTGTCCGGTAAAGTTATTTTTCTTTATTGACCACACTGCAGTGGAAGGATCAAACTCCCACAACTGGTCATTGGCCAGTATCAGGGAATACAACTTATTATTGACGCTGAATGAGGTATTAAAAGTAATAGCTGTCGGGATACCAGGAGCTGCCGGCGTCAATTCGGTCCAGATATTGCCACCAATAGTGATCAGGGCCTGATCGGTTGCTTTATCGTTTTGTTCAATGGGCGTTTGTTCGATATCCTTTTTACAGGATGCTAATAAGGAAGTCATAAATAGGACAACAATCAATAAACTTACCGGTGACCGGTGCGAACGTACATGCATAACGAAATGATTAAGGGTTTGAATGAACCCTAAAGGTGCAGTGCCTGCAGGAGGTAATCTATGGGAATTTAGTCAACTGTCTTAAAATGACAGCAACCGGCAGGAATTGATATGCTGTCAGATCGGAGCGAGGATGATCAGCGCACCAACTCCAGGGTTCCACGCTTGGAGATCACGCGGCCTGCAATATCTACCCCCTGCACCATGTACACAAAAGTGCCCGAGGATTGGCGTACACCACCGAGGGTGCCGTCCCAGCCTTTATGAATCGCATTGGTACTGAAGATCAACTGACCCCAGCGGTTATACACACGGAAAAAATCCAGGCGGGTGATGCCCACACAGATGGGATAGATCACATCATTGCGGCTGTCGCCGTTGGGAGAAAAACCATTGGGTACAAAAATATCGGGATTGGTACGGAACACTTTTACCTTAATGGCATCTGTTCCATAACAACCGGCAGGGTTGGTGGCTTTCACGGTGTACTCCATGGATTGGGCCGTTTCACCCCACAATACGGCCAGGGGATTGGGAATATTCGGATTGTTGAGCCCGGTAGCAGGCGACCAGGTAAATTTATTGGCAGTTGGATCGTTGGCAGTAGCCTGTAATTGCAGGGACTGTCCGAGTACTATTGCTGTATCCTTACCTGCAGATACAATAATGGGAGGCGCCACTTTTATCTGAAAAGTATCATTCAGGACATTGGGACATCCGGCATTCAATACAGTGAGAATATAATTGGTATTGATCAAAGGTTTGGCCAATGCCTGCAATGTATATGGAAGGCCAGGGATGCTACCATTGCCGGAATTGCTGAGTGTTGTCAGGGGGCGCCAGCTGTAACTGGTGCCTACAGTAATGGTGGCATTCAGCCGCAGGGAATCGCCATAACAAATAGCAGCCTCCGCCGGATCATAAGTAGCGGCCGGGAATGGCACATTCACATATTTGACAGTAGCCATATCACTCGTATCGGCTTCACAAACCCCACTTTTCACAATGGTGCGGAACCAGGTGGTTGCTGTAAGCCCGCCAACTGTATAGACGCTGCCGGTATAAGCTGGTGTTACACTGTTCCACTGGGTGGCATTTGCCGACGATTGCCAGTTCAACACGCTTCCTGTATTGCCGCTTAGTGTAAGTAAACTGCCGGCAGTTTGCCCGGTACAAAAACTGCTGTTGTCGGGACCAAGCACACCTCCAACGCTTTTTGGATCGACTGTTACCAGGGCGCTGGTGCTCGTATCGGCCGGACAGGTAGGGCCATTTTGCACCACCACGGCGAATTGGGTGGAAGCCGTAAGATTTTGCGCTGTGTATGATAAGCCAGTATTGGCAATGGGGGTCCAGGTAGTGCCATTGGTGCTGGACAGCCAGCCTAGTATGTCCCCGTTTTGCCCGCCCAGGGTAAGCAAGCTGTTGTTCAGGCCGGTACAAACCTCGTTATCACCCGATACAGTACCACCTATACTGGGGGGCCTGCTGGAAACCATGAGGGAATCGCGCAGGTCGGCACAGCCGTTCACTTCTCGGGCAATAATAAGACCGCTGACAGGGCCTGCCTTCACTGTAACACTATTGCTGCTGCCACCTGATTGGATTGTCCAGCCGGCAGGCACCGTCCAGCTATATACAGCATTGGCCAGTGCGGGAATGGAATAAGTAAAGGTGCCATTGGCGCAGGCAATTTGCGGGCCGCTGATCTCGAGGCCTGCACAACTATTGCGGAGGGCTACATAAGCATACGCAAAATGTGCCCCTGGATTGCAATTATTTGCCTGGAAGGTAAGGGTAACCTGTTTGCCCCGGTAGGCCGACAGATCGAAGGTTACTTCGGTCCAGTCCTTGGTCCATACATCATATAAAAACTGGCCGCCGCCTCCACCACCTCCTCCGCCACCGCCGCCACCGCTGTGGGAAAAGAAAGGAACACTGCTATTGATAAATCCCTGTGCTATGGCTGTTGCAGAATCGAGGGTAGCGCCGGTAGAACTGCCACCACCTCCTCCTCCCCCTCCTCCGCCTTGTCCGGCATTGTTGAAGGTAGGCAGGTAATATTCGGGCGAAGCACAAGTGATGATGCTATCGGGTGTATTGAGGGTGGCCTTGAACAAAGGCTGTTCGTGTGAATTGTGGGTGCCGTTTTCCAGTACCAGGGCATAGGCATAGGTCATTGTATAAGGCTCGGAAACAGGGCCGGCCGGCACCAGGATGGTATAGGAAACAGAGCGAGTAAAACCGCCGGGGTTGTTACCTCTTCCCAGTTCGAAGGAGGTAGCAGTGGATCCCAACTTGACGGAATACCCGTAGGAGTAACCATTGATGGTGGGAATGGTGGAGAAAAAGCCAAAGGGATCGGTACCGGCACTTGTATTGACCTGGATGCCGGTTATGCCGAGGGTATATTCGGGAATGGTGGTTATTCCGTTATTGGGAAATGGATAATTCTGGATAGATCCGCTTACCAGGCCGGTGCTGGCTGACCAATTGGAAAGATCGCCGGTAGCGAAATTAATATTCATCGGGCAGGCCTGCGACTGGGCCAGCACGGGCACCACTGAGGCTGCCAGTATACTGCACAACAATAAATGCCTGATGATTTTACACTTCATAAACCGGTACATTAAATGCAGGCTATACAGGGCTGTTCAGCAGGATCATCGGAAATAACAGAAGTATTCAGTACTATGTACAGGATATATACCTATCAGGTTGCTAAAGCGTTGGGCAAAACACGCCCTTTTTTACAAACAACCCGGTTAACTAATTGTAAAGGGGTAGATTTATTGTCGAAAGCACAGCAATATATGAAAATAATCCCCTTGCTACTAGTATTCCTGTTTTTTTGCAGCAGTCATTACTTCCAGGCTCAAAAGAAAGCGGCTGTACCTATTATTTTCGATAACGATTTTGGTCCCGATTATGATGATGTAGGATCCATAGCATTGCTGCACGCACTGGCCGACAGCGGGGAAGCAAATATACTGGCCACTATTGCCTGCAATAAACAGCCGTGGGCAGCAGCAGCCCTCCAGGTGTTCAATACGTATTTTAAGCGGCCACAAACGCCCATCGGTGTGCCAAAGGGCAACGCCCTCAACATACCTGCCTGGCAAAAATGGGATTCAGTGGTGGTAGCCAGGTATCCGCATACGATCCGCACCAATGATGAGACCATGGATGCCGTAGCATTGTACCGTAAAATACTGACCGCACAGCCCGATGGCTCGGTAACGATTGTAACGGTAGGCTTCCTCACCAACCTGGCCAATCTGCTTCAATCACCGGCCGACCAGTATTCGTCCCTGGCCGGTGTGGACCTGGTAAAAAAGAAAGTAAAACTATTGGTTTCCATGGCAGGCAAGTTCCCATCGGGTACAGAATTCAATGTGGAGAAGGATGCCATAGCCTCCGGAAAGGTCTTTACGCAATGGCCTGGCCCGATCATTTTTAGTGGAGTTGAAATAGGTGTTGAAATACGCACCGGTTTACCCTTGATCAATAACCACACTATTCAAAAAAGTCCTGTGAAAGATGTATTTGCCCGCTGCATTCCCATGAGCGAACAGGACAGGCAGGGTCGTATGAGCTGGGATGAAACAACGGTGCTGGTGGCCATCAAGGGATGGGAGCCCTATTACACGGTACAGCCCGGCCGGTTTATTATCAACAACAATGGCAGCAATGCCTGGGATGCCAGCGGGAAAGGGCATCACTACCTCGTAAAGAAAATGGCGGTACCTGAAATAACAGCCATCATCAATCAGCTGATCATGCATCAGCCATCGAGGGCGATCAATAATTAAATTCAGAAAGGCCCTTAAAACTGACCTGCATTTGTTTCAGGTGAACAATAAGTGCATGCAATTGATCAGCCTGGCTCCTGCTGTGCGGAACTACATTACCGGATGCATCTTTACCGCCCTTTCGAAAGGCGCGGTCATGCATCAGCAATATCACCTTGCCCTGACGTTCACCGGTCTTTTTAATTTTGTTCAATACACTTGTCCAGTCTTCCGTAAGCCGGTCTTTTTCAATATGCTCAACAGCGTACATGTTCAGATCAGGATACAGCTGTTCATTAACCTGGTAATCGACCCCGGTGAAATTTTCTATTAATTTCTTTTGATCCAAGGCTTCCTTGTGTAATTCAAAGCTCATTTTCCATTCTACATTCCAACCAAATATGTCGAAACCTGCTTCGAATAATTCTTTGGTACAACCTTCAGTACCTTTTTCACAATGAAAAAGTGTTTTTTTGAACTCACGTGGTTCATTAGTAAGGCCCCTGGGAATGCAGGTTGAATTTCTTCCCGGCAATCTTGCGAGGTGGAGGTTCAGGCCCTTATCAGTATTCCCTACATTCTTATCCAAGCATTCGATGATCAGCTCTTTCCCCTTTTTAAAATCGTCGACGATTGATCTTAAAGTGCCATCACTATCAATTTGAACACCATTATTTAAGTAATAATCTGTGAAGTAAAAATTAGCGTGGGAATAGCTATGCAGGCCAATATCGTGCAAGGCATTCATCTGTTGCAAAAGCTTCAACAATGTATGCTGATCTCTTTTGCGGGCATATTGCAATTCATTGCCTATCAGAAAAAAGGTAGCTTTTACGCCGGTTTCCCGGAGCACGTCCAGCACTTCTTCTGTACCGGCCTGTACACCATCATCAAACGTTAGATATACTTCCATAATTTATACTTCAGCAGGGCACCAGGTGTTTTTTGATCCGTGGAGAGGGATGCAACCAAAATAAAATAAAATACGCAGCACTTCCAAATTTTCTATATTTACAAAGCGTTCAACCTCAAGCCTACATCCTTTTTAGTAACACCGCCAACACAGCGCTTATCGATCCCCTTGTTTTCCATTCAATTGTCGTTGGTATTTAGCTCCATTTACTGATCAGTAGCCCATATTCCCAAGGAAGGGTTTGCTCAGCATGCCGTTATGCCTGCGTTGCAGCGGCAAGTGATTTCTTTTCATGCATTTAAAATCCTAATTCAATATTTATGCGTAAAATTTCAACTACTGCTGTTTTACTTATGCTGACGCTACTGGTGCAGGCACAAGTGCCTGACACATTAATTGCCATCCGCGACGCCGCCCAAACTACGCGCATGAGTGTTCATACGAATGGCGGCATGTATGTGGGCGGCAATTTCAATGCCGGCGCTACACCCGGCCTGGTAGCAGAGGGCGCCGGCACCCGCCTGCTGTGGTATCCTGAAAAAGCGGCTTTCCGGGCAGGTTATGTGACCCTCACGCAATGGGATGATGCCAATATCGGCAACTGGTCATTGGCCATAGGGGAAGATACGCGGGCCTCGGGTGATAATTCGGTGGCTTTGGGCAAACTGTGTGTGGCAGCCAATGCTTCGACCTTCGCGGTAGGTGAACAGAATACAGCTTCGGGCGCCGCTTCGGTAGCGCTTGGCTATCATTCACACACCAATGCACGCCAGGGCAGCTTTGTATTTGGCGACCGTTCTACTATCGATACCATCCGGGCCGGGGTCAATCATTCGGCCAACTGGCGGGTGTCGGGCGGTTTCCGGATTTTCACTTCTTCTAACCTGAGTACGGGGGTCACGCTTCAATCGGGCGCCAGTGTGAGCAACTGGGGCCAGGCAAATGCGGTGATCTCAACTTCTACGGGCGCTCTGCTCAGCACAGATGGTGTATGGACGAATGCTTCTGACGTTCACCGCAAGCACCTTTTTGAAGATGTGCATGGGGAGGAAATTTTAGACAAGCTGCGGACCATACCTATTCGCCGCTGGGGTTACCTAAGTGAAGCTGATAAAGTGCGGCACCTTGGCCCCACGGCGCAGGATTTTTATGCAGCATTTGGCCTGGGCAGTGATGAACGTAGTATTGGCACGGTGGATGCTGACGGCGTGGCGCTGGCAGCAGTACAGGCCCTTGATGTTCGCACAAGGGAACAGGCAACAGCGGTACAAAAGCTGGAGCAGGAAAATGCTGCACTGCGTGGAAGGCTCCAGGTTTTGGAACACCATGTGGGCATGAATAAGGCTAACCTGCCAGTGACGATCCTACTGGCGGCAGGAGGGATTGTATTGGGCCTGCTATTGGTGGTCCGGCGTAAAGCAATTACCGCCAAATCCTGATCCACTGCAACCCTGCAATCATCTTTGATACGAATTCAGGCTGTTTCAAACTGTAAAACATTTTTTATGAAAAGCATGTATGTATTGCTGCTGCATTTATTGCTGTCCGGTAGCCTATTGGCACAGCAGGTGCAGGTGGGATCGGGCGCTTCGGTGGTGCTTTATCCGGGCAGTAGTTTATCGAGCAATGGCCTTGTGCTGACGCCCTCCTCTCCCACTGACTTCTCCGGATTTACCATCGATAACAGTACCACGGTGGCCCACCCATTTGGCCCTACCTATGTAACGCGCGTATACCAGTTTAATCCTGCCGGCCCTGTGTTCTCCGGCGATATTCGTTTCAACTACATGGATAGTGAATTGAACGGCCTTTCAGAATCTTCCCTGCAACTGATCGTTTATAATGGCAGTTCCTGGCAGATAGCCGGCAGCAGTGTGCATGAAACATCTTTCAATTATGTGGAAGTTGCGGGTATCAGCAACCTGATGCTGGGAGAAGTGATCCTCGCCAGCGGCCTGGCGCTACCACTTAGGTGGGGCGCAGTGACTGCCACCTGGCGACAGGAAGGAGTCTCCATACGATGGACCACGGAACAGGAATACCAGGTGAGCCATTTTGATGTGGAAAGAAGTGCCGATGGCCTGCATTGGTTTATAGCCATTGCAGGCATAGTTGCGGGCAACCAATCGCATCGGCGGGAATATGTACAGACAGACAACACAGATCATCCCGGGACTTTGTATTACCGTATACGGCAAACAGATATGGACGGGCGAACCACCCTTTCAAAAGTGGCGATGGTTGCTGCCAGGCATGGAACCGATCAGCTGATGGTGCAACCGAATCCTGCCAATGGTTATTTTAGCCTTACGGGCATCACACCGTCTGAGATGAACCAGGCAGACCTGTATACGGCCGGAGGGGCTTTGATCAAAACCTGGAAGGGTTATCAACCACGTTATACTTTACCCAGGCTGGTAGCGGGTATTTATTATGTTCGCATTCACCTCGCAAACGGGTATACGGTGAGCAGGCAACTGGCAGTAAAGTAAAAAGAAAGGCTGCCCCGTTGCTGGTTCGCGAAGGCACGAACCAGGGCTTTGGGGCAGCCTTTTTACCTGTTCAACACACTAGGCTGCCGGAATCGCCATCCTTACTTCCACAATGGCCCCGTACTGAATAATGGGGCATTTTTTTGCAATTTCTACTGCCTCCTCGTAATCCTTTGCCTTTATGAGGAATAAACCGCCAATCGATTTCTTTTTCTCGGCATAAGGACCTTCCTGCACATCGCCGGCAGTGATCACTCTGCCATCTACATCCCATCTTTTGGGAGGCGCCACCAATTTATCGGCAGCTGCTATACCAGCAATCCATTCCTGGTAGGGCTTCATGGCTTCTTTCATTTGCTCTGGTGAAGGCATAGGGCTTTTACCTGTAAGATCTCTGTGGATCGCAATTAAAAACTCTTTCATTTGTTCGATTTTATATTATTAGGAATGAATGACTCATTAGTTATTGAAGTAGGATAAATAACTTACCGGGGAAAGGACTTTGTGAGTTATAATGCGCTGGCCGCAGCGATTATAAAATCAGCTACTTTTTTGGGCTGGGACACCATGGGCACATGGCTGGAATTGAGCTCGATGGTAGTAGCTTTTATCATTTTTGATTCGGCCCGGGCCAGGGCAACCGGAACCATTTGGTCATCGAGACCAACGATGTACCAGGAGGGTTTGGTCTTCCAGGCTGCGTTGGTTATTTTAGTGGTGGTAGCCTTTGTAGCCCATGGAACCTGTGTAGCAAAAACTACCTTTCTTTCTGCAGCAGGTAGATCCTGTGCAAAATGATTGTTGATGCCTTTGGCTGTTAAACTTAAGAAACCTTCCGCATCGGGTCTGATCTCAGCACTGCCAGGCGCCGGAGGAAATGCCGACGTTACATCTCCTACCGATTGGCCATCACTGGGCACCAGGGCACAGACATAAAGCAACCCTACTACCTTGGGATCATTGCCGGCTTCGGTAACCACCATGCCCCCATAAGAATGGCCTGCCAGCAATACGGGGCCATCCATTAAAGCAATGGCGCGTTTAGTGGCCGCTACATCATCTTCCAATGAGGTAAGCGGATTTTGCACGGCAATGACGTTGTATCCCTTCGCCTGCAATATGGGAATAACTTTTGCCCAACTGGAACCATCGGCAAATGCGCCGTGCACCAATACTATATTTTTTACGCCTTTGGTCACTGATTGGGCATTTGTGTTTTGTGACATTGAAAAGATCGCTACTGCCGCCAGCCATGTGGCAGACAATACTTGCTTGAAACTGAACATACAATTTGTATTTTATTTGTTGTGAAATGGTGAGGAAAAACTCAGGAGTACGGAAGCTTAGCACTAATTGCTGAGCGATTTTTTAATGGTGGCCGCAGCCTGCAACAGCGCGGTTTTAACTGCCGGAACATTGGCCAGTGGATTCAACAAGCCATAATCGTGGATGAGGCCTGCATACCTGGTCAAGGTTACGGGAACGCCTGCTTCGTCTAACTTACGGGCATAGGCTTCGCCTTCATCGCGCAACACATCATTCTCGGCTGTTTGTACGAGGGCCGGGGGCAAGCCTTTCAATTGCTCCAATGTGGCTTTTAGAGGAGAGGCGTATATTTCGGTGCGCTTTTTCTGATCCGGCAGGTAGTTATCCCAGAACCAGATCATCATTTTCTTTGTGAGGAATCTTCCTTCTGCCAGGTTGTTGTAAGAAGAAGTTTCGAAATTCGCATCTGTTACGGGCCATAACATCACCTGGAGTTTAATAGCAGGACCTTTCTTATCTTTTGCCATCAGGGCTACTGCGGCTGTCATATTGCCACCAACGCTGTTGCCTACCACTGCGAGGTTCTTTCCATTGACCCCAATTTCATTACCCTGTTCCGATACCCATTTAGTGACAGCGTATATTTGATTGATAGCAACCGGGTAACGCGCTTCGGGAGAAGGGGTATAGTCGGGAAACACCGCTACGGCGCCACTTTCCAGTACCAGGTCTCTTACCAGGCGCCTGTGAGTAGGATAATCACCCAACACCCATCCACCACCGTGAATATAGATGAAGACGGGTGCACCGGGCTTAACGCCTACAGGTTTTACAATATGTATATTGACCTTTTCACCATCCTGTGTGATGGTCCTTTCGGACTCTTCAATTCCTGCATAATCGAATGTTACGGAATTTTGTGCACCGGTCAATACCTGGCGCGCATCAGCGGGACTAAGTTGTTCGATGGGTTTACCGGTACCGCTATTGAGCACCTTCAGAAAACCCCTGACCTGTGTAAAAATGTGCGGATCGTTCTCTGCTTTGATTATGTTGTTGGTTTGTGCCATTATTGAGATGTTTAAACTTGTAAATAATATTGTGGGTAGTAACAGGCTTAATAAACTTATTTTCATGAGCGTGTTTTTTAGTGGCGCCGGGGCCTAGGTATTGAGTAAATCCTGATCACCATACAGCTTTTTAGCCATTTCTACATTGAGGTGTCTTGCGCCTGTTCCATCGGTATCCACCAGGACGCCTTTAACGCCGAGGGGTGAAGAAATAGCGTATAGCCTGGCATCGTCGCCAGGACCTGTATCACCTTCAAAGCGGAAAGCCTCATCAATATGAAATGCTTCGGGATTGAGCCGCATGTCTAAATCGCTGCAGTACAAACAGAATGATTCGGTTGCAAAATCAGCTTCGTAGCCTTTTTCCCTGAGCTCTGATAAAGCTTCGGAGAGTGATTCATTTTTTTTCAAGTCATTTAATTTTTAATTGAAATGATAAAGGCTTAGAAGAGGTTTTGTGGACTTCCCGCTGCGATACTTTCTTCGGTATGAATAATTGGCTGGTCGTCCATGCGGAGGGCATCATCCAGGAATTCACCACCTTCATTTGTATTATGGGGAGCTTCATGAAAGGGCACCAATTGGTGTTCATCTGAAGGAACGGCGAGGCTGTTCGCAACAGGGTGCAAAAAGGGAAAGATCATAACACTGGTTTTAACAATGAATAATGCGGTCTTTGGAGGGCAAGGGGAAGTGCAGTAGAACGATAAGAAGGTTTAACCTGCTGACAGTTGAGTTGCCGTGTTGTTGACCGGATTTACGTAAGGATCATACGCCGGCGTAGGGCGATCCTGGTGCACGAACAGGTGGAAAGTGCATGCCCATTACAACCGCCTCGGCAACCTGACACCCGTCATCTTCGTTTCAACGGCCAGCAGGCTGATGGAATTTAAACCCTGGTTTTTGAGGAGTCTAACCATTTTTCAAAAGAGATAGTTCCCAGGTTTGCTTTACCTGCTGGCACCAGGTCGGTATCGCTGATCTGTGCACCGAAGTATTGTGCCTTGCCATTCGCAATCACTTTGCGTGGATCATTTGTCTTTTGCAGGTACAGGGCAATGATGTCGGAAGCTGTAAAACGCTCAGGGCCTGCAATTTCAATAAAGCCATTAATAGGACCAGCTACGGCAGCCTGGGTTACAAAAGCTGCTACATCATCTGAAGCGATGGGTTGGAATTGTACCGTAGAAATGTGCACTTCATTTCCGTCTGTAGCCTGGTTGGCGATACCTGCCAGAAATTCGAGGAATTGGGTACTCCGGATAATGGTATAAGGTACACCGGATTTTTTGATAAGTTCTTCCTGGACCAGTTTAGCCCGCATGTAGCCACTGTCCTGCATCAGGTCAACGCCTACAATGGAAAGGGCGATGTGGTGCTTTACGCCGGCATTGATCTCTGCTGCCAGCAAATTGGTGCCTGCTGTTTGAAAGAATTCCAGAACAGCCTTGTCTTCAAAGGATGGAGAGTTGGCCAGGTCCACCACCACGTCTGTATTGTTCATAGCTTCGGCTAAACCTTCACCGGTAATGGTGTTGACACCCGTGGCCGGCGATGCGGCAATAACCTGGTGACCCAACTGACGAAGATTGGCGACTACTTTGCTACCGATGAGGCCGGTGCCTCCAATGACTACGATTTTCATAATTTAGCTTTTTAGTATTTTCTGATTTCCTCTTATTGATGCTAAAGAAATGCCAAACAGTCAAGACTATGAATATCAATCGTATACGCCAATACTACTATTGTATTTTTCACTATATATCGTGAAACCACGAAGATTTTCACCTTATATGAGGAGAAGCAGGTGAGATTGCCCGGAGATCAGTCTTTGGTAAAATAATCGGCCTTTGTAATACCTAATTTTTTCATTTTGGAGTGTAAAGTGTTGCCCGGAACATCCAGTATTTCAGCAGCGCCGCCGAGTCCGGAAATTTTTCCGGCACAACGTTTCAATACTTCGATTATATAAGTGCGTTCTACTTGTTCGAGGGTACGATTGGCCAGCAATGCTTCCTCCTGTTTATCGACAGGGGCCATATTCCTGGGTATGTATACCTCCTGCAGGGTGTCGTCTGTAGCCATCAACACGCTGCGCTCCAGCAGGTGTTCCAACTCCCGTACATTACCCGGCCAGGTATAGCTGCTTAATTGTTGAATAACCCTGGGTGCAATTTTCCGGATGTTGCGGCCAGTGTTCTTGCTGTATTTTGCTACGAAGAAATTTGTAAGGGGCTCAATATCTTCCGGTCTATCACGCAATGGTGGAAGTGTGATGGGAAATACATGGAGGCGAAAATACAGGTCGGCCCGAAAGCGGCCTGCTTTTACTTCTTCTTCGAGGTTGCGGTTGGTAGCAGCAATCAGCCGCACATCCACTTTGATGGTTTGTTTGCCACCCAGCCTTTCCAGTTCACGTTCCTGGATGACACGCAACAGTTTCGATTGGGCTTCCAGCGGCATTTCACCAATCTCATCGAGAAACAGGGTACTGTGATTGGCCAACTCGAACTTTCCGATGCGCCTGTCAATAGCGCCGGTAAACGCACCGCGCTCGTGACCAAACAATTCGCTTTCGATCAAATTGGCTGGCATGGCAGCACAATTGACTTTTACCATCAGTTTGTCTTTGCGGGGCGAAGCATTGTGAATAGCCCGGGCGATGAGTTCCTTGCCTGTGCCTGTTTCGCCCAATACCAGCACGGTGGTATTGGAATCTGTAACGAGTGACATCAGGCGATATACTTTTTGCATCTGTTCGCCGCTTCCAATAATCTCTGAAAAATTATAAATGGTTTTGATCTGCTCTTTCAGGTAATCATTTTCTACTTCGAGCTGCTTTTTATACTCCAGCAATTTTTCATTGGCCTGTATATTGGCAATGGCAATAGCTATCTGAGAACAGGTGCCTCTCAACACCAATTGGCTCAGCCGGTTTGCCAACAACCAGATGGTGCCAATATCTTTGTTGCCCACGCGCATTGGCAGGCCATACATATTTCTAAGACCGGTTGACTTCCATAATTTTGCATAACTATTGCCACTTTTTATTTCTTCATCAACATTAAAGATCACCCCTTCTTTACTGGCCAGCACCTGAGCAGTATAGGGTTCTTCGATGGTGATCTTATGAGCTGACAGTTTATCAAAATCCATTGTCGCATTTGCAAACAAACTCTTGTCAAACATAAACGGAGAAAGGTGGATGCCGTCTTCCTCAATCACCCGGATCATGGCCAGTTGCGTATGCATCGTTTTGTCCAGTACCCTGAAAATTGCGTTCTGCAGGTCCTGCTTCGTTCTTACCTGTGTAATATCATTGCTGAAATCGAGGAGGAAGGCTTGTTCTTCTTGTTTGATGCTGATCTGCTCATTGGCCATAATATTGGCCAGGGCGATGGATATTTGTGCACAGATGCCTTGCAATAACTGGATATTGATCTCATCAATATCCAGTAACAAAATGCCATGGTTTGTTTCTCCATTGCGCAGGCGGATACCTACAATGGTCTTGTACCCCATATCCTTCCAGAATCGTAAATATTGCGGCGAGTCGGCACGCTGTATTTCCCTGTCAACGCTAAACAATAATGGTATGGTGCTATTTAGAATGCGGTTCTGAATGCCGTCGTTGAGTGGAAACCTGGATTTCGCCAATCCGAAATTCTCCAGCACCTTCATAAATGCCGGATCATTTTTTTTAATACCAAGGTCGTAGATATAGGGGCTCATGGTAGCACCGTCTTCATTGAACCTGCGAATGATGTATCCACCCTGTGGGTTTAACCTGTTCAATGCGGCACTTACAGCCCCGGCCAGGTCTTCCTTCGTTCTCACCGATGTGATGGCACTACTGAAATCGAGCAGGAAGGACTTTTCTTTTTCCTTTTTAAGGATCTCTTCGTTTTTGATGATGTTGGATACGGCGCCTGATAACTGGGGTGCAATACCTAAGATAACGTCCCGAAATTCGTTGGTGAAACTGCCGGGTTTATCGGAATAAATATGAATAAAGCCCATGGTCTTTCCTTCTTTCATAAGCCGGGTCATTAAAATCTCCCTTACTCCTTTTTCGTAATTAACACGGAGAAAAGAAGGGCTTAAGGGGTGGTCCATGATATCCTCCAGCAAAAAAGAAATGGGGCCATCTGCAGCCAATACCGCCTGCATGAAGGGTTCATTGAGGGAAAAATGAGCAGCAACCATCTCCTGGTAGCGATCGTGCGACCTGATGGGCGAGGCGTGATTGTCGAGCAAAAAGGCAGAATAGGTTTCGTCTTTGGCATCGATGAGTGTAACGATGGTATGGGTAAAGTAAAACAGGCTTTTGATGCGCTTTGAAAAAAGGATGAGCAGGTCGTTTTTGTCGCGGACCTGGGTTATATCATTGCCCAGTTCCAGTAAAACCTTTCTTTCGACTTCGAGCGTGTCCCTGGAAGGAACATGCATATCTGATCCCGGCAATTTTTCCATTTTCATGTATTGTATAGAAAGTGCTGCAAAGGTAGGGAATATCGCCGCTGTACCGGTTGGTAGGTTACAACCTGCCGTTCGGCCAGCTATCATGACAAATTAACCGCTGCTACACTTTATTATTGACATGTATCAACAATCCAGTATTATTGGGCTTACCACGCCTTTGTCACGCCATGAGAAACATTTGCTTGTACATCCTTTTGTTAAAGTCACTGTTGGCTGCGGCCCAAACCAATCCCGCAGACTCCATTGTCAGAAAGAAATATTTTACCCAACCATTAAATGGCAATATCACCCTTGATGGGATACCTTCTGAAGAAGCCTGGAATGCAGTGGATTGGGGCGGCGATTTTATCCAATGGATGCCCCATGAAGGAAACCCTCCCTCCCAGCCTACCGGTTTCAAGATCCTTTACGACGAAAAATATCTCTATGTAGCGTATCGCTTATACGATTCATCGCCCGATTCTGTGGTACGACGTATGGGGCGAAGGGATGAGTTTCCCGGCGATTGGGTCGAGATCAATATAGATAGCTACCACGACCTGCGTACGGCCTTTTCTTTTACACTGTCGGCCTCGGGGGTGCGGAGCGATGAGTTTGCCTCGAGCGATGGCAATAACTGGGATGGAAGCTGGAACCCGATCTGGTTTGCCAAAACCCATATGGATGAAGCCGGCTGGACGGCGGAAGTAAAGATCCCGCTGAGCCAGCTGCGGTATGGCAGTGAACCGGACAAGGTATGGGGACTGCAGGTAACGCGGCGTTTCTTTCGCAAAGAAGAGCGGTCGTACTGGCAGCATATACCGCAAAACTCAGGCGTATGGGTAAGCAGGTTTGGCGAGCTGCATGGCTTAAAGAATATCCCCATGCACCGGCAGGTAGAGATTGCGCCTTATGTGATAGCGCAGGCTGATAAATACAAAAAAGAACCGGGCAATCCATTTGCCAAAGGCTTTGATACAAAACTGACAGCCGGACTGGATGGGAAACTGGCGGTGACGAATGACCTTATCCTCGACTTTACCATCAATCCCGATTTTGGGCAGGTAGAAGCCGACCCTTCACAGGTGCGCATCGATGGCTTCCAGAATTTCTTTGAAGAACGGAGGCCCTTCTTTATTGAAAGCCGGAATATTTTTGATTATCAACTCACAGGCTCGGAAGCGGGTGGCGATTATGATGCTGATCTATTGTTTTATTCCAGGCGTGTGGGAGGATCTCCCCATGGTTATCCCAACCTAAGCAATGGAGAGCATGTTAAATACCCTCAAAATACCTCTATACTGGGAGCTGCCAAATTTAGCGGCAAAACAAAAAAAGGCTGGAGTATTGGTGTGCTGGAAAGTATTACGCAAAGAGAAATGGCCACGATCGATCATATCGGGGAAAGAAGAAAAGAGTTGGTAGAACCGTTGACGAGTTACTTTGTAGGCAGGCTGCAAAAAGACATCCACTCAGGCAACACGATCATCGGGGGCATTTTCACAGCTGTGAACCGGGAAAAAGGGTTGAATGATATTTTGCACCGCAGCGCTTATTCGGGTGGGCTCGACTTTTTACAATACTGGAGAAACCGCACCTGGTATTTACGGGGCAATGTGGTATTCAGCCAGGTACAAGGCAGCAAAGAAGCGATCCTCCATACGCAAACTGCGTTCGAGCATCTCTTTCAACGGTCCGGCGCCCCTGAAGTGGCGGTAGACAGTAATCGTACTTCCCTAACGGGAATGGGCGGCACGGTGCGGTTTGGAAAGATCGGTGGACGGCCCGGCAGACTGGGCCAGATACTCCGCTTTGAAACAGGACTTACCTTCCGTTCACCCGAACTGGAATTGAATGATATTGGTTTTATGCTCACGGCGAACGAGATCAACCATTTTACCTGGATAGGTGTACATTATCAAAAACCATTCTTCCTTTTCCGAACGGCCCGCCTCAACTATAATCATTGGGCAAAATGGGATTTTGGCGGACAATTTATTTACCAGGCAATCAATTTCAATTCGCATGCTACTTTCCGCAATAACTGGCAGGCAGGAACGGGGTTGACCTGGAACACTTTCGACATTTCGAATACAGCTTTAAGGGGCACATTTTCCATGCGACGGCCACCGGCTTTGGCCCATAATATTTATGTAACCAGCGACTCCAGAAAAAAGCTGTTCGTGAACTTAAACCTCTTCAATATCTGGGGATTTGACCATACGCTCAAAAGCAATGAGATCAATACTACGGTCACTTACCAGCCTGTAAATGCGCTGCAGATCAGCATCAGCGGGTCCTATTCGCACTACTGGCGTCGCCAGGACCAGTTTGTAGATGCCGTACAATACAACAACAACACCCGCACGATTGTGGGGGAGGTCAAACAAAACACACTTCGTTTTACCGGCAGGGTAAGCTTTAATATCACGCCCGATCTTACGCTTCAATATTATGGGCAGCCTTATATTACGCGGCCACTCTATGACAAGTTTGCTTATGTATCTGATCCGTTGGCTAATAAATACGACGCCCGGTTCACTGTATTCAATCCTGGCCAGATCAGTTTCAGTAATGACCGATACCATGTGGATGAAAATACTGACGGCAATTCGGATTACAGTTTCAGCAAACCTGATTTCAACTTTGTGCAGTTCCGTTCGAACCTGGTGGTACGCTGGGAATACAAGCCCGGCTCGGAGCTATACCTGGTATGGTCGCAGGGGAATACACCTGATGCTGCTTCCGATCTCGACTCTCCTTTGCCCAAGAGCTTGTTTAACAACGCCTTTGGCGGCAATGACGGAAGGAATATCTTTTTAATCAAATGCACGTACCGGTTTGTACGATAGGAGGCTTGAGTTGATGGCTGAATAACTTAATTCGATATATTTAGGTTACACCAATCACCTGTTACCTATGAGATGGTTACCTGTATTGTTCGCGATCCACTTCCTGCTATCCCTAACATCCTTTTCGCAGGAAAAGCCTGCACTTCCCCGTGATTATTTTGAAAAGTACAGCTATACACTGCCAGAAGGTTTCAATTACCAGGACGGGCAGGCGCTTCGCACAGAAGTGACTAACATAGCAATAGAATTGGAGGTTTATCTCTCCGCAGCTATGAGCCACTATACCATCGACTCGGCAGAGCTTTATGATATCATCGCCCTGCAGGTAGTACCAGACCTATTACTGCTACAATACGCGCCCGCCCTGGAAACCATCAGGCGATGCAGGGCCCTACAGGCATCTCCTGCCTACCGGGTTCCCTTTGCGCTTATCCATGAAGCCTATGCCAAGGCCTGCCTCCGGCATGCCGACGATCAAAGTGCTGCTTTTGCGGCTGTGCTCAAGGAGGAATTCAAAGTGGTGATCAACCACATTGATACTTCTTTCCGCGGGGATATTGTGAACGCACAAAAAGGCAGTTATACCACAGCCTCGGTACAAGTAAATCATACGGAAGTAAAAAACATCATCAACCAGGCCCTTCAGCTCTCCCATGGAAAGCTGCCTTTCGCCAGTGCGTATAGCCTGTTGGAGTTTTATTTCCGTTATTATATCCGTCAACAATACCAGCCAGCACTGGAGGCACTGCTTTATCAGTTGTCGCCAGCGCGGGTGGAAGAGGCATCGGTGATGATCCCCATGCGGGATCATGTTAAACTCAGCGCATTCGTGTACCGCAATACGACCAGCACAGAAAAAGTGCCTGCGGTGGTTTCTTTAAGTCCCTACCCCAGCGGCAATGAAGCCACCAGGGGGAATGTTTTTGCGACGAATGGTTATGTCTATGTGTATGTAGACAGCCGTGGCCGGCGCAAAAGCGAAGGCAACTATTTTCCGTATGAGGATGATGCCAGGGATTATTATGATATTATAGATTGGGTGAGTAAACAACCCTGGTGCAACGGACAGGTTGTTACCTCGGGTGGCTCTTACCTGGGCTTTGCACAATGGCAGGCCATCCGCAAGCAATAACGTCATCCGGCATTGAAAGCCATCAACCCGATGGTAGCCGTTGGATTTGGCATCGACTTTCCGCGCCTGGCCAATCAATTCTATTCCTATATCCTGCAATGGGCGGTGTTTGTGAGCGGAAAGGACCTGAACCAGGCACTGTTCAACGATTACCAGTTCTGGAACAAAGTGAATTATACGATGTACAAGAACAGGCTACCCTTTGCCAAACTTGATTCCGTAGCCGGACTTCCCAATGCCTTCTTTCAAAAATGGGTGAGTCATCCTGATCTCGATAATTACTGGACATCCATTTTACCTAAGCGGGAAGATTATGCTACGCTGGACCTGCCCATCCTTACCATTACGGGTTATTATGATGACGACCAATTGGGCGCATTTTATTATTACAATCAACATCACCGGTATGGCAGCAGCAAGGCCTTATCGCAACATTACCTGTTGATAGGGCCGTATGATCATGGCGGCTCGCAATGGCAACCCGGCCCTATACAACGGGGGCTCGACATAGAGAAAGAAGCGCAGATACCCATTTACAAATATGTGATCTGGTGGTACGATTGGGTGTTGAAGGGAAAAGCAAGACCCGCATTTTTGCAGAACAAGGTGAACTATTTTGTTACGGGCACGGGGCAATGGAAGTCGACCAGCAGCTTACAAAAACTAACGAAGGATACGCTCAGCCTTTACCTGTCGCCCCAGCTGGTATCAAACCCCAAACGAAAAGCGGTGTATCTGCTGGATGATCAAAAACCGGTAAAAGCACAACACCTGACCTATACCCATGATATTGCCCAGGTGATCGATTCTGCGTTCCTGTTTGCCAGGCCTGTGCCATTCGACGATTCTTTGTACCTGTCTTCTGCCTACAATATGGTGTTTGAGAGCAAGCCATTGGAGAAGGACATTATCCTGACAGGAAAACTCACCGCACAATTGTATTTATCATTGAATGTGCCGGATGCGGATTTTCAGTTTACGGTATATGAGGTTGATGCCAGCGGCAAAAATTATTTGATCTCCAGTGCTCAATTGCGCAGCCGTTATCGGAAAGGCGGTGATAAACCGGTACTGATGAAAACCGGAGAAGTGGCGCTGCACAATTTTGAAGAGGTATTTCTGTACATCAAGCAAGTGAAGAAAGGGCATAAATTGCGTTTTGTCTTTGAAAGCGTTAATTCGCCTGCGCTCGAAAAGAACTACGGTTTTGGTGGGGAAGTGAGCAAGGAAACGGCCAATGGCCCGCGGATCATTACGGCTACGATACATAGCAGCACCCAATACCCCAGCCGGATCTTATTGCCTTATGCGAATGAATAGGTAGCTGCCGAATTTTTCTTATCTTTAATATCCTCCGCTAATCTGCCACCCTACGAAAGGACAACTGACGTTTTTTGTCCGAATCGGCCCTGTAATATGTCTGTATTGCCCCCTATCGCTACCCCTATAAGATCATAGTTTTGCCATCTGATTATTCATTAATAATTGCTTAGGTATGAAAACGATGCTATTTCTTGCTATTGCCCTGGCGGCACTGGCTTTTGCTATTCCCGCTGGCAGTCTTACGGAAAAAGAAAGAAAGGATGCTATTCAGTTATTGCAATCCACAGAAAAGGACCTGTTACAGGAAATAAAAGGTCTCAGCGAAGCCCAGTTGAAATTCAAACCGGCAGCAGATCGCTGGAGTGTTGAAGAATGCGTTAAACACATTGCTACTACGGAACAAATGCTGTGGCAACTGACAGAAGGCGGGATCAAACAACCGGCCAATCCCGAAAAACGCAGCGAAATAAAAATGACCGATGAGCAGGTGATTAAGATGATAGAAGACCGGTCAACAAAACGGCAAACCTCCGATCCGCTTAAACCGGAAAACTCCACTTTTAAATCAATGACGGAAGCCCTCGCCTCCTTCCAAAACGCCAGGGTTAAATTGACTGATTACGTCAAGTCGACCGATGACGACCTGCGCAACCACGTAATTACCTTACAGTTCGGCCTGTTAGACAGTTACCAGATGATCCTGTTCATGGCTGCGCATACCAACCGGCATACACAGCAATTAAGAGAGGTAAAAGCCGATGCAGGGTTCCCGAAAAATTAGGAATTGTAAGACATGCCCACAGTCAAATTCACCTATGCCTTAAAAAGGTTCTTCCCGGGTTTAACACAAACACCGGCCACCGGTAATACGCTGGCTGCCATTCTCGATGAGATGGAAGCCAGCTATCCGGGGGTGCGCAGCTATGTACTGGACGAACAGGGGCATTTGCGTAAGCATGTGAACATATTCATCGATGGAACGATGATCAAAGACAGGGCTACGCTGACTGATCCGTTTTCCGATAGCAGCGAGATCTATATCATGCAGGCATTATCGGGAGGATAAAACTTCAACTTATCTTTTATGCAAAAAACACTTCTGTTAGGCACCCGAAAAGGGTTTATTGCCTATCGTTTTCAAAACGGCCAATGGAAAGCGGAAAACCTTTCTTTTGAAGGAGTGCCTGTTTCCATAGCCTATGCTGATCAACGCAATGGTACCTGGTGGGCCTGCCTGGATCATGGTCATTGGGGTGTGAAGCTGCACCGTTCCAAAGACAGGGGGCAAAGCTGGGAAGAAGTAACGGCGCCCGCTTACCCGGAGGGAGCCGAAGTAAAGGATGGGGTGCCGGCCACTACGCGGTATATATGGGCCATGGCCCATGGCGGCAAACAATATCCCTCCAAAATATGGGCAGGCACGGATCCCGGCGGCCTGTTTGTGAGTGAAGATGAAGGCAATAGTTTTCAATTGGTTGAATCGCTGTGGAACCATCCCACGCGTAAAGATGGTTGGTTTGGAGGAGGACGCGATCTGCCTGGCATCCACTCCATTGTAGTTGACCCAAGGAATGAAGATCATATTCATATTGGCATCAGTTGCGCCGGTGTATTTGAAACACTGGATGGCGGGCAAACCTGGGAAGTAAGGAACAAGGGATTACGGGCCGATTTCCTTCCTGATCCCGCTACCGAAGTTGGTCACGACCCGCAC
The DNA here is from genome assembly GCA_966211765.1 of uncultured Paraflavitalea sp. Lineage (GTDB taxonomy): Bacteria > Bacteroidota > Bacteroidia > Chitinophagales > Chitinophagaceae > Paraflavitalea. The sequence goes on from CBIHOV010000003.1 coordinate 370,854, forward strand.
ATTCTGGTAGCTGCGCCTGGCGACCCGGACAGCCTGTGGCAACAAAATCACTGTGGCATCTTCCGTTCAACCAATGGCGCCAAAAGCTGGGAAGATATTGGTCAGCAGGAAGGTCTTGCCCGGTTTGGTTTTGCCATTACGGTAGCTGAGGACAATCCGCTCCAGGCCTGGGTAGCGCCGGCCAAAAGTGATGAAACACGCACTGCTATCAAGGGTGCGCTCTGCATTTGCCGTACGGATGATGGCGGCAAGACCTGGAAAGAACTCAGGAATGGACTGCCGCAGGAAAATTGTTATGATATCGTATACCGCCATGCCCTGGTGAGTTCAGGCAATGCCGTAGCATTTGGCACCACCACGGGCAACCTGTTCTTCTCCCCCGACAAAGGCGAAAGCTGGCAGGTGATCAACAACTACCTGCCTATGGTGCATTCGGTACAGTTTGCGGATTAAAGGAGGGATTGTGGGCCGAATTTGGTATATTACAATAGCATACCAGATGTTTTGTGAAACATCTTATACCATATTGCTTCTTCTTCCTTCCGATCATACTGACCGCACAAACAGTTGTTTCTTTAAAAATTGACGGCGCTATTAATCCGGTCATCGCAGACTATATCCGTCATGGCATTGAAAAAGCCCATCGCGAAAAAGCCACCTGTCTGCTTATCCATCTCAATACACCAGGCGGCCTACTTCAATCCACACGCGTAATCGTGAGCAGTGTGCTGGAGTCGCCGGTACCGGTCATCGTGTATGTTTCTCCGGGAGGGTCACATGCCGGCTCGGCAGGGGTTTTTATTACCCTCGCGGCACATATTGCGGCAATGGCGCCCGGCACCAATATCGGTGCGGCACATCCCGTTAGCCTGCAGCAAACAGCAGATTCCATCATGAATGAAAAAGGGACGAATGACGCGGCTGCCTTTATCCGGGCCATTGCAGAGAAACGCAACCGGAATGTGCAGTGGGCCGAAAATGCTGTTCGCCAAAGTGTGGCTATCACAGAAAAGGAAGCGCTGAGGGATCATGTGATCGATCTTATTGCCTTCAATGAACAGGATCTGCTGGAACAGGTCAACGGAAAACAGGTGGAAGTGGGTATGACCACTGTAACCCTGCACACCAAGGGCGCCCGGGTAGCGCCCTACGAAATGAACTTTGCCGAAAAAATACTGAATATCCTCAGTGATCCCAATATTGCCTACATCATGTTGTTGCTGGGCTTGTATGGGGTACTGTTTGAGTTGTTCAGCCCAGGCGCGATCCTGCCTGGGATCATTGGCGGCATTGCGCTTATCCTCGCCTTTTATTCGATGCATACCTTGCCCGTTAACTATGCCGGGCTGGCCCTGATCGTTTTTGCCATTATTCTTTTTTTGCTGGAGATCAAGATAGCCAGCCATGGGTTATTGGCTATTGGCGGTGTTGTATCCTTGTTCCTGGGATCTATTATGTTGATCAGGAGTCAATCTTCCTTAGAGTTGATCAGCATTTCCCGGGCTGTTATCATAGCGTTCACCATCGTTTCCGCTTTGTTTTTCCTTTTTGTGGTCGGGATGGGATTAAAAGCGCAAAGGGCCAGAGTGGCCACCGGCCGGGAATCCATGATAGGCGCTATCGCATATGCACTGGATATACTGGCCCCTGCGGGCAGGGTATCATTTCAGGGAGAGGTGTGGAATGCGGTATCCTTAACAGGCCTGATCAGCCAGGGAGATAAAGTTTTGGTGAGGGAAATAAGGAACCTGACCTTGTACGTAGAAAAAACAGATCCTTAATTCAAAACAAAAACATATGGGACAATTCCCTGTAGTTACCGTAGTGATCCTATTTTTTGTTGTATTGCTACTGGCCAATTCTATCCGCATCCTGCGGGAATATGAAAGGGCCGTCGTTTTCCGTCTGGGGCGCCTCACCGGCGGCAATGGCGTAAAAGGACCGGGGATTATTTTCCTGATCCCTGTTGTTGACAAAATGGTAAGAGTGAGCTTGCGCACGGTGGTCATGGATGTACCCACGCAGGATGTCATTACACAGGATAATGTTTCCATAAAAGTAAATGCCGTGGTATATTTCCGGGTCATTGAGCCGCAAAAAGCTATTGTAGGAGTAGAGAATTTTCTGGTAGCCACTTCCCAACTGTCGCAAACAACTTTACGCAGTGTGTTGGGGCAATCGGAATTGGATGACCTGCTTTCCCAACGCGAAAAAATTAACCACAAGCTGCAGCAGATCATTGACTCCAATACCGAGCCCTGGGGAGTGAAGGTTTCCAACGTGGAGGTAAAACAGATAGACCTGCCGCAGGAGATGCAACGGGCGATGGCTAAACAGGCTGAAGCGGAGCGGGAACGTCGTAGCAAGGTAATTGCCGCCGAAGGAGAGTATCAGGCCTCCCAACGGCTGGCCGACGCCGCGCTGATATTAGCTGGTCAACCCAGCGCCCTCACTTTGCGTTACCTGCAAACATTGCGGGAGATAGCCACCGAAAACAACTCAACAACCATCTTCCCGGTACCTATCGACTTATTGAAACCTTTCTTAAACAACAGCGATAAGAAATAAAACACGGTCTGAACCTGCGAGACCTGACAGCTCTATACTATCAGGAGCGCATAGTCACTGCTTTTTTAACAGCGCCTTTATCCAATACCAGGGGCTTGACAGCCTTAGTGATATCTCCGCCATCTACTTTAATATTTTCAGAAGCAGCACCCTCTACCTGGAGAAATACAGCGGCAGGCGACAACAGGCGGGTGCCTGTGAGGTACACATCTTTTGAATTTACGAAGCGCAACAATTCACCTTCGCTGCTGCCCTGGGCACTCAAACCATTAATGCTGGCATCCTGTACATTATCAAGGATAATGGCAGGGCGTGCATCAGCCTTTTCATAGGTGAAACGCACATTGTGCAAGCTCAACCCTTTTACATTGCGCGCATACAATCCATAGGCCGGCGGGCCAAAAGGTTTTGTACCCCATACACCAAAATATTCAGCACTTAATTCGGGCACTTCTCTTTTGCCCGCCTGTTCTTTAGTACCTCCGCCGGCATAGGTAACATGTACGTCGGAAAGACTGATGTTTTCCAGGAATACTTTCCCTACCCCATTAAGCGTAATACAGGAATTGAGTTCTCCGTCAAATACATTTACACCGAAATGAATATCAGGGTGGTTCACAGGTTTCTCTACCACCGTTGCCCGGATATTGCTAAACGAGATATTACGTACAAAGGAAGGCGTAGTATCTGTCGCATTATTGTTGTTGTTGTTGGGCTGATTGCTGCTGCCTGTAAATCCGATACCGATGGGGCCGGTTACATTGCGCATGGTGATATTGGAGAAACTCAGGTTCTCTATTTTCGCCCTGCCGGAGCTGATCTTGATGGGGCAACCATAAGTGTCATAAATAAGGCAATTGGAGATGGTAATATTTTGTGCTTCACCGCTCCCAAAACGGAAGATGGACCAACGGGTACTGAAACTACAATTGGTGATGGTGACAAACTGATTGCTGCCGAATAAGGCGCAGGCATCGTCCTGGCACTGTACATCGCAATTGGTGATGTGCACATACAGGGTATCGTTGAAATGAAACCCATCATTGTTCTTATTGACCCGATTGTAGATGCGGATATTGTGCAATTGCACATATTTGCACCTGAGGATGCGGAAACAATGGTAAGCGCTGTTGGTAAGCAGGATATCTTTTACCTGAAACCGGGTGCATTGATAAAATATAATGAGGTGAGGCCGATCAAAATTGCCGCCTACTCCTTTTTGGCCAGGGCCCGTATTATCGCCTTTACCATTATAAAAGGAAAGCCCATTGCCGTCGATGGTCCCATAGCCTTCAATGGAAATATTGTCTGCACCGACGGCATAGATAAATACAATATTGCCATTGCCGGAAGGAATACCTTTCCCGGCAGTATAGTCTTCCCGCTTTTTACTACCCAATAAACGCCCATTGGCAGCCACATGCAGGGTAACACCCGATCTGATTTCAATGGTGCCACAAATAAACTCACCGGCAGGAATCACCACGGTGCCGCCCTGCGCTTTATGGCAGGCATCAATCGTTGCCTGGATAGCAGTGGTATCGAGGGTTTGGCCATCGCCTTTGGCGCCAAAATCCTTTACATTATATATGGTGTTGCCGGCGCGCAACTCTTCATCGTGAGCAGTGTTTTGCGGGGCTGCTGAAGCGGTGGCAGGCATTCCTATTAAACCTGCTCCTGCAAGGGTAATGGCAGGAACGGCCATGCGTTCGAACCATTGGCGGCGGGAAACATTCTCCTGTTTATTCATAATAACGAATATTCAATAAAATACCCGTAACCGGTACAACAAAAACAGCTATTGAGTAAGCTATTTTAACGCAAAAAGAACGGCCTATGATAAAATCACAGGCCGTTTTGAATTACACTGATAAATAGTACTATTCTTCTTCGTGCTCCGCGCCAACATTAGCACCGAAGCCTAATTGAATACCGGATGTAAAAAATATAGCATTCAGCAAAAGCCTGTCGGTTCCATGCCAATAGCTCCTGTAGGAAGGATCATCAGCAAAGGACACCACTTTACCGCTGCCTGCCTGGCTGATCAAAATAGCAGCGGTATTATTGATACGGACAATGTTCTTCTTGGAAACATAACCACCTACATAAGAATCGGCCGCATATTTTGCAATGGTAGCATATTTGTTGCGACTGGGTTGTAAAATGGTTTGGCTGTTCTTGGTAAAGAAGATCTTGCGACTGGTAAGACCAAATGCAATGGGATTTGAAATGTCTATATCGCCCACAAACACACCGCCATTGATACGCCTTGCTCCTTCGGTCACATCCTGCAGCACATAATCAATTCTTTCATTGGTACCCTTGATGGCGGAAGAATCAATAAAAAGTTTCTCTTTAATGATCTCCTGCTGAATGGCCCATTCTGCCGCATTCTTAAAAGCGATCAATGTACCGCCTTCTTCCACCCAGTTTTTCAATCTTGCCACTGCATTTTTATCAAGGCCATTGTAATTACCGCTCACCAATATGATATTGTTGTAACGGTTCAGGTCGGCCCGGCCTACGGAGGCTACATCCAGTTTGGTAACCGGCAGATCGAGGTGCTGGTTCAACAGGAACCAAACCTGTCCCACTTCCTCGAAGTTGGTACCTGTACCAGCTATTACAGCTACACGCGGCTTCTGCACGGCTTTGACGTTATTGCTACCGAGGTCAATGCCATCGGTACTAAAACCAGTAGCTGTTCCGTACACCTCAATAGCTGCCTTTTCTGCAGCCTGCTTCACGAATGCGAATAAACTATCGGCAGGGATATTTTGCAAGGCTACAGGGATCACCAGGCTGCCATAACCAAATTCTTTTACTCCACCAGAAGACTGTATGGTAACCGGCTTGTGGGCAGCTTTCACCACTACCCCTTTGCTCAACAGGTAATACAAAGCTTTGGAGGCATTGTATTCGCTCCAGCTAATAAGATATGCGTAACTGGCAATACCGCCCACTACAGTTCCTTTTCCTGCGGGCAAACTGGTAACAGCTGCACCTTTTGAAGCCGGAGCCGCTGCCAACCTTGCATATTGTAAACCATAAGCATGAATGAGGCTCCAGGAAGTATTATCATAATAAAGGCTATCGTTCAACCTTGCGGTCTCTTCAAAGATGGAATGCACAATGCGGAAGTTTGGCTGATCAGACGGAACGATCCAGGCTTTTCCTTTTTCAAATTTCTTGCCTTCCTGGGTAAGGTCGCCGCTCAATTCATATACTTTTACGCGGTGCTTTAACAACAAAGACAGAAAAGACCTGGAGAGGGATTGATCCCTGCTGTCGCCAAAAACAAATGCTTTGCTGGTGTATGCCCTACCCTGCTCTACGGCAGATCTGAAAAACTCCTTCTGTAAATTAAAGAGTCCTTTCTTTTCTTCCACGGCGGCTTTAACGGTAGCAATACCGGTAGCCAGGTGATTGCGGATGGTGAAGGGAAAAGTGATCACACCGGTTTCTGTTTCCTGCTCCAGTCCACGGGAACCACCTTGTTCGAATGTGATACCCACGGCGCCAAAGAAATCGGGATAGGTAGATCCATAAATGGGCGAGAGATTGTCAAACTGTTCTTTGGTAAAATACAATGAACCGATCTTATCCAATGCTGCCGCATGATATTTTGCGAGGGTAGTATTAAAATCATAGGAAGCCTGGGGAACAATGGGACTTTGGGTACGTTTGGGAGAGGGTTCGAAATAATAGGTATTGTTGGCCCCCATTTCATGAAAATCGATGTGCACATTGGGATACCATTGGTGAAAGAATTCCAACCTGTTCTGACTTTCTATTTGCGTAGCACTGAGCCAATCACGGTTAAGATTGGCCAGGTAATGGTTGGTCCTGCCATTGGGCCATGCTTCGATATGCTCTTTATCGGCAGGATCGGCGGTATTGGGAAAAGACTTATAGGCGTTGTGCCAATTGGCTGCCCTGTCCCTTCCGTCGGGATTGAGTGAAGGATCAATAAATACCACGGCTTCCTTGAGCCATTTCTGCGTGGCTTCGCCCTGACTTGCTGTGAGGTAATAGGCTGTGAGCAAAGCGGCTTCGCCACTGGATGTTTCATTACCGTGTACACTATAACCCAACAACACAATAACAGGCGCGCTGGCTGGTAAAGCAGGTTTTGCCGGATCGGGCTGGCCGGCATGTTCCTGCCTGATGGCTTCCAGCCTTGCATAGTTTTCCGGCGCGGTGATGGTGATGATCACCTGGTCGCGCAGCTCATAGGTTTTACCGATCACCTGGTAGTGCACTTTATCGCTCACCCTGGATAATTCTTTCAGATAAGCGATCAATTGGTCGTGCCGGGTATAATGAGAGCCTATGGGGTATCCCAAAAACTGCTGGGGTGTAGGGATCTTTGGATCAAATGTTTCCGACTTATTGAAGTAGTATTCATTTTGGGCCTGCCCGGTGAGCCAGGCGGCTGTTAGCAGCAAAATAAGGAGCGTGTTCTTTACTTGTGTCAGGTGCATATCGAATTTGATTTATGAGCTTGTTAGATAAGAGGTGACACCTTTCCTATGCGACGAAAGCGAAAGGTGTCACCTCTGCGTTGTGATAGCTTAATACCCAGGATTGTTCTTTCCTTCCAGGTCGGGATCGGACAATACATCAGAATAGGGCAAGGGAAATAACCAGTAATTCTTATTGGTCAATCCTAATACTACACCCGCTCTTTCAGTACGCACGAGGTCGAACCAGCGGTGTGCTTCAAATGCAAACTCCACGCTGTTCTCTTCTTCTATGGCCAGCAATACGGCATCTTTTGTAGCAGCTGCCGTGGCGACCACATTGGCCCTGGCCCTTACGGCATTGAGGTCGGCAATGGCTCCGTCGGTTCCGATCAACTTATTTTGTTGCGCACGGGCTTCGGCACGGATCAGGTATAATTCTGATAAACGTATGAGGTAAGCGGGATCGGTGTTGGTAGAACTGGTATTGTACAACACGCCATACACCGTGTTGCCGGTACCGGCAATCAGACTATTCCTGGCGCCGCCAATGGCCGGGTTATTCAGTTTTGCCACGATTGCGTCGGAAGGTTTCAGCGTATACTGACCTCCTGCCGAGCTGGGGTACCATAGGTTCCAGAAAGAGTTGCGGTCATTGGCAGAGAAAGTTAATTCAAAAACAGATTCCCTGCTCAGGAATGGGGCCGTGAAGAAGGATTTATAGGGAATTAATTCATATTTGGCGGTATTACTGATCACCTGCGAAGCGTACTGCTCGGCTTCCGGCCATTGCTTCCTGTACAAATGCAGTCTGGCCCGTAAAGCACGCGCGGTACTTTTCTGGGCACGATTACGGGTAGTAGCATCTTCGGGCAGTAGTTTTTCAGCTTCTGTAAGATCGGTCAGTACCTGGTCGTAGGTTTGATCGAGTGTACTGCGCTTGATACCTTTTGCATCACCCACCGTGGTGGTAGGTTTCAATTGCAATTGTACGCCGCCCCAGCCCCTGCCCAGGTCGAAATAGCTGATAGCCCGAAGAAAATAGGCTTCGCCCAGTATTTTATTTTTTTCCTCCTGGGTGAGCAAGGGATCTTTCACAGCCGGCACAGCAGCAATTACACTATTGGCCGAGTTGATGGTTTTATAGATGCCTTGATAAGCAGCAACGGTAGTAACATTATCTGTAGGTATGGCATTCTGGTCCAGTTGCAGGTACTGGCTCAGGGTACCAAAAAAAATGACATTATCGGCCGTGATGGTACCAAGGGTGGGATAGTTGGCTGCATAATATCCCTGCAAGGCATCATAAGCGCCTGTGATGGCAGCCCTGGCAGTACCGGCATCTGTAATAGCATCTACCGAGGGTATCGCATTATTGGGATTTTCCTCCAGGAATTTTGAGCAGGCGGATAAAGACAAAACGCCTGCCAACAATAAGATCATATAAGAACGTGTCATCGTAAATACTTTTTGATTGAAAAACTATTAAAAGCTAACCGTCAGCCCCACCTGTACCGTTTTGGGCTGTGGCACCGTGGCCCAGTCGTACCCGGCGGTATTCTGATTGCCACTTTGTGAGCTAACCTCGGGATCGGGCCCGGAATAGTTGGTAATGGTGAACAGGTTGGTGGCCTGTACATAGAGACGTGCGTTGCTGATCCCTATTGGACTTAACCAATTGCCACGAAAATTATATCCTACGGACAAGGATTTCAGGCGGGCAAAAGAACCATCTTTCAGGTAGCGGCTGCTTAAATTGGCTACAGCACCGCCATAGTTATTGGAGGCGCCTCCATTTTGATTGGGGCTGTAGAGATAGGTAGTAAGCTTGGGAATATCAGTGATATCGCCTGGCTTTTGCCAGCGCTGCAGTTGCCTGGGCACAAAACCAATATTGGCCTGTGCGCCTCCATGTATCATGAAGAAATCGTTCATGTCCATGATCTTGTTGCCTTGCTGGAAATAGATAAAGAAGTTGAGGTCGATGTTTTCATAAGAGATATTATTCGTCAATCCACCGGAATACTTTGGCAGGGCGTTGCCTACGATCTGCCGGTCGGCACTGGTAATGAGGCCATCCTTGTTCACATCATCATATACAGCATTGCCTGTTAGAGGATCTACATACAATTGTTTGTAGAGCTGGAAGGAGTTGACAGCATATCCCTGCCTGAGTATGGAAATATTTCTTCCGGATGCACCCAGGCTGATATCCGATGCCAGTTTTTCAATGCGGTTGGTATTATAGGATATATTGAAATCGGTGGTCCATACAAATGAGCGAGTATTGATATTGGTGCTGTGTACACTTATTTCCAGCCCTTTATTACTGACAGTGCCATAGTTCTGCAACAGGGAGCTAAACCCTAAGCGGTTGGGCACGGGTACATTCAGCAACAGATCGTAGGTATGCTTATAATAATAATCGAGGCTAATGCTGAGGCGTTTGTTGAGTACGGTAAAATCAATACCTGCATCAAACTGGCGGGTGGTTTCCCAGGTAAGGTCGGGATTGGCCAGTTGGGATGGCGATGTACCCGCTATCTCCAGGTAATTGGAACCGGAGCCCCATAAACCTTTTGCAGCATAAGGCCCAATACCATTCTGGTTGCCGGTCAAGCCGTAGCTGGCGCGCACTTTCAGGTCGTCAAATAAATTGAGGTCGTTAATAAACTCTTCCTGCCCGGCACGCCAGGTAATGCCACCCGATGGGAAATAACCCCATTGGTTATTGGCGCCAAACCTTGATGAACCGTCGGCCCGCAGGCTGGCATCCAGGGTGTATTTATCATTATAGGTATAGCTTGCTTTTCCAAAGAAAGAGGCCAGTTTGGCGGTAGATTTGGAAGAGGAACCGGACCGGATAGAGGCGCCGGATATAGCGGTAATATTGTTGCTGGGAAAACCGGTACCGGAAGCAGATGTAAGTTCATTGATGGTGGTGCTGATGGTATTGCCAATTAAAGCGTTCACAGAATGCTGCTTATCCTTTCCAAAAGATTTAATATAGGTAAGTACCTGTTCATTCAGCAACACGAGGTTGTGGGTTTCAAAAGCATTGGCCGAGCCATTGGAAGATATGCCCGCACTGATAAGCGTACTGGCATAGTTATTCTCGGATTCATCGGCCTTATCAATACTCCAGCTGCTGCGCAATTTCAACTCAGGCAAAAAAGAATATTCCAGGAAGGCATTGCCAATAATGCGCCAGCCAATCGCCTTGTTGTCGAGGTGATTGATGAGAGCAATATGATTATCGAAACTGCCATACCGGGCATAGGTGCCATTGGCATTGTAAATAGGCAGGTAACTACGTACAAACAATGCCGAGTTTACTACGCCCTGCGGGTTGTTGTCATTGCTGCTTACATTGCGGAAGGTGCGGGTGAGACCAATGCTGGTACCGAGCTTTAACTTCCTGGACAGGTTATTATCGTAGTTCAGCCGGGCAGTAAGGCGCTCGAAATTGGAGGGCGCTACCACCGACTCCTGTTTGAGATAACCGATACTGGCATAGTAGGTATTTCTTTCTGAGCCTCCCTGTGCTGACAGTTCATAACTGGACGTGCGGGCCGTACGGTACAGATCGGCAAACCGGTCGTAGGTTTTCAACGTATCCGGATTGGGGAAAGGCAACACCACTGTATTGGGATCCTGTCCATTGTCGATAGCTGTATTTAAGCGCGACTCATTTGCCAGCTTAGCTGTTTCGACCCCATTTGCTACTTTCAGTTTTTTAACGGCTACCGCCCAACCCTGGTAAGTATTCAAACTGATCTTTGCTTTGGTATTTTGTTTGCCACGGCGGGTGGTAACGATCACCACGCCATTGGCGCCTAGTGATCCATAGATGGCGGTGGCATTGGCATCTTTAAGGATGGTAATGCTTTCAATATCTGAAGGGTTGATGGTGGCCAGGGGATTGGTCGGTTGCTGCTGGCCAAGGCCTGTTTGTATGGTCTCGGCATTGCTTACAAATACGCCATCAATCACGTATAAGGGATCGCTGCTGGCATTGATGGAGTTATTGCCCCGGATGCGAAAGGTGATGCTACCGCCTGCCACACCTGAATTGGCCAGCACCTGCACACCGCTTGCCTTTCCTTGTAACAATTGATTGAAACCGGCTCCAGGGTTATTCTTGATTTCGTCGCCGCTCACGGTGGTGATGGCGCCGGCAATAAAGCGCTTCTTCTGGGTGCTGTAACCTGTAATGACAATATCTTCCAATTGTGCCAGGGATCTTTTTAGTACGATACTGAGTGCTTTATCACCAGTAATATCCAATTCCTGCGGTTCGAATCCTGCAAACGATACCACAATAACGTTTTGATTGCCGGTAAGCTCCAGTTTGAAGGAGCCGTCACCTTTACTGGATGTGCCTTGGTTACTGCCTTTGGCTGTAATGCTGGCGCCGCCTAATGGCAACTGGTCTTCTGACCTTACAATACCTGAAATAATGCGGGGAGATGTTTGTGCAATGGTGACAATTGCGCTTAGCACAATAACCAGCATTGTCAAAAACACTGATCTTAGGTTCATGACAATAATTTAATAGATAAAAAAATGCTGAGCTATTTCGTAAGCAAACCCTGATGAGAGGCGTTGATGAAGATATATAGTCGGAGAGGTTAGTAACTTAACAACAACAGGTGCATGTACAAGACAAAGGAACACCAGAACAGGTAATAAATGGAGCAGAATAAACAAGGAGGTTGAGGGAGCCTTTACGCATACTTAGTTTCATAATAGTTGATAGTTTTGATGGCAGACTGCTACTTAGTCCACTTTATAAGTAGACAAATGTAAAATCATATTTCCACATGATCCAAATAATTCTTTACCTTTGTCTATATTTTTAGTAGACTATTAACCATCCTGAAAACTATGCTACACAAATCCCTCCTGCTACTGCTGTTGACAGCATCTATAACACAGGCTGCCTGGTCGCAGCATGCAGACCGCACCATCACCGGTACTATTACAGCTGATGACGATACCAGCCCGCTGGAAGGCGTACTGATTGCTGTAAAAGGCACCAACCGGGTATCGGGATCACAGGCAGATGGCATTTATTATATACCGGTGACGGAGAAAGATTCCGTGCTGGTATTCAGCCACAGTGAGTTCGAAACGAAGGAAGTAAAACTGGCAGGCGGCAATGAATACAATATCAAACTGCAGAAGAAACATGATGGGCCAGCAGCAGCTGTAAAGTTCTCCCCTATCGGCAGCTGGAGAGGCGCTTTTGCTGCCCGCCCGGAAGTAGAAATACCTTTCAACTTTGAGATACGGCGATCTGAAAAAGGAGATACCACCGTCTTTTTTCTGAATGGTGAAGAAAAATATGCAGGAGGCCGGGTTCAACAAACAGGGGATTCGTTGTTTGTTTTCCTGGATCAGTATGACAACGAGTTGGCCTTTAAAATTGATAACAATAGCTTGTCGGGCGTATTGAGGAGACAGGACAAACGGGGCACGCCCACGCCGCTTACTGCAGAACCCGGTAAAAACTATCGCTTTAAGGAAACAGGCGTTGCCCCCTCTGCTAATATTTCAGGCACTTATGACATTGTATTCAAATCAGAAAATGGCAAGGAAGAAAAAGCGGTTGGCCTGTTTAAACAGGAAGGCAAAAAATTGCAAGCCAGCTTTCTCCGGGTAACGGGCGACTCACGCTACCTGGAAGGTATTGTAGAAGGCAACAGCTTTTATCTCTCTTCCTTTATTGGCTCCGGTCCGGGATATTATAAAGGCAGTTTTGATCCGCAAGGTCAACTCACCGGAGAAGCAGGCACCCGGGGCGGACAGCATTTTACCGGCATTCCCAACGAAAAGGCTGCATTGCCCGACGCTTATACGCTTACCACGCTTAAAGAAGGTTATACTTCTTTTGATTTCTCTTTCCCGGATGTAGATGGCAATAAACGATCGCTGAGTGATGCGAAATACAAAAACAAAGTGGTGGTGGTTACGATCACCGGCACCTGGTGCCCCAATTGCATGGACGAAACGGCTTTCCTGGCGCCCTGGTACAAAGCCAATGCCCGCAGAGGCGTAGAAGCCATCGCGCTTCATTATGAGCGGCAAACGGATACTGCTTTTGTACGCAAAGCGCTGGGGCGCTCCCGTAAAAAATATGATATTCAATTCGACCAGGTAATAGCTGGTCCTGCTGACAAACAATTTGTGGCTACTTCTTTACCTGCACTCAATAACTTCCTCTCCTTCCCTACCCTAATCTTTATTGACAAAAAAGGAAAGGTGGCCAGGATACATACAGGCTATACCGGTCCCGCCACGGGGAAATATTACGACCAGTTTGTAAAAGAATTCAATGATGAGATTGACCTGTTGCTGAAGCAATAATATCATCCTTACATTTCCTGTTGACTATTAATAACACGCAATACATATTGCTTTTTATTAAATGCTATTGATTCATTAAATTGTATGATCGCAGGTTTATCCTGTTGCCTACAGGTCATTTAAAATCAATCTTAATGGATCAGTTTTTCCACATCCGGATGCTCATGAGCATCATCGTCAGCCTGAGTGTGGCCACCCTATTGAAAGGCGTAGCCAAACTGATTGAGCACCCTACCAAAGTACGATTGTATTGGGTGCACCTGGCCTGGGTGGGCTTTATCTTCCTCTCTTTGCTGGATTTCTGGTGGTGGGAGATCCTCTTGAAAAAGGTATCGGCCTGGAGCTTCGGGTCATACCTGTTTATCATCTGCTTCGTTGTTGTATACTATATTATATGCTCTCTGCTCTTCCCCGACGATATGAAAGAGTATGAAGGGTACAAGGATTATTTTTATTCCAGGAAGACCTGGTTCTTTTCCTTCCTTGGTATTTCCTTCTTATTTGATGTGGGCGACACGCTCCTGAAAGGCGTTGACCATTACCATGAATTGGGCACGGAATATATTGTCAGGATAGCCATTCATGTGTTGTTGTGTATATTGGCCATCCGCTCGCGGAATGAACGGTTTCATGCAGTATTGGTGATCTTCTTTATACTGTACAACCTGTTTTGGGTGATCAGGAAATACCAGGTGCTTTGATAGAGGATGGCCCCTATGGGGCCAAAAGATCTTTTGCTTCGATTTTGCTACAAAGCGGTGACCCCTATGGGGTCAAAATACACATTTGACACGATGCGCTACAAAGCAGTAGCCCGCTTGTAGCGGGACAAACTCTAAAGGGGTTCTCAATACACTTAAATGATCTGCTTTTGAATAGCAGCGCTATTGGCAGTAGTCGATTTCAAAGCCTGGTCGGCGGAAGCATGCACTTCATTCAGGAGTTTTCTTTCCAACTGCAATTTATCGTTGAGGAATTTGTGTTTCATCTCAAAGTCATTGATGATCTCGCTCCATTTCTTTACAAAGATCTTGTACTGGCCGGTTTTAAAAGCCAGTGACTTTTCGCCATGGGGCCTGGCATTGTCGAGGGCGGCCTCTATTTCTCCTTTGCTATTGAAGTCGGCACCTACCAGGTAAAACTCCCAGCTCATATTGTTGCCATTAAACTGCGGTTCGTTCATGATCACGTTCATGTACTTTTTTACCTGCGCCAATTCAGATTCTCCCAATTTTACAGCAGGGTGTTTCAATTCTACCACAATGTTCTTTATCTCATTGGTGAGCACATCCTGCCGGCAAAGGAAGATGTCCATTTCCCGGTACTTATCTTCATGCTCAATGGGCCGCACTTTTGTTTCGCCCCGCAACAAATGAAGATGGCGCTTGAGGGCTTCCTCAAACTTGGGCTCAGCAGCGGTAACCAGGTGGTATTGTTCTCCAAAGATCCAATAATGGGCTTCTACCAACTTCTGCAAATGATCTCTTTCATTGGCCTTTAATTCTTTGCGCGTTATCAGGTCGCGGAGCGTATCGATGGTCTTATAGCGGTCTTCTATGAGACGGATGGTATGGTTGACGTGAGAAAGCCGGGTGACTTTGATAATGGCCGCCATCTGCTTTCTTTCTTCATGGGAAAGCTCTACCACCCCATCGAGGATATCAAAGAGCTTGTCACGCTCCAGGCTATCCAGCAGCAGGTTGAGCAGGCGTACAAAAGTCTTCTTCTGCTCGGTATTGAGGTTGAGGAATATTTTGGGCTGCACTTCATAGAGATTCCGCACCAGGTTTTCCAACTCGGTTTTTCGGTGCACATCCCATGGATTGTCGCTGAACACCGGGAATATCTTGTCCTGTTCGTACTGGTTGATCAAAATATCGGTATATACTTTAAGATAAGGTTTGCGTTTGTCCAACAAATAAGCAGCCAACCATTTGTGCAAAAACCGGAAGACCGGGTCGATCCGCGTGCTGCCTATAAATGTCAATTGCGGATCGGTATTATTGCTTTTGAACCTGAACTGATCGAAATAAGTACTCTTGATGAACACGCTGTGGTAAAAGTGATCGCCTTTATTATTCAGGGAAGTGAATTCTTTGTACCGTTCAATATTATCGGACCCGATGTAGTAATATTTCGAAAACTCTTTATTGATCTTTGCGTTCCATCGTACATACTTTACTTCAAATTCATGGCCGCTGTCGGCATGGTTGAGCATAAACCGGTGTTTGTCGCCGATAATGGCTGAATAATCCAGGGGAACCCCGTTGATCACCAATGCATACCCGTTTTGTTTGTTCAGTTCGAGGTACCAGCCAAATTCAAGACAAAGGAAATCCGTTAATTCTTCATTAAGGTTGGTATCCAGTATATCGGGCAGGATATTGTAGAAGGTTACGGCAGTACCGGTTTTCTTTTTCACCTCCCTTACACCTGAATCGGGGCTATTGTATTTGTTGATGGATTCAAACTTGATATTGATGAAATACTCATACCGTTTTTTCCGTTCTTCGTATACCGTATGCCAGATGGCTTCTGAAGCAAATTTGAAAAAGGTAAGTCGGCCCACGCCATTTTTACCATGCACAGCAGATGTATTCTTGGGCGATTCTATTTCAATGGCTTTTTGTGAATCAAAGAAGGGGGAGAACTTTTCGGCCAGTTGTTCACGATTGATGCCATAGCCATTGTCGATAATTTCTATTTTGGAGACAAAGCCCAGGTCATTCGATTCATAATTCAACTCTACTGTATTGGCTTTTGCATCAAAGCCATTCCAGATATATTCGGCGATCGCTTGTTTGTAATCAAACTTGCTGAGTACGCGCTGAATGCCCTTACCGGTGATCTCAATATTTGCCATTTGTGTGCTACTAAGGAGTGTTAACTTATTTAGCTAAAATACGCACAAATTGCTAAATAAATTAGACATTCGCCGCCTTATTATCCACAGACGCCAGGGCTAAATGCTGCCTGATTGCAGAAACATTCATTCTGAACATTTTATGGATCACCGTCATGTCAATGTGGGCAGCAGCTCCCTTTTAAATGACTGACAGGCTCAAAACTTGTACGAAGGTGGCCTCATCCATGTGTCAACCATGTGTCAAATGGGGGTGTTCTCGAGACTGTAAATTAAACTGTGTCAAGGTCGTAAATAAGCTGACCTTTAAAACAC